>NZ_MDDR01000051.1 GCF_001870435.1 Pseudomonas costantinii | reverse complement strand
GTTACGTAATCTTCCTTTACATCCTTTTCATCGATGCGGCCCAAGACAATCGGGCCAAAAACAATGTCCCAAACACCTTCGCTTATGCTCTCTAAACCTACTATTTCATGCTTGAGCACATTACCCACATAAATTCTGAGCCGCCCTCGGTAAACCACCCCATTGGAGTCCACCCGGTAGGCTTCCACATGAGTCGGATATCTCATTTTCGGTAGCTGTTCCGGATACATTCGCTGGGAGTTTGTGTAACAAGAACCAGGTGTTTTCTGCCCGAGGGCCTCATGCACCCGTTCATGATTGTAATGCTGTATGAAAAGATCAAAGTGTCTCTGTTGAGCTCCCCAATCGACCTCTGGTGGTCTTGGTAGCGTGCTTTTCAGCGTTCGGTGCATGCGCTCATGCCGCCCGTTTTGCTCTGGTCTGCCTGGCTGAATCCGTTCGTGGATGATGCCTAAGCGCGCCCACCAGATCGATAACTGGGATAACCCTGCGCGCCCGCTACTGGCAAAGGGAACACCATTATCTGTGCGGATCCGTTCAGGCATCCCATACGTTTTGAATAGGCGTTCGAAGGCTGCCTTGGCCTCCTGAAAGGTCGTGCTGGGCATGCTTTCACATGCCAATAAAAAGCGACTCGCGTGATCCATTACGGTCAAGGGGTAACACCAGGCACCATCCCCCGTCAGGTACTGACCTTTGTAATCGGCACTCCAGAGCTGATTGGGGTTATCGGCTTTCTGAAGAGGTTTGGGATAGACCGCAACACGCTGACGCAACGGTCGTGGCGTCACCAAACCTGCTTTTTTCAGCACGTTATAGATTGTGGTTTTGGAGGGGGGCGGCTGATCAGGAAAACGCTCAATCAATGCCATCTGAATTTTCTTTGGCCCCGCCGTGGTTGGCCCTCGCGCACGTAGCTCAAGAATGGCTTCTTTGACCGCAAAGGGCACCGCTTGGCTCTGGGAATGCCGCTTGCGACTGCATTCCTTCAAGCCATTAACGCTGTCTGCGTTATAGCGTGCCACCCACTTGTAACCGGTCTTGCG
>NZ_MDDR01000050.1 GCF_001870435.1 Pseudomonas costantinii | reverse complement strand
ATTACGGTCAAGGGGTAACACCAGGCACCATCCCCCGTCAGGTACTGACCTTTGTAATCGGCACTCCAGAGCTGATTGGGGTTATCGGCTTTCTGAAGAGGTTTGGGATAGACCGCTACACGCTGACGCAACGGTCGTGGCGTCACCAACCCTGCCTTTTTCAGCACGTTATAGATTGTGGTTTTGGAGGGCGGCGGCTGATCAGGAAAACGCTCAATCAATGCCATCTGAATTTTCTTTGGCCCCGCCGTGGTTGGCCCTCGCGCACGTAGCTCAAGAATGGCCTCTTTGACCGCAAAGGGCACCGCTTGGCTCTGGGAATGCCGCTTGCGACTGCATTCCTTCAAGCCATTAACGCTGTCTGCGTTATAGCGTGCCACCCACTTGTAACCGGTCTTGCGACTGATGCTATGAGCCGCACAAAGCTGGCTGAAATTAAGTCGCTCGGACAAATAGTCGGCAATGAACATCACTTTCAGATCCATAGGTTTCAGCTCTCGCCACGGCATGGTCAGATCCTCGGAATCGACCAGTACCAGTTAAAAACTGTTACCTATGTGCTTGAACTGATTTGTTACCTATGTGGGTGAGTCATACCCAAGAGCCCTTTTGGTTACTTTTGGGGCTCTTTTCCAAAAGTGACCCGCTGTAAAAGCGGAACCAATACCAGCCGTGACCGCAGAAATGGATATGTACCCAGCAGCAGAGGTAACATACCGCCCTTCAGCGCCGCCCCCTTCGCCGCGCCCTGCCAACAATAAGCCACCCCCATGCCCTTCGAACTCAGCGTTGACCTCACCACCCTGGCTATCCTGGCCATCGTTGCTTTCATAGCCGGTTTCATCGACGCCATCGCCGGCGGCGGCGGCCTGCTCACCACCCCCGCCCTGCTCACCGCCGGCATGCCCCCGCACCTGGTACTGGGCACCAACAAACTCAGCTCCACATTCGGCTCCGCCACCGCCAGTTTCACCTTCTATCGCCGCAAACTGTTCCACCCCCGTCAATGGGTGCACGCCATCGTCGGCACCCTGATCGGCGCCCTCGCCGGCGCCGTGGTCGCGCACTACCTGCCCGCCGAAACCCTGAACAAAATGCTCCCGGTGATCGTCTTCGCGTGCGGTGTGTACCTGCTGTTCGGCGGCACACCCAAGGCACCGTTGGACGCCGACGCACCGATCAAGAAGAAATGGCAATCCACCCAAGGCTTCGGCCTGGGCTTCTACGACGGCGTGGCCGGCCCAGGCACCGGCGCATTCTGGACAGTCAGCACCATGCTCTTGCACCCCATCGACCTGGTAAAAGCCAGCGGTGTGGCGCGCAGCATGAATTTCGTCAGCAACGCGGCGGCGCTGTCGGTGTTTATCTTCAATGGTTCAGTGGATTGGATCGTCGGCCTGGCGATGGGCTTCTCGGTGATGTGTGGCGCGTTCTTTGGCGCACGCAGCGCAATCAGCGGCGGCGCCAAATTCATTCGGCCGGTGTTTATCACCGTGGTCCTCGGCCTGACGGTACGCCTAGCCTGGCAGCACTGGTTCAGCGTGGCCTAAACGGCGGGCCAGGTAGAGGTCGATCAGGTAACGCGCAATCGAACGTGACGCCGGCAACGGCGGCAGGTTGTGGATGTTGAACCACTGCGCGTCTTCGATCTCATCGGCCTGGGGCACGATGTCGCCACCGGCGTACTCGGCATGAAAGCCCAGCATCATCGAGTGCGGGAACGGCCAGCACTGACTGCCCATGTACTGGATGTTCTTGACCTCCACCTGCACCTCTTCGCGAACCTCGCGGATCAGGCAGTCTTCGGCCGACTCACCCGGTTCGGCAAACCCCGCCAACGTGCTGTAGACCCCGGTGACAAAGCGTGGCGAACGCGCCAGCAAAATCTCGTCGCCACGGGTTACCAGCACGATCATGCTCGGCGAAATCCGTGGGTAGCTGCGCAGGTCGCAGGCCTGGCAATACATCGCCCGCTCGCGGGGCACCTGGACCATGGCCTGGCCGCAACTGCCGCAAAAACGGTGCTCCCGCGCCCAGGTGCCGATCTGCGCCGCGTAGCCCAGCACTTTGTACAGCGTGTGGTCGCCTTGCAGCATAAAGCCGCGCAGGCCTTGCCAACTGCAACCCGGCACTTCGCCGGGCGTGTTGAGTTCCAACAGGTACACCGGCTCGCCGTCGAGGTGGCCGATGCCGTGTTCGGCGAACACCGACAGGTCCTGGCGCTTGAGCCATTCACGGGGGAACAGCGGGCCGTTGGCGTCATGTAAAAAGCCGTCGCGGCTGCGGGCGACGGCCCAGCCGCCGGGGGCGTCATTGTCCAGCAGCGTTGTGGTAATCCAGCCTGGGGTCATGTCAGTCAATCCACGAATTCGGGTTTCTGCTTACTCATATGGGCCGCGATGGCCACGCGCAGGTCGTTGGATTGCAACATAGCCGAGTTCCAGGTGGCAACGTATTCCAGACCATCATTGACCGTATGGTCACGCATGTAGCTGATCATGGCCTTGGTGCCGGTCACGGCAATCGGCGACTTGGCGGCGATCTCCCGAGCGATGTCCATAACCCCGGCCAACAGGCTTTCCTGATCGGGATACACGCGATTGACCAAGCCGATGCTGCGCGCCTCTTCGGCACCGAACTGGCGGCCGGTGTAGGCCAGTTCACGCAGCATGCCGTCGCCAATAATGCGTGGCAGGCGTTGCAGGGTGCCGACGTCAGCGGCCATGCCGATGTCGATTTCCTTGATCGAGAACTGCGCGCCTTCGGCGGCGTAGCGCATGTCGCAGGCGCTGATCAGGTCGATGGCCCCACCGATGCAGTAGCCCTGGATCGCCGCCAGCACCGGTTTGCGGCAGTTATCGACCGCATTGAACGAGGCTTGCAGTTCGAGGATCTTGCGGCGCAGCAGGCGCGCGTTGCGGCCCACGTCCTTGCCGAACGCATTGGCCACCGAAGCCAACATCATCAGGTCGATGCCCGAGGAAAAATGCTTGCCCGCACCGCTGAGCACCACGGCGCGTACGGCGTCGGTGTCTTCGATCCATTGGAAGATATCGATGATTTCAGTCCAGAACGCCGCGTTCATGGCGTTGATCTTTTCCGGGCGGTTGATCTGCACATGGGCAACGTTGCCGGTGAGTTCGACGACGAAAGCTTGGTATTCGGACATGGCAGTGATCCCTGACTGGCGAGTGATAAGGCCCGAACTATATCAAGGGTAAGCGACGGCGCATCGGCCAAAAACAGGACTGGCAAAGGTAATGAAATGTTGTGGCCGCGAGGTTCACGCAGCACCGATACATTTCACGTCGGAAACGCCACTTATCGGCTATACAATCAGGGCCACTCCCTGGAGCCGTCTATGCCGTCCACGTTTCGTTCCTCGTTGATTCTGGCCCTGGTGGTCGTGCTGACCGGTATTGGCGCTGGCCTGGGCGGCATGCTCCTGGCGTTGCTGCTGCATGGCATTCAGCACTTGGCTTACGGTTACAGCCTCGACAGCCTGATCGGACATGAAACCTTTCTGCTCGGGGTGACGGCAGCGGCACCTGAGCGACGCTTGCTGGTGCTGGTGGTGTGTGGCCTGGTCGCGGGGTTGGGCTGGTGGACGATTTATCGCTATGGCCGTCCGCTGGTGAGCATCAAACAGGCGGTGTCCGAAAAGATGCCAATCATGCCGCCCAAGACCACCCTCGCCCACGCCATACTGCAAATCATCACCGTAGCGCTCGGCTCGCCGCTGGGCCGTGAAGTCGCGCCGCGTGAAGTCGGCGCGCTGGCCGGCACTTGGTTGTCGCAGCGTGCGCGACTGGAACCGCACATGCACCGGCTGATCGTGGCCTGCGGGGCGGGTGCCGGGCTGGCGGCGGTGTACAACGTGCCGTTGGGTGGCGCGGTGTTTGTGCTGGAAGTGCTGGTGGGTGCGTTCAGTTGGCCGGTGGCCGTGATGGCACTGACGACGTCGGCGATTGGCGCGTCTGTGGCGTGGATCGGGCTGGGCGCAGAACCGCAGTACATCGTGCCACACTTTGTACTGAGCCCGGCGCTGATCGGTTGGGCAGTGGTGTGCGGGCCGGTGTTTGGTCTGGCTGCGTACGGTTTCAACCGCCTCACTGGCGCGGCGCGGGCAAATGCCGCCCGGGGCTGGCGCCTGCCGGTGTTGTCATTGATCAACTTCACGATCATCGGTGGCTTGGCGATGCTGCTGCCGCAAATCCTCGGCAATGGCAAAGGTCCGGCGCAATTGGGCTTCGACAATGAATTGACCATCGGCCTGGCCGCGCTGTTGCTGGTGGTCAAGGTGCTGATCACCGCCGCCAGCCTGCGCGCCGGGGCCGAAGGTGGCCTGCTGACGCCAGGGCTGGCGAATGGCGCGCTGCTGGCGATCATCCTCGGCGGCGCCTGGAGCCTGGTGTGGCCGGGCGTGCCACTGGGGGCATTTGCGATCATCGGCGCGGCGGCCTTCCTGGCCGCCAGCATGAGCATGCCGCTGACGGCGATTGTGCTGGTGGCGGAATTTACCCGTATCGAGCATGACTTTCTGGTACCGATCATTCTCGCGGTGGTGGGCTCGATGTGTGTGAACAAGCTGTGCCAGCAGCGCGGGTAAAAACGCGGCAAAAATGCTGGAAAAAAGCCGCCCCAAGCGCCATCCTTCGCGCTTTAAGCCGCTCCACCCGCGGCGTTCGACGTTTAAAGGATATGCCCATGCACGCCCAACCCCTCGCCCCCGCCGATTTCGAATTTATCGAAGAAACCCTGCTCAAGTACGGTGACGATCATTCGGTGCTGAACCTGGCTGAGCTCGATGGCTATTTCACTGCCTTGGTGTCCAGCCCGGCCCAGGTGGACGTGGGTGAGTGGTTCCCGGCGATCTGGGGTGGGCAAAACCCGGAGTGGGAAAACGTCGAGCAGGCCCAGCGTTTCCTGGAACTGTGCGTGCGCCATATCAATACCCTGGCGGAGCAACTGGCCACCGATGCGCAGGCGTTCAAGGCCCGCTTCGATGAAACCGAACATCAGGATCAAGTCGTGACGCTCGCTGAAGAATGGTGCTTCGGCTATATCCGTGGCGCGGCTATCGGCAACTGGCCTGAACTGCCCGCAGCCCAGGCTGCAGAACTGGAAAAAATCTCCTGGTGCGCCGAGCAGGACAACTTCGAGTTGCCGGCAGACCTGGATGTAAACGCCCATCAACAGCGGGTCAGCGCGATCGAACCGGCTGCGCGGGCGCTACATGATTACTGGCTGAGCAAGCGTTGATACGGCCTTATTTGAAGTCCAGGTCAAACGCCTGATAGAACGCATTGCCAGTGTTGGCCACGATCCACATCAGGACCACGACGTGCCTGCCTTTTTTCCCACGAGGCAGCGTCACTTGATGCTCGACCTTGGCCTTCATTTCATCGGCGTGTTGGTAGTACGGCACCTGGGTGTAAAAATCCTCGAAGAACGGCGTGGCCTCCAGTTGGGCGCGACTGATGCGCTGCTTGGGGTCCCAGCCATCCTTGGTGATGAGCCAACGATAGCCACGGGTAACGTGGGCGGCGGTGTACTCCCACTGCACCTTGAATACCTGGCCGGCGTCAACATTCAGCAGCGGCCAGGTGAATGGGGTATTGAGCTTTTTGCTCATTTCCTCATCGGTAAAGTTGATGCAGTCACGGTCGTCGGTTTTGCCGCCGCTCAAGATATACCGATCGGCAGGCGGCGTGACGCTTGGGTCATCGGTTTGATAAGGCGCAGGGAACGGCCCGGCGATGAGCGCGGGGAAGTTCTTGCCACCTTCCATTTCATTGACTTGCCAATTGCCCAGCAGGCCGCGTTCCACCGCCACCGAGCCACGGCTGGCAGGGGTTACGACGCGACCGTGCCTGAGTTGAGTCTGGGGTTTGTTCATTTCATTCACTCCTTGATTGAAAACGCCCCGTCATGGGGAGCGCCTTGAACTTACCTCAGCGGGCTGTATTGTCCAGCCGCCGTTTCTCTCGGAATGTTCGTACATTGTCCTCGTTTCGCTGAGAAAACGACGTTGTCCTGCATCCGTTTTGTAACTTGTCCTACCCCGCAACAAGCGGTCCTGCTACAAGCCGTGCCGTGGATAAGACGCCAAGTCGACACCAACATGGGAAATGTCGACTTGGGTTGTATTACTCATTGCGACCCACCCTCAATTCTTGTTATCACAGGCGCCTCCAATAAAACGCCTGCTCAAAGGATTGACCGACCATGACCTCCCACGCCGAAACCTTCCATGCCCTGCACCACGACACACTGCTGATCCTGCCCAATGTCGCCGACGCAGGCGGCGCACGCCTGGTGGCACAATTGGGCAGCCAGGCCGTCGCCACCAGCAGTGCCGCCGTGGCCTGGGCCCACGGTTACAAGGACGGTAATCAACTGCCACAACCCCTGCTGATCAGCACCGTGCAGTCCATCGTGCGGGTAATCAATGTGCCATTGAGTGTCGATATCGAAGGCGGCTACTCGGACGATCCCGAGCAAGTGGGCCGGCTGGTCAAGGCAGTGATCGACGCCGGTGCGGTGGGTATCAATCTGGAAGACGGTGTCGGCTCGCCTGAGTTGCTGGCACGCAAGATCGACGTCGTGCGACGGGTAGCCGACAGCTCTGGCGTAAAGCTGTTTATCAATGCTCGCAGCGATGTCTACCTCAAAGGCTTGGCACCCGAGGCGCAGCGCCTGGAAGAAATCCTGCGGCGCGCGGGTATTTATCAGGATGCAGGGGCAGACGGCTTGTTCGCCGCCGGCATTCATCTTGAACACGAAATCAAGCAGCTGTGCCAGGCGACCACGCTGCCGGTCAACGTGCTGGCTTGGGCTGGCCTGCCCACCCCCGAAACGTTGCAGGCTTTGGGTGTGCGTCGCTTGACGGCAGGTTCGAGCATCGCCGAATTCCTGCATGGCGCCATGAACCAACTGGCAGCAGGCTTCTTGCGCACCGGCACACTGCAGACCCAAAACCTCAAAGCCTTCACTTATGGCGAAGTGAATGGGCTGATGGCGCCGTAATACGCGCCGTACAACGATCCCTACTCGACAAGCGTGGCGTGTTTGGCTGATTATTCGGGTCCGCCCGTCGGCCACTCCACGCCACCTTGCCTTGCATCAGGAGCCTTGTACCTTGAGTTCGCAGAAAACCGTGACCGTTACACCGCCCAACTTCCCCCTGAATGGCAAGGTCGCGCCCCCCGGCTCCAAATCCATTACCAACCGCGCTCTGTTGCTGGCAGCCCTGGCCAAGGGCACCAGCCGCTTGAGTGGCGCACTGAAAAGCGATGACACCCGTCACATGTCGGTCGCCCTGCGCCAGATGGGCGTGACGATCGACGAGCCGGACGACACCACGTTCGTGGTCACAGGCTCTGGCAAGCTGCAATTACCCGCGCAGCCGCTGTTCCTCGGTAATGCCGGCACCGCGATGCGTTTTCTCACCGCCGCCGTGGCGACCGTGCAAGGCACCGTGGTGCTGACCGGCGACGATTACATGCAAAAACGCCCGATCGGCCCGCTACTGGCGACCCTTGGCCAGAACGGCATCAAAGTCGACAGCCCAAGCGGTTGCCCGCCCGTAACCGTGCACGGCGTGGGCAAGGTCCAGGCCAAGCGTTTTGAAATTGACGGTGGCTTGTCCAGCCAATACGTCTCGGCCCTGCTGATGCTCGCGGCCTGCGGTGAAGCGCCGATTGAAGTGGCGCTGACCGGCAAGGACATTGGCGCCCGTGGCTACGTGGACCTGACCCTGGACTGCATGCGCGCATTCGGCGCACAGGTCGAAGTCGTCGACGACACCTCCTGGCGCGTGGCCCCTACCGGCTACACCGCCCATGATTACCTGATCGAACCCGACGCGTCCGCCGCCACCTACTTGTGGGCGGCTGAAGTGTTGACCGACGGCCGCATCGATATCGGTGTGGCTGCGCAAGATTTCACCCAACCGGACGCCAAGGCACAGGCCGTGATCGCCCAGTTCCCGAACATGCAGGCCAGCGTTGTCGGCTCGCAAATGCAGGACGCCATCCCGACCCTGGCAGTACTCGCGGCCTTCAACAACACGCCGGTGCGTTTCACTGAACTGGCCAACCTGCGCGTGAAGGAGTGTGACCGCGTGCAGGCGCTGCACGACGGCCTCAACGAAATCCGCCCGGGCCTTGCGACCATCGAAGGCGACGACCTGTTGGTGGCGAGTGATCCTGCACTGGCCGGCACATCGTGCAATGCGCTGATCGACACCCACGCCGACCACCGCATCGCCATGTGCTTTGCCCTGGCCGGGCTGAAAGTCTCGGGTATCCGTATTCAGGACCCGGATTGCGTGGCCAAGACCTATCCTGAATATTGGAAGGCATTGGGCAGTCTCGGGGTCGTGCTGAGCTACTAAGCCGTCAGCGCCGCAACGGGGAGGGAAAGCACATGACACTTCGCCAACCCTGCCCCCCCGGCGCTTGCGTCTGCGACCGCGAACAATTGATGCAAGCGCCCGGCGCCGACTTGCGCATCCTCAACCTGACGCGCCAGGAAGAAAAACGCCTGCTCGACCGCCTCGAAGACCTCAAGAACCTGCAAGACCTGGAGCGCATGCAAGCGTTGATGTACCAGCAATTGGGCATCCGCGTGCATATCGCCCCGGGCCATACCGAAGTCAAAAGCATGCGTGGGATTCAAATCACCATCGACGAACTGCCGGGTATGTGCCGCAAGACCCGACAGTCGATCCCGGCGGCGATTCGCCGAGGCATGGAAAAACGCCCGGAGATTGCCTACCGCCTGCTGGATGCCCACGACCTGTTTCGCGAAGGTTGAATTACCCCGCTACCGTCTCGCCTTGAAACAGGCCTTGCCCCACAGCGTTGGCCGTCTGCAAATGCGCCTGCGCAGTGCCGCTTTCCGACTCCAGCAGCAGCGCTGACGTCACCACTTTCGCCCCGCAGTAATCAAAGATCCCGTAGTCGATCTGCGTGCGCATGGCCTTGGCATAACCGTGGCGATCAAACGCACTTTCGTCCGCCGCACCAACAGCCAGCAGATGAACCTTCAAGTGCCGCAGTTTCTTCACCACCGGCATGTCCGGGCCGTAATCAATCGCCCAACCGTTGACGAAGACGCGATCGACCCAGCCTTTGAGCAACCCCGGCAGCGACCACCAGTAAATGGGGAATGCCAGCACCAAGGCATCGGCGCGGTCGATGCGGGCTTGTTCGGCGAGCACGTCGGCGGGAGGTTTCGCACGAACGCGGTGCACACGTTGGTCGGCGGCGGTGTAGCGCGGATCGAAGCCTTCGGCCGCAAGATCGGCGATTTCAAAGGTGTGGCCGCAAGACGTCAGCCCAGCGGCCACTTGCGCGGCCAGGCTGTGGGTGAGGGATTGCGGGTCGTGATGAGCAACAACGATCAGGGCGTGCATGACTTTGACTCCATTTGGGGTTACGCTGGGCTTAAGTTACCTTTGGTAAGTTACTTTTGGTATATAAGCATGTCAAGCAGTGAATCCCCTGCCCCTCGTCGTCGCTTGTCGCGTGAGGATCGTCTGCGTCAATTGCTGGATGTGGCCTGGCAACTGGTGCGCGAAGAAGGCACCGAAGCCCTGACCCTGGGCCGCCTGGCGGAGCAGGCGGGCGTTACCAAACCGGTGGTCTACGACCACTTCGTCACCCGCGCAGGCTTGCTGGCCGCGTTGTATGAGGATTTTGACGGACGACAGAATCAGGTCTTCGACGATGCCATCGAGGCCAGCAACGTAACCCTGGATGACCGGGCGTGGGTGATCGCTTCGTCGTATGTCGATTGCGTGCTGTTGCAGGGGCGGGAAATTCCGGGGGTTATAGCCGCACTGAGCGGCTCACCGGAACTGGAAACCCTCAAGCGCCAATATGAGGCAATCTTCCTCGACAAATGCCGCGACGCCCTGTCACCGTTTGCACCGGGAGGCAGTGTGTCCCAGGCCGGATTGCGGGCGATGCTCGGCGCTGCGGAAGCCTTGTCTCACGCGGCCGCCAGCGGCGAGATCAGCCGTGAAGAGGCGCAGCAGGAGTTACTGGCGACTATCCTGGCCATGGTCAGTCGCGGGCGGACGTGACAAACAGCTGAACCTTGCGTGTCAGTTGATCGAGATGCCGATCACGCTGCTTCTCTGCATCCACCATTGCGCGCTTGCCGTGTTTTTGCAGCAGATAGGTATGAATCTGCCGCACCTCCAGCGAGCTAAAAATAGCCGCCACGTCCAACACCCCCATCAGCCCGTCAGTACCGTGGTCGCGTGTGTTCATCAACACCTGCGTACCCCGTGCGCCACGTACTTGAAAACCCATGACCTCGAAGGCTGGCACCTTTTCCACGGCACAGGCCAACTCAGCGTGGGGATAGCGCGCCAGCACCTCCTGCATCATCCCGCGCGCCACACCCTGGCGCCTGGAACCCGCCTGCACCGCCATGAACGCGATACCACAGGCTTGAGGATCGTCCTTCACCGGCAAGCACAACAAAAAGCCGATGACTTTTTCAGGGTCTTGCTCTGCCGTGGCCACGATCAGCTCGACCGCTATGCCCTTCGACCCGCCCAACGCTTCCAGATAGAGGTGCACCTCAAAACCGATGGCGTATTGGTAGATGTTGTAGAGCAGGTTACTCGGCGGCAGCGCGACGCTGCTGATGTCGGTGAGGTTGTCCACCACCATCTGCAGGATCTGGCCATTGATGGGCTCGGGGCATGGTGTGGTGTAGCGGGTAAGGCTGAACATGCAAATTCCTGGGGCTTCGCGTCAAGACGCGGGGATTGTACCTGTTGCAGAGCGCTTATTGCCCGCACACCTCGCGCAAACAGCTGCGCAGCCAGCGGTGGGCCAGGTCGGCATCCAGGCGCGGGTGCCAAAGCATCGCTACGGTGAAGGTGGGTAGCGTGATCGGCAACGCGAAGCTGTGAAGACCGTCGCGCTGGTTGACCGTATAGCGCTCGGGCACGCTGGCGATCAGGTCGGTATCGCGGGCCAGGGCGATGGCGGTGGCAAAACCGGCGACGATCGTCGTGATTTGACGCGTGAGGCCTTGGGCTTGCAAGGCGTCGTCGACTTGGCCACGGTCCAGCCCGCGCCGTGATACGTAAACGTGCTGGCCTTCGGCAAAGCGTTCGGCGCTGACGTCTCCACGGCTCAGGGGGTGGCCACTGCGTACTACGCCAATCAAGCGATCGCGAAACAGCGCCTGGGTCAGTACCTCAGGGCTGGCGCCGGCGTCTACCACGCCAATTGCCATATCGACGCTGCCTTCGCGCAGCAACGCATAGTCCTTGTCGGTTTTGTCGACGAAGCGCAATCGCACACCCGGGGCCTCTTGGGCGATGCGCGCCAGCAACGCCGGGCCCAGGTTTTCGACAAACTCTTCGCTGGAGCGCAGCGTGAACGTGCGCACCACTTGACTCATGTCCAGGGATTGCGCGGGACGCAGCACCGCTTGGGCGTCCTGCACCAGGCGGCTGACCTGTTCGCGCAATGCCAATGCTCGCGGGGTGGGCACCAGGCCTCGACCGGCACGCACCAGCAACGGGTCGCCGGTGGTTTCACGCAAGCGCGCCAAAGCGCGACTCATGGCCGAAGGACTCAACCGCAGCCGTTTAGCCGCACCGGCAACGCTGCCTTCGGTGAGCAACACATCCAGGGTGATCAACAAGTTGAGATCGGGCATTCGTGCTCCTTATAAGGCGCTAGCTGCATGTATTACCTGCAATCCATGCGTCTTCCGCCATGTTAGGCGACGTCGTAGATTTGTGACAGCGGTGTTCATTCAAGGAATCTCCCATGCACACGTCCTCACGAAGCGGTCTCGTCAGTTTGTCCCTGTCCATGTTGCTGGCTTCGCTCGGCACCAGCATCGCCAATGTCGGGTTACCCGCCTTGGCACACGTATTCAATGCGTCCTTTCATGCCGTGCAGTGGGTCGTGTTGGCTTATTTGCTGGCGATTACCGCAGTGATTGTCGGGGCCGGAAGCCTGGGTGATCGCTTGGGGCGCCGTCGTTTACTGCTCGCCGGGTTGCTGCTGTTCGCCGTGGCGTGCGGACTGTGCGGCGCCGCGCCCTCACTGCAATGGCTGGTTGCCGCACGCACTCTGCAAGGCCTGGGCGCGGCGGTCATGATGGCGATGACGTTGGGAATGGTCGGCGATACGGTGACCAAGGAGCGTACCGGCCGCGTGATGGGTTTGCTCGGCACGATGTCGGCGGTCGGCACCGCCATGGGCCCCAGCATCGGCGGCATACTGCTCAGCCTGTGGGGCTGGCGCGCGTTGTTTCTGGTGGGTGTACCGCTGGGTTTATTGGCCGCCGCCCTCGCCGCCCGCTATTTGCCGGTTGATCGGCGGGCCAACACCCTCCCCTCGGGCGATGCATTCTGGTTACCGCTGAAAGACCCGGCGTTGCGCGCAGGATTGGCGATGAGTGCGTTGGTGTCGGCGGTGATCATGACCACCTTCGTGGTCGGGCCGTTCTATCTTTCCCGTGGCCTGGAGCTCGATCCCGCCCGGATGGGCCTGGTCATGGCCGTCGGCCCCTGTATCTCGGCGCTGACCGGCATACTGGCCGGGCGTCTGACCGACCGCCTGGGCAGCCACCGCATGACCCTCACGGGGCTGGGCATCATGGCCCTCGGCGCCCTGTCGCTGTCACTGGCCTGGGGACTGTTCGCCTACCTGGCCTCACTGGTGATCCTTACCGCGGGCTATAGCCAGTTCCAGGCCGCGAACAACACCGCCGTGATGAGCGATGTCGAGGCATCGCGACGGGGGACAGTCTCGGGCCTGTTGAACCTGTCGCGCAACCTGGGGCTGATTTTCGGTGCCTCGGCCTTGGGGGCGGTGTTCGCCTGGGCCTGCCCCGACGCGCCCCACGCCAGTGCGCAATCAGTGGCGGATGGCCTGCACCTGACCTTTGCCGTGGCGACCAGCCTGGTCCTGCTGGCGGGTGCAATCGCCTGGCGCCACCCACGGGTTGGCGCGACACAAATATTGACAAGGTAAAATCGTAACGACTATTGTCTGACAACCTGATTACCAAGGCTGTCCCATGCTTGAGCTCCAGCGCCCCGATTCGCTCGTCGTACGGGTTGTCAGCGCCATTCGCGCAGAAATCGATTCCGGCCAACTGCCGCCTGAGTCGCGCATGCCCACCGAACAGCAACTGGCCGAACAACTCAACGTCAGCCGTTCCGTGGTACGCGAAGCGATCGCCCAGCTCAAGGCCGATGGTGTCATTACTGCCCGCCGTGGCCTGGGCTCGTTCATTTCGCAGACGCCCGCCGGCACGGTGTTCCGTTTTCCGCAGCAGAACGGCGACCGTCCAGACCTGGCGCAGATGTTCGAAGTGCGCCTGTGGATCGAAACCCAGGCTGCCTCGATTGCCGCCCGGCGCCGTGACGCCGCTGACCTTGCGCGCATGAAAAGCGCGTTACAGGCCATGCAGGACAACCGCGACAACTTCGAAGCCGCCGCATTGGCCGACGTGGAATTCCACCGGGCCATCGCCGACGCCAGTAAAAATGACTACTTCGTGGCCTTCCATGACTTCCTCAGGAGCCAGTTGGCCAGCGCACGCAAAACCGCCTGGGAAAACTCGGCATCACGTTTTGTCACCGGCTCCGCCGATGCGACCCAGGAACACCAACTGCTTTACCAGGCCATCGCTGATGGTGATGCCCAACGTGCCGCCGCGAGTGCCGAGGCACACCTGCGCGCTGCCGCGCGGCGCCTGCTGCTGGAATTACCCGCGACGAACTGATCCGCCCCACCCCTTATATAAAGCGTGTCTGCGGACACGCCGTTTTTTTAACAAAAACATTAGTCTGACAACCTGATAAGCAGACCAAAATGTGTAACGGTAGGTACTTCACGCAATGATTCACGACTTTTGCATTATCGGTGGCGGCATCATCGGCCTGGCCACCGCGATGGAGTTGCTCAAGCGCAAACCGGGCGCTTCGGTGGTGATCCTGGAAAAAGAGCCGGTGTTGGCCAAACACCAAACCGGTCACAACAGCGGCGTTATCCACGCCGGCATCTACTACGCGCCGGGCAGCCTCAAGGCTGATCTGTGCAAGCGCGGCGCCGAAGCCACCAAGCAGTTCTGCACCGAGCACGGCATCAAGTTCGAGGTGTGCGGCAAAATGCTGGTGGCCTCAAGCCCCCTGGAGATGCAGCGGATGGAAGCGTTGTACGCCCGCGCCCAGCTCAACGGCATGCAGGTCGAGCGCCTGGACGCCGATCAGTTGCGCCAGCGTGAGCCGAACATCATCGGCCTGGGCGCACTGTTTCTCGACGCCACCGGCATCGTCGATTACCGCCAGGTGTGTGAAACCATGGCCCAGGTGATCCGCCGCAGCGGGGGTGAAATCTGCCTGGAACGCACCGTCACCGCGATTCACGAAGACACCGACAAAATCACCGTCAGCACCCGTGGCGAAACCTGGCAGGCGCGGCACCTGGTGGTCTGCGCCGGCTTGCAGTCAGATCGGTTGGCGACCTTGGCCGGGGTCAAAATCGACCACCAGATCATCCCGTTTCGCGGCGAATACTTCCGCCTGCCGGCGGCGAAAAACACCATCGTCAACCACCTGATCTACCCGATTCCCGATCCGGAGTTGCCGTTTCTCGGCGTGCACCTGACCCGTATGATCGATGGCAGCGTGACTGTCGGCCCAAATGCCGTGCTGGGCCTGGGCCGCGAGAACTACCGCAAGTTCTCGGTGAACTGGCGCGACGTGGCGCAGTACGCCCGCTTCCCCGGTTTCTGGAAAACCATCTGGCAAAACCTCGGCTCGGGCACCACCGAGATGAAGAATTCGCTGTTCAAGTCCGGCTATCTGGAGCAATGCCGCAAATATTGCCCGTCGCTGACCCTCGACGATCTGCTGCCCTACGAAGCCGGTATCCGCGCCCAGGCGGTGATGCGCGACGGCAGCCTGGTCCACGATTTCCTGTTCGCTCAGACCCCGCGAATGCTCCACGTGTGCAACGCGCCCTCTCCGGCTGCCACGTCAGCCATGCCCATCGGCGCGATGATCGCCGACCGCCTGTTCAACCCCCAGTAACACCCGGCAATACGCGTCCATTTGACAATAACTATAAAGACTCAGAAGGAAGTACAGCATGACGGCACCCGCCTCTATCCCCACCACAGAAACGCCCGAGCAAACCCGCAAGCGCCTGCGCAAGGTCGCTGCCGCGACCATCTTTGGCTCGATGCTGGAGTGGTACGACTTTTACCTGTACGCCACCATGGCCGCCATTGTGTTCTCGAAGATCTTCTTCGATAACAGCGACCCGAAGACCGCCTCGCTGATGGCCTTCTCCACCTTTGCCATCGGGTTTATCGCCCGCCCGTTCGGCGGCATTCTGTTTGGCTACCTGGGCGACAAATTCGGCCGCAAGCAAGTACTGGTGCTGACCTTCTGCCTGATGGGCGTGTGCACCACATTGATCGGCCTGATCCCCAGCTATGCCTCCATCGGCATCTGGGCGCCAATCGTGCTGGTGTTTATCCGCATCATCCAGGGCCTGGGCGCCGGTGCCGAGTTGTCAGGGGCGGCGGTGACGTCCTATGAGCATGCTTCCCAGAACAAACGTGGCAGCCAGGGCGCATGGCCGGCGCTGGGCCTGAACCTGGGCCTGTTGTTGTCCTCGCTTACCGTGTACCTGCTCACCATTAACGGCAACGAGTTCCTGCTGGCCGGTGGCTGGCGCATTCCCTTCGTGTGCAGCATTGTGCTTGTAGGGGTCGGCCTGTGGGTGCGCAACAGCATTCCGGAAACCCCGCAGTTCAAGGAGCTGAGCAAGGAAGCCGCCAAAGCCCAGGCTTCACCGCTTAAAGCCTTGTTCAAGAACGACCTGAAGGGCCTGGCCGTGGTGTTCTTTGTAGCCATTGGCTATAACGCCCTGAGCTACATCTTCAAGACCTTCTCCCTGGCTTACCTGACCCAGTTCAAAGGCGTCGATGTACACGTCACCTCACTATCGGTGACCATCGCCAGCCTGATTGCCATCGTCGCCGTGCCCTGCTTCGGCTGGCTGTGCGACCAGTGGAGCAGCAAGACCGTGCTGATGCTTGGCGGGGTGTTTTCATTACTGTTCGCCTACCCATTCCTGGCCCTGCTCAACAGTGGCGAAAGCCTGATGATCTACATCGCCATCGGAGTAGGCACCGGCATCCTCGCCCCCATGATGTTTGCACCGCAGGGCTCGTTCCTCAGCCGCCAGTTCCCCACCCAGACCCGCTCTTCGGGCTTCGGCACCGGACGTGAAATCGGCACTGCCATCGCCGGTGGCCTGGCGCCGTTGGGTGCGTTGTCAATGGTGGCGGCATCGGCCACCCACTCCACCGACGGCGTGGTGATCATCCTCGCCATTTCTGCCTTGCTGGTGGTGGTGTTCGCCTTGTGCGACCAGGGTCGTAAACACTCTGCATTCAAGAACTGAGGGAAAAAGTTCGGATCAATGGGTGCATGGATGCACCCGGATCGCGCATCATGGGCACTTTCAAGCTCAAGGATAACCTCCATGCGCGTGCTGTCATTGATGATGGGTCTTACGACGCTGGCCGCCAGTCTGGCGTTCTGCGCCAGCGCGATGGCGAATGATGAAAGTCAGTTGGTGCAACAGATTAATCAATACCGCAGCCAGGTACAGCGCTGCGGTAACCAGGGCTCCCAGGAATTGCCACCGCTGGCCAGCGACACGCGACTGGTGCTGCCGGCCTCGAATGTCGGTGATTTGCAGCAGGCGCTGGCGCGGGCCGCGTACCCGATGGTCAACGTGCAGGCTATCAGCCTGTCGGGCCCCAAGGATGCACAGGCGGCCATGAAGGCCGTGCGCGAAAGTTTTTGTCGCGTGGTGCTCGATCCGCAATTTGTCGACATCGGCGTAAGCAACAGCGGCCAGGACTGGCGCATCGTGCTGGCCCGCCCGCTGCTCTCCAGTGGTCTGGGCGATTGGCAGACCGAAGGCAAACAAGTGCTGAACCTGATCAACGCCGCCCGTGGTCAGTCGCGCCAATGTGGTACCCAAGCGTTTAGCGCGACCACTCCCCTGTCCTGGAACGACGATTTGGCCGGTGCCGCCAACAGCCACACGCGCAATATGGCCAACGGCAACTTCTTCGACCACCTCGATCACGATGGCCGTACCCCCGGCGATCGCGCCGAACTGGCCGGGTATATCGCAAAGAACATCGGCGAAAACATCGCCGCTGGCCTCGACACCCCGCGCAAAGTGGTGGACGGCTGGCTCGCCAGTCCCGGCCATTGCGCCAACTTGATGAACCCACAATTTCGCGAATTGGGCGCGGCCTATGCGATGGACCCAAAGAGTGATGCGGGGATTTACTGGACGGCGGTTTTGGGTTCGCAGTAAGTACCAGACCTACCGGTGGCTACAAGGGGTCGAGCGCCTGAGCAAACCCTACTCAGCCACCACCACTTGATTACGCCCCATGGCCTTGGCGCGATACAGCGCCTTATCGGCAGTGTTCATCAGGCTGTGCAGGTCCTGATCGACGCTGCGGGTGGCAGCAACGCCAAGGCTGGCGGTCAAGCCCTGCACCGGTTCGGAGACCAGGCCGGAAATCGCCTTGATCAATTGCTCAGCGATGTCTCGCCCGGTTTCCAGCGACGTGTTGGGCAGCAACACCGCAAACTCCTCACCGCCGAGCCGACCAAAAACATCGGCCTGGCGAAACGAAGCGCTGATCACCCCACCAATCTGACGCAACACCTGGTCACCGGCCTGGTGGCCATAGGTGTCGTTGATTCGCTTGAAATGATCCATGTCCATCATCAGCGCGCACAGCGGTTGCCGGTCGTGGCGGCACTGCGTATACAGCTGTTGGGCATGTTCGAAAAACGCACGACGATTCATCAGCCCGGTGAGTTCGTCGGTCTGGGCGGCGTGCGCGGAAATAGTGTGGGCACGCTCCATTTGCCGGGTCAGGCGAAAGGCTGTTTCCAGGGCGTCGGACAACTTGCGCGTGGCGCTGATCACAAAGGTCGAGAACACCAGCACAGCAACAGCCACGCCCACTTGCATCGGTGAGGGCTGAAACAGCAACCACAGCGTACACGGCAATAGCACTAGGCCCATGGAGCCCAGCGTCATATAGCGATAGGCCGAATAACAGGAGACTGCGCTGACCGACATACCCACGGTAAACAGCATGACCAACACCTGGGACACTCGATCGTCGGTGGGCATCACGGCCAACGCGCCGATCCCCCAGATACCGGCAGACAGCATCAACGTGACCCAATAGCGGCGCTCCCAGCGCTCGGGGGTGCGCTCGCTGCCAGGGCAGCGAAACCAGTCCATGAACATTTTGAGCCGCAACAGGGACGACATTCCCAACACTATCAGCCAAACCAGCATGATCGTGTGATCAAAGCGGTCCCAGCACAGCCAACACAACATGGCGGCGCCTAGATAACTGCCGAAAATGGCGGCGAACGATTGGCGAAACAACTGGTGCAAACGGTCTGTTCGCACCTGCTCTTCGATATAGCTATCCTGATCCTGCCCATGTCCAAGGCCGTTCATGAAATCCGCCTGCTTCGACTGCCACGACAAAGGCGCCATTGTGGCACCCTGCCAGTATCACGGACAACTGAATCCAGCACGGTAGAGCCTTTAAAGCGGTTCCGGCCGCAGAATCAGCACACCCAGTGGCGGCAGATTCAACGACAGCGACACCGGCTGCCCATGGCTAGGTTCATCCCTACTGAATACCTCTCCACCATTACCGTAGTTGGAGCCGGCGTAAGTGCCGGCATCACTGTTAATTACCTCGCTCCAACGCCCGGCAAATGGTACGCCGACGGAGTAGGCCTCACGGGGCACCGGGGTGAAGTTGGCCACCACCAGCACCGGCCTGCCGTCCTTGCTCCAGCGCAACCAAGCGTAGACGCTGTTGATCGCGTCGTCGCCAATCAACCACTGGAAACCTTGGGGCGCATCATCCTGTTCATACAGCGCCGGTTCCTCACGGTATAGGCGGTTCAGGTCGCCGACCAGCTTCTGGACGCCCCGGTGCTCAGGGTATTGCAGCAGGTACCAGTCCAGTTGTTGATCGTGGTTCCACTCGCGCCACTGACCGAATTCACACCCCATAAACAGCAGCTTTTTACCCGGATGCATCCACATGAAGCTCAAGTAAGCCCGTAGGTTGGCGAACTTTTGCCAGCGATCGCCGGGCATCTTGTCGATCAACGAGTGTTTGCCGTGTACCACTTCATCGTGGGAGATCGGCAGGATAAAACGCTCGGACCAGGCATACACCAAGCCGAAACTCAGCTCGTTGTGATGATGGGCGCGGTACACCGGGTCTTGCTGGATGTAATGCAGGGAGTCGTGCATCCAGCCCATGTTCCATTTGTAATTAAAGCCCAAGCCACCTTGCTGGGTACTCTGGCTGACGCCGGGCCAGGCAGTGGATTCCTCAGCAATCACCAATGCGCCCGGCGCTTCCAGCGCAACCACGTCGTTCAAATGACGCAGGAAATCGATGGCTTCCAGGTTCTCCCGGCCGCCATGGCGGTTGGGTACCCACTCGCCGGCCTTGCGCGAGTAATCGCGATACAACATCGACGCCACGGCATCCACCCGCAGGCCATCGACATGGAAGTGTTTGAGCCAATGCAACGCCGAGGCCAGCATAAAACCGTGAACTTCAGTGCGGCCCAGGTTGTAGATCAGCGTGTCCCAATCCTGGTGAAAGCCTTCCAGCGGGTTGGCGTATTCGTACAGCGCAGTCCCATCGAATTGCGCCAGGCCGTGGGTATCCGTGGGGAAATGCGCCGGCACCCAGTCGAGGATCACGCCGATGTTGGCCTGATGCAGGGCATTGACGAAAAACCCGAAATCGTCCGGCGAGCCAAATCGCGCCGTCGGTGCGAACTGCGACAACGCCTGATAACCCCAGGAGCCACCGAACGGGTGCTCCATGATTGGCATCAGCTCAATATGCGTGAAGCCCAATTGCTGCACATACGGAATCAAGCGTTCCGCCAGTTCGCGCCAGCCGTATTGGCGGGACACTTCACCAGCCTCGTCCAATTCACACTGCCAGGAGCCCACATGCAGTTCATAGATCGACAGCGGCGCCGTGGTCTTCTGCCGCTCGCTACGCGATTGCATCCACTCATGGTCCTGCCAGTCCACCTGCAACGGCGCGGCAACTTTGGAGGCAGTGTCGGGTGGCAACTGGGTGGCGAGTGCCATCGGGTCGGACTTGAGCGGCAGAATCCCATGGGTACCGAGAATTTCATACTTGTAGGCCGCACCGGCTTGCAGGCGTGGGATAAAGATCTCCCACACGCCCGACGGGTGCCGCAGACGCATCGGGTGGCGGCGACCGTCCCAGATATTGAAGTCACCCACCACCGACACACGCCGGGCATTCGGCGCCCATACGGCAAAGCGCACCCCCTGCACCCCATCGACGCTGGTCACTTGGGCACCAAGGCAACTGCTGAGATCACGGTGATTGCCTTCGGCAAACAGGTACAGGTCCATTTCACCGAGGAGTAATTGGCTGAAACTGTAGGGATCTTCGGTGATCTGCTCGCCACCGGCCCACTGGATTTTCAGCAGGTAACCCTGGCGTGTATTGAAATGCCCGACAAACAAGCCCGGTACCTGGGTTGCATCGAGGCTGCCGATCTGCTCACCGCTGTCGCGAGCCACTACCTGAACGCTCAAGGCTTCCGGCAAAAACGCACGGATAAACTGGCCGTCGTGCTCATCCTCATGCGGCCCGAGAATCGAGAACGGGTCATGGTGTTCGGCGCGTACCAACGCTTCAACGTCCTTGGACGCAGGCATGGCAGTCAACTTCGTTTGCAGCGGTTCTTTATGTGTAAAGCTCATGACGTCTCCCCACCGCGTGCAGTTTTCGATACAGGTATGAACCCTCTGAGCAGACCGTGCAACCCTTGCAACGGCACGGGCAACCAGGTCGGGCGATTTTCCGCTTCGTAGGCCACTTCGTACGCGGCCTTCTCCAGGCTGAACAACGTCAGCGCTGCGGCCTGGCCTTTGGCATCCTGCCAGTCATGCGCCAGTGTAGACGCAGCCTGATGATAAGCCTGGATAAATGCCTCGCGCGCCTCAATCAGATAGCGGTCCGTCACGCGCTTACGGGCGACGTCCACTGCGGGCGAGTGATCCACCCCTTGCACATTCAGGGCCATGGCCGCTGCGTAATCAAACGAGCGCAGTACACCACTCACATCTTTATAGGGGCTGTGCTTGCCACGACGCTCATGCAGTGAGCGCGCGGGCTCACCTTCAAAGTCGATCAGGTAGGCATCGCCCTTCACCACCAGCACCTGGCCCAGGTGCAAGTCACCGTGGACACGAATCCGCAACCCGCCCGCCGTGGCTTTCGCCAGAGACTGGACATGACTGCCGATGGCTTTTTTGTGTGCCAGCAACTCACTGACCAACGCTCGATCCGCCGCGTCCAGTTGCGCTTGATGAAGTTCCAATAACTGCAAAGCGCGGTCGATTTGTGCGCTGACGTCCTTGGCCCACACCTGGGTGTCCTTAACGCTGGTGACTTCGGGTTTGAAATTTTTATCAGTGGTTTTTGCCGCGAGTACAACGTGCATTTCCCCCAGACGCTGGCCCAGCAACTCGGCAAAGTCTTTCAACTCGCCAAGGGCATTGTAATGCTGTTCCTGGTCGGACATGGCTTGCGCCAGTTCGTCGCGTATGGCTCGCTCCAGGCTGTTTTGGGTCCAGCCCCAGGCATCGCCTTGATTGCTCAAGTAGCCTTGGGCAATCATCAACAGATTGTCCTGCCCTTGCCCATCGCGGCGGATCACCGAACCCAGCAACGGCGAGATGTTTGGATACCCGGCTTGGGTCAGGTAGGCGCTCATTTCCAGCTCCGGGTGCACGCCGGTGCTGACTTTACGAATCAGCTTGAGTACCAGGCTTTCGCCCACCACCACCGAGCTATTGGACTGTTCGGTCGCCAGGTAGCGCACGTGCGATTCATCCGTCAGTTGCAGCGTGTCCAGGTGCGGTGTGGCCTCAAAACGTAGATCACCTTCAGTGGCATTCAGCACCGTACCCGCCTGCAGGCCCTGGATCACCGCGCGGATGAAATGCTCGAGGCTGAAAGCATCAGTGACCAACCCAACCTGGCGCACTCGGCGTACACGGGCCAATGCCAATTGCTGCGGTAACGCGCTGGTGAACTGGTCTTCCCCAAGGAAACCAAACGGCAGTTGGTAACGGTTGACCTGGCCACCGCGGGTCACATCGATTTCGCTGAGCAGCACAGGGTGTTGCGGGTCGCCAAAACGTACGCCGTAAACGATATGCACACTGTCGATCGCCGTGTCCTTGCCGGCAAACCAACGCCGCTTGGGCAGCCAGGCCGGCAGCGAGGTTTGCTCCAACGTGGTGCGGCACGGTTCTTCGAGCAACTCTTCCATGCGTTTTTTCAACACCAGGGTGGTGAAGTCCGGAATGCTTTGCGCGGGTTCCACATGCCAACTGGGCATTTGATTTTCCGCCGCCAGCACGAACCAGTAGAAACCGTACGGCGCCAGGGTCAGCAGGAAATTCAACTGACCAATCGGCGGGAAGGCATTCCCGCCCAGCATCTCTACCGGAACCATTCCAGCGAAGGCTGACAAGTCCAGCTCTGCGGCCTGGGCACTGCGCGACACGTTGGCCACGCACAGAATGATTTCAGTGCGCCCATCTTCCCCGGTGTACTCCCGGGTATACGCCAGAATGCGCCGGTTGCTCGGCGAGAGCATTTTCAAGCTGCCCCGGCCAAAGGCCTTGGACTGCTTGCGCACCGCCAACATGCGCCGGGTCCAGTTCAGCAGCGAATGTGGGTCCTGGGCCTGGGTCTCGACATTCACCGACTGGTAGCCATACAGCGGATCCATGATCGGCGGCAATACCAGGCTGGCCGGGTCGGCGCGGGAGAAGCCACCGTTACGGTCGATGGACCACTGCATTGGCGTGCGCACACCGTCACGGTCGCCGAGGTAGATATTGTCGCCCATGCCGATTTCATCACCGTAATACAGGGTCGGTGTGCCTGGCATCGACAGCAACAGGCTGTTGAGCAACTCGACGCGGCGGCGGTCACGCTCCATCAACGGCGCCAGGCGCCGACGAATACCCAGGTTGATCCGGGCGCGACGGTCTGCGGCGTAGTAGTTCCACAAATAGTCGCGCTCTTTGTCGGTGACCATTTCCAGGGTTAATTCATCGTGGTTACGCAGGAAGATCGCCCATTGGCAATTGGCGGGGATCTCCGGGGTCTGGCGTAAAATATCGGTGATGGGGAAGCGATCTTCCTGGGCCAGGGCCATGTACATGCGCGGCATCAGCGGGAAGTGAAACGCCATATGGCATTCATCGCCGTCATCGCCCTTCTTGTCACCGAAATACAGCTGTGTGTCTTCGGGCCATTGGTTGGCTTCGGCCAGCAGCATGCGGTCAGGATAATGCGCGTCGATCTCGGCGCGGATCTGCTTGAGGACGTCGTGGGTTTCGGGAAGGTTTTCGTTGTTGGTGCCGTCGCGCTCGATCAGGTAGGGGATGGCATCCAGGCGCAAGCCATCGATGCCCATGTCCAGCCAGTAGCGCATCACCGACAACACGGCCTTCATGACTTGCGGGTTATCGAAATTGAGGTCCGGCTGATGGGAGTAGAAGCGGTGCCAGAAGTACTGGCCGGCGACCGGGTCCCAGGTCCAGTTGGACTTCTCGGTGTCGAGGAAAATGATGCGGGTGCCGTCGTACTTCTGGTCGTCATCGGACCACACATAGAAATCCCGTGCCGCCGAGCCGGGCTTGGCCTTGCGTGCGCGCTGGAACCAGGGATGCTGGTCAGAGGTGTGGTTGATCACCAGCTCAGTAATGACTCTCAGGCCACGCTTGTGAGCCTCGGCGATAAAGCGCTTGGCGTCGCCCATCGTGCCGTAGTCGCTATGCACGCCACGGTATTCGGCGATGTCGTAGCCATCGTCGCGACGTGGCGAGGGGTAAAACGGCAGCAACCAGATGGTATTCACACCAAGGTCAGCGATGTAGTCGAGCTTGGCGATCAGCCCGGGAAAGTCGCCGATGCCGTCGTTGTTGGAGTCGAAATAGGATTTGACGTGAACTTGATAGATCACCGCGTCCTTGTACCAGAGCGGGTCTTTGATGAAGGTGGCAGTGTTGGGTTTCTTCGCCATTGGAAACTCCTGAAAATTCTGAAAAAACCGCCTGGATGAGCGCAGTTAATGTGGGAGCGGGCTTGCCTGCTCCCACAGTTGATCTTCACCAGTCTCAGGAAGTGGTGATCCGCCAGATCCCGAATGGGGTATGCGGCTCGAGCCTCATCCATTGGGTCTTGCCATACCAGGTCCAGCGATGACCATTCATCAAGTCTTCACCCTGGGTCTGGGCATCGTCCGGCAGCCCCAACTCCCACAGTGGCAATTCGAAATGGGCCTCCTGGGCATTGAAGGGGTCGAGATTGACGGCAACGAGAATGAAATTGCGGCCATCTCCACTGCGCTTGCCGAAGTACAGGATGTTGTCGTTCCAAACGTTGTAGAGCTTCAAGCCCAGGTGCGTGTGCAACGCCGGGTTCTGCCGGCGAATGCGGTTGAGCTGGGCAATCTCGGCAATGATGTTGCCGGGTGCCGTGAAATCCCGCGGACGGATCTCATATTTCTCCGAGTCCAGGTACTCCTCCTTGCCCGGCACCGGTGCGGCTTCGCACAGTTCGAAACCCGAATACATACCCCACAGACCCGAGCCCATGCTGGCCAGCACCGCGCGGATCAGAAACCCTGGACGCCCTGATTCATGCAGGAAAGGTGGGTTGATATCCGGCGTGTTAACGAAGAAGTTCGGCCGAAAGCACTCGCGCCACGGTGACTCGTTCAACTGCGTGAAGTAGTCGCTCAGCTCAGCCTTGGTATTGCGCCAGGTGAAATAGGTGTAGCTCTGGGAATAACCGACTTTACCCAGGCGCGCCATCATTGCCGGGGTGGTGAACGCTTCAGCGAGGAAGATCACCTCAGGGTGCTTGGAGCGCACATCGCTGATCAGCCATTGCCAGAACGGCAGCGGCTTGGTGTGGGGGTTGTCGACGCGAAAAGTCTTCACGCCCTCTTCCACCCAGCCCAGCACAATGTCGCGCAATTCGGTCCACAGGCTGGGAATCGCGTCGGCAGCGTAGAAGTCGACGTTAACGATGTCCTGGTATTTTTTCGGCGGGTTTTCCGCGTATTTGATCGTGCCGTCCGGGCGCCAGTTAAACCAGCCCGGGTGTTGTTTGAGCCACGGGTGGTCCTGGGAACACTGGATGGCAAAATCCAGGGCGATCTCCAAACCATGGTCGGCCGCGGCCTTGACCAGGCGGCGAAAGTCATCGCGAGTACCCAATTGCGGGTGGATGGCTTCATGACCGCCCTCCTCGCTGCCAATCGCGTACGGGCTGCCGGGGTCATCAGGGCCTGCGCTCAGGGAGTTGTTCTTACCCTTGCGATGGCTTCGGCCAATCGGGTGGATCGGCGGAAAATAGAGCACGTCGAACCCCATGTCATGGATCATCGACAGGCGCGAGTGCACGTCATTAAACGTGCCATGGCGCGCCGGATCATCGGTAATCGAGCGGGGAAACAGCTCATACCAACTGGCAAATAGCGCAGCTTCACGTTCAACCTCAATCGGGTAGACAGGGCTGAAGCTCAAGTAGGCGCGGTGGTCGGCCTGGGTCATCAGGTGTGCACTGTCTTCGTGCAGGAATTGCGCGACCTGCTCGGTTTCCAGCAGACCGGAAAGCTCGTGGTGCAACAGCATCAGGCGATCACGCAGTTCACTGTCACTGCGTTCGGCTGCCTGTAACACCAGACTGCGGCCTTCCTGCAATTCCAGACTGACCGGCACCCCCGCCTCGTGTTTCTTGCGCAACTCGTAACAAAAGCTGGCGAAGGTATCGATCCAGGCTTCGATGCAATATTCGTGGGGCCCTTGAGTGGTGACGGTAAACGCGCCTTCCCAGCCATTGTTACCCGCGTCGGCCATCACCACGCTGTGCCAGCTTTCATCCTGCAGCGGGCGCCAGCGGACCAGTACGGCGAGCGTGTCATGGCCGTCGGCGAATACCTTGCTGGTAACGTTGACCTGCTGCCCCACCACGGCTTTTACGGAAAATTCACCGCCGTCGATCACCGGCGTAGTGCTTTCGATAGCAATCCTGGGCAACAGCAGCGCCTGGGACAATGGCAATAAAGAGTCTTCTGGAGTCAGTGTTTCAGCAGTCATCGAGCATCTTCCCCCTACGCCCTGCGGACGCTCTTTGCTTGATCCGAATTCTGATACGGCAGCGCGCTCCCTGAGCCGAGTCATATTAGGTCCGAGCCTGCGCCTTCGCTAAAAGTTCAGGTGGATATACCGCCATTGAGCGGGGAACCAACGCCCCCCCCCGACGGATGCCCACCCGATAGAGCAAAGCACAAAGGAGGCCACACCGATGAATATCCCGATACCGGCTGAACCCGCTGGTAATTCTTTGACGCCAGGGTCGCGGCGATCAGCAGGCGAACGGTTATCTGGGTGAGCGGTTCTACATCACCGACACCGACACCTTGACTGCCGCAGACGCTGAAGACAGGCGTAAACATTTGAAAGCGACCGACAGTGATTCGGTGATTTGATTGATCTGTATCAGCACTGGCCCAATACCGCTGCATTCCGTGCGCCACGGGGTGCAGCACATTGCCGCAGGCCCACGCTAACCTCCCATCTGATCCGCTTTTTATCGCTCCAGCTGAGTCTGTTATGCAAACAGCGTGGCGCTCATAGTTCTTTGGCCTGATGGAGGCTGATGAGCGAACGACCATGAGCGAAAGAATCCCAACCGTGGAAACCTTTGAGCCCATACACCCAAAGAAGGTGAAGGCCAAATCCAGCGACAACCTGATCCACACCCGCAGCTTCACCGGTCTGTTCCGTACCTTGCGCCTGAGCGGTGCGGGATTTCTGTTCCTGGCCTTTTTCGGCACTGTGTGGCTGAACTGGGGCGGGCGACAAGCTGTGCTGTGGGATTTAGCTGAAAGCAAATTCCACATTTTTGGCGCGACCTTCTGGCCCCAAGACTTCATTTTGCTCTCGGCGTTACTCATCATCTGCGCCTTCGGCCTGTTTGCGATTACCGTATTTGCCGGCCGCGTGTGGTGTGGCTACACCTGCCCGCAAAGCTCGTTCACCTGGTTATTCATGTGGTGCGAAAAAATCACCGAAGGCGAACGCAACCAACGCATCAAACTGCAAGCGGCGCCGTGGAGCCTGAACAAACTGGCGCGACGCTCAGCCAAACATACCTTGTGGCTGGGCATCAGCGTGCTGACCGGGCTGACCTTTGTCGGCTACTTCACGCCTATTCGCCCACTGGCGACAGAACTGCTGACCTGGCAAATGGGCGGAGTGAGCCTGTTCTGGGTGTTGTTTTTTACCGGCGCCACCTACATCAACGCCGGCTGGCTACGGGAAGCGGTGTGCATGCACATGTGCCCGTATGCGCGGTTCCAAAGCGTGATGTTCGACAAGGACACGCTGACCATTTCCTACGACGTGGCGCGTGGCGAACAGCGGGGGCCGCGCAAACGTGAGGTCAAACCTGTCGACGTCGGTCTGGGTGATTGCATCGACTGTCAGCTATGCGTGCAAGTGTGCCCCACCGGGATCGATATCCGTGACGGCCTGCAAATGGAATGTATCGGCTGCGCAGCCTGTATCGACGCCTGCGATTCGATCATGGACAAGATGGGTTACGCCCGTGGCCTGGTGAGTTATACCTCAGAGCATCAACTGCAAGGCGGCAAAACCCACCTGCTCAGGCCACGGCTGATCGGCTACAGTGCTGTGCTGCTGGTGATGATCACGGCGTTGGTGGTGGCCTTGATCGAGCGACCGATGGTGTCGTTGGACGTGACCAAGGACCGCGGCATGTTCCGTGAAAACAGCCAAGGCTTGATCGAAAACATCTACAGCTTGAAAGTCATCAACAAAACCCAGCAGCGACAGGACTACCGCCTGGAACTGGTGGACGCCGACGGCTTCCAGTTGCAAGGCAAGACCGAGATCAGCCTGGCGCCAGGGGAAATCAGCGATGTGCCCGTGTCGGTGGCTTTGCTGGCGGACAAGCCCGTGAGCAGTTCACAGACATTGCGCTTTAAAGTGTCGGATATAGATGAACCCTGGATCTACAGCGCTGCCGATAGCCGCTTTGTGGCGCCGATGAATAGATAAGCTACTCAGATTGACTGGCTGTACTTTCTTTTTTTGTGGGCCCAAATGAAACGTTACGAAAAATTCGCCGATGACATCGCCGAACTGATCCGCTCCGGCGTCCTCGGGCCTGGTCAGCGGGTGCCCTCGGTACGCTATGCCAGCCAGACCTACGGCGTCAGCCCGTCCACCGTGTTTCAGGCGTACTACCTGCTGGAACGCCGTGGCCTGATTCGCGCGCGACCGCGCTCCGGCTACTTCGTCAACACCCATGCGCCGAGCCCGTTTTCCGAGCCGGTGGTGAGTGAACATGTACACGAGTCCACCGAAGTCGATGTAAGTGAGCTGGTGTTTTCAGTACTCGACTCCATCAAGGACCCAAACACCGTGCCCTTCGGCTCGGCCTTCCCCAGCCCGATGCTGTTTCCGTTGCCACGCCTGGCCCGCTCCCTGGCCAGCGCCAGCCGTGAAATGGACCCACGCCTGGTGGTCACCGACATGTCACCGGGGAACCCGCAACTGCGCCGACAAATCGCTTTGCGCTATATGGTCGGCGGCCTGATGCTGCCCATGGAAGAGCTGCTGATCACCAACGGTGCCCTGGAAGCCCTGAACCTGTGCCTGCAAGCTGTGACCGAACCGGGCGATCTGGTGGCCATTGAAGCCCCGGCATTTTACGCCTGCCTGCAAGTGCTGGAACGTTTGAAGCTCAAGGCGGTGGAAATCCCAGTACACCCACGCGATGGCATTGACCTGAACGCCTTGGCACAAAGCCTGGAGCGCTACCCGATCAAGGCCTGCTGGACCATGACCAGCTTCCAGAACCCCATGGGTGCCACGCTGCCGGAAGCCAAAAAACAGGCATTGGTGGAGCTGCTGCGTAGCCATCAGGTGCCGCTGATCGAAGACGATGTGTACGCCGAGTTGTACTACGGGCAGCAGGCGCCAAAACCGGCGAAAGCCTTCGACACCGAAGGGCTGGTAATGCATTGCGGGTCCTTTGCCAAGAGCCTGGCCCCGGGTTATCGCGTTGGCTGGGTGGCGGCCGGGCGGTTTGCGCAGAAGGTCGAGCGCTTGAAGCTGATGACCTCGTTGTGCCCCTCAATGCCCGCCCAGGCGGCGATTGCCGACTACCTGCAACACGGCGGCTATGACCGGCACTTGCGCAAATTGCGTTATGCGCTGGAAGAACAGCAAAGCGCCATGCTGGCTGCCATCGCCCGTTACTTTCCGGCACAGACGCGGGTCAGCCAGCCGGCTGGAGGGTATTTTTTGTGGCTGGAACTGCCGGAGCAAACCGACTCGCTGAAGTTGTTCCAGATGGCCTTGGCCCAAGGCATCAGCATCGCGCCTGGGCCGATTTTCTCGGCAACCCGGCGCTTCAGAAACTGTATTCGCTTGAACTATGGCAGCCCGTGGACCGAGGCGTCGGAGAAGGCGATGGAGACATTGGGGCGAATTGTCCGGTCGTTCTAAGCCGGAACCAACCTGAAGAAAGAACCACACAGTGGGACCCACTCCTCTCACATCGAAAGGGGTGCTTCCCTTAGTTCAACTTGCAGGTTTTCCCATGTGTATGTCTGTCACCTCCAACCTCATAAAGCTGCCCATCCCACCCCACTACATGCGCGCAGCCGAACAGGAACAAGTGCGCGAGATGACTGGCCCTACGGGTCGCCCAGCGATGGATCATCGCTCAGCAGAAAGAATCATCGAACAGAGCTCCGTAATGAGGCGCTTCCTGGAAGGCCGCGATCATTACGAAGTCGGTGATGAACTCAAGATGCAGGTCGGTGACTGGACTGATGCCAATCCAGACCCCAAGGCCCGTGCCGATGCGGCCTACCATCTGGATAAAGTACTGCGCTTTCTCGACAACGTGGACGATCGCACCCTCAACGGCAGCCATAGCCGCAATGGCTATATCGACGGTTTTTCCGACGACGGCTATGGCACCGTGGACAACTCGGAAGCCAGCCTGCTCAAGGCCTTTTCCCGCAAAGGATATGAGGTGCTGCGCCGTCTGCCGACTTGATGCTCTGGTACGTTAACGGCCGCCGCCCAAGTCCAGGAATGTGCCGGTGGTGTAGGAAGCCTTGTCCGACAGCAACCAGATAATCGCTTCCGCCACCTCATCCGGACGCCCGCCACGGGCCATGGGGATGCCGGACTCAAGTTTGCTGACCCGATCCGGGTCGCCACTCAGGGCGTGGAAGTCGGTAAAGATATAGCCCGGGCGCACCGCGTTGACGCGAATGCCCTCACCCGCCACCTCTTTCGACAAGCCAATCGTAAAAGTATCCAACGCGCCCTTGGAGGCCGCATAGTCGACGTATTCACCTGGCGAACCCAGGCGCGCCGCCACCGACGACACGTTGACGATACTGCCGCCCTGCCCACCATGCCGGGGTGACATACGCAGTAGCGCATGCTTGGCACACAGGATCGGGCCCAGCACATTGGTCTTCATGATTTTCAGGATGCGGAACTCAGACATTTCATCAACCCGCGACTTATGCCCAACAGTCCCCGCATTGTTGACCAGTGCCGTGACACGGCCCAACTCAGCGTCGACGCGACTGAACAGCGCGATCACCTCATCTTCGATGCTGACATCGGCACGCACCGCAATGGCTTGCGCGCCCAAGGCGCGAACCTGCTCCAGAACACGATGGGCAGCCACTTCATCGGATTGGAAATTGATGCAAATGCGATAGCCCTGACGAGCAGCCAGTAATGCCGTCTCGGCGCCAATTCCACGACTGCCCCCGGTGATGATGAGAACTTTGTCCATACGTGCAGTCTCCTGATTCAACCTGATATTTAGCGCTGGATCCAAGAATAGCCGTCACATGCGGTTTTTGTCAGGCGCTACCGCTTCTTCGGCGCGCTGAATATCGGCCATGAAGACGTCAGCCGGCAATGGATGCCCCAACAAGTAGCCTTGTAAGGAGTTACAACCCAAGCTTGTCAGGAAATTCTGCTGCATATTCGTCTCCACGCCTTCGGCGACGATCCGTAGCCCAAGGGCCTGGCCGAGGGCGACGATGGCTGAAACGATGGCGGCATCGTCGCTGTCATGCTCCAGGTCACGTACAAAACCACGGTCGATCTTCAGTTCATTGGCCGGCAAGCGCTTGAGGTACATCAGGCTGGAGTAACCGGTGCCAAAGTCATCAATAGACAGGTCGACGCCCATGTCCGACAGTTGCTGCAACACCGTCATACTCGCATCGGCATCGCTCATGGCGGTGGTCTCGGTGATTTCCAGGGTCAGGCTATTGGCCGGTAACTGGTGACGATCCAAGGCCGCAGCCACGCTTTTGACCAGCCCTGCGTGGCAGAACTGTAACGCCGACAAATTCACTGCAATGCGCCAGCCTTCATAACCCTGGGCATACCACAACCGCATCTGGCGACAAGCCTCGTCCAGCACCCACTCACCGATGGGAATAATCAGCCCGGTCTTTTCCGCCAACTCGATAAAGGTAGACGGCAACAATAAGCCCTGCTGCGGATGCTCCCAGCGCAGCAAGGCTTCGGCACCTACCGGGATACCACTGACCGCATCGAACTTTGGCTGGTAATACAGACAAAACTGCTGATGCTCGACAGCATTGCGCAAGTCCTGCAACAGCTGCAGTTGTTTTCGCGCGTTGGTGTTCATCGACACATCAAAGAAGCTGTAGCCGTTCTTGCCCATGCCCTTGGCGTGGTACATCGCGGCGTCGGCGTTCATCAACAGTTCCTGGGGGGTGCCGCCATTGCCTGGGAACATGGCAATGCCAATGCTCGCGGAAATTTTCAGCTCATGCTCGGCGACCGTGAACGCACGGTTGATCAGGCCGACCTGGCGATCGGCCAGGCCCATGGCATCGTCCGGCTGCGTCAATTGCACCAGCAACACAAATTCGTCACCGCCAATACGTGCCAAGGTGTCCTGGCTGCGCAGGTCCTCGCGCAGACGCAGGCCAACCTCACGCAACAACTGGTCACCCATATGATGGCCAAAGGCATCGTTGACCGGTTTGAAACCATCCAGGTCGATAAACATCAGGGCAAAACAACCGCCCTGCTCCTTTACTGTCTGTATCGCTTGTTGAATGCGATCGGCGAGCAAGGTGCGATTGGGCAGGCCGGTGAGCATGTCATGCAGGGCCAGATGGGTCAGCTCCTGGTTGGCCAGGGTCAGTGAGTCGGCCAGCACGGCAGTGCGCGCTTCCAGGCGAGCATCAAGCAATGAGGTCAACAACGCGATGGCCAACACGGCCAGCGAGGTCACCAGCACCAGGTTATCCAGGCCTTTGCCGCTCAAGCCTGTCAGTGCCGCACCACAGAAACTGTCATCGTCAAAACGCGCCGCGGCCATCCCGGTGTAGTGCATGCCGACGATAGCGATGCCCATCACCACCGCTGCCCCGCCACGCGCCAGGCGTACGTAAGGTGTGTTGCGGCGCAGGTTGAAGGCGATCCACAGGGCTGCGCCGGATGCCACGACCGCAATCAACAACGAGGCGCCAAACAAAGTAGGGTCGTAGTCGATCCCCGGGGTCATGCGCATCGCGGCCATGCCGGTGTAGTGCATGCTGCTGATGCCCGCGCCCATGATCAGCGCGCCAAACGCCAGTTGCCACGCCGGCAAGCGTGGCTGGCTGACCAGCCATAACGCAAAGCCGCTGGACAACACGGCGATCAGCAGCGACAACGCGGTAATGCCCAGGTCAAAGCCGAGGGCGAACGGCAGGCGCAACGCCAACATGCCGATAAAGTGCATGGACCACACGCCCACGCCCATCGCCAACGCCCCACCGGCTATCCACAAATAAACCGCACGGCCTTTGGTGGTCGCGATGCGGCCTGCCAGGTCCAGCGCGGTATAAGACGCCAGGATCGCGACGAACAGGGAGATCACGACCAGGGTGGGGGAATAACTACCGATAAGCATGGGACTTCTCAAAACCGACGGGCCTGAAAAGCCCGTACCAGGTGGCAAAGCGGGCGATTGTAGCGAGAATAATTATTGGACAGTTGATTAATTATCATAGGGCTGCTAGCAGCGTTTTGACGTCAATCTACTGGCTTTGGGGTGGGGGGG
>NZ_MDDR01000049.1 GCF_001870435.1 Pseudomonas costantinii | reverse complement strand
AACGTCGTTGGCCGGGGTGTGGAACACCGCCGTGCCAGTCAGTTGATCGGCCTTGATGGTGATGGTTTGGCCGTTGCTCAACGTTACGGTGACGTCAGTTTGCGCCTTGTTGGTCAAGGTCGCGGTGTACGTGATGTCACCGCCTTCAACCACGGTTTTGTCCGCGGTCAGGGTAACGGTGGTGGTATCGATCGAGTCGGTGATGACAGTTTTAGCCGCATCAGGATTTGTCACCAACTTCTCGAAGTTACCGCCGTCGGTCTTGGTGATGGTGGTGCTGACGGTGGAACCGTTGTTGTAAACGTCGTTGGCCGGGGTGTGGAACACCGCCGT
>NZ_MDDR01000048.1 GCF_001870435.1 Pseudomonas costantinii | reverse complement strand
GTGGTGCTGGCCCGTGAAGACGAGCCGGGGCACAAGCGTCTGGTGGCGTACTTCACCGAGCGTGAAGGCGTCGACATCCAAGCATTGCGTGAGCATCTTCAAGCACAGTTGCCGGATTACATGGTACCGGCCGCCTATGTGCGCCTGGACAGCCTGCCGCTGACCAACAACGGCAAGCTCGACCGCAAAGCTTTACCCGCGCCGGACCAGGACGCGTTGCTCAGCCGTGGTTACGAAGCGCCTGAAGGTGAAGTGGAAACCGTGCTGGCACAGATCTGGGCGGACGTGCTCAAGGTCGAGCAAGTCGGTCGTCACGATAACTTCTTCGAACTGGGCGGCCATTCGCTGCTGTCTGTGAGCTTGATCGAACGCATGCGCCAGGCCGACCTCAGCGCCGATGTGCGCGTGCTGTTCAGTCAGCCAACCCTGGCGGCGCTGGCGGCTGCCGTCGGCTCCGGGCGTGAAGTGGCCGTACCGGCCAACCTGATTACGCCCGACTGTAACCGCATTACCCCGGACCTGTTGCCTCTGGTCACCCTGGACCAGGCGAGCATCGACCATATCGTCGCTCAGGTCCCGGGCGGCATGGCTAATGTGCAGGACATCTACGCCCTGGCACCGTTGCAGGAAGGCATTCTGTACCACCACATCACGGCGGAGCAGGGCGATCCGTACCTGTTGCAGTCGCAGATGGCGTTCGACAGCGTGGAGCGTCTGCATCGCTTTGCCCACGCCTTGCAAGGCGTGATTGACCGTCACGACATCCTGCGCACGGGAATGGTCTGGGAGGGGCTGAGCACACCGGCACAAGTGGTGTGGCGCAAGGCCGAGTTGCCGGTGCAGGAACTGATCCTCGACCCGGCCGACGGCGACATCCTGACCCAGCTGCATGCACGTTTTGATGCCCGGCATTATCGCCTGGACGTCAGCCAGGCCCCGTTGATGCGCCTGGCCTATGCCCGTGACGATCTCAATGGGCGCACGGTGGCGGTGCTGTTGTTCCACCACATGGCGCTGGACCACACCGCGCTGGAGGTGGTCAGCTGGGAAATGGCCGCCAGCCTGTTGGGCTCCACCGAACCGTTGGCGCCGCCGGTGCCTTACCGCAACTACGTGGCCCAGACGCGTCTTGGCGGTGTTGAACAGGAGCATGAAACCTTCTTTAGCGAGATGCTCGGCGACATTGAGGAGCCAACGCTGCCCTTCGGCTTGAAGGATGTGCAGAGCGACGGCAACACGGTGGCCGAAGTGACGCAGATTCTGCCGGAGGACGAGAGCCAGCGCCTGCGGGCGGCAGCACGTACCTTGGGGGTCAGTGTTGCCAGCCTTTTCCACCTGGCCTACGCCCAGGTGTTGGGTGCGGTCTCGGGCAAGCAGGATGTGGTGTTCGGCACGGTACTGGTCGGGCGCATGCAGGGCGGCCAAGGCGCCGACCGCGCGCTGGGGATGTTCATCAACACCTTGCCGCTGCGCGTCGACCTCGGTCAGCACAGTGCACGGGCCGGTGTACGCGCGACTCACGCGCGGCTGTCGGCGCTGCTGGGGCACGAGCATGCCTCGCTGTCCCTGGCCCAGCGTTGCAGTGGCGTGGTTGCGCCGGCGCCGTTGTTTAGTGCGATGCTCAACTACCGTCACAGTGCCAGCGATGGCGTGATGCACCAGACCCGTGAGGCCTGGGTCGGCATCGAGACCCTGGCTAGCGAGGAACGCACCAACTACCCGTTGGCGTTGAATGTGGATGACCAAGGTGACAGCTTCCGCTTGAACGTGCAGGCCATCGCGGTGGATGCCCAGCGTGTGGTGGATTATGTGCAGACGGCTTTGCACAACCTGGTGCAAGCGTTGGAGACCGCACCCCATGCAGCCTTGCAGCACCTGTCGGTACTGCCGGCCGAGGAGCGTGAAACGTTGCTGGTGGCGTTCAACGACACCGCCCGCGACTACCCGCTGCAACAGACCCTGCATGGCCTGTTCGAAGCCCAGGTACAACGCACGCCGGACGCCGTCGCGCTGCTGGCCGACGCCCAGCACCTGAGCTACCGCGAGCTGAACGAGCGCGCCAACCGCCTGGCCCATCACCTGCGCGAGCAGGGTGTGCAGCCGGATTCGCGAGTGGCGATCTGCGTCGAACGCAGCGTTGAGATGGTCGTCGGCCTGCTGGCGATCCTCAAGGCAGGCGGTGGTTATGTGCCGCTGGACCCGGCGTACCCGCTGGACCGCCTGGCCTACATGCTCGAAGACAGCGCACCGGCCGTGGTGCTGGTGCAAAGTGCCACCCGCGGTTTGCTCGGTGAAATCAGCGTACCGGTGGTGGATCTGGAGCAGGTGACTTGGCAACAGGCGTTGGCGAGTAACCCGCTGATTGCCGAACTGACCCCGCAACACCAGGCTTACGTGATCTACACCTCCGGCTCCACCGGCAAGCCCAAGGGCGTGATCAACGAGCACAGCGCGGTGGTCAACCGGCTACTGTGGATGCAAGAGGCGTACGACCTCGACGCCAGCGACACGGTGTTGCAGAAAACCCCGTTCAGCTTCGATGTGTCAGTGTGGGAATTTTTCTGGCCGTTGTTCACCGGCGCCCGCCTGGTCATGGCCCGCCCTGGCGGACACAAGGACCCGGAGTACCTGTGCGAAATCATCCAGGCCGAACGGGTCACCACGCTGCACTTCGTGCCCTCGATGCTCGATGTGTTCCTGGCCCATGGCGATGTCAGCCAGGCAGCCGGGTTGGTGCGGGTGATGTGCAGCGGTGAGGCACTGCCCGGCAGTGTGGTGCGACGCTTCAAGCAGCAGTTGCCGGCCAGCGGCCTGTTCAACCTCTATGGGCCGACCGAAGCCGCCGTGGACGTCACCGCCTGGGACTGCGCAGGGCCGATCACCCCGGACAACACCCCGATCGGCAAACCGATCGCCAACACCCGCATGTATGTGCTCGACGAGCACTTGCAGCCGGTACCACTGGGCGTCAGCGGCGAGCTGTTCATCGGCGGCGTGCAAGTCGCGCGTGGCTACCTGAATCGCCCGCAACTGACCGCCGAACGTTTCTTCGACGACCCGTTCAACCCCGGGCGCATGTACCGCACCGGTGACGTCGGGCGCTTTCTGTCCGATGGGAACATCGAGTACCTGGGGCGTAACGATGACCAGGTGAAGATCCGTGGTCTACGCATCGAGTTAGGGGAAATTCAGGCGCGTCTGGGCGAATTTTCGCAGATCAAGGAAGCCACGGTACTGGCCCGCGAAGACGTGCCGGGCGACAAGCGCCTGGTGGCTTATTACACCGGCGTGCCGGCCGAGGTCGAGGCATTGCGCGCGCATCTGCTGGCGCAATTACCGGATTACATGGTGCCGCAGTTGTTCGTGCATCTCGACGCGCTGCCGCTGAGCCCCAACGGCAAGCTGGACCGCAAGGCCCTGCCGGCGCCGGACCTGGCGACGCTGCGGGCGCGCGAGTATGAAGCGCCGGTGAGTGATACCGAAATAGCCCTGGCCCGGCTCTGGACCGAATTATTGAACGTTGAGCAGGTCGGTCGACATGACCACTTCTTTGAACTGGGCGGCCATTCACTACTGGCTGTCAGCCTGATCGGGCGATTACGCCAGGAAGGCATCGATGCGAACGTCAAGGCGCTGTTCGAGCAACCTACGCTCTGGGAATACGCCGAAATTACAGAAAGAATGGAGATGGTCCTGTGAGTGTTCTCGAACTGTTGGCGACATTAAAAGAAAAAGACGTTCAGCTTGCGGTCAAGGGTGAGCAACTCGTGGTGCAGGGCAACAAGCAGGCGTTGAAGGAGCCTAGCGTGCTGGCTTCGCTGCGTGAGCACAAGGCCGCGCTGATCGCCTTGATCAACGCCGGCGAGTACCGCGCAGAGCGTGCAGGGCAAGTCACCATCCCGGCCAACCGCATCCCCGCCGATTGCACACGCATCACCCCGGACATGCTGACGCTCACGACGCTGGATCAGGCGACTATCGAGCGCATTGTCGCGTGCATCCCCGGCGGTGCGGCTAACATCCAGGACATCTACCCGCTGGCTCCACTGCAATCGGGCATCCTGTTCCATCACCTGTCCGAGCAACAGGGCGACCCTTACGTCTTGCAATGCATGATTGGCATGGACAATCGCCAATGCCTGGACGATTTCAACCAGGCCCTGCAACACGTGATTGACCGGCATGACAGCTTCCGCACCGCGGTGCTGTGGGAAGGGCTCGACGAGCCCTTGCAAGTCGTCTTGCGCCAGGCACGCTTGCGGGTCGAAGAAGTAGCCCTGGACCCGGCCGCCGGTGATATTCGCCAGCAACTTGAACAGCGTTTCGACAACCAGCATTATCGGCTGGACATCAGCCAGGCACCGTTGATCTGCATCGCTTGTGCGCATGACCCGGTCAATGACCGCTGGCTGGCCTTGCTGATGTTGCATCACATCGTCTCCGACCACGCCGCACTGGCGGTGGTACAGCATGAAATCCAGCAATATTTGCTGGGCCAGGCTGCGCAACTGGCCAAGCCGGTGCCGTACCGCAATTACGTGGCGCAGGCGCGCCTGGGCGTCAGTGAGCAGCAGCACGAAGCGTTTTTCCATGAGATGCTCGGCGAGGTGGACGCGCCGACGCTGCCGTTGGGTCTGGCGGATGTGCAAGGTGACGGCCATGTGCTGCAAGAGGCCGCGCTGGCGGTACCGGCGGCATTGGGGCGGCGCCTGCGGGCCCAGGCGCGGCAGCAGGGAGTCAGCACGGCCAGCCTGTGTCACCTGGCGTGGGCCCAGGTACTGGCGGCGGTCACCGGCAATGAGCGGGTGGTCTTCGGCACGGTATTCCTCGGGCGTATGGAGAGCGGCGAAGGTGCCGAGCATGCGCTGGGCATGCTGATCAACACCCTGCCGCTGCGCGTGGACATTGGCGACCAAGGCGCACAGGCTGCGCTCAAGGCGACCCATGCACGGCTCACGGCGTTGCTTGGCCATGAGCACGCGCCTCTGGTGCTGGCGCAACGTTGCAGCGGTGTGGCCGCGCCGCAACCGTTGTTCAGTACTTTACTCAACTATCGTCACAAAGCGCATGACCTCGCGTCCGAGCAGGCCCAGGCAGCCTGGCGCGGCATCGAGTTCTTCCACACTGAAGAGCGCAAGCGCACCAACTACCCGCTGACCCTGAGTGTCGATGAACTGATCGACGGCTTCTCTTTTTCCGTCCAGGCCTTGCCGGTGCTGGGCGCACAACGTTTTTGCGACTACATGCACACCGCCCTGGAGCACCTGGTGCAGGCGCTGGAGCAGGGCTCATCGGTTGCGGTCAATCAGTTGCCGGTGCTGCCGAGTGCCGAGCGTCAACAGGTGCTTGAAGGTTTCAACCAGACCCAGGTCGACTACCCACGCGGGCTGACCATCCACGAACGTATTGAACAGCAAGTGCGGCGCAACCCGCAGGCGGTCGCGGTGGTGTATGACGGGCAGGCGCTGTCCTATGCCGAGTTGAACCAGCAGGCCAACCACCTGGCCTTCCAACTGATCGAACTTGGCGTGCAGCCTGACGACCGCGTGGCCATCTGCGCGCGACGCAGCCTGGAAACCCTGGTCGGGCTGGTGGCGATCCTCAAGGCCGGTGCGGCGTATGTACCGATCGATCCGGCGCACCCGCTGGACCGCATCGGCTACTTGCTCGAAGACAGCGCCCCGGTTGCCGTGCTGGTGCAACCGGGCCTGGCCCAGCGTTTGCCGACCCTGCAGGTGCCGGTGCTCGAACTCGACAGCCGCCTGCTGCATGGCGCTGCACGTGACAATCCACAGATCGCTGGTCTGACCCCGGCGCACCTGGCTTATGTGATTTACACCTCCGGTTCCACCGGCCTGCCCAAAGGCGTGATGGTTGAACACCAGACCCTGGAAAACCTGGTGCACTGGCATTGCCAGGCCTTTGATCTGAACGCGGGCAGCCACACCTCCAGCGTCGCCGGTTTTGGTTTCGATGCGATGGCCTGGGAAGTCTGGCCGGCGTTGTGCGCGGGGGCGACCCTGCATCTGCCGCCCGCAGCGAATGGCAACGAAGACATCGATGCCTTGCTGGCCTGGTGGCTGGCCCAGCCGCTGGATGTCAGCTTCCTGCCGACGCCGGTGGCCGAATACGCCTTCAGCCAGAACCTGCAACACCCGACCCTCAAGACCCTGCTGATCGGCGGTGACCGCCTGCGCCAGTTCAGTCAGGCGCAGCGCTTCACTCTGGTCAACAACTATGGCCCGACCGAGGCCACCGTGGTGGCGACCTCCGGCGTGATCACGGCAGGGCAGACGTTGCACATCGGCAAACCGGTGGCTAATGCCCAGGCGTATCTGCTAGACGCGCAACTCAAGCCGGTGCCGCTGGGCGTGACCGGTGAGCTGTACGTGGGCGGTGCCGGGGTGGCACGGGGTTACTTGAACCTTGCGCAAATGACCGCCGAACGCTTTCTCAAGGACCCGTTCAGTGCCGACCCGCAAGCACGGATGTACCGCACCGGCGACCTGGCGCGCTGGCTGGCGGACGGCAACCTGGAATACCTGGGGCGTAACGACGACCAGGTGAAGATTCGCGGCGTGCGGATCGAACTGGGCGAAATCGACAGCTGCCTGGCCGAACATCCTCAGGTCCGCGAAGCGGTGGTGCTGGCCCGTGACGGGCGCCTGATCGCCTATTTCACTGCGCGCGAGGCGTTGGACATCGAGACCCTGCGCGGCTTTGTGCAGGCGCAACTGCCGGAGTACATGGTGCCGGCCGCCTATGTGCGCCTGGACAACCTGCCGCTGACCGCCAACGGCAAGCTGGACCGCAAAGCCCTGCCGGAACCGGACCACGACGCTATGCTCAGCCGCAGCTATGTGGCGCCGCAGGGCGAGGTGGAAATCGCCTTGGCGCAGATCTGGGCCGAGGTGCTCAAGGTCGAGCGTGTGGGGCGGCATGACCATTTCTTCGAGTTGGGCGGGCATTCGTTGCTCGCGGTCGGTATGGTCAGCCGTATGCGCCAGGCCGGTTTGAATGCCGACGTGCGCGTACTGTTCAGCCAGCCGACCCTGGCGGCGTTGGCGGCGGCCGTCGGCCATGGCCGTGAAGTGACGGTTGAGCCCAACCGTATTCAGCCGGATTGCCAACGCATTACCCCGGACCTGTTGCCACTGATCACGCTGGACCAGAGCAGCATCGACCGCATCGTCGACAGCGTGCCGGGAGGTGTCGGCAACGTGCAGGATATCTACCCGTTGGCACCGTTGCAGGAAGGCATTCTTTACCATCACCTCAGCGCCGAGCAGGGCGATCCGTACTTGCTGCAGGCGCGCTTCAGCTTTGCCGACGCGCAGCGTTTGCAGGCGTTTGTCCAGGCCTTGCAGGCGGTGATCGATCGTCATGACATTCTGCGCACCGCCATCGTGCTGGAGGGTTTGCAAGCGCCAGTGCAAGTGGTCTGGCGCAAGGCCGAGCTGGACGTGCAAGGCGTGCCGGTGGACGCGACCAAGGGCGACGCGCTGGCGCAACTGGAACAGCGTTTTGGCGCCCGTCACCATCGCCTGGACCTGGCCCGCGCGCCGCTGATGCAACTGGTGTATGCCGAAGACCCGGTCAATCAAAGGCTGGCGGCGATCCTGCTGTTCCACCACATTGCCTTGGACCACACCGCGCTGGAGGTGGTGAGCCAGGAAATGCAGGCCTATCTGTTGGACCCAACGGCCGAACTGCCCGCTCCGGTGCCGTATCGCAATTACGTGGCCCAGGCGCGCCTGGGCGTCAGCGAGCAAGAGCACGAGACGTTCTTCCGCGAGTTGTTGGGCGACATCGAGGAACCGACGTTGCCATTCGGTCTGCAGGATGTGCAAGGCGATGCCCAGTCGATCGAAGAGGCCCGTCTGGACGTCGATCCTGAGTTGAACCAGCGTCTGCGTAGCCAGTTGCGACACCTAGGGGTCAGCGCCGCCAGCTTGTTTCACTTGGCTTGGGCTCAGGTGCTGGCCGGGGTGACCGGCAAGCAAGACGTGGTGTTCGGCACGGTGCTGATGGGCCGCATGCTCGGCGGCGAAGGGGCCGAGCGGGCGTTGGGCATCTTCATCAACACCTTGCCGTTGCGCATCGATGTGGATGGCCGCGATGCTCGCGCCGGTGTGCGTCAGGCGCACTCGCGGCTGAGTGCGCTGCTGGGCCATGAACATGCACCGCTGGCCCTGGCGCAACGTTGCAGCCAGGTGCTGGCGCCGTTGCCGTTGTTCAGTGCGCTGCTCAACTATCGCCATAGCAGTGTCGGCGGCGGGGCGGCGCAGACCCAGGCTTGGCAGGGCATGGAAGGGCTCGGCGGTGAAGAGCGCACCAACTACCCGTTGACCTTGAACGTCGATGAATGGGGTGACGGTTTCAGCCTCACGGTGCTGACCCTGCCACAGGTGGGCGCGCAACGCCTGTGCGCTTTTGTGCATCAGGCGTTGGAGCACTTGGTGCAGGCGCTGGAGCAATCGTCCACGACTGCGTTGCACGCACTGGCTATCCTGCCGGCGGATGAGCGTGAGCAAGTGGTGACCGCCTTCAACACCACGGCGCGGGAGTACCCGGTTGCACAAACCGTCCACGGGATTTTTGAAGCGCTTGCCGCCGCACAACCGACTGCATTGGCTGCCGTGCACGCAGAGCAACGGGCGACCTATGCCGAGCTGAATACGCGGGCCAACCGCCTGGCCCATCATCTGATCGGACTAGGCGTGGTTCCGGGTGCTAGCGTGGCGATCCTGCTGGAGCGCTCCCTGGACCTGCTGGTCAGCCAACTGGCAATCAGCAAGTGCGCGGCGGTGTATGTGCCGTTGGATGTCAACGCACCGCTGGACCGTCAAGGCTTCATGATTTCGGACAGCGGCGCGCAGCTGTTGCTGAGCGTGGCCTCGATTGAGGTGCCGGAAGGCGCGCGTCGTCTGGACCTGGACACCCTGGACCTGAGTGTTGAGCCTGACCACAATCCGGCGCTTGAGCAATCGGCCGAGACGGCGGCGTACATCATGTACACCTCCGGCTCTACCGGCACGCCGAAGGGTGTGTTGGTGCCGCACCGGGCGATCACGCGGTTGGTGATCAACAACGGCTATGCCGATTTCAATCAGCACGATCGTGTGGCGTTTGCCTCCAACCCGGCGTTCGACGCCAGCACCCTGGATGTGTGGGCACCGTTGCTCAATGGCGGCGCGGTGGTGGTGGTCGACCAGGACACGCTGCTGTCCCAGGCCGATTTCGCCGCGCTGTTGCAGGAGCAAGCGGTCAGCGTGTTGTGGATGACTGCCGGGTTGTTCCATCAGTACGCCGAGGGGCTGCTGCCGGTCTTTACGCAGTTGCGTTACCTGATCGTCGGCGGCGATGTACTCGACCCGAGCGTGATTGCCCGGGTGCTCAAGGACGGCGCGCCGCAACACTTGCTCAACGGCTATGGTCCGACCGAAGCCACCACCTTCTCGACCACCCATGAGATTACCCGGGCGGACGAGGGCAGCATTCCAATTGGTCGCCCGGTGGGTAACAGCCGCGCCTACGTGTTGGATGCGCGCCAGCAACCGGTGCCGGTGGGCGTGACCGGGGAGCTGTATATCGGTGGCCAGGGTGTTGCTCTGGGCTATCTGAACCGTGCCGAACTGACTGCGGAGAAATTTCTCGCCGATCCGTTCAACGACGGTGCTCTGATGTACCGCACCGGCGACCTGGTGGCCTGGCGCGAAGACGGCACCTTGCAATACCAAGGGCGTAACGACCAGCAGGTGAAAATTCGTGGTTTCCGGATCGAGTTGGGCGAAATCGAAACGCGCCTGAGCGAACACCCGCAGGTCAAGGACGCCGTGGTGCTGGCCCGTGAAGACGAGCCGGGGCACAAGCGTCTGGTGGCGTACTTCACCGAGCGTGAAGGCGTCGACATCCAAGCATTGCGTGAGCATCTTCAAGCACAGTTGCCGGATTACATGGTACCGGCCGCCTATGTGCGCCTGGACAGCCTGCCGCTGACCAACAACGGCAAGCTCGACCGCAAAGCTTTACCCGCGCCGGACCAGGACGCGTTGCTCAGCCGTGGTTACGAAGCGCCTGAAGGTGAAGTGGAAACCGTGCTGGCACAGATCTGGGCGGACGTGCTCAAGGTCGAGCAAGTCGGTCGTCACGATAACTTCTTCGAACTGGGCGGCCATTCGCTGCTGGCGGTCAACCTGATCGAACGCATGCGCCAGGCCGACCTCAGCGCCGATGTGCGCGTGCTGTTTCGCCAGCCGACCCTGGCGGCGCTGGCAGCTGCCGTCGGCTCCGGGCGTGAGGTGAGCGTACCGGCCAACCTGATTCCTGCTGATTGCGTGCACATTACCCCGGACCTGCTGCCCCTGGTCACCCTGGACCAGGCGAGCATCGATCATATCGCCGCCCAGGTTCCGGGCGGCGCGGCGAATGTGCAGGATATCTACCCGTTGGCGCCGTTGCAGGAAGGTGTGCTCTATCACCATATCCGTGCCGAAACCGGTGACCCCTACCTGCTGCAATCGAGCTATGGCTTTGACAACCTGGAGCGCTTCCAGGTGTTTGTCGAGGTGCTGCAGGCGGTGATCGATCGCCATGACATCTTACGCACCAGTCTGGTCTGGCAAGGCCTGGAAAGCCCGGTGCAAGTGGTCTGGCGCAAGGCCGCGCTGGTGGTGCAGGAAATGCTCACGGACACGCACGGCGATGACGTCGTGAGCCGGTTGCGTGAGCGTTTCGACGCCCGCCACTATCGCCTGAGCCTGACCCAGGCGCCGTTGATGCGCATCATCTATGCCCGTGACGAGGCCAACCAGCGTGTCGTCGCGTTGCTGATGTTCCATCACTTGGTCATGGACCATACCGCCCTCGATGTGGTTCAACAGGAAATGCACATGCTCCTGCTGGGGCAAGTAGAACAACTGAGGCATGCGGTGCCCTACCGCAATTATGTGGCGCAGGCACGCCTGGGCAGCAGTGATGCGGAGCACGAGCGGTTTTTCCGCGAGATGCTCAGCGATATCGATGAACCGACCTTGCCGTTCGGTCTGCAGGATGTGCAGGGCGATGGGCATGGAGTGGGCGAAGCCACGCACCTGCTCGATATCGGCTTGAGCCTGCGCCTGCGCGAGCAGGCGCGAAAAACCGGCGTGAGCGCCGCCAGCCTGTTTCACCTCGCTTGGGCACGTGTGTTGGGCTGCGTGTCGGGCCGTCGAGAGGTGGTGTTCGGCACCGTGCTGCTCGGCCGCATGCAAGGCGGTGAAGGGGCGGACCGCGGGCTGGGGATGTTTATCAACACCTTGCCGCTGCGAGTCGATGTCGACGCTGCGGGCGTGCGCTCGGCCGTCAAGGCAACCCATGCGCGCCTGACGGCGTTGCTGGGGCACGAGCATGCGTCACTGGCCCTGGCCCAGCGTTGCAGCGGGGTGCCGGCGAGCGTGCCGCTGTTCAGCGCCTTGCTCAACTACCGACACAGTAGTGTTGCAGAAAACATTACCGAGCTCGAACAGGTGTGGCACGGCATGTACTTCCTGCATGCCGAAGAGCGCACCAATTACCCGATCACCCTGAGCGTCGATGACCTGGGCGAGCAATTCAATCTCAATGCTCTGGTGGTCTCGCCGCTGGAGGCGCGCCGCATCTGTGACTACCTGCTCACCGCCGTGGAGCAGTTGGTGCAGGCACTGGAGCAATCGCCCCATACGCCGTTTGAGCAATTGCCGGTGTTGCCGACGGTCGAAGTTCACCAAGTGCTGGTCGAGTTCAACGCGACCACCCGCGCCTACCCTGAAACGCTGACGCTTCACGTGCTGTTCGAAGCCCATGCCGCGGCAAATCCGCAGGCGTTGGCAATGGTGCATGGCGAGCAGTCCTTGAGCTATGCGCAATTGAACCGGCGTGCCAACCAGTTGGCCCATCACTTGATCAGTCAGGGCGTGGCCCCCGGCGACCGCGTGGCGATCCTGCTGG
>NZ_MDDR01000047.1 GCF_001870435.1 Pseudomonas costantinii | reverse complement strand
TGAATCGCCCCGGGTTTCGTAGACACCTCTTTGCCTTAAACTGAGGCCAATTAGGAGGTGCCATGAGCAACCCGCGTTACCCCGAAGAATTCAAAATCCAAGCAGTCAATCAAGTGACCGAAAAGAAGCTGGCTGTCGCTGAGGTAGCGGCCCGTCTTGGTGTGTCGACGCATAGCCTCTATGCCTGGATAAAGCGCTACAGCAAACCTCAAGAAGAACGGCAGCAGGATGATGATCAGCACGCTGAACTGCGTCGTCTGCGAGCGGAACTCAAGCGCGTCACTGAAGAGCGAGACATATTAAAAAAGGCCGCCGCGTACTTTGCCAAGGAGTGCGGCTGAAGTACGCCTTTATCAAGCAGCGCGCTGGCGACTATTCGATTCGACGGCTTTGCCTGACGCTGAAAGTCCATCCCAGCGGTTATTACGCCTGGCTGTCTGAGCCGCAATCTGCACGCGCCAAAGACGACCAGAGACTGTTAGGTTTGATCAAGCACTCCTGGCTGGAGAGCGGCGGCGTTTATGGCTATCGCAAAATCCATGACGATCTGCGCGAGGTCGGTGAAGATTGTGGTCGACATCGTGTGGCGAGGCTGATGCGTCTTGAAGGTCTGCGTTCTCAGACAGGTTATAGACGCCGCCCTGGAAAGTACGGCGGTAAGCCAGCTGTCGCCTCACCCAATTTGCTGAAGCGCCAGTTCGATGTCGTGGAGCCCAACAAGGTTTGGGTTACCGACATCACCTACATTCGTACGTATGAAGGCTGGTTGTACTTGGCTGTGGTGCTAGATCTGTTTTCTCGCCAGGTTGTAGGCTGGTCAATGAAGTCGCAGATGACCAGCGATTTAGCCATTGATGCTTTATTGATGGCGGTTTGGAGGCGTAAACCGAAACAAGAGGTAATGATTCATAGCGACCAAGGCAGCCAGTACAGCAGCTCCGATTGGCGTAGCTTTTTGAAGGCAAACAATTTGGTTGCCAGCATGAGTCGCCGAGGCAACTGTCATGACAACGCTGTGGCCGAGAGCTTTTTCCAGCTTCTGAAACGGGAACGAATCAAGCGAAAAATCTACACCTCGCGGGAAGATGCTCGTAGTGACGTGTTCGATTACATCGAGATGTTCTACAACGTAAAACGCCGCCATGGTTTCAACAATCAGCTGTCACCGGTAGAGTTTGAAAAGCGTTACGCAATGAGCTTGCAAGGTGTCTAGAGAATCCGGGGCGATTCACCCTATGGTCATGAAGACACAGCCTGGTATCCAAAAACCAGGGGGGCCGGTGCCCAAGCTTACTGCGACTAGCGCTACTCCTACTGCTAGCATGATGCGTTCTCCATAACCGAAATATCCATTCACGACTGAGCTGAATTTATCATAGCCGTTTCGCATTAGCGGCGTATGCGTCCGGCCAACACACCTTCCTGACCCCGACACCAAGGGCGATGGTGTCCACCTGATTTAAGTGGACACCATTTCTAGCCTTTTAAGCGGGTCTTTCATGCAGCCACAACGCCGTTCCTACTCTAAATCCTTCAAGGCCCAGGTCATTCAAGAGTGCGCCCAGCCCGGGGCCTCGATTGCCAATGTCGCGCTAAGCCACAGCCTCAACGCGAATCTCGTCCATAAATGAATTCGAGTGCAAACGCCGAAAACCATGGCGCTGCAACCCGCTTTCATTCCGCTGCCCTTGCAACCTATCGGGGCAAGGTCGGAAGCCACGTCGTTGACTATCTGCCTCGAAATCCCACACCCGCGCGGCACCGTCAAAGTGAACTGACCGACCGAAAGCGCTGCTGCCTGCGCGACCTTTCTGCGAGACCTGTTGCGATGATCCGCATCGACTCCATCTGGCTCGCCACCGAGCCGATGGACATGCGCGCCGGCACCGACACCGCGCTGGCGCGGGTGGTGGCGGTGTTCGGTGCGGCGCAGCCGCACTGTGCTTATCTGTTTGCCAACCGCCGCGCCAATCGCATGAAAGTGCTAGTGCACGATGGGTTGGGTATCTGGCTGGCGGCGCGCCGCCTGCATCAAGGCAAGTTCTTCTGGCCGGTTCTCGACACGGTTCTCAGATGGAATTGGGTGCCGAACAACTGCATGCCCTGGTGCTAGGTTTGCCATGGCAAAGAGTCGGGCCTGGCAGCGCAATTTCCATCGTATAATGCCTGCCATGACCACCCAGGCCGTGCAATTGTCCGATGAGCCTATCGTCGGTTTTAGCCGGCTCTGGCAAAATCGGCGGCATGACTTCGCGGCCCAATCTCGACCAACTAACCCCTGAACAACTGCGCGCTCTGGCGGCGCAGTTGATGCAGCGCGTCGAGAGTCTCGATCAGAAAGTCGAGACCATGGGCCAGAAGATCCACCGCGACCAAACGGTTATCGAAAAGCTGACCCACGAGATTGCGCAGCTCAAGCGCTTCAAGTTCGCCAAGCGCAGCGAGCAACTGAGCCCGGATCAAGCCAGTCTGTTGGATGACCTGATCGATACCGACATTGCAGCCATCGAAGCCGAACTTGAAGCGCTGAAACTTGCTCCCGCTTCGACCGAGGTTCGGCAAAAACCTAAACGCACTGCCTTGCCGCCGCAGTTTCCGCGCACTCTGATCCATCACGAACCGGACAACAGCTATTGCCAGTGCGGCTGCGCTCTCAAGCGTATCGGCGAGGATGTCAGCGAGAAACTCGACTACACGCCGGGTGTGTTCACCGTTGAGCGGCACATTCGTGGCAAATGGGTTTGCGATCAGTGCGAAACCCTGATCCAGGCACCGGTTCCGGCTCATATCATCGACAAGGGCATCCCGACCGAAGGGCTGCTGGCCCATGTCGTGATCGCCAAGTTCGCTGACCACTTGCCGCTCTACCGCCAGGAATCGATTTTCGGTCGAGCCGGTTTGGCTATCGCCCGCTCGACTCTGGCGCAATGGGTCGGCAACTGTGGCGTGCAGTTGCAGCCGCTGGTCGATACCTTGCGCGACGCGGTGCTTGGGCATGACGTGATCCACGCCGATGAAACGCCGGTGCAGATGCTCACGCCGGGCGCGAAGAAAACCCATCGCGCCTATGTCTGGGCCTACGCCACCAGCCAGTTCTCGGACTTGGCAGCGGTCGTTTACGACTTCAGCCCCAGCCGCGCCGGAGAACACGCCCGCAACTTCCTGCAAGACTGGAAGGGCAAGCTGGTCTGCGATGATTTTGGCGGCTATAAAGCCAGATTTGAACTCGGTGTCACCGAGATCGGCTGCATGGCCCATGCACGGCGCAAGTTCTTCGAACTGCACGCCACCAACAAGAGCCAGCTTGCCGAGCAGGCCCTGCGCTACATCCAGTTACTGTACGAAATCGAGAGTGAAGTCCGCGACCTTGAGCCGGACTTACGCCACCGAATACGACAAGAAAAAGCCGTGCCGGTGATGGATGCCCTGCATGCCTGGATGATCGCCCAGCGCCAGATCGTGCACGACGGCTCGGCTATCACAGCCTCAAACGCTGGATGGCGCTGTCGCGCTATCTCGATGACGGCGCCGTACCCATTGACAATAATTGGGCAGAGAACCAGATCCGTCCTTGGGCGTTGGGGCGCAAGAACTTGCTCTTCGCAGGATCACTGTGCAGCGGCAAACGGGCAGCGGCGATCATGAGTTTGATCCAGTCTGCGCGACTCAACGGGCATGATCCGTATGCTTATTTGAAGGACGTCCTCACGCGCCTGCCGACGCAGCGGGCAAGTGAGATTGCGGAGCTGCTGCCGCATCAATGGGTGACCGAATAGTTAATGTCCTGAAGGGAAGGGGCGGCGGAGGCAGCAAAGCTTACGACTGCGGTCAGAGTTCCGAGAAAATGCGCAAAACGGCTCATCCATAAACTCCATAATTACAAAATGACATCGCGAATTCTGCCATGGTTGTTCTGAACTATCCCATTTTTGGTTCACACCGAGGCACACTCCGCTGCCGCCTCGGCTCGACTGTGAATAACGGGATTATCGTTAAAATGCCAGGTGCAAAAAACCAGCTCACCAGTAGTCCGGTTTGCCGGCTGGTTTCTTACTGGTTGGTACCAACGTTCAAGCCGGCCATTGCGGTTGCGACGAACAAATAAGGGCTGCTGCTGAAAATAAAGTTTGAAAACTGAGACGCACGGTCAAAGCCGTCGAAAAAGCCTCTATATGATCGGCCCCTAAAAAACCAACTTTCAGCGACTCTAGAACAACCGTTTGGCCACTGAACCCCTAGAGTTCGCAGCAACCAAATTTTCAGGGGAGACAGTATGAGCATGCACAATCGACCAGCAAACCGCACACCGGGACGCCGAGCCCTCTTGGCCATCGCCATCGCTTCGGCGATAACGGCAGGCCAATCCGGGATCGCCCAGGCAACTGTTCACGACGTTATAAACCCTTCTGGCACTACGCTCATCGGCGGCAGCATCGGCATCTTCAACCCGAACAGCGACAGTATCGGCACCCTGAGCAACAGCGGCACCATCATCGGCAGCAGCATTGGCATTCAAAACAATAGCAGCATCACCGAACTGGACAACAACCTGGGTGGCACCATCAGCGGCGGCAGCTTTGGCATCCTCAACAACTTCGGCAGCATCGGCACCCTGAGCAACAGCGGTACCCTCAGCGGCGCCAAAGTTGGCATTTACAATAATGGCAGCACCTCCATCGGCATGCTGGTTAACACCGGCGCCATTAGCGGCGTACGTAACGGCATTAGCAACCTCGGCAGCATCGGCACCCTGAACAACAGCGGCAGCATCAGCGGCGACCAAAACACTGGCATTTACAACACTGGCAGCGGCAGTATCGGCACCCTGAGCAACAACGGCACCATCAGCGGCGCCACAGTTGGCATTTACAACACTGGCAGCATCACCGAGCTGGACAATAATCTAAGCGGCACCATCAGCGGCGACAACTTTGGCATCCTCATCAACGGCGGCAGCATTGGCACCCTAAACAACAGCGGTACCATCAGCGGCATCACCGCAGGCATTGCAAACAACGCCAGCATCGGCACCTTAAACAACCGCGGCACCATCAGCGGCATCACCGCGGGCATTTCCAACGACGCCAGCATCGGCACCCTAAACAACAGCGGCACCATCACCAGCAGCGGCACCGAGGGCATTCACAACGGCGGCAGCATCGGCTCGCTGACCAACAGTGGCACCGTCACCGGCAACGCGGGCATTTACAACACCGGCAGCATCGACTCGCTGACCAACAGCGGCACCATCACCGGCCAATATGCTGCGATTTACAACGATAAGTTAGGCACTCTGGGCCCCATCACCAACTCTGGAGTCATTGCCGGCGCCATCATGAATGAGGCTTCACAGGACCTGAACATCAACGGTGGGACGGGTTCAACCTTCGGGTTACTGACCGGTTTTGGCGGCGGCACCGACATCGGCGACGTTGGGCTGATTACCAACACCGCGTCCAACGTGATATTTGGCTCAGGGAACCAGCTGCTAAACGACAATATCAATGTCGGCAGCTTCAAGGTGTCCAACCAGGGGACGCTGCTGGTCAATAACTCGATCACGATCACCGGCAACTACGATCAAGCCGCCAATGCCAAGCTGTTGATCGGCGTCAGCGACAGTGCCGTAGCCGCTGGCACAGCAAGCGACAGCGGTTACGGCCGCCTGGTAGTAACAGGCGACGCGAACATTGCTTCAGGCTCCTCTGTCGGCCTGGTCAGCACCCATACGTATGGTTTCGCTCAAGGCCAGCGTTATTTAGTGGTTCAGGCGGGTGGTGCCGGTACCAACTACAACGCCGACACCCTGCACTACTCCGTAGCCGGGTATGACGTTTCAGGTACCAGTGTGGTTGACGGCGCTAACAAGAATCTGGTGTTGACTGTGGGTGCAGTGCAGTCGGTGACACCGCCTGTCACTCCTCCGACATCAAATGGGCCGATAAATCGGGCCAATACCGCCGATGGCACTGCGTCCCTGGCGGGTCTGTTCAACTATCAAGGCTTCAACGCCGACCTGATGAACGTATTCAACGCCGCAGCTGCCAACGGTTCCACGGCTGCGGGCAACAAAGCCGGCGCGCAACTGAGCCCGACCGCTAACCTGGCCGCCGCCACTCAGGGCTCGGTCGCTTCCACGGTTCAGGTCTTGAATGTCACTTCGGCGCACCTTGAAGGGTTGCGTGGTGGGTCGACCGGGGTTTCCACCGGTGAAGGACCTCCGACTTCCGGCCTATGGACTCAGGCCTTTGGCGGTACCGCGCACATGGATGAACGCGACGATATCGCCGGTTACAGTGCACGCTACAACGGCCTGTTACTCGGCGCTGACGGCATGCTCAACGACAACTGGCGTCTCGGCGGTCTGTTCAGCTACACCAAGACCACCCTCAACAACAATGGCAACAACGACGGTAGCTCGGCGGACGTCAAGTCCTATGGCCTGTTCGGTTACGCCAGCTACAACGCCAATCCGTGGTACCTCGACCTGTCTGTGGGCGCTGTGCAGCACCAGTACGACACCCAGCGTCAGGTCGATTTCACCGGCGTCAACGGCACCGCCAAAGGCAGCCACAATGGCATGCAATACACTGCTTCGGCGCAAGCCGGTTATCCGATTGACCTCGGCGCCTCAATGGCCAACGTCATCCTCACCCCGATTGCCGGCCTGAGCTACAGCACCCTGCGTCAGGACAGCTACACCGAGAAAGGTGGGGCGGGCACCGCGCTGCACGTCAACGCCGACAACCTCAACTCGTTGAAAAGCGATCTGGGAGCCAAGCTGGCGCGTGCGTTTGCGACTTCATACGGCAGCCTGACACCGTCGGCACAACTGACCTGGCGTCATGAGTACCGTGACTCGGCGCTGCAATCGGTGGCTAACTTCAGTGCCGATACCACCGGTGCCACCAGTTTCAGCAGTACCGGACCTAAAGCAGTTG
>NZ_MDDR01000046.1 GCF_001870435.1 Pseudomonas costantinii | reverse complement strand
GGAATTTAATCTTGACGATGACCTACTCTCACATGGGGAAACCCCACACTACCATCGGCGATGCATCGTTTCACTACTGAGTTCGGGATGGGATCAGGTGGTTCCAATGCTCTATGGTCGTCAAGAAATTCGGGTACTGAGTCGTGACAAGAATGCCTCGCTTCAGCAAATTGGGTATGTGACAGCTTTCGGTGTTTTGTGAGATTCGAACTTTCGGTTCTATCGTCTTCACACACCGCAATCTGCTGCTCTGTATTAAAGAGCCGACGCAAATTGCTTGGGTGTTATATGGTCAAGCCTCACGGGCAATTAGTATTGGTTAGCTCAACGCCTCACAGCGCTTACACACCCAACCTATCAACGTCGTAGTCTTCGACGGCCCTTCAGGGAACTCAAGGTTCCAGTGAGATCTCATCTTGAGGCTAGTTTCCCGCTTAGATGCTTTCAGCGGTTATCTATTCCGAACATAGCTACCCGGCAATGCCACTGGCGTGACAACCGGAACACCAGAGGTTCGTCCACTCCGGTCCTCTCGTACTAGGAGCAGCCCCTCTCAAATCTCAAACGTCCACGGCAGATAGGGACCGAACTGTCTCACGACGTTCTAAACCCAGCTCGCGTACCACTTTAAATGGCGAACAGCCATACCCTTGGGACCGGCTTCAGCCCCAGGATGTGATGAGCCGACATCGAGGTGCCAAACACCGCCGTCGATATGAACTCTTGGGCGGTATCAGCCTGTTATCCCCGGAGTACCTTTTATCCGTTGAGCGATGGCCCTTCCATACAGAACCACCGGATCACTAAGACCTACTTTCGTACCTGCTCGACGTGTCTGTCTCGCAGTCAAGCGCGCTTTTGCCTTTATACTCTACGACCGATTTCCGACCGGTCTGAGCGCACCTTCGTACTCCTCCGTTACTCTTTAGGAGGAGACCGCCCCAGTCAAACTACCCACCATACACTGTCCTCGATCCGGATAACGGACCTGAGTTAGAACCTCAAAGTTGCCAGGGTGGTATTTCAAGGTTGGCTCCACGCAGACTGGCGTCCACGCTTCAAAGCCTCCCACCTATCCTACACAAGCAAATTCAAAGTCCAGTGCAAAGCTATAGTAAAGGTTCACGGGGTCTTTCCGTCTAGCCGCGGATACACTGCATCTTCACAGCGATTTCAATTTCACTGAGTCTCGGGTGGAGACAGCGCCGCCATCGTTACGCCATTCGTGCAGGTCGGAACTTACCCGACAAGGAATTTCGCTACCTTAGGACCGTTATAGTTACGGCCGCCGTTTACCGGGGCTTCGATCAAGAGCTTCGCGTTAGCTAACCCCATCAATTAACCTTCCGGCACCGGGCAGGCGTCACACCCTATACGTCCACTTTCGTGTTTGCAGAGTGCTGTGTTTTTAATAAACAGTCGCAGCGGCCTGGTATCTTCGACCGGCATGAGCTTACGGAGCAAGTCCTTCACCCTCACCGGCGCACCTTCTCCCGAAGTTACGGTGCCATTTTGCCTAGTTCCTTCACCCGAGTTCTCTCAAGCGCCTTGGTATTCTCTACCCAACCACCTGTGTCGGTTTGGGGTACGGTTCCTGGTTACCTGAAGCTTAGAAGCTTTTCTTGGAAGCATGGCATCAACCACTTCGCTAACTAAAAGTTAGCTCGTCATCAGCTCTCGGCCTTAGAATCCCGGATTTACCTAAGATTCCAGCCTACCACCTTAAACTTGGACAACCAACGCCAAGCTGGCCTAGCCTTCTCCGTCCCTCCATCGCAATAACCAGAAGTACAGGAATATTAACCTGTTTTCCATCGACTACGCTTTTCAGCCTCGCCTTAGGGACCGACTAACCCTGCGTCGATTAACGTTGCGCAGGAAACCTTGGTCTTTCGGCGTGGGTGTTTTTCACACCCATTGTCGTTACTCATGTCAGCATTCGCACTTCTGATACCTCCAGCAAGCTTCTCAACTCACCTTCACAGGCTTACAGAACGCTCCTCTACCGCATCACTTACGTGATACCCGTAGCTTCGGTGTATGGTTTGAGCCCCGTTACATCTTCCGCGCAGGCCGACTCGACTAGTGAGCTATTACGCTTTCTTTAAAGGGTGGCTGCTTCTAAGCCAACCTCCTAGCTGTCTAAGCCTTCCCACATCGTTTCCCACTTAACCATAACTTTGGGACCTTAGCTGACGGTCTGGGTTGTTTCCCTTTTCACGACGGACGTTAGCACCCGCCGTGTGTCTCCCATGCTCGGCACTTGTAGGTATTCGGAGTTTGCATCGGTTTGGTAAGTCGGGATGACCCCCTAGCCGAAACAGTGCTCTACCCCCTACAGTGATACATGAGGCGCTACCTAAATAGCTTTCGAGGAGAACCAGCTATCTCCGAGCTTGATTAGCCTTTCACTCCGATCCACAGGTCATCCGCTAACTTTTCAACGGTAGTCGGTTCGGTCCTCCAGTTAGTGTTACCCAACCTTCAACCTGCCCATGGATAGATCGCCCGGTTTCGGGTCTATTCCCAGCGACTAGACGCCCTATTAAGACTCGCTTTCGCTACGCCTCCCCTATTCGGTTAAGCTCGCCACTGAAAATAAGTCGCTGACCCATTATACAAAAGGTACGCAGTCACCCAACAAAGTGGGCTCCCACTGCTTGTACGCATACGGTTTCAGGATCTATTTCACTCCCCTCTCCGGGGTTCTTTTCGCCTTTCCCTCACGGTACTAGTTCACTATCGGTCAGTCAGTAGTATTTAGCCTTGGAGGATGGTCCCCCCATATTCAGACAAAGTTTCTCGTGCTCCGTCCTACTCGATTTCATGACTAAGAGATTTTCGCGTACAGGGCTATCACCCACTATGGCCGCACTTTCCAGAGCGTTCCGCTAATCTCAAAGCCACTTAAGGGCTAGTCCCCGTTCGCTCGCCACTACTAAGGGAATCTCGGTTGATTTCTTTTCCTCAGGGTACTTAGATGTTTCAGTTCCCCTGGTTCGCCTCTTACGCCTATGTATTCAGCGTAAGATAACCATCTTATGATGGCTGGGTTCCCCCATTCAGACATCTCCGGATCAAAGTCTGTTTGCCGACTCCCCGAAGCTTTTCGCAGGCTACCACGTCTTTCATCGCCTCTGACTGCCAAGGCATCCACCGTATGCGCTTCTTCACTTGACCATATAACCCCAAGCAATCTGGTTATACTGTGAAGACAACATTCGCCGAAAATTCGATAATACTCAAAACTGAGTAACTCACAAATTTTACCTTAGCCTGATCCGTTACCAGTGAAAGTAACGTTCAGTCTATCTTTCTATCACATACCCAAATTTTTAAAGAACGATCTAATCAAAGACTAGAAATCAACATTCACCATCAACCTGATGGAATGCTCATTTCTAAGCTTTCATAACGTAGAAGCAGTAGTGGTGGAGCCAAACGGGATCGAACCGTTGACCTCCTGCGTGCAAGGCAGGCGCTCTCCCAGCTGAGCTATGGCCCCGTATTTCTACAGGCGTTTCCCACACAAAATTGGTGGGTCTGGGCAGATTCGAACTGCCGACCTCACCCTTATCAGGGGTGCGCTCTAACCAACTGAGCTACAGACCCAATTTCGGGCTGCTTCTTATCGTCTTCTTCAATGAATCAAGCAATTCGTGTGGGAACTTATGGAGCAGCTGATGTCGTCGATTAAGGAGGTGATCCAGCCGCAGGTTCCCCTACGGCTACCTTGTTACGACTTCACCCCAGTCATGAATCACACCGTGGTAACCGTCCTCCCGAAGGTTAGACTAGCTACTTCTGGTGCAACCCACTCCCATGGTGTGACGGGCGGTGTGTACAAGGCCCGGGAACGTATTCACCGCGACATTCTGATTCGCGATTACTAGCGATTCCGACTTCACGCAGTCGAGTTGCAGACTGCGATCCGGACTACGATCGGTTTTATGGGATTAGCTCCACCTCGCGGTTTGGCAACCCTCTGTACCGACCATTGTAGCACGTGTGTAGCCCAGGCCGTAAGGGCCATGATGACTTGACGTCATCCCCACCTTCCTCCGGTTTGTCACCGGCAGTCTCCTTAGAGTGCCCACCATTACGTGCTGGTAACTAAGGACAAGGGTTGCGCTCGTTACGGGACTTAACCCAACATCTCACGACACGAGCTGACGACAGCCATGCAGCACCTGTCTCAATGTTCCCGAAGGCACCAATCTATCTCTAGAAAGTTCATTGGATGTCAAGGCCTGGTAAGGTTCTTCGCGTTGCTTCGAATTAAACCACATGCTCCACCGCTTGTGCGGGCCCCCGTCAATTCATTTGAGTTTTAACCTTGCGGCCGTACTCCCCAGGCGGTCAACTTAATGCGTTAGCTGCGCCACTAAAAGCTCAAGGCTTCCAACGGCTAGTTGACATCGTTTACGGCGTGGACTACCAGGGTATCTAATCCTGTTTGCTCCCCACGCTTTCGCACCTCAGTGTCAGTATTAGTCCAGGTGGTCGCCTTCGCCACTGGTGTTCCTTCCTATATCTACGCATTTCACCGCTACACAGGAAATTCCACCACCCTCTACCATACTCTAGTCAGTCAGTTTTGAATGCAGTTCCCAGGTTGAGCCCGGGGATTTCACATCCAACTTAACAAACCACCTACGCGCGCTTTACGCCCAGTAATTCCGATTAACGCTTGCACCCTCTGTATTACCGCGGCTGCTGGCACAGAGTTAGCCGGTGCTTATTCTGTCGGTAACGTCAAAACAGTTACGTATTAGGCAACTGCCCTTCCTCCCAACTTAAAGTGCTTTACAATCCGAAGACCTTCTTCACACACGCGGCATGGCTGGATCAGGCTTTCGCCCATTGTCCAATATTCCCCACTGCTGCCTCCCGTAGGAGTCTGGACCGTGTCTCAGTTCCAGTGTGACTGATCATCCTCTCAGACCAGTTACGGATCGTCGCCTTGGTGAGCCATTACCTCACCAACTAGCTAATCCGACCTAGGCTCATCTGATAGCGCAAGGCCCGAAGGTCCCCTGCTTTCTCCCGTAGGACGTATGCGGTATTAGCGTCCGTTTCCGAACGTTATCCCCCACTACCAGGCAGATTCCTAGGCATTACTCACCCGTCCGCCGCTCTCAAGAGAAGCAAGCTTCTCTCTACCGCTCGACTTGCATGTGTTAGGCCTGCCGCCAGCGTTCAATCTGAGCCATGATCAAACTCTTCAGTTCAAACATCTTTGGGTTTTTAAGAAACCCTAAACTTGGCTCAGCAATCGTTGGTTACATCTTTGATTTCTCGCGGAGTAACTTGTGATGCTGATAATCTTGTTGACTATCAGTCTGACTCCACAAGCACCCACACGAATTGCTTGATTCAGTTGTTAAAGAGCGGTTGGTTAAGATCTTTCGTCTCAACCGAGGCGCGCATTCTACAGCAGCCTCATTTGCTGTCAAGTGATTATTTTCAGAAGCTTTCGAAGATTTCTTCAACAACTTCAACCACTTGCGCTTCCGATCTCTCGTTAGCGGGAGGCGAATTCTACAGCGTTACACGCTGCTGTCAACACCTCTTTTTCTCCGCTTTCGACCGAGAGGATCGAAACGTTAATAGAGCCAAACTACACCGCTCTACCAACTCCTTCTGGGCTTCGATGAACTGAAGCAACTCGCTATCGAAACCTACATAACTCTTTGTTTACCAAGGAGTTTTCCGTTTCGACTGCGCCGGAAGTGGGGCGAATTATAGACAGATATAAATCGCCGTCAACACTTAATTTGAATTTTCTATCAATCAGTTAGGATTGATCAAAAAACCACCAAAAAGCTCCGCAAACGCACTCTATATAGAAGAGAGCCTTCAGATAACACCCAACTCTTTTAAGGCAGCCACATTCGCAGCCCCCAAACCCAACACGTCCCGCAGCACTTGAGCCGTATGCTCTCCTAATAGAGGAGGCGCACTACGGTACTCCACAGGGGTCTTGGATAGCCGTATTGGATTGGCCACCTGAGGCACCATCCCCGCCAGCGCATGGGGCAATGCCATCGCCAACCCACGCGCCTTTACCTGAGGATCGGCAAACACCTGCGCCAGATCATTGATAGGCCCACAAGGCACGCCCACTCGCTCCAACTGCGATACCCATTCAGCCGTCGTCTTGAAGACCGTAGCTTGGCGAATCAACGGAATCAGCTCCGCACGATTAGCCACCCGCAGCTTATTAGTAGCAAAGCGCAGATCATCCGCCCACTGCGGCTGCCCAGCCACCTCAGCAAACTTTCGAAACTGCCCGTCATTACCCACCGTCAGGATGAAGTCACCATCAGCCGTGGGGAAATCCTGGTAAGGCACAATATTCGGGTGCGCGTTACCCAGCCGCGTCGGCGACACACCCGTTGTCAGGTAATTCATCGCCTGGTTAGCTAGACAAGCCACCTGCACGTCGAGCAAAGCCATATCGATATGCTGCCCGCCACCGTCATGATCCCTATGAGCCAGTGCAGCCAGAATCGCTACGGTCGAGTAAAGCCCCGTCAGAATGTCGGTCAATGCGACACCGACCTTCACCGGCCCAGCCCCGTCATCACCTTCAGGCCGACCAGTCAGGCTCATAAGCCCACCCAGGCCCTGGATCATGAAGTCATAGCCTGCACGCGCCGCATAAGGCCCCGTCTGCCCAAACCCCGTAATCGAGCAATAGATCAACTCAGGATTGATCTCCTTCAGTGATTCATAGTCCAGCCCATACGCTGCCAGACCGCCCACTTTGAAGTTCTCGATCAGGATGTCGGACTTAGCCGCCAGGTCACGCACCAGCTTCTGCCCCTCTGGCCGCGTGAAGTCGATGGTCACCGACTCCTTATTACGGTTGGCCGACAGGTAATAAGCCGCCTCGCTGGTGTTCTCACCATAGGCGTCCTTAAGAAAAGGCGGCCCCCATGCGCGCGTATCATCACCATTACCCGGCCGCTCAACCTTGATCACCTCAGCCCCAAGGTCCGCAAGGATCTGCCCAGACCAAGGGCCCGCCAGCACTCGCGACAAATCCAGTACCCGCAGATGTGAAAGCGCGCCCATGCCGTACTCCTATTAATAGAACGCCTGAAGACCGGTTTGCGCACGACCAAGAATCAAAGCGTGCACGTCATGAGTACCTTCATAGGTGTTCACCACCTCCAGGTTGACCAAATGACGCGCTACCCCGAACTCGTCGGAAATGCCATTGCCACCCAGCATATCCCGCGCCATACGCGCGATATCCAGGGACTTGCCGCACGAGTTGCGCTTCATGATCGACGTGATCTCAACTGCCGCCGTACCTTCATCCTTCATGCGACCCAAACGTAGGCAACCTTGCAGGGCGAGGGTGATCTCGGTCTGCATATCCGCCAGCTTCTTCTGGATCAACTGGGTAGCTGCCAACGGGCGCCCGAACTGCTGGCGATCAAGGGTGTACTGGCGAGCGGTATGCCAGCAGAACTCAGCGGCACCCAACGCCCCCCAGGAGATGCCATAGCGCGCCGAGTTAAGGCAGGTGAAAGGCCCCTTCAAACCACGGACATCCGGGAAGATGTTCTCTTCCGGCACAAACACGTTGTCCATGACGATCTCGCCGGTAATGGAGGCGCGCAGACCGACCTTGCCGTGAATCGCCGGAGCGCTCAGACCTTTCCAACCTTTTTCCAGGACAAAGCCACGGATATCGCCCGCATCGTCCTTGCCCCACACCACAAACACATCGGCGATCGGACTATTGGTGATCCACATCTTGGCGCCAGTCAGGCTGTAGCCGCCATCCACCTTGCGTGCACGGGTAATCATCGCGCCCGGGTCGGAGCCGTGGTTTGGCTCAGTCAAGCCGAAGCAACCGATCCATTCGCCGGAAGCAAGCTTTGGCAGGTACTTCTGCTTTTGCGCCTCGGTGCCGAATTCGTTGATAGGCACCATGACCAGTGACGACTGCACACTCATCATCGAGCGATAGCCGGAGTCGACACGCTCGACCTCACGAGCAATCAGCCCATAGCTGACGTAATTCAAGCCACTGCCGCCGTACTGCTCGGGAATCATCGCTCCCAACAGGCCAGTCTCACCCATCTCACGGAAGATCGCTGGATCAGTCTTTTCATGGCGGAAGGCTTCAAGCACACGCGGCGCCAGCTTGTCCTGGGCGAATTGCTCAGCACTGTCGCGCACCATGCGCTCTTCTTCGGTGAGCTGTTGATCCAGCAGCAGCGGATCGATCCAGTTGAAGCTTGCCTTGCCAGCCATGAATAAGTCCTCGCGGAAGAAATCAGAAGTCGTGGATGCAGCCTAGGCCGGACAGACGTATAGGGCAAACGAGGTTTCTGCATAGGGTTGTGCTAATTTCTCACTTCGTAATAGCCAAGAATGGCGTAAGCGTGATCTACAAGTGAGGACAAGGTACATGCGCAGAAAAATTCCCAGCACCACCGCCCTTGTCAGCTTTGAAGCGGCGGCCCGCCACGAAAGCTTTACCAAGGCGGCGCACGAGCTTTCCATCACCCAAGGCGCTATCTGCCGACAGATTGCGAGCCTTGAGGAGTTTTTAAGTGTCGAGCTATTTCGACGCTCACGGCGCGGGGTAAAACTGACGGAAGCGGGGCTGTCTTATAGCCGCCGCGTCGCCATGCAGTTGGATGCTGTGGAGCGCGATACCTTGTCAGTGATGGGGCAGCAGGGCGCTAACGTCATCGAGCTGGCAGTTGTCCCCACCTTTGGCACCCAATGGCTGATCCCCCGCCTCAAGGACTTTCAACGCCAACACCCGGAGGTCACGGTCAACCTCACCAATCGCACGCGCCCCTTTCTGTTTGCCGATACCGAGTTCGACGCCGCGATCTACTTTGGCGATGCCGATTGGTCCGGCACCGAATCCCACCGACTAATGGGAGAAAACCCTGTTCCCGTGTGCAGCCCTCGCCTATTGGATAGCCGGACTCACTTCAGCGCTCAGGAAATCGCAGAGTTGCCACTGCTGCAGCAAACCACTCGGCCTTACGCTTGGCGCCAATGGTTCAACGCCCAGCAACTGAACGTGCCTCGCGACATGACAGGCCCTCGTTACGAGCTATTCTCGATGTTGTCCCAAGCGGCCATGCATGACATGGGCATTGCGCTGATCCCACCGTTCCTTATCCAGCGAGAACTGGACGAGAACCAATTGGCTATCGCGAATCTCGATGCGTTGAGCAGTTCAAAGGCTTACTACCTGATGATTCCCGAGAGAAAGGTCGAATCTGCATCGCTGCACGCATTCAGGGACTGGCTGATTGACCAATCACAGCGCTACAGCCCTAGCATTTAAAGGACAAAGACAAATTGCTGACCTTGTAGTCAAATAAATAATTACCCTACAGATATACGTATATGTCGCATTTAAGCAGACTGTACCTGCTGACTAAAAATTACGCTCAAAGCCATGATTTTCATGGCCTGTGACGACTATCACCTACCAATGCACGACCATTCACGCCAACGATGGGAAAAAGCGCTATAAACACCTACAACCCTTTAAACACCTGTATTTAAAGAGGTTATTTCAGGGCATTGCGACAATCAGTCACAGGGTGACTTGTAGTTAATTTTTCGTCACCCGTCATAATCCCTTGATGGCCGTAAAGTTCGCCTGCAAAATGCCGCGCCCCGCTGTCATTTCAGCGGGATCGTGCTGATCGGCCGCCCCAGATGTGCCACTCACGGTGCACTGGCCTTTTTACAAAAAGATCAAAAGCAAAAAGATCATGCAGGAGATTTGACGTGCACATTGGTGTTCCTCTCGAAACCCAGACCGGTGAAACACGGGTGGCTGCCACCCCGGAAACCATCAAGAAGCTGATCGGCCAGGGCCATAAGGTCACTGTACAAAGCGGAGCGGGCATCAAAGCCAGCGTCGTCGACAGTGCCTATGAAACGGCAGGCGCAACCATTGGCAGTGCCAGCGATGCGTTTGGCGCCGAGCTGATTCTCAAGGTGGTTGCCCCCAGCGACAGCGAACTGACGCTGATCAAAAGCGGCACCGTGTTGGTGGGCATGCTCAATCCGTTCAGCAACGAAACCATTACCAAGCTGGCCGAGCGCGGCATTACTGCCTTCGCACTCGAAGCCGCGCCACGCACTTCGCGAGCCCAGAGCCTGGATGTGCTGTCGTCCCAGGCCAACATCGCCGGCTATAAAGCGGTGCTGCTCGCTGCCCATCACTATCCGCGCTTCATGCCGATGCTGATGACCGCAGCAGGCACCGTGAAAGCGGCTCGCGTACTGATCCTCGGCGCTGGCGTTGCCGGCTTGCAAGCCATCGCCACGGCAAAACGCCTGGGCGCGGTGATCGAAGCGTCTGACGTGCGCCCCGCAGTAAAAGAGCAGATCGAATCCCTCGGTGCCAAGTTCGTCGACGTGCCGTACGAAACCGATGAAGAGCGTGAATGCGCTGTCGGCGTCGGGGGTTACGCACGCCCGATGCCGAGCAGTTGGATGCAACGCCAAGCGCTCGCCGTGCACGAACGCGCCAAACAAGCCGACATCGTCATCACCACCGCCCTGATCCCCGGCCGCAAAGCGCCGACCTTGCTCAGTGCCGACACTGTCGCGCAGATGAAACCCGGCTCGGTGGTCATCGACCTCGCCGCAGCCCAAGGTGGCAATTGCCCGCTGACCGTGGCCGACCAGGTAGTAGTGGAAAACGGCGTGATCATCTGTGGCCCGACCAACCTCGCCGGTGCCGTCGCCGCCGATGCTTCGGCCCTGTACGCACGCAACCTGCTGGACTTCCTGAAGCTAGTCTTCAACAAGGAAGGGCAGTTTGAAATCAACCTCGAAGACGACATCGTCGCCGCGTGCCTGATGTGCCGCGACGGCCAAGTCATCCGCAAAAACGCCTAAGCAAGGATTCAGACGATGGAAGAGCTTATCTCCCCCGGTATCTACAACCTGATCATCTTTGTGCTGGCGATTTATGTCGGTTACCACGTGGTCTGGAACGTTACGCCCGCACTGCACACGCCGTTGATGGCCGTGACCAACGCAATTTCCGCGATCGTGATCGTCGGCGCCATGCTGGCTGCGGCCCTCACCGTTACGCCACTGGGCAAGACCATGGGCACCCTGGCCGTGGCGCTCGCAGCGGTTAACGTGTTCGGTGGCTTCCTGGTAACTCGTAGGATGCTTGAGATGTTCAAGAAGAAAGCCCCGAAAGTAAAAGAAGAGGCTCCATCGTCATGAGCATGAATCTTGTCACGACGCTCTACCTTATCGCGTCGATCTGCTTTATCCAGGCCCTCAAAGGCCTGTCGCACCCAACCACCTCGCGACGCGGCAACCTGTTCGGCATGCTCGGCATGGCGCTGGCGGTGCTCACCACCGTGGGTCTCATCTATAAGCTCGGCGCCGAACTCGCCACAGCCGGCATCGGCTACGTCATCGTCGGCTTGCTGATCGGCGGCACCGCCGGCTCGATCATGGCCAAGCGCGTTGAAATGACCAAAATGCCGGAGCTGGTGGCATTCATGCACAGCATGATCGGCTTGGCAGCGGTGTTTATCGCTATTGCCGCCGTGGTCGAGCCGCAGTCCCTGGGCATCGTCAAACACCTGGGTGATTCAATCCCTGCCGGTAACCGCCTGGAGCTGTTCCTCGGCGCAGCCATCGGCGCCATCACCTTCTCCGGTTCGGTGATCGCGTTCGGCAAGCTGTCGGGCAAGTACAAGTTCCGCCTGTTCCAAGGCGCGCCAGTGCAATTCGGCGGCCAGCACAAACTGAACCTGGTGCTTGGCTTGGCAACCCTGGGCCTGGGCCTGGCATTCATGTTTACCGGCAACCTCTCTGCTTTCGCACTGATGCTGGCCCTGGCCTTCGTGCTCGGCGTGCTGATCATCATCCCGATTGGCGGCGCAGACATGCCGGTAGTCGTCTCGATGCTCAACAGCTACTCCGGCTGGGCAGCGGCGGGTATCGGCTTCTCGCTGAACAACTCGATGCTGATCATCGCCGGCTCGCTGGTGGGCTCCAGTGGTGCGATCCTGTCGTACATCATGTGCAAGGCCATGAACCGCTCCTTCTTTAATGTACTGCTCGGTGGTTTCGGCAATACGGCGGATGCCGCTGCGGCGGCAGGTTCGAAAGAAGCACGCCCGGTGAAGTCCGGCTCGGCCGATGATGCCACCTTCCTGCTGACCAACGCCGACACCGTAATCATCGTTCCGGGCTATGGCCTGGCGGTTGCCCGGGCACAGCACGCGCTCAAGGAATTGACCGAGAAGCTGACCCACCGCGGCGTCACCGTGAAGTATGCGATTCACCCGGTAGCGGGACGTATGCCTGGTCACATGAACGTGCTGCTGGCCGAGGCGGAAGTACCTTACGATCAAGTGTTCGAGATGGAAGACATCAACTCCGAGTTCGGTCAGGCCGATGTGGTGCTGGTGCTGGGCGCGAACGACGTGGTCAACCCGGCCGCCAAGAACGACCCCAACTCGCCGATTGCCGGCATGCCGATCCTGGAAGCGTTCAAGGCCAAGACCATCATCGTTAACAAACGCTCGATGGCCAGCGGTTATGCCGGCTTGGACAACGAGCTGTTCTACCTGGATAAAACCATGATGGTCTTTGGCGATGCCAAGAAGGTCATCGAAGACATGGTCAAAGCCGTCGAGTAACACTGCTACAGCGCAATACTCGAAACCCCGGCCTCAAGTAGGCTGGGGTTTTTTTATCGTTCCCGCGCTCTGCGTGGGAATGCATCCGGGGATGCTCTGCGTCCCGCTTTGCACATACATGAAACCCGACCAAAGGCTCTAAATCGGTGCCCGGCATTCGACCATGGTAGCGGGCCGAATTTTTTTGAAATCACTAAACTGCGCACCTTGCTTCCGTAGCCCGAGATAACAATCCATGTACCGTGATCGTATCCGCTTGCCTTCGTTGTTGAACAAGGTCATGAGCGCGGCAGACGCCGCCGCACTGATCGAGGACGGCATGACCGTCGGCATGAGCGGCTTCACCCGTGCCGGTGAAGCCAAGGCCGTCCCCCACGCCCTGGCCGAACGCGCCAAGACCTCCCCGCTGAAAATCACCTTGATGACGGGCGCCAGCCTGGGCAATGACTTGGACAAGCAACTGACCGAAGCCGGTGTTTTGTCCCGACGCATGCCGTTCCAGGTCGACAGCACCTTGCGCAAAGCAATTAACGCCGGCCAAGTGATGTTCATCGACCAGCACTTGTCGGAAACCGTTGAGCAACTACGCAACAACCAGCTCAAGCTGCCGGACATCGCGGTCATCGAAGCGGTCGCGATTACCGAACAAGGGCATATCGTGCCGACCACCTCCGTGGGAAACTCGGCCAGTTTCGCGATTTTCGCCAAGCAGGTGATTGTCGAAATCAACCTCGCGCATAACCCGAACCTGGAAGGGCTGCACGACATCTATATCCCGACCTACCGGCCGACCCGCACACCAATCCCATTGGTGAAAGTCGACGACCGTATCGGCAGCACCGCGATTCCGATCCCGCCGGAAAAGATCGTTGCCATCGTCATCACCAACCAGGCCGACTCGGCCTCCACCGTGACACCGCCGGACGCTGATACGCAGGGCATCGCCAATCATCTGATCACCTTCCTCAAGCAGGAAGTCGACGCCGGGCGCATGACCAACAAGCTAGGTCCGCTGCAGGCCGGGATCGGCAACATCGCCAACGCGGTGATGTGCGGCCTGATCGATTCGCCATTCGAAGACCTGACCATGTACTCGGAGGTGCTGCAGGACTCGACGTTCGACCTGATCGACGCCGGCAAGCTGAGTTTTGCCTCGGGCAGCTCGATCACCTTGTCGGAGCGTCGTAATGCCGACGTGTTCGGCAACCTGGAACACTATAAGGACAAGCTGGTACTGCGCCCGCAGGAAATCTCCAACCACCCTGAAGTGGTGCGTCGCCTGGGCATTATCGGGATCAACACCGCGCTGGAGTTCGACATCTACGGCAACGTCAACTCCACCCATGTCTGCGGCACGCGGATGATGAACGGCATTGGCGGCTCCGGGGACTTCGCGCGCAACGCGCACTTGGCGATCTTCGTGACCAAGTCGATTGCCAAGGGCGGCGCGATTTCCAGTGTCGTGCCAATGGTCAGCCATGTGGACCACACCGAGCATGACGTCGACATCCTGGTAACCGAAGTGGGCCTTGCCGACTTGCGCGGCCTGGCACCTCGGGAGAGGGCGCGAGTGATCATCGACAACTGTGTGCACCCGGCCTACCGCGATGCGCTGAACAGTTACTTCAACGCCGCCTGTGCAATCGGCGGGCACACCCCGCACATCCTGCGCGAAGCACTGAGTTGGCACATTAACCTGGAAGAAACCGGGCATATGCTCAAGGCTTGATGGATACAGGATACGAGCTGATGCAAACACAGTTTCATCAGCTCGACTGTATCTCTGCCACTTCTGAAAAAAACTGTACTGCTGTACCGGTCATTTCCTACCGAAATATCCTACGATCCGAGTCTAAAATACCTATTTCGCACTATTTCAGTGCCGACAGGTACAGTTGCCCCAATTCTGTACAGTACAGCCGCTATAAACAGTTAACTGGGCTCTCACAATACAGGTGAACTGTATCTGGAGAGTCTTGCGCTGGAAGAGGATCATTGGCATCAGTTAAACCACTACCTAATCCCGCCACAAGCGGAAGGATGTCACCATGGAACGTACACTCAGTTCCGATCTGTTCTTCGAAGAAAAAGCTGTAAACACCCAGGCCTCCCTGCCTTTGCGCGTTCTCGCCAACCTGATGTTGTGGCAGCGCCGCATCTCCAGCCGCCACCAACTGGCTCGTCTGGATTCGCGTCTGCTGGCTGACGCCGGTATCAGCGAAGCTCAACGCTACGAAGAGCTGAGCAAGCCGTTCTGGCGCTAATTTAGCGCTCGCTGGCCCTGACCTACCGGGTCCACCGCCAGCACCCTGATTTGTCAAAACAAAGCCCGCCCCGGGAAACCGGAGGCGGGCTTTGTTGTTTCTAGGATTTGGACTTTTCAGGTACCGAACAGAACATTCGTACAAGGATAGGTACAGTTAAAAAAACACAACAGTTAAGCAGTACAATTTAACTTCAGTGTATCTGTATCGGTAAAGGTAAGCCGCTCAACATGGTGTTCCAGGACCTCACGAAAGGCTCCAACCATGAACACCCGTCTCTCTTCCTATAAGCCGTTGTTGAGCCGTGCCGCCTACGCACTGCTCCGGTGGATGCAGCGCGCTCACGAACGTCGCCAACTGGCCCAACTGGATCCGCGAGAACTGTCCGATGCCGGCATCACCTCGGGAGACCGAATGGCCGAGCTGTCCAAACCGTTCTGGCGTGACTGACAGTCAAGACGCTTCCCGAACGGATAAACGGCAGCTTAAGATCCCGTCACCACGTGGCGAACCTTGTAGAACGGGCGTCTGATGCTCAATAGCAACAATGTCCGTTTCACAGTGGCCGCTGTGCGCCGCTTTATTTGTTCATCTAGAGGAGTCATTCCATGTCCCGTCTTCGCCTATTGAGTGCTGCGGCCCTGTTGGCCTTGGCTGCTAACGCCCACGCGAGCAGCCTCATCGTGACCACCGACTCGATCGTCGGCGCGCTGAAAGCCACCTCCGATGCCAGCTCCGATGCCACTTCTTCCCTGCGTGACAACAAGGTCGTGCAGGCCGCCCGTGACGACGCCGCCAGCTTTGTCGCCAGTGAAGGCGCCATCCGTGGCGTGAAGTTAGAAAGCGCCCTGGCCCAGATCCGCCAGCAAGCCCCGCAACTGAACACCGCGACTGACGCACAGCTGGCCCAGGCCATTCTGGCCATCTGACGGCAGGTCGACATTTGGAAGCGCCAGCCGCTTCCAAATGTGTCAACGCTGGCTCTCGCCCAGGCATTACGCTAGCCTTGGCGCTCGCTTTCAGTTGTCGAGTCCCATGGCTTTTTCATACCGCCTGTTGATCGTTCCTGTGCTGTTTTCCGCCTGCTGGTCACCATTGGCTTCGGCCTTTGACGCGACCACCCAGAGCACCGTCATAAGTGTGTACGCCACCAGCAAGGTGACTTCCGCGCCCTTTGACAAGAAATTGGTACTGGCCGCCCAGGATGACGCTGCCGCGTTTATTGCCACTGACGGCCAATGGCGGGGAGCGCGACTGGAATCCGCGCTGGATTACCTGCGCCGCACCCAACCAAAACTTAACGCCAGCGACCTTGAACTGGCGCAAGCAATTCTCGTCCAATAATCATCTTTGTATTTCGGAGTTATTTCATGCGTAGCCCGCTGATCGCCGCCGCTCTCGGCCTGCTGTTGTTGGCCGATGTTGCCCACGCGCAAACCTTGAAGGCCACCAGTAACATCATCGTCCGCGCCTCGGCCCGCACGATTGATTTCACCTCGGATACCACCACCTCCATCCGCGACTCCAAAGTCGTTCGCGAAGCCCATGATGACGCAGCCAGTTTCGTCGCCACCAATGGCGAAATCCGTGGTGCGCAACTGGAAGCCGCCTTCGACACCCTGCGAACCCGCGTACCAGAAGCCCGCGACGCCAGTGACCAGACCCTCGCCGAAGCTATCCTCGCCCTGTGAGGCGCATCGCCACCTGGCTACTGGCCGGGACTGTGCTGCTCTGTGCAGGCGCAGCCCAGGCCAGCCTGCAACTGCGGCTCAAGACCGACGGTTTGAGCCCGGCCGAACAGCAGGCCAGCCAGGCATTGCTTGATGAAGCGATGCGCTCGTTGCCGCCGCGCTTTATCGAGCAGCTGGATCGGCGTATCGATGTCGGCTGGACCGACAAGATGCCTGAAAACGCTTATGGCCAGGCCTCTCTGGTGTCCGAACTGGACCTCAACAGCAACCTGCTCGCCAGCCTGACCGACGGCAGCGCCGCCACCCAGAAAACCAATCGCCCCCACGGTACCGTGCGCCGCGAAATGCTCGCCACCGTGCTGCATGAGCTGACCCACATCTATGACCGTGCGCGCCTGTGGTCCAAAGACGACCGCACGCTGATCCAGCGTTGCAGTCGCCAGAACAACATCACCGGCCTGATCGGCCTGCCCGATCAATGCCGTGGCCAGAATGACCGCCGTTTTACCCTCAGTGATGACCCGCGCCTGCTGGACCTTGCCGGCTGGCCGCAATATGTCGGCCGTCGCGGCGAGCGTGAACAGCACAATCACCAAGTCGCCCGCAGCCCGGATATCTACGAAACCACCAGCCCGCTGGAGTTCGTGGCGGTCAACATGGAGTACTTTCTCCTTGACCCCAGCTACGCCTGCCGCCGCCCCGCGCTGTTCCGCTATTACAAGGAACACTTCGGCTGGGCGCCGCCTGAGCAGGACACCTGCGCCAAAACCTACGCCTTCCTGAACGCAGGCAACGACTTCGCCAAGACACCGCTGGGCCAGATCGATCCGGAGCGGGTGTATGAAATCGACTACCTGCTGGCCGAAGCCAACCAGAACCTGGTGAGCCGATGGGGCCACAGCATGCTACGCCTGGTGATCTGCGCACCCGGTCGCCCACGTGGCCCGGACTGTCGGTTGGACCTGGATCAACATCTGGTGCTGTCCTATCGCGCCTTTGTCGGTGACGTGCAGTTGTCGAGCTGGGATGGCCTGATAGGCAAGTACCCGTCGCGGCTATTCGTACTGCCGCTGTCCCAAGTGATCGACGAATACACCAAGACCGAGCTGCGTGGCCTGGCGTCTGTACCGCTGAAGCTTTCACGCCAGGAAATCAACAACACTGTCGAGCATGCCGCCGAAATGCACTGGAGCTACGACGGCAACTACTTCTTCATTTCCAATAACTGTGCGGTGGAGAGCCTGAAACTGTTGCGCAGTGGCAGCGCCAACCCGCAGCTGACCGGCCTGGACAACATCACGCCTAACGGCTTGCTGGAGGTTCTCGCCGCCCGCGGCCTGGCCGACACCAGCGTACTCAACGACAAACGCGAGGCACTACGCCTGGGTTATCACTTCGACTCATTCCGCGAACGCTACCAGGCGATGTTCGACGTGCTGCGCAAACACCTGCCGATCAAGCAGGCCCAGGTCGAAGATTGGTTGTCCCTCAGCGCCCAAGAGCGTCGCCAATGGTTCAGCCAGGCCGACCTGCGTACCAGCGCCGCGCTGTTGCTGCTCGAGCAGGCCAGCTATCGCAAGCAACTGATGCTGGCCCAGGACGAAGTCAAACAACGCTACCTCAGTGCCCGCGAGCTGAAAAACGGCGGCATGGAAAAGGCCAACAACACGCTGCAACAAATCCTCGCCAACAGCGGCTTTCTCAGCCGCCCCGCGGAATTGCTGGGCAGCGGCGGCTATGGCCTGCCGCAACCCTCGGAATCCAAACGCCTGGAATCGGAAAGCGCCCAGCGCCAGAAACAGCTGCAATCGTTGACTGGCGACCTGGATAAAGAGGTGAGGGCGCTGCTGGACCCTTCCCGCGCCGACGAGATCGCCGCCTGTGAAACCAACCTCAAGCAGATGGGTGAGCATCTACGGGCCTTGCACAAAGCGGCGGGTGGCTTGGAGCTACCCTAAATACGCCTTACAGAAAAAGCCTACAAACCTCCCATCATCTGATTGCTCAGCGAAAGCTGGCTGAAAGCTTCCCCGTCTAGGATCGCCCCCCACTACCGGCAACAGACCGGCTGTTAACAACAACAATGGTGATTCCTGATGTCCGCTCGTACCCGCCTGTTTGCCCCAACTCCACCCGTACGCCTCGTGCTTTTCGTTCTGCGCTGACCCTCATTCGGTTCGCCATTCCCTAGCCGCGCTATGCCTGGAGTATTCCTATGCTGACTTTCCTTGGCTTTGCCATGGTCATCACGTTCATGTTCCTGATCATGACCAAGCGCCTGTCTGCGCTGATCGCCCTGATCATCGTGCCGATCCTGTTCGCCCTGTTTGGTGGCTTTGCACCAGAGATCGGCCCGATGATGCTTGCGGGCATCACTAAGCTTGCGCCGACCGGCGTGATGCTGATGTTCGCCATCCTCTACTTTGCCCTGATGATCGACTCCGGCCTGTTCGACCCGGCCGTGCGCAAGATCCTCAAGATGGTCAAGGGCGACCCGCTGAAAGTCTCGGTCGGCACCGCCGTGCTGGCCTTGGTCGTCTCCCTCGACGGTGACGGCGCCACCACCTACATGATCTGCGTGGCGGCCATGCTGCCGCTGTATCAACGCATCGGCATGAGCCCACGGATCATGGCCGGCCTGATCATCCTCGCCGGTGGCGTGATGAACATGACCCCCTGGGGTGGTCCGACCGCCCGCGCCGCCAGTGCGCTGCATGTGGACCCCTCGGACATCTTCGTGCCGATGATCCCGGCCATGGCCGTCGGCGTCGTCGCGATTCTGGTGATCGCCTACATGTACGGCCTGCGCGAACGTGCACGCCTGGGTGAACTGCACCTGCAAGGCGATGAGATCGACCACAGCGAAATCAGCGTGTCGCAATACCCCGATGCCCGCCGTCCGAAGCTGATCTGGTTCAACGGCGCGCTGACCTTCGCCCTGATGTGCACGTTGATCGCCGGCCTGCTGCCGCTACCGGTGCTGTTCATGGTGGCATTCAGTATCGCGATGATCGTCAACTACCCGTGCCTGCAAATGCAGAAGGACCGCATCGCCGCCCACTCCGGCAGTGTACTGGCGGTCACCGGCCTGATCTTCGCGGCCGGTATCTTCACTGGCATTCTGTCGGGCACCGGCATGGTCGATGCCATGTCCAAGAGCCTGCTGGCAGTCATCCCTGACGCACTGGGCCCATACCTGGCTGTGATCACCGCGCTGGTGAGCATGCCGTTTACCTTCTTCATGTCCAACGATGCGTTCTACTACGGCGTTCTGCCAGTACTCGCCGAAGCCGCCAGCCATTACGGCATCACCGCCGTAGAAATGGCTCGTGCGTCCATCGTTGGCCAACCCGTGCACTTGCTCAGCCCACTGGTACCGTCGACCTACCTGTTGGTGGCCCTGGCCGGGATCGAGTTTGGCGATCACCAGCGTTTCACCCTCAAGTGGGCAGTACTGGTGTGCCTGTGCATAATGTTCGCCGCATTGCTGATGGGGATTTTCCCGCTGTTCAGCACTCTATAATCGTACCGACCTAACCGCGCGGCGCTGCAGCTTGCGCGGTTTAACATTTGCTCAAAGGAATACACATGGAATGGCTGACCAATCCGGAAATCTGGATTGCCTTCTTCACCCTGACGGCCCTCGAGATCGTCCTGGGCATCGATAACATCATCATGATTTCGATCCTGGTCAGCCGCATGCCCAAGCATATGCAGGCGCGTACCCGGATCTTCGGCTTGGCCCTGGCCATGATCACGCGAATCCTGTTGCTGCTGTCGATCACCTGGGTCATGCAACTGACTGCCGATTTGTTCGTGGTGTTCGGCCAAGGCATTTCCGGTCGCGACCTGATCCTGTTCTTCGGCGGCTTGTTCCTGCTGTGGAAAAGCTCCCAGGAGATGTACCACGCGCTGGAAGGTGAGGACGAAACCCACGACGAGCCGAAGGGCGCCGGTGGCAAGTTCATCTACACCATCGTGCAGATCGCCATTATCGACATCGTGTTCTCCCTGGACTCGGTCATCACCGCCGTCGGCATGGTTTCCCATGTACCGGTCATGGTCGCGGCGATTGTCGTAGCGGTGCTGGTGATGATGCTGGCGGCCGGCACCATCAGCGAATTCATCGACAAACACCCATCGCTGAAAATGCTCGCGCTGTCGTTCCTGCTGGTGGTGGGTACCGTATTGATCGCCGAGTCTTTCGACGTGCACGTACCAAAAGGCTACGTCTACTTCGCCATGGCGTTCTCCCTGGCCGTGGAGGCGATCAACATCAAGATGCGCACCGCCATCGCGAAAAAGAGGAAACAGCAGGATCCTGTGAAACTGCGCAAGGACATTCCGGGTCAATAAGCCCGAGCGCGTATGATCGTTCCCGCGCTCCGCGCGGGAATGCCTCCTGTGACGCTCCGCGTCACGACCTCAAAAGCAGACGCAGAGCGTCCAGTGCGGCATTCCCACGCAGAGCGTGGGAACGATCTTGCTGATTTCATGACAGTTTTGTTTCAATCCCCACTTTAGCTATGCGATGCTGGCGCGCAGCCCATTCGCCAACTACAGCTTAAGTACAAAACGTAGACCGGCACGCGGCAATTCTTATTTGCTCTTCTTGGAGCTAACCCACACGGGGGGCCGAGCATGCTGACCTTGCTCAATCTGCTTTCCGCCGTGACCCTGCTTATCTGGGGCACGCACATCGTCCGTACCGGCATCTTGCGGGTCTACGGCTCCAACTTGCGCCAAGTCATCGGGCAGAACATGTCCAAGCGCTGGCTGGCGTTTGTCGCCGGTATCCTGGTGACGGCCATGGTGCAGAGCAGTAACGCCACAGCGATGCTGGTGACGTCCTTTGTCGGCCAAGGACTGATGAGCCTCACGCCCGCGCTGGCGACCATGCTCGGCGCTGACGTCGGTACCGCGTTGATGGCACGGGTGCTGACCTTTGACTTGTCCTGGCTGTCACCACTGCTGATCTTTCTCGGGGTGATTTTCTTCCTGTCGCGCAAACAAACGCGGGCAGGGCAGATGGGCCGGGTCGGGATCGGCCTGGGCCTGATCATTCTGGCGCTGCAATTGATCGTCGAAGCCGCCGGGCCGATCACCCACGCGCAAGGCGTCAAAGTCATCTTCGCCTCGCTGACCGGCGACATTTTGCTGGATGCCTTGGTCGGCGCCTTGTTCGCGATGATTTCCTACTCCAGCCTGGCCGCCGTGTTGCTGACGGCCACCTTGGCCGGTGCCGGTGTGATCGGCCTGCATGTGGCCATCGGCCTGGTGATCGGCGCCAACATCGGCAGCGGCGTACTGGCTTTTCTCAGTACCAGCATGCAGAACTCCGCAGGCCGGCAAGTGGCGCTGGGCAGCCTGTTGTACAAACTGATCGGCCTGTTGCTGATCATTCCCGTACTCAACCCCCTCGTACGCTGGATGGACGGTTTGGACTACAGCGCCCAAGGCATGGTCATCACCTTCCACCTGCTCTACAACGTCAGCCGCTGCCTGATTCTGTTGCCGACCATTGGCCCGATGTCTCGCCTGTGCGCCTGGTTGCTGCCGGAACAGGCAGAGGCCAACGGTAAAGCCAAGCCACGACACCTGGACTTGGCCTCGCTCGCCACCCCAAGCCTTGCCCTGGCCAACGCCGCCCGGGAAACCCTGCGCCTGGGTGACCTGATCGACAACATGCTCACCGCGATGCTGGAAGTGCTGCGCGGCAAACAAACCGCCATCACCCAGGAAATGCGCAGCCTCAGCGACGATGTCGAGGCGCTCTACAGCGCGATCAAACTCTATCTCGCGCAAATGCCCCGCGAAGACCTCAGCGAACAGGACAGCCGCCGCTGGGCCGAAATCATTGAGTTGTCGATCAACCTGAAACTGGCGGGTGACCTGATCGAACGTATGCTGCGCAAAGTCCAGCAGCAGAAAACCTCACAACGTCGCCAGTTCTCTGAGGTGGGCCTGGAAGAACTCACCGGCCTGCACAGCCAGTTGATCGCCAACCTGCGCCTGGGCCTGTCGGTATTCCTCAGTGCCGACCCCGAAAGCGCCCGCCAATTACTGCGCGAGAAGCGCCGCTTCCGCGCCCAGGAGCGCCGCCTGGCCCATGCTCACGTCAGCCGCCTGCAGCGCAAAATCGTACAGAGCCTGGAGACCAGCTCCCTGCACCTTGAGCTGATTGCCGACATGAAACGCCTCAACTCGCTGTTCTGCAGCAGCGCCTACGTGGTATTGGAAACTTCCGACACCGGCGCACTCTCCCCCGAAGATATTGCCGACATTACCCATTCGCCCTGAACGTACGACGGCGAGTGAAGTCAGTTAACAATGGACTTCACCCGCCAGGAAGCTTGTTATTTATGCGTCGCCTGTTATTCGCCTGCCTGTTAATGGGCGCTGCACACGTCTTTGCCTTTGACCGCCTGCAAGTCGAAGGCTACACCTTGCCCAACGGCCTGCAGTTGCTGCTCAAACCGGGCACCGAGCGTGGGCATGTCGCCATCCGTCTGGTGGTGGGCGTAGGCCTGGATGACTTCACCTGTGAGGAAAAGGAACTGCCACACCTGCTCGAGCACTTGCTGTTCAGCGGCATTGACGGCGGTGGCGAAGGCAATCTCGAAGACCGTATGCAAGCGCTGGGCGGTGAATGGAACGCCTACACCAGTAACGCCGACACCACCTTTGTGATCGAGGCCCCCGCGCAAAACCAGCGCAAAGTGCTGGACCTGCTGCTGGCGATCCTCACCCGCACCCAACTGACCGACGCCAACATCAATGCAGCCAAGCAAGTGGTCGAACGTGAAGACGGCGGTCATTACTCGCACCTGCAACGCCTGCTCGACCGTCAGGACCTGGGCCACACCGCCAGCAACCAATTGGCCGTGGAACTGGGGCTCAAATGTGCCGAGCGCGCAGAGGTCAGCCACCTGACCCGCGATCAGTTGGAGACGCTGCGCAAAAACTGGTACGCGCCCAACAACATGACGCTGATCATCGTCGGCGACCTCGACAAGCTGCTGCCCGCCTATCTGGAGCGCACCTATGGCCAGTTGGTCCCAGTGGAGCCGAGCGAACATCTGCCGCTACCGGAAATCCAGCACGCCGCCGCCAGCCACCGCGACCTGATTCACGGCTGGGTCGGAGATGGCGCCAAACTGCACTGGCTGTTCCCCGAACCAGTGTTGGACGACCAGCATGATGAAACCTATAACCTGCTCAAGGACTACCTCGATTGGGCGCTGTATCGTCAACTGCGCCTCAAGCACGGCTTGTCCTACGGCCCTTGGAGCGAGCGCGAAGTACTCGGTGGCGTCGGCTTCCTCAGCCTGAATGCCGACCTTGAGCGGGACAGATTGCCCGAAGCAGAACACGTGCTGCAGGCGCTTAAGGCGCAACTGCTCAAGGACGGTCTAGACCCCGCAGCCTTCGCCCGCCTGCAACAAGCCGCCATCGCGCGTCAGGCCTGGGCCGTTCAAGGTAATAGCGCACTGGCCGACTATTACTGGAGCGCGTCCGGCGACTACGCCGACGGCCACTTCAGCGACCCGGTTAAACGCATCAAAGCCGTGAGTCTGGACCAGACCAACCAGGCCATGCGCCAGGTGTTCGACCAGCCGGGTTACTGGCGCATCGAAAAGCCGCTGCTGAGCTATGACACCCTGACCTGGATCGGCGCCGGCGTGCTCGGGCTGATCGCTATCGGGGTGGGCGCTATTCGGCTTTATCGCAAACGGATCGCGTAATGAGGCACCGAACACAGGGCTAAGACGTTATTCTGTCTGGGTTTTTTCCTACACGAACTGTGAAACGCCAATGCCAAGCCTGCCGCCCCTTATCCAGCGCATTCTCGAACTGATCAAGCGCTACCCAGGGGTGATCGCACTCGGCGGCTTTATCTCGGGTGTGTGCAGCTTCATTCTGGTGGATCGCCAGCAGGGCATGGCCAGCTGGATCGCCGTGATCATGCTGGTGAGCTGGCTGTGGCTGATGCTGGAAAACAGCTTTACCCAACTGTTCACCAAAGTCTTCAAGCGGGAAATCCCCGAACCGCTGCTGCGCTACGCCACCCAGATGATCCACCAGGAAAGTCTGTTTTTTGTATTGCCGTTCTTTTTTGTCACCACCACCTGGAACAGTGGCCAATCGGTTTTCACCGGCCTGCTCGGCGCGGCGGCGTTGGTGTCAATCACCGACCCGCTGTACTACAAGTGGCTGGCGCCCAAGCGCGCTCTATTCCTGGCACTGCACACCCTGACGCTGTTCGCCGCACTGCTCACCGCATTGCCGATCATCCTGCACCTGACCACCGCAGAGAGTTACAAGTTGGCGCTGGGCGTGGCCATGGCGCTCTCGATCCCGAGCCTGGCGGTGAGCCTGCCGCTGCGCAGCATCAAAGGTTGGGCGATGTTGTTGGGGGTCACGGCCACCATTGGCTGCGCCGGTTGGTTCTTGCGCAGTTGGGTGCCGCCCGCCACTTTGTGGATGACTGAAGTCGCCATCAGCACCCAGTTGCAAGACCGCACACCGGGCGATGACCTCAAGGAAGTCACGGCAACCCAGCTGCGCAGCGACGGGCTGTACGCCTACACCGCGATCAACGCTCCGCGCGGGCTGGATGAGCGGATCTACCATGTGTGGAAGTTCAACGGCCAAGAGGTCGACCGCATTGCCTTGGATATCCATGGCGGGCGCAAGGAGGGCTACCGCGCCTGGACCCACAAACAGAACTTCCCAGCCGACGCGGTGGGGCGCTGGCAGGTGCAGGTGCTGACAGAAGACGGGCAGGTCATTGGTGTGCTGCGGTTCAAAGTTACTGACACAGCACAAACGGACAACCCAAAATAGGCTGTATCGTGCTATTACGTAGGGATTGTGGATAGCCAAACAAGCTCGGAGCTTATGACCACTCGTACGACGGCCGGTGCCGCCCACCTCGATACATCTACCGCTCCCCCGTTACTCAGGATTACGGGGGACTGGACGCTTGCCCACTACGCAAACCTGAAAAAGCTGTCGGACAAGCTCGACGGCCAATACGACGCCGGCGCCCGCATCGACCTTAATGGTCTCGGCGCCCTGGATACTGCCGGCGCGTCGCTGCTGGTGGAGTTACTGGGCCCGGACCGTATTGAGCACTCCGCCGAACAGACCGATTGCAGCCTGTCCGCCGCTGACCGTGCGTTGCTCAAGACCGTCTACCGCTCCCTTAATGATTTCTGTGTACCGGTCAAAGCGCCGGAAGAAACCGCCGGCATCCAAGTGCTGGCGCGCATCGGCCGAGCGGTGGATACCGTCTGGCAGGACAGTAAGAAGCTGCTGGGCTTTATCGGCCTGATCCTCGAAACCTTTGCCCGTGGCATCTTCCGTCCCAAGCGCTGGCGTATCACGCCGATGGTCGCCCATCTCGAACAAACCGGCCTCGACGCCGCGCCCATCGTGGCGCTGCTGACCTTTCTGGTCGGCGCCGTGGTGGCGTTCCTCGGGGCCACGGTACTCAAGAGCTTTGGCGCGACAATTTTCACCGTGGACCTGGTTGCGTTCTCTTTCCTACGCGAATTCGGCGTATTGCTTACCGCGATCCTCATCGCCGGGCGCACCGCGAGTGCCTTTACCGCACAAATCGGCTCGATGAAGGCCAACGAAGAAATCGACGCCATCCGCACCCTGGGCCTGGACCCGATGGAACTGCTGGTATTGCCCCGCGTGATGGCGTTGCTGGTAGCGCTGCCGATGTTGACCTTCCTGGCGATGCTCTCGGGGATCGTCGGCGGCGGTGTGGTGTGCGCCGTGGCGCTGGATATTTCGCCGGCGATGTTTCTCTCGCTGCTGCAATCGGACATTGGCGTGCAACATTTCCTGGTGGGCATGGTGAAAGCGCCGATCTTTGCCTTCCTGATTGCCGCAATCGGCTGTCTTGAAGGCTTCAAGGTCAGCGGCAGTGCCGAGTCGGTCGGCGCCCACACCACCTCCAGCGTGGTGCAATCGATCTTTGTGGTGATCGTGCTGGATGCGGTCGCCGCGATGTTCTTTATGGAGATGGGCTGGTGAGTCGTTTACACCGTGCGCCCACTGAGGCGGTGATCGAAGTTCGGGGTCTGTGCAACCGCTTTGGTAGTCAGAGTGTGCATGAGAACCTCGACCTGGATTTGTACAAGGGCGAGATCCTGGCGGTGGTCGGCGGCTCCGGCAGCGGTAAGTCGGTGCTGTTGCGCAGCATCGTTGGCCTGCGCCGGCCCAGCGAAGGCGAAGTGCGGGTGTTCGGTAAGAACCTGCCAAATCTTTCGGAACATGAACGCTCGCTGGTGGAACGGCGCTTTGGTGTGCTGTTCCAGAAGGGTGCGCTGTTTTCCTCGCTGACCGTCACCGAAAACGTCGCGTTGCCGTTGATCGAACACGCGGGCCTCAGCCGCCGCGACGCCGAGCACCTGGCTGCGGTCAAACTGGCGTTGGCTGGGCTGCCGCTGTCGGCGGCCGACAAGTACCCGGCATCGCTGTCCGGCGGCATGATCAAGCGCGCGGCCCTGGCCCGAGCACTGGCGTTGGACCCGGACATCCTGTTTCTCGACGAACCCACCGCAGGTCTTGATCCGATTGGCGCAGCACAATTTGACCAACTGATCCTGACCCTGCGCGATGCGCTGGGCTTGAGCGTGTTCCTGGTCACCCACGACCTCGACACGCTGTACACCATCACCGACCGCGTGGCGGTGCTGGCGCAGAAGAAAGTGCTGGTGGCCGATGCCATCGATGTCGTCTCGGAGACGAACGACGCCTGGATTCACGAATATTTCCACGGCCCCCGGGGCCGCGCGGCATTGGATGCCGCTCAATCGCTCAACGAGGTATGACATGGAAACCCGAGCCCATCATGTGATGATCGGTCTGTTCAGCGTGATCGTGGTAGTCGGCGCGATGCTGTTTGGCCTGTGGCTGGCCAAATCCAGCGTCGACAGCGCCTTCCAGGATTACGAAGTAGTGTTCAACGAAGCGGTCAGCGGCCTGTCACAGGGCAGCTCGGTGCAGTACAGCGGGATCAAAGTGGGCGACGTCACCAGCCTGCGCCTGGACCCGAAAGACCCACGCCGCGTACTCGCACGCATCCGCCTGGCCGGACAGACGCCGATCAAAGAAGACACCCAAGCCAAGCTGGCCCTGACCGGCATCACCGGCACCTCGATCATCCAACTCAGCGGCGGTACACCGCAAAGCCCGGAACTCAGGGGCAAGGACGGCAACCTGCCGGAGATCATCGCCTCGCCATCGCCTATCGCGCGCCTGCTCAATAACAGCAACGACCTGATGAGCAGCATCAACCTGCTGCTGCACAACGCCAACCACATGTTCTCCCGAGAGAATGTCGAGCGCTTGAGCAACACCCTGGACAACCTGCAGCAAACCACCGGCGCCATCGCCGACCAACGCGGCGATATCAAGGTGGTGATGCAGCAATTGATGCAGGTGAGCAAACAGGCCAGCGCCGCCCTGGAGCAGACCACCACGCTGATGCGCAACGCCAACGGTTTGCTCAACGATCAAGGCAAGCAGGCCTTCGGCAGCGCCGAGCAGGCCATGAAATCCCTCGAGCAAAGCACCGCGACCATCAACACCTTGCTGACCAATAACAAGGACTCAGTGAACAGCGGCATGCAAGGCCTCAACGAACTGGCGCCGGCCGTGCGCGAACTGCGCGAGACCCTCGGTTCGCTGCGCGCCATCTCCCGCCGCCTGGAAGCCAACCCCAGCGGTTACTTGCTGGGCAGCGACAAGAACAAGGAGTTCACGCCATGAAGCGTGTTTACCAAATGATCGCCCCTGTGGCGCTGGCCCTGAACCTGACGCTGCTCAGCGCGTGCTCGATCCTGCCCAAGGCAGACCCGTCCGACGTGTACCGCCTGGTTTCGGCGCAGACGACGACCCAAGGCACACCGGTGACTTGGTCGCTGCGCGTGGCCAAGCCTCAAACCAGCGAGTTTCTCGACAGCCCGCGCATTGCCGTAGTGCCCAATGGCAACCTGATCAGCAGCTATGCAAACTCACGCTGGAGCGATCCGTCGCCGGTGCTGCTGCGCAATCGGTTTATGGACGGCTTCCAGCGCGATGGCCGCGTGACGCTGCTGAGCACCGACGAGACCAACCTGCAAGCTGACTATGAGCTGGGCGGGCAGTTGCAGGCGTTTCAAAGTGAGTACCGAGGCAACGCGGTGGACGTGGTGATTCGCCTCGACGCGCGGTTGGTGCGTGGAAGTGATCAGCGAATTATTGCCAGCCGACGGTTTGAAGTGCACCAGCCGGTGAGTGATACCAAGGTGCCCGCAGTGGTGGCAGGGTTTGGGTTAGCGGGGGATCAGTTGAATAAACAGGTGGTGGATTGGGTGGTGCAGCAGGGCAGTACAGCATTTGTGGCGAGGGGGCTTGCCCCCCGTTAGGCTGCGCAGCAGCCTCAATCAAACACCGCATTCCTTCAGTTAACGAGGAAACCTTATCTGGGGCCGCTTCGCGGCCCAACGGGGGACAAGCCCCCTCGCCACAGGAGTCTTTGCCTTAGCCGAAGAACCAGTAGCACACCGCAATCGCCGCCACCACACCGGCCAATTCCGCCAGCAACGCACAGCCCACCGCATGCCTGGCCCGTTGAATCCCCACCGAACCAAAGTACACCGCCAACACATAGAAGGTGGTCTCCGTACTGCCTTGAATCGTCGCCGCCACCAGTGCTGGGAAGCTGTCCACGCCCTGAGTTTGCATGGTCTCAATCAACAGCGCCCGCGCCGCACTGCCGGAGAACGGCTTGACCATTGCGGTAGGCAGCGCATCGACAAAACGCGTATCCATACCCGTCCAGGCCACCACATGGCGAATCCCTTCCAGGCCGAAATCCAGCGCGCCGGACGCACGCAATACGCCAACGGCACACAGCATCGCCACCAGATACGGCAGCAGGTTCTTGGCAACATCAAAGCCCTCTTTGGCGCCTTCGACAAACGCCTCGTAGACCTTGACCTTACGCAGCGCACCGATCACCAAAAACAGCATGATCAGCCCAAACAACGTCAGGTTGCCAAGGATCGAAGACAAGCCCGCCAGCGCCGTGGCGGACAACGTCGCCAGAAACGCCATGAAGCCACCGAGTATCAGCGCACCGGGAATCAGGTACGCCAGCACCACCGGGTCCCACAGGCGCAAACGCTGCATGATCGCCACCGACAGCAGGCCAACTAGGGTCGAGGCGCTGGTGGCCAGCAGGATCGGCAGGAACACCAGCGTCGGGTCGGCGGCGCCTTGCTGGGCTCGGTACATGAAGATGGTCACCGGCAACAGTGTCAGCGACGACGCGTTGAGCACCAGAAACAAAATCTGCGCGTTGCTGGCGGTGTTGGGGATCGGGTTAAGCTCTTGCAACGCCTTCATGGCTTTCAGGCCGATGGGCGTCGCAGCGTTGTCCAAGCCCAAGCCGTTGGCGGCGAAGTTGAGGGTGATCAAGCCAATGGCGGGGTGGCCCGCGGGCACTTCCGGCATCAGGCGGCGAAACAGCGGACCGAGAGCCTTGGCCAGCCAGTCGACGATCCCGGCTTTTTCGGCGATGCGCAAAAAGCCCAGCCATAGCGTCAGAGTGCCGAACAGCAGCACCATCACCTCAACCGACAATTTGGCCATGGCGAAAATGCTTTCCACCATCGCCGCGAAAATCCCGGCATTACCGCCGACCAGCCATTGCGCCAGTGCTGACACCATTGCCACGACAAAGAAGCCAAGCCACAGGCCATTGAGCATCAGTTAAATCCCCCGAAAGATGGGGCGAATGATAGCGGGGCTGGCAGAAACGACAAACCCCGGATTTCCCGGGGTTTGTTCAATTTACGCTGGCATCAGCCGCGGCTGGCTTCGCCGACCGGCAGCGCTTGCTTGGTGCGCCAGTGCGGCAGGGAGTTCCAGTAGCGCTCGCCCTTGGCGTCGTCGTACATGCCTTCCCAACGCGCGATAACCAGTACGGCCAAGGCGTTGCCGATCACATTCAGTGCGGTACGTGCCATGTCCATCACACGGTCGACACCGGCGATGAACGCCAGACCTTCCAGCGGGATACCCACGCTGCCCAGGGTGGCCAGCAGCACTACGAAGGACACACCCGGTACACCGGCGATGCCTTTAGAGGTAACCATCAGGGTCAGTACCAGCATCAGTTGCTGGCCGATCGACAGGTCGATGCCGTAGAGCTGGGCGATAAAGATCGCCGCAATGCTCTGGTACAGGGTCGAACCGTCGAGGTTGAACGAGTAACCAGTCGGTACCACGAAGCTGCAGATGGCTTTCGGCGCGCCGTAAGCTTCCATCTTCTCGATTACCCGCGGCAGCACGGTTTCGGAACTGGCGGTGGAGTAGGCCAGTACCAGCTCATCTTTGAAGATGCGCATCAGCTTGATCACCGAGAAGCCGAACAGGCGAGCGATCAGGCCCAGTACCACAAAAGCGAAGAACAGGATGGCGACGTAAACCAGGATCACCAGCTTGGCCAACGGTAGCAGCGAGGCGAAACCGAAGTTGGCGACAGTCACCGCGATCAGGGCAAATACGCCGATCGGGGCGTACTTCATGATCATGTGGGTGACTTTGAACATGCTCTCGGACACGCCCTGGAACATGGTCACCAGCGGCTCGCGCAGCTCAGGCTTGAGGCTCGACAAGCCCAGGCCGAACAGCACCGAGAAGAAGATGATCGGTAGCATTTCGCCACGGGCGACAGCTGCGAAGATGTTCGACGGAATCAGGTTGAGGATGGTCTCAATGAACGCATGCTCATGCTGTACTTCGGCAGCGGTCGCCTGGTACTTGGAGATATCGACGGTACCCAGGGTACTCATGTCGATGCCTGCACCCGGGTGGAACAGGTTGGCCAACAGCAGACCGACCACGATGGCGATGGTGGTGACCACTTCGAAGTAAACGATGGTTTTGACGCCGATGCGACCGAGCTTTTTAGCATCACCGACACCGGCAATGCCGACGATCAGCGAGGAAATCACAATCGGGATCACGATCATCTTGATCAGGCGGATAAAGATATCGCCCGCCGGCTGCAACACATTGCTGATCCACCAGGCCTTTTCAGCACTGAAATGGTTGAGCACTGCACCGATTGCGATCCCCAGCACCAAACCGATGAGGATCTGCCAGGCGAGGCTTAGCTTTGCCTTCTTCATGTCATTACCCTTACTTCAAGTGGACTTAAGGCAAATGCGCCAGCTGGAACGCTCGAAAGCGAAAAAGTGTGTGCATTTGCCTCCGTAGAAGGTCACCGCAGCGTGGCCGAAATGGCTTACTGGCAGGCGAAAAAAGGCGCAACTATTCCGATGCAAGGGGGCGACGTCTAATGCCGTAAACGCCTACCCTATGCCGAATCGGCATGGCTTTTTTTGAAAATAACTGTCTGAACGGTCAGTTCGAATGCGCCATTTAGGCGGGTGAATATGCCGTTAACCTGCCAAATCAGGCTCGCACAGAGATGCTGGACGACCTGGAGTCATTGGCAGAAATGCCTGAGAAATCCGATGCCTGAAGTCAGAAATGTCCTATAGCAAGGACAAAACTTTCTCGATAGATGGTCACTCAGACACACTAAGTAATGGTTAGAAAAGAGCAGAAGGGAAGTTTGCGGCTATGAGCGGCATGAGAAGCTGGGGATGAGAGTCATAAACCCGTCGCAAGTTCAGCAAGCTTGAGAACTTGTGAGCTTGCGTGCGAAGTCAGCCATTCGTTGGCCTGGTTCTAGCCGTCGCTAGCGGCCATCACCAGGCCGCTGCCACCCTGGAGCAGGGGGCAGCGATGGCTTTGAGGGGCAGAGTGGTCATGTTCAGCCTCGGCCGCGACGACCAAAGAAGAACGAAGCGATGAACATCACCAGGAAGACGACAAACAGGATCTTGGCGATACCCGTGGCGGTGCCCGCGATACCACCGAAGCCCAGGACTGCAGCCACAATGGCGATGATTAGAAATGTGATTGCCCAACTCAACATGGTGATTCTCCTTACGCGTCTATAAAGGTAACAGCGGTAGTGCCGTGCAGCCGCTCAACACCAGCGACCTTTTGTTGCCTAGAACACCCAACGCTCTTGAGTTGGCAGTTCACCTTGCGTGGACTCCTGATCTGCCAATCTCAATTGCGGGGCAGTTACATCGGCAGTAGCGCTGCCAACGGAACGGAAGTGGGTCTGGATCATTACCGGACGTTCAAATTGCAGGGTTTGTTGCTGACCCTGTTGCCAATGTTGCGCCTGCTGGCCGGCAATCAACGTGATCATCAAGGCCAGACTGGCGAAAAGCCCTTGCTGCAAGCGCAGTGGCGATACACGTATTTGACTGAGGCGTTGGCGAGTCATAGTGCATTTCTCCCGCATACTGATTATTCGTTGTTCTGGGAGAGGTATTGCAGAGCGCATGCCAGCTTTTATAAAAAATAAAAATGAATAAAATCAATTAGTTAAGAGCTAATCACAAGTGTTTAGCCTAGCATCCTGCACGATAGCCCGATCCAGACCGTGCGAAATGCACGATAGCCAACGGTCGGACCAAGGGATCGAAAGCGGTAATCGAGTTGCCGAAGTTACTAGAAGGCATGAAAGCGCCATCATCCGGCGTGTTTGTAGGAGGGCGTGCAGATAGCCACGCGAAGATGGCCTTTATCAATCAGAATCAACCATGCAACTTGCCCGATTATTCCGGGACTAATAACCATCAATCATCATTAAGGAGCGCGGGACAGATGGAATCAGCCAAGGAACTTCAAGGCCGCATTCTTTTAGTGGATGACGAATCCGCGATCCTTCGCACCTTCCGTTACTGCCTGGAAGATGAAGGCTACACCGTAGCCACCGCCAACAGCGCCGCCCAAGCTGATGCCCTCATGCAACGCCAGGTGTTCGACCTGTGCTTTCTGGACCTGCGCCTGGGCGAGGACAATGGCCTGGATGTGTTGGCCCAGATGCGTGTCCAGGCGCCCTGGATGCGCGTAGTCATTGTCACTGCGCATTCCGCCGTGGATACCGCCGTCGACGCGATCCAGGCAGGTGCCGCCGACTATCTGGTCAAACCCTGCAGCCCTGACCAACTGCGCCTGGCCACCGCCAAACAATTGGAAGTACGTCAACTCTCGGCACGCCTCGAAGCACTGGAAGGCGAAGTGCGCCAATCCAAGGACGGCCTCGACTCCCACAGCCCTGCGATGATGGTGGTGTTGGAAACCGCGCGCCAAGTTGCGGGCACTGACGCCAACATCCTGATCCTGGGCGAGTCCGGTACGGGTAAAGGTGAGTTGGCCCGGGCCATTCACGGCTGGAGCAAACGCTCGAAGAAATCTTGCGTCACGATCAACTGCCCGTCGCTGACGGCTGAATTGATGGAAAGCGAGCTGTTCGGCCATAGCCGCGGCGCGTTTACCGGTGCCAGTGAGAGCACATTGGGCCGAGTCAATCAGGCAGACGGCGGCACCTTGTTTCTCGACGAAATCGGCGATTTTCCACTCACGTTGCAGCCCAAGTTACTGCGCTTCATCCAGGACAAGGAATACGAGCGCGTAGGCGACCCGGTCACCCGGCGTGCTGATGTACGCATCCTCGCGGCGACCAACCTGAACCTGGAAGACATGGTGCGCGACGGCCGCTTCCGTGAAGACCTGCTCTACCGCCTCAACGTCATCACCCTGCACCTGCCGCCACTGCGCGAACGCAGTGAAGACATCCTGACCCTGGCCGATCGCTTCCTGGCGCGTTTCGTCAAAGAGTACGCCCGACCCGCTCGCGGTTTCAGCGATGAGGCGCGTGAAGCACTGCTCAACTACCGCTGGCCGGGCAATATCCGGGAGCTACGCAACGTGGTGGAGCGCGCCAGCATCATCTGCCCTCAGGAGAAGGTCGAAATCAGCCACCTCGGAATGGCCGAGCAACCGACCAACAACGCACCGCGAATCGGTGCGGCGCTGAGCCTGGACGAGCTGGAGAAAGCGCATATCGGTGCCGTGCTCGCCACCAGCGACACCCTGGACCAGGCGGCCCGAACCCTGGGCATCGACGCGTCAACCCTGTACCGCAAACGCAAACAGTACAACCTGTGAGCTGCACCCTATGAAGCTTGCGATGAAATTGCGCACTCGGTTGTTCCTGAGTATCTCAGCGCTGATCACCGTCGCCCTGCTGGGGTTGATCCTGGGCCTGGTCAGCGTCATGCAAATGGCCAAGACCCAGGAGTCGCTGATACGCAGCAACTTCGTCACCCTGGACCTGGGGCTCAAGCTGCGCCAGAGCCTGGGCGACCAGTTGATCATGATGCTGGAACAACGCCCCGACCCCGAGGCGCTGCAAGCCTCGAAGCAGCAATATATTGATCTGCTGGACCAGGGCATTACCCATGAACAGCGTGATGGCAGCCGCCATGGCTTCAGCCAGGCCCGTATCGACTACCAGAATTTACTGGAAGCGTTCGACGAATCCCAGCAGGTGCCCCCCCTGCCGGGCAGCAAAGAAAAACTCACCGAAACCTTCAATGTGCTGCGTAATGGGCTGATTACCGAGCACAAACAGGCCTTGGAAAATATCAGCTCCAGCGAGCATGAATCTCGTGAGAGCGCCCTCCTGATCGCCGGCCTGCTGGGTTTGGTTGGCCTCGCGGTATTGATCATCGGTTTCGTGACAGCACACGGTATTGCACGGCGCTTCGGCGGACCAATCGAAGCCTTGGCCAAAGCGGCGGACAAAATCGGGCAGGGCGATTTTGAAGTGACGCTGCCCATCTCCTCGGCAGCGGAAATGAACCAGTTGACCCGCCGTTTCGGGATCATGGCCGAAGCATTGCGCCAACATCAGGCAACCAATGTCGATGAATTGCTCGCCGGCCAACAACGCTTGCAAGCCGTGCTCGACAGCATCGACGATGGCCTGCTGATGATTGATCGCCAGGGCCACCTGGAGCACCTCAACCCGGTAGCGCAGCGCCAGCTGGGCTGGGACGAGGCACGTTTGGGCCAGGGCTTGGGTGAGGCATTGGGCCGCCCGGAACTGAATGAACAACTGCAACTGGTACTGCGCGGTGGCAGCCTGGAGCGGGCGCCGGAGGACCTGGAAGTGGAAGTCGAAGGCGAGTTGCGCCTGTTGACCTACAGCCTCACGCCCGTCAGTCATACCCAAGGGCATATCCTCGGCGCCGTGATGGTGCTGCATGACGTCACCGAGCAGCGTGCCTTCGAAAGGGTGCGCAGCGAATTCGTGCTGCGAGCCTCCCACGAACTGCGTACACCGGTGACCGGTATGCACATGGCCTTTGGGCTGTTCCGCGAGCGGACAAAGTTTCCCGCAGAATCCCGTGAAGCGGACCTGCTGGATACGGTCAATGAAGAAATGCAGCGCCTGATGCAACTGATCAACGACCTGCTCAACTTCTCACGCTACCAAAACGGCCTGCAAAAGCTCACGCTGGGGCCGTGTGACGTCACTGACCTGCTGGAGCACGCTAAGGCCCGGTTCACAGAGCAGGCGAATGCGCAAAACATCGAGTTGCTGGTAGAAGCACAATCCGATTTGCCCCGGCTGTATGCCGATCAGGCACAGCTCGAGCGCGTGCTCGACAACCTGTTGGCCAATGCCCTGCGACACACTGCCGAAGGCGGGCAGATTCGCCTGCAAGCGCGCCGCCATGGCGAGCGGGTGATTGTCAGCGTCGAGGATAACGGTGAGGGTATTGCGTATGGCCAACAAGGGCGAATCTTTGAACCCTTCGTCCAGGTGGGCCGCAAGAAAGGCGGCGCCGGCCTGGGGTTGGCGCTGTGCAAAGAGATCGTGCAATTGCACGGCGGCCGCATGGGCGTGTATTCGCGGCCGGGGCTAGGTACGCAGTTTTACATGGCACTTCCCTTGTAGGAACCCGGCTTGCCGGCAATGGCGATATTGAGGGGCGCCATCACCGACAAGCCGGGCGCCTGCAGTTAGCGGTGATTCAACGCGCGCAGGATCGCTGCACTTTCGGCATCCGGTGTGCCATCAAACAGCGATGGTCGGAAGTGCATCTGGAACGCCGCGATCACATGGCGCGTCGCGACATCCAGCTCACCGGTCTGGGGTGTCGGATAGCCCAAGCGCGCCAACTCTTCCTGGAACCACGCGATACTCGGCAGACCAGCGGCGTACTGCATTTGGAATCGAGCGACTGCCTGCGCATCCGGCCAGATCCCCAAGCCTTCAGCAGCCAAACGCTTCCAAGGGAACAACGGGCCTGGGTCGAGCTTGCGCAGCGGCGCGATGTCGCTATGACCGATGATGTTCTTGGGGTCGATGCCATTACGCTTGCTGATGTCCTTGAGCAACACCACCAACGACTGCACTTGCGCTTCGGAATACGGGTACCACACGCGGCCCGTCGGCGTGTCGCGATACCCTGGGTTAACGATCTCGATGCCAATCGAACTGGAGTTGAGCCAGGTACGGCCCATCCACTCGCTTTCGCCCGCATGCCAGGCGCGCTGGCTCTCATCCACCAGCTTGTAGATGGTCCCTGAGGCGTCGTCACCAATCAGGTAATGGCTGCTGACCTGGCCGTGGGTCAACAGCGCCAGGGAGCGCTCCAGGCTGGCTGAGGTGTAGTGGACGATGACAAACTGCACGCGGTTGTCGTGGTTCATCGAAGGATGGCTGGTGTTCAGGCGCGGGCCGCTGGCGCAGCCGGCGAGCAGGAGAAACATGAAGGCGATGTACAAAGATTTCATGGCGGAAGACATTACACTGAAGACGATAATGCAACAGTGTAACGTACCGTTTGTGGCCCGGCGGTCAAATCCGGGCTTTTAAACAAAATGGAACATCTTTCACGCCGCCTGCACCCGGTTACGCCCGGCTGCCTTGGCCCGATACAAAGCCTCATCAGCGCGTTTAAGTGCCAGCTCACTGCGCTCGCCCGGTTGAAACTGCGCCACGCCCATGGACACCGTGATCGTCACCGGCTCGCCCTTGAAGTGGAACGGGCACGCTTCGATCGCCGCACGCAGCACTTCACCCACGGCCAAAGCATCTGCCAAGGATGAGTCGGGCATCAGCAACACAAACTCCTCACCGCCGAAACGCGCAATAAAGTCGGTGAGGCGCAGGCGTTTACGCAACACATTGGCGATGATCTTAAGAACCTTGTCGCCGGCCAGGTGACCGTAACCGTCGTTGATACGCTTGAAGTGGTCCAGATCCAGCATTGCCAGCGACAGGCTGTTACCGCGCTGGTGCCAAGTGTTGACTTCATGATCCAGGCGCTCGCTCCAGGCCGCGCGGTTAGGCAAGCCCGTGAGCGGATCGATCAAGGCCTTCTGGCGTTGCACCTCCAAATGCTCGCGATAGCCCTGAGCTTCCTGCTCCATGCTCGCAACCCGCTCTGCCAAGCCTTTCAAACGCGTCGCCACTTCCTGCTCGCGTTGGTCACGCTGCTGCTGGTGTTCGTCCATCGTGCCGAGCAGGCCTTCAAGGTGGCTTTCAAGCACATACTTGAGGCTGTCCAGGTCGGCCGCCTCCTGCACGCTGCTTTGCAGGCCATCGACCTGTTCGCGAATCTGCGTGTCCAACTCCCGTGCGGCCGAGCGACTGTCGGCGTGACCATCGCTAGCGACCTGCAGATGACCCTGGAACGCCTCGAGGCGCTCGTTGAGCTGTTTGAGGTAGGCCTCGAATTCATGCTGACCGCTGTCGGTGATCGCCAACATCAGCACCGCAAGATCATCGAGGATCGGCAGCAGTTCGTACCAGTTCAGGCCATGAGCCAAGCGCGCGCGCATGGTTTCTGCCTGGGGGCGATGGCGCTCCGGCAGGGATAGATCTTCCAACAGGCCGAGCAAGGTGTCTTCGATATGCTTGGCGACTGAGCTGTAGGACGGCTCTGGAGAGTCGGGCAGCGCGTAGATGCCGTCCGATTGCAGCGCATCGGGATCGGCGCTTTCCAGCACGGGCGGGAGTGACAAGCTGCCAATAGCCGTTTCGTCCAGCGTATCAACCTGAACCTGCGGCGCTTCGATAAAAGCGGCAAGTGCGCTTTCGGGTGCAGCTTCGTCCACCTGTGTCTCATGCTCTCCGGGCTCAGGTGCTTCGACAGCCGTAGGGGCCGCCGGGGCCGTGGCCTCGAATACAAACGTTTCGCTGGCAACCTCTACCACCTTGGCAGGCGCTACAGGTTCAGGCTGCGAGACGACAGGTGTTTGCGGCAACGGCGCGAAGGCTCGCAGGGCTTGTGCCAACTCTTCGGATTGCGCAGGCTCTTGAGGCTCTGGCACAGGAACGGGTTTTGGCGCAGCGGGCTTCGGTGTAGACAGTGGCGCGGCTTCAACCACCTGCGCCTCATTCGAGACATCCTTTGCGCCAAACAGGCGTTGCAGTAAACCAGGCCCAGAGCGCGCGGTTTCACCCTCCGGCTCCAGGTTATTCAATACCTGCCCTTGCAGGTTACTCAACTCGCTAAGCAGCAGCGGTATCTCCCGCGCCTGTCCGACTCGGCCATCCAGCTGTTTGGCAAAGGTTTTCAGCGGGCGGGCCACCTCACGTGGCAGCGGCAACTTTTGCAGTTGCGAGACCAGAGCGGTGAGGGCCGTGCTGATCTGGTCGACCCGGGTTTCACGCCGCTGTTCCGAGTCCAGTACGGCTTTTTCCAGGCGCGGCAGCAAGGCGGCGAGGGCAGCGTCCATATCATCCGTACGTACGACTTCGCGCATCTCCTTCATGCATTGATCAACGGCGCGGTCGGTCCCTTCAGCGGCCAGCGTGCTGCGTACCAGCCCCCGGCGCAGCAGGTCTAGGCGGGCAGCCCAACGGCGTTCGAGCTTGTCTTGTTGCTCGATGCTTTTCAGGTACTTCTCTTTCCAGCGCTGGGCGTCGTCGCTCATGCAAGGGGTCCGCGAGGGCCTGGGCTCAACGCGGGCAATGCATCAGCCGTGAGCGAACCCGGCAGACGAATCTCTACCGCGACCGGCAGGTGATCGGAGATGGGCTGCGCCAGAACCTGCACACTTTCGAGCGTGAGGGTCGGGCTGAGCAGGATATGGTCAAGACAGCGCTGCGGGCGCCAACTGGGAAACGTGGCTTCGACTTGCGGCGCCAGTAACCCGAGGTCCCGCAGCGGGGAATTTTGCAGCAGGTCGCTGGCATGGGTATTCATATCACCCATCAGCACCTGATGTTTGTAATTGCCGATCAGCTCTCGGATGTAGGCCAGTTGCATCATCCGGGTACGTGACCCGAGCGACAGGTGCATCATGACCACCACCAAGGCTTCCGGACCTTCGCCAAAGCGCACGAGGATCGCCCCCCGCCCCTTGGGGCCTGGCAACGGATGATCTTCGATAGCCCACGGCTTCAAGCGGCTGAGCACACCATTACTGTGCTGCGCCAGGCGCCCGAGGTTTCGGTTGAGTTGTTGATACCAGTAGGGAAATGCACCGAGCTGAGCCAGGTGCTCCACTTGGTTGATGTAGCCGGAGCGCATGCTGCCGCCGTCAGCTTCCTGCAGTGCAACGAGGTCGAAGTCGCTCAGCAGGTTGCCGATCTTTTGCAGGTTCCCGGCTCGCCCGTTGTGAGGCAGCAAATGCTGCCAGCCACGGGTGAGGTAGTGCCGGTATTTCTCGGTACTGATGCCCACCTGGATATTGAAGCTGAGCAGGCGCAGGCGGCTGTCTGCCGGCAGGCCTGTCGATTCCAGGTGGTGTTCGTTGACCTGCGGGTCATGCAGGCCAACGACGCGTTCGGTACCCCAGCGGCGCATGGTGGACCCCTTACTTGGCTGCGCGCTCTTTGGCGATCAACTGGTCGGCCACATTCAAGACCGCTTCCGGACCGCCCGCAGTACCCAGGTCAAAACGGTATTTGCCGTTGACGATCAGGGTCGGTACGCCTTGCACACCGTACTTCTGCGCGAGTTCCTTGGCCTGTTTGATCTGGCCCTGGATTGCGAAGGAGTTGAAGGTGGCCAGGAACTTGTCCTTGTCGACACCTTGGGTGGCGACGAAGTCAGCCATTTCGTCCGGCTTGGTCAGGCGCTTGCCTTGTTTCTGGATGGCTTCGAATACAGCGTTGTGGACCTTGTGCTCCACACCCATGGCTTCCAGGGTCAGGAACAGTTGGCCGTGGGCATCCCATGGGCCGCCGAACATGGCCGGGATGCGTTTGAAGTTCACGTCGGACGGGAGTTTTTCGACCCATGGATTGATGGTCGGCTCAAAGGCGTAACAATGCGGGCAGCCATACCAGAACAGCTCCACCACTTCGATCTTGCCTGGCACCGAAACGGGTACCGGGTTGGCCAACTCAACGTAGGTTTTACCGGCTTCAAGCGGCACGTCGGCAGCTTGTGCGGTCATGCCGAAGAGGCTGGCAGTGACGAGAGCGGCGCTGAGGATCAGATTACGCATGCTTTACTCCTGGACAAATAAAGTCGCCTCACGTGACCTTTGTTGTGACAGGTCTACGCGGACATGAGTTCGTTAGTGTAACGGCACCGGCCACAAAAAAGGGCGGCCTAAGCCACCCTTTTTATGCTTGCATCGATGGATTAATCGAGCGTTAACGTACTGTTACGATCAGTGCAGGCCCTGGATGTACTGGGAAACCGCCTCAATGTCCTTGTTGCTCATTTTATTGGTGATGGTTTGCATGATTTTGGCATCGCCGTCGTTGGTGCGATTGCCTTCACGGAAGTCCGTCAACTGCTTGGCAACATACTGCGCATGCTGGCCGCTCAAGTGCGGAAAGCCTGCAGCGGCCAGACCGGCACCGTTAGGCGAGTGGCAACCGATGCACGAAGGCATGCCTTTTTCCAAGTTGCCACCACGGAACAGCTCTTCACCGTGGGCCACGACTTTCGGATCGGCAGCTCCCACACTGCCGTGCTGGCTGGCAAAATACGCCGCGATGTCCGCCAGGTCCTGATCGCTGAGGTTGGTCAGCAAGCCGGTCATTTCCAGCACCGTGCGCTTGCCGTCCTTGATGTCGTGCATCTGCTTGGTCAGGTAGCGTTCACCCTGGCCGGCCAATTTGGGGAAGTTCGGCGCCGGGCTGTTGCCATCCGGTCCATGGCAAGCACCACATACGGCGGCTTTCGCCTGGCCCGCTGTAGCGTCGCCTGCAGCATGGGCAACACCGGTGATGCCCAAGGTCAACAGCAGACTCACGATCAGTTTGTTCATCAGCTAATCCAACTACGGCTAAGGGGTTTAAGAGTTATCTACCGGGTTTACTCACCATCATCTCAATGATGGCCTGGTAATCCTCAGTACTGCAGTCCATGCACAAACCACGCGGCGGCATTGCCTTGAAACCCTGGGTCACGTGTTGCACCAGCGTGTCCATGCCCTGCGCCAGTCTGGGCGCCCACGCTGCCTGATCACCCCGTTTGGGGGCGTTGGGCAGTTGGCCGGCATGGCAAGCCACGCAAACTCGGTTGTACACCGCTTCCGGATCCTGTGTAGCCTGAGCGCCGTAAAGCGGAATCAGGACACCCAAAGCGAGCAACCATCGGGTCATACATCGACCTTTTCAGGGTTTGAGAGCGTTTTGCGTTCTAATGCGCAATGAAGGTCTTTCGCTCCCGTGAACTTCATCCTTCGCTGGGACAAAGCACACACAAAATCTGCGGCATTATATACTGGCGCTACTGAAACGGAAACGACACCGCTTGCCGCACCCTTTTTCGGCACCGCCCACATCGGAAATCTCATGCAACTCAAGAATCCCATCCTCGGTCTGTGCCAACAGTCCACGTTCATGCTCAGCGCCGCCAAAGTTGACCAATGCCCCGATGACGAAGGCTTTGAAGTCGCCTTCGCCGGTCGCTCCAACGCCGGTAAATCCAGCGCACTGAACACCCTGACCCACGCCAGCCTCGCGCGCACCTCGAAAACCCCGGGCCGCACGCAACTCCTCAATTTCTTCAAGCTAGACGATGATCGGCGTCTGGTCGACCTGCCGGGCTACGGATACGCAAAAGTCCCTATCCCGTTGAAGCTGCACTGGCAGCGTCACCTGGAGGCTTACCTGGGTGGACGCGAGAGTTTGAAGGGTTTGATCTTGATGATGGACATCCGTCATCCAATGACCGACTTCGACCTGTTGATGCTCGACTGGGCCGTCGCCAGCGGCATGCCGATGCATATCCTGCTGACCAAGGCCGACAAGCTGACCTACGGCGCCGCCAAGAACACCCTGCTCAAAGTGCAGTCCGAAATCCGTAAAGGTTGGGGCGACGCGATCACCATCCAGCTGTTCTCGGCGCCAAAGCGCATGGGCTTGGAAGACGCTTACACCGTGCTGGCCGGCTGGATGGAATTGGCGGACAAGGGCGCGGAAATCGCCGAATAACTTTTCTGCGGGCAAAAAAAACCCCGGACTTCGTATGGGGAGGGGAAGTTCGGGGTTCAAGTTCCGGACCGCTAGGGCGGGGTCCAGATATCTGCCAACACTTAACACAACATAGGAGCATTGAAGGGCTTCACCACCCATTCAGTAACTCTGAGTAGCAACTCACACGTTAAGTTCCAGCACGATCAAAAAACTATTTGAAATAACTGACGGCGATTTCTGAACTAAAGCACTCTGCCACCACACCCGGTGGTGGCAGAGCAGCATGGTCAGTGCGCCTCGTCCCAGTTATCGCCTACGCCTACGTCCACCACCAATGGCACGTCCAATTGCGCTGCTGCACTCATGTGCTCGCGAATCTTCTCGCTGACTTCTGCGACCAGGTCTTCACGAACCTCAAGTACCAATTCATCGTGCACTTGCAGGATAACTTTGGCATCCAGGCCAGATTCGGCCAGCCAGTTGTCGACCAGCACCATGGCTTTCTTGATGATATCCGCCGCCGTGCCCTGCATCGGCGCGTTGATCGCCGTGCGTTCTGCGGCTGCGCGCTCCTGGGGCTTATTGGAATTGATATCCGGCAAATACAGCCGACGCCCGAAGAAGGTTTCGACAAAACCCTGATCGGCAGCCTGGGCGCGGGTACGTTCCATGTACTCACGAACCCCTGGATAGCGGGCGAAGTACACATCGATATAAGCCTTGGCCGTCTTGGTATCGACGCCAATGTCCTTGCCGAGCTTCTGAGCGCCCATGCCGTAGATCAGGCCAAAGTTGATCGCCTTGGCGCTGCGACGCTGATTGGATGTGACCTCAGCCAGTTCAACCTTGAACACTTCAGCCGCTGTGGCCGTGTGCACGTCCAGGTCGTTGCGGAAGGCATTCATCAACCCCTCGTCCTTGGACAAGTGCGCCATGATCCGCAATTCAATCTGCGAATAGTCCGCGGCCAGCAGCTTGTAGCCTTTAGGCGCGACAAATGCCTGACGAATCCGACGCCCTTCAGCGGTGCGCACCGGAATGTTCTGCAAGTTCGGATCGCTGGAAGACAAACGCCCGGTCGCTGCCACCGCCTGATGATAAGACGTGTGAATGCGCCCGGTACGAGGGTTGATCTGCTCCGGCAGGCGGTCGGTGTAGGTGCTTTTCAGCTTGCTCATGCTGCGGTACTGCATCAGTACCTTGGGCAGCAGGAAATCATCCTCGGCCAACTTGGCCAACACTTCCTCTGCCGTGGATGCCTGGCCCTTGCCGGTCTTCTTCAGCACCGGCAAGCCCAGTTTTTCGTAGAGAATCGCGCCGAGCTGCTTGGGCGAACCCAGGTTGAACGCCTCACCGGCGATCTCGAACGCCTGGCGCTCCAGCTCAACCATCTTGTCGCCCAGCTCGATGCTCTGAACACCCAGCAACTTCGAATCCACCAGCGCGCCCTGACGCTCGATACGTGCCAGCACTGGCACCAATGGAATTTCGATGTCCGTCAGCACGCTAGCCAGCGTTGGAATGGCCGCGAGCTGTGCATGCAATTCCTGATGCAGGCGCAGCGTCACGTCCGCATCTTCGGCCGCATAAGGACCAGCCTGCTCAAGCGGGATCTGGTCGAATGTCAGTTGCTTGGCGCCTTTGCCGGCGATGTCCTGGAAGCTGACGGTGTCGTAGTCCAGGTACTTCTTCGCCAGGCTGTCCATGTCGTGCCGGGTCGCGGTGGAGTTCAACACGTAGGATTCAAGCATCGTGTCGAAAGCGATGCCGCGCACGGTGATGCCCTTTGCCGGATCGCCACCGATGGCACAGTTGGCCAAGATATTCATGTCGAACTTGGCGTGCTGGCCGACCTTGAGCTTGGCCGGATCTTCCAACAGAGGCTTCAAGGCCAGCAACACGGTGTCACGGTCCAACTGTTCCGGCGCACCGATGTAGGAGTGGGTCAGCGGTATGTAGGCCGCTTCATGGGGCTGTACGGCAAAGGAAACCCCCACCAACTGCGCCTGTTGGGCGTCGATCCCGGTGGTTTCGGTGTCAAACGCGAACAACTTCGCGTCGTTGAGCTTCTTCAGCCAGGCATCGAAGGTCGCTTGGTCGAGGATGGTGGTGTATGCCGCTTCCACAGGCGCCTGCGCAGCAGTCTCAACGATTTCTTCGGCAACCGGAGCAGCCTCGGTCGACGCCTTGAGTTCGACACGCTTGGCATCGCGCTGAATCTCATCAATCCAGCTCTTGAACTCAAGCAGCGTGTACAGCTCCAGGAGCTTTTCGCGATCCGGCTCAATCAGGTGCAGATCATCCAGGCCCACGTCCAGCGGCACATCAACCTTGATCATCGCCAACTGGTAAGAAAGGAACGCCATCTCCTTGTGTTCTTCCAGCTTGGCCGGCAACGTCTTGGCGCCCCGGATAGGTAGGGTCGGTACGATATCCAACTGCTCATAAAGCTCTTTGAGACCGCCATTCACGCCCACCAGCAAGCCGGAAGCAGTCTTCGGTCCAATGCCCGGAACACCCGGGATGTTGTCGGACGAATCGCCCATCAACGCCAGATAGTCGATGATCTGCTCCGGAGCGACGCCAAATTTCTCCTTTACGCCCTCGATGTCCATTGAGCTACCGGTCATGGTGTTGACCAAGGTAATGTGCCCGTCGACCAGCTGTGCCATGTCCTTATCGCCGGTAGAAATCACCACCGGGCGGTTAGCGGCTGCGCTGCTGCGGGCCAGGGTGCCGATCACGTCATCGGCCTCGACGCCTTCGACGCACAGTAACGGAAAGCCCAAGGCGATCACGCTCTGATGTAAAGGCTCGATCTGCACGCGCATGTCATCCGGCATGCTGGGGCGGTTGGCCTTGTATTCGGCGTACATGTCATCGCGAAAGGTCCCACCCTTGGCGTCGAACACAACCGCGAACGGGCTGTTCGGATACTGCTTGCGCAGGCTTTTGAGCATGTTCAACACGCCCTTGACCGCACCGGTCGGCAGACCTTTGGAGGTGGTCAGCGGTGGCAGTGCATGGAAGGCGCGGTACAGGTAAGAAGAACCGTCCACCAGGACGAGGGGGGCTTGGCTCATGAGCAGGATCAACCTTTTCGGCGGGTCAGGCGCTAGAATAGCCGGACCAATGACGACAAAGGGACAAGGTTATCATGCGCACAGTAAATCGCCTGTTGTTGACCGGCTTGATTGCACTCACTCCGATGGTGGCCATGGCGGCAGATACTGCCCCTTCGGCCGACCCGGAAGTCACCATTCGCACGGAAGGCGACAAAACCATTCAGGAATACCGCCAAAATGGTTTCCTGTACGCGATCAAGGTGACTCAGAAAGGCTTTGCGCCGTACTTTCTGGTGCGCGCGGACGGAACCGATGCGAACTTCATCCGTTCTGACCAGCCGGATATGCTGATCCCGTCATGGAAGATCTTCGAATGGAAATGATTTCTTAACTTCAATTGGCGCTGCGCACTGCGGCGCCCGTACTGGCAGTTTTAACCATGTCTGTGTTTACCCCCCTGGCTCGGCCCGAGCTGGAAACCTTTCTCGCCCCTTACGGGCTCGGCCGCCTGCTTGATTTCCAGGGAATTGCCGCCGGTAGCGAAAACACTAATTTTTTTATCAGCCTGGAACAGGGCGAATTCGTCCTGACCCTGGTTGAGCGCGGCCCAGTCGCGGAAATGCCGTTCTTCATCGAGCTGCTCGACGTGCTCCATGACGCCGACTTGCCGGTGCCTTACGCCCTGCGCACCACCGACGGCGTGGCCCTGCGCGAACTTGCCGGCAAACCCGCGCTGCTACAACCGCGCCTGGCCGGCAAGCACATCAAGGACGCCAACGCGCAGCATTGTGCCCAGGTCGGCGACCTGCTCGGCCACCTGCACCTGGCGACTCAAGGCGAGAAGGTGCTGGAGCGCAAGACTGATCGCGGGTTGGACTGGATGCTCAGTGAAGGCGCACAGCTGATTTCGCACCTGAACGACGCGCAACAGCGCCTGCTGCAAGACGCACTGACCGAGATCGAAACCCACAAGGCCCAGATCCTCGCACTGCCGCGCGCCAACGTTCACGCTGACCTGTTCCGCGACAACGCGATGTTCGAAGGCACGCACCTGACCGGCTTGATCGATTTCTACAACGCCTGCTCGGGCCCAATGCTGTACGACGTGGCGATCGCCTTGAATGACTGGTGTTCGGACGCCGATGGCGTGATTGACGGGCAACGCGCCCGCGCATTGCTGGGTGCCTACGCGGGCCTGCGACCGTTCACCGCCAAGGAAGCCGAGCTGTGGCCGACTATGTTACGGGTGGCGTGTGTACGTTTCTGGCTGTCACGCCTGATCGCCGCCGAATCGTTTGCCGGGCAGGATGTGTTGATCCACGATCCGGCAGAGTTCGAGCATCGGCTGGCGCAGCGTCAGCAGGTCAGCGTGCACCTGCCGTTCGCCCTCTAAAAGGTCTACTCGATCAAAAAAATGTGGGAGCGGGCTTGCTCGCTCCCACATGGGTTATGCGGTGTCTGTTAGAGCGATTCCAGGCAACCTGCCAAATCATTCCCCAACTTCTCCAGCACTTGCTCATAGCCTTGAGCCGTGGCCGGAGTGTAACCACCCAACGCATCCAACTCCGCCAATTTCACCGGCAAACCGGCAACCAGCGTCTCAGCCAAACGCGGGCGCAACGGCGGCTCGCTGAACACACACGTCTTGCCCACTTCCTGCAGTCGAGTACGCATCGCCGCCACATGCTGGGCGCCTGGCTGTACTTCGGCCGCAACACTGAACACACCGGTGTGTTTGAGCCCGTAAGCATCTTCGAAGTAATCAAAGGCTTCGTGGAACACAAAGTAAGGTTTGTCGCCGACACTCGCCAGACGGGCCTTCAAGCGCGCATCCAACGCATCCAGGCGCTCATCGAACGCCTTCACGTTGCTCTGATAGCGCGGGGCATTGGTCGGGTCAGCAGCGCTGAGGTCAGACGCCATGCGCGCAGCGATCACGCGAGCGTTGACGGTCGACAACCACAAATGCGCATCCAGACTGCCCGGACGGTGATCGTGGTCATGTTCGTCGGCATCATCAGCATGAGAGTGGCTATCTTCGGCAAAACGACGCAGCTTCATCCCTGGAAGATCCTGCACGGCCACGGTCGGCAAGCTACGCCCCTTGAGCACGCGTGGCAGGAAGCTTTCCATGTCCGGGCCGATCCAATACAGCAGGTCTACCGACTGCACGCGCCGTACGTCGGATGGGCGCAAGGCATAGTTATGCGGCGAGGCACCAGGCGGCAACAAGACCTCTGGAATGGCTACGCCGTCCTGCACAGCGGCGGCGATCAGTTGCAACGGCTTGATGCTGGTCAGCACCTTGACCTCAGCCTGAGCAGCCCCGGCGATGAACAAACTGGTGACAAATACGACAAAAACGGGAAAAAGTCGGGACACGATGACCACTCAATGGCGTAGGAACGGGTAACATAATAACGTCTCTATCAAATATCTGTCGCCGCTCATGCCTAAAACACCGCTTGCCAGCCGTCCCCATGACCACTCTCACTGCGTGCACACCGCGCTGTCGGAGGCCGACACCCTGTGCGCACAGAAAGGCCTGCGCCTGACCGCCTTGCGTCGGCGTGTGCTGGAACTGGTGTGGCAGAGCCACAAGCCGCTGGGCGCCTACGACATTCTTGGCGTGCTCAGTGAGCAAGACGGCCGCCGCGCTGCACCGCCCACGGTGTACCGCGCGCTGGATTTCCTGCTGGAAAACGGCCTGGTCCACCGCATCGCCTCGCTCAACGCCTTTGTCGGCTGCAACCACCCGGAACATGCGCACCAGGGCCAATTCCTGATCTGCCGTGAGTGCCACGCCGCCATTGAGCTTGAACAAAAAAGCATCAGCGACGCCATCATCAAGAGCTCGGCCGAGGTCGGCTTCAAGGTCGAAGGGCAAACGGTCGAAGTGGTCGGGCTCTGCTCGGGTTGCCAGGGGGCTTGATGAGCAACGCGCTAATCCGCCTTGAGCAGGTTGGGGTCACGTTCGCCGGGCAAAACGTGCTGGATAACATTGCACTGAGCGTTGAACCTGGGCAGATCGTCACCCTGATCGGCCCGAATGGCGCGGGCAAAACTACCCTGGTGCGCGCCGTACTCGGCTTGCTCAAGCCTGACACCGGCAGTGTGTGGCGCAAGCCCAAGCTGCGCGTCGGCTATATGCCGCAAAAGCTGCATGTCGATCCAACGCTGCCCTTGTCAGTGCTGCGCTTCCTGCGCCTGGTGCCTGGTGTAGACCGCACCCGCGCGCAGGCTGCGCTCAAGGAAGTCGGTGCCGAACAGGTGATCGACAGCCCGGTGCAAAGCATATCCGGCGGTGAAATGCAGCGCGTATTGCTGGCCCGTGCTCTGTTGCGCGAGCCGGAACTGCTGGTGCTGGATGAGCCCGTGCAGGGTGTCGACGTCGCCGGCCAGGCCGAGCTGTATAGCCTGATCACCCGACTGCGCGACCGCCACGGCTGCGGCGTGCTGATGGTCTCCCACGACCTGCACCTGGTGATGAGCACCACCGACCAAGTGGTGTGCCTCAATCGCCACGTGTGCTGCTCCGGCCACCCGGAACAAGTCAGCGGTGACCCGGCGTTCGTCGAGCTGTTCGGCAAGAACGCCCAGAGTCTGGCGATCTACCACCATCATCACGACCACGCCCATGACCTACATGGCGCAGTCGTCGATGACCCCGCCGCCCCTCATACCCACGTTCATGGAGATAGCTGCAAGCATGGCTGATTTTCTGCTCTACGCCCTGCTGGCAGGCTTGGCTTTGGCACTAGTGGCGGGCCCCTTGGGCTCGTTCGTAGTCTGGCGACGCATGGCTTATTTTGGCGACACGTTGTCGCATGCCGCGCTGCTGGGCGTGGCCCTGGGTTTCTTGCTGGATGTGAGCCCGACCATCGCCGTAACCGTGGGCTGCTTACTGCTGGCGGTGCTGCTGGTGACCCTGCAACAGCGCCAGCCGCTGGCCTCGGACACATTGTTGGGGATCCTGGCGCCAAGCACCCTGTCCCTGGGCCTCGTTGTACTGAGCTTTATGCATGAAGTGCGTATCGACCTGATGGCTTACCTGTTCGGCGACCTGCTGGCGATCAGCCCTACCGACCTCTCATGGATCCTCGGCGGCAGCGCTGCTGTGCTGATATTGCTCGTGACCCTGTGGCGCCCACTACTGGCAATCACCGTGCATGAAGAGCTGGCCACAGTGGAGGGCCTGCCAGTGCCAGCCCTGCGCATGACCCTGATGCTGTTGATCGCCGTGGTGATTGCTGTCGCGATGAAGATTGTCGGCGTATTGTTGATCACGTCGCTGTTGATCATTCCCGCCGCCGCCGCCCAGCGCCACGCCCGCTCACCGGAGCAGATGGCGATTGGCGCGAGCCTCCTGGGGATGTTTGCAGTGTGCGGGGGCTTGGCGCTGTCCTGGTTCAAGGACACGCCGGCCGGGCCGTCGATTGTGGTTACGGCCGCCGCCCTGTTTCTGCTGAGTTTTGTCCTGCCCCGTCGAGGGGTGTAGACTTGCTCGCTTTTTGCGCAAATAGAGAGTCGCAGGAATGAAGCTGTTCACCTTCCGTTATCTGCTCCTTGCCGCATTTTCCCTGCTGCTGGGCGCCTGTCAAAGCACACCGCCCGCCGCCCCTGAGGCCCCGGACGCTCGCGCTGCGGCCATCGCGCAGCTGGAACAAAACCTGGCCAGTAGTGAGCTTGCAACCGCCGAAGACGAGTTGGCCGCGCTGCAAGCCGCGTCGCCTAACGACCCGACGCTGGAGCCTTACCAGCGCCAACTGGCCGAAGCCTACCTGCAGCGCAGCCAGATTGTGCTGCAAAAAGGTGACGTCAATGCCGCCGCCACCGCCCTGAGCCGCGCCCGTGCGCTGATGCCCAAGGCGCCTGCGCTGACTGGCGGCGTTAACAGCGCCATCAGCCACGCCCGAAAAGCCGAGTTGGATAAAGCCGAAGCAGCCTTGAAAGCCGCTGAATCCAAGCCTGTTGCCAAGGTCATCGACCCGGCCGCTGAAAGCACCACCGTGGCGCTGAACCTCACCGATATCGCAGAACTGCGCCATCAGCTGGATGCAATCGCCACCGACGTGGTGAATTACCAGTGCGACGTGAGCATCCAGGCGCCGCGAACAGAAGATTACCCGTGGCTGGCCACGCTGCTGACCAAGCGGGTGAAACGCATTGATTCGGGGTATGACCTGAAGATCCGCCGGCAGATCCTGAAGACTATTCCGGCACAGGTTGTGTTGATTCCGCGCAAGGCGGAATAAAGCTATCGGGGGCTGGCTCCCGATAGCGATTTAAAAACAACCAAAGACTTGATCCAACACCGCGCCCTTTCCACGACCTTTGATCGCGTTATTGCCAAATCGCTGGTTGAATGCGAAAGAAATGCTAAGAAAGACTATACGGACAGGCTAAAATGCGCGCCCGGCTAACCGCTGATCCCTTTTCCATGCGCCCCACAAGGTTCGCTACGTGATCGAGTTTCATAACGTCCATAAAACCTACCGCGTCGCCGGTAAGGATATCCCCGCGCTGCACCCCACCAGCCTACGCGTCGAGAACGGCCAGGTGTTTGGCCTCATCGGCCACTCGGGTGCGGGTAAAAGCACGCTGCTGCGCCTGATCAACCGCCTCGAAGAACCGAGTGGCGGCCAGATCAACGTCGACGGCGAAGAAGTCACCGCACTGGACGCCAATGGCCTGCGCCGTTTCCGCCAGCAGGTTGGGATGATTTTCCAGCACTTCAACTTGCTGGCCTCCAAGACCGTTGCCGACAACGTAGCGCTGCCGCTAACCCTGGCTGGCGACTTGTCGCGCAAAGAAATCGACCTGCGCGTGGCTGAGTTGCTCGCCCGTGTAGGCCTGTCGGACCACGCCAAGAAGTACCCGGCGCAGTTGTCCGGCGGCCAGAAGCAGCGCGTCGGCATCGCCCGAGCCCTGGCGACCAAGCCCAAGATCCTGCTGTGCGACGAAGCCACCAGCGCCCTCGACCCACAAACCACCGCCTCGGTGCTCAAATTGCTGGCCGAGATCAACCGCGAGTTGAAGCTGACCATCGTGCTGATCACCCATGAAATGGACGTGATCCGCCGTGTGTGCGACCAGGTGGCCGTGATGGACGCCGGCGTAATCGTCGAGCAAGGCTCGGTGGCAGACGTGTTCCTGCACCCCAAGCACCCGACCACCAAACGCTTCGTGCAAGAAGCCGAGCAGGTCGATGAAGGCGAGCAGCGCGATGTCTTCGCCCATGTACCAGGTCGCATCGTGCGCCTGACGTTCCAGGGCGAAGCGACCTACGCGCCGTTGCTGGGTACCGTCGCCCGTGAAACGGGGGTGGACTACAGCATCCTTGCCGGCCGAATCGACCACATAAAAGATAGCCCCTACGGGCAACTGACCCTGGCCATCACCGGCGGTGACATGGAAGCGGCGTTCGCCCGCTTTACCGCGGCAGACGTCCACATGGAGGTTCTGCGCTAATGGAAGTTTTGTTGAGTTTCTTCGCCAATATCGACTGGTCCGAAATCTGGCTCGCCACCGGCGATACCATGACGATGCTGTTCGGTTCGCTGTTCTTCACCGTCGTACTGGGCCTGCCCTTGGGTGTGCTGCTGTTCCTGACCAGCCCGCGCCAACTGTTCGAACAAAAAGGCCTGTACGCGCTGCTGTCACTGATCGTGAACATCCTGCGCTCGCTGCCGTTCATCATTCTGTTGATCGTGATGATCCCGTTCACCGTACTGCTCACCGGCACCTCGCTGGGCGTGGCGGGCGCGATTCCGCCACTGGTGGTGGGCGCAACGCCGTTCTTTGCGCGCCTGGTGGAAACCGCCTTGCGTGAAGTAGACCGCGGCATCATCGAAGCCACCCAATCGATGGGCGCCAGCACACGCCAGATCATCACCAACGCCTTGCTGCCCGAAGCACGCCCCGGCATTTTCGCGGCGATTACGGTGACGGCGATTACGCTGGTTTCCTACACGGCCATGGCCGGTGTCGTCGGTGCCGGCGGCCTCGGTGACCTGGCGATCCGTTTCGGTTACCAGCGCTTCCAGACCGATGTAATGGTGGTCACCGTGGTGATGCTGTTGATCCTGGTGCAAATTCTGCAAACCGTCGGCGACAAGCTGGTGGTGCACTTTTCTCGAAAATAACGGCCATTACCGGCCCCCGCCGGTACATGCCCGAACAAGGAGCTTGTTGGATGAAAAAACTACTGGTTGCTTTCGCCGCCGTTGCCGCGTTTTCCGCGCACGCCGAGACCATCACGGTCGCTGCATCGCCTGTACCGCACGCAGAAATCCTGGAATTCGTGAAACCTGCCCTCGCCAAAGAAGGCGTGGATTTGCAGGTAAAAGTCTTCACCGACTACGTGCAGCCGAACGTACAGGTGGCTGAAAAGCGCCTGGATGCCAACTTCTTCCAGCACCAGCCGTACCTGAATGAGTTCAACAAGGCCAAAGGCACTCACTTGGTGAGCGTCGGCGCAGTGCACCTGGAGCCTCTGGGCGCCTACTCCAGCAAATACAAAAAGCTGGATGACCTGCCAAGCGGCGCCAACGTGGTGATCCCCAACGACGCCACCAACGGCGGCCGCGCGCTGTTGCTGCTGGCCAAGAATGGCCTGATTACCCTGAAGGACCCGACAGACATCCTGTCGACCATCAAGGACATCACCGCCAACCCGAAAAACCTGAAGTTCCGTGAGCTGGAAGCCGCCACGCTGCCGCGCGTGCTGACCCAGGTTGACCTGGCGCTGATCAACACCAACTACGCGCTGGAAGCCAAGCTGGACCCATCCAAGGACGCATTGGTCATCGAAGGCAGCGACTCGCCCTACGTGAACATCCTGGTAACCCGTGAAGACAACAAAGACTCGGACGCCGTGAAGAAGCTGGTTGCAGCCCTGCACACGCCTGAAGTGAAGAAATTCATCGAAGAGAAGTACAAAGGCGCGATTAAGCCAGCGTTCTGATCCCACTGATCATTCCCACGCAGAGCGTGGGAACGATCATTTGCGCTGCAACAAAACCGGCAACTGCACCACCAACTTCTGGTTGTTCAGCGGCGCGCGGATAAACCCGCGCTGAGTCCCATCCGGGCCGATCAGCGCCAGGTTGCCACTGTGGTCGACAGTGTAATTGGGCTTACTGGTATCGGCCGGAATAAACGGAATGCTCACGGCATTCGAGACCTTCTGCACATCGTCCACATTCGCGCCGGTCAGGCCTTCGAACTGCGGGTCGAAGTAACCCAGGTACTGCTTGAGCTGAGTCGGCGTGTCGCGGTTTGGATCGACGCTGACCAGGATCACTTGCAACTTATCCACAACCTCTTTGGGCAGTTCGCTCTTGATCTGGCGCAACTGGGCGAGGGTGGTCGGGCAAATGTCCGGGCAGAAGGTGTAGCCGAAGAACAGCAGGCTCCACTTACCTTTCAGCTCGTTGACCACCACCGGCTGGCCGTCCTGGTTGGTCATGGTCACCGGCGGCAGTTGGCGGCTTTGCGGTAGCAGGATGATACCGGCGTCGATCAGCGCTGTCGGGTCGCCCTGGCCTTTGCCCGAGAGCACTTTGTTGACGGTCAGGCCCATGATCAACGCGACGATGGCCACCAGGATAAAGACGGTTTTTTGAGTTCGAGTCATAGGTTCAACAGTAAGTAGTGGTCTACGAGCAGGGCGATAAACAGCAAAAACAGGTACCAGATAGAGTACTTGAAGGTGTTGATCGCCGCGTGCGGCTGGGTGCCACGGTACAGCACCCAGGCCCATTGCAGAAAGCGTCCGCCCAATACCAGTGCACACGCGAGGTACAACAGGCCGCTCATGTGGATGACATAGGGCATCAGGCTCACCGCCAGCAAGGCGAAGGTATAGAGCAGGATATGCACCTTGGTGTAATGCTCGCCATGGGTGACCGGAAGCATCGGGATATCGGCCTTGGCGTATTCCTCCTTGCGGTGAATGGCCAGCGCCCAGAAGTGCGGCGGGGTCCAGGCGAAGATGATCAGCACCAGCAGCAGCGGTTCGGCGCTGATATGGCCGGTGACGGCAACCCAGCCCAGCAGCGGTGGCGCGGCACCGGCGAGGCCACCGATGACGATGTTCTGCGGCGTCGCGCGCTTGAGAAAGCCGGTGTAGATCACCGCATAACCGAGCAATGAAGCCAGTGTCAGCCAGGCGGCCAACGGGTTGGTAAATGCCAGCAACAGGGCCAGACCTGCAACAGCCAGAAACAAAGCAAAGGCCAGGGCAGCCACCGGCGACACGCGCCCTTGCGCCATTGGCCGTTTATGCGTGCGCGCCATCACTGCATCGATCCGCCGATCCACCACATGATTGACCGCCGCCGCGCCGCCGGCGCACAGGGCTATCCCTAAGTTGCCGAAAATCAGCACCGCCCACGGCACTCCAGCGCGAGTGGCGAGGAACATGCCCACCAGAGAGGTGATAAGCATCAACACCACCACTTTCGGCTTGGTCAGCTCCAGGTAGTCACGCCAGATCGCCTGGCTGTGACCCGCGCCGATCAAGGTCGCCATGGCATCTCTCCTTTAAGGGTGATGAGCCCCGATACGTGTTTGCGTGGGATGAAGCGCCAGCCGAACCGCGACTGATTGCGCACCCGAACCAGGCTGGTGCGCGCGTGGTAATTGACCAACACCAGCGTCAGCAACAACGCCGCGCCGCCCGCGTTATGCGCCACGGCCACCGGCAGCGGCAGATGGAAATACACGTTACTCAAGCCCAGGCAGATTTGCGCCGCCAGGGCGATCAACAGCAGGCCCGCCAGTCGGGTCATGCCCACCGCGCGCAGTTGCCAGGCCAAACCCAGCAAAACCAAGGTGACAATGACCGCGCCAATACGGTGGGTCAGGTGGATCGCCGTGCGCGCATCACTATCGAGCTGCCCACCCAGGTAATTGGGGCCGATGTGTTGGGTGAGGTGAAAACCGTTGGCAAAATCCGCGGCCGGCCACCATTGGCCATGGCAGGTCGGCAGATCGATACAGGCCACCGCCGCATAGTTGGAACTGACCCAACCACCCAGCGCGATTTGCCCAATCACCAACACCAACCCGGCCGTCGCCCAATATTGCAGGCGCTTGGGCACGATCAACGCGGGCAGCACGCCGGACAAACGCAACGTCAGCAGAAACAACAAGCTCAGGGTCGCAAAGCCGCCCAGCAAATGCCCTGTCACCACTTGCGGCCACAGCTTCAATGTCACCGTCCACATGCCGAACGCCGCCTGGGCAAACACCACCGCCAACACAAACACTGGCAATTTCACCGGTTGGCCAGGATCACGCCGATGGCTCCACGAACGCGCCGCCAACAGCACGATCAGCAAACCCAAAGTGCCGGCGAAGTAGCGATGCGTCATTTCGGCCCACCCCTTGTCGGCCTCCACCGGGGTGTCCGGGAAATGCAGCTCGGCATGGGCCAACTGGGCTTCGCTTTGCGGCACGCTGATGAAGCCATAGCAACCCGGCCAGTCCGGGCAACCGAGGCCGGCGTGGGTCAGGCGGGTGTAGGCACCGAGCAGCACGACGATCAGCGCCAGCAAGGTGGCAAACAACGCGAGGCGAAATCCAGGTTTGGCCATGACGATGCCCTTATCCGATGTTCGACAGTTTCAGTAGCAGGCGCAGGTCGTTGAGCAGGTCCTTGCCCTTGACCTTGGTGTCGTAGCGCAACACCAGGTTGCCGTGGGGGTCGACGATCCACAGTTGTGCATCACCCGGTGCAGCGGCGTCTTTGGTGAAGGTCGAGAGGTCCAGCGCGTAGCGTTGCAGTTGCGGGTACTCGGCTTTGAGCTTGGCGTCGTATTCGGCGCTCACCGGTTGCGCGCTGGCCAAGGCATGGCTGGCACGGGATGCATCGCGCCCAAGGCTGATTTGCAGCTGACGCGCCAGGTACACCAATTGCTGGCAATCGGTAGTGCACGCGGCGGGAGCGGTGACCAGCAGTTGCCAACGACCCTCATCCGCCTGCACACCGATGTCGGCGCGGGTCTGGCCGTTGCCGATCATCTCGCCATGGTAGCTGCGGCTGTCCGGCACCCAAAATTGCAGCTTGTACATGAAGGTCGCCAGCACCATCGGGCCGATCACCATCATCAGGATCAACACCAGTTGCCAGCGACCTTTGCGTCGATCCGGCACCTCAGACATGTTGAGTGGATTCATGGCCGCTCCCATGGGACTTCTCCTTTTTGTTGTGCCATCCGAGGTAGAGGTAAAGCGCCAGCAACGCCAGCGACATGGCAAACCACTGCACGGCGTACCCCAAGTGTTTTTCCGGGCCCATGGCGACCACAGCCCAAGTGGTGTCGTACGTACCCGGGCCAGGTTCGGCACGCAACTCGTAGGCAAAGCCGCTGCGGCCCAATTCAGCCCAGAGTGCTGCGGGATGCAGCGCGGTGAGCAGGCGCGGCCATTGCGTGGTGGCCGGGTCGGCGTGCAACTGGAAGGTTTCGCCGGGGGCGACATACACCCAGGCGTCGAGATTCAATGGTTGTTCGGGGGTGGTGAAGACCGGCGGCGTGCGCCGGTCCGGCCACGGTAGCCAGCCACGATTGAGCAACAGCCACAGGCCGCTGGCCTGGTCGTGGAAGGGTTGCAACAACTCGACACCCGCCCGGCCGTCGCGCATGCGGTTATCGAGTAACACACTGTGTTCGGCATCGAACTGACCGCGCAGATGCACCCGGCGAAAGGCCGGATCCGCCATGTCATTGAGCTGCACGCTGCTTATCGGATCGGCCACACGCCGCTCGGCATAACTGTCCACCAGCAGCTGTTTTTCATGGCCACGGGCCAACTGCCAGAACCCCAAGCCCACCATCAACGGCAGCAACACCAGCACCACCAGCGTCGGTGCAATCCCGGGGCGAAAGCGTTTTATGGCGCTGGCTATACTTGTTTTCATTGCCCGCCCATCCCAATGGAACCAGACCATGCTCAAAGCAGCCATTGCCCTGATGCTGATCGCGACTGTCGTAAGCCTGTTCAGTGGCTTGTTCTTTCTGGTCAAGGACGAGGGCAACTCCAACCGCCTCGTCACTGCCTTGACCGTGCGTGTCGTGCTGGCCGTGATCACCGTGGCGTTGATCGCCTGGGGCTTCTTCAGCGGCCAACTGGCTTCTCATGCACCCTGGTAAGGCGCCTCACAGCACATAAACGAAGAAAAACAGCCCGATCCACACCACATCCACAAAGTGCCAATACCAACTGGCCGCCTCGAAACCGAACTGGTGTTCGGCATTGAAATGCCCGCGCAAGATGCGCATCAGCATCACAAACAGAATGATGGTGCCGATGGTCACGTGAGCGCCGTGGAAGCCGGTGAGCATAAAGAACGTCGCGCCGTACACGCCCGAGCCGAGGGTCAGGCCCAGTTCTTTATAGGCATGCATGTACTCTTCGGCCTGGAAGGCGAGGAATGCCCAGCCCAGTAATACCGTCAGCGCCAGCCAGATTTTCAGCGCACCGCGATGGCCCTTGCGCAAGGCATGGTGGGCGATGGTGATGGTCACGCTGGAGCTGACCAGCAAGATCGTGTTGATCAGCGGCAAGCCCCACGGGCTGATGGTGCCTTCCGGCGGGGGATAGAGTTTCGGGTCCGGGTTGTTGAGCAACGGCCACGTGAATTCGAAATTCGGCCACAGCATGTGCGCGATGCCCTTGTGCCCTTCACCGCCCAGCCACGGACCGGACATGTGCCGCACATAAAACAGCGCACCGAAGAACGCGATAAAGAACATCACTTCGGAAAAGATGAACCAGGTCATGCCCCAGCGAAACGAGCGATCCATCTGCGGGCTGTACAAACCGGCGCGGCTTTCCTTGATCACTGCGCCAAACCAGCCAAACAGCATGTAGGCCAGCAACAGCCCGCCGACGAAAAAGATCCACGGCCCGTGGGATTCCGGGCGCGCCGCCTTCAAATCGTTGAACCACACACCCAATCCGTAGACGGTGGTCAGCATGCCCAAGGTGGCAATTATTGGCCATTTGCTTTGCGCTGGTACGTAGTACGTATCATGAGACGACATGTATTCGCCCTCCTGATTGGGCCTGCAAACAGTAGCTAGCCGCCGGTATGGACAGCCACCGGCGGTTGGCGCGCAGTGATATCAAACAGCGTGTACGCCAAGGTCAAATGCTTCACAGCCTTGGGCATGGCGCGGTCGACAATAAAGCGCACCGGCATCTCGATGCGCTGACCTGGCTGCAGCACCTGCTGGGTAAAGCAAAAGCACTCGGTCTTGTGGAAGTACATCGCCGCTTCGGCCGGGGCAATGCTCGGCACGGCCTGGGCGGTCATGACTTTGTCGGTGGGGTTGTAGGCCACAAACAGCATCTCGGTCACAGCTCCAGGATGCACCACCACCTCATCCGCCTTGGAATGAAACTCCCAGACCATGTCGATGGCATTGGTGGAGAGGAACTGCACGCGCACCTGGCGCGTGGGGTCGACCACCTGCTCGCCCTCGTACTGCCCGGCGGTCTTGCCATTGATGCCGAAGGCTTTGCACATCACGTCGTAGATCGGCACCAAGGCAAAGCCAAAGGCAAACATCGCCACCACCAGGATCAACAGGCGGGTAACCAAACGCTTGATCGGTATGGACTCAAGCATGGCAGCCTCCCATCACCCGGCTCACTTGACCTCCGGTGGCGTGGTGAACGTGTGGTACGGCGCGGGTGAGGGAATGCTCCATTCCAGGCCTTCTGCCCCCTCCCACGGCTTGGCCGGTGCCGGCGGGCCGCCACGGATGCACTTGATCACGATAAACAGGAAGAAGAGCTGCGTAGTACCGAACAGGAACGCGCCGATGGAGGAGACCATGTTGAAGTCGGCGAACTGCAGGTTGTAGTCCGGCACCCGGCGCGGCATACCGGCCAGGCCGACAAAGTGCATCGGGAAAAACGCCATGTTCATGCCCACGAAGGACAGCCAGAAGTGCAGCTTGCCCAAGGTTTCGTCGTACATGTGACCGGTCCATTTCGGCAGCCAGTAGTAGGCCGAGGCGAAGATCCCGAAGATCGCGCCAGGTACCAGTACGTAATGGAAGTGCGCCACCACGAAGTAGGTGTCGTGGTACTGGAAGTCCGCCGGGGCAATCGCCAGCATCAGCCCGGAGAAGCCGCCGATGGTGAACAAAATCACGAAGGCCACGGCAAACAACATCGGCGTCTCGAAGGTCAGCGAGCCTTGCCACATGGTGCTGACCCAGTTGAACACCTTCACGCCCGTCGGCACCGCGATCAGCAGCGTGGCATACATGAAGAACAACTCGCCGACCAACGGAATCCCGACCACGAACATGTGGTGCGCCCACACGATGAACGAGAGGAACGCGATGCTCGCCGTGGCGTAGACCATCGAGGTGTAGCCGAACAGCGGCTTGCGCGAGAAGGTCGGGATGATCGAGCTGACGGCGCCAAACGCCGGCAGGATCATGATGTACACCTCGGGATGGCCAAAGAACCAGAACACATGCTGGAACAACACCGGATCACCGCCGCCGGCCGCACTGAAGAAGCTGGTACCGAAGTGGATGTCCATCAGCATCATGGTCACGCATCCGGCCAGTACCGGCATCACCGCGATCAGCAGGAACGCGGTGATCAGCCACGTCCAGACGAACAGCGGCATTTTCATCAGGGTCATGCCTGGCGCGCGCAGGTTGAGGATGGTGGCGACCACATTGATCGCGCCCATGATCGAACTGATGCCCATCAGGTGGATGGCGAAGATAAAGAACGTCACGCTTTCCGGCGCATAGGTGGTAGAGAGCGGGGCGTAGAAGGTCCAGCCGAAATTCGGCCCGCCGCCGGGGGTGAACAGGGTGGACACCAGCAGCAGGAACGCAGCCGGCAACAGCCAGAAACTGAAGTTGTTCATGCGTGGCAGGGCCATGTCCGGCGCGCCGATCATCAGCGGGATCATCCAGTTGGCCAAGCCGACAAACGCTGGCATCACCGCGCCAAAGACCATGATCAGGCCGTGCATGGTGGTCATCTGGTTGAAGAACGCCGGCTGGACGATCTGCATGCCCGGCTGGAACAGCTCGGCGCGGATCACCATAGCGAACGAGCCGCCAAGCAGGAACATGGCAAAGGCAAACCACAGGTACATGGTGCCGATGTCTTTGTGGTTGGTGGTCAGCACCCAGCGCATCAGGCCTTTGGCGGGGCCGTGGGCATGGTCGGCGTGACCATGGTCATCGATCACAGTGCTCATGGCCGTTCTCCTGCATGCGAGTGGGCGGGGCGGTTCAGGGCATACGCAATGAAGGCTGTCATTTGCTTTGCGCCTGTTTCAGAGCCAGCACATCTTTGGGCGTGACCATGTCGCCTTTGTTGTTGCCCCAGGCGTTGCGCTCGTAGGTCACTACGGCGGCGATATCCACTTCCGAGAGCTGTTTGCCGAACGCCGCCATGGCGGTGCCGGGCTTGCCGAAGTAAACGCGATGCAGGTGATCTTCCTTGGCGCCGGTGGCGATCGGCGAGCCTTTGAGCGCCGGGAACATCGGTGGCAGGCCTTGGCCTTCGGCCTGGTGACAGGCCACGCACGTGGTGTGGTAGACCTTGTCGCCACGGGCCACCAGCTCATCCAGCGTCCAGTCTTTGGAGGTCAGCTCCTTAAGCTTGGCCGCTTCTTCCTTACGCTCGCCGAGCCAAGTGTCGTAGTCGGCCTTGGATTTGACCTCAACCACGATCGGCATGAAGCCGTGGTCCTTGCCGCACAGTTCAGCGCACTGACCACGGTAGATGCCAGGCTTCTCGACGCGGGTCCAGGCCTCGTTGACGAACCCGGGAATGGCATCGCGCTTGACCGCAAAGGCAGGCACCCACCAGGAGTGGATCACGTCGGCGGCGGTCACCAGAAAGCGCACCTTGGCACCCACCGGCAGCACCAGCGGCTGATCGACCTCCAGCAGGTAATGCTCGCCCTTGGTGGCCTGGTTATGTATCTGTTCGGCGGGCGTGGCCAGGTTGCTGAAGAACTCCACGTCCTGGCCCAGGTATTTGTAGTGCCACTTCCACTGATAGCCGGTGATTTGGATATCGATATCCGACTCACTGCTGTCGTAAATGTTGATCAGGGTCTTCGTCGCCGGAATGGCCATGGCCACCAGAATCAGCAAGGGCACGACAGTCCATAGAATTTCCACGGTCGTGCTCTCGTGGAATTTGGCCGCCACCTGGCCCGTGGACCGGCGATGAAGAATCATCGACCAGAACATCGCGCCAAACACGACAATGCCGATCACCACACAAATCCAGAAAATGGTCATGTGCAGGTCAAACACGGCGTGACTGACTTCAGTCGCCCCTGGCGTCATATTCGTTGTCCAGGCGGCTTGCGCCTGGCCGAATACTGACCACAACAGTAGGCCCATCCAAACGTGTGGATGTCGCGTCATTGCGGGTTCCCCTTTATGTTTCTTGTTATCCCGCCGGTTTGCACCTGCGGCGAAGGGAGCGGCTTCCATACTGCTTACAACCGCCAAGCCTTGCCTGCTACTGCAGTTGGGCGTCATCAGCTAATTGCGTACAAACCCGAGTATAGACAGCACCAGCAACCCCGCAATGCGCGCGGACAAATGAGCAAAAACAGACGGACGGAGCCAATAAAACCGGGGGGCGGAAACGTTTTTCCGACGAACGATGGCAATCCGATATAACGCGGGCGCATAACCATGAAATAATTATTACAAATGCGTCTTAGGCGCACGTATAAACGAGCTACCTTATCCTCTCCCTTTTCCTACGCCTGTTTCACTGGAGCCTTCATGAACACCGCCGCATTGCGCGAGCAGATTTCCCGTGCCCATCAACACGAAGCCACTACGGGCCAGCTTGCCCAGCAACTGGAAAACCAATTGCCGCACCTGCATTCGGCCATCTCCCTGGCTGACGGTGATCGCACCCAAGTAATGACCCGCTTTGTCACTGCCTACATCGATCAAGTGCCGGACCTGCTGGACGCTGCCAATGACGTTGCCCGCGAAGCCGGGATCGAAAGCCAGATCAAGCCGGTACTGAAGATCGCCGAGCATTTCTTCCTGCAACCGCCAGCGATCCTGGCGGGCCATGAAGGGCTCAACGGCCTGCTGGACGAGGCCTACCTGGCTCATCGGTTAGTGGAAGAGGTCAATGATTTGTATATCAAGCACTTCGGCCAACCGCTGATTCCGGCGGATACCACCGTAGCCAATTTGATCGCTCATCAACTGATCGGCGAGCAGTTTGCCAATCAGCTGGATGAAGCCGTGCATTTGGCGGTGGATGAGATGCTCAACGAAGACAGCTTTGCGCTGGAGTCGGTCGAGGCGTACCGCGAGACGCTCAAGAGCCCGGACACGGAAGCGGCGTGGAAGCGCTGGCCGTGTTTGTCGCGGCAGTTGGGGGTTGAGTTGGCGTTGGATCAGCCTGCTTAAATCTCTGGGCTGATAGAAAGCAAATGTGGGAGCCGGCAAGCCCGGCTCCCACATTGTTTTGTGATGTTCAGGCAGCCGCTGAACCTACCCCCGTCGTCGTCCGCACCCGGCCTTCCAGTCGACGCTTCAACCCCCGCGCCTCGATCACCAGTTTCGAGCCCTTCGCCGCATTGGCCCGCCCCCATTCCTCCAGCAACTCCAGGCAGGAATGGTCGATGTAACTCAGGTTATTCAGCGGCACATGCACGGTGGTTCCCGCGGGCACCGTCGACAACACCTGGGTGAGTGCCGGCACTTTCAGAAACGTCGCCGCACCGGTCAATCGCAACTCCATCTCGCCGTCTTGGGGCAAGTCGATCAGGCTGATTTTCAACCGTGAAGCCTTGAACGCCAACTTGACCAACGTCAGCCCGAAGCCCACCAGCACGCCGGTCAACAAGTCGGTAAAGATGATTGCCAGCGCCGTGGTCGCATAAGTGAACATCGGCATCCGCCCGTATCGCCCCAACGCTCGGAACGCTTTGATGTCCACCAGCTTGATCCCGGTGTACACCAGCACACCCGCCAAACTCGCCACCGGAATGCTCTGCAGCACGCTCGACAGCAACAGCACAAATGCCAACAACCACAGGCCATGGAATATCGCCGACAATCGGGTAGTGGCACCGGCCTGGACGTTGGCCGAACTGCGCACGATCACACCGGTCATCGGCAGGGCACCGACCAAACCGCAGAGCATGTTGCCCACGCCTTGAGCGGACAATTCCTTGTCAAAATCCGAGCGCTGGCCGTTGTGCATACGATCGACCGCCGCAGCAGAAAGCAGGGTCTCGGCACTGGCAATAAACGCCACCGCGAACGCAGCGATCAACAGTTGCGGGTCAGCCAGGTTCAGCAGGTCACTGGGGCGTAACCAGTCGATGGCATCGGCGAGATTTTCCGGAACCTCCACACGCTTGACCTGCAACGCGAGCACCAGGCTGGTCACCGTCGCCAGGCCCACGCCCAGCAGGGCACCCGGCACAAAGCGCAGGGTTTGCGGACGGAATTTATCCCACAGGTACATCACCAGCATTGTCGACAAACCAAGCAAGCCGGCCTGCCAACCGAGCCCACCGCCAAAGGTCGGAAGCACTTCAGCCAACGCCGCCGGGAAGCCTGCCAGATTATCCAGCCCTGAAGGCTTGGGTGCACCGTCGAGCATCACGTGGATCTGCGACAGCACAATCAGCACGCCGATACCCGCCAGCATGCCGTACACCACCGCGGGCGCCGTGACACGGAACCAGCACCCCAGTCGCAGGCGCCCGGCCACCAGTTGCAGAAACCCCGCCAGCAACAGGATCGGCCCCAGCATCAACATGCCGTGCTGGCGCACCAGCTCAAACACCAACACCGCCAAACCTGCCGCCGGGCCACTGACTTGCAGCGGCGACCCCGCCAACCAGCCCACCACCAGGCCTCCAATAATCCCAGTGATCAGCCCTTTAGCCGGCGGCATACCGGAAGCAATCGCGATGCCCATGCACAAGGGCAAAGCGACCAGAAACACAACCACGGAGGCAAGCAGCTCCCGTGGCAGTACAGCTTTCAATTGAGCAGCACGCATGATGACTCTCCCGAGGCATTCGCCGGGCATGGCAAAGCCTGGCTGCATCCATGGCAGCCACCGCTTTACCCGGCAGGGAAGTGTTTTAGAAGCGCGCTTTAGGCGTCGCGGAAGGAATCGGCTCGGTGCCGTTCAACGGTCGGAACGCCGCCTGATCCGCATCGTAGGCCCGAATTTCGCTGGTCTCGATGTTGTAGATCCAGCCATGGATAAACAGATGACCATTGGCCATGCGCGAGGCCACGGAAGGGTGGGTGCGCAAATGTTGGAGTTGGGCGATGACGTTTTCTTCGGTCAGCACCTTCATGCTCTCGCCTTCATTGGCGCAGTCGCAATTGTCCTCAACCATGGACTTGGCAACCTCAGCGTGACGCAGCCAGGCTTTGACCGTCGGCATCTTTTCCAGGCTGTCGGGGTTGAGCACCGCGCGCATGGCGCCGCAATCGGAGTGCCCACAAACAATGATGTGCTGCACGCCCAAGGCGAGCACTGCGTACTCGATGGCAGTGGAAACACCACCGTTCATCTGGCCATAGGGCGGCACCACATTGCCCACGTTACGAGTCACGAACAAATCACCAGGTGAGCTTTGAGTGATCAGCTCGGGCACGATGCGCGAATCGGCGCAGGTAATGAACATCGCTCGTGGGCTTTGGGCCGTGGCGAGTTTCTTGAAGAGTTCTTCCTGCTGAGGGAAGACGTCGTGATGGAAATGCAAAAAGCCGTCAACGATATGCTTTAGCGCTGCATCGGCGGATTCCGCCACCTGAGGGGCTGAAGCCGACGCAGCCAACGGCTGTTTATCCTTGTCACTCATGATTCATCCTCTTGATTAATGCAGGGGAGTGGTTCAGTTCAGTTCGACGCCTGGCCTGTGGAATAGTTGTAAAACACCACAAGCCTGACGCGTCGACTCATCAGTCACTCGCTGAACAAGGTAACCGCCGAAACTTAACTCAAACTGAATGAACCGCTCTAGATCGCGGGTTTCAGTGATATCAAAACGCGACCACTCCTACAAGAGCAGCGCGTTCGTCCTCATCAGTCTACAACAATGCCATCTGTCTGCCCGGCGGGCAGAACGCCGTGCAATCCAGGTTAAATCCTTCCCGACGATTGAGCCCCAATCGCTTGATCGCTTTGCTGAAGCGCTGCGCCAATAAATCGGCAAACGGCCCTTCACCACGCATGCGCACACCGAACCGGCTGTCATACACCTCACCGCCACGCACCTGCCGCACCAGGCTCATCACATGGGCCGCACGCTGCGGGTAATGCGCTGCCAGCCACTCCTCAAACAACGGCGCCACTTCCAACGGCAGGCGCAGCATCATGTAGGCCGCACTCTGTGCACCGGCGGCATGCGCCTCGGTCAGCAGGCTTTCCAACTCGCTGTCGTTGATCATCGGAATCATCGGCGAACACAGCACGCCCACCGGGATTCCCGCCTCGCGCATCACCCGTATCGCCCGCAACCGGGCCTTGGGCGCCGCCGTGCGCGGCTCCAGGATGCGCTTGAGTTCATCGTCCAGGCTGGTGAGGCTGATCATCACCGCCACCAGGCGTTGCCGGGCCAGCTCGGTCAACAGGTCAAGATCGCGCAGTATCAACGAGCCCTTGGTGATGATGGTCACCGGGTGCCGGTAGCGCAGCAGCACCTCGAGGGTTTGCCGGGTGATTGTGTACTCGCGCTCGATGGGCTGGTACGGGTCGGTGTTGGAGCCCAAGTTGATCGGCGCGCACACATAGCCCGGCTTCGACAGCTGCTGTTCCAGCACGTCGGCAGCATTGGTCTTGGCGATCAGCTTGGTTTCGAAATCCAGCCCCGGCGACATATCCCAATAGGCATGGCTGGGCCGCGCATAGCAGTAGATGCAGCCATGCTCGCAGCCGCGATAGGGGTTGATCGAGCGATCGAACGGCAAATCCGGCGAGTTGTTGCGGGTGATGATGGTCTTGGCCGTTTCAATACGCACCTCAGTGCCCTGGGTCGGCGGCACTTCCTGAAACCAGCCGTCGTCCTCAGCCACGCTGACGGTGGGCGCAAAACGATTGTGCAGGTTGGTGGCCGTGCCCCGGCCACGGGGCGGCAACGGAGTAGACATGAAAACGCCTCGATACTGTTTTTATATACAGTATCGAGGCGCGAAGCTTCTGACCAGTGCCGTTTGGCGGCCAGGAAAGGATCAGTACTTTTGCGTCACTTGCCCCTGGTCATCGCCCGAGGTGGTGCGCAGATCACTCTTGCGCAGATCCGCCACGTCACTGGCTTTAACCGGCGCACCTTTGTTGCCCCAACTGCCACGGACGAAGCTGACCACATCTGCCACTTCCTGGTCCGACAGACGCCAGGCGAACGCCGGCATGGTGAAGGTCGACGGCGCCGTATGGGTGGCCGGCAAGGTACCGCCGTTCAACACAATGTTGATCAACGACGTGGCATCCGCCGTCTGCAACACCGGGTTACCCGCCAGTGCCGGGAACACCCGCGTATAGCCATGGCCGTCGGTGCGATGGCAGGCCGCGCAATTGTCGATGTACACCGACGCGCCCGGCTTGCTGTCGTCACCTTTCCAAAGGGCGCCAGCCACCTGCTTGTCGTACTGATGCGGTTGATCCTTGGGGTCCACCGCCGGCAGGCTCTTGAGGTAACGGGCGATGGCGGTCAGGTCATCCTGCGACATGTACTGCATGCTGTGAACGATCACGTCGCTCATGCCGCCAAACACCGCGCTGCGATCACTGCGCCCGGTCTTGAGGAATTGCACCAATTGCTCTTCGCTCCAGCTGCCGAGGCCGTCCTTGTGGTCGCCGCGCAGGCTTTTCGCGATCCAGCCTTCCAGCGGCGCGCTGCCGGACAGGAAAACGTTGCCATCAGCGGCGCTCAGGGCTTTTTCCTGCATGGTCAGGGCCCGTGGCGTGTGGCACGCGCCGCAGTGGCCAAGGCCTTCCACCAAGTAGGCGCCACGGCTGATCACCGGGTCGGCGCTGGCTTGTGCTTGATGAGCCTCGACAGCCGGCGCAAACATCCATCGCCATGCCGCCAACGGCCAGCGCATGCTCAAGGGCCAAGGAATATCGCTGTCCTTGTTCTCCTGGGCAACCGGCTCAACACCCTTCATGAAGTACGCATACAGCGCCTGCATATCGCTGTCGCTGACACGCGCGTAAGACGGGTAGGGCATGGCCGGGTAAAGCGTACTCCCACTCTTGGCGACGCCATGGCGCACGGCCTTGTCGAAGTCTTCAAAGCTGTAGTCACCCAGGCCGGTCTTGTCCGGGGTGATGTTGGTGGAGTAGATCACACCGATCGGGGTTTCCATCGGCAGGCCACCGGCAAAGGGTTTGCCACCCTTGGCGGTGTGACAGGCCACGCAGTCACCGGCGCGCGCCAGGTATTCGCCCTGCTTGATCAGGTCGGTTTCGGCGGCGCTTACCGAGCAGCTGCTGAGCAACGCCAGGGAGGCGATAACGAGTGCTTTCATGGTCATCGCTCCTTATGCCTGAACCAGTGGGCCGGGGTTTTTCAGGTACTGCTCGCGGATCGCGCGAGCGGACCAATAGGTCAACGCCGCCACCAGGCCGGTAGGGTTGTAACCCAAACCTTGTGGGAAAGCGGACGCTCCTGGGACAAACACGTTGTGTACGTCCCAGCATTGCAGGTAACGGTTCAACGCACTGGTTTTCGGGTCGGTGCCCATGATCGCGCCACCGTTAAGGTGGGTGGTCTGATAGGACGCGGTGTTGAAATGCTCGCCTACCTGTTTGCCGAGCACGGCAATCGCCTTGGGGTTCATCGCCTCGGCGACCTTGCCCATTTTCTCGACCATGAAGCGGTTCATCTTGATGTCGTTTTCCTGCCAGTCGAACGTCATCCGCAGCAGCGGCAGGCCGTAGGCATCGCGGTACACCGGGTCCAGATCCAGGTAGTTGCCTCGGTAGGACTGATGGGCGCCGTGGGAGTCCATCGACACCTGGTGAGTGTAGTAATCGGCGGTGGCGCGTTTCCAGGCACTGCCCCAGGCCGGGGTGCCCGGTGGGTTGGACGTACCGGCAATCGGCCGGCTGCCCGCCTGGTTGACCCACATCGGCGAACCGCCCACAAAGCCATGCGGCCCGTGGTCGAAGTTGTCGGCGTTGAAATCGTCGATGGCCACGCCATTGCCGCCCGCACCGATGAAGTTGTTGGTGTGGGTGTCTTTGTCGAAGAACGCCTTGATGGTGGCCATGTTCTGGTAGGCGAAGTTCTTGCCCACCACGCCTTCTCCGCTGATCGGGTCGTAGGGCTTGCCGATGCCCGACAACAGCATCAGCCGCACATTGTTGAATTGGAAAGAACCGAGGATCACCAAGTCTGCCGGCTGCTCGCACTCGCGCCCCTGGCCGTCGATGTACGTCACGCCGGTGGCCTTACTCTTGGTGCTGTCGAGGTTGACCTTGAGCACGTGGGAATTGGCCCGCAGTTCAAAATTCGGCACCTGGCGCAGCGCCGGCAGGATGTTCACGTTCGGTGAAGCCTTGGAATACATGTAGCAAACATAGCCACTGCAAAAGCCGCAGAAGTTGCACGGTCCCATCTGCGCGCCGTAAGGGTTGGTGTACGGCCCCGAGGTATTGGCCGAGGGCAGGTTGTAGGGTTTGTAGCCCACCTCAGCAGCCGCCTTCTGAAACAGCTGTGCAGAAACGGTATTTTTCTGCGATTCCAACGGAAACGGGTTAGAGCGGTCCGGTGCATACGGGTTGCCGCCACGGCCTTCGCCCACCAACTGGCCTTTAACGGTCCAGGCCTGGCCGGAGGTGCCGAAGACTTTTTCGGCATAGTCGAAGAACGGCTCCAGCTCTTCATAGCTGACGCCGAAATCCTGGATGGTCATGTCCTTGGGAATGAAGTGCTTGCCGTAGCGTTCTTCGTAGTGGCTACGGATACGCAACTCGATCGGGTCGACACGAAAATGCACACCCGACCAGTGCAGGCCGGCGCCGCCCACGCCATTGCCTGGCAAGAAAGCACCCAGCTGTCGGTTCGGCAAGGCGACGTCATTCACGCTATGGCGAATCGTCACCGTCTCCTTGGAGATGTCCTGGAAGAGTTTTTTACGCACGCTGTAGGTCAGTTCGTCGATGACCTGGGGATAGTTGCCGTCCGGGTAAGTGTCCTGCATCGGGCCGCGCTCCAGCGCTACCACGTTGAGGCCCGCTTCCGTCAGCTCCTTGGCCATGATCGCGCCGGTCCAGCCGAAGCCTACGATCACCGCATCCACTTTCTTCATGATGGTCGCCACGTTTATGCCCTCTCGCCGCGGATGGATACAGCCGGGAAGGGGTACTGCTCGTTGCGTTCCACCCAATCCATGAAGTCGGCGCGCGCGCCGGGGAAGCCGATCATGGTCCAACCGACCATGTCTTTGTTGCCACCATGGATCGGGTCGCAGAAGAAGCCTTCCTTGGTGTTTTGCAGCAACAGGTTGAAGAACATCTTCGGTGGCACCGCCGTAAAATGTGCGGCCACTTCGCTGCCGCCCGCCTCCAAACGGCGCAACATGTCATCTCGGGTAGCGCTGTCTTGCGCGGCAAAAGCCTTACCATTGAACGCCTTCGACCATGCGTCCGTCGCGGCAATGCCCAGGCGATAGATCTCTTTGGGCACCAGTTTGCTCTGCCAGCCCATCTCCGGCGCGGCATCGGCGTTGAACGGGCCTTGCATGAACCACAGGGCACCACTGGCGTAGGGCGTGTTCATCTGGCGGTCGATGTATTCCGGCGCACCCGCTTCCAGGGCACCAGGGCCTTGGGTGTCGGCAGGAATCAAGCGTGCGACGGCCGCGTTGATAAACGCCCACTCTTCGGCGGTGAAGTAACTCGGCTCATAGGCCTTGTCGCTGACGGTCGACTCAGCCTGGGCAGCCTGGGCCGGCTCCGGCGTGGCCATCAATATCGAGCCGCCAAGGCCGGTGCTGGCAACCGTGACCACCGGGATCAAGGTCAAGGATTTGCGCAAAAAGTCACGCCGGGGGTTGTCTTGATCTTGCTCAGACATGGGTGCACCTCATCATGTGGTCACGGGTTTATCAGCCGCTTCTGAGAGCAGCGTGAAGGTTTGCCAGGCAGTGGGTTCCAAGGAAATAGAACACACTGGCAAACAATAGTTACAAATGATAGCAGGCTAAGAATCGATTCAGCGGCAAAAACCACCGGATCAGCGTGTGCAATTCACGATTCTTTGACGAGCACCTCACACGCTGTTGACCCCCTATAGGCGAATCTGTGGCCCATCAGCCATTTCCCTATTCGGTCACAAAGCGCATGTTCAAGATTCGATTGCTGCCTGCCCTCGGCCTGGCGCTCATGGCACTGTTCGCCACCGTTCACGCCCAAGCCGAAGACGCTGCATCCCTACGCTCGCCGGAATGGGCCCAGCCTGTGGGCAACCAATTCAATCTGCACCAAATGACGCCTACGCTTTATCGCAGCGCGCTGCCTGATAGCAATGCGGTACCGGTATTGGAACAACTCAAGATCGGTACGGTGATTAACTTTCTGCCGGAGTCGGATGCCAACTGGTTGAAATCGTCCGATATCAAACAGGTGCAGCTGACTTATCGCACCAACCATGTCGACGATTCCGACGTGCTGGCTGCCTTGCGGGCGATACAGGACGCCCAGGCCAACGGCCCGGTGTTGATGCACTGTAAACACGGCTCCGATCGCACCGGCCTGATGGCCGCGATGTATCGAGTAGTGGTTCAGGGCTGGAGCAAGGAAGATGCGCTGAACGAGATGACCCTGGGCGGCTTCGGCAGCAGCAATGGCTTCAAGGACGGCGTTCGTTACATGATGAAGGCCGATATCGACAAGTTGCGCACAGCCTTGGCCAATGGCGATTGCAGCACCAGTGCCTTTGCCCTGTGCTCGATGAAAAGCTGGATCACCACATCGGCGAAAGATGAGAAAAAACTGTAACGGTAGACTCGCGAATAGCTGAAAAACGACGCGGGGCACCAGGTGCCCCGCGTTTTTTTTAGTCTTTTTTCAGTTTCGGATTAGGAAAGAACTGCACCGACTGCACCTTCGGGTCCGGCACTTTCAACGCTGCTGTATTGACCCGCGTGCCCAACTCCTTGGGCACCGACAAACCTTGATCATTCAGCGTGTCGGTATAACCGCACGCCACGCATTCGCGGTGCGGCACGCTGTCCTCGGTCCACATCTTCAACTTGTCCGGCTCGCTGCACGCCGGGCAAACCGCCCCGGCGATAAATTGCTTTTTGGTAATCACAGGCCCTTCACTCATGCTGCCGCGTCCTCACTCAGGCCGCTGTGGCGCAAGAGTGCGTCAATCGACGGCGCACGTCCGCGGAAGTCGACGAACAACACCATCGGCTCCTGGGAGCCACCGCGGGCCAGGATTGCCTCGCGGAATGCACGACCGGTCTCGGCATTCAGCACGCCGTCTTCTTCAAACTTGGAGAAGGCATCTGCCGACAGCACTTCCGCCCACTTATAGCTGTAGTAACCCGCGGCGTAACCACCGGCGAAGATGTGCGCAAAACTGTTGGGGAAGCGGTTATAGGCCGGTGGACGCATCACCGAGACCTCATCGCGCACGCCTTCCAGCACCTGCGCCACGCTGCGGCCGTCACCATGGGTGGCGTGCAGCTCGAAGTCGAACAGCGAGAATTCCAATTGGCGGACCATCATCAGGCCGGACTGGAAGTTTTTCGCCGCGAGCATTTTTTCCAACAGGTCCTGGGGCAGCGGTTCGCCGCTTTCATAGTGGCCGGAAATCAGCGCCAAGCCTTCCGGCTCCCAGCACCAGTTCTCCATGAACTGGCTCGGCAACTCCACCGCATCCCAGGCCACGCCGTTGATGCCGGACACGCCGGCGTGTTCAACGCGAGTCAGCAAGTGGTGCAGGCCGTGGCCGAATTCGTGGAACAGGGTGGTGACTTCATCGTGGGTCAGCAGGGCAGGCTTGCCGCTGTCGGCCGGGGTGAAGTTGCACACCAGGTTGGCTACCGGGCTTTGCAGTACGCCATCAATCGTGCGACGGCGGTCGCGCGCGCCGTCCATCCAGGCACCGCCACGCTTGTTGGCGCGGGCGTACAGGTCGAAGAAGAAGCGGCCGACGTGCTGGCCGTTTTCCTTGATTTCAAACAGGCGAACATCCGGGTGCCAGGTGTCGAAACCTTTTTGCTCGGCGATTTCGATGCCATACAGACGCTGCACGATGGCGAACAAGCCGCCCAGCACTTTATCGATCGGGAAGTAAGCACGCAGGGCTTCCTGGGACACGCTGTAACGCTGTTCGCGGAGTTTTTCGCCGTAGAAACCGCTGTCCCAGCTTTGCAGGTCGGCGCAGCCTTGTTCGGCGGCGTAAGCCTTGAGCTGTTGCAAGTCTTGGGCGGCAAACGGCTTGCTGCGCTTGGCCAGGTCGCGAAGGAAGCTCAGCACCTGGTCGCTGGACTCGGCCATCTTGGTGGCCAGGCTCAGCTCGGAAAAGGAGGCGTAGCCCAATAGCTTGGCCAGTTCCTGACGCAGGTCGAGGATCTGCTCCATCACCGGGCCGTTATCGTTCTGACCGGCATTCGGGCCTTGGTCCGACGCACGGGTGCAGTAAGCGGCGTAGACCTCTTCACGCAGGGCGCGGTCGTGAGCGTAGGTCATGACCGCGTAGTAGCTAGGGAACTCCAGGGTAATCAACCAGCCGTCGAGGCCTTTGGCCTGGGCAGCTGCGGCCATTTGCGCCTTGGCCGAGTCGGTCAGGCCGGCGAGGGTGGCTTCCTCGGTGACGTGTTTGGTCCAGGCCTGGGTGGCGTCCAGCAACTGGTTGGAGAATTTGCTGCCCAACTCCGAAAGCTTGCTCTGCACTTCGGCGTAGCGTTTTTGCTGCTCAGGCGGCAAATCGATACCCGACAGACGGAAGTCGCGCAGCGAATGTTCCAGGATAGTTTTTTGTGCCACGTCGAAACCGGCGGCTTCGGGGCTGTTCGCCAAGGCTTCGAAGGCTTGGAACAGTTCGCGGTTCTGGCCCATCTCGGTCGAGTAGGCGCTCAACGCAGGCAGACAGCCTTCGTAAGCTTCACGCAGTTCGGCACTGTTGCACACAGCGTTGAGGTGGCTGACCGGGCTCCAGGCGGCGCCCAGGCGGTCATTCAGTTCATCCATGGCCAGGATCAAGCCTGCCCAAGTAGGATTTTTACCCTGGCTTTGCAGGATGCCTTCGATGGCGACACGGTTGTCGGCAAGAATCTGTTCAATGGCCGGTTGCACGTGCTCGGCACGGATCGCCGAGAACGGCGGCAGGTCGTAGGACTGCAGAAGCGGGTTGTTCGCGCTCACGGTGGGCACCTTGGCTGAAGAAACATGTAAGAACAAAGATGGGGCCATCTTAATTACAATCAACACCCACCGCAGCTATCAGCAGAAGAGAGAGAGGCTATCGTGACCCTTCGCACCTATCAAAACCACACGCCAACCCTGGGCGCCGGGGCTTTTGTCGATATTTCGGCGGTGGTGATCGGCGATGTCGAAATCGGCACCGACAGCTCGGTTTGGCCGCTGACCGTGATTCGCGGCGACATGCACCGTATCCGCATCGGGGCGCGTACCAGCGTGCAGGATGGCTGCGTGCTGCACATCACCCACGCAGGGCCGTTTAATCCGGACGGTTTCCCACTGCTGATCGGCGATGACGTGACCATCGCCCACAAAGTCATGCTGCACGGCTGCACGGTGGGCAACCGCATCCTGATCGGCATGGGCAGTATCGTGATGGACGGCGCCGTGGTCGAAGACGACGTGATCATCGGCGCCGGCAGCTTGGTGCCACCGGGCAAGAAACTCGAAAGCGGGTTTTTGTACGTCGGCAGCCCGGTTAAACAAATCCGCGCACTGACTGACAAGGAACGCGCCTTTTTCACCTACAGCGCCGCGAACTACGTGAAACTCAAAGACCTGCACCTGGCTGAAGGATTCGATCAATGACCTTGAAGTACCAAACCGTGCTGTTCGACCTGGACGGCACCCTGACGGACCCGCGTGAAGGCATCACCCGTTCGATTCAGTACGCCCTTGGCAAACTTGGCATTGACGAGCCGGACCTCACCAAACTGGAACACTTCATCGGCCCGCCGTTGCTGCAAGCCTTCATGCAGTTCTACGACTTCGATGAGGCCAAGGCCTGGGAGGCGGTGAATTTCTATCGCGAACGCTTCAAGGTCACCGGACTGTATGAAAACCGCGTGTTCGAGGGCGTGATGCCGCTGCTGGAAGAACTGAATGGCCAGGGCCGCCAGCTGTATGTGGCTACCTCCAAGCCGTGGGAATTTGCCCGTGAAATCGCCCGGCATTTCGATTTCGCCAAGCACTTCAAGGTTATCTACGGCAGCGAGCTGGATGGCACGCGCACCAACAAGGTTGAGCTGATTGCCCATTTGATGAGCGAAGAGGGCCTGGACCCGGCAACCACCTTGATGATCGGTGATCGCAAGCATGACCTGATTGGCGCACGCAGTAATGGGCTGGATTCAGCAGCGGTAGGGTATGGGTTTGGCAGTTTTGAAGAGCTGAATGCTGAGGCGCCGACTTGGCATTTTGAGACGTTGGCGCAGATGCATCAGGCGTTTTTACAGCGTCCTTAAGATCGCATCGCGGGCAAGCCAGCGCCCACACTGGATCGGCGTACACAGATCAAAATGTGGGAGCTGGCTTGCCTGCGATGGGGCCCGAAATGACACCAGTTTCCAACTGCCTCAACGCCGCTTTACGCTGCTCCACGGGCAACCCGCCCACCTTCTCCACCGCCGCAAAAAACTTCACCCAATCCCCATCGACCTGCCGAAACAATGCCGCAAACGCCGGCACCCACTGGTCATACAGCCCGAACGGCAACAGCCGCGCATTGTTCATCGGCTGATTGATCCAGACGTCATAACGCTTGTCCCCATCCCATTGGCTATCGCGCAACTGCCGATAGTCACTGCGCAACCGCTCGAACTCCGCCGCTTTAGCCCGCCGCATCACATCCGCCGCCAACGGTTGCACGTACAACGCTTCCAGACGTTTGCGGGTATCGAGAATCAGCCGGATGAATTGGTCACGCTGCTGCAACGTCGCATTGCTGAGGGGCACCAGGCCGCGGGCTGCGCGCCACTGGCGAGTGCCTTCCTGCTCGACGAAATTGGCATAAGACTCGTTGAACTCGGTGTCGTCCTTCACATAAAAACGCTGGTGCGCCAGCTCATGGAAAATCAGCGTGGCCAGGCGCTCATCCCCCCAGTTCATCATCGAGCTCATGATCGGGTCGTTGAACCAACCCAAGGTGGAATAGGCCTCGACGCCGCCAATCGACACATCCATGCCCTGTTGCTGCAACAGCGCCGCCTCGCCTCGCGCCGCCCCTTGGTTGTAATAGCCGCGATAGGCGACACAACCGGCGATCGGGAAGCAATGGGTTTCAGGCGATAGAGAAAATTCCGTCGTGGCGAAGACATTCCAGACCACATAGGGCCGGCCAATGTCCGCGTACAACCGGTAACTCTGGTTATCGGGCAGGTGCAGGTGCTCGCTGGCAAAGGTGCGTGCCTTTTGCGATTGCACCAAATGGTCTCGCAACAGCTGGGGCCGGGAAGGGTCGGCGATGACCTCGGAAACCGGCTCTCGGGCTCGAAGCAATTGCCACTGGCCGCTGGCCAACTGGCTGTAATAACTGACGCTGGAGCAGCCGCTAAGCAGCACAACCATCAACCCTGGAAGAAAACGCCTGACCATGCCCCAACCACTCCTGGGTTATTTGCTCGCCAGACTATCCTGCCTGCACGGAATTTTTCCATGCTGCGGCGTGTTTATACTGATAGGGAACCTGTTGCCATCGACGACAGGCTCAATTCTTTCCTATCGTTGAGTGCCCGCCATGCGCCAGCTCTTGCTTCCCATCACTGCCCTATTTCTCAGCGCCTGTGCTTCGACGCCGATACCACCGGTCGATCCGCATCAGGCCTGGGTCGATTTCGCCACCCCGACACCGGGTGCCAAACTGGTGATGGCCCAGCGCCTGGACGGTAAGAACCTCAACGATGGGCGCTACTTCCAAGTGCCGCCGGGCAGCCATGAGCTGATGGTGCGGTTTGATTTTGAGGTGCCCACCGGCGGCAGCTTCGGCGGTTTTGGGCAAACAACCGACCGCACCTGTTTCATGACCTTGCAATACGACCAATTCCAGGCAGGCCAACATTATGTACTGGAAGGGCGCTCGCTGGCCTACACGCCCAACATCCGGCTGTATAACTCAGCGCGTCAGTTGCTGGCGGAAGAGCGCAGCGTGAACTGCATCTGATCAGTCGTTGTTTTTCTGATAAAGGATGCGCTTGGAGCCGTTTTCGCAGGAGCCGACAATCATGGCGCTGTCATGATTTTTGGCTTCTTCAGCAGTGATAATTTCCAGGGTGTAGGACGGAATCGCCTTGGCCTGGATATTCACTTCGATCTCTTTCCTGAGCTCTTCACAATCTTTTGGCGCGGCCACGGCCGAAGTGGCCAATACACCGCAGATGATCGCCAAGGCAAAACGTTTCATGTGTGAAGCTCCCTGAATGCACTGCGCACGGGGGTGCGCCTAGTTTGCGGAGTATTCGACCACACTTTGGAAACACGAGTTCTGATTTAACGCAGAACTAAATGTGGGAGCTGGCAAACCAGCTCCCACATTGGATCTGTAACGTTTCGCAGATCTCGTCAGCTGACGAGCGTGGCATCCAGACTGATTTTCGCATTCAGCACCTTGGACACCGGGCACCCTTCCTTAGCCTTCTTGCTCAACTCATCGAACTGCGCCTGACTCGCGCCGGGGATCTTGGCCCTCAGAATCAAATGCACGGCGGTAATCGCAAAGCCGCCATCGACCTGGTCCAGGGTCACTTCAGCCTGGGTGTCGATGCTGTCAGCCTTGAGACCGGCCTCGCCGAGAATCAGCGAGAACGCCATAGAGAAGCAGCCGGCGTGGGCCGCACCGATCAGTTCTTCAGGGTTGGTGCCCTTGCCGCCTTCGAAACGCGCCTTGAAACCATAGGGCGCTTCGCGCAGCACGCCGGTTTCCGTGGAGATGGAACCCAGGCCAGTCTTCAGATCACCTTCCCAATGCGCGGATGCTTTTTTAACGATACTCATAGCAGTCTCCTCGAACGGTGGTTTGCGTCAGTCAGGATTCTGAGGATAGACGCCATGACAAAGTTCATCTTGTCGGAGAAACCTAGCGATCCAGTAGGAAATTTCCACAAGCGCTATTGAATCTCGGGTATATGCCCTCATTGCATAGACCATGCACATGAAGCGGCAGGTTTTGGTTCGTCTATAAGCCTGCGCACCCATTGGAGAAGCAGGCTTATGAAATCGCTGTCCGACGTGAAGTTTTCGACCCTTGACCTCGTGCCCGTGCGCGCCAACGGGAGCATCGCGCAGTCGCTACGCAACTCCCTGGACCTGGCCCAGCACGTGGAAAAGTTCGGCTACAACCGTTTCTGGGTAGCTGAACACCACAATATGGACGGCATCGCCAGCTCGGCCACTTCGGTCTTGCTGGGCTACTTGGCTGGTGGCACCTCAACCATCCGCGTCGGCTCCGGCGGCGTGATGCTGCCCAACCACGCGCCCTTGGTGATCGCCGAGCAGTTCGGCACCCTGGAAAGTTTGTACCCCGGCCGTATCGACCTGGGCTTGGGCCGCGCGCCCGGTTCCGACCAGATGACCGCCCGCGCTCTGCGCCGTGAACGCTCCGGCAGCGCCGATGACTTCCCGGACGACGTGGCTGAGCTAATGACTTACCTCGGCCCGCGCACGCCCGACCAACGGATCATCGCAGTCCCCGGCACCGGCACCAATGTCCCGGTTTGGTTGCTCGGCTCCAGCCTGTTCAGCGCACAATTGGCCGGTGAGCGCGGTTTGCCCTACGCCTTCGCCTCACATTTCGCACCGCGTTTGATGCACGAAGCGATTCGCGTGTACCGCAATCACTTCAAGCCTTCAGCCGTGCTGGACAAGCCCTACGTAATGCTCGGCATTCCGTTGGTGGCTGCCGATACTGATGAACAGGCCGACTACCTGGCCACCTCGGTGTACCAACGCATCCTGGCGTTGATGCGCGGGCAAAGCCTGGTGCAGCGCCCACCCGTGAAAACCATGGACGGCCTGTGGCTGCCCCATGAAAAAGAGGCAGTCGGCAGCTTCCTCGGCCTGGCCATGGTCGGCAGCCCGGCGAAGATCCGCGCCAAACTGGAAGTGTTGATCGAACAAACCGGCGCCGATGAACTGATCTTTACCAGCGACCTGTATGAGCACGCAGACCGGATTCATTCCTACGAGCTGCTGGCGCAGGCGATGAAGGGCTAAAATTCAGGCGAAAAAAACCGACGCACTCGCGTCGGTTTTCACGTCTGCAACACGGGATCACCCGCGCTTGTAGGCGATTTCCTTGGTTCCGGCTGCGCAGCTACCGACTACTGTGTAGCCTGCGGCTGCAGCGCCCTTATCCACAACTTCCAGCGAATAATGCTTGGCGCCTTTAGCGTCGATTTTCGCTGCGATCTCGCTTTTCAGCTCTTCACAAGGCTTGCCCGCCGCCAGGGCTGTGCCCGCAATGCTCAACAAACCTACCGCTAACAGGAGCTTCTTCATCCGTTACATTCCTTGCGCTGATCGAAAAGAGCGTGCCGACGCATTGCATCGGCACCCTGATGTTGTAGCGCAGGTTATGGCAATCGGCCAGTCAGCAAGTTCAACCGACGTCATCAACTACTGGCAATTCGGAACCCCACCTTGAGCGTGACCTGGAAATGCGCGGCTTTACCGTCCTTGATGTGACCACGGGTTTCGGTCACCTCAAACCACTCCAGGTGTTTGATGCTCTTGTTGGCCTCGGCCAGCGCGTTGTTGATGGCGTCTTCGATGCTTGTGGTCGAGGAACCGACCAGTTCGACTTTTTTGTAAGTGTGATGATCAGACATGGCGTTTCTCCTGAGGTCTGTATTGAGCGTAGCAGTCAATGTTCGTACTGCTTCTGGCGACCATTCCTATTCCAAAGTTCAGATTTACTGCACTTTCTGAAAACGCTGGAGTCGGTATCTACACATGCCACTCAATCACTTCAGGAGAGCCCACATGGCCAACACCTCTTTGCGCAAAGCGTCGCTGGAAAGCATGGAAGCCGAGATTTCGAGCCTGCTCAAATCCCTTGAAAGCCTTAAGGACGATGCGTCCGACGAGTCGCGCAAAACCCTGAAGGCCCTGAAAAGCAATGCCGAGAATGCTCTCAAGCACTCCCGTCACCTGATCAGCGACGCCTACGAAGAAAGCAAAGTCAAAATCCGCGAAACCGGTGTTGCCACCCGGGACTACGCACAAGAGCACCCATGGACTACCGCCGGCGTCGCCGTTGGCGCGCTGGGCCTGCTGGCAGCCTACCTGCTGTGCAAACGCGGTGATTAAACCGGTTGGCGCGCCAGCTCAGCCTTGAGCCACTGCGCCAACTGACCCGCGCGCCCGTCTGCGGCGCGCTTGGGTAGCCACAACGCCAGGTGCGCCGGGGTTTCACTGAAACCCCACGGCGCCACCAGGCGACCCGCTCGCAGGTCCTCTGCCACCAGCGGTTGCGGCGCAATCGCCACGCCCAACCCCGCAACTGCCGCTTCCAGCAAATAATACAAATGTTCAAAACCCTGGCCGTGCTTCAACGCGCCGGGCTCAATGCTGTGTTGCTGCGCCCAACTGGGCCAGGCTTGCGGGCGTGAGGTGGTGTGCAACAGCGCCTCGCCACACAAGGCCGAGGCGGGGGCCTGGCGCAAGCGCTCGTAACCAGCGAAACGCGGGCTCATCACCGGGCCGATGCGCTCACTGGCCAGTTCGTACACCTGCATATCCGCCGGCCACGGTGGCTCAGCGAATACCAGCAGGGCGTCGAGGCCGGGGCGCCGGGGGTCGAGGTCGCCGTCGCCCGCCGACAAATGCAGGCGCAGGTCCGGCAAGTCTGCGTTCAAGCGGCCCAGGCGCGGGATCAACCAGCGCGCCAACAAGCTGCCCGAGCAGCCCAGAACAAATGGCGCGTCGGCGCTGCTTTGGGTGAGTTCGGCGCACACGTCCCTTAATCGCTCGAAAGCGTCGCTACTCGCGTCGCGCAGGCGGATGCCGGAATCTGTGAGTTTAAGGCCGCGTCCGTCCTTGACGAACAGGCTGACCCCCAAGTGTTCTTCCAATACCTTCAATTGGCGACTGACCGCGCCATGGGTCACGTGTAATTGCTCGGCAGCCTGGCTTACGCTGTTGAGCCGGGCAGTGGCTTCAAACGCGCGCAGGGCATTGAGGGGTGGAAGGTCTCGGCTCATCTGTGAGTTTTCCTGACAGGTTGCGGCGATCTTATCGGTTTTCAGGGTAAAGCGTCAGGGGTAGAGTGGCCGTCATTGCCTCTCAAACACATTCTTTCCTGGAGCGTCCCATGACTCAGTCCCAGACCGATCTACGCAACGGCCCAGACGCCAACGGCCTCTTCGGCGCGTTCGGCGGCCGCTACGTCGCTGAAACCTTGATGCCGTTGATCCTCGACCTGGCCCGTGAATACGAAGCGGCCAAGATCGATCCCGCGTTCAACAAGGAATTGGCCTACTTCCAGCGCGACTACGTCGGACGCCCGAGCCCGCTGTACTTCGCCGAACGCCTGACTGAGTTCTGCGGCGGCGCCAAGATCTACCTCAAGCGCGAAGAGCTGAACCACACTGGCGCGCACAAGATCAACAACTGCATCGGCCAGATCCTGCTGGCGCGGCGCATGGGCAAAAAACGCATCATCGCCGAGACCGGCGCCGGCATGCACGGTGTGGCCACTGCCACCGTCGCCGCGCGCTTTGGCCTGCAATGCGTGATCTACATGGGCACCACCGACATCGAGCGCCAACAGGCCAACGTGTTCCGCATGAAGCTTTTGGGCGCTGAAGTCATCCCGGTCGTCGCCGGCACCGGCACCCTCAAAGACGCGATGAACGAAGCCCTGCGTGACTGGGTGACCAACGTTGAAGACACCTTCTACCTGATCGGCACCGTGGCCGGTCCACACCCTTATCCTGCGATGGTGCGCGACTTCCAGGCCGTGATCGGCAAAGAGACCCGCGACCAGTTGCAAGCCCAGGAAGGCCGCCTGCCGGACAGCCTGGTGGCGTGCATCGGCGGTGGCTCCAACGCCATGGGCCTGTTCCACCCGTTCCTGGATGACACCAGCGTTGAGATCATCGGCGTTGAAGCCGCCGGCCACGGCATCGAAACCGGCAAGCACGCCGCCAGCCTCAACGGCGGCGTACCCGGCGTACTGCACGGCAACCGTACCTTCCTGTTGCAGGACGAAGACGGCCAGATCATCGACGCCCACTCGATCTCCGCTGGCCTCGACTACCCGGGCATCGGCCCTGAACACGCCTGGTTGCATGACATCGGTCGCGTCCAGTACACCTCGGTGACCGACAACGAAGCCCTCGACGCCTTCCACAAATGCTGCCGCCTGGAAGGGATCATCCCCGCCCTGGAAAGCGCCCACGCCCTGGCTGAAGTGTTCAAACGCGCACCGACCCTGCCGAAGGATCACCTGATGGTGGTCAACCTGTCTGGCCGTGGCGACAAAGACATGCAAACCGTGATGCACCACATGGAACAGTCTCAGCAGGAGAAACACTAATGAGCCGCCTGCAAACCCGCTTTGCGCAACTTAAAGAACAAAACCGCGCCGCTCTGGTGACCTTTGTCACTGCCGGTGACCCTGGCTATGACACCTCGCTGGCGATCCTCAAAGGCTTGCCTGCCGCCGGTGCCGACGTGATCGAGCTGGGCATGCCCTTCACCGACCCGATGGCCGACGGCCCAGCCATCCAACTGGCCAACATCCGCGCGTTGACCGCCAAGCAGAACCTGGCGAAAACCCTGCAGATGGTGCGCGAGTTCCGTAAGGACAACAGCGACACTCCGCTGGTGTTGATGGGCTACTTCAACCCGATCCACAAATACGGCGTACCGCAGTTCATCAGCGACGCCAAAGAGGCCGGTGTAGATGGCCTGATCGTGGTCGACATGCCGCCCGAGCATAACGGCGAGCTGTGCGACCCGGCTCAAGCGGCGGGCATCGACTTTATCCGCCTGACCACGCCGACTACCGATGACGTGCGCCTGCCAACCGTACTCAACGGCAGCTCCGGATTTGTGTATTACGTATCGGTGGCTGGCGTGACCGGTGCCGGTGCCGCCACCCTGGAACACGTTGAAGAAGCCGTGACCCGCCTGCGTCGCCATACCGACCTGCCGATCAGCATCGGTTTTGGTATCCGTACGCCGGAACAAGCGGCGGCCATTGCACGCTTGGCTGACGGTGTCGTCGTGGGTTCGGCGCTGATCGATCACATCGCCACTGCCAAAAATGATCAGCAAGCGATTGATGGCGTGTTGAGCCTTTGCGCGGCGCTGTCGGAAGGTGTGCGCAACGCCCGTAAGTAAGCGGGTCGTAAGCGGTAGGTAAAGTTCCTGATACAGAGGAATCAAACTGTCGATTCAGTACCTAAACTGACAAGACCAAGGGATTTCGAACCCGGTTCGAAATCCCTTTTTGCTGTTTGTGCAGTTGAGGAATGCTCGATGAAAATGCCCAAATCCGTAATTGCCGGCCTCGGCGTGCTGGTGCTTGGCGCCAGCGCCCTGGTACAAGCCGCTCCTTATGACCAAGGTGGCGGCCCTGATCGTGGCGGCCCGCAAGGCCAGCACGAACAACGTGGTGATGACCATCGCGGCCCACAGGACAATCGCCGTGGCGGCCCGCCCCAGGATTTCGGCCCGGTACGGCAGATCATCCATGACAACCATGGCCAATTCTCCCGTGGCGCACCGCCACCGCCAAATGTACGTCTGGTACGCGGTCAGCCGTTGCCACGCGGCTACTACGGCGAACGCCTCGACAACCGCGCCCTGTCTCGCCTGCCGATTTACCAGGGTTACGAATGGCGCCGTTCCGGGCCTGACGTAGTGTTGATCGCCGTGGGTACAGGCATCGTCTACGAAATCCTGGACGGCGTACTGAACTGAACCTGATAGCGGGCGGCTTTGCGCCGCCCGCTACAACTCGATCCGCTCGACCTTGCCCACCAGCAGCACATAGGACAAAGCCCCTAGCAACGCCAGCACCGCGATATAGGTAATCGCCGGTGCAAACGAATCACCGCTGGCCAAAAAGCCAATCACGATCGGCGTGGTGATCGCCGACAAGTTACCGATGAAGTTGAACACGCCCCCCGTCAGCCCCAGCAACCGTGCAGGCGCCAAGGTCGACACCAGCGACCAGGTGATCGACGCCAAGCCATTCCCAAAGAACGCTACCGCCAGAAACGCAATCACCCATGCCGTCGAATCCACGTAGTTGGCGCCGATGATCGCCGTGGAAATCAGCAGTCCACCAATGATCGGCAACTTGCGTGCAAAACCCACCGATGTGCCCCGGCGAATCAGCCAGTCAGAAAAAATCCCGGAACACAGCACCCCGACGAACGCCGCCAGGAAAGGCAATGACGCCAACAGGCCGGACTTGATGAAGTCCATACCGCGATATTTCACCAGGTAGGTCGGAAACCACGTCAGAAAAAACCACAGCGTGGAGTTGAGGCAGAACTGCCCCAGGTAAATACCCCAGAGCTTGCGCTTGCTCAGCACGATCCCCAGGTCGACCCAACTGAACGGGGCCTTGGCCGTTTGCGCCTGGATATCCACCAAGCCGCCGCCTTCACGGATCAGCTCGATTTCCGCCGCGTTGGCACCTTTGAAGTCCTTCGGCTCGCGGTACACCGCGTACCAGATTGCGGCCCACAAAATGCCCACGCCACCGGTGGCGACAAACACCATGTGCCAGCCGAATTCGTGCTGCAGCCAGGCCAACACCGGCGTCAGAAACGCCAGCCCGACAAACTGCCCCGAGGTGTAGAAACCAATCGCCGTGGCACGCTCGCGCTCGGGAAACCAGGTGGTGACCACGCGACTGTTGATCGGGTAGGCCGGCGCTTCCAAAGCGCCCACCGCCATGCGCAAAACGAACAGCGCGATAAAGCTGGCGGCAAAACCGAGCATCACGGTGGCAATCGACCACAGCAGCAGCGCTACGCTGTAGAGAATGCGCGGCGGCACCCGGTCCACCAGCCAGCCACCGGGGATTTGCATGGCCGCGTAGGTCCAGCCGAAGGCAGAGAAGATCAGCCCGACATGCACCGGGTCGATCCCCAGTTCGCTGGTCAGCGCCGGGGCGGCAATCGACAGGTTGCTGCGGTCGAGGTAGTTGATCACCACGGTGATAAACAGCAGCACCATGATGAAGTAGCGCTTTCTGCTGGGCGTAACTAAAGACGCCTGCCCGGTGAAGGATTCAGGATGCATGGGGGTTGCCTCTTCTTATGTTTATTGAGGACAGGTCTTACTGAAGAAACCGGCTCCACTGATCGTTCCCACGCTCCGCGTGGGAACGATCAGTGGAGAAGTCATCACCACTCGGCAAAGCTGCCGTCGGCATGGCGCCAGATCGGGTTGCGCCAGCGATGACCAATCGCGGCACGCTCAATCACGTATTCCTCGTTGATCTCGATACCCAGTCCTGGCCCGTTGGGGATCTTCACAAAGCCTTTGTCATAGTCGAACACGCCTGGGTCTTTCACGTAGTCGAGCAAGTCATTGCTCTCGTTGTAGTGAATGCCCAGGCTTTGCTCCTGGATAAACGCGTTGTAGCAAACCGCGTCCAATTGCAGGCAGGCAGCCAAGGCAATCGGGCCCAGCGGGCAGTGCAGGGCCAGGGCCACGTCGTAGGCTTCAGCCATGTTGGCGATCTTGCGGGTTTCGGTGATGCCACCGGCGTGTGAGGCGTCCGGCTGGATGATGTCGACGTAGCCTTCGCTGAGCACGCGCTTGAAGTCCCAGCGCGAGAACAGGCGCTCGCCCAAGGCAATCGGGGTGCTGGTCAGCGGCGCCAGTTCTTTCAACGCTTCGTAGTTTTCGCTGAGTACCGGCTCTTCGATAAACATCAGTTTGTAGGGGTCCAACTCTTTCATCAGCACCTTGGCCATGGGCTTGTGCACGCGGCCATGGAAGTCGACGCCGATGCCGACGTTAGGGCCGACGGCATCGCGCACGGCAGCCACGTTGGCCAGGGCCAGGTCGACTTTTTCGAAGCTGTCGACGAACTGCAATTCTTCGGTACCGTTCATTTTCACCGCAGTAAAGCCACGGGCCACGGCCTCTTTGGCGGCGCGCGCGGTGTCGGCAGGGCGGTCGCCGCCGATCCACGAGTAAACGCGGATTTTATCGCGCACTTGGCCACCGAGCAGGTCGCTCACCGACACGCCGAGCGCCTTACCCTTGATGTCCCACAGCGCCTGGTCGATACCGGCGAGGGCGCTCATGTGCACCGCGCCACCACGGTAGAAACCGCCGCGATAGAGCACGGTCCAGATGTCTTCGATATTGCGTGGGTCTTTGCCGATCAGGTAGTCGGACAGTTCCTCGACCGCAGCCGCGACGGTGTGGGCACGGCCCTCCACCACAGGTTCACCCCAGCCGGTCACGCCCTGATCGGTTTCGACTTTGAGGAAGCACCAGCGCGGCGGGACGATAAAGGTCGTCAGTTTGGTGATTTTCATCTGTTATCTCTCTTATAGATGCAGCGCCTGTGGGCGCGGAACTTGAATCAGCTCAGGGCTTTCCAGGCGGCGACATACGCCTGGGCGCGGCCTGCTACCTGATCCACCGTCATACCCGGTTTGAACAACCCGGAACCCAGCCCGAACCCTTTGGCGCCGGCGTCGATAAACACCTGCATGTTGTCCGGGGTAATACCGCCCACCGGCAGCAGCAATGTGCCGGCTGGCAACACCGCAAGCCACGCCTTGATCACCGCCGGGCCCATTTGCTCGGCCGGGAACAGCTTCAACACGTCGGCGCCTTCGGCCAGTGCAGCGAAGGCTTCGGTAGGCGTAGCCACACCCGGTGACAGATACAGGCCTGCGGCCTTTGCTGCACGCAACACCTTGGCATCGCTGTGGGGCATCACGATGACTTGGCCACCGGCGGCCTTGACGTGCTCGACCTGCTCCGGCGTCAGCACCGTGCCGGCACCGATCAGGCAATCGGCGGGCAGCGTGTCGCGCAGGGTGCGGATGCTGGTGTAAGGGTCCGGCGAATTCAGCGGTACTTCGATCACCCGGAAACCGGCCTCATAGAGAACCCGGCCAATCACCTCAGCTTCGTCCGGGTGCACGCCGCGCAGGATTGCGATCAAACCGTTTTGTGAGAGTGCTTGCTTGAGCATGTCAGGCCTCCGATACAGGTTGAGTAAGCCCAGCCGCCACTGCCAGTTGCCACAGGCCGCGCTCGGTGGCTTCTTGCGCCAGGCTGACGTGGGCAAAGCCGCAGAGGGCGAGGGCGCGTTGGTAGCGAGCGCAAAGCGGTGCAGCGCCGACCAGGATGATCGGCTGGTGTTTTGCGCCGCCCGGCAAGCCGGCGAGTTCGTGGCCAATGAGCAGGCCAGACAAATAATCGGGCTGCTGGTCGGGAGTCAGCTCGGCGGTCAGCCCGAGGGTGCGGGCGCTGAACAACGTCGACAGCACGCCGCGCCGGCCGTCTGTCGACAACGCCACCGCGACGCCCCGGTCAAACGCCTCAGCCTGGAATTGCTCGGATATTTGTTGAGTGCGACCGAGGATGCTGTGCTTGCTCAGCACCGCGAACAGTTCACCGGTCATGAAGGTGTCGAAGTGAGTGATACGGCCTTCGACTACTTCAACCCATTTGGAATGGCTGCCGGGCAGACCGATCAACAGTTCACCGTTCATCGCCAAGGTTTGCAGCACCCCGAGCACTTGGGTTTCTTCGCCGCGCATCACATTGGGCAAACCAACCTGCTCGATCACGCCCGGCACGATATGCACATCGACACCGCGCAGGCTGCGCACGCGGTGCAGCGCCTGGCCCAAGCCGGCCACGTCGACGGGGGTGTTGCGGTAGGCCGCTTCGCTCCAACCCTGGGCGCTGCCAACCATGCCGCAAGCGATCACCGGGAGGTTTGGCTGGGCATCAAGCCAATCGCCACAGGCTGCATCGAACGCCAACTCGAAGCCATCGCTGCAACGAACGCCGGCAATCTCCCGGGGTTCGTTGGGCAGGTGCATGATCCCGAACGCCAACGAGCGCTGTTCGAGCACCACGCCCGCCGGGCCGAGTTTATAAGCACGAAGGGAGCTGGTGCCCCAGTCGAGCGCGATCAATTGCGCCTGCATCGCTTCACCTGAAATGAGTGGGTGCTGAAAAAAGCAGATGGGCGAATATAAACCTATGGGCAGCCATATCTCAATATATAAATAACAGTCCCACATATTGAGACACAGACAAACAAAACCCCGCCCTTTTTTACAAGAGGCGGGGCTGGCGTTTGAGACAGTGATTAAAAAGTAGACAGATCCAGCTCGCGCATCGCCCCCATCCAGACCGCATAGTCGGTGTGATCCTTCAGGTCGTCGCCGGTATCCGGATGCAGGAATACCACCAACCCGTTGCGATGCAGCACCAGCCACGGCAGCACCACGCCGAGGTATTGCGGCTCGAACGCCAGCTGGCAGCTCCAATCCGGGTGCGGGCCGACCGGCCGTTCATGCACGCGGCCCATGTGCAGGGGGAAGCGTTGCGCAGCGTCTTCACACAACTTGCGCGCTTGGTCGATCGTGCTGGCGTCGAAGTAAATATGGGCGTGATAGCCCTTGATAGGTTGCATGGCGAATTCCAGATCCAATATGCGCCAAATCCTAGACCGCAATGGACGGCAGGGCCAGCCCGGTCAGCGACTGCGCGCTACTGGCTTGCTCGGCCACCAGCCAGTCGACAAAGCGCTCGACCAACTGCCCCCGGCGTTTGCGCTGAGGCTGCACCACGTAATAACCAAAGCGCGAGATCACCGTGTCGCCGATCGGCCGGCACAGCCAGTTCTGCTCCAGCAAGTTATCCACCAGGTGACGCCAGCCGATGGCCACGCCCTGGCCGGCAATCGCCGCCTGGATTAGCAGGGTGTAATTGTCGAAGCGCAGTTGGCCGGGGGTCGGTGAAGCAGTAATGCCCAGTTCGCGAAATACGCCGCTCCAGTCGAACCACTGGCTGTTGTTTTCCTGGCGCAGGTGCAACAACGGGTAATCGTGCAAATTCTGCACGGTCAACGGCGTGGCCTGTTCCTTTAGCCACTGCGGGCTGCACACCGGGAACACTTCCTCATTAAACAACCACAGGCTATCGCCCTGCTTGAAACGGCCATCGCCGAACAACACCGCCACGTCGATATCGCTGCGCAAGGTGGCGTGGTTGCGTTCGCTGGTGACGAGGCTGACATCGACCTGGGGGTTGGCCTGGTGGAAACGATGCAGGCGTGGCATCAGCCAGTAGGCGGCAAAGGCAAAGTCGGTGGCCACTTGCAGCACTTCATGCTGGTCTTGCTGAGTGATGCTGCTCAAGCCTTGGTTGATGGTCTGCAGGCCACCTTGCACGTGCTCAAACAGCAGAGCGCCCGCGTCAGTCAGTTCGATGCCACGGTAGATGCGATCGAACAAACGCAACCCAAGCTGTTCTTCGAGGCGTTTGATCTGCTGGCTGATGGCCGGCTGGGTGGCGCCCAGCTCCATCGCAGCCGCGGTAAAGCTGCGGTGACGCGCCGCCGCTTCAAACGCGCGGAGCAGGTCGAGGGACACATCACCGAGGGCTTCATACATAAGCTGTGCTTATCCTAGACATTGCTTTTCATGGGCTTTACCCCATTTTCCATGGGCTGCATGCTCATTGGCATAAACACCGCCTATGGAATGCCGAGAACCCATGAAGCGCAAGAACATTCTTTTCATCATGGCCGATCAAATGGCCGCGCCGTTACTTCCGTTCTACGGTTCTTCGCCCATCAAGTTGCCGAATCTGAGCCGCCTCGCCGAACAGGGCGTGGTGTTCGACGCCGCCTACTGCAACAGCCCACTGTGCGCGCCGTCGCGTTTCACCCTGGTCAGCGGCCAATTGCCGAGCAAGATCGGCGCCTACGACAACGCGGCCGATTTCCCCGCCGATGTACCGACCTATGCCCACTACCTGCGCCGCCTGGGCTACCGCACCGCGCTGTCGGGCAAGATGCACTTTTGCGGGCCGGACCAACTGCACGGCTACGAAGAGCGCCTGACCAGCGACATCTACCCGGCCGACTATGGCTGGGCGGTGAACTGGGATGAGCCGGACGTACGACCCACCTGGTACCACAACATGTCCTCGGTGCTGCAAGCCGGGCCGTGTGTGCGTACCAACCAGCTGGATTTCGACGAAGAGGTGGTGTTCAAGGCGCAGCAATATCTGTTCGACCATATCCGCGAGGACGGCGACCAGCCGTTCTGCCTCACCGTGTCGATGACCCATCCACACGACCCGTACACCATTCCCAAGCCGTTCTGGGATCTCTACGACGACGCCGACATCCCTTTGCCTGCGCCGCTGGCTCAGGACGAACTCGACCCACATTCCCAACGGCTGCTCAAGGTCTACGACTTGTGGGACAAGCCGCTGCCGCTGAACAAGATCCGCGATGCGCGCCGTGCCTACTTCGGCGCGTGCAGTTACATCGACAGCAATGTCGGCAAGCTACTGCAAACCCTGGAAGACACTGGCCTGGCCGACGACACGATCATCATCTTCTCCGGCGACCACGGCGACATGCTCGGCGAACGTGGCCTCTGGTACAAAATGCATTGGTTTGAAATGGCCGCCCGCGTGCCGCTGCTGGTCTGTGCGCCAGGGCAATTTGCCGCTGGCCGCGTGACACAGGCGGTTTCGACTGCTGACCTGTTGCCGACGCTAGTGGAACTGGCCGGCGGCGAACTGGACACGCGTTTGCAGTTGGACGGCCGCTCACTGGTTCCGCACTTGCAGGGGCAGGGCGGGCATGACGAAGTGTTTGGCGAATACATGGCCGAGGGCACCATCAGCCCGCTGATGATGATTCGCCGTGGCGCCTTCAAATTCATCTACAGCGAAGACGACCCCTGTCTGCTGTTTGATGTACACAACGACCCACGGGAGCAGGAAGAACTCAGTCAGTCGCCGCAGCATCGGGCGCTGTTTGCAGCCTTCCTGAACGAGGCGCGGGCCAAATGGGACATCCCGGCGATCCACCAACAGGTGCTCGCCAGCCAACGCCGCCGTCGTCTGGTCAGCCAGGCGCTGACCCAGGGCACGCTGAAGAGCTGGGATCACCAGCCACTGGTGGACGCCAGTCAGCAATACATGCGCAACCATATCGACCTCGACGACCTGGAGCGCAAGGCACGTTATCCACAACCCTGCCAAAACCAATAAAACAGAGGGACGGCCATGCAAAAGTTAACGGTGATGCTGAGTTTAGGGGCATTGGGAATACTGGCGTTGAGCAGCGCCAACGTGTACGCGGACACCCGCTGTGACACGGTGAAAATGGCCGATCCGGGCTGGAGCGATATTGCTGCCACCAACGCCATCACCGGTTTTCTGTTGAACGGCATGGGCTACAAGACCAAGGTCGACACCTTGGCGGTGCCGATCACGTTTGGCGGGCTTAAGGACGGCCAGGTGGATGTGTTCCTGGGTAACTGGATGCCGGCGCAGCAAGGCTTCTACGACAAGTTCGTGGCCAATGGCGATGTGGTGCAACTGGCGAAAAATCTGGATGGCACCGAGTTCACCCTCGCCGTGCCGGACTACGTGTGGGAGGCCGGGGTACATGATTTTTCCGACCTGAACAAGTTTGCCGACAAGTTCGACAAGAAGATCTACGGCATCGGCTCCGGCGCGCCGGCGAATATCTCGTTGCAAGAGATCATCAAGAAGAACGACTTCGACCTCGGTCAGTGGAAGCTGATCGAGTCCAGCGAACAGGCGATGCTCGCCGAAGTCTCGCGGGCGGTGAAGAAACAACGTTTCGTCACCTTCCTCGGCTGGACGCCGCACCCGATGAACGTGCAGTTGAAAATGCACTACCTCAAGGGCGGCGAGAAATACTTTGGGGACAAAGGCAGCGTGTACACCTTGACCCGCAAAGGTTATGCACAGGCCTGCCCGAATGTCGGGAAGCTGCTGACCAACCTGAGTTTTACCCAGGCAATGGAGAACAGCATCATGGCTGAAGTGGCCAACAACAAGCTCAGCAATGCCGATGCGGCGAAGGCGTGGATCAAGGCTAATCCGGCGGTGTTGGATAAGTGGCTTGAGGGCGTGAAGACTGTGGATGGCCAGGATGCGTTGGCCGCGGTGAAAGCCAAACTCTAAAGCCTGGAACTCGACAGCTGCTACGCATCACCAACTGATACTCTGGCTCAAACCTTACAACCCGAGTTCGCGATGCCCCGGCCCAACCGCCACACACTCTTTCCGTTCCTCAGCTGGCTCCCGCGCCAAACCCGTGCCAGTGTCGGCCGGGACGCGATCGTCGGCCTCAGTGGTGCCGTGCTCGCCTTGCCGCAGTCGATTGCCTACGCGCTGATCGCCGGTCTCCCACCGGAATACGGCTTGTACGCTGCCATCATCCCGGTACTGATCGCTTGCCTCTGGGGTTCATCGTGGCACCTGATCTGCGGCCCGACGGCGGCAATTTCCATCGTGCTCTACGCCAGTGTCAGCCCCCTGGCCGTGCCGGGGTCACAGGACTACATCACGCTAATCCTGCTGCTGACATTCCTCGCCGGTGTATTCCAGTGGTTGCTGGGCATGCTGCGCTTCGGCGCGCTGGTGAATTTCGTCTCCCATTCGGTGGTGCTGGGTTTCACCTTGGGTGCCGCCGTGGTGATTGCCCTGGGGCAGTTGCCCAATCTGTTGGGGTTGGACTTGCCAAGCCAGGCCACGGCAATCAACAGTTTGATGGCGCTCATTGATCACGCTGGGGAATGGGACCACGCCTCCCTCGTCCTGGGATTGGGCACCTTAACGGTAGGCGTGCTGCTCAAATATCTGGCCCCCCGTTGGCCGTCATTGTTGATCACCCTGGTGCTGGGCAGCCTGGTGGCCTGGCTGTGGCCGGCAATGTTCGGGCACGTGGCGCTGGTCAGCTCGTTTGTCGGCAAGCTGCCGCCGTTCAGCCCATTGCCGATGGACCTGGACATGCTCCTGCGCCTGCTGCCCAGTGCCGTGGCGGTGGGTATGCTGGGGCTGGTGACGAGCCTGTCGATTGCCCGCTCACTGTCGGCACGCTCGCAACAGTTGCTTGATGCGAACCAGGAAGTTCGCGCGCAGGGTTTATCCAATATCGTGGGCGGATTTTTCTCCGGATACTTGTCGGCCGGTTCGTTTACTCGCTCGGGTCTGAGTTACGAGGCGGGTGCCTGCTCGCCGTTAGCGGGGGTGTTTTCCGCGCTGTGGGTGGCGCTGTTCGCGTTGTTTGGCGCAGCGCTGATCGCGCATATACCCATCCCCAGCATGGCCGCCAGCATCCTGCTGATTTGCTGGGGCCTGGTGGACCATCGGGGCATTCGCGCGTTGTTCCGCGTGAGCCGCGCCGAGTTTGTGGTGATGGGCCTGACGTGCGCCGCCACCTTGCTGCTGGAGCTGCAAACGGCGATTTACGCCGGGGTGCTGGCGTCGTTGTTTTTCTACCTGAAACGCACATCGCAGCCGCGAGTTCAGCAATGGCGCGACGGGGACGAAGATGTGTTGCGGGTGGGCGGTTCGATCTTTTTCGGCGCCAGCCATTACCTGCAAGTACGCCTGCAAAGCCTGCAAGGGGAACGGGTGGTGATCGAGGCGCAGCAGATCAACTTTATCGACTATTCCGGGGTGGAGATGCTGCACCAGGAGGCGCGGAGGTTGCGGGGGTTGGGGCGTAGCCTGACGCTGCGCCGGGCGCGGCCGCAAGTGGTAGAGGAATTAAAGAAATTGGAAGGGGCCGACAACTGCCCCCTCCATTTCGAAGACTGAACGCGGTCAACACTGTGGGAGCTGGCTTGCCAGCTCCCACAGTGGATCTTCACAAGGCTGAAATCACTTGGCAGCCAGTTGCCGGCGCAACTCAGCCAGCACCGGCGCCGAATCCGGGCGCACCCCTCGCCACAGGAAGAACGCTTCCGCTGCCTGCTCCACCAACATGCCCAAGCCATCCATCGCAACGGCTGCGCCTTGCTCAGTAGCCCAGCGGCAGAACGCGGTGGGTTCCTTGGCGTACATCATGTCGTAGCAAAACGTCTTGCCCGGTTCGATGAGGCTTCCCGCAATCGGCGGTACATCGCCTGACAGGCTGGCGGACGTGGCGTTGATGATCACGTCCACCGGCTCACGCAGCCAGTCGAAACCACTGGCAGATACCGGACCCAGATCATCGAACAGCTCAGCCAGCAACTCGGCCTTTTCCACGGTGCGGTTGGCGATGATCAACGAGGCAGGCTGCTCGGCCAGCAACGGCTCCAGCGCTCCTCGCACCGCGCCACCGGCGCCCAGCAACAGGATGCGTTTACCTTGCAGGCTCAACCCAGCGTTTACCGTCAGGTCGCGTACCAGGCCGGCACCGTCGGTGTTATCACCCAACAAACTACCGTCGGCCAACTTGCTCAGCGTGTTCACCGCCCCGGCGCGTTGGGCACGCTCGGTGAGGGTGTTGGCCAAGCGGTAAGCGTCTTCCTTGAACGGAACGGTGACGTTAGCGCCACGGCCTTGTAGAAAAAACTCACGGGCACAGCCGGTGAAATCCTCCAGTGGCGCAAGCAAAGTGCTGTAGTCCAGCTGCTCGCCGGTCTGCTGGGCAAACAGGCGATGGATCAGCGGCGACTTGCTATGGCCAATGGGATTCCCGAAAACGACATAACGATCCATCAGGCACTCGCCTTGGGCGCAGTCACGCCGAGCCAGTCGCGGTCTTGCAGAAAGTAGTCGGTGAGGCGCGCTTCTTCGCTGCCGGCCTCGGCTTTCCAGTCGTAGCTCCAGCGCACTTGGGGCGGCAGCGACATCAGGATCGACTCGGTACGCCCGCCCGATTGCAGGCCGAACAGGGTGCCACGGTCATAGACGAGGTTGAATTCAACATAGCGGCCCCGGCGAAACTCCTGGAATTCGCGCTGCTGCTCGGTATAGGCGGTGGCTTTGCGGCGCTGCACGATCGGCAGGTAAGCGTCGATATACGCGTCACCGATGGCGCGGATGAAGGCGAAGCAGGTGTCGAAGTCCCACTCGTTCAAGTCATCGAAGAACAGGCCGCCGATACCGCGCGGTTCGTTACGGTGCTTGATGTGGAAGTAGGTGTCGCACCAGGCCTTGTAGCGCGAGTACACATCCGGACCAAATGGCGCGCAGGCCTGCTCGGCCACGCGGTGCCAGTGGATGCAGTCTTCTTCGTTGCCATAGTAGGGCGTTAGGTCGAAGCCGCCACCGAACCACCACACCGGCTCTTCGCCTTCTTTTTCAGCGATGAAAAAGCGCACGTTGGCGTGGGAAGTCGGCACATGCGGGTTGTGCGGGTGGATCACCAGCGACACGCCCAGGGCTTCAAACCCGCGACCGGCCAGCTCAGGGCGATGCGCACTGGCGGACGGTGGGAGGCCGCTGCCAAATACGTGGGAAAAGTTAACGCCGCCTTTTTCGATCACCGAACCGTTTTCGATCACACGGGTGCGACCGCCGCCGCCGGCAGGCCGGGTCCAGGCGTCTTCGATGAAGCGAGTGTCCGTCTCGAAGGTTTCCAGGGCGCTGCAAATGCGGTCTTGCAGGTCGAGCAGGTAGGCTTTAACAGCCTCGGTGCGGGTAGTCATGGCATCACCTTGAATCGGGCAAAGCTACGCGAGGCCATTGGGCGTCGGCGGCAAATGGGCGCACAGGATACCACTGCACTCAGGTGCGCCGCAGTTGACGAAGATCAAGCTTAGGAGTCCGATAGGGACCTTCGCAAAATCGACCCAAGGAGAAGGCAGATGGCAAAACGTATCCAGTTCAGCGCCCATGGTGGCCCCGAAGTGCTTGAGTATGTGGACTACACGCCAGCGGAACCTGGCCCGCAACAGGTTCGGGTACGTAACGAGGCCATCGGTCTTAACTTCATCGACACCTATTTCCGCAGCGGCCTGTACGCACCACCAGCCCTACCATCGGGTCTGGGCGCGGAAGGCGCTGGCGTGGTCGACGCGGTGGGCAGCGAAGTCACCCAGTTCAAGGTTGGCGACCGTGTGGCCTACGGCAGTGGCCCGCTGGGTGCCTACAGCGAACTGCATGTGTTGCCCGCCGCCAACCTGGTGCACCTGCCGGATGACATCAGCTTCGAACAAGCCGCCGGTGCGATGCTCAAGGGCCTGACCGTGCAGTACCTGCTGCGCCAAACCTATGAATTGAAGGGCGACGAAACCATCCTGTTCCACGCCGCTGCCGGCGGCGTGGGCTCCCTGGCCTGCCAATGGGCCAAGGCCTTGGGCGTGAAACTGATCGGTACCGTGAGTTCGCCGGAAAAAGCCGCCCTGGCCAAATCCCTCGGCGCCTGGGAAACCATCGACTACAGCAAAGAAAACGTCGCACAGCGCGTGCTGGAGTTGACCGACGGCAAAAAGGTCCCAGTGGTGTACGACGGCGTCGGCAAGGACACCTGGCTGACTTCGTTGGACAGCGTGGCGCCGCGTGGATTGGTGGTGAGTTTCGGTAACGCGTCGGGCGCGGTGGATGGGGTGAACCTGGGGATTCTGGCGGCCAAGGGCTCGCTGTACGTGACCCGGCCAACCTTGGCGACCTATGCCAACAACCCGAAAGCCTTGCAGGTGATGGCGGATGACCTGTTCTCGATGATCAAGAGCGGTAAGGTGCGCATTGATATCAACCAGCGGTATTCGCTGGCGGATGCGGCGAAGGCGCAGACGGAGTTGTCGGGACGGCGGACTACCGGGTCGACCATTCTGTTGCCTTAACACAATAGATATTTGGAGGTTTTGAGGGCCTCATCGCGGGCAAGCCCGCGATGGCCACGCCTCGGTCTCAGGAGGGCCGCACAACCTCACCCGTCGCCAAATCACGAATCAAGCTTGGGTTCTTACGCCCACCCAGAGCCCCACCCAACACCAAATCGACCTGACCGCGGAAATACTGCTCCACGCGAATCCGCGTGCGTGCAGCCGGGCGCCCCTGAGGGTTCGCCGACGTGGAAATCAACGGCCCCACCAGCGAGCACAAATCCCGCACCAGCGGATGATCGCTGACTCGCAGTGCCACCGTGTCGTGCACGCCGGTCACCCATTCGGGCAGTAAGTCCTGATGGGGCACCAGCCAAGTATTCGGGCCTGGCCAAGTACTGGCCATGCGTTCAACCCAGGAGTCCGGGAAGTCTTCAAAGAGAAAATCAAACTGGCGAATATTGTCCGCCACCAGGATCAGGCCCTTATCCACCGAGCGATTCTTGATCGCCAGCAGCCGGTCCACCGCCTCCTCGTTCCACGGGTCGCAGCCCAGGCCCCAGACCGCTTCGGTCGGATAGGCAATCACCGCGCCTGCGCGAATTTCTCGTGCGGCTTCCAGCACACGCCACCTGTTGACCATTGCTCACTCTCCGGACTAAAGCTCTGCGCAGTTTACCGATCTTCGTTACAAAACCTAGCAGCGCGCAAGCCAGCGCCCGCTTTCGCAGATCACCTGGCCTTCGAGTTCCAGCTCCGTAAGGGTTGCCAGTACATGGGACAAGGGCCACCCACTGGCAACCGCCAAGGCCTCGCTGGTGTGGGGTGCCGCATGCAGCAGCACGACCAATGGGTGCGTGACCGGCATCGGCGTTGGGCGCGATAACGCCTGCCAGCCGCGCAAACCTTCCAGAATGTGCTCGATGGTTTCCACCAGCACCGCACCATCGCGAATCAACTGGTGACACCCCTTGGCGCCGGGATGGTGAATCGAGCCCGGGATCGCATACACCTCACGCCCTTGCTCGGCCGCCAGCCGCGCGGTGATCAGCGAACCGCTGGCCATGCTGGCTTCTACCACCAAGACGCCCAGGGACAAGCCACTGATGATCCGATTGCGCCGAGGGAAGTTGCTGGCCTGGGGGGCGGCATCCAGCGGGAACTCGGAAACCACCGCGCTGCCCTGGGCGATCATCGCTGCCGCAAGCTGCCTGTGCCGCTGTGGATAAAAATTTTCGAGTCCGGTGCCGAGCACGCCGATTGTCTGGCCGCCGACATCCAAGGCGGCCTGATGCGCCGCGCCGTCGATGCCCAGAGCGAGGCCACTGGTGATGACAAAACCGGCGCTCGCCAAGCTACGGGAAAAGGCCGCAGCAGTGTCCATGCCGGGACGAGAAGCGCGGCGGCTGCCGACCATGGCCAGTTGCGGTTTTTCCAGAATTTCCGGGTCGCCAGCGACGAATAAAAGCGGCGGCGCGTCATCAATCTGAGCGAGCAGTGCCGGGTACTCAGGTTGGTCAAACATCAGTAAATGCTGGGCTGGAAGGGCCAGCCACGCCAATGCTGCACTCGCCCCGTCACGGACTTCATGACTGCGCCGGGCATCGGCACTGATGGCTGGCAACCCGAGGGAGCGCCAGGCCCCGGCAGGGGCACTGATAGCCTTCGAGGCAGAGCCAAATGCTTCTATCAATAAGCGAAAACGCTTCGGACCCACTTCCGGCAGCCTGTGCAAGCGTAGTCGAGCTTCCAGTTCTGACGGAGAAATTTCACTGCTATTTATCTGAAACATCTGATCATCCTTGATCGGAACAAGCTGTGGATAACTCTGTTGGTAACTTATTTAGCAACCTATTTATTGCGTTTGGTGGGCAGTCTCGAAACGGTCCATCACCGCCAGTGACCGCGAGGCGCTGAGAACCAGGCCATAGCTGAGCTTTTCATAGGTGCGAAACACCAACAGGGTGCCGGCGCGCTCATCGGGAAGTTTCGTCGGGGCACCGGTGAGGCTGTCTCGCACAGTGGCGCCGGTCTTGATCACGCTCAGCAGCTGGCCTTCGACCAAGCCGTCGCGACGGCCTTTATTCAGGGTCACAGCGTCCAGTACGCCAATCTGGGTGACGCCCTTGGGGATGTCGATGATTTGTCCTTCGACGAAGGGCGCAGATTTCGGAACCTCAAGGCTGGCCGGATCAACGGGGGGCTGATCCCGCAGCAAGCGGTCGCCTGGACGAACTTCCTGCGTCACCCGTTGCACCGCCAGGGTGGTGAGATCGCCGGCCATGACAAAGCGTGCGGTGCCGATATCGTCGGCATTCACCCCCAGCAACTCCTGAGTCTCGGGGTCGGTGTAGGCCTTGCCTCGGCGAAAGATCCCATAGTTTGGTTGGGCCGGGTCCAGATCCCCCCTGGCGTGCACGCGCTCACCATTGGCCCCCAGCACCCGCCCGGCGCCGGCCGCAACAATATAAGGCGCGTTATCCAGATCCTGGGGCGTATCGAGAATACGGTTATGCAGTAAAAAGTGCTGGATAGCCTGTTGCATCGATTGATCCAGACGCTGTCCGGGCTGGGGAAGCAGGGCCATGGCGAACGGGGCCCACAGCAGCAAGACGAGTAGCGATTTCCTCATGGGGTGAATCTCCTTTATTATGTGCGTTCGCGTGAACTGCCAGAGCCTTCGCGGCTTTTGAGCGTTTCACACCGGCTGTGTGGGTCCATCCCAACGCCGATTTGTCTCTACCTCACATGTGCAGCAATTACGCTTATGGCTATTTTGAACATCCTCGAATTTCCCGACTCGCGCCTGCGCACGATCGCCAAACCGGTGGCCGTAGTGGACGACAAGGTTCGTCAGTTGGTCGATGACATGTTTGAAACAATGTATGAAGCCCCGGGCATTGGCCTCGCCGCCACCCAGGTCAACGTGCATCAGCGCGTCGTGGTCATGGACCTGTCTGAAGATCGCAGCGAACCGAGGGTTTACATCAACCCTGAGTTCGAACCGCTGACCGAAGAGATGGGTGAGTACCAGGAAGGCTGCCTCTCGGTGCCCGAGTTCTACGAGAACGTCGAGCGCCCGGTGCGCGTGAAGATCAAGGCCCTGGACCGCGACGGCAAGCCGTTCGAGCTGATTGCCGAAGGCCTGTTGGCGGTGTGCATCCAGCATGAATGCGACCACCTCAACGGCAAGCTGTTTGTCGATTACCTGTCCACGCTCAAACGCGACCGGATCAAGAAGAAGCTGGAAAAAAAGCATCGCCAGCAAGCTTGATGCCCTCCTTCCAAAGGCTTGCTGCGGCAAGCCTTTTTCTTTTGTGACTGTTTTTAACCGAGAACTCCCATGACCGAGCCACTGCGCATTGTTTTTGCCGGCACCCCTGAATTCGCCGCCGAACACCTCAAGGCGCTGCTTGCCAGCCCTTATGACATCGTCGCGGTGTACACCCAGCCGGATCGCCCGGCCGGTCGCGGGCAAAAACTGATGCCGAGCCCGGTCAAGCAACTGGCGCTGGAGCACAACATCCCGGTGCTGCAACCGCCGACCCTGCGCAACGCCGAGGCCCAGGCCGAACTGGCTGCGCTGAAGCCGGACCTGCTGGTGGTCGTCGCGTACGGTTTGATCCTGCCGCAAGCGGTGCTGGATATCCCGCGCCTGGGTTGCATTAACAGCCACGCCTCGTTGCTGCCACGCTGGCGCGGTGCGGCGCCAATCCAACGCGCTGTGGAAGCCGGCGACAGTGAAAGCGGTGTGACCGTGATGCGCATGGAGGCGGGTCTGGATACCGGCCCGATGCTGCTGAAAGTCACCACCCCGATCACCGCCGACGACACCGGCGGTAGCCTGCACGATCGCCTCGCCGAGCTGGGCCCGCCCGCCGTGATCCAGGCCATCGCCGGTCTGGCCGCCGGCACCCTGGAAGGCGAAGTGCAGGACGACAGCCTCGCGACCTACGCCCACAAGCTGAACAAAGACGAAGCACGTATCGACTGGAGCCGTCCGGCCGTGGAGCTGGAGCGCCTGGTGCGCGCGTTCAACCCGTGGCCGATCTGCCACAGCACCCTCAACGGCGAAGCCTTGAAGGTGTTGGCCGCCACGTTGGCCGACGGTAAAGGCGCCCCGGGTGAAATCATCGGCGCCAGCAAAGACGGCCTGTTGGTCGCCTGTGGTGAACAAGCGTTGTGTCTGACCCGTCTGCAATTGCCCGGCGGCAAAGCGCTTAATTTCAGCGATTTGTTCAACAGCCGCCGTGAGAAATTTGCCTTGGGCATCGTGCTTGGCCAAGCGGTGGACGCGCAATGAACCCACGTCTGGCCGCCGCCAAGGCTCTCGCCGCCGTACTCAACGGCAAGGCTTCGCTGAACAGTTCGCTGCCGACGCAGTTAGATAAAGTCGAAGACCGCGACCGCGGCTTCACCCAGGACTTGGCTTTTGGCACCGCCCGCTGGCAGCCGCGCTTGTCGGCGCTGGCGGCCAAGCTGTTGCAAAAGCCGTTCAAGGCGGCGGATGCCGATGTCGAAGCGCTGCTGCTGGTCGGCCTCTATCAGTTGCTCTACACCCGTGTACCGGCCCACGCCGCCATTGGCGAAACCGTCGGTTGTGCCGACAAGCTGAAAAAGCCCTGGGCCAAGGCCCTGCTCAACGCCGTGCTGCGCCGCGCCCAGCGTGAAAGCGAAGCGCTGCTGGCCGAGTTGGAACACGACCCGGTGGTGCGTACCGCTCACCCGCGCTGGCTGCAAAACTCCCTGAAAGCCTTCTGGCCTGAGCAATGGGAAGCGATTTGCGCAGCCAACAATGCGCACCCGCCGATGATCCTTCGGGTCAACCGTCGCCATCACAGCCGTGACGCCTACCTGCAATTGCTGACTGACGCCGGTATCAACGCCACGCCGTGCGTGTACAGCATCGACGGCATCGTGCTGGAAGCGGCCACCGACGTGCGCAGCCTGCCGGGCTTTGCCGAAGGCTGGATCAGCGTGCAGGACGAAGCTGCGCAACTGGCCGCCGACTTGCTCGACCTGGCTCCCGGCCAACGCGTGCTCGACGCCTGCTGCGCGCCCGGCGGCAAGACCTGCCATATTCTGGAGGTCGAAAAAGACCTGGCTGGCGTCGTAGCCGTCGACCTGGAAGCCAAGCGCCTGGTGCGCGTGCGGGAAAACCTCGCGCGCCTGGGCCTGAGCGCCGACTTGATCGCCGCCGACGGCCGCGACACCGCCACCTGGTGGGATGGCAAACCCTTCCAGCGCATCTTGCTGGACGCACCGTGTTCCGCCACCGGCGTGATCCGCCGCCACCCGGACATCAAGCTGACCCGTCAACCCGACGACATTGCCGCCCTGGCCGTGCTGCAAGGCGAACTGCTCGACGCGATGTGGCCGACCCTGGAAGTCGGCGGCATCCTGCTTTACGCCACCTGCTCCACCTTGCCCACCGAAAACACTGAGGTGATCGAAGCCTTCCTCGCCCGCACCAGCGGTGCGCGGGAGCTGGACCTCGCCACGACGGCCGGCATCAAGCAGCCCCATGGCCGCCAATTGCTTGCACAGGAAGGCGGCCACGATGGCTTCTACTACGCCAAACTGATCAAGATCGCCGCCGCGCGCGGTTGAACGGGTTTAAGGGAGTGACCGGATGAAAATCATCATCCTTGGGGCAGGGCAGGTCGGCGGCACGCTGGCCGAACATTTGGCCAGCGAAGCCAACGACATCACGGTGGTCGACACCGACAGCGAGCGCCTGCGCAACCTTGGCGACCGCTTGGACATCCGCACCGTGCAAGGCCGTGCATCATTCCCGACGGTACTGCGTCAGGCCGGTGCCGATGACGCCGACATGCTGGTGGCCGTGACCAACAGCGACGAGACCAACATGGTCGCCTGCCAGGTCGCCCACACCCTGTTCCACACCCCGACCAAGATCGCCCGCGTGCGTGAAGCGGCCTATCTGACCCGCGCCGGCCTGTTCGACAACGATGCAATTCCGGTGGACGTGCTGATCAGCCCGGAACAAGTGGTCACCCACTACATCAAGCGCCTGATCGAAATTCCAGGCGCCTTGCAGGTGATCGACTTCGCCGAAGGCAAGGCGCAACTGGTGGCGGTAAAGGCTTATTACGGCGGGCCGTTGGTGGGCCAGCAACTGCGCCAGTTGCGTGAACACATGCCCAATGTGGAAACCCGCGTGGCCGCGATCTTCCGCCGCGACCGGCCGATCCTGCCCCAGGGTGACACGGTGATCGAGGCCGATGACGAAGTGTTTTTCATCGCCGCCAAAGCGAATATTCGCGCAGTGATGAGCGAGATGCGCCGGCTTGATGAGAACTACAAACGCATCGTGATCGCCGGTGGCGGGCAGATCGGCGAACGCCTGGCCGAAGCCATCGAGAGCCGCTACCAGGTGAAGATCATCGAGATGAATCCGGCGCGCTGCCGGCATTTGTCCGACACCCTCGACAGCACTGTCGTACTCCAAGGCAGCGCCTCGGACCGTGACCTGCTGATGGAAGAGAACATCGCCGACGCCGATCTGTTCCTGGCCCTGACCAACGACGACGAGGCCAACATCATGTCTTCGTTGCTGGCCAAACGGCTGGGGGCCAAGAAGGTGATGACCATCATCAACAACCCGGCCTATGTCGACCTGATTCAGGGCGGCGATATCGACATCGCCATCAGCCCGCAGTTGGCGACCATCGGCACCTTGCTGGCGCACGTGCGCCGTGGCGATATCGTCAGCGTGCACTCCCTGCGTCGGGGCGCGGCGGAGGCCATCGAAGCGATTGCCCACGGCGATTCAAAGTCGAGCAAGGTGATCGGCAAAGCGATTCGCGACATTGGCTTGCCGCCGGGCACCACCATCGGCGCGATCATCCGTGATGAAGAGGTGATCATCGCCCACGACGACACGATGATCGCCACGGGTGACCATGTGATCCTGTTCCTTGTGGATAAAAAACATATCCGCGATGTGGAGAAGTTGTTCCACGTGGGGTTGAGCTTTTTCTGATCGAACGGAGTGACCGACATGCTCGAATCCCTGGAAAAAATGCTGGCCAAGGGTGTGGATAACTCGCTGCTGCGCTTTGGCTTGGGCAAGGGGTATCTGGACTTGAAGGACAACGCCAAGGCGGCGGAGCATTTGCGCAAGTGCGTCGAGTTCGATCCGAAGTATTCGGCGGCGTGGAAGTTGTTGGGGAAGGCGCAGGCGGGGCTGGGTGATCCGGCTGCTGCGCGTCAAGCCTGGGAGAAAGGCATTGAAGCGGCCCAGGCGCATGGCGATAAACAGGCCGAAAAAGAGATGGTGGTATTCCTGAAGAAACTCGACCGCCAGCCCTGACAACGATCGTTCCCACGCTCCGCGTGGAAATGCAGCCCTGGACGCTCTGCGTCTGCTCTTGAAAGCGTGACGCAGAGCGTCACAGTAGGCATTCCCACGCGGAGCGTGGGAACGATCAATGGTGAATCAGTACCACCGCGCCTCACCCGGCGGGCGTTTCTTGAAGCGCTTCATGCTCCACATGTACTGGCTCGGATAGGCGCCGACATAGCGCTCCACCACCTTGCTCATCGCCGCGCAGGACGTGGCGGTGTCGGTGCTGTACATGTCTTCCGGCGCGGCTTCCAAAATCACTTTGTAGCCCGAGCCATCCGGCAGCCGCAGCGCGTGCAGGAACACGCCCACCGCCTTGTGGCCTGCCAACATGTTCGGCACAAACTTGCTGGTCAGGGCCTGAGTGGCGAAGAACGGCACAAAGATCCCCGCGGATTCCGCCGGCTCAGGGTCAGCAGGGATGCCCACCTGGCCACCTTTGCGCACTTCCTTGATCACGCTGAGGATGCCTTCCTTGGTGGATGCAGCCACGCGGTTACCCAATTGCACCCGTTGCTTGCGCAGCAATTCGTCCACTGCCTTGAGCTTTGGCGGTCGATAAAAAATGATCGGTTTGCACTGGCTGCAATAGAAGTGGTTCAACACTTCCCAGTTGCCCAGGTGGCTGGTGATGCCAACCACGCCTTTGCCTGAGGCCAGGGCTTCGTGCAGCACTTCCAGGCCTTCGACTTCACGCACCAAATCAATCGAGCGTTGAGCCGGCCAGATCCAGGCGCAGGCGCTTTCAGTCAGGGACTTGCCGATGTCCATCAGGCTCTGGCCTACCAGGCGCTCACGTGCGATCGGGTCCATGTCGGGGAAGCATTTGGACAGGTTGATCCGCACGGTATCGCGGGAGCGGTTGGGGGTTTTCCACATGATCCAACCGATGGCCGTGCCGACGGCTTGTACGGCACGCCAAGGCAGCAGGGCAAATAACCGAAGAGCGCCTACCAGCAAGGCGCCTTTAAACTTTTCCACAAGTCACTCCTGATCGTGTGTGGTGCGCAAAGCGGGCATTCTAACCGGCGTTGGCCAAGTCCGCGTAACGCTCGCAGTCCTGAGTGTGGTCCATGACCATGCCCGAGGCCTGCATAAATGCGTAGCAAATGGTCGGGCCAACGAAGGTGAAACCGGCTTTTTTCAAGGCTTTGCTCATAGCTTCGGCCTCGGGGGTAATCGCCGGGACTTCGCTGCGATCCTTGAAGTGATTGACCTTGGGCACGCCGCCGACAAACGACCAAAGCAACTCCACCGGGTCTTCCAGCGCCAGCCAGGCCGCGGCGTTGCGTCGGGTGGCGTTGAGCTTCAGGCGATTGCGCACAATGCCGGGGTCGAGCATCAGAGCTTCGATCTCAGCATCCGTCAGCCGCGCCAAACGTTGCGCGTCAAAACCGAACAAGACCTTTCGATAATGCTCGCGTTTGCGTAAAACGGTGATCCAGGACAGGCCCGCCTGGAACCCTTCGAGCAAAAGCAACTCGAACAAGCCCTGCGCATCGCGCAGCGGCGTTCCCCACTCCTGATCGTGATATGCCATGTACAGCGGATCTTCAGAACACCAAAAGCAGCGTGGCATAAGGCTCCAGGGGATGGTGGCGCGGCCGAATCGGGTATACTCCCGCTCTTTAAATCGCAGCCCAAGTAACAGGTGAATTTCGTGAGCCAGCCTACGCCAGCCGTGCGTACCTTCCAAGACTTGATCCTCGCCCTCCAGCAATACTGGGCCGAGCAAGGTTGTGTGGTACTTCAGCCCTACGATATGGAAGTAGGCGCCGGCACTTTCCACACCGCAACATTCCTGCGGGCCATCGGCCCGGAAACCTGGAACGCCGCTTATGTGCAGCCCAGTCGTCGCCCGACTGACGGCCGCTACGGCGAAAACCCGAACCGTCTGCAGCACTACTACCAGTTCCAGGTGGTATTGAAGCCGAACCCGGACAACTTCCAGGAACTGTACCTGGGCTCGCTGAAACATGTCGGCCTGGACCCGTTGGTCCACGACATCCGTTTCGTCGAAGACAACTGGGAATCGCCGACCCTGGGCGCCTGGGGCCTGGGCTGGGAAGTCTGGCTCAATGGCATGGAAGTGACGCAATTCACTTACTTCCAGCAAGCGGGCGGCATCGAGTGCTACCCGGTTACCGGCGAAATCACTTACGGTCTCGAGCGCCTGGCCATGTACCTGCAAGGCGTGGACTCGGTCTACGACCTGGTGTGGGCAGACGGCCCATTCGGCAAAGTGACCTACGGCGACGTGTTCCACCAGAACGAAGTGGAGCAGTCCACTTACAACTTCGAACACGCCAACGTCGAGAAGCTGTTCGAGCTGTTCGACTTCTATGAAAGCGAAGCCAAGCGCCTGATCGAACTCGACCAGCCGCTGCCGCTGCCAAGCTATGAAATGGTGTTGAAGGCCTCCCATACCTTCAACCTGCTGGATGCGCGCCGTGCCATCTCGGTGACCGCGCGTCAGCAATACATCCTGCGTGTACGCACCCTGGCGCGTTCCGTCGCCCAAGCCTACCTGTTGGCTCGCGCCAAGCTGGGCTTCCCGATGGCACACCCGGACCTGCGTGATGAAGTGTTGGCTAAGCTGGAGGCTGCACAATGAGTGCTCAAGATTTCCTGGTTGAACTGGGCACCGAAGAGCTGCCACCCAAGGCACTGAACACCCTGGCCGACGCGTTTCTGGCCGGTATCGAGAAAGGCCTGCAAAGCGCCGGTTTGAAGTTCGCCGCGAAGAAGGTCTACGCCGCGCCCCGTCGCCTGGCCGTGTTGCTGACCGCGCTGGAAACCCAGCAGCCGGACCGCAGCATCAACCTCGACGGCCCACCGCGTCAGGCTGCTTTCGACGCCGAAGGCAACCCGACCCAAGCTGCCCTTGGTTTTGCCAAGAAGTGTGGCGTTGAGCTGAGCGAGATCGACCAGAGCGGCCCGAAGCTGCGTTTCAGCCAGGTCATCGCCGGTAAGCCGACCGCCAGCCTGCTGCCGACCATCGTTGAAGACTCGCTGAACGACCTGCCAATCCCTAAGCGCATGCGCTGGGGTGCTCGCAAAGAAGAGTTCGTACGCCCAACCCAGTGGCTGGTGATGCTGCTCGGTGACCAGGTCATCGATTGCACTATCCTCGCTCAGAAGGCTGGCCGTGATTCCCGTGGCCACCGCTTCCACCACCCGCAAAGCGTGCGCATTACCTCACCGGCCAACTATGCCGCTGACCTGCGTGCCGCTTACGTGTTGGCCGATACCAATGAGCGTCGCGAGCTGATCAGCAAGCGTACCGAAGAGCTGGCCCGCCAACAGGAAGGCACTGCTATCGTGCCGCCGAGCCTGCTCGACGAAGTGACCGCGTTGGTTGAATGGCCAGTGCCGCTGGTGTGCTCGTTCGAAGAGCGTTTCCTCGACGTGCCGCAAGAAGCCCTGATCACCACCATGCAGGACAACCAGAAGTATTTCTGCCTGCTGGATGTGGACGGTAAATTGCTGCCGCGCTTTATCACCGTGGCCAACATTGAGAGCAAGGACCCGCAACAGATCATCGCCGGTAACGAGAAAGTCGTTCGCCCGCGCCTGACTGACGCCGAGTTCTTCTTCAAGCAAGACAAGAAGCAGAAGCTCGAAGACTTCAACCTGCGCCTGCAAAACGTGGTGTTCCAGGAGAAACTCGGCAGCGTCTACGACAAGGCTGTGCGGGTTTCCAAACTGGCCGCCTACATTGCGCCACGCATTGGCGGTGATGCCGCCTGGGCCGCGCGTGCAGGTTTGCTGTCCAAGTGCGACCTGGCCACCGAGATGGTTGGCGAGTTCCCGGAGATGCAAGGTGTTGCCGGTTACTACTACGCCCTCAACGACGGCGAGCCGGACGATGTCGCCCTGGCGCTGAACGAGCAGTACATGCCGCGCGGTGCTGGCGCTGAGCTGCCAAGCACCCTGACCGGTGCGGCCGTGGCCATCGCTGACAAGCTGGACACCCTGGTCGGTATCTTCGGTATCGGCATGCTGCCAACCGGTAGCAAAGACCCGTATGCCCTGCGCCGTGCGGCCTTGGGCGTACTGCGCATCCTGATCGACAAGAAGCTCGACCTCGACCTGACCCAGGCCGTGGTGTTCGCTGTCGGCCAGTTTGGTGGCAAGGTCAAGCAAGCAGGTCTGGCCGAGCAGGTGCTGGAGTTCGTGTTCGACCGCCTGCGTGCGCGTTATGAAGACGAAGGCGTAGATGTTTCCGTCTACCTGTCGGTACGTGCCCTGCAGCCGGGTTCGGCGCTGGACTTTGACCAGCGTGTACAAGCCGTGCAAGCGTTCCGCAAACTGCCGGAAGCCGATGCCCTGGCCGCCGTGAACAAGCGTGTGTCGAACCTGCTGAGCAAGGCCGACAACCTCGGCAATGCCGAAGTCGACCCAGGCCTGTTTGCCGATGCCAAGGAGTTCTCGCTGAACTCGGCCATCGCCAAGGCAGAAAACGCGGTGAAGCCGCTGATCGCCGAACGCAATTACGCAGAAGCGCTGGCGCGTCTGGCCAGCCTGCGTGAGCCGGTGGATGCGTTCTTCGAAGCAGTAATGATCAATGCCGAAGACGCTGGCGTGCGGAAAAACCGCTACGCCATGCTGGCGCGTCTGCGTGGTTTGTTCATCAACATCGCTGACATTTCCGTACTGGGCTGATCATGTTGAAACTGCTGATTCTCGATCGGGACGGAGTAATCAATTACGACTCCGACGCTTACATCAAGTCGGTGGCGGAATGGGTTCCACTGCCCGGCTCAATCGAGGCCATCGCGCAGTTGAGCAAAGCCGGCTGGACGGTGGCCATCGCTACCAACCAGTCCGGCATCGCCCGCGGTTATTACGACGTCGCTACCCTGGACGCCATGCATGCGCGCTTGCGCATGTTAGTGGCGGAGCAGGGCGGTGAGGTGGGACTGGTGGTGTACTGCCCTCACGGGCCGGATGAGGGCTGCGATTGCCGCAAACCCAAGCCTGGCATGTTGAAAACTATTGCAGCGCATTACAACGTGCCACTGGCTGGGCTATGGTTCGTCGGAGACAGCCTCGGTGACCTGGAGGCGGCCAAAGCCGTCGACTCTCAACCCGTTTTGGTAAAGACCGGGAAAGGCGAAAAAACCCAGGCGAAAAACCTGCCGGTAGGCACTTTGATTTTTGACGATCTGGCGGCGGTTGCCGCAGAACTTATTAACAACTAGCCGCCCTCGACTTCCTGAACAAGGATTGCTCGGGAGTGCGCTTTTAGCAGGCGGGCCGTGTCCCGCAACGGTAAATGCCGCCATGTCGATCTTGCAGGCCATCAGAACCTTTTTCTTTTACCTGCTGCTGGGCACCAGTTCGTTTCTCTGGTGCACCCTGAGCTTTTTTATTGCGCCGTTCCTGCCGTTCAAGGCGCGCTATCGCTTTATCAACGTCTATTGGTGTCGCTGTGCGTTGTGGCTGACCAAGGTGTTCCTGGGCATTCGCTTCGAGATCAAGGGCGCTGAAAACGTCCCGGACCAGCCCTGCGTGATTCTGTCGAACCACCAGAGCACTTGGGAAACATTCTTCCTCTCGGCGTACTTCTCGCCGTTGAGCCAAGTGCTCAAGCGTGAGCTGTTGTACGTGCCGTTTTTCGGTTGGGCCATGGCAATGTTGCGGCCGATCGCTATCGACCGTGACAACCCCAAGGCTGCGCTCAAGCATGTGGCCAAGAAGGGCGACGAGCTGCTCAAAGATGGCGTTTGGGTGCTGATCTTCCCGGAAGGCACACGAGTCCCCTACGGCACCGTGGGCAAATTCTCACGCGGCGGCACCGCATTGGCGGTCAACGCCAACCTGCCGGTTTTGCCGATCGCCCATAACGCCGGCAAGTTCTGGCCGAAGACCGGTTGGGCTAAACGTGAAGGTACGATCACAGTGGTGATTGGCGAACCGATGTACGCCGAGGGCGAAGGGCCACGCGCCATTGCGGCACTCAATGACCGCGCTGCGGCGTGGAATGAGGCACAACAAAGGGCCATGGGTTCACTGCCACCGTTGGCTACAGAAATTGACTCGGCGGCAATTTGAGTTTTCTGTGGATAACCTGTGTACGGTTTGTTGGCGAACTGCCGTTTTTATCTTATAAATTGATGATTTAATTACATATTTCTCGAGTTCATAAAACAACGTAAAAGGTGCATAAGTTTTTTCCACATAAAAAAACCGGCTCTGGCAGCCGGTTTTTTATGCACAGGTAAAAAGCGTGCCAACTCACTCTTTCCACAACGGCAATTTCAGGCTGAATGTGGTGCCTTTCCCCACCTCACTCTCACACTCAACACGTCCGCCATGGCGATCCACTACCGCCTTGACCATCGTCAGCCCCAGCCCCAGTCCTTCGCTGCCTTGGGCTGACGCAAAACGCCGGTACTGGCCAAACAATTCAGGCAAATCCTCGGGGGCAATGCCGGGGCCCTGGTCACTGATTCGACATTCCAGCCACTCGCCGGCACTGCTCAAGCTCAACGTCACCGTGGTTCCGGATGGGCTGTACTTGATCGCGTTCTCCAGCACGTTGAACAGAGCGCGCGTCAGCAGCGATTGATCCGCCGAGACCATCTCCTCGCCGGCCTCATCCAGGTCATGAACCAGGTGGATACCCTTGAGCTGGGAGAGCAGCGCCACTTGGTCAAATGCGTCGAGCACCAGCATGGCGAACAGGCTGGGCTCAAACTGGTAGCCGTCAGACTCGGCCTTGGCCAACTGAACGAATGACTCCGTGAGGTTCAAGGCGCGTCGCACCTGCAGTTCAATCTGAGTAAATACCGGGGTGTCCCCTGAAGACTCATGGCGCTGGACATCCAGCAACGCCAGGATCGCCGAATGAGGCGCGCGCAGGTCGTGGGACAGAAAACGCAACAGGGTTTCCCGTTGCTGCTGGGCATCTCGCTCAATACTCAAGTCAGTCATGCTCAGCAGCCACCCCAAGGCCACATCGCCATCTACCGGCCGCAGAGGGGCCAGATCCAGGCGCAGGCTGCGTTGCTGGGTGTCACGAAACTCGACGATTTCCAATGTCGACAACGAAGGACGACTGCCATCCTGTAGCGGTGGATAACCCAATACGGCCAATTGTCCGAGCAGATTTTCGGCAACCAACTCATTGCCAAACACGTCTCGGGCAATCCGGTTGGCCAGCAGGATATTTCCCACCGGGTCGGTGATCAACGTGGCCACCGGCAAGCACTCCAGGCCATCCGCCATGAAGCGCCGGGTATCGCGGGTACGACTGACGGCCTGCTCCAGGGCAAAGATCCGCCCTTGCAACACATCGCCCTTGCTGGCGGGCGCACGACGCCGTTCCGGCAGCACCTTGGGTTCGTTGTCCAAGCGGGCTAGTTCCCAGCCGAAATAAGCCAAAATCACGCTCAGGCGACGCCAGTTCCAGATCAGGTAGGCCAGCAGCAAGCCAATCAGACACGCCGCTGGCGACCACCAGCCACCCAGCCGCAACAAGCCCCAGGAACTGAGGAGGGCAGCGCTCATGCAGCCCAGGGTCAACCACAGTGCGTAGCGCGGCCTGAACAGCAGCAAACCCAGCAGCAGAGCTACCATCGCGGTGGCCATCAACGCTGCCAGCCAACCGGGCAGCGCCACAATACTGCGCTCTTGCAGCAGGCCATTGAGGATGTTGGCCTGGATCTCGACACCCGCGGTGGTGCCCACGCTGGCTGACAACGGCGTGACATAGCGATCACCCATGCCGGGCGCAGTGGCCCCCACCAAAATCAGGCGATCACGCAGAATTTCGGACGGAACCTCTCCGCGCAACACGCTGACATAAGGCACGCTGGCAAAGCCGGCGCGGGCATCTATGAAGGGAATTCGAATGGCGTTCTCCCGTTGCCAATCGGTACGCTCCGCAGGCCCGGACAAACCCGGCATGGAGGCTGCCTGTCCAGCCAACTCGAACGCCAGCCACGCCAACTGAGGCGTCATCTGGCCGGGTGGCCCTTCACGTAAATAGAGGCTGCGAACGATGCCATCGCTGTCGGCCTCGACATTGATATGCCCAACACCCCGGGCACAATCGCGCAGCGGCCGCACGGGTTGGATTTGCATCACCGCCTGGCCGTAGCGGGGCATTCCTTCGCGAATCAATGGCAGCAATACATTGCCGGCGTTGCAGATGGCTTCGGCCAGACGCTGATCGTTGGCGGGCTCACGGGCCGGTTCACTGAAAATCACATCAAACAGAATACCCGCTGGCTTGGCAGCACTCAGGCGATCAATCAAGTCGGCGTGGACGCTCCGCGACCACGGCCATTGGCCAAGCTGTTTAAGGCTGCGGTCATCAATGGTCACCAGCAGAATGCGCGGATCAACCGGCAAGGGGCTCAAACGGCGGAGGCTGTCATACAGCAGGTTATTGAGGGCCAGACCTGGGCTCAGAGACAGGAATGCCGTCAGGGGCAACAACAGGAGGCTGATCCACAGCCACTCACGAACCAGGCCGTTGAACAGCCGCTGGGCCTGGGTCGGCTCGCGCTTTTCAGCCTTGCGCCACAGCCTCACCGATCAACCGCCGGAGGTCTGCTGCACACGCGTCGCGGGTGGGTAATAGAAGATGTCATAGACCCCGGTGGCGCCCTCCAGCCCCTGTTCATCATAAGCAGACAAGCGCACATGGTAGAACGACGCTTTGAGCCCAGTGAAGCTCATTTGCGGCTTACTGGAGAAGTTTTCCTGCTTGATGTCCATGAACGCCTTATCGGTAGCAACCTGTGCCCGATAACGTTGAGCGCCCGGCAGTGGTCGCAGGAACAGGGTCCAGACCGGCGCGTCACCTTTCTGGCCATCCTGGCCCACCAAAATAGGAGGGGCCAGCAGTTCTACCGGCTTGAGCTCCCCTTGCTTCTTGACCACCAAGCCTTGGCGAGCGCCGACCTTCACTTCGCCCGCCACCGGGCCGACCACCGGTTTCTTTTTAACGGGCTTAGTGCTGGGCGGCGTCTCGTCACGATTGACCGCCACTTGCCCATTAAGCACCTCGACCACCGACCGTTCGCCATCGTTGCGAACCCGGAAGTGCGTACCGCGGACACCCAATACGCCCACCGGCGTCACGATCTGGAAACGATCGTAATCGCTGGCACGCTTGATCACATAAGCCTCAACTTGGCCCTGCTCAAGAATGACTTGAGGAATCGCCTGTTCCTCCACCAAGTGCAGTCGGACCTGGGAACTGGAAGGCAGCACAATCCGCGAACCATCCCCCAGCAGCAGACTGACAAATGCCGAAGGAGAGGTTTTCACACTCTCCTGCTCATCAATAGCCATGCCTTCCGTCAGGACGGTCGACACACCTTTGTCATCCAGCTTCCAGGCTTCGCCCGTCAAATGCTGGACGACAGCCGGCAACGGCTGCGCACGACACAACAGGTTGTCATCAATATAGGGAGCACGGGGAGGAGCGGGGCGCGCAACGGCGGGCAGACTCACTGCACCCAGCGTAACGATCAGGCTTGAGCCCAAGAGTGCGGAAAAGAGGTGGCGGTATCGGCACGAAAAAAAGGTCATGGTGCTCATCAAGATTCTGGTTCTAATGGGTCATCAGAAAGCACTTCCAGAAGCGTCTTGCAGCAGGAAGACCTTGAATGCCGCCTACGATACCCGATGATGTATCGCACTCGATAGCCGTAATGTTCGGGGCGTGGAGTCCATTGCAGAGGATGACACGTCCCTGTGTCGAACCCGACCGAGTGTCCCGGTTCGGGGTATACATCGAAGAAAAACTGTCCTTCTCATCCCTCCGACAACAGTCCATGGCGAACCTTGGACTGTGGTTGACACATCCTGTGTCGGAGCGCGTCCCGCGCTCCAATCTGCGTGTCACTCAGCGAGAGAGAATTTACCTACAGCAAAGGTGCATCAGGGGAATCTGCAACATTTGTTCAGATTCAACACGACTAGAAGACCCAGCGTTGGTTCTCCTGGGCTACTCCGGCTTGCTGGAAGGGTGAGCTTGCGAAACCCATTCCATTGCCTGGCTCACTTAATGTCTGCCGCTCGTCAAACGGGGTAGGCGCCACTGCTGGGCTGGGGGCACCGATCGTTTCCGTCCCCAGGCCCGCCGCAATCACCAACAAAACCATCCGCCCCCACACATTGACCTGCGCCATGACGATCGCTCGTCCCGACGCAGCATAAAGCCTGATTGCCATTGATCCTTTTCCTGACGGTCTCGAGCCGGTATCTTCCCAGCGTGGGTATGGGTGACTTCCTATGGCTTAACGGCCATTTGATATCAGCGTACCTAGAGATCCAGGGGCTTGAGAATTCGGCAACAATTGTTCAGATTCAACAGCTGGAATCTACGCAGCACAGCCCCCGAAACAGGCCACGACTACCGCACTCTTCAAGAAGAAAGGACCCACCCATGCGTGTCGCAATACTGGATGACGAACCTGCAGAGTTACGGCGGGTGGAACAGACACTGCGACAAATCCCGACCGCCTCGGAACAGCCATGGACGCTGCATTGCTTTAGTAGCGGTGAAGACCTGTTGCGCCAACTGCGTCGTGAAACATTCGATCTGTTGATCCTGGATTGGCAATTGCCTGACTTGAGCGGCCTGGCGTTGTTGCGCTGGACCCGTGAACACATGGCGGCCCCCCCTGCGGCCATCATGCTCACCAGCCGGGATGCCGAGAGCGATATCGTCCAGGCGCTAAACAGCGGCGCGGATGACTACGTCAGCAAACCCTTTCGCCCCAACGAGCTCAAGGCTCGAGTGACGGCTGTCCTGCGACGCCATGGTTTGCAGAAGTCTGCTGCCAGCGAAGTGCTCACATTTAATGACCTGACATTCGATGACGCCGAGCTGACCGTCACCCGGGCCGGCACCCCCATCAGCCTGACCGAGCGCGAGTACCGCTTGGCTCGCTGCCTGTTTGCTAACTTGGCGCGCCCGCTGTCCCGTGAGTACCTCTACGAGCGATTCTGGACCCATGAAGAAATGGTGTCCTCACGCCCACTGGATACACATATCTATCGTCTACGTAACAAGCTGGGGCTTACCGCTGATAGGGGTTGGCAGTTGCTGACGATCTATGGATACGGGTATCGGTTGGAGAGTGTGACGAGCACTGACAACTGACGCGTTTTTTGATGTTCCACGTGGAGCATTTCTAAAAATCTATTCATAAGCAGGGTAAATGCATAATTCCAGCGCTACTCCACTGGCTCCAGAGTCATTGCGCGAGTTGTCAGCGCGTACGCAGGCGAAAAAAAAGCGCCTGATCCTGGCGGCCGCTCTCGGTAATGGTTTGGCCACTTATGACTTCACGATCTACAGCTTTTCGGCAGTGGCCATCGGCAGGATGTTCTTTCCTTCCGACAGCGCGCTTGGATCGCTGTTGATGTCATTGCTTACCTTTGGCGCCGGGTTCGCGATGCGCCCGATCGGCGCCTTGGTCATTGGCAATCTGGCGGATCGTAAAGGGCGCAAGGCAGGCCTGATGTGGTCTATTGCGTTGATGACGCTCGGCACTGCGGTGATGGTATTTGCGCCGCCCTATAGCGTCATAGGCCCAGCGGCCACTCTGCTTATCGTCGTAGCGAGGTTGATGCAGGGTTTCGCAGTGGGCGGCGAGATTGGTGTCTCTTCAGTGGTACTGATGGAACTGGCCACCAGGAAAAACCGTTGCTATGGGGTCAGTTGGCGCTCGGCGAGCCAGGCGGCGGCCGCACTGGCAGGGGCTCTGATCGGAACCTGTACCACAATGATGCTGAGCCCTGAGGCACTGCTCGAGTGGGGTTGGCGTATTCCGTTTGTAGTGGGCATGTTGATTGGGCCGGTCGGCTGGTACATCCGTCGGCAAATGCCTGACGCGCCAATGAAAAAATCCCGGCGCCCTGCCATAAAGACAGTGTTGGCCCAACACTCTCGCAAGCTCTGCCTCGGGATACTGTTGATGGCAACCCCCTCGGCCGGCATCTATATCCTGGTGTATTACATGCCCATCTACCTGGTCGGCACATTGCATATGCCTGCGACTGTCAGCCTGCTATCAGCCTGCCTTTCGAGCACCCTGATTTTCATCGGCGTGCCACTGCTGGCTCGTGTCACTGACAGGCTACGCCTGCGCAAGCCAATCCAGTATTTGACGATGATCAGCAGCATCGTACTGGTTTATCCGGTTTTTCTTCTATTGACGAGTGGGATCGGCGAGCCGCTCTCACTGCTTGTCATCGGCGGGTATTCGTTGCTGTTGTTATGTAGCAACGCTGCAACCATCGTGATGATATTGGAAGCCTTTCCTCGCCATCATCGGGCGACCTCTATTTCGGTGATCTCCAGCCTGGGCACGACGATTTTTGGCGGCTTTTGCCCCTTTATCGTGGCATGGATGATCGGCGTGACCGGCAATGCGATGGCGCCTGCGTGGTATCTGTCGGCAGCCATGTGTATCAGCCTGTTCGCACTGATCCTGTTTCCAGATAGCCTCGAACGGTTACGTTCAATCAAGCGTGCGGGCTATTCCGCAAACGCTGCAAGGCAATGAACCGCAGATCTTGCGGTGCTATTTCGTAGGTTCGGCGAAAGGCCCGGGTAAAGTCAGAAGGGCTTTTGAAACCCAAGCCGTAAGCAATATCCATCACCGGCAGGTTCGGGAACTTGACCAATTCGTCGGCCGCCTCGCGCAGTCGACGATTGCGAATATAAGCACCGAGCCCGCCCTCGTGCTCGAACAAGCGATACACCGTAGGGCGGGGCAGTTGCAATGCTTGCAACAAGCTTTCAGGCGACAGTGAAGCGTGATGGAGGTTGGCGTGAACGTAACGTCGAGCTTTGTCGAACATGGCTGCGCGCACTGCCGCACGCGCATTGCCGCTGAGTTTGGTCTGCTTGCCAAGGGCGGCGAGTAGCAGTTGCACGCTCACATCGAAGCGGCTGTGCGCCTCGGGTGCACTCAGCCCAGGAAGGTTCCTGGAAAACGCCAGCACATGTTCGATGAACAATTGCATCAGGGCAGAGGTGTTTTCAAACACTCTGCCGTGGAGAGCTTCCGCATGGGGAAAGGCTGCGTCCACAACTGACCGGGGTACGAACAATGTCAGTACCTGGCAAGCACTGCGGCGCATACGTACCGGCTGATTCAGATCGGTGGCGAAAACACTGGCCGCAGAATGTCCTTTGCTGCGTGACAAACCGGCCCTCCCAACAGACTCGATCCCGCCCGCCGTGAACACCTGAAAAACATAGTCGCGCTGGGTATCCGTGGAAATACGTGCCACTGAACGATCGAGCACCAGGGCATCGCTGAGGCAGAAGGTGAAGCGTCCAGTGGCGAGATCGTATCGATCGATGGCCCCATGGAAAGGCGATTCGACTTGCGCCAATGAGGGCAGTACATCGATCACATGACCGACGCGATCTCGCCAGGCCAACAACTGCTGATGGGCTGGTTCACCGCTGACATTGAAGTGATTGTGCTTTAGTTCGAGAGCAGGCCATGGATCGCCATACGGCTTTTTGATCGTGGTGCTGTCCATCCAATCGCTTCCGCCAGGACCTCAGTGGCCACACGTTAGCGCAAAGTGACTCTCCGGTTCAGAAAAAGTTCAAAAACTGAGACGCACGGTCAAGTGCTCTCCCTAAGACCCGGCAAAATGCCATTAAACAAGATAAAAACCAAAAAGCTGCCAGTCAGGTCGTGATTCAGGAGGACGTGCTGTTGCGCATGGATGATCCCGAAAATCGCAACGACCCCTTTCATTACAACCGGGGATACAGCACATGCACTCGTTCAAACATCAATCATCACGAACACCTGGCCGATTGACGGTCCTGGCCATCGCCATTGCTTCGGCGCTGACCGCAGGTCAGGCCAGTGCAACCCTTCCTAATGTTGGTTTAGATAACAGCGCCCCGATCCCCACGCTGAACAACCCGGTGGGGACCACCATCAGTGGCGGTCTTATCGGGATTGCCAACTCCTCCAGTATCGGGACGCTGAGCAACAGCGGCACCATCTCTGGCGGCTCCGCTGCCATTACCAGCACGGGTACCATCACTTCTCTGAACAATGAGACTGGCGGTACTCTCACTGGCGGCAACACAGGTATCGGCAACGGCGGCACCATAGGGACGTTGAGCAACAGCGGAACCATTCACGGTGGTAACTCCTCTGGCATTTACAATTACGGCAGCATCGGGACACTGAACAACAGTGGCATTATCTCCAGTGACAATAACGGCGTTTCTAACTCCGCTACCCTCACCTCGCTGAACAATGAGACTGGCGGCACTATCTCTGGCGACTTCAATGGTATTTACAACGGTGGCAACATCAAGGCGCTGAGCAACAGCGGCAACATCTCTGGCGGCTCCGATGGTATTTTCAACAATGGCAGCATCGAAACGCTGAGCAACAGCGGCCTGATCACGGGTAATGTATTTGCCATTCATAACTATTTCGATGCGACCCTGGGTACAGTTACCAACTCCGGCACCATCGCTGGCACGATCCAGAATGATTCCTCGCAAGCCCTGACAATCAATGGCGGCACCGGCTCGGCGTTCGGCATCCTGACCGGCGCAGGCACGGGTGGCGTGAGCGCCAACAACATCGGTCTGATCACCAATAGTTTTTCGAACGTGGTGTTCGGGCCGGGTAACCAGTTGCTCAATGACAACATCGACGTTGGCACTCACACCGTCACCAATAACGCGACCGGCACCCTGCAGATCAACAATACGATCGGCATCACCGGTAATTACCAACAGGGCGCCAACGCCAGCCTGATCCTCGGTGTGGCCGACAATGCCGTGACAACCGGTAATATCAACACCGACGCAGGCTATGGCCGCCTGGTAGTGTCCGGTAGCGCGAACATCGCTTCGGGCTCCACGATCGGTCTGCAGAAGCTTGGCAGCTATGGCTTTGCCCAGGGCCAGCGCTACATCGTGATTCAAGCCAACGCCATCGGTACGAACTACAACGCCGACACGCTTCACTACAGCGTTGCCGGTTACAACGCGGCGGGCACTAGCGTGATCGATGGAGCCAATGCCGATTTGCTGGTGACATTGGGGACGGAGAGAGCAGGGTCCGCACCGATCAATCAAGCTACCACCGCCAATGGCACCGCGCCGCTGGCCGGGCTGTTCAATTACGGCGGTCTGAATGCCGGCCTGATGAACCTGTTCAACGCCGCCGCCGCCCTCGATTCTCCGGCCGCCGGTAACCGCGCCGGGGCGCAGTTGAGCCCGACCGCGAACGCCAGTGCCGCCACACAAGCGTCCACCGCCTCCACCGTGCAAGTTATCAACGTCGCCGCGGCACACCTCGATGGGTTGCGCACCGCACAGAACGACAGCACCGGCAGCGGTGTGGCCACCGGTGAAAGCGCCAGTAACACCGGGCTTTGGGGCCAGGCCTTCGGCGGCAGTTCGCGCCTGGGTGAGCGCGACGATATCGCCGGTTACCACGCCCGATACAGCGGCTTCCTGCTGGGTGCCGATGCCGCGCTCAACGACAGCTGGCGCGCCGGCGGCCTGTTCAGTTACACCAAGACCACGGTCAACAACGACGGCGCCAACGATGGCAGTTCCGCCGATGTTAAGTCCTATGGCCTGTTCGGTTATGCCAGCTACCAGGGTAATCCGTGGTACCTGGACCTGTCGTTGGGGGCTGTCCAGCATCAATACGACACCCAGCGTGAAATCAACTTCAGCGGCTTTAACGGTTCGGCCAAAGGTCAGCATGACGGCATGCAGTACATCGCTTCCGCGGTGGCCGGCTACCCGATCGACCTCGGCCCGACGTTGGCCCACACCATCCTCACGCCGATTGCCGGCTTGACCTACAGCACCTTGCGCCAGGACAGCTACACCGAGAGCGGCGGCAACGGTGCGGCCCTGCACATCAACTCCAGCAGCAGCCAATCGCTCAAAAGCGATCTGGGTGCCAAGCTGGAACGCTCTTTCGCCACCTCTTACGGCAGTGTCGTGCCTTCGGCGCAACTGACCTGGCGTCATGAGTACCACGACAATGGCCTGCGATCGGTCGCCAACTTTGCCGCCGATACCTCGGGCGCCACCAGCTTCACCAGTCCGGGCGCGAAAGCGATTGCCGACACTGGCGTGCTGGCGTTGGGCGTGACCCTGCTGCGCAGCGAAAACCTTAGCGTGGGGGCGAAGTACACCCTGGAAGCGGCGAACGGTTACACCGCCAACACCGGTGACGTGCAGGTGCGCTGGAACTTCTGATCCGCTACATTCCGCTCGTGCGGTAACGCCCATTGTTCAGTGATGAACAATGGGCGTTTATCCATCGGTCGGCAGCGGATGTGGACGAAAATCCTTTGCTCAGTAGTCTCTACTCCCTATTTGAAGGCGTCCCATGAACGGCACCCCACAACTGACGTTTGCCGAAGCCATGACGCTGGCCCATCAGCATTGGAACGCGGGTCAGGCACAACAGGCCGAGCAACTGTGCCTGCGCATTCTGGCGCAATGGCCGCAACAGGCCGACGCCCTGCATTTACTCGGGCTGATTGCCCACGCCTTTGGTCGGCTGGAGTTGGCGGTGAACTATCTGCGCCAGGCTTGCCAATCGCTGAGTGCACCGGCGATCTACTTCAGCAACCTTGCCGAGATGTGCCGCCAGCAAGGCCTGCTGGCCGAGGCCGAACAGGCGGCTCGACAGGCTGTTGCGCTGGCCCCCGCACTGGTGGATGCCTGGAGCAACCTGGGGATAATCCTGCAGGAAAGCGGCAAACTGGACGACAGCCTCGAGTGTTTGGAGCGCGTCGTGACCTTGCGCCCCGACGCGGCACAAGCACACAACAATCTGGCCAATACCTACCGCCGCCTGGATCGACAAGACCGCGCCGAGTGGCATTACAAACAGGCGCTGAGCCTCGACCCGAATTACGCCGAGGCCTACAGTAACCTGTCTTTTTTGCTGAGTTCACAAGGAAATTTCGACGATGCGGTGGATGCTGGGCGGCGAGCCATCGAACTCAACCCACAGCTTGTCGATGCGTACCTGAATATCGCCGAAGCCGAAACGCAACGCTTGAATCATGGCGAGGCATTGCGTTGGCTGAATGCACTGCACACCTTCGCCCCCCAGCATGTCGGGGGACTTACGGCACGAGCTCAGGTCTTGAAAAAGGGCGGGCTCCTCGACGAGGCCCTGCAATGCGCGAGGCAAGCGCTGGCATTGGCACCCAATGACGCCAGTGTCCACAACGCCCTGGGCAATGCGCTTCAGGCTGTGGATCTGCACGATGAAGCGCTGGAGCATTTCAATCAGGCAATAGCATTGCCTGGCTCGGTGACTGAAGAAGCGATGATCGCGCGAGCCGTACTGCTCCTGGAAAGTGGCCGCAAGGAAGAGGCCTCCGCGGCCTTCGAACAGGCGTTGACCGCGTTCCCAGGGTCGATCCGCGCGCTGACGGGGCGTTCGGACAGCAAAACCTTTAAACCCGGCGATGCCGATATCGCAGCCATGGAGGCCGGGTTGGTGCGTACGGAAGGTCTGTTGCTGGCCGACAAACTGACGACCCACTTTGCCTTGGGCAAGGCGTATCTGGACACGGGTGATTCCGTGCGTGCCTTCGATCACCTGGATAAGGGCAACCGGCTCAAGCGTTCTACCTTTACCTTTGACTCGCGCGCAGCACAGCAATGGATGCAGAACATCGCCGGGTTGTTCACCGACGAATTTCAATCCGCGCGCCAAGGAATGGGTGCGCCATCGTCGCTGCCGGTCTTCATCGTCGGCATGCCACGCTCCGGCACCACTCTGGTCGAGCAGATTCTGGCCTCTCATCCACAGGTGCAGGGCGCAGGCGAATTGTCGTCGTTACGCCTGGCGGTGGAAAGCCAAGGGGTATTCCCGCAAAACCTGGTCAACTGTTCAGCGCAGGACCTGGCCAGAATCGGTCATGACTATCTTCAGCGAATCAAGCCACTGGCCGACGGTCGGGATCGCCTGGTCGACAAGATGCCGAGCAATTTTATCTATGCCGGCCTGATTCCGCTGATCCTGCCCGGTGCCCGCATCATTCACTGCCGCCGCGATCCGGTTGATACCTGCCTCTCCTGTTACAGCAAGCAATTTGGTGGTGAGCAACTGTTCACCTACGACCAGACCGAATTGGGGCAGTTCTATCGCGATTATGAAGTCCTGATGAGCCACTGGCGCCAGTTGCTACCCGCCGAATCCTTCATTGAAGTGGACTACGAGTCGGTGCTGGACGATCTTGAAGGGCAGGCACAGCGCTTGATCGACTTCATTGACCTGCCTTGGGACAAGGCCTGCCTGGACTTTCACAAGACCCAACGCGTGGTGCGCACCGCCAGCGTCAATCAGGTGCGCAAACCCCTCTATAAAACGTCGAAAGGTCGCTGGCGTGCGCATGCCGAACAACTCCAGCCACTGTTGGCGGCGTTGGGACTTGCTGATACATGAAAGGCTTGAACGGGGCGCTGTTCACCTGTCTGTGCGCGCTGCTGGGAATACTCACCGGCTGTGCCGATCCAAACCGGCACGCCGAAACCCTGGCGCACACCGGTAACTTGCAGCGTGACCGGGTCGATACCGACAGTTTTGTGCTGACCAGCTTTTACCGGATAACCCGTCCAGACCTGCCGTTGAGCGTCTACATCGAGGGCGACGGCATGGCCTGGCGCTCGCGTACTGCGCCGTCCGAAAATCCAACACCACATCAGGCCGAGGGCCTGGCGTTGGCAGCGGCGGATCCGGCAGCCAACGTTGTGTACCTGGCACGCCCCTGTCAATTCACGCCGCTGACGCTCAATCCTCGCTGTGATAAAGCCTACTGGACCAGCAAGCGTTTTGCAGAGGACGTCGTCATAGCCATGGATCAGGCCGTAACACACTATGCGAGTCAGGTGCCGGGACAACGCATCCATCTGGTCGGCTATTCGGGTGGCGGTGCTCTGGCGGTATTGATTGCAGCCAGACGTCACGATGTCGCCTCGCTGCGCACCGTGGCCGGCAACCTCGATCATGTTGAAGTCAATCGACTGCATCACGTGTCGGCGATGCCTGAGTCGCTTAATGCTATCGATGTTGCACGTCAGGTCGCGTCTATACCTCAGCTTCACTTCAGTGGCGGCGATGACCGTGTGGTGCCGTCAGTGATTTCGCAACGATTTGTCAGCGCCACCACCAGCCCATGCGCGCATAGCCAAATCGTGCCGGGCATGAGCCATGAAGGCGACTGGGCTCGCCGTTGGCCGCAATTACTGCTAACCCCTCTCCCATGCTCCACGGCGCCCTGAAAATGAATAACAACTTGATTGCCGTACCCCACTCATTGAGCGCGTCGGACCGCAAGGCACATTATGGCCACAGCGGTGCCGTATTTTGGCTGACCGGACTGTCCGCTTCGGGTAAGTCCTCCTTGGCCATGGCGTTGGAACTCACCCTGACAAAGCTGGGATATTCCTGCTACGTACTCGACGGGGACAACGTGCGCAGAGGCCTGAATGCGAACCTCAGCTTCAGTGCCAAAGACCGGACCGAGAACATCCGTCGCGTCGGCGAGGCCGCAGCCTTGTTTGCCGATGCCGGTCTGATCTGCATCACCGCGTTCATTTCCCCCTACCGCGAGGATCGTGCGCGCGCACGTGATGCGATCGGACCGATGTTCCACGAAGTGTATATCGCAGCGGATCTTGCGACCTGCGAAGCCCGTGACCCCAAGGGGTTATACAAAAAAGCACACGCCGGTGAGCTGCTTGAGTTCACCGGTGTCAGCGCACCATACGAAGTGCCGGAGTCTCCTGAACTGACCATCGACACAGGCAATACCTCAGTCGCAGACAGTCTGCAGACCCTGTTGAGTTATGTGCTGAGGAATACCCCGCTAAGCAAGTCGCCTGGAAAGGGTTAGGGTGCGTTGGGATTTTTTGGACATTTATCCCGAGCCTTTGAATGTATAGATGCAAAAAAGCCAACGCTTATGACGTTGGCTTTTTTGTGTCGCGTGGTTCAGCTATTTGAGAATCTACACCTGATGCAGGTTCACTGTTATTGGCACTGACAGGCTCGTGTTAGAACGCCCAGCGCACTTGCAGGTCGCCGGTGTTGGCGTTAAAGCCGCCACCGGTTTCGCCAGTGTAGTGCGCGGCCACGGTCAGGTTGTTGTGGGTGACCAAGGTCAAACCAACGCTGAGCACACCCGTGTCTTCAACTGCTTTAGGTCCGGTACTGCTGAAACTGGTGGCACCGGTGGTATCGGCACTGAAGTTAGCCACCGATTGCAGCGCCGAGTCACGGTACTCATGACGCCAGGTCAGTTGTGCCGACGGTGTCAGGCTGCCGTATGAAGTCGCAAACGCACGCGCCAGCTTGGCTCCCAGATCGCTTTTCAACGAGTTGAGGTTGTCGGCGTTGACGTGCAGCGCGGTGCCCGCCCCACCTTTCTCGGTGTAGCTGTCCTGACGCAGGGTGCTGTAGCTCAGGCCGGCAATCGGGGTGAGGATGACGTTGGCCATTGAGGCGCCGAGGTCAATCGGATAACCGGCTTGCGCCGAAGCAGTGTATTGCATGCCATTGTGGCTGCCTTTGGCGGTGCCGTTGACGCCGGTGAAATCGACCTGACGCTGGGTGTCGTACTGGTGCTGCACAGCGCCCACAGACAGGTCGAGGTACCACGGATTGGCGTTGTAGCTGGCGTAACCGAACAGGCCATAGGACTTGACGTCCGCCGAGCTACCGTCGTTGTTGCCATTGTTGTTGAGGGTGGTCTTGGTGTAGCTGAACAGACCGCCGAGACGCCAGTTGTCGTTGAGCATGCCGTCAGCGCCGAGTAACAGGCCGTTGTAGCGTGCACTGTAACCGGCGATATCGTCGCGTTCATCCATGTGCGCGGTACCGCCAAAGGCCTGAGTCCATAGGCCGGAAGTCGGAGGTCCTTCACCGGTGGAAACCCCGGTCGACCCACCACGCAACCCTTCAAGGTGCGCCGAAGTGACATTCAAGACCTGAACCGTGGAAGCGACCGAGCCCTGAGTGGCGGCGGCCAGGTTAGCGGTCGGGCTCAGTTGCGCGCCGGCTTTGTTGCCCGCAGCCGTGGAACCGTTGGCAGCTGCGGCGTTGAATACGTTCATCAGGTCGGCGTTGAAGCCTTGATAGTTGAACAGACCCGCCAGGGACGCAGTGCCATCGGCGGTATTGGCCCGATTTATCGGCCCATTTGATGTCGGAGGAGTGACAGGCGGTGTCACCGACTGCACTGCACCCACAGTCAACACCAGATTCTTGTTAGCGCCGTCAACCACACTGGTACCTGAAACGTCATACCCGGCTACGGAGTAGTGCAGGGTGTCGGCGTTGTAGTTGGTACCGGCACCACCCGCCTGAACCACTAAATAACGCTGGCCTTGAGCGAAACCATACGTATGGGTGCTGACCAGGCCGACAGAGGAGCCTGAAGCAATGTTCGCGTCGCCTGTTACTACCAGGCGGCCGTAACCGCTGTCGCTTGCTGTGCCAGCGGCTACGGCACTGTCGCTGACGCCGATCAACAGCTTGGCATTGGCGGCTTGATCGTAGTTGCCGGTGATCGTGATCGAGTTATTGACCAGCAGCGTCCCCTGGTTGGACACCTTGAAGCTGCCGACATTGATATTGTCGTTTAGCAGCTGGTTCCCTGAGCCAAATATCACGTTGGACGCGGTGTTGGTAATCAGCCCAACGTCGCCGATGTCGGTGCCGCCGCCAAAACCGGTCAGTAACCCGAAGGTTGAACCCGTCCCACCGTTGATGTTCAGGTCCTGTGAAGCCTCATTCATGATGGCGCCGGCAATGACTCCAGAGTTGGTGATGGGGCCCAGAGTGCCTAACTTATCGTTGTAAATCGCAGCATATTGGCCGGTGATGGTGCCGCTGTTGGTCAGCGAGTCGATGCTGCCGGT
>NZ_MDDR01000045.1 GCF_001870435.1 Pseudomonas costantinii | reverse complement strand
TCCACACCACTCAGGTCGGCTTTCAGGCCGCCGTGCTCTGCTTTTGATCTGCTTGTGATCTTGATCTCAGGCGCCCCATTAACCACGCTGGCCGCACGCAGGCTTGAATCCGTGGGTAACCCGGCAGGACGCCGGGTTAGCCGCGCTGGGCCAAGGATGGCCCATCGCGGCGGCCCACGGATTCAAGCCGGAGTGCGGGCACACCGAGCATTAGCGAGGTGCCGAGTGGTGGGGCAAGAGCCTTTTGGTTACTTTTGGGCTCTTTCAAAAGTGACCCGCCGTAAGGGCGGAACCAATACCCGCCACAACCACAAAAACGGATATGTACTCAAACCAGCAAGGGCGGCAAAAACGCCGTAACCTCCGGCACCGCCAACTCCCACCGCTCCACCTCCACCGCAGCCGTCTGCGCCGAACACCCCTGAGACAACCGCGAAGCCCCCACATCCGCCGTGACCATATTCGGATTCCCATGCTTATCCAAACTATGCCACTCCCCCGGAGTCAGGGGATCAAACCAAGCCCCAGTAGCAATCTGAACCACCCCCGGCCGAATATCACTCGACACAATCACCCCCGCCAAAAACGCCCCGCGCTCGTTGAACACCCGAACCACATCCCCGTCCGCGATCCCACGCTCACGCGCGTCTTCAACGTTAATGGTCAGCGGCTCACGCTGCTGAATCTTCGACGCACGGCTATAGCTCCCATGGTCATACTGACTGTGCAACCGCGTCTTCGGCTGGTTCGACAACAAGTGCAATGGAAACCCAGGCGCAGGCTTATCCAGCCACACCGGATGCCCCGGACAATCGGCATACCCAAAACTCGCAATACGCTCGGAAAAAATCTCGATACGCCCCGACGGCGTCGGCAACGGATGCCCAACCGGATCATCACGAAACGCCTTGAGCAACACCGTATCCGTGTCCGGATACGCCACCTCAAACAACCCTTCACGCCAGAACGCAGCGTAATCCGGCAGCTCAATCCCGTGTTCCTCGGCCCGCCCCCGCGACTCATCGTAAATAAAGCGCAACCACTGCCCGGCATCGCGCCCCTCAGTAAAGGTGTCTGCAAACCCCAGACGCAGAGCAACCTCGGCAAAGATCGAATAGTCGTCCCGCGCCTCCCCCACCGGTTCGATGGCCTGCTGCATCGCCAACATGAAGCGGTCCGACGCCGAGCTGCCAATATCGTTGCGTTCCAAAGCGGTGGTCGCAGGCAACACAATGTCCGAGTACTTGGCCTGCGCAGTCCAGTACTGCTCATGGACAATCAAGGTCTCGGGTTTCTGCCAAGCCTCAAGCAGCCGGTTGAGGTCTTGGTGATGGTGGAAAATATTGCCGCCCGCCCAATACACCAAACGGATATCCGGGTACTGCTGACGCTTGCCGTTGTAGTCGAACGACGTGCCGGGGTTGAGCAACATGTCGGTGACCCGCGCCACCGGGATAAAGTCTTTCACCGGGTTGAGCCCTTGGGCAAAGCGCGGCCCGGAGAAGCCCTTGCGACCGCTGCCGGTGTTGTTCATGCAGCCATAACCAAGGCCAAAACCACCACCGGGCAAACCGATCTGCCCGAGCAGCGCGGCCAGGGTCACGGTCATCCAGAACGGCTGCTCGCCATGCACCGAACGTTGCAGGGAATAGGCGATGTTGATCATGGTGCGCTGGCGGCCCATGCGCCGAGCCAGATCGATGATCTGCGGCGCGGGGATATCGGTCAGCCCCTGCGCCCAGGCGGGGTCCTTTGGCTGGCCATCAGGCGTGCCCAGCAGGTAGTCGCGAAAACGCTCATAGCCCACGGTGTAGCGCCGGATAAAGTCCTCGTTGTGCAGGCCCTCACTCACCAGCACATAGGCCAGTGCCAACATCAGCGCGGTGTCGCTGCCGGGGCGAATCGGTAGCCACTGGTTGAGCGGCGGGCCGCTGAGGTCGTCGCGCAACGGGCTGACATTGACGAACTGCACCCCGGCGTCGGCCATCGCACTGAGCGCCTCGCCAAGCAAGTGATCGCTGGCGCCACCGGGGCTGGTCTGGGCGTTTTTCGCCGGCAAGCCGCCGAATGCCACAAACATCTCACAATGCTCGGCGAGGTTTTTCCATGAGGTGTGCGCCGCCAACAGCCAGTCCATATTGCCGACGATGTGCGGCATCAACACCCGCCCGGCGCCGAGGCTGTAGCTGTCGGTGCTGGCGACATAGCCGCCAAACAGGTTGAGAAAACGGTGCAACTGGCTTTGCGCGTGGTGAAACCGCCCCGCGCTGCCCCAGCCATAGCTGCCGCCGTAGATCGCCTGGTTGCCGTGCTCGGCCTTGACCCTTTTCAGCTCACGGGCCACCAGATCGAGGGCGACCTCCCAGGAGACTTCGACAAACGGCTCCTGGCCGCGCAGCTCTGGGTGCGAGCCGGGTTCGGCAAGATAACTACGGCGTACGGCGGGCCGCAGGATGCGTGTCGGTGAGGTAATGGCCTCGGGGATCGACGCGCCAATCGGCGAGGGGTCTTTATCCCACTCCACCGGGGTCATCGCCTCCAGCTTGCCGTCGACCACGTGCGGGCGGTACGCGCCCCAGTGCAATGAGGTGAATGTCATGGCTACCAGCTTTCTCCCAGCCCCAGCAGGCCCAATATCTGCCGCCGCAGGTCCACCAGATAAGGATCATCGCGGTGCCGAGGATACGGCCGTTCGATGGTCAATTGCGCCTGGATCTTTGCCGGACGGTCGCTGAATACAATCACGCGATTGGCCAGCAGCAGGGCTTCTTCCACATCGTGGGTCACCAGCAAGGCCGTGTAGCCCTGGCGTTGCCACAGGTCGATGAGTTCCTTTTGCATGGTGATGCGGGTCAGGGAATCCAGTTTGCCCAGCGGTTCATCGAGGATCAGCAGCCGCGGCTGATTGACCAGCGCACGGGCCAACGCCACGCGCTGCGCCATGCCGCCGGAGAGTTGCCGGGGGTAAGCGCGGGCGAATTGGCTGAGGCCGACTTTTTCCAGGGCCTCATCCACTTTGGCCGAGTGGGTCTTGAGCAGGCCCTGGGCTTCCAGGCCGATGGCGACGTTGTCCCACACGCGGCGCCACGGGTACAGGGTCGGGTCCTGAAACACTACGACGCGGCTCGGGTCCGGGCCGGTGATGGGCTCACCATCAGCCAGCAGTCGGCCAGCGTCAGCAGGCTCCAACCCAGCCACCAGGCGCAGCAGCGTGGACTTGCCACAGCCTGACGGCCCCAGCAACGCGACAAATTCGCCGGGAGCCATGTCCAGCGACACCCGCTCCAGCACCGGCAGGTGCTGACCATCCAATGCAAAACCATGGCTCAGGTTTTCAATACGCAGCGCCAAGCCCGTCGATGCTGCTACCGCGTGTGCCAGGCCTACCATTTCATTGCTCCTTTCTGCCAGGCCAACAACCGGTCACGCACCAGGAACAACCCGGTGATCAACCCCGAACAGGCCAGCGCCATGATCAGCAACGCGGCGTACATATTTGCGTAGGCAGCCCAGCCCTGGGCCCATTGCAGGTACCAGCCGATGCCGGATTTCACGCCCATCATTTCCGCCACCACCAAGGTCGAAAACGAGGCGCCCAGGCCCATGAATAAGCCGACGAACACATGGGGCAACGCCGCCGGGATCGCCACCTTGAAGATCAGGAAACCTTGCTTGGCGCCAAGGGTGCGGGCCACATCGTAGTAGGCTTTATCGACACTGGCGACGCCGGACCAGGTGAGCACCGTGACCGGGAACCAGGTCGCCAGTGCGATCAGGAAAACACTGGCACTCCAGCTGCTGGGAAACAGGAAAAAACACAGCGGCAACAGCGCCGTCGACGGCACCGGGCCGAGGATGCGCAGCACCGGGTGCAGCCAGTAGCCGATGCGGGTGGACCAGCCGATGGCCACGCCCGCGACGAAGCCGGTCACCGCCCCCAACGCCACGCCCGAACCCAGCAGCAATGCCGAATGCAGCAGGCTGTCGGCCAGGCGCGCCCAATCGTCGATATACACCGCGAGCAAGGCTTGGGGCGGAGCAAAAAACGGCACCGGCAGCAGCGCCAGTTTGGCGGTGAGCAATTCCCAGATGCCCAGCAACACCGGCAAGGCGATCAACCAGGGCCCGGCATTACGCAAGCGTTGGCCCAGTGTCGAAAAGTGCCTACCCAGCAGGCTCAGCACAATGAACAGCGCAGCCACGCCCACGCATAGATTGGCCAGCCCCTGGGTCATCGGCCACTTGCGGACGGCGTTGGGCCAATAGCTGATCAACAGGGCGACCGCCACCCACGCCGCCACCACCGCTGCGCCCTGCCACCAGACCTTGAGCGTCAGGGGTGGATTGAGGGTTGTCGCCTCAGTTGAAGACATCAGCGGTGATCTCCTTGGCAAACTCCACCGGGTCGGTGCCCTTGCTGATCACTTCCACGGTTTTCAGGTCGGTGACGTAGGTGGTGATTTCCTGGGTCAGCGCCGCGCCCACCGCGTGGTGGCCGTGGGTGTGATCGTGAAGAATGGCCTGCACCTCTTCGGTGGACGTGTTCAGCGCATAGGCCTGAAAGCCCTTGGCGACTTCCTCCGGGTGCTGCACGGAATAGTCGTGGGCTTCGAGAATCGCCTGGGTCAGTGCGGCGACCACGCGTTTGTCTTCGCGCACCAACTTGCCGGTGACGCCGACCACGCAGCAACTGAGGTTGGCGTATTCCTCCACCAAATTGGTGGACAACTCCCGCGCCACGCCGGACTTGATCAGCCGGTACATGAACGGGTCGCTGCCACTGACCGCCTGCACTTCGCCACGCTCCAGGGCCGTGCCCAGCAAGTCGGCCGGGTACAGGCGCCACTCGACATCGCGTACCGGATCGACACCGTGCTTTTTCAGCAGGATCGAAAAGAAATTGCGGTCGGGGCTGGCCATGTCGGTGACGCCGATCGCCTTGCCCTTGAGGTCCTCAAGCTTGGTAACCGTGCCGTTCACCGCACTGAGCAAGCGCAGGCAGCCGCCATGGGTGCCAGCGGTGAGTTTCACGTCAAAGCCTTGCTCCAAGGCCTTGAGCCAACGCAGCGCCATGCCCACGCCCGCATCGGCCTTGCCGGTGGCGATGGCTTCAAGCAGCACTTCGGTGGAGTTGCCGAAGTTGACCAGCTCCACGTCCAGGTTGTGCTTTTTGAAAAAGCCCTGGCCGTGGGCGATCACCACCGGGGCCAGGCACACGGCATTGAGATTGACCGCCAGTTTGAGTGAGCGCGGCGCGTCCAGGCGGATAAAATCACCGGTGCCGGCGGGTTCCTGGGGGGTGTTGTGGCCCGCGTGTTCATCGGCGGTAAAGCCCAGGCGTGGCAGCGACAATCCGGCCAGGGCGATGCCGGCCATGCCAAGCAGGTGGCGACGGGTTAAAGGGTCGAAAGCAGCCATGCGCACTATCCTTTTCTAATTGATGTAAGCGTTTACTGTGGCAAACCAGATCCCACATTGACCGTACTCAGTCATTCAGATCCGCCAGCCCCAAGTGCTCGCGCAACGTCGAGCCTTCATAGGCTTTGCGGAACAACCCCTTGCGTTGCAAATGCGGAATCACACTCTCGACAAACTCAGTGAACGACCCCGGCAGGTACCCCGGCGAAATCACAAATCCATCGCAACCGCCCTGCTCAAACAGCTCGGCCAACTGGTCGGCGATTTGCGCCCCGGTGCCCACCAGTTGCGGCACGCGCACGCTGCTGGCGAAGATGCGGCCGAGTTGCTCAAGGGTGATTTGCGGGCCTTGCATCAAGAGTTTTTCGGCGGCCGCAGGATGGATCAACGGCGACTGGGCCACCTCGGCCAAGGTGGCGCTCAGCGGGAATGGCGATAGGTCGACATTCAACTGCGAGGCCAGTGTCACCAGCCCCAACTCGGGCCGTGCCAGGGCGTTGTGCGTGTCGCGCTTGGCACGGGCGTGAGCTTCGCTGCCGCCGATAAACGGCATCACCGCCGTCAGCACCTTGCAGCTATCCGCGTCGCGACCTTGCTGCACCACTTGGGCACGCACGTCATCACGGAAAGCGCGCATGGCATTCAAGTGTGGGTGAATGGTGAAGATTGCCTCGGCCCAGCGCGCGCCAAATCGTCGGCCACGCCCGGAGGAACCGGCCTGGATCAGCACCGGACGGCCCTGAGGTGTGCGCGGAATGTTCAACGGGCCTTCGACCTTGAACCACTCACCCTGATGCTGCACCGAGTGGATCAACGCAGGGTCCGCCAACACGCCGTTTTCGCGATCCAACTTAAGGGCATCCTTGCCCCAGCTGTTCCAGAGTTTCAGCGCGACTTCTACAAATTCATCCGCACGGTCGTAGCGCAAGTCGTGCTCCAAGTGCTTGTCCTTGCCGAACAGGCGCCCTTCGCTGTCGTTCATCGAGGTGACGATATTCCACGCCGCGCGGCCCTTGGACAAATGGTCGAGGGTGGCGAACTCGCGGGCAATATGCGCCGGTTCGTAATAGGTGGTGGAACGGGTCGCGCCCAGGCCCAGCTTGGTGGTCTGGCCCACCAGGTACGAAAGGATCGGCAACGGGTCGAGGCGCGTGGCGTCCTGGGCGCCGTAGCGCAAGGCGAACTCGCGAGAGCCGCCCATCTGGTCGCCCACCGCGAGGCGATCGGCGAAGAACAGAAAGTCGAACAGCCCTTCTTCCACCACCTTGGCGACGCGCGCGTAGTACGCAGGGTCGAGGTAATTGCCGACGGTTTCGGGGTGGCGCCACACGGCATGGCTATGCACCACGGGGCCGCTCAGGAGGAACGCCGACAAATGGATTTGGCGGCTCATGGCGTGGGCGTCCACACGGTGATATCGGTGACTTTCAGCGGCTTGGGAATCAGCTTGGCGGCGTAGTAAGTGTCGGCGATGCGTTGCTGCTCGGCGAGGTTTTCCAGCTTGACCGGGATGATGTCGTAGCTGCGGCGGCTATTGGCGAGTTCCACCGTGGCCGGTGGGATATTGCCCCACAGCGGACCGAGGATTTCAGCGGCTTGCTTGGGGTGGGCTTTGACCCATTGGCCGGTCTCGCGCAAGGTGTCGAAGGTGACTCGCAACACGTCCGGATGCGCCTTGGCGAATTGGGTCGTGGCCAGGTAGAAGCGGTTGTAGTTCGCCAGGCCGTCCTTGCCGTCGGCGATCACGCGCGCATGGTGCTCGAGTTGCTGGGTGGCGAGGAACGGGTCCCAGATCACCCAAGCGTCGACGCTGCCATTGGCGAAAGCGGCGCCGCCGTCGGGGGCTTCGAGGTAACGCGGTGTGATATCCGCCAGGGTCAGGCCGGCTTTTTTCAGCGCCGAGATCAGCAGGAAATTGCTGCCCGAGCCTTTGGAGACAGCGACGGTCTTGCCCTTGAGGTCGGCGATGCTGTGGATCGGTGATGTGTCCTGAACAATGATCGCCTGGGCGCCAGGTGATGAATTCTCTTGGGCGTAATACGTCAGCGGCGCATCGGCGGCCTGGGTGAACAGTGCAAAGGCGTCGGCCACATCGGCGTGTAAGTCGACGCTGCCGGCGTTGAGCGAGCTGAGCAGACCGGTACTGAACTCATGCCAACTGACGGTGAAGCCCAGCGGTTTGAGGCGCTGTTCCAACTGGCCATTTTGCTTGAGCAAAATCCACAGGGTGGATGAGCGCTGGTAACTGATATCCAGGGTTTGCTCGGCATGGGCCGCCGCTGCGGCAAACAGCAGGCTGGCGGCGACGATTAGTTTTTTCAACGTCATGAAAGGCCTTGGCGTGGGAGAGATGAAGGAAGCTGCATATGCCAAAAGACGGCATAAGGCCTGACAGGAAAGCCAACTTGATTATATTAATGACGAGTAATTATGAAAGAACCCTATAGTTCTATGGTTATGCCCGATTCGTCGAAACGCTGAAAAAGCGCCCTAAGCTCAGACCAAAAGAGTATTTATCGAATAGTTTTTATAACTTTAAGATTGGAAATATTTCGCTGAAAATCGAGCGCGCCATGTCTATTCGTCGTCCCCTCGCCGTTGTCATCGGGCTACTGGCCTTTTCTGTCGCCGTGAGTGCGCAAGCCCAGGAAACGGTACGCATCGGCTACCAGAAATCCTCGACCCTGATCACCCTGCTGAAAACCCAGGGCACCCTGGAAAAAGCCCTCAAGGCCGACAACATCGACGTCAGTTGGCACGAGTTCCCAAGCGGCCTGCCACTGCTGGAAGCGCTCAACGTGGGCAACGTGGATATCAGCGCCGACGTGGCCGACACCGTGCCGATTTTCGCCCAGGCGGCCCAAGCCAAACTCACCTACTTCGCCCAGGAAGCGCCCTCGCCTTCGGCCCAAGCCATCGTGGTGCGCAAGGACTCGCCGATCCAGCAGTTGGCGGATTTGAAAGGTAAGAAAGTCGCGGTAACCAAGGCGGCCGGCACCCACTATTTGCTGATTGCTGCACTGGCCAAAGCAGGCCTGGCGTTCTCGGATATCGAGCCCGCTTACCTGTCGCCCGCCGATGGTCGTGCGGCGTTCGAGAACAACAAGGTCGACGCCTGGGTCACCTGGGAACCCTTCCTCACCAGCGTGCAACGTCAATTGCCGACGCGCACCTTGGCCGATGGCGCCGGGCTGGCGAGCTACAAGCGTTATTACCTGACTGGCACGCCTTACGCCAAAGCCCATCCTGAGGTGTTGAAGGTGGTGTACGAGCAGTTGGAAAAGACCGGCAAATGGGTGAAAACCCACCCGCAGGATGCGGCAAAGGTGCTCGGCCCGCTGTGGGGTAACCTGGATGTGGCAACCGTCGAAGCCGCCAATGCGCACCGCAGTTATCTGGTGCAGCCGGTGACGATTGATCAGTTGGGTGAGCAGCAGAAGATTGCGGATGCGTTCTTCAAGGCGGGGCTATTACCCACAGCAGTAGATGCCAAGGATGTGCAGACCTGGAAGCCTTGAATAATTTCATTTGGCAACCCAATCGGGTTGCCGCGTAAAGGGCTTTCCAGGGGTTTGGTGGATTGGTGTACGGGTAAACAAGCCGCTCAGGAAGTGGTACAACGGGTACCCCATGCCTCCGCCCCTTTCCTGGAGACCACCGCTCATGACGTCCAAGCTCGAACAACTCAAGCAATTCACCACCGTGGTCTGCGACACCGGCGACCTGGAAGCCATCAGCCGCCTGCGCCCGGTCGACGCCACCACCAACCCTTCCCTGCTGCTCAAGGCCGCCGCCATCCCGGAATACGCCGAGCTGCTGCGCGATGCGGTGAACCTGTCCAAGGGTGACGTGGGCCTGGCTTGCGACCACTTCGCGGTGTCGGTAGGTGCCGGCATTCTCAAGGTGATCCCGGGGCGCATCTCCACCGAGGTTGACGCGCGCCTGTCCTTCGACGAAGACGCGCTGTGGGCCAAGGCCAACCAGTTGATCGCCCTGTACGACCAGGCCGGCGTCGGCCGTGACCGCGTGCTGATCAAGCTGGCCTCCACCTGGGAAGGCATCCGCACCGCCGAACGCCTGGAAAAAGCCGGCATCCAGACCAACCTGACCCTGCTGTTCTCCTTCGCCCAAGCCGTGGCCTGCGCCGATGCGGGCGTGTTCCTGATCTCGCCGTTCGTGGGCCGTATCTACGACTGGTACCGCAAGAACACCGGCCTGGACTACACCGGCGCCGAGGACCCGGGCGTGCAGTCCGTCACGCGCATCTACAACTACTACAAGGCCAACGATATCCAAACCGTGGTCATGGGTGCGAGCTTCCGTACTCTCAGCCAAATCGAAGAGTTGGCGGGTTGTGATCGCCTGACCATCAGCCCGGACTTGCTGCAAAAACTGGCTGAAGATAACGGCCCGCTGGCGCGCAAACTGGTGCCGGGTGCCGCAGGCGAAGCGCGTCAACAGTTGACCGAAGCGCAGTTCCGTTGGGCGTCGAATGAAGATGCGATGGCGACGGAGAAACTGGCGGAAGGGATTCGGCAGTTTGCGCGGGATCAGGAGAAGTTGGAGGCGGTGTTGGCTGCGCTGTAACGTCGACTTCCTGTAGGAGCGAGCTTGCTCGCGAAAAACCTGAGAACGCCGCGTTAAACCAGAACCGCTGCGTTATCGTTAACGTTTTTCGCGAGCAAGCTCGCTCATACTCAGTTCTGGGTCACGCCCTGCCCATACTTGCGAATCGCCAGGCAATACCCAATCAACGCCACCGCCGCCAGCAACCCACCGGCCGCGCCGATCCAGGCGAAGCCGAAGTGGCTGCCGACCCAACTGCCCATCAGGGCGCCGCCGCCGATGCCGATGTTGTAGATACCGGAGAACATCGCCATGGCCACGTCGGTGGCGTCCGGTGCCAGCACCAGCACCTTGGATTGCATGGCCAGGCCGAAGCCCATGATTGCCATGCCCCAGAAAATGCTCAGTACCACGAGGTAAGACTCGGCCCCGCTCAACGGCAACAACAGTGCCAGGCACGCCGCCAGCAGGAACACCGCGCTGACCACGAAAATATGCGGGTTGAAGCGATGCACCAGGCTGAACAACAACGAGCCAATGATGCCCGCGCCGCCGAACACCAGCAGGATCAGGGTCACGGCGCCGCCACCCATGCCCGCGACGCCTTCGACGAAGGGTTCGATGTAGCTGTAGGCGGTGAATTGCGCGGTGACCGTCAGGGCGGTGAGCACGTAGAGCGCCACCAGCGCCGGGCGTTTGAACAGCAGTGGCAGGCTGCGCAGTGAGCCGGAGTTTTGGCTCGGCAGCAGTGGCAAAGTGCGCGCCAGCCAGAACACCAGCGCGGCGGCAAAGGCGCCGATTACCAGGAAGGTGGTACGCCAGCCCATGGCTTCACCCAGCAGGCGACCGAGGGGAATGCCCAACACCATCGCCAGCGAGGTGCCGGTAGCCAGCAGGCCGAGGGCCTGCACCTGCTTGCCTTCCGGCGCCAGGCGCACTGCCAGGGAAGCGGTAATCGACCAGAACAACGCGTGGGACAAGGCAATGCCGACCCGGCTAACCATCAGCAAGCCAAAGCTGGTGGCGACGCTGGAAAGGATGTGGCTGGCGATAAACATGCCGAACAGTACGATCAGCAGCTTGCGCCGCTCGATGTTACGCGTCAGCAGCATCACCGGCAGCGAGGTCAGCGACACGATCCAGGCGTAGATGGTGAGCATCAGGCCGACGCTGGCAATAGGCATGTCGAAGCTGGCGCCGATGGCGCTGAGCAGGCCGACCGGCACAAATTCAGTGGTATTGAATACAAAAGCGGCCAACGCCAGGGCGATGACCGGTTGCCAGTTGGCTTGGGGCGTTGCGGCTGAAATGCTCATTGAAGGGCGAGGTACTCTGACGATGATCAAACGGCCACCCAGGACAAGCGCCGCCGCGAGCATTCTATAGGTTTCTCGGCCCGCTGTTGACGCTCATCCTGTGTAAAACCTGCGCGGTTTGATCAAGGCGAGGTCAGGGTAATCACGTAAGCCCCCGAGTGAATTGGCTTGCCGAGGGGATCCACCAGTACATACCGCTGGTCGTAATAGCGTCCGCTGCCGCTGTCGGCCACCAACTTGACGTTGGCTGCTGCGTTGCCCAGCGCCTTGACGCTGCTGACCGGCTGCACGTTGATCCGGCTGCCACGGCTGGCCAACGGACAGCCTTTCAACTCCATCATCGACCCGCTCGATGCAACGGATGTGCAACTTGACTCGACAATGCTGCCGTGAAATTGAATGACGCCCTGTGATGACGCCATGCAGGCCCCCGCCCACATGGCAAGGAAGCCTGTAACCACTGACAAACGTTTAACGTTCATGCCGCCACTCCTTCTTGGGTTCTTAGAAGGTAGTCGTCATTTCGGCGGCGGACTTGAGCTATTTCGTCGTTTTAAGAACTCACTGATAGCCGCAAACGGTCAACTGTGTGCAGTAGCTGCCTGATTGGGCCCCCTTCAGGCAGTTGCACGGAGCTGAAAACGATTCGGCCCTCGACCTGGGCACTCAACGTCGCCAACCGTTGCTGCGGCACACCATAGATAAAAACCGGCCCCATCAGCGGCTGGTCCTGGTAGAAATCAAACAAATTGAAGCGCTCGCTCATAGCGAATTTAGCGTTGATCAGCATCAGATCGAAGCCATGTTCACCGTATTCCAGCAAGTTGAGCATTTCCTCCAGGCTCGACACCGGCGCGATGGCGTAATACCCCTGGCGATTGAAATCCCGCTCCAGGCGCAGGCGCTGAAAATGCTCGGGGTCGGCGATCATGATACGCAGGGCTTTATTGATCACGGCTGCCTCCGCACACGTCGAGCAGACGCATTGCGTTGCAACCAGCGCAACAGGTCGGCACCGCTCATGGGGCGGGCATGCCAGTAACCCTGGCCCTGGGTGCAACCCAGTTCCAACAACTGCCGCTGCTGTTCAGCCGTTTCAATGCCCTCGACCACCACTGACATGCTCAGGGTCTGGCCCAGGGCCAGGGTGCTACCAATCACCGCACGGCAACGCGGCTCGTGGGCCAGGCCGCGCACAAACTCGGCGTCGAGCTTGATCTCGTTGAAGGGCAGTTGGCACAAGCGCTGTAGCGAGGAAAAACCGGCGCCGAAATCGTCGATGGACAGGCGGCAGCCCATCATGCGCAGGCGCACCAGGTTTTCCAGGGACACTGCGGGCACTTCCAGCAAGCCGCTTTCAGTGAGCTCAAACGTGATACCAAAGCACGGGGCCTGGTAAGCCGTCAGGATGCCTTTGATATGGGCAGTCAAACCCGCATCGGCCAACTGCGCCGCTTGCAGGTTAAACGCCAGGTCCAGGCTCAGCCCCTGCCCCTTGGCCTGTCGCTGCAAGCTCAGTGCCTGCTGCATCAAGGTAAACAACAACTGATCCATCAGGCCGCTACGCTCCATTGCCGGCAGAAAGACCGCAGGTGAAAGAATGCCCTTGAGCGGATGGTTCCAACGCACAAGCACTTCCACCCCGAGAGCAGCGCCGCTGCGCAGGTCGAACTTAGGTTGGTAATAGGCCTCCAACTGCTGATCGAGGATAGCCTGGCGCACTTCCTGCTCATCGGCGATCTCCGGTGTCGATAGTGCTGCGCACTCTGCTGGACGCTGGCTCAACGCAAGTTCGAGCAACGGCTGCAACGCCTCCGCCTGCAACGGTTTACCAACGTCACCCAGCATGTTCATCCCCAGCAACGCGCCCATCTGCCGCACCGCACGGCGCACATCCCATGGCAAACCACTGCTGACGATGATCGCGCCCACCTGGCCGGTTGCACTGATACGTTGGATAAACTCCAACCCATCCATGCCATCCATTTGCAGGTCGCACACCACCACGTCCACCGACCCCGCACGCTGAAGCACAGCCATGGCCTCACTGCCGTTGGCAGCTTCCAGTACTTCACCGCAACCCAGTTGCTTCAACAGGCTGACGGCCACGGAACGTTGGAAAAGATGATCTTCGAGCACCAATACCCGCAGTGGTAGAAAGGACATGGCAGGGCCTCAGTAGTAGTCGATGGTGAACGTAGCCGTGGCGTTTGCCGGGCCGGCGGTGATGCGGTCTTCGGTCTGGATATAGCGGGCCTTGAGTTTGATGGAGTAAGCGTGACCTTCCACGTCCAACGGCACGATGCCGCTGGCGCGCAACGTGGATAGCGGCAAGGGGCCACCACCACTGTCGGCGACTTGCACGCTCACGCCGGTTGCAGCCGGCGCCTTGCCCGCTGCGCTGGGGTCGAGGCTGAGAATGCCCTGCGACGGATTGATAGCCGGCAGCGTCGGATCGATGCGTACCCTCAACGTGTTGCTCTTGCGCGAGTCCAGATTGTTCGAGGTGCCATCGCTTAACCAGCGCGGGCCGGTACCCTGATAGTAACCATTGAAAGCTGGGCAATTATTCAGCTCGATCGAAAAGTCCTGCCACGGCGTAAAGGTATTCTTGCCGCCGAACTCGTTGGTCAGGTGCGTCCCCATGGGCACATTGACGTTCGATGTCAAGCAAGTGCGCGAGACGATATTGATGCTGCCGGAGAAGTTGACCCGTTCGAATTCGACAGTGTTAGTCGTGATGAAGCTTTGCACCATAGTCGGCAATGAGGCGCCCTGAATCGTCCCTGCTCCGACCTCACCAATTTTGATGAACGAAAGGTCAAACACCATCGTGCTACTAATGTTCCAGTTACAGGAACTGGTCCCACCGCCACAGTTGGTACCGAAACCAGAGGTTGGCATGGCATTACCGCTGTACCAGATCGCTACGCCTATCCCTTTGACGCCAGTCTCATACACCTTTCCCGCATAGGGCGTACCCGACCAATTGGCATGGGGCAACGGGGTAACCGCCAACGAACGCCTGGTCTCGATGCTATAAAGCCCTGCGGTACAACCCACCTGCAGCCCGCTGACAGGGGTGAAGGTTTGTCGGTAGATTTCCGCGCCCAGCGGTACGTCACGCCCCACCGTCAGGTTGACTCCCAGCAGCGGCTGGGTACGCACCATTTTGACCGAACCACTGTTGATGTTGCAGTCGGCAAACGCTGCCCCTGCCGCCAACACCATCCCCACGACAGCCACACCGGCTTTCAACATTTGCATGACTTTCATCACAATTTATCCTGTCCGCTGTTCACAGAAGCAACACGTTCATCGAGTTGAACGACCGAACACACCACGTCCACTTGACGCAGTTGTTTGCCATCACTTTTCCCTGGAGGTAACGCCAACGCGCATTGCTGCCCCGCCTGGGTTCCCCAACTGATCAATAGGCGACGAGCATTTTCCTTGACCCGTGCATACAACTGGCCGCCCTGCCCGACCACCCCCACCGATACCCCACGGTCGTCCGCTACGCTGGCACCGAACGGCAGCGCGCTGCCATCGGCCAGGGTCACGTTGAGCAACACGGCTTCGCCACTGCTGGTGCCGTATTTGAGGGCCACCACGGCACCGGCACGCGGTGCCACTTGCTGGCTGGTTTCCGTCAGTTCGACATTCAACGAGGAGCCCATCGGGTCGATGGCCACTTCGTTCAACTCGTAAGGGCGCAAGTACGGTACGACCGCATTGCCGCGACCATCGAGTTTCAGGCCAGGGAAGCCAGCCACCCTGGCGCCCTCTGCTCCCGGTGCGCTGATAACAGCCATGGTTTCACCGCGATACGGCGTGAACGTCACACCTTCAGGGTGAGCAACCACACTGCCGCTGGCATTCAGCGACAGGCTGTCGTAGCCCTCGCCCCGACTGACCGTGCCGCCGACAATCGCCTTGGGCCCGATGTACTGGCCGTTGACCGAGGTGCTGTTGGTACGACTAGCACCATCGTGACTACCGGTGAGGCTGTATTGATACTCGCGATCCTCGCCGGCGGTGCCGCTGAGGGTCGCTTGCTCGCTGTAGTTACCTTGGTTGTCACGCATGACACGCGCCGACAGTTGCGGCTGGCTGCGAGACTTACCGAACTCCAGCGGCATGCTCACGGTAAATAACAGGCTGTTGTCCATCTCGCCCAGGCCGACACGACTGCGGTTGGCGCTGACGCCTAAACTGACCTGGCGCACCTGCTTGCTGTAGCTGAACTGGTACTGCACATCGCGTCCCGGCTGATTCCAGTAGTTCTGGGTGAAACCACTGAACGCCACCTGCCCCAAGGCGCCAAGACTCTGGTTGGCCGTGAGAGACAGGCGGCTGCGAGGGCGCCCGAACAAACTGGAATCCAAACCCGTGCGTTCGGCATCCAGCAGTTGCATCGCGTTGCTGAAGTCCAGGTAGTTCTGAGTGGAAAACCGTGTGGCCGCCACCGCGAAGTTGCTACCGGTACTGAGGATATTTTTGCTGTAGCTCATGCGCACACTCTGACCGCTGGCCTGGCCGCCTTTCAGGTCGGTCTGGGCCTGGGTCACGTCCACGGCCATAGCACCCACCGGCGTGCCGAACGCCAGGCCGCCGAGCATCGAACGGTAATCGTCGCTGGCCTGCACGCCGGTGTAACCGGTGAACACATTGCTCAGGCCGAGCTGATAGGTGCCTTGCACCAGCTTGGCTTGTTGGTCGAGGTAGTTGCTGCGGGTTTCACCGGCGGTCACGCTGAATCGCGAAGTCCCCGGGCGCAACAGTTGGGCGGTGGCGGCGTACGGCACGATAAAACGCTGCTCGCTGCCGTCTGCCTCGTACACGGTCACGTCCAGATCACCGCCGTAGCCGGTGGCGTACAGGTCATCGATCACAAAAGCGCCCGGCGCCACCGTGGTTTCGTAGAGCAGATTGCCGGCTTGGCGCACAGCCACTCGCGCCCCGGTACGCGCAATGCCACGGATAACTGGCGCATAACCGCGCTGGGACTCGGGCAACATGCGGTCATCAGTGCCCAGTTGCACACCACGGTAGGCCAAGGTGTCGAAGATCTCGCCACTGGTATTGGCCTCGCCCACGGTCAATTGGCTTTGCAGGCTGGTCACATCACGCTGAGCGTAGGTATTGAGCGTCTGGTAATCCTGGCCCGTGTTCTTCTGCCAGTTCAACGAACCGTTATGGCGCAGACGCCAATCACCCAGGTTCAAACCGGCATTCAGGCCCAGATAGGCGGAATCGTAATTACCGAAATCGGTTTTGTTGTGGTTAGCGTTGAAGGTGTAACTCAAGGTTCCGGCGGTCACGCCTCGGTCCCACAACTCAGGGCTGACATACCCACGGGCGTCACGGCGCAAAGCGATCTGCGGGATGCTGATATCCAGTTGTTGGTTGGCCGGCGAAAAGGTCGCCGTGGCGCCTTCGATCAACTGGCCAAGGTCCAGGCACGTCGCGCCGCTCTCCAGCGCTGCCGTGGCGTGTGCCGACAACTTGCGCAGGTCCACGCCGATCAGTTGCAGCAAGCCGCTGTTGAAACACACCACCGGATGACTGCCGTCGGCATCGGCATTGATGCGAATATCCTGACGACTGACCAAGGTGCCATTCACCGCCACATCCGCTCGATAGTTACCCGGCAACACCGGGTTGCCCTTTTCGTACTGGGTCAGGTCGAGGCTGCGGGAATCATCGGGCAGGAAGGCGTCGTTGAACTGCACGTCTTCAGCCCATACCGAAGAGGCCAGCAATGCACCAGACAATACAGCCAGGGCCTTGAGAACCATCGAGGTCAGCGGATTAAGGGCAAAGCGCGGTTGCACCTGCGGTTGGCCCAGGCGGGGAATCGTCATCATAAATTACTCGTGCACTAGAACGTTCGCGTGGAGGTCAGGGCTTGAGCGGTTGCTGGATCGGCATCAATGCGCCGTAGTCGTTGATTGCGTTGAACTCGACCTGGCCAGTGCCCGGCGCAGACTTGAGGCCGGACACGGCAAACACCTGGGTCGCGCCGGGGCCGACCATGCCGTTCTCGCCTTCAAAGCGCTTGCCACCCACTGCCAGGTTCAACTCCACCAACGACACATGAAACGGTGTCGGGTTGAACGCTTGCAGCGCATAACCCTGGCCCTGGGGAATGATCTTCCATTGCACCAACGCCGGGGCATCGGTGGCGCTGCCTGTCAGGCCATCGGGGCGGTAGAAAATTTTGATCCGCGAACGAAATGCCATTTGCAGCACGTTGAGGTCCACCGGGCCTTCAGCCTTGGGCGGGATCTCCAGGATATTGAGCCAGAACACCGACTCCTTGTTGGCGGGCAATGGCACGCCGGTGAACATCAGGCGCAGGCTCTGGCCCTTGCTCGGATCAATGCGCGACACCGGCGGCGACAACACAAACGGCGCCTTGGAACTGGTAGGGCTGGACTGCACATCACCGGTGTCCACCCATGCCTGAACCAGCGCGGGGCGCATACCGTTGTTGTTCAATTTGACGGTGATTTCCTTCTGACCCGCGGGGTAGATCATGCGGGTACCGGTGATCACCACACCGGCCATGGCCTGGGAGCAGGCCACCATGGCGAGGGCCACACATACACTACGACGAAGCATTTTCAGGCAGGACATAACACACCTCATCAGCCAGACATCGGCGCGCCGCACATGCAGCGCGCAGACATGCTTGCGGCTTACTGGTAGTCGACGTTGTACGTAACGGAGCTGACCACGGTGCCTGGGGTAGTGGCGCCGGTCGCGAAGTACTGCACGGCGTATGGCATGTTGGCCGCGCCGTTACCGTCAATGGTGTTGCGGGTGGTCTGGGTGCGCTGGTTGGTGTTACCGGCCTGAATCACCGCGCCGCCCTGGGCATCGACCAGTTGCAGTTGCACGTTGGTGGCGGTGCCGGTCATGTTGTTCAGGTTGCCAGTGACCGGGTCGACGGTGGCGCCGGAGTTGAAGAACGCAGCGGCGGTAGCCGCCGCCCCCACACAGGCACTCAGTTGGATGTTGAAACCGGTGCGGCCCTCGGCCTGGCCGGCAGCGGTCAACAGGCCGGTGGAGATGGTCGGCAGGGTGACGGTGGCGGCGGCTGGGGTGACCACGCCATCGACCGCGATGGTGCAGGTCTGGTTGACCAGTTCACCGTTGAAATTGATGGTGCCATCGGCGGCGTTGGCGAACTGCGCGCCAGAAGCGCAAACCAGGGCAGCGAGCGTGAGAGCTTTAGTTTTCATGGTGCAACTCCAATGGGAAAGTTTTAAACACTGCCGCCCAACGTTGATGAGTTGCCAGGCGCCGAATGCGCGCTGGTAATAAACAAAGCATCTGTTGTGTGCGACAGGTTTATCTTCCGCTTAAGAGTTACCCGACCATGTAGTACCTATCCCTGCCAGATGTAGGAAATTTCCCATGAAAACTAATACAGATAAGTCTCCAATGTTTGCTCAAGCTGCTCCATCGCCTGCTGCAGCCCATCCACCGCCTCCGTGAGCACAGCGGAGTTGAGCCCCTCGCAGGCCACTTCCAACGCTTCACACGCCTGAATCAAGCGTTGTGCCTTGATGATCCGCGCACCGCCCTTTACCCGGTGGGCAAGGTCGGCCAGACCGGTGACATCGTGCTGAGTAAACAGCAGCATCAGGCGTGCCATGTCCTGCTCGTTGCTGGTGGCCAGGTCCTGCAGCAGACTTTTGATCGACGTAGAGTCACCCCGGCTGAGCTGCTCCAGGCTGCTCAGGTCGATGCCATCCGGCAGCTCGCGATGCGCTTCGTCGGTGAGCACCGGCGTGGTGTGGGGCACCAAGGAAGCCAGGCGTGCACTGAGGTCCTGGAGGCTGATGGGTTTGAACAGGCAATCGTCCATGCCAGCATCGAGGCAGCGGCCCCTTTCTTCCGGCTGGACATTGGCGGTCAGGCCCAGGATCAGCCCCGCCCGCAAGTCCCTGGTGCGCTCTTCATCACGAATCGCCCGGGCCAATTCGTAACCATTCATCAGCGGCATATTGCAGTCAGTGATCACCACGTCGAAATGCTGGGCGCGCCAGGCCCGCAGGCCATGCGCACCATCCTCGGCATCCACCACCCGGTGGCCGAGGTAGTGCAGTTGCTGGGATAACAGCAGACGGTTGGCCGGGTAATCGTCGATCACCAGCACATTGAGGGCTTGGGCGGCAGGCAACTGCGCCGGTTCGACAATCGGCGGGGTTTCGAGCGTCGCCAATGTCGGCAGGCTGATCCGTACTTCAACCTGGGTACCCTGCCCCAGCACGCTGTTGAGTACCAGACTGCCGCCCATCATTTCGCACAACGTACGGCTGATCATCAGGCCCAGCCCCGAGCCGCTGCGAGCCGACTGGCCATGGTTGCCGGCCTGGGCGAACGGGCTGAACAGGCGCTGTTGGTCTTCGCTGGAAATACCGCTGCCGGTGTCTTCCACCCGCAGGCAGATCGCCAGGCGTTCATCATCGCCACTGGGTTCGGCACTCACCCGCAGGCGTACGACACCTTCGTTGGTGAACTTGATCGCATTGCTCAACAGGTTAGAGGCGACCTGCTTGAACCGCAGAGGGTCCACCAGCACCTGGCGGCTCACAGTAGCGTCCAGATCGAGGATCAGTTGCAGGTGCTTCTGTCGCGCCAGCCCTTCGAAAATTCGCGCCACCGACTCCACCAGCTCACGCAGGTTAGCGCGCTCCGGTGCCAGGGACAGGCGGCCGGATTCGATGCGCGCGATATCGAGGATGTCGCCAATCAAATCCAGCAGGCCATGGGCGGCACCCGACGCCACCTCGATGGAGAGGCGGTCGGTGACGCCCTGGTCAGCCTTTTTCATCGCCAGCTCCAACATGCCGATAATCGCATTCATCGGCGTGCGGATTTCATGGCTCATGGTCGCCAGGAAGGTAGTCTTGGCGCGGTTCGCTGCGTCGGCGCCCTCCTTGGCCTCGCGAAGTGCTTCGAGCAGGTGCTGGCGCTCGCTGATATCGATCCAGCCACCAATCATGCCGCTGACTTCACCGTCGCTGCCCCGGTACGGCAGCATCCAGTGGTAGATGGTCAATACTTTGTCCGGCCCCATGGTCAGGCGACGGTCCTGCACCCTGGGCACGCCCTCTGCCATGACCTGCAAATAGTCCTCATGGTAGGCGGCGGCCTCGCTGGCGCTTTTCAGCACACCTTCGACCACGGTCTTGCCGAGCACGGCCTCGCGCTCCACACCGAAGACTTCAAGGTAGCCACTGTTGCAGATGCGCAACCGTGCCTGGCGGTCGCGCACATAGATGGGATGGGGCGTGCCGTCGATCAGCACCCGCATGAATTCCATCTGATCATTCAGGGCTATCTGCGCCTGCTTGCGCTGGCGCATCAACATGCGCAAATAGGCGATCCAGCCCAGCGCCACCAGCAACAACACGGCTGCCACGGCGAAACCCTGCAGGATCAGGGTGCGGTTGCGCAGCCAGTAGCTGTCATCCACGGCAATCTCACTGCGCCAGCGGTTAGTAACTTCATCCATTTCTTCCGGTGGAATACTGAGCAGAGCTTTTTCCAGGATCGAGTACAGCTCCAAGGAGCCGCGAGAAGTAGCGAACGCCACACTCGCCAACTGGGTGCCGACAGTACTGGTGATACGCAACTGGTCGCGGTACTGACGCGAAATCATGTAGCGCGCGGTAATCAACGAATTGACAGAGGCATCCGCCTGCCCATTGGCCACCAGGGCCAGTGCCTGCTGGGCGTTTTCGGCCTCGACCAGGGTGATGTTGGGGAAATCATCCAGCAACTGGTCTCGCACCGAATTGCCATTGATCACAGCCAGGCGCTTGCCGGCCATCTCATCCAGGGTGCCTGGGCTGCCCGGGTCGATACGGCTGACCAGCACAAAGGGCGTGTTCAAGTAGGGCCGGGTAAAACGCAACAGGTTTTCCCGAGACTGGCTGGGGGTCAGCGTAATCAGCAAGTCCGCCTTGTCAGTGCGGATTTGTTGGAGCATGCCGGCCACGGAGTGCGCACGCTGCACATCGAACTTCAAGCCGGTACGCAACGCGACCTTGGCTAGCACATCGGCGCTGATCCCGCGGAACTCGCCCTCTTCATTGAAAAACGAGAACGGTAGAAAACTGTCATCGATCGCCACCTTCAAGCGTGGGTGAGCGGCCATCCAGCGTTGCTCACTGGCACTGAATTCAGCACAGTGCGCCCCGGCATACTGCCGCCACCGGCACTCCAGCGCCGCAGGATAGTCATGCGCTCGCCTTGGGGGATCACGGCCAGTGCACTATTGAGTATCTGCAGCAAACGGCTGTTGTCACGCGCCACTGCAAAGGAAAAGTTACTGACCTCCAACTGAGAAAAGTCAGACAACTGCACGTTGTTCAGGTAGTTCTTGTTGATCAGGTACTGGGCACTGATGGAGTCGCCCAGGTACACATCGGCATTGCCAAAGGCGACAGCACCAATCGCGCTCAAGGTCGAGGGGTAGAGTTGTAATGTGGCCTTGGGATAGAACGCCTCGACTGCCTCCGGTGGCAGGTAGTGATAAAGCATGGCGATTTTCTTGCCCGCCAAATCCTGGGTGAGTGCATGGCTGTCGGCAACCCGGGTGATCAGGGTGGGCTGGTCTTCGGCGTAGGACGTCGACATCAACAGTTCGGGGTCCGCCTGCTCATAGCCATTGGCGGTTCCGAGAAAATCCACAGATCCCTGCTTGAGGGCTTCGATCACTTCGGCGCGGGAGGCAAAACGGCGGACCTCTACCGGGGTGCGCAATAATTCGCTCAAGAGCCGCACGTAGTCGGCGGTAAGGCCTTCGTAGTCGTGGCTATTCGTCGTCATGGCAAAAGGCGAATAGTCCGGGGCCGACGCCCCCATCACCAGCACGCCCTTGCTCCGCAGCCAGCTCCAGTCCGGCTCAGACAATGAAACACCGTACTCCGAAACATGGGAGCGCCCCAGTACCTGAAAGGTCTCTGCCGGTACGGCCGCCAGCGCGGTCCCGCTCAAAGTGCCTGCCAGCACCACACCCACCAACCATCTGCGCAAGAAAGTATTCATTCAGACCAGATTGTTACGTTTGGCAAAATCGGCCAGGTACACCACCGACTTCACCTTGAGTTTCTCGATCAGGCGGGTCTTGTAAGTACTGACAGTCTTGTTGCTAAGCAGCATCGCATCGCCGATTTCCTTGTTACTCAGGCCTTGGGACAGTTGCTGCAAAATGGTCAACTCACGGTCGGACAGCGTCTGGATCAGCTCCAGATCAGTACTTTCCACATCACTGCGGCGCACCGAACTATGAGCCAGATTCGGAAAGAAGGTGTAACCGCCCATGACCGCCTTGATCGCCTTGATCAGCTCATCCAGATCGTTGGTCTTGGAGACATAACCCGCCGCACCGGCCTTCATGCAGCGCATGGAATAGAACAGCGGCGACTGTGAGGTCAGCACCAGGATCTTGCACGGCAGGCCCAGGGCGCAGATCCGCGCAATCACTTCCAGGCCATCCAGTTTAGGCATAGCAATATCCAGCACAATCAGCTCGGGCTCATGCTCGCGGGCCAACTGCACAGCGTCTGCGCCGTTATCAGCCTCGGCCACCACCTCGAAGCCTTCCTGCTTCAAGAGCATTTTGACGGAAGAGCGAATAAACGGATGATCGTCCACGACTATCGCTTTAAACATAGATACCCCTGTATGACAGGCTCGCCTAGCGGGTGACTCGCCTGTCTATAGCGCAAAAAGTAGGAAAAGTGACCGATCGACGCGTTACTAAAAATACACGAGCGCGACCTAAGTGTAGGAAATTTCTTAGATCTTTCAGCCCCCAGCAGCATGCGCCTCCAGCCAAGGTAGCAGCCGATAAGCCGACATTGGCCGTGCCAGGTAGTAACCCTGGCCAAGCTCGCAGCCCATCGCCAGCACGCCGTCGCGAATGCGCTGATTGCTGACACCTTCGATCACCAGGCTCATGTCCAGGGACTTGGCCAACGCCAGAGTGCTGCTGATCATGGTCTGACTGCGTGGCTCGTCCACATGACGGACAAACTCACTGTCCAGCTTGAGTTGGTTGAATGGCAACTGGCAGAGCAGCTTGAGGGACGAAAAGCCTGTACCAAAGTCATCAATCGACAAACCACAGCCCAGCATGCGCAGGCGTAACAGGTTTTCCTGGATCGGTGGAGTGATGTTCAGCAAGCCATTTTCGGCAAACTCGAACATCAAGGTGGAACCGGGAAAACCGTGCTGGCCCAACGCCCATTGGATGTGCGCCACCACGTTGCTGTTGAGCAATTGTGACGCGTGAAGATTGAAGGCCAGCTCCAATTGCACTTGTTGCCGACGCAGTACGCCCAGCAAGCTCAAGCCTTGCTCCAGCAGTTGCTTGAACATGTCGTCAATCAGGTCGTAAGCCAGCACGGCGGCCAGAAAGTCGCCGGGCAACAACACACCCCGCGCCGGATGCTCCCAGCGCACCAAGGCCTCAACACCGGCCAGTTGACCGGTGCTCATCACAAGTTTGGGTTGGAACCAGGCCCGAAACTCGCCCAAGGCCAAGCCGCGCTGGATCTCCAGTTCACTGGGCAAGGATTTGACGATGGGCGCAACACTCGACTGGGCACGTCGGTAGGTGTAACGATGCAAAACCTTGCGCAGTGTGCGCAGTTGCAGCGGGGGGGCCATGACCCCCAGCAGTTGCAAGCCCGACAGCGAACCCATCTGCTCCAGCGCGCGACGCAACTCCGGGCCCAGTTCGCTGCACAGCGCCACCGCGCGGACCATGCCGAACTGGCCGGCACTGCGCAAGAACGCCAAACAGTCCAGGCTGCGGTCGGCCAAGTCGCACAGCACAATGTCGACCCCGCCGCACTCCTGCAATTGCGCCATAGCGTGCTCGCCATCACTGGCCTGGACGACATCGCGCACCCCCAGGTGATCCAGCATCTTGATCAGGACACTGCGCTGAAATCGTTGGTTTTCCAAAACCAGTACGCGAGGAGAGGCCATGCTTATCAACCACTTTGCAGGTGCGAAGAGGGTGATAGTGGCCGGGGTTAGTCCTGATTATTGAGGGAAGCGTCCTATCGACCTGTAGGAAATTTCCCAGCAATTATTAAGGATCGACCTGCCCCATCAGTTCCGGAATCGACTCCGGCCGCTTGGCATAACGCTGGGCCAGCGCCGCACACACCATCAACTGGATCTGGTGAAACAGCATCAGCGGCAGGATCAGCACACCCATGGTCGCCCCGGCAAACAACACCTGAGCCATCGGCACGCCCGTCGCCAGGCTCTTCTTCGAGCCACAGAACAAGATGGTGATGCGATCTTCCTGGCTAAAACCGAAAGCCTTACCCAGCACGGTAGATGCCACCAGCACCAAGGCCAGCAACACACAGCACGCGACGACTAGACCACCCAATTCCCACAGCGGGATCTGGTGCCAGATACCTTCGTTGACGGCTTCACTGAACGCGCCGAAGACTACCAGCAGGATCGAGCCCTGGTCGACGAACTTCAGCCAGGATTTATTGCGGCCGACCCACTCGCCGATCCAATTGCGGGCGATTTGCCCGGCGACAAATGGAAGCAGCAGTTGCACGCTGATTTTCAGGATCGCGTCGACGGTGGAGCCGCCATCACCGTGTACGTTAAGCAGCAGGGTCACCAGCAGCGGCGTGAGGAAAATGCCGAACAGGCTGGACGCCGCCGCGCTGCAAATTGCCGCCGGGATATTGCCGCGTGCCAGGGAGGTGAAGGCAATCGCCGATTGCACAGTGGCCGGCAAGGCGCAGAGGTAGAGCATGCCCATGTACAGGTCTTTGCCGATCAGCGGCGACAGCACCGGCTTGAGCGCCAGGCCCAGCAGCGGAAACAGCACGAACGTCAGGCTGAACACCAGCAAGTGCAGGCGCCAGTGGCCGGCACCGGCGACGATGGCCTGGCGCGACAGCTTGGCACCGTGCAGGAAAAACAGCAGCGCGATGGCCAGGTTCGTCACCCAACCGAAGGCCACGGCGGTCTGGCCGCTGGCGGGCAGGAAAGAAGCGAGGATCACCGTGGCCACCAGGGTCAGGGTGAAGTTGTCGGGCAGAAAACGCGGGCGGGTCATAAGCAAATCTTCCAGGGGTTGCCAAGAGCATCGTCGCGACTCTAACGTAACGGCTTGTTACCGACTAACGCCAATGAGCCAGTAAATGCCGCCTAAAGGACATGAAAAGACCGTCCGCCGCAGCGTGCCTGGGCTTTCCAGCCTGCCACGGCCGGTGTATGGGCGCACCGAATCCCTGCCCAACCGCGCGCTGACCCGTCAGCACAGCCACCCGTGGGTGCAATTGTCGTACGCGATTTCCGGGGTGCTGGAGATCCAGACCAGCGTCGGCCGTTTCGTTGCTCCGCCCCAGCGCGCGGTGTGGATACCGGCGGGTGTGCCGCACCGGGTGTTCAGTTCGCCGCACACGGAAATGCGTAGCCTGTACCTCGATTGCAGCGTCACCGCCTGGGCGGCCGAGCGTTGTCAGGTGCTGGAAGTGAGCAGTTTATTGCGCGAGTTGATCCGCAGGTTCAGCGAGTTGCCGGTGGAATATGCCGAGGATGGGCCGGATGGGCGACTGGCGCAGGTGGTGCTGGACCAGCTGGCGGCGGCGCCTCAGGTGGATTTGATGCTGCCGCTGCCCCATGACCCGCGATTGCGGCAGATTTACCGCAGCCTGAACGTGCACCCGGAGCAGCAGACGACCTTGGGTGACTGGAGCCGGAAGCTGGGGGTCAGCGAGAAGACCCTCAGTCGGTTGTTCCTGGGTGACACCGGGCTGACGTTTCGGGCGTGGCGCCAGCGATTGCGATTGCTGAGTGCCCTGCCCGCGCTGGAGCAGGGTGAGCGGGTGACGGATGTGGCGTTGGGGTGTGGGTATGAATCCACCTCGGCGTTTATCAATGCGTTTCGGCAGCAGTTTGATGCTACTCCCGGGGAGTTTTTCCGCTGATCGTTCAAGTAATGTCGATCCACTGTGTGGTGGAGTTCGGGGTGGCTATTTTCTTTAGGTAGGTTGAGTACATATCCGTTTTTTGCGGTTATGGCGGGTATTGGTTCCGCCCTTACGGCGGGTCACTTTTGAAAGGAGCCCAAAAGTAACCAAAAGGCTCTTACCCCACCACTCGGCACCTCGCCTAGGCTCGGTGTGCCCGCACGCAGGCTTGAATCCGTGGGCCGCCGCGATGGGGTGTTTTCCTGATGTATGGAGCTCCCATATTTTGATCGGTGTGCATCTGACAGGGTCAACTGCCGTTGCCGCCGTGGGCCTCTTCGAAGAAGTAGTCTTTCCAACTGGCGGCTTTGTTTTTCAGTACGCCAAGTTCTTGCAGTTTCTCGGCATAGATGAAGGTGCGCTGCGGCACGATGGTGAAGTCGATTTCCGGGTCCTGGACGATTTTTTCGACCAGTTCCAACGGCAACTTCGACTGTTCTACACGGATATACGCCTTGGCCGCGGCGGGCTTGTCGGCCTTGATGATCTTCTCGGCTTCGGCCAACGCGTCGTAGAACGCCTTGTAGGTCTTGGGGTTTTCATCGTGGAATTTCTGTGTGGTGTAGAGCACGTTGAACGTGGCCTGCCCGCCGAGGATGTCGTAGGAACTGAGCACCTTGTGCACGTTCGGGTTGAGCAGTTCCTGATACTGGAACGGTGGGCTGGAGAAGTGCGAATTGATTTCCGAACCACCGGCAATCAGCGCCGCCGTGGCGTCGGGGTGGGCCAGGCTGATGGAGATGTCGTCGAACTTCTTGTAGTTGGCATCGCCGAATTGCTTGGCGGTTTCGATCTGCAAGGTGCGCGATTGGAAGCCTACACCGGCGGCAGGCACGGCGATGCGGTCTTTCTCGGTGAAGTCCTTGAGGGTCTTCACGTTGGGGTTGTTGGTCAGCAGGTAGTTGGGCATCGAGCCGAGGGAGGCGATGGCTTTGACGTTCTGCTTGCCCTGGGTCCGGTCCCACACAGTCAGCATCGGCGGCACACCGGCCGAGACCACGTCCAGGGCGCCGGCCAGTAGCGACTCGTTCATTGCGGTGGCGCCGGAAATGCTGTTCCACTCCACTTTGATATCCAGCCCCTGTTCCTTGCCGTGTTTCTCGATCAGGTTCTGGTCGCGCACCACGTCGAGGATAAGGTAGCCGATGCCGAATTGCTGGGCGATGCTGATCTTGCCTTCGGCCTGCGCGCCAGGGCTGAGCAAGGCGCTCGCGGTAGCCAGGGACGCGGCCAGGAGGGTCAGGGAGGAACGCTTGAGGGTCATGGGAGTCTGCCGCGCTTTTGAGAAGGTGAACGAGGGTAGCGGCCATTTTTAAGACAGGAAAAGAATATCGCGGTCTATTGTTATGCAAATAATCCCCAAAATCCCGTCCGGCTGGTATTGTGCCGCGCATCGAAATTCAGCCTGACCAGCGAGGAAATGGACGTTGAACACTGACGAAAAAATGACCGGAGACCTGTTCGAGGTCGATAAGCGCCTGTCACTCAAGCCCGTGGTGGACTTCAACACCTACCTGCGCACTGCGTTCGGCGACGGCCCATGCACCTGCGTACGCTGCGCCGCCGGCAATGGCGATGAAACCGGCTACGCGTTCCAGCACACCTTCCACTTTGATGCCAAACCCACCCACCGTCGTTTCGCCTCCACGGCGGGCAGCGATGTGTTGATGGCGCTGAAGAAGGCCTGGTTGTCGTACACCAAGGCCGAGCTACCGCTCAGTGGCGTGTTGGCGTTGGATACGGTGAAAGAGTTTGTCGAGCCGCAGTTGCACAAGCGTTTGGTGCCGCTGTTCTTGGCCAGTGAGTTGGTCAAGGATGTTGAAGGTGAGTTGCAGATTCAGCCGCAGGCAGTTGCCTGAACTAGAACACCACTCATACGTGTGGCGAGGGGGCTTGTCCCCCGCTGGGCTGCGTAGCGGCCCCAAAACCTGACAACCGAGTTCCTACTGGATGAACTCGGCGCCTGTCATGGGGCTGCTACGCAGCCCAACGCGGGGCAAGCCCGCTCGCCATAGGAAACAACTTTACTCCACGCTATTCCTTACGCGCTGCCTCCCACGACTTGAGCAGGTCGTTGTAAGCCACCGTCTCCCCCTTCGGTTTCTCATTGGCCAGTTTCGGCTTCGGCGCGCCCGGCTGGTCGAACCAGTACTGCGCGTCACGCTCTTCGTTCATTTTCGGGCCACACACCGGCTGCACCTTGGAGCGTTCCAGACGCGTCATGATCGCGTCTTGCTCCTTGGCCAGATTGTCCAGCGCCTGTTGCGGGGTTTTCTCGCCGCTGGCAGCGGCCGCGATGTTGCTCCACCACAGTTGCGCCAGGCGTGGGTAATCCGGCACGTTGGTGCCGGTCGGGGTCCACTCCACGCGGGCCGGGCTGCGGTAGAACTCCACCAGCCCGCCGAGTTTCGGCGCCAGGTCGGTCATGGCCTGGGAGTTGATGTCGGACTCACGAATCGGCGTCAGGCCGACAATGGTTTTTTTCAACGAGACGGTTTTCGAGGTCACAAACTGCGCATAAAGCCAGGCTGCGAGTTTCTGTTTCTCCGGGGTGGATTTGAGGAAGGTCCAGGAGCCCACGTCCTGATACCCCTTCTTCATGCCCTTTTCCCAATAAGGCCCGACGGGCGATGGGGCCATGCGCCATTTCGGCGTGCCGTCGGCGTTCACCACCGGCAGGCCCGGCTTGGTCATGTCGGCGGTAAACGCGGTGTACCAGAAGATCTGCTGGGCGATGCTGCCTTGGGACGGCACCGGGCCGGATTCGGAGAAGGTCATGCCCGCCGCTTCCGGTGGTGCGTAGGCTTTCATCCAGTCTACGTATTTTTGTGTGGCGAACACCGCCGCCGGGCCGTTGGTGTCGCCGCCACGGGTCACGCTGGAACCCACCGGGTGGCAGTCCTCTACGCGAATGCCCCACTCGTCCACCGGCAAGCCGTTGGGCAGGCCTTTGTCGCCGCCACCGGCCATGGAGAACCAGGCATCGGTGAAGCGCCAACCCAGGGATGGGTCTTTTTTGCCGTAGTCCATGTGCCCATAGATGCGCTTGCCGTCGATTTCCTTGACGTCTTCGCTGAAGAACTTGGCGATGTCTTCATAAGCCGACCAGTTCACCGGCACGCCGAGGTCGTAGCCGTATTTCTCCTTGAACTTGGCTTTCAACTCCGGACGTTCGAACCAGTCGGCGCGGAACCAGTAGAGGTTGGCGAACTGTTGGTCAGGCAGTTGGTAGATCTTGCCATCCGGCGCAGTGGTGAAAGAGAGGCCGATAAAGTCCTTGATGTCCAGGGTCGGCGAGGTGAAGGCCTTGCCTTCGTTGGCCATCAGGTCGGTGATGGACTCGGTCTTGCCATAGCGAAAGTGTGTACCGATCAGGTCCGAGTCGTTGACCCAGCCGTCATAGATATTTTTGTCGGACTGCATCTGGGTTTGCAGCTTCTCCACCACGTCGCCTTCCTGCAGCAAGTCGTGGGTCAGCTTGATCCCGGTAATTTCAGTGAAGGCCTTGGCCAGTACCTTGGATTCATACTCATGGGTGGTGAGGGTTTCCGACACCACGTTGATCTTCATCCCACGGAACGGTTCCGACGCCTTGATAAACCACTTCAACTCTTCGAGTTGCTGGGCGTCGGTGAGCGTGGATGGTTTGAACTCGCTGCCGATCCATTTTTTCGCGGCTTCTTCGTACGCATCGGCCCACGCCGTGGCGCTCAAACCACTGAGGGCCAGTACGCCGGCCAATGAAATGCTATGTCGCAGCTTATTGTTTTTATCGAACATAGAGACCTCCTGGTTGTTTATTCAAGCGGAGCACTAGCCCCAACGCATCACACACAACAGCCACACCAGGGACAGCGCAGTCGCCACCCAGATGCTCCAGCCGGTTACGCCGATCACCAGTAAATGCAGGTAGGCGCTGCCGAGAAGACCAATAAACAAGCGATCACCACGGGTGGTGCTGATCGGCAGTAAGCCGCGCCGAGGAATACTCGGCGAGCGCAGTTCCCAGGTGGTCATGCCCACCAGCAACAGGGCAATGGCCGCAAAGAACAACGCGGTGGGGGTGGTCCAGGCCATCCATTCCATCATCGACTCCTTTAGACCCGGCCCAGGGCGAAGCCCTTGGCCACATGGTTGCGAACAAACCAGATCACCAGCATGCCCGGCAGGATGGTCAACACCCCCGCCGCTGCCAGCACGCCCCAATCAATACCCGACGCCGAGACCGTGCGGGTCATCACCGCCGCGATGGGCTTGGCGTTGACCGAGGTCAAGGTGCGCGCCAGCAACAGCTCGACCCAGGAAAACATGAAGCAAAAAAACGCGGTTACACCGATGCCGGAACCAATCAGCGGGATAAAAATCTTCACGAAAAACTTGGGAAAGCTGTAGCCATCGATGTAGGCGGTTTCGTCGATTTCCTTGGGCACGCCCGACATGAAGCCTTCGAGAATCCACACCGCCAACGGCACGTTGAACAGGCAGTGCGCCAGGGCCACGGCGATGTGCGTGTCGAACAGGCCGATGGACGAATACAGCTGGAAAAACGGCAGCAAAAATACCGCCGGTGGCGCCATGCGGTTGGTCAGCAGCCAGAAGAACAGGTGCTTGTCGCCGAGAAAACGGTAACGCGAGAAGGCGTAGGCCGCCGGCAACGCCACGCTCAGGGAGATCACCGTGTTCAAACTCACGTAGTACAGCGAGTTGAGGTAGCCGGTGTACCAACTCGGGTCGGTGAAAATCACCTTGTAGTTGGCCAGGGTGAAATCCTGCGGAAACAGCGTCAGCCCGCCAAGGATTTCGGTGTTGCTCTTGAAGGACATGTTCAGCAGCCAATAGATCGGCACCAGCAGGAACAGGATGTAGATCAGCAGCGGAATCAGCTTGCGGTTGCTCATGTCTGCGGCCTCAGCGGTTGGCATCGGAGTGAGTCATGGCGGTGTAAAACAGCCAGGACACCAACAGGATGATCAGGAAATACACCAGGGAAAACGCCGCGGCCGGGCCCAGGTCGAATTGGCCTACGGCCATCTGGGTCAGCGTCTGACTCAAGAACGTGGTGGCGTTACCCGGCCCGCCGCCGGTGAGCACGAAGGGCTCGGTGTAGATCATGAAGCTGTCCATGAAGCGCAACATCACCGCGATCAGCAGCACGCTTTTCATCTTGGGCAATTGGATATGTCGGAAAACCGCCCAGGCGGATGCGCGATCGATACGCGCGGCCTGGTAGTACACATCCGGGATCGCCCGTAGCCCCGAGTAACAGAGCAATGCCACCAGCGAGGTCCAGTGCCAAACATCCATCACCAGTACGGTGACCCAGGCGTCCATGGTGTTGGCGGCGTAGTTGTAGCTGATGCCCATGGCGTTGAGCGTCCAACCGAGCAGGCCGATATCGGCGCGGCCGAAGATCTGCCAGATGGTGCCGACCACGTTCCACGGAATCAGCAGCGGAATCGCCAGAATGATCAACACCAGCGACGACCAGCGGCCCTTGGTCGGCATGGTCAGGGCGATGGCGATGCCCAGCGGGATTTCGATCAGCAACACGCAGGCTGAATAGATGAACTGGCGCAGCAACGAGTCGTGCAGGCGCGGGTCGAGCAGCACCTGCTTGTACCAGTCGGCGCCGACGAAGTAGCGGCTGGACTGGTCGAAGATGTCCTGCACCGAGTAGTTGACCACCGTCATCATCGGGATCACCGCACTGAACGCCACCAGCAGGAACACCGGCAACACCAGCCACCAGGCCTTGTTGTTCTGCACCTTGTTCATGGCAGCACCTCCACCAGGTAATCGTCGGCGTAGACCATCAGCCATTGCGCGGGGAAGCTGATAGACGCTTTGCCTTCGGGCACCGGTTTGTCTTCGGCCAGACGCACTTTCAACGGCGCACCATCGAGGTTGAGGGTCATGATCTTGTAGGTGCCGAGGTCTTCGAGGTGCATGACATCGGCTTGCAGTGCGTCGGGATTATGCTCATCCCACACATGGATAAATTCCGGGCGGATACCTACCTGCAGCTTCTTGGGGTTCGTTTCGGTAATCCGTTGCTGCAACGCCTCTGGCAATGGCAGAACGGTGTCGGCAAAACGCACCCCGCCCGCCTCGGCCTGCACCTCGATCAGATTCATCCCAGGGCTGCCGATGAAATAGCCGACAAAGGTATGGCTCGGTCGCTCGAACAACTCGCGAGGCGTGCCGAACTGCACAATCTGGCCGCCGTACATCACCGCGATCTTGTCGGCGAAGGTCGAGGCCTCCAGTTGATCGTGGGTCACGTAGACCATGGTGATATTGAACTGCTCGTGAATCTGCTTGAGCTTGCGCCGCAGCTTCCATTTGAGGTGCGGGTCAATCACCGTCAGCGGCTCATCAAACAGGATCGCTGAAACGTCGTCGCGTACCAGGCCACGGCCCATGGAGACTTTTTGTTTTTCATCGGCGGTGAGGTTGCGCGCTTTCTTGCTCAACAGGTTTTGCAGGTCAAGGACTTCGGCAATTTCCTGTACCTTGCTGTGAATTTTCGCCTCGTGCATGCCCTGGTTTCGTAGGGGGAAAGCCAGGTTATCGAACACCGTCATGGTGTCGTACACCACCGGAAACTGGAACACCTGGGCAATGTTGCGTTTTTCCGGGGTCAGGTCGTTGACCACTTTAGTGTCGAACAGCACCTGGCCTTCGGACGGGCTGAGCAGGCCGGAGATGATATTGAGCAGGGTCGACTTGCCGCAGCCCGAAGGCCCCAGTAAAGCGTAGGCGCCGCCCTGCTCCCACACATGGTTCATTTCCCGAATGGCGTAGTCCTCAGGACCAGTCGGCGTAGGGCTGTAGCTGTGGGCGAGGTTCTGCAAATGGATCTCGGCCATCAGGCAACCCTCGCAACGCGACGACCGGGGGCCTGGACCAAACGACCCTGGCCATCGAACACAAACAGTTTATGGGTGGGGATATACACGCGGATCGGCGCGTCGACGTCGTACTCATGCACGCCCGGCAAATGCAGCACCAGCAGGAAGTGCTCGCTGCGCACATGCAGGAAGGTTTCCGAGCCGCTGATCTCGGCGACTTCCACGGTCACCGCCAGCTCCAGGTCATCGTCGTTGCTCGGCACCAGGCTGATATGGCTGGGGCGCACGCCAAAGCGGAACTCGCCTTCGCCGATGGGACGCAGGTCGACGTTCAGCGGGAAGTGCACGACATTGGCGAAGCTCACCTCGTTGCCACTGATACGGCCCGGCATCAGGTTGATCGGCGGTTCGGAAAACAGTTCGGCGGCCAATACTGTCTGTGGCTGGTGGTAGACCTCGGCGGCCTTGCCACTCTGAATCACTCGGCCTTCGTGCAGGATGGTGGTGGTGCCACCCAGGGCCAGCGCCTCATTGGGTTCGGTGGTGGCATAGATGGCAATGGTGTGGCGCGCCTTGAACAGCTCGCGCATTTCCTGACGCAGCTCTTCGCGCAGTTTGTAGTCCAGGTTCACCAGCGGCTCATCGAACAGGATCAACTCGGCGTCTTTCACCAGTGCCCGGGCCATCGCCGTGCGTTGCTGCTGGCCGCCGGACAGCTCCAGCGGGTGGCGCTGGAGAAACTTTTCGATGCGCAGCATCTTCGCGGTTTCCAGCACTTTGCTCTGGATCAACTCGTCTGACATACCGGCCTGGCGCAATGGCGAGGCGATGTTTTCGAACACGGTCATGGTCGGGTAATTGATGAATTGCTGGTACACCATCGACACGTTGCGCAGGCGCACCGGCTTTTGCGTGACATCCACACCGTTCATCAGGATGCGGCCGCTGTCGGGCTTGTCCAGACCGGCCATCAGGCGCATCAGGCTGGTCTTGCCGGACAAGGTGCGGCCGAGCAAGACATTGAAGGAACCGGCTTCGAAACGCAGGTTGGCGTCGTCGATCCAGGTTTGGCCTTCAACGACGCGAGTAACGTGCTCCAGGGTCAATGACATGACACGCCCTTTTTTATTATTGGAATGAATCTGGCCAGTCGTCAGAGCGAGTTTCGTGCCAAAACCGCAAGCGCTTGATGCATAAGGAAATGGGTTAATCGCGGTGTTCAGGGGTGAACAGTCGGACTGAACAACTGAACAGTCTGGAGGTTGACAATGAACAGTTCTGAACAACACTGTCTGGACTCGATTTACCGAACAACACAGAACAAATATGGGAGCTGGCTTGCCTGCTCCCACACTTTGATCGCGCAAGGCTCCATAAAAATAACAATAAAAAGAAGGTCGCCCGATGGCCGAACCCTTGGCTCACGACACCCTTATCCAGGACTCCTGGCGCCGCTGCCGTGCGTTTGGCCTGGATCATCAGAGCGCCCCCAGCTTCGACCTGCTGCCCGCCGAGGGCATCAGCCAACTGCTGGAAAGCCAGCATTCCCTGGTGCAGACCACCCACCAGGAAGTCCTGCCCTACTACGAAAATATCCTGAGTAACTCCAACTGCCTGATCATGCTGGCCGACAACAGAGGCCAGGTCCTGACGTCGTGGGGCACCCAACGCTTTATCGAACCGAAACTGGCGCGGGGTTTCAGCGCCGGCGCCAGCTGGATGGAACGTTCCAGCGGCACCAACGCCATCGGTACTGCGCTGGCCTGTGCCCAAGCGGTGCATATCGAGCACGATGAACACTTTCTCAAGGCCAACCGTTTCATGATTGGCTCGGCGGCACCGATCTTCGATGCCCAGCGCGAAATCATCGCGGTGCTGGATGTGTCCAGCGACAGCTACCTGCCGCCCTCCCACACCTTGGGCATGGTCAAGATGATGAGCCAGACCGTGGAAAACCGGCTGATCCTCAACCTGTTTCACGGCGAGCATTTCCAACTGACCTTCAACACCGGCCTGAACAACCTCGACAGCCAGTGGGCGGGCCTGCTGATCTTTGATGAAAGCGGCCAGGTACTATCAGCCAACCGCCGCGCAGATAACTTGCTGGGCATCAGTTTGTCGCGAGTAATGATCGACAGTTTGTTCAAGGTGTCGCTGCTGGAGCTGTTGAATCAACCGGAAGGGTTGCCGTTTTCGCTGCACGCGGCGGGACGCAATCGGTTCCAGTGTTTATTGAAGCGTCCGAAGCAAATGCCGGTGCAGGCACGCGTCTTCAGTGAGCCAAAACCCAGCGCCCCACCACCGACAAAGCCGGCCTCGATTGGCCTCAAGACCCTGCATTTTGGCGATGTGCGCGTGGAAAAAGCCGTGCGCCAAGCCGAACGCCTGCTGGAGAAGGACATTCCATTGCTGATCCACGGTGAAACCGGCGTCGGCAAAGAGGTGTTCGTCAAAGCCCTGCACCAGGCCAGTTCCCGCAGCCAGCAGGCATTTATCGCGGTGAACTGTGCGGCGATTCCGGCCGAGCTGGTGGAATCGGAGTTGTTCGGCTATGAAAAAGGCGCCTTCACCGGCGCCAATCAAAAAGGCAGCATCGGCCTGATCCGCAAAGCGGATAAAGGCACGCTGTTTCTCGATGAGATCGGTGATATGCCGCTGCCGACCCAAGCCCGCCTGTTGCGGGTGTTGCAGGAGCGTTGCGTACAACCGGTGGGCAGCAGCGAGCTGTTCCCGGTGGACTTGCGCATCATCTCCGCCACCAACCGCGCACTGCGGGAATGGGTGCAGGCCGGGCGGTTTCGTGAGGATTTGTATTACCGCATCGGCGGCTTGACCCTGGAGCTGCCGCCCTTACGCGAGCGCACCGACAAACAGGCCTTGTTCCAGCAGTTGTGGCAGCAGCACCGCGAGCCGACCCAATGGGCAGGGCTCAGTGCCGAGGTGCTGGCGTTATTCGAGCAGCACCCGTGGCCGGGGAACTTGCGTCAGGTGAGCAGCGTGCTGCAGGTGGCGCTGGCGATGGCTGAGGAGCAGCCGGTGCGCCCGGAGCATCTGCCGGATGATTTTTTTGTGGATTTGAACGTCGCGGCGCCGCTGCCCACCAATGAATGTGTGGATGACGGCATCGACCTGACACAACGCCTGAAGGCGGCGGGCGGGAATATTTCCCACCTGGCGCGGGAGTTGGGGGTCAGCCGCAACACCCTGTACAAGCGCCTGCGCCAGAGCGAGACCTGACCGGAACCCTCGGGGTTTCCGAGCGTTGGTCGCTTAACGCCAGCTCCATGACACACCGGTATAGATGCCTCGACCATCAGCCGGCGTGGACCGGGCAACATCCAACCCCTTGTCGTCGTAACCCGGCGTGACGGTATTCGCGTAGCGGCGGTTGGTGAGGTTGCGCAGGTCGACCCAGGCTTGCCAGTCCTGCTTTGGCGCGTCGTAGCCGAAGGTGGCGCCGAGCGTGGTGTAAGCCGCGGCGTAATAGGAGTTCGCATAGTCCACCGCCACCCGTGAAGCATGCTCGGTGTTGAGGCTGGTGTAAAAGCCCGTCGGATGGCTGTAGCGCAGCTGCGCCTGGTAGTAATGCTTGGGAATGCCCGGCAAGGTGTTGTCGCCAAAGCGCTCGTCGTCGCGGTAGTGGAAATCGCTGTAGGTGTAGGCCTGGCGCAGGGCCAGTTGGCCGTTGCGGCCACCGTCCCAGAGCGGGCTGAGCAGGCTCAGCTCCACGCCTTGGTGCACGGTGGGGCTGGCGTTGGCTTCGGCGACGATTGCGTTGCTGTTGGCGGTTTGGGCCTGGGTTTCGACGGTGAGCAGTTCGTGCCGCACTTCGGAGCGGTACACGGCCAAGTCCCATTGACCGAACCACTGCTCGCCACGGCCGCCGATTTCCAGGGTGGTCGCGGTTTGGTTGTGCAGGCTCACGCCTTCGCGTGCCAAACCGGTGGCCGGGCCGCTGCCTTTCGGGAAATAGTTGTTGGAACCCCAGATCATCGACCACGCATGCGGCGGCTCGACCGAGCGGCTCAAGTTGCCGTACACCTGCAATTGCGGGGTGAAGTCATAACGCAGGCCGATACGCGGCGCGTAGTCCCAGTCATGTTGACTGAGCGGCGCCTGGCCTTCGGGATAGGTGACTTGGGTTTCGCGGCGGGTGTAGATCGCAGCCAACCCCGTGGTCAGCCACAAATCCTCGACCAGTTCCAGGTCATTGCCGATATGCAACACGGTGTCGGAACCCAGATAGCTGTAGTCGCGGGTCTTGGTGCCAGGGGCATAGCCTGCGGTGTTACCAGCAGGCGTACGCACATATTCCGAAGCCCCGTTGTTAGGCATCGCCTGGGTGGTACGCAAACCGAGGGTGGTTTTGCTGTCGTGACCGAACAACAGGTCCTGGCGGATGTAATTCAGGGTGCTGCTGATATCGGTGTAGGCGACTTTCAGGCGGTTGGTGCCTTCGCGCAGGTCCATCGGGTAGTCGTGATAGGCCAGTCCGACCTCGACGCGGGCATTGTCATCCAACTGCAAGGTGGTCTTGTTGGCGATCCAGGTCGAGCCGGGTTGCAGGCGCTTTGAGTCGCGCGCGACATTGAGGCTGTTGGCGGCCCGTGGATCATGGCTGATCTGGTAACGCGTCAGCTTGCCGGGTGTGTCATTGGTGGTTTCGCGGTAGCGAAAATAGAAGCGCGTTTCCAAATCCAGGTTGAAGCGGTAGCCGAAGTTAGCCGCGACGCCCTTGCCTGTTCCGGCACTCTGGTGCTGGTAACCGTCAGACTCCGAGTCGGTCAGGCTGATGTAGTAATCAGCATCCCCCACTACCTGGCCCGAGCTGATCTCGCGTTGTGCATAGCCGCGACTGCCCGCTTCATAGCGCACCTGCAACTTGGGGGCGTCATAGCCGGTGTGGGTGACGTAGTTGACCGAACCACCCAAGGCCAGCGCGCCCTGATCAAACCCGTTGGCGCCGCGCAACACCTCGACGCGGCTTTGCCACAGCGGGTCCTTGAGTTCATAAGGCGTACCGCCGGGGCCGGTCAGCGGCAACCCGTCGAACATTTCATAAAGCCCGGAGGCGTGGGAACCCGGACTGCGGTTTAAGCCCGAGCCGCGGATCGAGAGCTTCACCCCTTCATTGTTCGCCGCCTTGGCGTACACCCCGGCCTGGTACTTGAACACATCTTCGTTGCTGCTCACCCGCCCCTGCTGCACGCCTCCCATGTCGATGTAGTTGGTGCCACCGGGCACGCTCCTGAGCTGCGCCTGGGCCACTTCGCCCGCGCTGGCTTCGCCGCTGGTGACTTCAATCGGCGCCAATTGCAGGTCTTCGGCTTGCACCAGTGAAGTGAGGGTCAGGGCGGCAAAAAGCAGTGGCGGTTGGCGCAACAGCATGGGGCAGGTCCTTGGAATGCGGGGGCGTGAAAGGCCGAGCCCACCACGCGAACTGTGATGGGAAGACAGGCAGGCGCGCCAAGTCACTCCTTATTAACGGACCAGACCCTTCCCACAACAGCGTCGGACGGGGTTTATTTACTAAGTCCAAAAAAGCATTAACACATGCAAACTCAGTATTTAAAGAAATAACCGGCAAGCATTACTGTGGAACCACTGAGTCACCCACGCCCCACGAGATCGCCCCCATGCAAACATCCGCCAACATCATCGACTTCACGCTCCACCGTAAACGCCGCCAGGCGCGCACCGCGGCCGAGTTGATGTGGGCGATGTATGCGGCGCGTGCCGGGCTGGCGGTGTTTACCGCACAGGCCGCACCGTCCAGCGATACCCGCCGGGCGTAAGGCCGATGAATTTCCTGCACGTGATCCCCGAACCACCCGATCCTCTTCCAAAACCCGGTACCGACGATGACGATACCAGCCTGTGTGTTGCGCAAAACTTGCAACGCCTGCGCAGCAAACGCCATCTGTCACTGGACGGCCTGGCGCGCGCCTGCGGCGTAAGCCGAGCGATGCTGGCGCAGATCGAATCCGGGCGCAGCGTGCCGTCGATCAAGGTGCTGTGCAAGATTGCCAAGGGGTTGAAGGTGTCGGTGGCGGCGTTCCTGGAGGACCGCGCCTTTGAAGGGGTTGAAGTGCTGCCGGCGCAACAGAGCAAACGCCTGGTGAGCGCCGACGGTGCATTCGTCAGCCGCGCGTTGTTTCCCTACGATACGGCGCGCCAGTCCGAGTTCTACGAGATCCGCTTGCGAGCGCTCGGAGAAGAAGTCTCCGAAGGCCATGGCCCCGGCATCCAGGAAAACCTGGTGGTGGCCCAAGGCGTGCTGGAAGTCAGTGTCAACGACGAACGCTACCTGCTCTCCACCGGCGACTCGATCCTGTTCTACGCCGACCAGCCCCACCGCTACCGTAACCCGGCAGACAGCGAGGCGGTGGCGTTCCTGGTGATCACCTACCCGGAACGCCTGGACTGAATGCAAAAAGCCCCGACACGTCGGGGCTTTTTTAGTGCGCGTAACCTATCAGCAGGTGCAGCACATCATCGGCATGCCATTGCAGCTCATCATCATCGGCATGGCGCAGTCGTTCATCATTTTGTTCATCAGCATGCAGCAGTTTTTCATCATGTCCATGCTCATGCCCGGCATCGGCATCATTTTGCACATCATGCTGTCGCCCATCAGGGTGCATTCCATCATGCACTTCATCATCGGCATCGACATGCCCATTGCCATCATCGGCATCATCGGCATGTTCATGTCAGTCATCATCTTCATGGCATCGGCCGACAGGCACATCATCGACATGTTGGCGCACTGCATCATCATCGGCATGCCGCAGTTCATCATCATCGCCATCATTTCGGCGTTGGTCTTGAACTGAGCCATGTCCATGCCGGCTGCCGGCTTCATGGTGCACATCATGGCGTCAGCGGCCATTTCGCACTTCATGGTTGCCATCATCATCGGCATGCCCATCATCGGCATCATTGGCATGGCGGTGTTCATCGGCATCTGCATTGCATTCATCATGTTCGAAACTCCGTAATCGACAGGAAATGGCTAAGTTCTGGGACCGATTCTAGAGACGCCGGGCCGCGACGCAAGACGGCGGCAGAGCAGCAGGAACGGATGTTCGGGGGCACGCTTAGTGAATCAAGACAGCCACGCACGACGTGATGACACCCAAATCGATGCAGTGACAACTTAACTGTCTAATTCATACCGATATTCGCTGCTATAGATATTCGATTAAGGAATTGAGTCCAACCTTAAGGAAATAAACGATCTAACCAGCCTGAAAAACCTTGAGCTAAAGCGCCTGCATCAAATCATCCGCCTCCGAACCCAGTGGAAACCTGAATCCGTACATTTCATCGCACGCCAGAATGTCGGCGAGTGTTTCGCGTAGCTGCGACTCCGTCGGTGAAGTGCGTAGCAGCTTGTGTGCAGGCAATAACAATTCGGCGGGAGCACCTTGGGCGCTCGCCACGTCGATCACGGCAAAAAGGATAAATCGCAGGCGGACTTCGCGTTCAGTAGGCCAAAGCTTTTTTTGCTTACCCAAGGTAGGCACTCATGTTTAAAAAACGTCCGAGGCTATTGCCGACCGAGGGGTGTTTCAAGCAGAGGGACTCAAGATAAGACCCTTCCTACGCCGGAAAGGGAAATGCCGCACTGACCGATCTATCTACCTGCTACTGCCCTCGCAGCAGGACCTGACGCGAGGGCATGACCTGTGGCCTTACAGGGCTTTCACCGCTTCGGTCGCGGCCTCGTCAATGAACGCGGCCACTTCCACTGGCTTGGATGCCAACGAAGCGTGACTTGCGTTCAGGGTAATGACCTTACGAGCGTTGAGGCGGGCTGACATGACTTGCTGGTTCTGCGGATGAATCATCCGGTCTTCACTGGATATCTGGTACCAGGAGGGCTTCTTCTTCCAGGCAGGCGCAGAAATGGTGTCGCCAAACGTGCTGGCAAGGGGCGCTTTCTGGGTGACGGCCATGACCAGCGCTTCGTCGGCGCTCAGGTCCTGGCAAAAGCTTTCATGGAATTTCTCGGGTTTGAGCCACAAGTAACCGTCGCTGTCCGGCTCAAGATTGGGCGCTGCGGCGGGCAGGTGCTGTTGCGTGATGCCGCCGGGGCTTTCCCCTGCGTCCGGGGCGAATGCAGCGATGTACACCAGCCCCACCACATTCGGCTGGTCACCCGCCTGGGTGATCACCGCACCACCATAGGAGTGCCCCACCAACAATACTGGGCCTTTTTGCTGTGCGATCATCTTGCGCGTACGCTCCGCATCCTCGGCAAGCGACGTCAGCGGCATTTCCACCGCATGAATGGAGGTGTAGCCCTTTCGCTTCAGTTCAAGGATGACCTTGCCCCAATGCGCGGCACCGCCCCAAAAACCGTGTACTAATAAAACCGTGGGTTTATTGCTCATCGCCAGACTCCTATTCGGGAATAAAGACTGCTCGCCAATGATTGTGAAACCGGGTGTTTTTTAAGCACATCGCAGTATGGTCGAGCAATATGAAGCTGTCGCTGATGCAATCCTCTTGAATACTTGCCTGATCCTCCGAGTTATCGGCTATTGGATAGATAGCCCTTGCGCCGTGGTCTAGAGTTTAACGGCGTGCGGCCAGTCGTAATGACCAGAGCCCGCCACCGGCGATGCCTGCCGGGTTGCACGCCCCCATAAGAAAAAAGCTGTACCTACCGATGATCAGCAGATGAGCCCTGGAGCGACGATTATGGAGCTACGTATCAACCAAAAGGCCTATCAGGTCGATGCCGACGCCGACACGCCGTTGCTCTGGGTGATCCGCGATGACCTGGGCCTGACCGGTACCAAGTACGGCTGCGGCCTGGCCCAGTGCGGTGCATGTTCCGTACTGGTGGACGGTAATGTGGTGCGTTCTTGCGTCACGCCGGTGGCTGGGGTGGTGGGCCGCGAGGTCACCACCATCGAGGCGATTGAAGCCGATGAAGTGGGCAAGCGCGTGGTCGCGGCCTGGGTCGAGCACCAAGTGGCGCAGTGCGGTTACTGCCAGTCCGGGCAAGTGATGGCGGCCACCGCACTGCTCAAACAGACCGCCGCGCCCAGTGATGCGCAAATCGCAGCGGCGATGGTCAACCTGTGCCGCTGCGGCACCTACAACGCCATCCGCACCGCCGTGCATGACCTGGCGAAGGGGAGCGTCTGATGAACATGCCCAACGACATCCTCGACCTGGCTTTGGGTGATCCGGTCAATCTGTCCCGTCGACGCTTTCTGGCCAGCACAGCCGTGGGCGCACTGGTCATCGGCTTCGGCCTGCCGCTCGGCGCGTCCAGGGTGTACGCCGCCACGGCCACTGCCGCAGAACGCGGGACCCAAGTCCCGGCATTTCTAGAGATTCACCCGGACGGTACCGTTCGTCTGCTCAGCCCCTTTATGGAAGGCGGACAAGGCACCCACACCGCGATGGCACAGATTGTGGGTGAAGAACTGGATGCCGACCCCGCCACCTTCGTGGTCGAAGCTGCGCCACCCGGCGAAGCCTATGTGGTGATGGAAAACGGCCTGCGCATTACCGGCGGCAGTATGTCGATACGCATGAGCTACCCGACCATGCGCCGCCTTGGCGCACTGGCACGGGCCATGCTGCTGCAGGCTGGCGCCGAGCAGTTGGGCGTGCCGGTGGCGCAACTGAGTACACAACCGGGCCGGGTGGTGCACGCCGCTTCAGGCCGCTCGCTGGGTTACGGTGAGTTGGCCGGTCGCGCCCTGGACATGCCGGTGCCTGACCCTGCCACCATCACGCTGCGTGACCCGAGCCAGTTCCGCTGGATCGGCAAGCCGGTGAAGCGCCTGGATGCCTACGACAAGTCCACCGGCAAGGCGCAATACAGCATCGACCTGAAAGTCGACGGCATGCTTCACGCCGCCGTACAGCACGCGCCGCGCCTGGGCATGACCGTGGGCAGCCTGCGTAACCAGGCCCAGGTCGAAGCGATGAAAGGTGTGCATTCAGTTCATCAACTGCCCGGTGCGGTGGCGGTGGTTGCCGAACGCTGGTGGCACGCCAAACGCGCGGTGGAGGCCATCCAGGTCGAGTGGCTGGAAGCGGCTGCCGACTCGAAAGTGCGGGCGATGCCGGCGGATTTTTCAACCGACAAGCACCGCGACTTTCTCGCCGCCCAGCAAGGCCCGGCCCGCGACGACGAGAACGAAGGCGATGTAGCCGCCGCGCTGACTAACGCCAAAACCAAGGTCGAGGCCACGTACCACAACCAATACCTCAACCATGCCCAGTTGGAGCCGCCCTCAGCCCTGGCACGCTTCAACCCCGACGGCTCGCTGGAGATCTGGTTGCCGAACCAGGCGCCCGACATGTTCCGTGCCGACATCGCCAAGCGCACCGGCCTTTCCATCGAGCAAATCACCCTGCACTCGCCGTTGCTGGGCGGTTTTTTTGGACGGCATTTCCTATATGACTCGGCCAACCCCTACCCGCAGGCCATTGCCTTAGCCAAGGCAGTGGGCCGCCCGATCAAACTGATCTGGAGCCGCGAGGAAGAGTTCCTGCGCGACGTGCTGCGCCCGGTCGCCGTGGTCAAGTTCCGTGCCGCGCTGGATGACAAAGGCCTGCCGGTGGCAATCGAGGCGGTCAGCGCCACCGAGGGCCCCACCGAAGCCCTCGCCGGTAAACAGGGCGACAAAATCGACCCCACGGCCCTCGAAGGGCTGTCGGGCAAGTCTTATGCAATCCCCAACAAACGCATCGCGCAGATCTACGTCAAAGGCCCCGTGATGCTTGGCTACTGGCGTTCGGTGGGCAACTCGCTCAACGATTTCTTCTACGAAGCGTTCCTCGACGAACTGGCCGACAAAGGTGGCCACGACCCCTACGAACTACGCCTGCACCTGTTACGCGACAACAAGCGGTTGACCACCCTGCTGCAAGCGGTGGGTGATTTGTCCGGTGGCTGGAAGCGCGGCCCTTACACCGCCGAGGATGGCACTCGGCGAGCGCGTGGCGTGGCCATGGCCTCACCGTTCGGCACCCAAACGGCGGTGATCGCTGAAGTGTCGATTGAAAACGGCCAGGTCAAGGTGCATGACATCTGGCAGGCCATCGACCCGGGCAGCATCGTCAACCCGGCGATCGTCGAGGCGCAGGTCAATGGCGCCGTGGCCTTGGGATTGTCTCAAACGTTGCTGGAAGAAGCGGTGTACGTGGACGGCAAGCCACGGGCGCGCAACTACGACCTCTACCCGATTCTGCCGCCCGCACGGATGGCGCGCATTCACGTACGAATCGTCGAGAGTGGCGAAAAAATGGGCGGTATCGGCGAGCCTCCGTTACCCGCAGTGGCGCCGGCTGTGGCCAATGCGGTGGCGCAACTGACCGGCCAGCGCATCCGCAGCCTGCCATTGAGCCGCTACACCTTCAGCTAACCGACAGGGACCGCCCATGAACAACCGTCGATTCGTAAGAACCGCAGGCTGGCTGGCGCTGCCCTGCCTGGTCGCGGCAGGCCTGCTGGCCTGGTACGTCACCCGTGAACCTGCCTCGCCGTTCGAGCAAGCGCAGGCCGCCACTGTTGATCCTGCATTGGTCAGTCGCGGCGAGTACGTCGCCCGCCTGAGCGACTGCGTGGCCTGCCACAGTTTGCCGGGCAAAACGCCGTTCGCGGGGGGCCTGGAGATGGCCACGCCGCTGGGCGCCATTCATGCCACCAATATCACCCCGGACCGCAACGCCGGTATCGGCGCCTACACGCTGGCCGACTTCGACCGCGCGGTGCGCCACGGTGTGGCGCCGGGCGGGCGACGGCTGTACCCGGCCATGCCCTACCCCTCGTATGTAAAGCTCAGCGACGACGACATGCGCGCGCTGTATGCGTTTTTCATGAAAGGCGTGCAACCGGCCGACCAACCCAACATCCCCAGCAATATTCCCTGGCCGCTCAATTTGCGCTGGCCTATCGCGCTGTGGAACGGGGTGTTCGCCCCGAGTGCAACCTACGAGGCCAAAGCTAACCAGGACGCGCTGTGGAACCGTGGCGCCTACATCGTCCAGGGCCCGGGCCACTGCGGCAGTTGCCACACGCCGCGTGGCTTGGCCTTCAACGAGAAAGCGTTGGACGAATCCGGCGCGCCATTCCTGTCCGGGGCGCTGCTCGACGGCTGGTTTGCGCCAAGCCTGCGTCAGGACCCCAACACCGGTTTGGGGCGCTGGAGCGAGCCTGAGATCGTGCAGTTCCTCAAGGTCGGGCGCAACCAGCATGCGGTGGTGTATGGCTCGATGACCGAAGCCTTCAACAACTCCACGCAGTTCATGGCTGATGAAGACCTGGCCGCCATCGCCCGTTACCTCAAGTCGCTGCCCGGCGACCCACAGCGTGATGGCACCGCGTGGCAGTACCAGGCGGTGTCCGCCGACGCACGACCGGACGTGCCCGGCGCCCACACCTATGCGACCCGCTGCGCTTCATGCCATGGCCTGGACGGCAAGGGCCAGCCCGAGTGGATGCCGCCCTTGGCCGGCGCCACTTCGGCCCTGGCGAAGGAAAGCGCGTCAGCGATCAATATCACCCTGAACGGCTCACAACGGGTGGTGGCTGCCGGCGTGCCGGACGCCTATCGCATGCCCGCGTTTCGCGAGCAATTGTCCGACCAGGAGATCGCCCAGGTACTGACCTATGTGCGCAGCACCTGGGGCAACAGCGGCGGCGCGGTCGACGCACCCGCGGTGAACAAGCTGCGCGGGCATACCGACCCGGCCAGCAGCAGCCCGATCATCCTGCATATGCGCTGAAAAAAGGCGGTCACCCGGCCGCCAGGTCCACCGTAAAACAACAGCCATTCGGCTGCCTGGCAGTGAGCTCGACCCGCCACTGCTGGGTACCACAGATACGCTGGACCAGCGACAGGCCGAGGCCCAGCCCCTCTCCTCGGCTTTGCTCGCCGCGGACAAAGGGTTGGAACATCGCCTCGCGCTTGTCATCCGGAATGCCGATGCCGCTGTCTTCAACGCTGAAACCCTGCTCGCCGAGTGTCAGGCGGATAAACCCGTGGTCGGTGTAATGCCAGGCATTACGCAACAGGTTCCCCATGACCGATTGCAGGAAGGTCAGGTTGTACAGCTGGGGTGAGGTGTTGTGGTTTTCATAAATGAAGTCGAGGCCTTTTTCGCGAATCATTCGGCCCCAGATTTCCACCAAGCCATCCGCCACCTCGTTCAACGTTGCACTGGCCCCTCGGGCATCCGAGGCCCGTGCCAGCATCAGGAACGTGTCGACCAGTTGGCGCATTTCATCGCTGGCCCGGGCGATACGGCCCACCTGGGCCACCGATCGTTGATCCAGCGAGGGGTCGGCGAGCAACAATTCACAGGAGCTGGCCAGTACCATCAGCGGCGTGCGCAGTTCGTGGCTGACGTCACTGGTGAAGAGCTTTTCTCGGCTCAACGCGTCGCGAAGTTGCCCCAGTGTCTTGTCGAAGGACAGGGCCAGTTCCCCCACTTCATCCACCGCGTAATCCGGATGCAGCGGCGGGGCCATGTCCAACAACTGGTCGCGATGCCGCACCTGGAACGCCAGGCGAATCACCGGCGCCATCACCTTGCGTGCCAGCAAGCGGCCCAGCAGGATCGCCAGCAGAATGCTCAGGATAAAACCGACGGCCACCACGGCGAACAGCACGCGCTCGCGCTGTTCAAAGCTTTCCTGGTTGCGCAGCAACACATATTGACGGCCATCCACCGCCTGGGCCACGGCGTAGTAGGCCTCGCCCTGGTACTCGATTTCGTGGAACCCCGGTGCCAGCTTGGCCAACGCCGGGTCAAGCGCCATATCACCCTGCTCGCCCTGGGCAAAAAACAATTCGTCTTTTTCCGGGCGATGCCTCCAACTGGCGGCGTCATCCTGGCGCAACAGGCGATTGAGCCCACCGCCCAGGTCGGCGCTGGTGAGTTTGTATTCGACCACATGCACGGTGGCGATAATCCCTGCCGCAAACACACCCGCCACCAAGGCGCTCATCAGCGCAAAAACAATCACGATCCGTGTCGTCAGGCTTTGCTTGAAATCAATTGCCATTCGTGGTCCCACTGCCGCGTTCAAACTGCAATACCGGTGGAGTCGGGTAATGCCCTTCGACGCCGACGTTCGAACCAAAGATAGACCACAGGCGTGGTGTAGAGCGTGAGAATCTGCGAAACCGCCAGCCCGCCGACAATTGCAATCCCCAAGGGTTGGCGCAACTCAGAACCGGCGCCATGGCCGAACGCCAACGGCACCGCGCCCAGCAGCGCCGCCAACGAGGTCATAAGAATAGGCCGCAGGCGCAGCAAGCAGCCTTCGCGCACCGCATCCCGTGGCGACAGGCCTTGTTGCTGAGCCTGCAAGGTGAAGTCGACGATCATGATTGCGTTTTTCTTGACGATACCGATCAGCAGGATGATGCCGATCATGCCCAGCACCGACAAGTCCTGGCCGCACAGCATCAGCGCCAGCAACGCGCCAAAACCGGCGGACGGTAAGGTCGAGATGATCGTGAGCGGGTGAATCGCATTTTCATAGAGCACGCCAAGCACGATGTACACCGTCAGGATCGCCGCCAGAATCAGCCACGGCTGCGACTTCAGCGAGTCCTGGAACGCCTGCGCAGTGCCCTGGAAACTGCCGACGACCGTGTCCGGCAGCGCCACCGCCAGGGTCGCCTGGTTGATCGCATCCACGGCCGCGCTCAAGGCTTGGCCGGGCGCCAGGTCGAACGACAAGGTGATCGCCGGGAACACGCCCTGGTGGTTGATGATGATCGGCACTTGCTCGGTCTGCACACTCGCCAGCAGGCTCAACGGCACCAGCCCACCTGTGCTTGCGCGGACAAACAAGTGCTCCAGGGTGGCGGTCGAGGTTTGCCAGCTCGGGTCGAGCTCGAGGATCACATGGTTCTGGTCCAGCTGGGTGAACATCGTCGCGATCTGCCGCTGGCCGAACGCGTCATACAACACGTCGTCAATCGCCTGCACCGTGACGCCCATACGCGCCGCCGTCGGGCGGTCGATCACCAGGGTCGATTGGGCGATGGCCTGTTGCTGGTCGGAGGTCACGTGCTGCAACTGCGCCAAGGTCTTGAGCTTGGCCAGCAGCACACCGCTCCAATGGTCCAGCTCAACACTGTCCGGGTCTTGCAACGTGTATTGGTATTGGGTCTTGCTCGCGCGGCCGCCGATCTGGATGTCCTGGTTGGCCTGCATGAACACCTTGATGCCGTCCAAGCGATCCAGCGCCGGCTGCAAGCGGCGGATCACTTCACCGGCACTGGCCGTGCGTTCGCTGAACGGCTTGAGGTTGATCATCACCTTGCCCTGGCTGACAGTCGGGTTGGGGCCGATCCAGAAATACACCCGCGCCACGGCCGGGTCCTGGCCGATCACTTCGGCGGCACGGTTGACCTGGGCGCGCATGGCCAGCGGTGAAATATCCGGCGCCGCTTCCGCCACGCCCTGGATCAGGCCGTTGTCTTGCTGCGGGAAGAAGCCCTTGGGAATGGCGACATACAGCACCGCCGTGGCGGCCAGTGTCGCCACCGCGACCGCCAAGGTAATCCGCTGATGGTCCAGCACCCAATCCAGGCTGCGCCGGTAGCCATTGTGCAAACGGCTGAACACCCGCTCGCAGGCCTGGGCAAACCGCCCTTCTTCTGTCTCGGCATGCGGCTTGAGCAGCCAGGCGCAGAGCATCGGCGTGATGGTCAGCGAAACGATGCACGACATCATGATCGCCACGCTGACCGTCACCGCAAACTCGCGCATCAAGCGCCCGACGATCCCCGACATCAGCAGGATCGGCAGGAAGACCGCAATCAACGACACGGTCATCGAGACGATGGTAAACGCCACTTCACGCAGGCCATCCACCGCCGACTGCAAGCGTGACTTGCCCATTTCCAGGTGGCGCACGATGTTTTCCATGACCACGATGGCGTCGTCCACCACGAAGCCGACGGCAATCGCCAGGCCCATGATCGACAGGTTGTCGAGGCTGTAGCCCAAGAGGTACATCACCCCAAAGGTCGCCACCAGCGACAACGGGATGGTCAGGCTGGGAATCAGCGTGGCCGTGGCCTTGCGCAGGAAAATAAAGATCACCACGACCACCAGGGCGATGGACAACAGCAAGGTGAATTGCATGTCGTTGACCGAGGCTTCGATGGTCTGGGTGCGGTCGCCAACCACTTGCACCTGAACGTCGCGCGGCAACGAGGCGGTGAGTTCCGGCAGCTTGGCCTTGATGGTGGCGATGGTCGACAGCAGGTTAAAGCCGGGCTGCTTGTGAATATCCACGATCACCGTGGGCTCACTGCCCAGTTGCGCGGCTTGCTGGGTGTCTTCAGCCCCGGCAATCACCCGGCCGAGATCACCCAGCTTGATTGGCATGCCATTTTTGTAAGCGATGACCTGATCACGATAATGCTGGGGGTCGAGCAACTGGTCGGTGGCGCCCAAGGTAATCGAACGGTTTGGCCCGTCCAGGCTGCCCTTGGGCTGATCCAGGGTGCTGACGCCAATCACACTGCGCACATCTTCCAGGGTCAGGCCGCGAGCGGCCAAGGCATCCGGGTCGATCTGCACACGCACGGCGGGTTTCTGTTCGCCGTGAAAGTCCACCAAGCCCACACCGGACATTTGCGACAGACGCTGGGCGATGTAGTTGTCGGCGTAGCGGTCCAGCTCCGGCAGGGTTCTGGTGGGCGATGTCACCGCCAGCGACAACACGGTGCCTTCGGCCGGGTTGACCTTGTTGAAGGTCGGCGCGCTGGACATGGTTTTCGGCAGGTTCGGGGTCGCGGTGTTGATCGCGGTTTGCACGTCCTGGGCAGCACCGTCGATGTCGCGATTGAGGTCGAACTGCAAGACAATCTGGGTCTTGCCGGCGGCACTCGATGAGGTCATCGAGGTGACTTGCGGCACGGCGGCAAACGCCCGCTCCAAGGGGGTTGCCACCGACGAGGCCATGGTTTCGGCGCTGGCGCCGGACAACTTGGCGGTAACCTGGATGGTGGGAAAGTCGACCGTAGGCAACGGCGCCACCGGCAACTGAAAGTACGCAAACGCTCCCAGCAGCATCACACCCACGGCCAGCAGGCTGAGGCCGACGCGGCGTTGAATCAAACCGGCCAGGCCTTTCATGGTTTAGCCTCCGCCAGCGCAGCGCTGTCGGGGTTGGCCGGCATCACCTTGACGCCTGGCGCCACCCGCGACTGGCCCTGCACCACCACGGTTTCCCCGGCGGTCAGCCCTTGACGTATCCACTGTTTACCGTCGACCACAGTTCCGGCGTCGACCAGCCTTGGCTGGACGCGTTGGTCATCGCCCACCACATACACAAAGTTGCCTTGGCGACCGAACTGCACCGCCTCGGCAGGCACTACGGTCACGGCCTGACGGGTTTGCACCAGCAAGCGCGCGCTGACCAGCTCACCGGGCCACAGCTGGCCGGCCGCATTGTCAAACTGCGCCTTGAGTTGAATTTGCCCGCTGGCGGCGGCGACCTGGCTGTCGATAAAACTCAAGCGCCCCTCGGCGATGGCTTGTCGACCATCGCGGGTCATCGCCACCACCTGCAACGCGCCCTTGGCGTTCTCTTCAAGAATCTCGGCCAGGTCGTCCTGGGACACGGCGAACGCCACCGAGATCGGATTCATCTGGGTAATGGTCACCAACCCCGTGGCCTCGGCCCCGTGGGCAATGGAGCCCACATCCAACAAGCGCTGGCCGGTACGCCCGGTGAACGGTGCCTTGACCTGGGTGAACTCCAATTGCAGGCGCGCACTGTCCAGCGCCGCCTGATCGGCCTGCACCGTGGCCAGTTGCGCGGCCAGTTGGGCGCGGAAGGTATCCACATCCTGGGTCGGCCCGGCCTTGGCGGCGGCTAATTTACTGGCGCGGTCCAGGTTAACCCGCAGGTTGGCCAGTTGCGCCTGGTCCTTGGCGACCAGCGCCTGGGCCTGGGCGACTTGCGCCTGATAAACCCGCGGGTCGATCACGGCCAACAAACTGCCCGCAGTGACCATCTGGCCTTCATTGAACAGGATCTTTTGCAGCTCGCCGTCGACCCGCACCCGCACATTGACGCTGTTAAGCGCCTGCACGTTGCCGATCGCGCTGATCCAGATCGGCAAATCCTGGCGGCTGACCGCTGACAGGCGCACCGGCACGGCGCTCGCCTCCACTGTCAGCGGTGCCGCCTGGGCACGACGGATCCATTGAACACCACCGGCGACGGCGGCCAACGACAGCAGAATCATGGTGCCCAGCACCAGGCGATGACGTGAATTCAAGACACTCATGGCTGAGCCACCTGTACAGGAGATTGGGAAGCGATGGCGGCGGTGGAAAAATCCCCGCCCAAGGCGCGAAACAAGCCGACGGCGGCCTGCAAATGTTGCAGGCGCACCTGGAGCACGCTGTCTTCGGCCTGGTATTGAGTGCGTTCGACGATCAACAATGTCTGGAAGTCGGTAGAACCCAAGCGATAGCGCACCTGTGCCAGACGCGCGGCTTCGCGGGCCGAGTCGACCGCGGCCTGGTTCAATGTGTAGCTCTTGTCCAGTTCACGGGCGGCGCTCAGTTGAGTCTCGACGTCTTGCAGCGCTTCGATGATCGACTCGCGGTAGCTGGCCGTCAGCTCTTGCACGTGGGCCTGATCAAAATGCAGTTGGCCCTTGAGCTGGCCGCCTCTGAACAACGGCTGTCTGAGGGTGCCGATGGCGCTCCAGATTTGCCCACCGGCAAGCGTGTCGAAGCCGCCCAGCAAGTCCACCGACAGGTTGGGCAAAAACGCGGCGCGGGCCACCCCCACATCGAAGTTGGCCGAGACCAACCGCGCTTCCGCGGCCTGAATGTCCGGGCGCTGGCGCAACAGGCCAATCGGCAAACCCGTGGCCGGCTGCGGCACCTGCAAGCCTTTAAGGCCTTCGCCTTGCACGTGGAAACCCTCGGGTGGCGCGCCGACCAGCACCGCCAGTTGATACAGCGCCTGGTCGCGTTGCTGACGCAGCGCCGGCATGGCGGCTTCGAAGGTTTGCATGGCGTTGCGCTGCTGGGCCACTTCCAGGTTGGACACAGCACCCTGGCTGGCTTGGACTTCGACCAGGTCGAGTACTTGGCGCGCGTCGTCGGCAATCGATTGAGCCAGGCGCAGACGCTCCTGCAACGACAAGACCTGGAAGTAACTGTCGGCGATGCTCGCACTCAGGCTCATGCGCAAGGTGTTCGCGTCAAACACCGTGGCCTCTGCCAGCGCGTCGGCCGAGTCCGCCGCCGCGCGCTGCTTGCCCCAGAAGTCCAGTTCATAGGTGGCTTCGCCGAACACGCTGCGCTTTGGCGTGGTGCCGTAGTTGTTCTGGCGCTGGAAATTACCGCCCAGGTTGAGCGCCGGGTATTGCGCGGCGCCCACTACCTGAGCCGAAGCACGCGCCTGGTCGATACGGCTGACCGCCGCCTTGAGCGTGTAATTGGTGGCCAGGCCACGGGCGATCAATTGGTCCAGTTCAGCACTGTGGAATTCCCGCCACCAGGCCCCGCCCGCCGGGGCTTGCGCCGGCTGCCCGGTTTCCCACTGTGAGGCCAGGGGCACGCTGGGTGTTTGATAGTCGGGCACCATCGAGCAGCCGCTGAGCAGCAGACCGACGAGCCAAAAAGAGCTTCTTGCAACTGACATGGGCACGCGATCCCCCCGCTAAAGAATGCGGCGAAGATAGCGAGAGGTGCCTGCCAGGGCGTTCGTCAGTCGATAAACTTTTGTTTAACTAGCCTGAAAACTGTAGCCGGCACCGGGAATGGTCTTGATCAGCGAGTACTCGAAACCCTCGTCCAGCTTGCGACGCAGGCGATGGATGTGTTTGTCGATCACATTGTCATTGGGGTCGAAGTCATAGTCCCAGGCGCTGTCGAGCAGCATGTCGCGGGTCACCACCTGGCCGCTGTGGCGCATGAGTTTTTCCAGCAATAGCGCCTCGCGGTGTTGCAGAACAATCGTGCGGCCCTGGCGCACGGCGGTGCGGGTGGCGCAATCGAGTTGCAACTCGCCCACGTGCAGGGTGCGGGCCGGACTGCCTGGCTGTTCACGGCCGCGTAGCAGCGCATCGAGCCGCGCCAACACTTCGGCAAAGGCATAGGGCTTGCCCAGGTAATCATCGCAACCGGCTTGCAGGCCTTCGACCTTGTCTTGCGTCGACGACTGGGCGCTGAGCATCAGCACCGGCACCCGCGACTGTCGCGCCCGCAGCGCCTTGACCAGGCCGATACCGTCAAGGCCCGGCAGACGCCGGTCCACAATCAACGCATCGTGAATTCCTTCCAGGGCCAGGCCCAGGCCGTGGGTGCCGTCACTGGCCACGTCGACCACATGCCCGCTTTCGCTCAACCCACGCAGCAGGTAGGTGGCGGTCTGTTCGTCATCTTCAACCACAAGGATGCGCACGGCTTCGTCTCCGGCGTGAATCTAAACTTTAATTTATCTGGCGGGGACGTAGCGCCCCCCAAGGCTTTGCCACACTATGCCACCTCTGCCCTGAAGACGTGACCGGTTCTCTTGCCATGACTCATGTTCTGGTCGTTGAAGACGACATAACCACCGCCCGCGAAATCGAACTGGCACTCAGTGACTACGGTTTTACCGTGACCACCGTGTTGAACGGTCGCGACGGCCTGCTCAAGGCGTTGAGCGAGCCCTTCGACCTGATCGTGCTCGACCGCATGCTGCCCGGCGGCGTCGATGGCCTTGGCGTGCTTACCGCCCTGCGCGCAGCGGGCACCACCACGCCGGTGTTGATCCTCAGCGCCTTGAGCGCCCTTGATGAGCGCGTGCGCGGCCTGCGTGCCGGAGGCGATGATTACCTGACCAAACCCTTCGAGTTCATCGAACTGACCGCACGCCTGGACGCCCTGAACCGCCGACGCGCCGAGCCGACGGCCCCGGCGCAGGAGACGCACCTGCGGGTGGCCAACCTGGAAGTCGACCTGATGCGCCGTACGGTCAGGCGCGGCGAGCGCGTGATCGAGTTGGTGCCGCGCGAATATGCCCTGCTCGAACACCTGATGCGCAACGCAAGCCAAGTGATCACCCGCACCATGCTGTTTGAAGCGGTGTGGAACTACAGCTATGACGAGCGCACCAACGTCATCGAAGTGCACATCGGCCGCCTGCGCCGCAAAATCGATGGCGAAGGCGAAGGGCAGATGATCCACACCGTGCGAGGAGCCGGCTATGTCCTTCGCTCGCCTGAGTGAGATCCCGCGCACCATCAGCTTTCGCACCGGCCTGTTATTCCTGGGGCTGTTCGGCTGTTCGTTTTTGGCGTTGTTCGGCTACATCTACTGGCAGACCGCGTTCTACTTGAAAACCGAAGCGGACACCGCGCTGTATCGCCAGGTGGAAAATCGCAGTGCGCAGGACCCCGAGTTACGCCTGCATGAAATTCGCAAACACGTCGCGCAAGACACCGAAGCCCGCCTGCCCCATAGCCTGTTTGACGCACAAGGGCAGTACATTGCCGGCGCCATTCGCGAGTTGCCGCACTACACCGCGTTGGACACACCCCAGGAATTTCGCTGGCTCAGGGCCAACGGGCACCACCGCCCCGTGCGGTTTATCGTGCATCGGCTGGATGACGGCACGCTGCTGTTGGTCGCCCAGGACATGCACGACATTCGCGAATTCGACGAACTGCTGATCAACGCGCTGATCTCCAGCGGCCTGCTGCTACTGCTGGTCGGGCTGGTGGGCGCAGTCGCGCTGGGGTACCTGGCGCATCGGCGCCTGGACAAGGTCAGCCGCTCGATCAAGGGCATCATCGAAGGCGACTTGACCGGCCGCCTGCCGGTGCGCGGCAACAACGACGACATCGACCGCCTGGCCCTGGTGGTCAACAGCATGCTCGATGAATTGGAACGCTTGATGAGCGAGGTCAAGGGCGTGTGCGATGACATCGCCCACGACCTGCGCACCCCACTGACCCGCCTGATCGCCGGCCTGGAACGCGCGCAGCGGCGCGATATGGAACCTGCGGACTACGCCGTCAGCGTCGATGCCGCGCTGAGCGAAGCCAAGGGCTTGCTGCTGACCTTCAAGGCCTTGCTGCGCATCTCCGAAATTGAAAACAGCGCCCGCCGCAGCCACTTTGCCCCGGTGGACCTGAACCTGATCGCCGCCGACGCCGCCGAACTCTACGAGCCGCTGGCGGAAGAACGTGGCATCAGCCTGCGCGTCGACAACAGCCAGGCGCCGGCGATCATCGCGGGCGATGCCCAACTGTTGTTCGACGCCCTGTGCAACCTGCTGGATAACGCCATCAAGTTTTCACCCGAACACAGTCAAGTGCGCTTGAGCATCGTGGCCGATGCGTCGGGGGTGAGTATTCAGGTGACTGACAACGGACCGGGAATTCCCGAAGCCGAACGCCAAGCCGTACTGCGCCGGTTGTATCGTGCCGAGGCAAGCCGACATACGCCGGGCAATGGGCTTGGGTTGAGCATGGTGGCGGCGGTGGCGCGGTTGCATGATCTGCAACTGACGGTCAGCGATGCGGCGCCGGGGTGCCGGGTGGAGATGCGATTGAATAGGGTTGCCGGCTCGCGATAAGGGCTGATGCATCGAAAAATCATCGTAGGCTACCAGCCATACAAGACGCCCCAGAGGACACCACTAGCAGCCCATACCATCCCAAAATGATACGGCCACAACGCCCAACGCTTGAGGGATAGGGGGACGGACGCCAGTTCAGCCTCGGTCACCTCCCCTCTTTTGATGTGAAATTTAGGCATGCCCAACAGTTCAGTGATCAGGAGCATGCGATGAAATCGGTCGATGTGCTGATTTCTGCCCCAAAAACGTTTGTGATCACAGACCACCTTGTTCTCGCTGAAGTAGCTTTCCAGCGCTTCGAGCTTTGTGTACTCAGCGTATAAAGTCAGCCCCGCGAAAACGAACGCACCTACAGACATAAAGATTGCAAGGATGAGTTGAAAATCCATGCTTAAGCGCCCTCTGGCTGAAAGATAAAATCACCATCGATCTCTTCGATTTGCCCACCCAGAAACGCACCGCCAGCGCCGAATAAGTTGCCTCCGGCATATCCTCCCGCAGCACCGCCGATCACTGCGCAGGCCAGCACACCGTTTCCTTTAGCCGCAACGCCCAAAAAAACCTCACAACTGCGACGGGCTAATTTCGCACCTATCTTCCCTCCCCAATGAGCCCCCGCCACACCGCCCACCAACTTCCCCGTCTCCACGTACTTCGCCCGCCGACACTGCGCCTCCCGACCCTCCACACACGCCTCCTTGATCTCCAACCCTGCCACACCCACGTCCAGTGCCAACCCGACATACGCCCCCTTCCCCAACCACTTCGACATCTGCGCAATATCCCGCGTCCGCTGCGCATACCCGGCAATTTCACCCTTATGCAGATAGCTTTTGGTTGAAATCCCCAGCACCTTTTTCAGCGCCTGATTGCCCTGTAACCCCGTGCCAAATCGCGCTGCGCCTTGCAGCTGGGTGTCCAGCAGCCCGAACAGAGCCTTGCGCTGGCGAAAAAACGCATCACGCTCCAAGCCACCGGTTTTCAGGCGCTGATGCAGCCGCTCAATCTCCGCCAGCGTATGCGCCACTTCGTCCAGGTGCCGCGCCCACGCCGATGTCGCGCTGCCCACTCCCAACGAGCCGTACCCCAGAAAGCTCTGCAGCAGGTCATAGTTGTTGACCACTTGGGTTCCGGAGCCTGTGTCCAGATCCCGACGAATCGTCTCGGCCTGGCGCATCAACCAGGCTTCTTCCAGCGAGCAGGTCACGCTGTAGGTATCGGGAACAATCACCAACTGCCCCGGCGTCACCAGCCCAGGACGCAGGTGCCTGTTCAGCACGTCGAAATGATCGAAACGCTGCCGACTTGGGGCACCGCCCATCAACCGGGATTTTAGGCTGTGGTAGTCCGTCCTACGGTCGTTGATGTAGCCCTGCGCCATGCCTCACATCCCTGGATGCAATGAAGATGGCGTCGGAATATAAGCAAGCGAATACGCCCTGGACACAAGCCTGGGAAGGCTGAATAACATTTGGGAAGTTGCCTACATCGCAAGGAAGAAGCGCCTACAAAAAAGCCACTCACCTCAACGGTTTTAGGGTCTTTGGGTTTGGTGTAGAGCCAAGGTGTGTGGATATCAATGGCAGTCACAGGCAAGCCTGTTGCCACATTTGACGGGCGGGGCTAGTGGCATTTCGTCACGGTTTGTAAAGGGCCAGCAAGCCGTGTCTCTTTAAATTGCAGGACGTTTCCTAGACAATCCCTGCCGCCTTGTGCCTGTTGGAATCGGTGGCTAGTCTGCGGTCCGTCACTGCTAATCAGTGATCGGGTTTAGTCGCCCGGAGTTCATATGGCGCATGGTCCCCCGTGAAGTTTTATGGTGGCTGTGCGTAGGGCACCTTCGGGTGCGCCGGTTTGCCATGTGGCCGGTCGACTAACCTGCGTACAGCCGCCACCTTCGTTTAGTCGCGACGGGTGTCAGCTCCAACCATGTGGACTTACACCATGAAAAAAGTCGTCCCCGATCCACCCTGTAATTCAGCCAAAGACCGTGCCGCGTTCAACCGCGCCATCGACCATTACCTCCCTACCCAGAGTGTTCATAGCGCCATCGAAGACTTGAGCTTCGAAGATGCCCTGCTCTATACCGCCAGTTTGCTCGACAGCGCTTCGGCTACTGCGCTCAATTGCGGTGATCTGCTGGCAAGTCCCGAACGGGCGAAGATTCTGGCGGTGTGGCATTTGTTGGAAATGGCCAAGACCACGGTGGGTCGCTCCATTGAGTGCCTGACGCCCGGGAAAGCCCCTGCCTAAACGCGGTTAAACACTGTGTGGCTTGGACTCTGTGGTTGTCGCGGTGCCGCTGGGTACATATCCGTTGTTTGGGTAACGGATATGTACTCAGCCTACCTAAAGAAAATGGCCAAGCACCAAGAGCTGTATAGATACCGATGGCCATAGCAAGCAAGCCCCCCACACACAGTTAACCTGCTCCGCCTGAAAGCCCTCCTAACATTTGGTAACCATTTTCTTGACATTATTTTCACATCTACGCCTCTACATTCCCCGCGCCCAAACATGCAAATGATTCCTATTGGTCTAGATTCAGTTGACCTCTCACGGACTTCCCGTGCATCCAAAAAAACCCGGAGCGCCCACCGCATGACCACCCGCCTTCCTTCGTTCATTAAAAAAGCCCTGCTCGCTACCGCTCTGGTCAGCGCCGGGCACGTTTATGCCGCCAGCGACGCCGTCGGTATCGTGGTGTACAACGCGCAACACGAAAGCCTCACCAAGGCATGGGTCGAAGGCTTCACCCAGGAAACCGGGATCCCAGTGACCGTGCGCAACGGCGACGACACTGAGATGGGCAACCAGATCGTGCAGGAAGGCGCCGCCTCCCCCGCCGACGTATTCCTCACCGAAAACTCTCCAGCCATGGTGCTGGTAGACAACGCCGGGCTGTTCGCGCCGGTAGCGCCGACCACCCTGGAACAAGTGGGCGCAGCCTATCGCCCGGCCCACGGCAAATGGTTGGGCATTGCCGCACGCTCCACGGTGTTTGTGTACAACCCGAGCAAACTCAAAGAAGCCGACTTGCCCAAATCCTTGCTGGACCTGGCCTCGCCAAGCTGGAAAGGCCGTTGGGCTGCATCGCCGGCCGGTGCCGACTTCCAGGCCATCGTCGCCGCCGTGTTGGAACTCAAGGGCGAAGCCGCTACCCTCGACTGGCTCAAGGCAATGAAAGCCAACGCGAGCATTTACCGGGGCAACAGCGCAGTGCTCAAAGCCGTCAATGCCGGCCAGGTCGACAGCGGCGTGATTTATCACTACTACAGCTTCGTCGACCAATCCAAGACCGGCGAAAACAGCAAAAACACCAGCCTGCACTACTTCAAGCATCAGGACCCGGGCGCTTTTGTGAGCATCTCCGGTGGCGCGGTGTTGGCCTCCAGCAAACACCAGGAACAGGCCCAAGCCTTCTTGAAGTGGATCACCGGCAAAGAAGGCCAGGCGATTCTCAAGGACGGCAATTCGTTTGAATACGCTGTGGGCCAGAACGCTCAGTCGAACCCCAAGCTGGTGCCGTTGGCACAACTTGACGCGCCAAAGGTCGACGCTTCCAAGCTCAACAGCAAAAAGGCTGTCGAGTTGATGACCCAGGCCGGATTGCTCTGATTGTTGCCTGAAGCCCCAATGCCAGGTATCGCCCACGCGATACCTGTGCAACCACAACGACGCACTCACGGCCTGTTCAGGGGCCGTGGGGGTACGTGGGTCACGAGCTTGTCTGTACTGGTTTCGCTGTTGGCGCTGTTGCCGATAGCGTTTGTCATCGGCGTGTCCTGGCAAATCGGCTGGGAGCAGATCGAAGCGTTGGTATGGCGCCCACGGGTGGGCGAACTGTTGGTCAACACCGTGTTGCTGGTGGTCTTCACCCTGCCCTTGTGCGTGGTGCTGGGCACTGCGCTGGCGTGGTTGACCGAACGCAGCAACCTGCCGGGCCGACGTGCCTGGTCGTTATTAGCGGTTGCGCCGCTGGCGGTGCCGGCGTTTGTACACAGTTACGCCTGGGTCAGCCTGGTGCCCTCCATTCACGGTTTGCCGGCCGGCATTCTGGTCTCGGTGATTGCCTATTTCCCCTTTCTGTACTTGCCGGTGGCGGCGACCTTGCGCCGGCTTGATCCTGCGATTGAAGACGTGGCCGAGTCCCTGGGCCTCAAGCCTTGGGCGGTGTTTTTGCGTGTGGTGTTGCCGCAACTGCGCCTGGCGATCTGCGGCGGTGCGCTGCTGGTGGGCCTGCACTTGCTGGCCGAATATGGCCTGTACGCGATGATTCGCTTTGACACCTTCACCACCGCGATTTTCGATCAGTTCAAATCCACCTTTAATGGCCCGGCGGCCAATATGCTCGCGGCCGTATTGGCACTGTGTTGCCTGGCGATGCTGACGGCGGAGTCCGCTGCACGCGGCCACGCGCGCTATGCGCGGGTCGGGTCGGGCAGCGCACGGGAACAGCGCATCGTAACGCTGAGTTCAGGCACCACCCTGCTCGCCCTTGGCTTGCAAGGCATGACCTGTGTGTTGGCCCTGGGCGTTCCGCTGTTCACCTTGGGCAAATGGTTGATCGCCGGTGGCCGTGAAGTCTGGCAGTTCAGCGAACTGTTGCCGGCGTTGGAGCAAACCGTGCTGCTGGGGATTGCCGGTGCCGTGTTGACCACCTGCGCGGCGGTGCCGATTGCCTGGCTGTCGATTCGGGCACCGGGGCGTTTGCAGCGCATCCTGGAAAGCTGCAACTACATCACCAGTTCCTTGCCCGGTATCGTGGTGGCCCTGGCGCTGGTCACGGTGACTATTCACTTTGCCCGGCCGATCTACCAGACCACGATTACCGTACTGCTGGCCTACCTGTTGATGTTCCTGCCACGGGCGCTGGTCAGTTTGCGCGCCGGTATCGCCCAGGCCCCGGTGGAGTTGGAAAACATGGCGCGCAGCCTTGGTCGCTCACCCGGTCGCGCACTGTGGCTGATCACGATGCGCCTGGCTGCACCGGCCGCTGCCGCAGGTGCGGCGCTGGTGTTCCTGGCGATCACCAACGAACTGACCGCCACCCTGCTGCTGGCGCCTAACGGCACGCGCACCTTGGCCACCGGTTTTTGGGCGATGACCAGCGAGATCGACTACGCCGCCGCTGCGCCCTACGCACTGATCATGATCCTGCTTTCACTGCCGTTGACCGGCCTTCTCTACCATCAATCCAAACGCACGGCAGGCCGATGAACGCCCTCGAACTCCACGCCATCTGCAAATCCTTCGGCGCCCAGCGTGCCCTGGCGGACGTCAACTTGTCGGTGCCCACGGGTAGCCGCACGGTGATCGTCGGGCCCTCCGGCTCCGGCAAGACCACCTTGCTGCGGATGATTGCCGGCTTTGAATTCCCCGACACCGGCAGCCTGACCCTGAACGGCCAGACACTGGTCGACGCCACTCACGCCGTGCCCGCCCACCAGCGCCAAATCGGCTACGTGCCGCAAGATGGCGCGCTGTTCCCGCACATGACCGTGGCCGACAATATCGGCTTCGGCCTGGCGACCAAGGGTGATTCCCGGCACACCCGCATCGCCGAACTGATGGACAGCGTAGCCCTCGACGCCAACATGGCCCGGCGCTGGCCGCACGAACTGTCCGGCGGCCAGCAGCAACGTGTGGCACTGGCCCGGGCGCTGGCGCAACAGCCACGGCTGATGTTGCTGGATGAGCCGTTCTCCGCACTGGACACCGGGTTGCGCTCGGCCATGCGCAAGATGGTCGCGCGATTGCTGAGCGATGCGGGTATCACCACGATTCTGGTCACCCATGATCAAAGTGAAGCGCTGTCATTCGCCGACCAATTGGCGGTGATGCGCCAGGGCCGCCTGGTGCAATCGGGTCACCCGATGGACCTCTATCAGTACCCCGTCGACGAGCAAACCGCGTTGTTTCTCGGCGAAGCCGTGGTGATGCCCGCCAGAATCGAAGCCGGTTGGGCGCATTGCGGCTTGGGGCGTGTGCAGGTCGATAGCAAACTCAACCACGAAACGACGCGCATCATGCTGCGCCCGGAGCAGTTGCAGTTAAGTACAACCGATGTTTCCGGCTGCCGTGGGGTGGTGACCGAACGCGAGTTCGGCGGCAATACCTGCACGCTGACCGTGGTGCTGCAACCCGATGAGTCCGAACCCGGCCAAGCCATTCTGGTGCGCAGCTCCGGCCTGCAGGCCCCGCCCACCGGCAGCGTGGTGCACCTCACGACGGTCGGCATGGCCCATGTATTGAAAAAAGAGCCGGCCCTCAGTCTCAGCTAAGTTTCGGGGTTTACCTTCTCCCCTGCGCCAACCACAGCGCCGTCAAGGAGAGGTAACCCCGATGAATGCCACAGCAGCCCGTTGGCTGAACAAAGTACCCGAGGTGACGCTGTCATTCTGGGTCATCAAGATATTGTCCACGACCGTGGGCGAAACCGGCGCGGATTACCTCGCCGTCGATGCCGGCTTCGGCGCCGGCTGGACCAGCATCGGCATGGCCGCGCTGCTGTCCATCGCGTTGTTCTGGCAGATGCGTACCAAGGCCTACACCCCTTGGATCTACTGGCTGACCGTAGTGCTGGTGAGCATCGTCGGCACGCAGATCACCGATATCCTCACCGATAAACTCGACGTCAGCCTGTACGCCAGCACGGCGATTTTTTCGGTGTTGCTCGCGCTTAACTTTACCGTCTGGTACCGCACGGAACGCAGCCTGTCGATCCAGGACATTGTGACCCCACGCCGTGAGTGGTTCTACTGGACGACCGTGCTCTGCACCTTTGCCCTGGGCACTGCCGCCGGTGACCTGGCCACTGAAGCACTGGGCCTGGGTTTCACCCTTGGCGCGGTGATCTTCGCCGGTTTGATCGGTGTCGCCCTGCTGGCCTGGCGCCTGGGCGTCAACAGCGTGCTGACCTTCTGGGTCGCCTACATCCTCACTCGACCGTTCGGCGCGTCCCTCGGCGACCTGCTCACCCAGGCCAAGACCTACGGCGGCCTGGGCATGGGCGCCAGTTGGACCAGCGCGCTGTTCCTCTGCGTGATTGTCCTGCTGGTGGCCGTCGCGCAACTCAGTGTCGGCAACCGCAAAGCCATTACTCAATAAATACTCACACCAAGGACACCCTCATGAGCAAAGTTCAAAACATGATCCGCCACGCCGCCATTGTTTCAGCGATCTTTATGCTGAGCATCGCCACGGGCTGTTCGAAACCTGCCGACAAGCCCAAAGACGCCTCCAACGCCAGCGCACCAGCCAGCCAACGCCAGGCGTCGAAACTGGGCGACCTGTCCGAGTTCCGCAGCATCGCGGTGGACGTGTCCGGGCTTGTCGCCAAGAACGACCTGCCGGGTGCCAAAGCCCGTATCAAGGACCTGGAAACCACCTGGGACTCCGCCGAAGCCGGCATCAAACCTCGGGCCGCGAACGACTGGCATGTGCTGGACAAGGCCATCGACCGTGCACTCTCGGCGTTGCGTGACGGCAACCCGAACCCGGCTGACTGCAAGTCCTCGATGGATGACCTGCTCAAGACCTTCGATTTGATGAAAGGCTAATACCAGACAAATACCTGCCTGAGTGCTTCAATACAAACGCGGCGATCACCTCGCCGCGTTTGCTTTTTGCGGAGAGGGACATGCGGATACTGCTGGTCGAAGACGACCCAATGATTGGCGACGCCATCCAGCGCGCGCTCAGCGATGCGAGCTATGCCGCCGACTGGGTCAAGAACGGCCTCACGGGTCTCGCCGCACTCGACACCCACCCCTACGACCTGGTGCTGCTGGACCTCGGCCTGCCCGGCAAAGACGGCCTCGACGTGCTGGACAGCATCCGCGCCCGCAACAACCCCGTGCCCCTGCTGATCATCACTGCCCGCGACAGCCTCGATGACCGCCTGCGCGGCCTCGACGGCGGTGCCGACGACTACTTACTCAAACCCTTCGACATTTCGGAATTGCTCGCGCGCATTCGGGCCGTGCTGCGTCGTAAAGGCGGGAGCGCCCTGTCTTTACTGGCAAACGGTGTGGTGTCGCTGGACCTGCTCTCCAAGGAGGCCAGCACCGAGGAGCATCGCGGCGTGGCGCTGTCCAGCCGCGAATTTGCGCTGCTGCAAGCACTGCTGATTCGCCCGGGCACGATCCTCTCACGCAGTGAATTGGAAGACCGGCTGTATGGCTGGGGCAACGAGGTGGAAAGCAACGCCATCGAGTTCTTGATTCACGCCTTGCGGCGCAAGTTGGGAAGTCACGTGATCAAGAACGTCAGGGGCATGGGATGGATGGTTTCAAAAAGCGTTTGAGTGAATCGGTCCAACTGCGGCTGTCGGTGACGCTGTCCCTGGCGATTCTGCTGGTGGCGTTGGTGGCCAGCGTGTTTGCGTTTGTCTCAGCCTTCGAAGAAACCCACGAACAGCAGGACGACACCTTGCGCCAGGTGGCGATGTTGTTTGACCGCCAACAGATGACCCTGCAGTACGCGCAAGGCCCGACCATCAAGGGCGACGACGAAGAGTCCCGGGTGATCATTCAGTACCTGAGTGACGGCCAACACGCTGCGGGCACCACCGATGAAGCCCTGCCATTACCATTTCCCACTGGCCTCGCCGATGGCCTGTCCACGGTTGAGGTGGCGGGCGAAGCCTTTCGCGTACTGGTGCACACCACCGCACGCGGCGAGCGCATTGCCGTGGCCCAGGAATCCGATGCCCGCGACAAGGACGCCCGCGAAAGCGCCTGGCGCAGTTTGTTGCCGTTCCTGATTTTATTCCCGGTGTTGTTGCTGGTGGTCGGCGACCTGGTGCGCAAGCTGTTTCGCCCGATTGGCGTGTTGGCGGCGGAGATCGATCAGCGCGCAGAACAGGAATTGCACCCGATTGAGGAACAGCACCTGCCGACTGAAGTGCGCCCGTTCGTGGTGGCCATCAACCGCTTGCTGACCCGCGTCGCGCAATCCATGGACAGCCAGCGGCGCTTTGTCGCCGATGCCGCCCATGAGCTGCGCTCGCCAATGACGGCCTTGTCGCTGCAAGCCGACCGCCTGGCCGCCACTGAGATGTCGCCCACGACCCGCGAGCGTTTTGTACCGTTGTCGCGCGGCATCGAACGCGGCCGAAAACTGATCGATCAGCTCCTGAGCCTGGCGGCTGCGCAGTCAGCGTCGGACCGGCTGCAAACCACGCTTTCGGTGCACGACGTTTATCGACAAGTCCTGGAAGATTTACTGCCACTTGCTGAACGCAAGCAGATCGATATCGGCGTTGAAAGCACCCAGGATGTGCAGGTGGTTTTCAACGAAATGGACCTGTTCACCCTGGTCAAAAACCTGGTGGATAACGCCATTCGCTATACCCCGCAGGGTGGGCGCATCGACCTGTCGGTGGTGTTGGAACCTGGCGCTGTACAGCTACAAGTCAAAGACTCCGGCCCAGGCATTGCCGTGGAGGAACAAGCGCGGGTGTTCGACCCGTTCTATCGCAGCCTGGGCACTGACGAAGCCGGTTCCGGGCTGGGGTTGTCGATCGTCAAGGCGATCACCGATCGCACCGGGGCACGGGTGCAGCTGTCGTTTACTGATGCGGTGGCGCAACGGGGTTTGTGCGTCACGGTCTGGCTGCGCGTCGATCCGGTTTGAGGTCACCTTCAACCGTAGCTCCCGGCCCACAGCTTTTTTTCGCCTGGATATTGCTCAGCAGAACTAAAAGTCCATAATGGACAAAATAGTTTATTTGCGGAGATCTCCATGTCCAGCACACCTCTAGTGATCAACCGGGCCCAGGCCCGTGAACTACTCGCGCAAGTTGATGTGCCCCACATCCTGCACAAGCTGTTTCGCGACATGGCCGCCGGGCAAGCGGTGCAGCCGGCGCAACAACGGGTGGAGTTCCCGCATGGCGCCGGCGACTTCATCAATTACCTTGGCGTGCTGGCCGAAGATGAAGTGTACGGGGTCAAGACCTCGCCCTATATCGTGCGCGAGCAAGGGCCGCTGGTGACGGCCTGGACCCTGTTGATGTCGATGCACACCGGCCAGCCGCTGTTGCTTTGCGATGCCGCCGAGCTGACCACCGAACGCACCGCGGCCACCACCGCGTTGGCGGTGGACGCCCTGGCCCCCGTCGCCGCCCGCCGCCTGGCGATCATCGGCAGTGGCAAGGTCGCCCAGGCCCACTTGCGCTACGTGCAGAACCTGCGGGACTGGCAGAGCATCCGCCTGTATTCGCCACGCCTGGCCAGCGCGAGTGCTGAAACCCTCGCACACCTCCAAAGCCTGGACCCACGGCTGGTTATCGCCAATACCTGCGAGGCGGCCCTGGAAGACGCCGACGTGATCCTGCTCTGCACCTCTTCGGCCGGGCCGGTGATCGACCCGTCGCGACTGAGCAAACCCGCGCTGATCACCTCGATCAGCACCAACGCCCCGCGCGCCCATGAAGTGCCGCCCCAAAGCCTCAACGACATGCAGGTGTTCTGCGACTACCGCCAGACCACCCCGGGCGCGGCCGGCGAAATGCTGATCGCCAGCGAACAGCACGGTTGGGATAAACGCGCCGTGGTCGGCGACCTGCCCGAGTTGCTCAGTGATATGGTCCAGCGCCCGAACTACGACCGTCCTGTGTTTTTCCGCTCGATCGGGTTAGGCCTGGAAGATGTCGCATTGGCCAATGCCCTGTATCAAATCCAGCGCTAACCCCCTTTCAGGAGACGTTCATGAGCCATGCAGACTTCATCATCATCGGCGGCGGCATCGCAGGCGCGTCCACCGGTTTCTGGCTGTCGCAACACGGTAAAGTGCTGGTGCTCGAGCGTGAAAGCCACCCAGCCTATCACTCCACCGGGCGTTCGGCGGCGCTGTACACCGCCGCTTATGGCACACCACAAGTGCGGGCACTGACCCTGGCCAGCCGTGAGTTTTTCGATAACCCGCCAACTGGTTTCTGCGAGCACCCATTGCTGACACCGCGCGGCGAAATGACGGTCGACTTCAACGGCGACCCGGCCGAATTGAAGGCTCAATACCAAAGCGCCAAAGCCACCGTGCCGCAGGTCGAACAGTTGAGTGTCGACGAAGCATGCGCAAGGCTGCCGATCCTGCGGCGCGAAAAAGTCCACGGCGCGATCTATGACCCAACGGCCAGCGACATCGACACCGACGCCCTGCACCAAGGCTACTTGCGCGGCATCCGCCGCAACGGCAGTGAAGTGCGCACCGACAGCCACGTACAGGGCCTGAACCGTGACGCCGACGGCCTTTGGCATGTGCGTACCCAGGACGCGACGTACACCACTTCCATCATCATCAACGCGGCCGGGGCATGGGCCGATCATATCGGCGGACTGGCCGGCGCGGCCTCCCTCGGGCTGCAACCCAAGCGCCGCTCGGCCTTCATCTTCGCCGGGCCCGAAGGCCTGGACACCCACCATTGGCCGATGCTGGTAGCCCTCGACGAGGCCTTCTACATGAAGCCCGATGCCGGCATGTTCCTGGGTTCACCGGCCAACGCCGACCCGGTCGAACCCCAGGATGTCCAGCCTGAAGAGCTGGACATCGCCATGGGTATTTACCAGATCGAAGAAGCCACCACCCTGACCATCCGCCGCCCGACCCGGACCTGGGCCGGCCTGCGCAGTTTTGTGCACGATGGTGATTTGCTGTCGGGCTTCGACCCCCGGGTGCCCGGCCTGTTCTGGGTCGCGGCACAAGGCGGTTATGGCATCCAGACGTCTCCGGCCATGGGCCAGGCGAGTGCGGCCCTGGTGCGCGGCGCCCCGCTGCCCGAGCAACTGACACGGTTCGGCCTGGACGCTGGTATGCTCTCCCCCGTCCGCCTGGAGCCGCATTGATGAACACCGCCGAACAAGAAAAGGTCATGCAGAATTTCCGCGCGGTCGCCGATGCGATCGCCACGCTGTTCTTCCCCCACGCAGAAGTGGTGCTGCATGACTTGCGCACGCAAAAGGTCGATTACATCGCCAACAACCTGTCGAAACGGGCCATCGGTGACGACTCGTCACTGGAGGACATGCTCAGCGATGACATCAGCGAAGTGAATATCGGGCCGTACGAAAAGCTTAATTGGGACGGTCAGAAAATTCGCAGCCTGAGCACTGTGCTGCATGACCATAAAGGTCGCCGGCTCGCGGTGCTGTGCATCAATTTGAATATTTCACTGTTCGAAAACGCCAAGGCGGCGTTGGACCTGTTCCTGTCGCCGAGCAAGCTGATCCCGCAACCGGACTCGCTGTTTCGCGATGATTGGCAGGAACGGATCAACACCTTTTTGCATGCCTGGATGCGCGAGCGTCAGTTGAGCCTGAATCTGCTGACTCGTGACCATAAGCGTGAACTGGTGTTGGCGCTGCATGCCGAAGGCGCGTTCAAGGGCAAGAGCGCCTCGAACTATGTGGCCAATGTGCTGGGCATGGGGCGGGCAACGGTTTACAAGCATTTGAAGGAATTGAAGGGCTGACCTAGTGCGATCGCAGCCTAGGTGTCTCTTGGGCTTTGTGGTTGTCGCTGGTTTGCTGAGTACATATCCGTTTTTTGGGTAACGGCGGCTTATGGTTTCGCCCTTACGGCGACTCACTTTGGAAAAGCCGGAATGCCGGCCCAGCCCAAAGTAAGCCGCTGTAAGAGCGGAACCAATAGCCGCCGTTACCCAAAAAACGGATATGTACTCAGTCGCCGTAGATATCCGACTTGAAATACTGCTGCGAAATCTTCTGATACTCGCCATTGGCACGAATACCGTCGATGGCCGCATTCAACTCACTGACCAACTCGGTATTACCCTTGCGCACCGCAATCCCGGCGCCCTCGCCCACGTATTTCGGGTCCTTGAGTTCCGGACCGACAAACGCGTAACCCTTGCCACGTGGCATCGACAGGAAGTCACTCAACGGAATCGTGTCGGCAAAAATTGCGTCCAAGCGCCCCGCCGCCAAGTCCATGTAGATTTCTTCGTTATTGCTGTAGCGCTTGACGTTGATGCCCTTGGGCTCGAACACCTCGGTGGCATAACGGTCGGTGGTCGTAGCCCGCTGCACACCCACGGTCTTGCCCTTGAGACTGGCGTACTGGTCATCCACCACAGCGCCGTCTTTCATCACCAGGCGCGACGAAGTGAAGTAATACTTGTGAGTGAAATCCACCGACTTCTTGCGGTCTTCGTTGATGGTCATGGACGACAGCGCCATGTCGATTTTCTTCACTTTGAGCGAAGGAATCAGCCCATCGAACTCACCTTCCACCCACACGCACTTGGCCTTCATCTGCGCGCACAACGCGTTGCCGATGTCGTAGTCGAACCCGACGATCTTGCCCTCTTCAGTCTTGGACGCGAACGGCGGGTACGCCGCCTCTATGCCGATGCGCAGGGTTTTCTCGGCGGCCAGCAAGTGACTGGAAGCAAACAGGCTGAGGGCCAGGGCGGAAATAAGGTGGCGTTTCTTCATGATCGTTGTCTCGCAAGTTGTTGTTGATTTGGCAAGAGTGAAGAAAGAAATGGAGCAGTGAGGCGTTATTTTGTACTTATATTTCCATACTGGACTTTTGTGTATTAAACGTCAATCTGCCCGAAAACTTGAAAAACTACCCGTCTCCATCATTTCTCCACAAAACCTCCCATGAAAGCGCACGTTCGTTTCGCACAATTGCGCTCACCGCAGTGCCCCATCGAAAAGTGATTTCCAGGACCAACCAGATGTTGGGCACCCTCACCCAGAAGCTATGATCAGCACTTGTAAACGTGGCCATGGACAGGCGCCCACGACAAGGCAGGTAACCGCGCGCGCAGGGAGACAACAGCACGCGGTACATTCACCGAGCAGACCATGATTGATTTCCCCGTTGCATCGACGCCCCGACCCGAGAGCGCCAGAGAAACCCAGGCGCTCGTGCTGATTGCGGAAGACGAGCCTGAAATCGCGGACATTCTGATTGCCTATCTCAAGCGCAGCGGTTTTCGCACCGCCCACGCGCTCGACGGACGACGCGCCCTGGAAATGCACCACACGCTCAAGCCGGACTTGGTGCTGCTGGATGTGCTGATGCCCCATGTGGACGGCTGGAAAGTGCTGGCCGAAGTGCGCCATCGCGGCAATACGCCAGTGATCATGCTCACGGCGCAGGACCAGGACCTGGACAAACTCATGGGCCTGCGCCTCGGCGCCGACGACTACATCGTCAAGCCATTCAACCCGGCAGAGGTCGTGGCCCGCACCCAAGCAGTGCTCAGGCGCTCCATCGCCAACAACGACCGAACCAGCCTCGCCATGATCCGGGTGGACGCATTTGAAATTGATATCGAAAGCCATGAAGTGACGGTGAACATTGCAGGCAAAAGCGTTGCCTTGGCGCTGACCGTCACGGAGTTCAGGTTGCTGGCCCAGTTGGCCAAGGCGCCGAAAAGGGTGTTCAGCCGCGCCGAACTGCTGGTC
>NZ_MDDR01000044.1 GCF_001870435.1 Pseudomonas costantinii | reverse complement strand
GACCAGCAGTTCGGCGCGGCTGAACACCCTTTTCGGCGCCTTGGCCAACTGGGCCAGCAACCTGAACTCCGTGACGGTCAGCGCCAAGGCAACGCTTTTGCCTGCAATGTTCACCGTCACTTCATGGCTTTCGATATCAATTTCAAATGCGTCCACCCGGATCATGGCGAGGCTGGTTCGGTCGTTGTTGGCGATGGAGCGCCTGAGCACTGCTTGGGTGCGGGCCACGACCTCTGCCGGGTTGAATGGCTTGACGATGTAGTCGTCGGCGCCGAGGCGCAGGCCCATGAGTTTGTCCAGGTCCTGGTCCTGCGCCGTGAGCATGATCACTGGCGTATTGCCGCGATGGCGCACTTCGGCCAGCACTTTCCAGCCGTCCACATGGGGCATCAGCACATCCAGCAGCACCAAGTCCGGCTTGAGCGTGTGGTGCATTTCCAGGGCGCGTCGTCCGTCGAGCGCGTGGGCGGTGCGAAAACCGCTGCGCTTGAGATAGGCAATCAGAATGTCCGCGATCTCAGGCTCGTCTTCCGCAATCAGCACGAGCGCCTGGGTTTCTCTGGCGCTCTCGGGTCGGGGCGTCGATGCAACGGGGAAATCAATCATGGTCTGCTCGGTGAATGTACCGCGTGCCGTTGTCTCCCTGCGCGCGCGGTTACCTGCCTTGTCGTGGGCGCCTGTCCATGGCCACGTTTACAAGTGCTGATCATAGCTTCTGGGTGAGGGTGCCCAACATCTGGTTGGCCGTGGAAATCACTTTTGAGTTCATTTCATACGCGCGTTGCGTGGTGATCATATTGACCATCTCTTCAACGGTGCTCACGTTTGAGGTCTCCAGCGTGCTTTGCAGGGTCGTGCCAAAGCCGTTAAGCCCAGGCGTACCGATCTGGGGTGCGCCACTGGCCGCCGTCTCCAGGAACAGGTTATTACCGATCGCCTGCAAGCCGGCGGGGTTGATGAAGTCGGCGGTCTGCAGGTTGCCAATCACTTGTGAGGCGGGGTTGCCCGCCACGGTAATGGAGGCCGTGCCATCCTGGCCCACGGTGAAGGTCTTGGCATTACTCGGCACGACGATGGCCGGCTCCAGCGAGAACCCGCTCGCCGTGACGATCTGGCCGTTGGCGTTCAGGTGAAAGGTGCCGTCGCGGGTGTAGCCGGTGGTGCCATCCGGCTGCAAGACCTGGAAAAACCCCCGGCCATTGACGGCCAGGTCCAGCGGTTGCGCGGTGGTTTGCAGGCTGCCGGTGCTGAAGTTTTTCTGGGTGCCGACGATCTGGACGCCGGTGCCCAGTTGCAACCCCGATGGCAACTCACTGTCTTGCGTCGACTTCGCGCCGGGCTGGCGCTTGATCTGATACAGCAAGTCCTGGAATTCGGCGCGGTCACGTTTGAAGCCGGTGGTCGAGACGTTTGCCAGGTTGTTGGAAATGGTCGTCAGTTGGGTGTCCTGGGCGGACAGGCCGGTTTTTGCGACGTACAGGGCAGGAATCATTGGGCTCTCCTCGTAAGCCCGTTCGACGGGGCACTGCGGTGAGCGCAATTGTGCGAAACGAATGTGCTCTTTTATTGGAGTGATTGTGGAGTAATGGTGGAGTTTGGCTTTTTTTGGCCTGCGATTTGAGCTTGCCTCTGGTGGCGAAACGGCTTCACTTATAACCAAATATTTTTTTCTATGCGATAGATCTATTGGATTGTTCATAAGGGAATGCCTTTAATTGCTGGCTTAGCCCGCTTTAGAGACCCTTATGAGCAGACCCGTTTCCATTGGCGCCGAGCCACTGATTCACGTGCGTGACGTGTGCAAAACCTTTGGTGCCAATCGCGCGCTGGATCACGTCAGTCTGCAAATTCATCCCGGTGAAGTGGTGGCACTGCTCGGTGCCAACGGCGCAGGCAAGTCGACCTTGGTGAAGATCCTCGCCGGCAGCCAGGTCCCGGATGAAGGTGAGTTGTGGGTGAGCGGCCAGCGTCAGCATTTTGCGTCGCCATTATCGGCGCGGCGAGTGGGTGTGGTGGCGGTGCATCAACAGGTCAATGACGGCATCGTGCCGGGGTTGAGCGTGGCGGAAAACCTGTTGCTCGACGAACTCTGCCAGCCGGATACGGGGTTGTGGTTCAACCGCAAACACCTGCTGCAACGCGCCGCGATTATCGCCGCCGGCCTCGGGCTGGACCTGCCTCTGCAGCTAGCGGTAGAGCGTCTTGGCCAGGCCGAGCGGCAATTAGTGGTGCTGGCCCGGGCCTTTGCGCTGCAACCGAAACTGCTGATCCTGGACGAACCCACTGCGGCGCTGTCGGATGTCGAGGCCCAGCGGCTGTTTGGTTTGATCGACACCTTACGCAGCCGCGGGGTGGCGATTCTGTATATCTCCCATCGCTTGTCTGACCTGCAACGCGTGGCCGATCGTGCTGTCGTTCTGCGCGATGGTCGACTCGCCGGTGAATTCAGTGCCCGCCAGTTACCGGCGGCAGTGGAAGCGATGCTCGGCTCAGCCCTGGACAGCTATGTCCATGAGCCGGTGGTGCCAGGCCATGAGGTATTGGCACTGCGTGGCGCCCAAGTGAGTGCACGAAGCGCAGCCTTTGACCTGTCGCTGTACGAAGGCGAGGTCGTGGTGCTCACGGGGTTGCTGGGTGCCGGTAAAACCGAAATCGCCGAATTGCTGTTTGGTTTGCGTCAGCCTGCGGCCGGTACGTTGCAACTGGACGGCCAGCGCTGGCAGCCGCGTTCGCCACGTCAAGCCATCGCCTGCGGGGTGTTTTTTGCTGCTGAAGACCGCGCCAGTCACTCTCTGATCGCCGATTTCTCCCTGCGTAAAACCCTGACCTTGCCGTTTCTGGAGCGCTTCACCCGGGGCGGTTTTATCCGCCACCAGGCCGAAGCTCGCGCCGTGCAGGCGCAGGTCGCGGCACTGGGGATCAAGACGGCGGGAATTGACCTGCCCATGAGCGCGTTGTCGGGCGGTAATCAGCAAAAAGTCATTCTCGGTCGCTGGCTGATGGGTGACGGCCGGGTGTTGATCCTCGACGAGCCGTTTCAAGGCGTCGATGTCCGCGCCCGGCGTGACATTGGCCAGTTGTTGCGCCGCAGTGCCGCCGGCCGCGGAACCTTGGTGCTGTGTGCCGATGTCGACGAAGCCCTGGAGATTGCCGACCGGGTGTTGGTGGTCCGCGATTTCTCCATCGTCGCCGAGTATGCCCGCGCCGATTTGACCCGCGCCGCGCTGGTGGCGGCGCTGCTTGAAGAACCTGAACCCTCCCGAATTCCCACATCGCCAAGGAGTAGAGCGAGTGCCTGACGTAATTGTGCCGCTGCCCGTTTCCCCGCCCGCTGAACGCCTGCTGCAAGGGGTTATCCGTTACGGATTGCTCTTGGTGCTGGCGCTGATCGTGGTGTTCTTCAGCGTTGCAGAGCCTGCCTTCCTGCGGGTCGGCAACCTGTTCATCATCTTGCAGTCGGTGTCGATCGTCGCCTTGCTGGCCTTAGGCGTGACGCTGACCATGGCCGTCGGCGGCCTGGATTTGTCCATCGGCGCGGTGGCGGCGATGAGTCTGATGATCGCCAGTTACGTGATGGTGGTGCTCGGCTGGGGCGCTGTGCCGGCGGTGCTGATCAGCCTTGCCGGTGGCGCGCTGGTTGGCGCGTTCAATGGCTGGCTGATCGTCAAAATGCGTGTGCCGGATATCCTCGCCACCCTCGGCACGATGTTTCTGGTGATCGGCGTGCAGTTGATTCCTACCGGCGGACGGTCGATTGCGGTGGGCATGACCTTGCCCAATGGCGATGAGGCCGAAGGCATTTTCAGCGCCGTGTTCCTGGCGTTGGGGCGTGGCCGGTTATGGGACACCGTACCGATTCCGGTGCTGGTGACCGCACTGATGGCCTTGCTGGTCTGGTTGTTTCTGGAGCGCACGCGCATCGGCCGGTTGTTCTACGCCATTGGCGGCAACGAACAGGCCGCGCGCCTCGCCGGTGCATCGGTGCAGCGCTACAAGGTGCTGGCGTACGTGCTCTCGGCGTTACTGGCGTCCCTTGGCGGTTTGTTGCTGGCGGCCCGCTTGGGACGTGGCGATGTCAGCTCCGGCAACGGCCTGGTGCTGGATGCATTGGGGGCGGCGCTGATTGGTTTCGCGGTGCTCGGGGCGAAGAAGCCCAATGCCTTTGGCACATTGGTCGGTGCCTTGTTGGTTGCCACCTTGCTCAATGGCCTGACCATGCTCAACGCACCGTATTACGCCCAGGATTTCGTCAAGGGCATGGTGCTGGTGCTGGCCCTGATGTTCACCTTCGGCCTGGCCCATCGGGCACGCTGAGTCTCTCCCTCGCTTACAAGGATTTGCCATGCAGGTTTCGCTTAAAGGTTTATTGCAACGCTGGACGGCGGGCGCCTTGCTCGCCGGGATGGCCCTGACCGCCCAGGCTGAAGGGCTGCCCGGGGCGCCGGCACCGTTTGACAAGGGCGGGGTGAAAATCGCCATGGTCGGCTTCCTGTCTTCCGGGGATTTTCCGGAGGCATTTCTGCGCGGTGTCGAGCAACAGAGCAAGGCTCTGGGCGTTGACCTGCGGGTGTTCGATGCCCGGCAGCAAGCGGCGGTTCAGCGGGAAATGATTCTGCAAGCCATCGACCTTGGCGTCGATGGTATCGTCGTCCAGTTGGGGCTCGCCGAAACCCTCAAGGACGTGGTGGAAAAAGCCGTCGCCAAGGGCATAAAGGTGGTGGCGTTTGACGTCGATCTGAACAACCCGAAGGTGGTCCAGGTCGAGCAGGATCACCATGCCCTGGCACAACTGGCGCTGGATCAGGCAATCAAGGACAACGGCACACGCTTTGACGCCGGCTACGTGTACATCAGCGGGTTTACGCCGATGGAGCGCCGTGACGAGATCTGGAGCCAAATCAAGAAGGCCAATCCGGGCATCGTCGAGAAGGCGCGCTTCGGCACCCTCAACCCGCCGATTGCCAACTCAGTGGCTGACCAGGCCAGCGCAGTGCTGCGCGCCAATCCGAGTATCAGCGTGATCTTTGCGCCGTTCGACGAGTTCGCCAAAGGCGCGAAAATTGCCGTCGATGAAGCGGGTAAGGGCGCCCAGGTGAAGATCTACAGCGCAGACATTTCCACCGCCGATATTCAAATCATGAAAGAGCCGGGCAGTGCTTGGGCCGCCACCGCAGCGGTCAACCCGCAAGTGGCTGGGGCCATCAGTGTGCGTAGCCTGGCGATGCTGATTGCCGGTGAGAATCCGGGGGCCAAGGTACTCGTACCCCCAACCGTGATCACCCGTCAGCAGTTGCTCGACCTCGACGTGAAAAACGTCAAAGACCTCGCACAAAAAGTGCCGGCTTTCGGCGAGACGGCGAATGTTGCACGACCCCAGTGGATTCCTGTTGCACCGTAAGTTGATGGGGGTTGTTGGTTAAACAACTGTTGCGTGAATAACAGTTGTTTAAGCGCAGTTGTTTAATCAACACTTGGCCGAATGGCGATCTAACCTAAGAGGTATTAGTTATTTTTAAAGGCTGAATGCGATCTCTATGCTCGGTGTGTTTCAAGTTTGAAATATTGTCGTCAGGCAATACGCAAACGCCTGTGGCCGCTACCTAAGGCTGCCATTGTGAGTGTTAACCATAACTAGATCCACACACTGAAACCACCATTGGAGACGGCCTTTCATCTATCAGGCAGGGAGATCCTGTTGCCTGATAGTTGAAGTAGGAGCCATTCAGGAGTTATACAATAATGTCTCGTCGTACTTATTCTTTGCTCAGCGCAGCGATTATCGCCGCCCTGACACAAACCCCTGTTCGTGCCCAGGAAACCACCGGCAACGAAGCGGTCGAACCGACCAATAAACTCGACACCGTGGTAGTCACCGGCACCCGCGCAAAAAACCGTACGGTGCTGGATTCACCGGTGCCGGTGGATGTGCTGACGGCCGCTGACCTGAAGTCCACCGGTGCGGTCGGTGGTGAGTTAGGCCAGGCCTTGCAGACCCTGTTGCCGTCGTTCAACTTTCCCCGTCAGTCCAACTCCGGTGGCGCCGACCACGTGCGTGCGGCGCAACTGCGGGGCATGAGCCCGGACCAGGTTCTGGTGTTGATCAACGGCAAGCGTCAGCACACCTCGGCACTGGTCAATGACTCATCGAAGATCGGGCGCGGCACGGCGCCGGTAGACTTCAACGCGATTCCCATCAGCGCCATCAAGCGCATTGAAGTACTGCGTGACGGGGCGGGCGCGCAGTATGGCTCCGACGCCATTGCCGGGGTGATCAACATCATCCTTGATGACGCACCGCAAGGCGGTGAAGTGTCCACCAGTTACGGCGCTTACCACACCCATCAGGACGCTATTGGCCGCACCACCACCGACGGCCAGAACGCCTTTACCAGTGCCAAGATCGGCACGCGGATTGGTGACGAGGGTGGCTTCGTGCGAGGCGGTACCGAGTACAAGGATCGCAACCCAACCAACCGCGCCGGCTTCGACGGCTTTGCCGATACACCGGGGCAACGCAACTACGTAATGGGTGACGGCAATGCCCGGGACGTTAACGCCTGGTTCAACAGCGAATTGCCCATCGGCGACATCAAGGCTTATGCCTTCGGCACCTATAACCAGCGGGCGACGACCGGAGCGGCGTTCTACCGCTATCCGTCGGCGCAACCGACGTTCTACCCCAACGGCTATTTACCGCAGTCGCTGGGTGACAACCTCGACCTTTCCGCCACTGCCGGTTTTAAAGGGCTGATCGGCGAACTCTGGGACTACGACGCCAGCCTGACTCACGGTCGTAACCGCTTCGAGTCCTCGGCCCGGCATACCCTCAACGCCTCCTTGGGGGCTGACTCCCCGACCCATTTCGACACTGGCGACTATGAGCTGCGCCAGAGCGTGGCCAATCTCGATCTGACCCGACAGCTGCAACTCGGCTCGCGCGCGTTTGTCCTGGCGCTGGGCGGTGAATACCGCTATGAAAACTACCTAACCCGCGCGGGAGACGCGGCCTCTTACAGCGGCACCGGGGCTGATGGCGCCAGCGGTTTGCGCCCCAGTGAAACGGTGGATATCGACCGCAATGTGTTTGGTACCTACGTCGATCTGTCAGGTGACCTCACCGATCGCTTGTTCGTCGACGGCGCCGCGCGCTGGGAGCATTACGACGACGCGGGCAGCAAGCTCACCGGTAAATTCAGTGGCCGTTATGCACTGACCGATGCGGTGGCGTTGCGTGGTGCGGTGTCCAATAACTTTCGTGCGCCATCCCTGGCCCAAGTCGGTTTTCAACACACCACCACCAACTTTGGTGATGGCGGACAGTTGACTGATATTCGTGTGTTGTCCGTCAACGACCCAGTGGCCCGCGCCCTCGGCGCCGAGAAACTTAAACCCGAGACTTCGAAGAACTTCAGCCTCGGCCTGACGGCGCAGCTCAATGATCGGTTTGACCTGTCGTTCGACGTCTTTCGCATTGATGTAAAAGACCGCATTACCTTGTCCCAACGCATCGGTGGCGATGCCATGGAACAGTACATCCAGAACACCGTGGGCGTGGCCGGTGTGCATGACGTGAACTTCTTCACCAACGCTGCCGACACCCGCACCGACGGCGCCGAACTGGTGCTCAACTATCGCCAGCCGTTTGCTTGCGGGCAGCTTGGTTTGACCACCGCTTACACCGTCAACCACACCAAAGTGCTCGCGACCAAGGGCACCCCGGCGCAATTGACCGCCATCGGTATCGGTAACGACGCCTTGGTGGGCGTGGAGGAACGCAACACCTTGACCGATGCGGCGCCCAAGGACCGTTTTGTCTTCACCGCCAACTGGAACGATGATACCTGGGGCCTGCTGGGACGCCTGACCCGCCAGGGTGAAACTACCCGGGTCTTCGATTTTGGCGATGGTAATCATCCGACGCAGACCTACGCTGCCGTGTGGCAACTGGATACCGAGGTCAACCTCAAACTCACCAAGCAACTGACCGTTGCCCTGGGCGGCAACAACATTACCGACAACTACCCGACACGCTCCAACTCGCAGATCAACTACGGCGGGAATCTGCCCTATGACGTGCTCTCGGCGATTGGCTCCAACGGGGCTTACTACTATGGCCGGGCGACGTATGCGTTCTAAGGCCAAGGCGGCGTTTTTGCTGGTCGGTCTGATTCTGAGCGTGTGCGCAACAACCCTCAATTGACACCTGAGGGTTGATGCGCGTCGGTGGCCTAGAACGAAACGGCCGCCGGTTGCGACAGACGCAGTACCGACAAATCGCCGGTGATACGCTTCCATGCCAGGCGAATGGCTTCGATGTCTTGCTGGTGCTTGGGGGTGTCCTCATGCAGCACGACGATGACCTTGGTCGCCAGCCGCTCCGGCTCCTTGGCGCCGTGATCGCGCCACTGGCCGTAGGCGTCCAGTACGCTGAAACCATCGGGGAAGCGCGGGGTGACTTCCTGATCGAGAAACGCGCGCCAGCGTGCCGGGCTGATCACGCCTTCGGTGCCATTTAAGGGGCCCAGGGAGAAATACAATTCAGTGCGAAGCCATTGCGCCTGGGCCGGACGCGAGGCGTCGTTGATCAGGGTTGAACTGGTGGGGTTGGTGGTGTGCACAGCGACGGGCGGAGCGCTGACACAACCGGCCATGGCGAGGCACAGGGCAGCCAAAATCAAGCGTGGAGGCATGGAGCGTCCTTGAGGTTTGCTGGGGATGAGAGGGGTAATCGCCGGTCACTATAAAGTCACTGCCGGATTGGGCAGAAAGACCAAAAAGGTATCACGCGCAGGGCTTCAGGAATAACACCTCAGTGTGGGTCTACTTTGGGCGCAAAGTGATGCGAGCAAGGCGGGTAATCGGCGGGTATTGAATCAGGCAATAAAAGACGCGGATCGGGCAATTCACTGGGCTGTTGGTCGACGCATACTCCAAGCGTTGATGCAGGACTGGGAGAGCCGACGCGGTGTTCTGGTGTGCTCCCGTCGCCAGCGGTGAAATGTACGGTGCTGGCAGTTTCCCCGCTTATCACCTGACAGAGATCTACCGAATAGGACTACCGATGAAAAAGGATAGAAGGGCAGTTGAATCAATCTCTCATGGTCATCGGGTTCTCAGTCGTCGCGAGGTATTGATCGGCTCTGCCATTGTCGGCACAGGATTGACCATCGGCATCTTGCCGTGGGCAACCGCATCGGATCGCATCCATAGCCTTGGTGACGCCGTTGATGGAGGACGCATCATGAAGACGCGCAAACTCGGCAACCTGGATGTTTCGCAGTTGGGTTCGGGATGCATGAGCATCAGTGCCAACTACGGTCCACCAGCCGACAGAGCTGAGGGTATCAAGCTGATTCGCAGCGCTTATGAAAAGGGCGTCACCTTCTTTGATACGGCCGAAGTCTATGGCCCCTATACCAACGAAGACCTGGTCGGCGAGGCGCTCGCGCCTTTTCGCGATCAGGTGGTCATCGCCACCAAGTTTGGCTTTGACATTGAAGCAGGCGGTCTCAACAGTCGTCCTGAACATATCCGAGCGGTGGTTGAGGGTTCGCTCAAGCGCCTGCGCACCGACCGTATCGATCTCTACTACCAGCATCGGGTCGACCCGAGCGTGCCGATTGAAGAGGTTGCGGGAGTGATCCGTGATCTGATCAAAGAGGGCAAGGTGTTGCATTTCGGCCTCTCCGAAGCCAGTGCAAGCACGATTCGTCGGGCACACGCGGTCCAGCCGGTGGCGGCGGTGCAGACCGAGTATTCGTTGATGGAGCGCACGGTCGAACGCAACGGCGTACTGGCAGTGTGCGAGCAACTCGGGATCGGTTTTGTGCCCTGGGGGCCACTTGGAATGGGCTATTTGCCCGGTACCCTGAGTGCTCAAACCCGACTCGATCCGAAGACGGACCTGCGTACCGGATTCGACCGTTTCAGCCCTGAGAATTTGGCCGCCAATGCGCCGATCATTGACTTCCTCAAGGCATTTGCAACGCAGAAAGGCGCAACGCCTGCGCAGCTCTCGCTGGCCTGGCTGCTGGCGCAGAAACCCTGGATTGTCCCAATTCCCGGCACGCGCAGGCTTGATCATCTGGAAGAGAATCTTGCCTCCGTCAACCTGCAACTGACGTCTGCGGACCTGAGCGAGATCGACACGGCGCTAGCCAAACTCAAGGTGCACGGAGGTCGAATGAATGAAATGCAGATGCGTGTTGTCGATCAGACGGAGTGAGTTGCACCGTCAAAGTTTATCGTCTTGATAGCGTTACGAATTGTGCAACCTGCTCTGTGGCCGTATTTACGGGCAGGAGAGTTGTGAGGCGACTTTCAGCAGGTTCGTCATTTTAGGCAATGAATTCGCCGGTTAATGCAGCAAATAACAGGGTGGGCTCGACACAATAGGCACTCGTTAGATGAGGCGTAATCACATGGCTGAGAAAAAAGTTTGGTTCATCACCGGCGCTGGTCGTGGGCTGGGTGTCGACATCGCCAAGGCGGCACTCGCTGCCGGCCATGCCGTTGTAGCCACCGGCCGCGATGCCGGGAAAGTGGCGGCAGCCATCGGCGAGCATCAGGACTTGTTGGCCATCAAGCTTGACGTCACCCGTCCTGATGAGGCCCAGAGCGCGGTCGAGGCTGCCATCGGCAGATTCGGGCGGATTGATGTATTGGTCAATAACGCCGGCAACTTCTATGCAGGGTTCTTCGAGGAACTCAGCCCGGAGCAGGTGCGCAACCAGATCGAAACGCTGCTGTTCGGGCCGATGAATGTTGCTCGCGCTGCACTGCCGGTGATGCGTAAGCAGCGTTCCGGGCTGTTGCTGACGATTTCCTCCACGGCGGGCATCGCCGGTGGCCTGTTCTGCACCGCCTATGCGGCGGCGAAGTTTGGCCTCGAAGGTTGGATCGAGTCCCTCACGCCTGAAATCGAGCCCTTTGGCATTCGCACGATGTTGGTTGAGCCCGGCTTCTTCCGCACCGAGTTGCTGACGACCGGCTCCACCACGTTCGCGCCACCGTCGATCGACGATTATGCCCAGCGCACGCGCGAAACCGTCACGGCCTGGAGTGGCATGGACGGCAAGCAAGGGGGTGACCCCGCCAAGCTCGCCGACGCGATTGTGCAACTGGCAGGGCTCGACGAGCCACCGTTTCGGTTCGCCGCCGGCGCCGACGCGGTGCAGACCTTCGAGGCCAAGGCCAACGCGTTGCTGGCACAGGCCGACGCCCATCGTCAGCTGTCGTCGGCGCTTGCCCACGATGACGCCTGACGCGTGCAATAGCATGCCCACCGACCAGGCCTGAGATTTTTCAGGGAGGGGCTTTCTGAGCAGCCCCTCCGATTCGCTGAATCAGGCAGTAGAAGCAGCAGAACCGGCAACTCCCTTCCGGCACACCCTCACATACTTTGACGACCGCGATTGCCCATCGATGACCGATCCGGCTCGGCTGGGTTTCGTGCGGTCTGTTTTTCATATTCATAGGAGTTCATACGATGAAAAAACTGCTCACCGGTTCTGTCGCTGCAATCACGCTTGGGTTTACAGGTCTTTGCCTGGCACAGGATCCAGTGCCCCACGGCTACATGATCGCCAACTACCAGATCAACGATCAGGCCACCTTCCAGCGCTACATGGAAGCCGCAGGGCCGCTGGCACCGAAGTACGGTGGCAGGGTGATTGTCTTCAACCTCAATGCCACGGCGGTTGAAGGAAAGCCCAAGTCGGTGATGGCGATTGCCGAGTTTCCAAGCCTTGCCGATGCCCAGCGGTTCTATAACTCGCCGGAATACACCGCCGCTAAAGAGTTTCGAATAGCCGCGACCGAAGGCTCCGTGGTGATCACTGAAGGTTACGTGCCTGCACCGCAGTAATCCGGTGCCAGGTCTTTGCAATCCCAACCTCCTTCAGCCGATATCCGGAGCCTGACATGGCCAAGCCACTCGATCTGCTCATTCCCCCCGTCAACACGCCTTCGCAAAGCCGCCGCAACCTGCTCAAAGTCGGCGCAGCGTTGGCCACACTGCCTGTGATCGCTTCGACACTGTCGTTTGCCCAGGTCGCGGAGAAACAAACCATGACCGCTACCACTCCTGCCGACTCATCCGATGCTTTCATCAATGGCCTTGCCGATCTGATGGCGCATTCGACACGCACGCCGATTCTGCGCTGGCCGAACGAGTACGGCATGGAGTATGAAGAGATTTTCTTCCCCGCGATGGATGGTGTGACCATTGAAGGTTGGTTCATTCCCGGTAAATCCAACCGCCTGGTGATCTGCAATCACCCGATGCCGTGCAACCGTTATGGTTACCCTGGGCACCTGGAGCCGTGGACTGACTTTGGCGGTTTTGAGGTGAATTTCCTGCCGGAATACAAAGCCTTGCATGACGCGGGCTACAACATCATCGCCTACGATTTGCGCAACCATGGCCGCAGTGGCATGGGTAGCGGCGGCGTGAACGGTCATGGCGTGTTGGAGTACCGCGATGTGGTGGGTTCATTGCGTTACGCCAAATCCCGGCCTGATACCAAAAATATGAAGACGGTGTTGTACAGCCGCTGCCTGGGGGCCAACGCCACCATCGTCGGCATCAAGAAGCACCCGAAAGAATTCAAACACGTCAAAGCGCTGGTGGCGTTGCAGCCGGTAACGCCAAGGGTGTTCGTGGAAACGGCGGTGGAGCGGCAGAAGATCGCCAATGGTGTCGAGCGTTTCGATGCCGCGCTGCATCGGCGCACCGGCTATCACCTGGCAGATATATGGCCAATGGAGTACGCCAAGGCGGTGACTTTGCCGACGTTTGTCGCCCAGGTACGCAATGACTTCCTGACCAAACCCTCCAATGTCCAGGAGATTTTCGACACCCTGTCCTCCAAGGACAAAGCGTTGTTCTGGATCGAAGGCACTGACCTTAGATTTCAGGGTTACAACTACTTCGGGCAGCACCCGAAACTGATCTTGGACTGGTTTGACAAGCACATTGCGTGACGTTGACTTCAGGGAGCTTGTTCTACGTGTTTAGCGCCCGGCAACTGCCGGGCGTTGGTCGTCCGTTAGTTTCCTTGAATCAGGCAAGCAACTAGCCGGTTCCCATGCAGCGCTTCACATAACGGGGTGATCCGTGATCAGCTACAGGCCTCATATTCTCAAGGAGTCAACTGTGCAAACTGCCTTCAGAAGCCACCCGATTGTCAGTGACACCAGTCGTCTCGCCGGGGCCGTCAGCCAGATTGTGCGCAGCGACTGCGACCAGTTCACCGCTATTCCCGGCCTGAGCCTGCACCGGCGAAAAGCCGCTTCCATGCCCGTGCATTGTATTTACGGATTGGGCATTGGCGTGACGTTGCAAGGTTGCAAGCAGGTGATGGTGGGGGAAGAGGTGCTGAGCTACGCGCCTGGCCAGTCGATGGTTACCAGTGTCGACCTGCCGGTCATTTCACATGTGACTCAGGCCAGCATTGCGCAACCGTTCCTGGGTATGATGCTGACATTCGACAGTGCCACGGTGATGCAAGTCGCCGAGCGCATGCATTTGTCACAGCGCATGAAAGATGACGGATTCCGACCGATCACAGTGCAGGCCCTTGACGCTGGCGTACTGGATGCCTTGGGGCGATTGGTGGGTTTGCTCGGCGAACCAGAGTTGCTGGAGACGCTGGCGCCGCTGATCAAGGAGGAGATCATCGCGCGCCTGCTAAATGGTGCCCACGGTCCGCAGTTGCTGCATGTGGTCGCTGCCGGTTCGCCCAGCCAGCATATTGCCAAGACGGTCGCCTGGCTGAAACTGAACTTTCGCCAGGCGCTGCGCATGGACGACCTGGCGTCGAACGCACATATGAGCCCATCCACCTTTCGCCAGCACTTTCGTACTGTCACCGGCATGAGCCCGTTGCAGTATCAGAAACAGCTACGCCTGCAAGCGGCACGGCAGTTGATGCTCAGCCAGAATGTTGATGCGAGCAGTGCGGGCGGGTTGGTGGGCTATGAAAGCTCGTCGCAGTTCAGTCGTGAATACAGCCGTTTGTTCGGAGAGCCACCTCAGCGGGACATCAAGCGCATGCGTTTGCAGTAGGTTGCTTTGAGCTTCCCCTTGAAAACAAGTCGTAAATTAAGCCTTTCTTTGTATGTTAAATACAGGAAATCATTAAATTTCAATTTTTTACACTCTATTCGCTAGTCTCTTTTTCGTTCCGGTGGGAACCACTGAATAGTGTTGACGTGGGTGGTGGTTGGCGTCAGGTGAGTTGCCCTCGATGCTTCTTAAGCCGGTAGGCGAACTGAGCGCGGCTCAGCCCCAGGAGCCTTGCCGCCGCCGCCAGGTTGCCTGCGTTCTGTTGCAAGGCTTCGTTGATCAGGCGAGATTCCAGACCGTCGATAGAAAACCCCTGGTCCAGTTCGCCAAGGGTTTCCAGCAGTGCCGGGCGACTCGTGGGTGGGCGCAGGTCAGTGGTGGACAAGCTGCCGTGGCCGTCCACGCCGTAGGGATCAGACGGCATCGGTTCGTTGCGAAACAGGTGGACCAGGTCGATGGCTTGGCCTTCATCGCTGGCGATCAGGCCGCGCTCGATCAGGTTTTGCAGTTCCCGCACGTTGCCCGCGAAGTCGTATCGCAACAATACCTTCAGCGCACGCATGGTCAGGCCCGCTGGCGTCCGGGCGTATTCCTGGCAGAAGCGCGTGAGGAACGCGTTGATCAGCAGGGGGATATCATCCCGGCGTTCGCGCAGCGGCGGCAAGGCAATGGGGTAGACGTTGAGTCGGTAGAACAGGTCTTCGCGAAACGTACCGTCAGCCACTGCTTTGCGCAGATCAATATTGGTGGCGGCGACCACGCGTACATCGACCTTGATCCCGCGCACGCCGCCGACCCGTTCGATTTCCCGCTCCTGCAAGGCCCGTAGCAGCTTGCTTTGCCCGGCCAGGCTGAGGCTGGTGATTTCATCCAGAAACAGTGTCCCGTCCTGGGCCCGTTCGAAACGCCCGGGGCGTGAATGCGTCGCGCCGGTATACGCACCGCGCTCGACACCGAAGAGTTCAGCTTCGATCAGGTTGTCGGGGATGGCCGCGCAATTGAGGGCCACAAACGGGCCGTCGTGGCGACGGCTGAGCTGGTGCAACTGGCGCGCGAACATCTCCTTGCCGACCCCGGACTCACCGCTGATCAGCACGGTGGCGGGGGTCAGTGCGACCCGTTGCAACGCTTGTGTCGCGGCGTTGAACGCCGCACTGGCGCCAATCAAGGGGGGTGGCAGACCGCTCCTGGCGCTGCTGCTCACCGGGTTGTGGGGTGTTGGGGAGACGCTGGGGTTTGTGACGGGCTGGGACACATTCAGGTAGCGCAGGTCCTGTTCGACATCACCCCACTGTTCGGCCGTCTTGCCGATCACCCGGCAGCATCGGTGACCCATGCCACGGCATTCCACCTCGCGGAAAATCACCATTTGCCCAAACAGGCCACTGACGAAACCTATGGCATAGCCGGTTTCAGTCCAGCACACCGGGTCCTGACCGATGCCATAAGTCGCCACATGTTCGTCGGCCTCGCAGGAGTGATGCCAGAGAAACTCACCTTCATAGAAACCCGAGTCGGCGTCGAACTTGAAGTGCAGGGGTTCGACCTTGGTTATGCCTTCCAAGGTGTGAAGGTGCGTCCCGGCGCGAAACACGGCGGCGGCATCGGCCTGTGGCCAGCGTTCGCGTATCAGCCGGGCGTCCCGCGCACCGGAGGCGTAACCGGTGCGGGTAAACAGGCCGCGCGCCTGCTCCAGGCCCAGGCGTTCGATGACTTCCCCGCGCAGGGCGCCGAACGAGGAGCAGTGCAGCAACAACATGCGCTGGTCGTTGAGCCAAATACGCCCGTCTTCGGGAGAAAAAAACAGGCAGTCGGTCAGTTCCGCAGGCGTCGGCGAACTGCTGTCGCTGAGCTGGCGGCTGTCGCCCCGAGGATGGTAGCGCCTGGTGGCTGCCTGGTCGTCGGGCAGCGTGCTGTGGGGATTAGTCATTGTTATGCCCCTGCAATGCGAGTGAACGATATGAGTAACCGCTGAGATAGTTATTAAACATAACCTTATCAATTGAACAAGTGACAGGTACACGGTTTCTGCAACCGAGCCGTGGGCTGTGCGTGAGTTTCGCGCGGCAGGTCGCGGACCAGAGCCCTCGGTGATTTATGTCTGCGCTGCTGCGCGCAAGCGGCACAGCCTTTGCTCAAGGCTTGATGCGGCGTTTGCACAGGCTCGTGGCTGTGCAGGCGATGAAAACTACAAGAACCGGGAGTTGCCATGTCAGTGTCTGAAACCACCCACCTGTTACAGCGGGCGCTTGAGTCCGAATGCCTGTTCAACGGCGATTGGATACCCGCCACGGGATCTGTGATCGACGTGATCGAACCCGCCACCAGCGAGCCGCTGATGCGCTGTGCCATGGCCAGTGCGGCCGACATGGCCACGGCCTGCCGCAGCGCGGCCTTGGCCCAGCCTGCGTGGGCCGCGCTCGGTCCCAGGGAGCGCGCTGAAATTTTTCGCAAGGCCGCGGATTTGGCCCAGCAGTCGTTCGCCGAGCTGGCGTTGTATATCGCCCGGGAAACCGGGGCGGCGCTGTTCAAGGGCGAACACGAAGTGCGCGAGGCGATTGTGCTGCTGCACCAGGCGGCTGGCCTGTTGTCCCAACCCCACGGGCTGGTGCTGCCCAGTGAGGCGGGGCGCCTGTCCTATGCGCGGCGTCAGCCACATGGGGTGGTCGGGGTCATTTCACCGTTCAATTTTCCCTTGGTCTTGTCGCTGCGTTCGGTAGCACCGGCCCTCGCAGCGGGGAATGCGGTCGTGCTCAAACCCGACCCCCAGACCCCCGTCAGCGGTGGTTTCATTATCGCCCGGCTGTTTGAGGCCGCGGGCTTGCCCAAGGGTTTGCTGCACGTATTGCCTGGCGCCGCGCCTGCGGGTGAAGCGCTGTGCCGTGACCCCAATGTGCGGATGATCGCTTTCACCGGCTCCACCGCGGCCGGGCGCAAAGTCGCCGAGGTGGCCGGGCGGCACCTGAAAAAAGTCGCACTGGAACTGGGCGGCAAAAACCCGCTGATCATTCTCGAAGACGCCGACCTGGACCTGGCCGCCAGCAATGCAGCCTGGGGGGCCTGGCTGCATCAGGGGCAAATCTGCATGGCGACCGGCTTGATTCTGGCCCACGAATCCATTGCCGCCAGCCTCACCCGCAAGCTGGTGGACAAGGCCCGGGCGCTGACGGTGGGCAACGCGGCCCGGGGCGAAGCCGCGCTCGGCCCGTTGATCAACCAACGGCAACTGCAGCGCGTGCACGAAATCGTCAGCGACAGCCTGCAGGCCGGCGCACGGCTGGAGGCGGGCGGCGACTATGACCAGCTGTTTTATCAGCCCACCGTACTCAGTGGCGTTCGCCCAGGAATGCGTGCCTTCGAAGATGAAATCTTCGGCCCGGTGGCCACGGTGGTCAGTTTTGCCAGTGACGAGGAGGCCATCGAACTGGCCAACCGCACGGAGTATGGCCTCTCGGCCGCCATTATCTCGCCGTCGGTGGGGCGCGCCATGGCCATCGGCGAGCGGCTTGACTGCGGGCTGCTGCACATCAACGACCAGACGGTTGCCGATGAATGCATCAACCCCTTCGGCGGGCGCGGCGCCTCCGGCAATGGCGGCAGTGTGGGCGGTCCGGCCGACTGGGACGAGTACAGCCAGTGGCAATGGGTCACCGTGAAAAATACGCCGCCGACTTATCCTTTCTGAGCCCTGGCTCATCAGCTTGAAACCCGCATGCCTAGACAAAAATAAGAGGGCTTGAACATGAACTTGCAAAACAAAACCTTGATCGTCACCGGCGTCGCTTCGGGCATTGGCGCCGAGTTGGCGCGGCTGGCGCGCTTCCAGGGTGCCAGGGTGATCGGCGTTGATCGCCATGAACCGCAGTTGACCCTGGATGGTTTCTTCCAGGCAGATTTGGGCGACCCTGCCAGTATCGATGCGTTGGCGGCGCGCTTGCCGGCGCGGATCGATGCGCTATGCAATGTCGCCGGCGTACCCGGTACGGCGCCGGTGCAAATAGTGGCGCAGGTCAACTACCTGGGCTTGCGTCATCTCACTCAAGCGCTGCTGCCACGCATGTCGGCGGGCGGCAGTATCGTCAATGTCGCCTCGATCCTCGGCGCGCAATGGCCGCAACGCCTGGAATTGCACAAGGCGCTGGCGGCCACCGACAGCTTTGGCGCGGGGCAGCAATGGCTGGCGGCCAACCCGGTGGAGCAAGCCAGTTGTTATCAGTACTTCAAGGAAGCGCTGATCGTCTGGAGCTTCCAACAATCCCAGGGGTGGTTTCGCGATCACTCGGTGCGCATCAACTGCGTCGCGCCGGGGCCGGTGTTCACACCGATTCTAGGGGATTTTGTCAGCATGCTCGGGCCCAAGCGTGTTGCCGAGGATAGCCAGCGCATGACCCGCCCAGCCTTGGCCGACGAGGTGGCGGCGGTGATCGCCTTCCTGTGTTCGGATGCCGCGCGTTGGGTCAACGGAGTCAATCTGCCGGTGGACGGCGGGTTGGCGGCCACCTACGTGTAGGGCCCCGACAACGCTCAACCCCGGTGGCGGATTCACCGCGCCGGGGGTCTTGAACAACAACAAAAATACAGGACAAACAAGATGCTCAAGCCAATCTTGCGGACGGTTGCGGCCACGATTTTTGTCGCACTGTCGTCGACTGCACATGCTTATGACTTGCCCGGACTCAACCTGGGCAGCACCAGTTTCTATGACGGCTCGCCGGCACCGGCCGGGCCGGGCTGGTACCTGGAGGAATACCTGACGTACTCCCGGGCCAGCCGCTTCAATGATGCCAATGGCAACAAGCTGGCGTTACCCAAACAGGACCTGGAAGTCGTGGCGCCCACCACGCAGATCATCTACGTCGGCCAACCCTGGGCCAATGGTGCGATGCCGGGTTTCACCTTGATCAATACGTCGCTGGCCCATGTTGATGTCGACGATGGCCTGCACAATGCGGCGCTGAGTTCTCGCGCGGGTTTTGGTGATTTGACGGTGGGCGCCTTCCTGCAGTTGCCGACCCTGACCCGGGCCGATGGCAGCCCGCTGCTGACCCAACGTGTTGAGGCCGATGTGTCGATTCCGGTAGGTGCCTATGACCGCAATCGTTCGATCAACCCGGGCAGCAACTTCTGGTCGTTCAGCCCCTATTACGCGGCGACTTATTGGTTCAGCCCCACGTGGTCGGCGAGCGGGCGTTTCATGTACCTGTGGAACGGCAAGAATGATGATCCGCAGGCGGGCTTCGGTGATGTCTCCAACACCCAGGCGGGGCAAGCGTTGCATGCCAACCTGACCTTGCAATATGCCCTCAACCCACAACTGAGCGTGGGGTTGAATGGGTACTGGTTGAAGCAGGTCACCGACACCCAGGTGGATGGACACGCCGTCAGCGGGCGCCGGGAAAAGGTCTGGGCCATTGGCCCAGGCCTGGTCTACGCCTTCAATAAGGAGAACGTCTTGTCGGTGAATGCTTACTTCGAGCAGCAGGCTGAAAACCGCACCGAGGGCAACAAGCTGGTGCTCAATTGGCTGCACAAGTTCTAGGCTTTGGTTTGCCCGGCGGTCCTGAGTTCAGGAACGCCCGGGGACGCCGTACGCATCATCACACCCATGATGGTGAGTGCGGCGATCACCACGCCGGGAGACGTGGCCAGTAGTACGCCGGTGGTGCCGGCGCCCGCCGCGAGGAGTTGCCCGGCAGCCAACGGCCCGGCCACCGAACCCAGTCGGCCGATGGCCACCGCTGCGCCGACGCCGGTGGCGCGTACAGAGGTGGGATAGGACGGCGGGGCCGAGGCATAGAGCACCAGTTGCGCGGCCATGACAAACAACCCAGCAGCAAAACCGGCGATCGCCATGGGCACGATGCCGACCGAAAGGCCGACGCCAGCGAGTGCAGCCAGCAAACCGGCATACACGAACAACACCACTTTGAGGGCATTGCAACGGTCCAGCAACACGCCGCCGAGCAGCGAGCCAAGGGCGCCGCCAATGTTGAAGAGCATCTGCACCATGCCTGCCTGGGGTTTGCTGAAACCCTGTTCCAGCAGCAGCGACGGCAGCCAGTTGAGCAGCATGTACATCACGGTCAGTGTGAAGAAATAGCTGAGCCACAAGGCCAGTGTCGTGCGCGCACGGCCTTCGCCAAACAGCGCCTGGCCGGTGGAAGGGCGAGGGGTGCTGGTGCTTTCGAGTTGCTGGCGGAAGGCATTCGACTCGGGCAGCAGCAGGGCCATCAGCGGTACGACCAGCAAGGGGGCCAGGCCGCCGATGATAAAGGTGGTTTGCCAGTGTTCACTGGAAAACATCGCCACGACGGCGGCCAATGCACCACCCAATGGCACGCCGCAGTACATGACGCTGATCGCGGTGCCACGGTTGCGTTCGCTCACCGCCTCGGCGCACAGGGCGATCAGGTTGGGCAACGCGGCGCCCAGGCCCAGGCCGGTCAGGAAGCGCACCAGCAACAGGCTTGAATAGCTTTCGACAAACGCGGTGCTCAGGGAAAACAGCCCGAACATCAACACGGCGAACACCAGGATTTTCTTGCGTCCGATTCGGTCGGCGACCCAGCCGCCGAAGAACGCCCCAGGCAGTAGCCCAATGATCCCGGCGCTGAATACCCAGCCGAGCATCTTCGGGTCCAGGGCAAAACTCTGGCGCAATCCTGCCGCGGCGGTTCCCGCGGCTTGCAGATCGAACCCCTCGATTAAGGCAACGATAAAGCACAACGCGATAGTCAGCGTCGAACGACGCGATGGACTGTCCATGGGTAAACCTCATTGTTGTTTTTGTTGTGGTGGCACGCCTGATTGGCTGCTGGCGATTAAGATAACAAAGATAACTAAAAAATGAATGGCGTGATTAAAATTCAAAAAAATGTAAATAAACACATAAAAATCAATTGTTTGATATGTAGATCCATATACAACTAAAAAATAGATAGCTTTATTAATGTTCGATTATCGGTCATTGGCAGTTGACGAGAGCCATCGGCTGTTTCCATTCTCTGTTCGCCAGGCCGATTGCGCCGAGCGTGTGTCACCCCAAAAACAACAACAAAAAATGGACATAGAGCATGCCAGAACTCCCTTCGGATGCCGTTGCCGCGGCGTCAGTTTCCTGTGTGTCGAACAGCAATCCACGCTTGGTCATGGCGTTGCTGGCCTTAAGCGTTTTGCCCACCCCGCTGTGGGCGGCGGGCTTTATCGACGACAGCCACGGCACCTTGACCCTGCGCAATTACTACCTGGATCGTGACTACAAGGACGACGGTGCGAAGACCGCTGCGCGGGAATGGGCGCAGGCGTTCATCTTCAATATGGAGTCGGGATATACCCCAGGCCCGCTGGGTTTTGGCCTGGATGTGCGAGGGCTGATGGGGGTCAAACTCGACTCTTCGCCGGACCGCAGCGGCACCGAGCTGTTGCCGGTGTCTGCCAGCACCAAGCGCGCCGCCGATGAGTACTCGCGGCTGGCGCCGACCGCCAAGCTGCGGTTTGCACAAACCACCGTGAAGACTGGTGACGTGTCGATCTTCCTGCCGTTCGCCTTTGCCAGCCCGTCGCGCCTGCTGCCGCAAACGTTTCGCGGTACCACCCTCAGCTCCAAGGACATCGATGGCCTGACCCTTAATACCGGCTATATCGATCGCATCAACAAACGCGACTCCACCAACTACGAGGCAATGACCATTGCTTCGCCCAACCGGCGTTTCAACCCGACGGCCACCACCTCGCACCTGGCTTACGTGGGGGGGGATTACCAGGTCAATAAAGACCTCAGCCTGCGTGTCTATCACTCAGAAGTGGCAGACCTTTACCAGCAAGACACCTTCGCGTTGCTGCACAACCTGCCATTGGGCGATGGTGTGCTGACCAGCGATCTGCGCAGTTTCTTCAGCCGCGAGGATGGCAGCGCCAAGGCCGGGAAGGTGGACAACCGCAACCTCTCGGCATTGTTCGGCTACCGCCTGGGCGGGCACCGTTTCAGCCTTGGCTATATGCATTCCAGCGGGGAGACGGCGACGCCCTATATCTCGGGGACAGAGCTGATGGGCATGAGCGAGCTGACCATGAGTTCGGACTTTCTCAATGCCAAGGAGCGCACCTGGCAAGCCATCTACGACTACGACTTTGCGGCATCCGGGTTGCCGGGCTTGAAGAGCCGGTTGCGGTATGTGCGCGGCGACAATATCGAGTTGGCGGCTTTCAATGCCGAGGATCGCAAGGAGCGCGAGTTCCAGATGGAGCTGGGCTACGTGATCCAGAGCGGCCCCTTGAAGAACCTCGGGCTGATGGCGCGCAAATCGATCTACCGTAATGACTTTCCGGGTGGCGCGGCCTTTCGTGATGAAAACCAGACCCGCTTCCTGGTGCTCTACACCGTGGCGATCTGGTAAGCACCGCGCTTTGCGCGGCAATCAGTCCTGATACACCTTCTTCAGCAAGCGCAGCAGCTCTGCACGCTCCTGGCCGTCCAGGGCGGCGGTGGAGTCGAGGTCGCTTTGCGCGGCGATGTCCTTGAGTTCCTTGAGCAGGGTCTCGCCGGTCTTGCTGAGGAAAATCCCGTAGGAGCGCTTGTCCGGCTTGCAGCGTACCCGCACCGCGAGGGCGCGGCTTTCCAGCTTGTTCAGCAAAGGCACCACCTGGGGCGGCTCGATCGCCAAGGCGCGAGCCAGGTCGGCCTGCATGAGGCCCGGGTTCTGGTCGATGATCGCCAGGGCCGAGAACTGCGCAGGGCGCAAGTCATGGTCCGAGAGGCGGCCAATCAGGTTCTGGAACAGCTTGAGCTGGGCGCGACGCATGGCATACCCGATCAGGTCGTCCAGGGCCGAATCCAGCGGCGCCCGCGCCTCGGCGTTGTCGGGCAGGGCCTGGCTGGCGTCGGCGATGTTGGAAGGCTTGGCCATTGGCAGTGCAATCCTCAAGGGTGGAGGTTAAGAAGACTATCTAGTTTGCCGTGGTTGGCGAGCCATGGCTATGTCGGCTTTTTACAGAAGCCGATTAACGGGGGTTTTACACAATGAAAATATTGGTTATTCAGATTAATAGTTAATTGACATAACTATATTTGCGGTTTAATTTCGAACCATCTTCAAACACAGAACAAGAGAGCACCGTCATGAGCAATTACGAAGGCCGCTGGACCACCGTCAAGGTTGAGATCGAGGAAGGCATTGCCTGGGTCATTCTTAACCGCCCGGAAAAACGCAATGCCATGAGCCCGACCCTCAACCGGGAAATGATCGACGTGCTGGAAACCCTCGAGCAGGATCCTGACGCCGGTGTACTGGTACTGACCGGTGCGGGTGAGGCCTGGACCGCCGGCATGGACCTCAAGGAATACTTTCGCGAAGTGGATGCCGGCCCGGAAATCCTCCAGGAAAAAATCCGCCGCGAAGCCTCGCAATGGCAATGGAAACTGCTGCGCATGTACGCCAAGCCGACCATTGCCATGGTCAATGGCTGGTGCTTCGGCGGTGGCTTCAGCCCGCTGGTGGCGTGTGACCTGGCGATCTGCGCCGACGAAGCGACCTTTGGCCTCTCGGAAATCAACTGGGGCATTCCACCGGGCAACCTGGTGAGCAAGGCGATGGCCGACACCGTGGGCCATCGACAATCGCTGTACTACATCATGACCGGCAAGACCTTCGGTGGACAAAAAGCCGCCGAGATGGGCCTGGTCAACGAGAGCGTGCCGCTGGCCCAATTGCGTGAAGTCACTATCGAACTGGCGCGCAACCTGCTGGAGAAAAACCCGGTGGTGCTGCGTGCGGCCAAGCATGGTTTCAAACGTTGCCGCGAACTGACTTGGGAACAGAATGAGGATTACCTCTACGCCAAACTCGACCAGTCGCGTTTGCTCGACACCGAAGGCGGTCGCGAGCAGGGCATGAAGCAGTTCCTCGACGACAAGAGCATCAAACCCGGCCTTCAGGCTTACAAACGCTGAAGCACGCAAGCGGATAGCGGGCGCATCCCGCTGTTCGCTGTTGTCTGCCGGCGCTACTGTTACACCGCTGCGCTGCATTCCCGATAAAGACAATAAAGAGAAAGAGGAATCACCATGCTGGACGTGCCCCTGTTGATCGGCGGCCAGTCGTGCCCCGCCCGCGACGGTCGAACCTTCGAACGCCGCAACCCGGTGACCGGTGAAGTGGTCTCGCGGGTTGCCGCCGCAACGCTGGAAGATGCCGACGCCGCCGTGGCGGCGGCCCAGGCTGCATTCCCTGGTTGGGCCGCGCTGGCGCCCAACGAACGTCGTACCCGTTTGCTCAAGGCGGCCGAGCAATTGCAGGCGCGTAGTGCCGAATTCATCGCCGCCGCCGGCGAAACCGGCGCCATGGCTAACTGGTATGGCTTCAACGTCCGCTTGGCGGCCAACATACTGCGCGAAGCCGCGTCGATGACCACCCAGATCACGGGTGACGTGATCCCCTCCGATGTGCCCGGCAGCTTCGCCATGGCCCTGCGTCAGCCTTGCGGCGTGGTGCTGGGCATCGCGCCCTGGAATGCCCCGGTGGTCCTCGCCACCCGCGCCATCGCCATGCCTCTGGCCTGCGGCAATACCGTGGTGCTCAAAGCCTCCGAATTAAGCCCGGCAGTGCACCGCCTGATCGGCCAGGTGCTGCAGGACGCGGGCCTTGGCGATGGCGTGGTGAATGTCATCAGTAACGCCCCGGCGGATGCGGCGGCCATCGTCGAACGGCTGATCGCTAACCCGGCGGTGCGGCGGGTCAACTTCACCGGTTCGACCCATGTCGGGCGGATTGTCGGTGAACTCTCGGCGCGTCACCTAAAGCCTGCTCTGTTGGAGTTGGGCGGCAAGGCGCCGTTGCTGGTGCTGGACGACGCCGACCTGGACGCTGCGGTGGCGGCGGCGGCGTTTGGCGCCTACTTCAACCAAGGGCAGATTTGCATGTCCACCGAGCGCTTGATCGTCGATGCCAAGGTAGCTGGCGTATTTATCGCCAAGCTGACCGCCAAGGTCGCGACCCTGCGCGCAGGGGATCCCACGGCGGCGGATTCGGTCCTGGGATCGCTGGTGGACGCCAGTGCCGGTACGCGCATCAAGGCCCTGATCGACGATGCCTTGGCCAAGGGCGCGCGGCTGGTGGTGGGCGGTCAGTTGGACGGCAGCATCCTGCAGCCGACCCTGATCGATGGCATCACCGAGAGCATGCGCTTGTACCGCGAAGAGTCCTTCGGCCCGGTGGCAGTGCTGCTGCGCGGTGACGGTGATGAGGAGCTGCTGCGCCTGGCCAACGACTCCGAGTTCGGCCTGTCGGCGGCGATCTTCAGTCGCGACACCGGGCGTGCGCTGGCCCTGGCGCAACGGGTGGAGTCGGGCATTTGCCATATCAACGGCCCGACCGTGCATGACGAGGCGCAGATGCCCTTCGGTGGGGTCAAGTCCAGCGGCTACGGCAGCTTTGGCGGCAAGGCCTCGATTGAACACTTCACCCAATTGCGCTGGGTGACCTTGCAGAACGGACCACGGCATTACCCAATCTGAGCCGCTGTCGCTGCTCTGGGTTGGGCATCAATAACAATAACAAGGCGCCAGCCACTGGCTGCCACGCGATGATTCGCCCTGGGCGAGCGCCGCCATGCCTTGATGGAGGAAAAACACGTGAGTTCCGAATTCAGACCCACCGCTCAGCCTGAGCATTGCGCCCCCCGATACCGCGAGGTGTCCATCGGCCATCCGCCGGTCGAGGTCATTGAAGAACACGGCGTGCTGCACATGCGTTCCCTGGAACCACTGGCCGAGTTGCCGACACGCTTGCTCGATCGCCTGGTGCATTGGGCCCAGGTGCGTCCCGAGCAGACGTTTATTGCTGCACGCCAGGCTGATGGCAACTGGCGTCGGGTCAGTTATGGGCAGATGCTCGACAGCGTGCGGGCGATTGCCCAGGGCCTGTTAAGTTACGGGCTGTCGGCAGACAAGCCGCTGGCGTTGCTGTCGGGCAACGACATTGAGCATTTGCAGGTGGCCCTCGGCGCCATGTACGCCGGTATTCCTTACTGTCCGGTATCACCGGCGTATTCGTTGTTGTCCCAGGATTTCGCCAAGCTGCGGCATGTGTGTGACCTGCTGCAACCGGGACTGGTGTTCGTCAGCGATGCGGCAGCGTACCAGCGTGCCATCGACGCCGTATTGCCGGTCGAGACACCGCTGATCACCGTGTGCGGCCACGTTCCTGGGCGCACTCAAGTGAGCTTCACCAGCCTGCTGCAAACACCCGGTGGCGCCGAGGCCGACGAGGCGTTCAACGCCACCGGCCCGGACAGCATCGCCAAGTTTCTCTTCACTTCGGGCTCGACCAAGTTGCCCAAGGCGGTGATCACCACCCAGCGCATGCTGTGTGCCAACCAGCAGATGCTGCTGCAGACCTTTCCGGTGTTCGGTGAAGAACCACCGGTGTTGGTGGACTGGCTGCCGTGGAACCACACCTTCGGCGGCAGCCACAATGTGGGCATCGTGCTCTACAACGGCGGCACCTTTTACCTCGACGGAGGCAAGCCTACGGTCCAGGGCTTTGCCGAAACCTTGCGCAACCTCAAGGACGTTTCGCCCACGGCCTACCTCACCGTGCCCAAGGGCTGGGAAGAACTGGTCAATGCCCTGGAGCAGGACGGCGAGTTGCGAGCGCGTTTTTTTGCCCGCATGAAACTGTTTTTCTTCGCCGCCGCCGGCCTCTCGCAAAGTGTCTGGGACCGCCTCGACCGCGTGGCCGAGCAGCACTGTGGCGAACGCATCCGCATGATGGCCGGGCTCGGCATGACCGAAGCCGCGCCGTCCTGCACCTTCACCACCGGACCGCTGTCCATGGCGGGTTACATTGGTTTGCCCGCGCCGGGCTGTGAGGTGCGCCTGGTGCCGGTGGACGGCAAGTTCGAAGGGCGCTTTCGCGGGCCGCACATCATGCCGGGGTACTGGCGGGCGCCTCAGCAAACCGCCGAAGTATTCGACGAGCAAGGCTTCTACTGTTCGGGTGACGCCATCAAGCTCGCCGACCCGCACCAGCCGCATCTGGGGCTGATGTTCGACGGGCGAATCGCCGAAGATTTCAAGTTGTCTTCCGGGGTGTTTGTCAGCGTCGGTCCGTTGCGCAACCGCGCAGTGCTCGAAGGCTCGCCCTATGTCCAGGATCTGGTCATTGCCGCACCGGACCGCGAATGCCTGGGCGCTCTGGTGTTCCCAAGGCTGTACGAATGCCGCCGCTTGGCTGGCATGCCCCCCGAGGCCAGCGACGCCGAGGTGCTGGCCAGCGCGCCGGTGCGCGACTGGTTCGGCGATTGGTTGCAGCGGCTCAATCGCGAGGCCACCGGCAATGCCAGTCGCCTGGAATGGATTGCCTTGCTGGACGAGCCGGCCTCGATTGACCGTGGAGAAATCACCGACAAAGGTTCGATCAACCAGCGTGCGGTACTGCAATGGCGCGCGGCCAAGGTGGAGGCGTTGTATCGCGGTGAAGACGCGACGATCCTGCGCGCCGGGCCCAAACTTTGAACCGCGTCGGGCAATATTCGGCGTTTGCCGATGTGGCGATTTTCGACGCGGTGCGCACCCCTTGGGTCGACCTCGGCGGAGCCCTGTCCCAGGTGTCGCCCATCGACCTGGGCATCAAGGTCGGCCGCGAAGTGCTGGCGCGCGCCGGCATCGAACCTCAGGCGGTGGACAGCGTACTGGCCGGCTCCATGGCCCAGGCCAGCTTCGACGCCTACTTGCTGCCACGGCATATCGGGTTGTACAGCGGTGTGGCGCAGTCGGTCCCGGCGCTGGGGGTGCAGCGCATCTGCGCCACCGGTTTCGAGCTGTTGCGCCAGGCCGCGGAACAACTGCGTGACGAGGTGCAACTGGCCTTGTGCGTGGCCAGTGAATCGATGTCGCGCAACCCCATTGCGGCTTACACCCACAGGGACGGGTTTCGCCTCGGCGGCGAAGTACAGTTCAAGGATTTTCTCTGGGAGGCGCTGTACGACCCGGCCCCAGGCCTGGACATGATCGCCACCGCTGACAACCTGGCGCGGCGTTATGGCCTGAGTCGCGAGGCGGTGGACCGCTACGCCTGCGACAGCCATCAGCGCGCGTTGCAGGCGCAGCGTGCAGGGGCATGGGCCGAAGAGATCGTGACGGTCGATAACCAAGTGTTCGAGCTGGAAGGTTATCAGCCCCGGGGCATTAGCCTGGCGCGCCGGGCCGGCGCCGTCACCGAGGACAGCCACCCACGCTCCACCGACCTTGCGGCGCTGGCCCGCTTGCGCGCCGTGCATGCCGAGGGGGTGCAAACTGCCGGCAACAGTTGCGCGGTGGTCGATGGCGCGGCGGCGGCGTTAGTGGGGCGAGCGTCGGCCTGTACGCGTCCGGTGCTGGCTTATCTGCTGGCCAGTGCGGTGGTCGGCGTGGATCCAGCCTTAATGGGGATCGGCCCGGCGCCGGCGATCCGTTTGTTGCTGCAACGCAGCGGGTTGCGCCTGGAAGACATCGGCCGTTTCGAGATCAACGAAGCCCAGGCCGCCCAGGTGCTGGCGGTGGCTCAGGAACTGGAGCTGGACGTTAGCCGACTCAACGTCCAGGGCGGCTCCCTGGCGGTGGGGCATCCATTGGCCGCCACCGGCCTGCGCCTGGTCATGACCCTGGCCCAGCAATTGCGCCGGCACAACCTGCGCTACGGGATTGCCGCTGCGTGTGTGGGGGGCGGGCAGGGCATGGCGTTGTTGATCGAGAACCCGGCGTATCGCGCCTGAGGTTTCAACGGCTCGTCCAGCGGGGCGAGTGACTCCTTTTTTATCCGATGAGGTTTCCCATGTGGAGCTATCAGGCGCCCCTGCGCGACATGCAATTTGTGCTTGAGCATTGGCTGCAGGCACCCGATGCGTGGAACCGTAGTCCGGCGTTCGAGGCGTTGGACATGCCGCTGGCGGTCCAGGTGCTGGAAGAAGCGGGGCGCTTCAGTCAAGAGGTGCTGGCGCCCCTGAACAGCAGCGGTGATCGTCAAGGCTGCCGCTGGTTAGCGGGCCAGGTCAGCACGCCAGACGGTTTTGCCGAGGCGTATCGGACCTATGTCGACGGTGGCTGGCCGGCGATGGCGTGCGCCGAGGCGTTGGGTGGGCAAGGTTTGCCGCAACTGCTCGACGCGGCGCTGCAAGAAATGCTCTACGCCAGCAATCACGCCTGGGCCATGTACACCGGAATCGCCCACGGCGCCTACCTGTGCCTCAAGACCCACGCCGCACCTTGGCTGCAGGCGAGCTACCTGCCCGAAATCGTCAGTGGCCGGACCTTACCCACCATGTGCCTGACTGAACCTCAGGCGGGCAGCGATATCGGCCTGCTGCGCTGTCGCGCGCAACCCTGGGAGGACGGCAGTTATCGCCTCAGCGGCAGCAAGTTGTTTATCTCCGGTGGCGAGCACGACCTCACCGCCAATATTCTGCATCTGGTGCTGGCGCGCTTGCCCGATGCGCCGCCGGGCAGTCGTGGGATTTCCCTGTTCCTGGTACCCAAGCAATTGGACGATGGCCAGGCTAATGGCGTGCGCTGTGATGGCATCGAACACAAGATGGGCATCAAGGGCAGCGCCACATGCTCCTTGGTGTTCGACGGCGCCCAGGGCTGGCTGGTCGGCGAGGCCAACGCTGGACTGGCGGCGATGTTCGTGATGATGAATTCGGCGCGCCTGCATGTTGGCCTGCAAGGTCTGGGGCATGTCGAAGCGGCCTGGCAGAACGCCCGACAGTACGCCGCCGAGCGCATGCAAATGCGCGCGCCGTCACGGCCCGAAGAGGTGGCGGCCCAGGCGGCTGACCCGATTTGCTATCACCCGGCCATGCGCCGCGTGTTGCTGGAGTTGCGCACCACCAGTGAGGGGATGCGGGCCATCGGCTATTGGGCGGCGCATTTGCTGGATCAGGCCGAGCATGACCCGTCCCCACAGGTGCGTCAGCAGGCCGGGCAACTGGCGCAATTGTTGACGCCGATCATCAAGGCGTTTTTCACCGAGCAGGGGTTCCGTCAGGCAAGCAATGCCTTACAGGTCTTTGGCGGTTACGGCTACGTCACCGAGTTCGCCATCGAGCAAACGCTGCGTGACAGTCGCATCGCCATGATCTACGAAGGCAGCAACGAGATTCAGGCCAATGACCTGTTGTTGCGCAAGGTCCTGGGGGACGAGGGCCGTGCCTTCGGGCTGCTGCTGACTGAACTGCGTGCTGAGGCCGGGCAGGGCGGCGAATGGGTTGAGTGCGCAGGTTTTGCCGCTGCGCTGGGCAATCTATGCGACGTGCTGGCGGCCATGGTCGACGACATTCGAGAACGTGCCTGCGAGGACCGCGAATACCCGTATCGGGCCGCCGGGGATTTCCTCCAGTTGTGCGGTGTGACGCTGCTGGCCCTGGCCTGGGCGCGGGCGGCGCGGGTCTCCAGGACGCTGCCCGAAGAGGATCCGCTGCGCGCGGGCAAGCTGCAAAGCGCCGGGTTCTTTTTCGATTACTTGCCGTCCCGAGTGGCGCAGCACGTGGGCGCAATCGAAGGTGCGCGCGCGGCGCTGGCGTTTGTCTGACGCGTCCAGACTCTGGAGCGAGGCTTGCGGTACTATGGCGGCCTACGTTTTCTGGAAGTTGCCTGGATGAGCAAGCCCGGTCAATTGGTGCTGGTTGCACTGCGCAAAATGATTGCCTGCGGCGAGTTGGCGGCGGGGGAGCGCTTGATGGAGACTCCGACGGCGCAGCGCTTCGGCGTGTCACGCATGCCCGTTCGCATGGCGTTTCGTACTCTGGAGCAGGAAGGTCTGCTGGTGCCGTTTGGTGGGCGGGGATACCAGGTGCGTTCGGTCAGCGCCAGCGACATCGCCGGCGCGGTCGAAGTGCGGGGCGTGCTCGAAGGCCTGGCGGCGCGTCAAACCGCTGAACGTGGCTTATCCGATGAGGCGCGCGGCGTACTTGAGCGCTGCCTGGTGGAGGGTGATCAGCTGTTCGCCAAGGGCTATGTGACTGAGGATGACCTTGAGGTGTATCACGATCTCAACATGCGTTTTCATCAGGTCATCGTCGACGGCAGCCACAACCCGGCCATCGCCGATGCCCTGGCGCGCAATGATCATTTGCCGTTCGCGTCGGTGACCGCGCTGGCAGTGGATCGCGAGGACCTGGCCCGAGAATACCGGCGGTTCAACTATGCCCACATGCAACACCATTCGGTATTCGATGCCCTGGTCAATCGCCAGGGCGCGCGTGCCGAAGCGATCATGCGTGAGCACGCCAACGCGACCTTGCGTTACGCCGAGATCTTCAGCTCTGCGACCGAAAACGAGCGGATGAAGGTCATCCTGCCCGCGTCATGACACGTTTCAGATATCGAGCACCAGCAGCGGGGTTTTCGAGCGCGAACAGCAGGGCGTGAACTGGTCGTTCAGGGCTTGTTCCTGCTCTGTGAGAAACAGGTCGCGGTGCTCCGGGACGCCTTCCAGCACACGGGTCAGGCACGTGCCGCAGATGCCTTGTTCGCAAGACACGGCAATCTCGATGCCATGGCTTTCCAGGACCTGGACCACTGTCTTGTCCGCCGGTATGTCGAATACCTGGCCGCTGCTGCCGACCTTGACCGAAAAGCTTCCGTCGAGGCTGCTGTCTATCGGCGTCGCAGAGAAGTATTCGCGATGCAGGCAGCTCTCCTGCCAGCCCAGCCCACGGGCACTGTCGAGCACATGCTGCATGAAGCCACCGGGGCCGCAGACGTAGAGGTGCACGTTGTCTTCAGGCGTGGCCAGGACCTCGGCGGCCTTCAAGGCGGTGTCGGGTTGCTCATCGAAGTGCAGGAATACCCGTTCAGCAAATGATGATGCCTTGAGACGCTGGACAAAGGCCGCACGCTCGCTGGAGCGGGCGCAATAATGCAGTTCGAAGTCGGCACCCGCATGGGCAAGGCGCTCGGCCATGCACAGAATCGGCGTGATGCCGATTCCGCCGGCAAACAGCAGGCTGCGTCGGGCACCGTGTGCCAGTGGGAACAGGTTGCGCGGTTCGCTGACCTTCAGGTGGTCGCCCTGGCGTATGTGTTCATGCAGGCTTTGCGAGCCGCCCCGGGAGCTTGGGTCCTTGAGGACGCCGATCAGGTAACGGTGCCGTTCTTCAGGATGGTTGCACAGGGAATACTGGCGGATCAGCCCACCCGGCAGGTGCACGTCGATGTGCGCGCCGGCGCTGAAGGCCGGCAGTGGGTTGCCATCGACACTCGCTAGTTCATAGCTGCAAATATCCTGGGCTTCGTTGTTACGGGATACCACCACGACATCAATCATGTTCAGTCCTCGGAGTGTTGCCGCACTGGGCGGTCACTTCTGATTATTCGGCGCAAGGTTTGGGGCAGGGCGCCTTTATCAGGCGCTGGTCGTGGCGATCAGTTGCGGTTCGAGCGCACGTTCCTTGGCGATCAGCCGTTCCAGGATCTTGCGTGACTGCACGCCGCCAGCATCGATATTGAGCTTGAGCAGGTTGCGCGTCGGGTGGGCGAGCAAGTTCTGTTGCTGGCGTTCGAGCATCTCCAGGTCTTCGCTGAAGATCTTCCCCTGGCCTTCGCGAATACTGGCGGTCAGTGCCTGGTCCTGTGGGTTGAAGCTGCGCGCCATGCCCCAGAAGTACCAGATCGAGGTGTCAGTTTGTGGGGTGATGAAGTCCACCACGATGCTGGCGGCCTTGTGTTCGGGTGCGGCGTTGTAGCCACCCCTGCCGGCGTGGGCCACGCCGACTTCGATCAGCACATGGCTGGGCGGGGTAAAACGGCAGATCTGCCAGCGGTCCACCGGCACATCGTCGGCGAGGTTGTTGCCGCGCAGGGCCATGCGCCAGAACGGCGGGGCCATAATGTTTTCCATGTGCCGGGCGGTGACCACTTCGTCGCCTTCGACCGTTGTCACGGGTGGCGCTTCGTCGATTTCTTTCTGACCGATGCTGGAGGCGTGAACATAGGTTTCGTGGGTCAGGTCCATCAGGTTGTCGATCATCAGGCGGTAATCGCACTGGATGTCAAACAACCCGCCGCCATAGGCCCACTGATCACTCACCGCCCATTCCAGGTGGTGGATCAGTGCGGGGTCAGCCAGGGCTTGATCGCCGGGCCACACCCAGATGAAACCGTAGCGTTCAACCGCAGCAAAGGTCTTGTTGCACGGAAAGCCACGCACCCGTTGCCCAGGCATTTCGACGGTCTTGCCGTCGCCGCCCATGACCAGGCCGTGGTAGCCGCAGACCAGGTTGCCGTTTTCGACATAGCCCAGAGACAGAGGTGCGCCACGATGGGGGCAGAAGTCCTCGACGGCCACGACGTTGCCGTCCAGGCCACGATAAAACGCCATTTTTTCACCGCAGATCTGCCGACCCAGAGGTTTTTGAGCGATTTCATCAGGCGTACAGGCAACGTACCAAGTGTTCTTGGGGTACATGGAGACTCTCCAGGCGAGTGATTATTTTTATTTAATGGATCCATTAAATTGTTCTGCTCGCCGAGCGTCAAGATTTTACGCTGATTTACCTAGATTGTTTGTGCGATTATCGATCACTTATTTTAAGTTTTGACGTATTGGATCCATTGGTGGATTGGTTTTGATTGCTTAGCGATAATCTGCAAGCCTCATGCCCTCAGTACGTCCGCCCCGTCTAGTACCGATAGCTGTCCCGAGCCTCCCTGAGCAAGTCGCGCGCTTGATCCGCGCGCAGTAACAGCGTCATTTGCGTCTCGTCGACGATTATTTCCACCACGATCAACCCGCAGATCAGCGGGGCGGTCACCAGCCAATGGGAGTAACACTGGATTGCCAGCGATACGCAGACGCCAATAATCCACAGCGCCAATACCCATTTGGGCGCGCGCTGTTGCAGTGGAATCCAGAATCGCTGCAGTTTCTTGAGCCGCAAGGTATGCAGCCTTAACGCGTCTTCAAGCGTTGATAAGTACGCGTTGGCTTGGGAGTGTCGTGCGGTTGACATAGGTCTAGGCCACGGAGGTTGCGTAAAAACAGACAGGACGGGTTTTGCTAAACAATCCGGGCGTGGCTGGGGAGGGCGTTTCCCAGCCAGCACAGATTGAGGTGTTCAACTTCCACCCAGTGCCCGTTGGCAGGTTTTTCGTGACAGGTCTTGAACGCAATACAAACGCCGTTGGCGTCCACTGAAGCGAAATGTCGATAGCGGGTGTTGCTCTTGAACATCAACGAGAAGATGCGCATCGCGGTACCTGGTTAAATCAAACATGCCAGCTGAGTTCGAGCAGCGTTCCGCCGTTTTCCATTTTCCGGCAGGTCACGGCCCCGCCATGGGCGAGCGCAATCGCGCGCACCACTGCCAGGCCCAGGCCGCTGCCACCCTGGGCGCGGGAGCGGGAGTTTTCGCCGCGCTGGAAGGCTTCGAACATATGCGTGGCAAAGCCCTCATCGATGCCGGGGCCGTCATCCCGCACGCGCAGGTAGTTAATGCCATCGCGGGTGCTCAAGTGGACGATGACGTTACCCGGTGTCGCGTGCCTGCGGATATTGTCCAGTAAGGCTAGCAGGGCCTGGCGGATCCTGGCGGGGTCGCACCGCATCGTGCGGCGTTGCAGGTCCAGTTGCAGCACGAATCCGGCGGCCGCCAGGCTCGGCTCGAACAACCTCACATCGTCTTCAATGCCAGCGGCCAGGTCGGCTTCTTGCAGGTTGAGTTCAAGGTAGCCGCTGTCGGCCAGGCCAACGACGCGCAAATCCTCGATCAAGCGCGTCAAGCCTTCTACCTGGCCCAGCAGGCTGTAGAACTGCGCGGTGTCCGGTTCGAATACGCCTTCGGCCAGCCCTTGCAGGCGCCCGCGCAAGATGGTCAGGGGCGTGCGCAGTTCGTGGGCGATCGCCGCATTCCAGAACGCCTGCTCTTGCGCCATACGCTTCAAGCGTTGGGCCATGCTGTTGAAGTCGTCCACCAGGATGGCGGCCTCACCGATGGATTGTTCGTCAGCGATAGCTTGCACATCCAGGTCGCCGTCGGCCAGTTTGCGCAGGTTCTCGGCCACGGAGTTCAAGGGCATGAGAATTCGTCGAGATAACTTCAAGGCCACGACCGAGCCCACCGCCAGGCTGACGCAGGTGGTCAGGCCCATCCAGGCCCATTCGATATTTGACGGTAACCATTGATCCGCTTCTTCGTTGGTGAGCGGCCAATACGTCCATAGCAATGCATAAAAAATATAAGAGCCAATCACCGCCAGCGCGATCACGCATAACACCACGGCAGACATGGACAGCATGATCTGGCGGCTCAAACCATTGAGCGTTCTCACGACGCACTTCCAAACCGGTAGCCAACACCCCTGATACTGGTCGGTACGCCCTGCAACCCTACGTCTTCGATCTTGCGGCGCAACTTACTGATATGGCTGTCGACCGTACGCTCCAGGCTATCGCTTTCCGGTGAGCACAGGACCAGCAGTTCGGCGCGGCTGAACACCCTTTTCGGCGCCTTGGCCAACTGGGCCAGCAACCTGAACTCCGTGACGGTCAGCGCCAAGGCAACGCTTTTGCCTGCAATGTTCACCGTCACTTCATGGCTTTCGATATCAATTTCAAATGCGTCCACCCGGATCATGGCGAGGCTGGTTCGGTCGTTGTTGGCGATGGAGCGCCTGAGCACTGCTTGGGTGCGGGCCACGACCTCTGCCGGGTTGAATGGCTTGACGATGTAGTCGTCGGCGCCGAGGCGCAGGCCCATGAGTTTGTCCAGGTCCTGGTCCTGCGCCGTGAGCATGATCACTGGCGTATTGCCGCGATGGCGCACTTCGGCCAGCACTTTCCAGCCGTCCACATGGGGCATCAGCACATCCAGCAGCACCAAGTCCGGCTTGAGCGTGTGGTGCATTTCCAGGGCGCGTCGTCCGTCGAGCGCGTGGGCGGTGCGAAAACCGCTGCGCTTGAGATAGGCAATCAGAATGTCCGCGAT
>NZ_MDDR01000043.1 GCF_001870435.1 Pseudomonas costantinii | reverse complement strand
AATCGCATTACTGAGTTTCCGTTGCCCACTGCCTCTCGTCCGGCGATTTCCAATAGTTTGGCCGAAGCGGCGATTTACTTGGGCTCATTGCCTGATGAGTTGGTGCTGGCGCAGGCGTCGCGGTTCTATCACTTCCGCGATGGTGTGCTGACAGCCATCAGCGATGGGTATGACAACCGGCTGCGGATTTTTCGTGATCTGTTGGGGCGGGTTGAGCGGCTGGATAACGGTGTCGGCCGTTCGCTGCTTTTGCGCTATGAACTCGGTCGCATTGTTGCGGTGGAGTACCAAGTTCATCGGGCCGAGGGACCGGGCCCGTTTGTCTGGGTCACTGAGCAAAACGTCATTTCCTACGCCTATGACGGCGCCGGCCGGTTGGTTTCGGCGACCAACGCGGTAGGTGAAAGCGAGGTTTATCGGTACGACGATCAGCACGTCATTCTCGAACGGCAGTTGGCCGGTGGGGCGAGTTTCTTCTGGGAGTGGGAACGCTCGGGCAAGGCCGCACGATGCGTCCGGCACTGGGCCAGTTTTTCGCAGATGGACACGCGGTATGCGTGGGATGACAACGGCCGTGTCACGGTTCACAACGCTGATGGCAGCCAGGAAGTTTACGTCCACGATCAGCGTGCGCGGTTGGTGCAGCGGATTGATCCCGATGGCGCCGAGCATCTCAAATCCTATGACGACAAAGGCCGGCTGACGGTCGAGCAAGATCCGCTGGGCGCAGTGACGGCGTATCAGTACGACGACGCCGGGCGTTTAGTGGCGTTGTTTTCGGGGGATGATGAACCTACCTCCTACGAGCATGACAACGGTTTCGTACGAGTTGTACGGCGTGGCCAGGCGGTCTGGAAATACGAGCGCAATGATCAGGGCGATGTCACCCGCAAGACCGACCCCGATGGCAACGTCACCGACTACAGCTACAACAAACATGGGCAACTGATCGGCGTCTGGTATCCCGATCACAGCTGCCATCGGCTGACCTGGAATGAGCGCGGGCAGCTCACTGAGGAACAACTGCCGAATGGCGGCGTAAAGCGCTATCGCTATGACGATCTGGGGCGGCAGGTTGCGCGCGAGGATGAATACGGAGCGCTGACCCAATATCAGTGGGACAGTGTGGGTCGGTTGGTTCGCGTCGTACTGCCAGGTGGCGCCACACGGGAGTACAGCTACAACCCCTACGGAAAGATCACCGCTGAACGTGATGAGCTAGGCCGCGTTACTCGCTACGAGTATGCCGACGGCCTGCATCTGATCAGCCGCCGCATCAATGCTGATGGCACCCAAGTCAAATACCGCTACGACAACGTTCGGTTATTGCTGACGGCGATCGAAAACGAAGTCGGCGAAACCTACCGACTCCAGTACCACCCCAATGGCCTGATCCAGCAGGAAACCGGGTTTGATGGCCAACGCACGGCCTACGTCTACGACCTCAACGGCAACCTACAGGAAAAGACCGAACACGGCGACGATGGCAGTCAGCTCGTCACCCGTTACGAGCGAGACCATGCCGGGCGGCTCGTAAGAAAAACCCTCCCCGACGGCAAAATCGTCGATTACACCTACGACCGCCGAGGCAACCTCCTGGGCGTCGAAGACGGCCACTGGGCGCTGGCCTACGAATACGACAGCCAAAACCGCCTCACCGCCGAACACCAAGG
>NZ_MDDR01000042.1 GCF_001870435.1 Pseudomonas costantinii | reverse complement strand
CGTCTTGCGAGTGATCGACGCGGGTCAGGCGGGCGAGGGGGTCGTACTGGTAGTGGTGTTCGCCTTTGCGGGTGTCGAGGATTCGGCTGAGGTTGCCGGTTTTGTCGTAGTCGTATTGGCGTTGGTAGAGGTCATGTTTTTGTTGGCTGACGACATGGGCGTGCAAGCGGTTTTGTTCGTCGTACTGGTAGTGGCTGACCAATTGGCCTTGTTGGCGCTGGCGTTCGCGGCCTGCCTTGAATAGATGGGAGGTGAGGGTGTCACCGTTCAGTTCGACGGTGGCGAGATGGCCGCCTTTTCCATGATTGAACGTGAGGCGGTTGTTGTCCGGCAGGCGTAGGTTTTTAAGATGGCCGCAGGCGTCATAGCCGTAGCGCAGGGTGCCCCAACCTTGGTGTTCGGCGGTGAGGCGGTTTTGGCTGTCGTATTCGTAGGCCAGCGCCCAGTGGCCGTCTTCGACGCCCAGGAGGTTGCCTCGGCGGTCGTAGGTGTAATCGACGATTTTGCCGTCGGGGAGGGTTTTTCTTACGAGCCGCCCGGCATGGTCTCGCTCGTAACGGGTGACGAGCTGACTGCCATCGTCGCCGTGTTCGGTCTTTTCCTGTAGGTTGCCGTTGAGGTCGTAGACGTAGGCCGTGCGTTGGCCATCAAACCCGGTTTCCTGCTGGATCAGGCCATTGGGGTGGTACTGGAGTCGGTAGGTTTCGCCGACTTCGTTTTCGATCGCCGTCAGCAATAACCGAACGTTGTCGTAGCGGTATTTGACTTGGGTGCCATCAGCATTGATGCGGCGGCTGATCAGATGCAGGCCGTCGGCATACTCGTAGCGAGTAACGCGGCCTAGCTCATCACGTTCAGCGGTGATCTTTCCGTAGGGGTTGTAGCTGTACTCCCGTGTGGCGCCACCTGGCAGTACGACGCGAACCAACCGACCCACACTGTCCCACTGATATTGGGTCAGCGCTCCGTATTCATCCTCGCGCGCAACCTGCCGCCCCAGATCGTCATAGCGATAGCGCTTTACGCCGCCATTCGGCAGTTGTTCCTCAGTGAGCTGCCCGCGCTCATTCCAGGTCAGCCGATGGCAGCTGTGATCGGGATACCAGACGCCGATCAGTTGCCCATGTTTGTTGTAGCTGTAGTCGGTGACGTTGCCATCGGGGTCGGTCTTGCGGGTGA
>NZ_MDDR01000041.1 GCF_001870435.1 Pseudomonas costantinii | reverse complement strand
CAGTCATCCCTGATGTATGGAGATTAAAAATGTGGAAGCGGGCTTGCTTGCTCCCACATGTTTTACCGCTTTTGATCTACACCACTCAGGTCGGCTTTCAGGCCGCCGTGCTGTTGCTGTTGATCTTGATCTTGATCTTGATCTCAGGCGCCCCGTTAAACCACGCTGGCCGCAAGTAGGCACGGTGGAGCGGGTAAACCGGCAAGGATGCCGGTTTAGCCGCGCTGGGCCAGGGATGGCCCATCGCGGCGACCCGCGCAGCCGTGCCGGAGTGCGGGCACACCGAGCCACAGCGAGGTGCCGAGTGGTGGGGCAAGAGCCCTTTTGGTTACTTTTGGCTGGGCCGGCATTCCGGGCTCTTTTCCAAAAGTGACCCGCTGTAAGAGCGGAACCATAAGTCGCCGTTACCCCAAAAACGGATATGTACCCAGCGGCCTAGCGACAACCACAGAGCCCAAGCCATAAAGAGATGTGTAGATACCTATGCTCATCGCAAGCAAACCAGACGCTACACTTTATCGATATGCCGATAATCCAACTGCAACCCAGCCGCCAATTCCTGAGCCCTGCCCAACCTGATCGGCCCCCGTTCGATATCCACCAACACCCCCGGGCACTCGAGCAACGGTAACCCACCAATATCCTTGAGCCGCCCATCGGTAATCACCAACAATCGCTGCTGCTCGGCCGGATAACGCTTGCGCCGCAGCGTCAGCCAATGCCCGGCCTCGGTCAACGCCGCCAGCAACGGCGTACCACCGCCCGCACCCAACGGCTCCAGCCAACCTGCCAGACTTTTCGCCGCCTTCAAGCCCTGCACCTGCCATTTGGGCGATTGCCCGCTGGCCGTCAATAACGCCATCCGCGCCCGTTGGCGGTAGGCATCATCAAACAACTGGGCCAACAAACCCTTGGCATCGATCAACGCGCGATGCCGCCGAGTAGACGCCGACGCATCGACAATCACCAGCCACAACTCATGGGCCGAGCGGCTACGCAGGTGGTAAAGCAAATCCTCACGGCATTGCGGACGACCGCCGAGCAAGGTGCCCGGCCAATTGATCGAGCCCTGTTTCGCGCTGCGCGCCTTGCCCTGCCGACCTCTGTCCAGTCGCCCCGCCTTGGGCCGCGCATCCGCCCCCGCGTCAGGTCGAGGGCGAATGCCTAGGGCTTTTTTGGCCAGGTGGGCACATCCCTGCGCGCCCCCGTGGCCAAGGCCGGCGCGGGCATATCGCCCCACTGGCCTTGGCCGGATGAGGTGTCGGAAGGTGTAGACGACTGCCCGTCGCTGGGCGGGCTTGCCGGTGGTGATTGCTCCTGACGGCGATGACGCAGGGCAAATTCGGCGACTGCCTCGATATCTTCTTCGGCAATCGCAACAGCTCCGCGCCAGGCCGCATGAGCCCTGGCACCGCGCAACCACACCAGGTCCGCGCGCAAGCCATCGACACCGGCAGCAAAACAGCGCTCGGTGATCTGCGCCAAGGCCTGATCATCCAATTCAATGCTGTCGAGTCGCGCGCGCGCCTGGGTGCAGCGTTCGCGCAAAGCGCCTTGTTGCTCGGCCCATTGAGTGCAGAACGCGGCGGGGTCACTGTCGAAATCCAGGCGACGACGGATAATCTGCCCACGCTCGATGGGCAGGGTTTGCCCGCTCAGCGCCACATTGAAGCCGAAGCGGTCGAGCAGTTGCGGACGCAACTCGCCCTCCTCCGGGTTCATCGTGCCAATCAGCACAAAACGCGCCGAGTGACGATGAGAGATGCCGTCACGCTCGATCAGGTTGGTGCCGCTGGCGGCCACGTCCAGCAGCAGATCCACCAGGTGATCGGGCAGCAAGTTGACTTCATCGACATACAACACGCCGCCGTCAGCCTTGGCCAGCACGCCGGGGGAAAACTGCGCGCGGCCTTCGCCCAGCGCAGCGTCCAGATCCAAAGTGCCCACCAAACGCTCTTCAGTGGCCCCCAAAGGCAAGGTGACGAACTGACCGCTGGCCAACAGGTCCGCCAGACCCCGCGCCAGGGTGGACTTGGCCATCCCGCGCGGGCCTTCAATCAGCACGCCACCGATCTTCGGGTCGATAGCGGTCAGGCACAGGGCCAGTTTCAGATCGTCGGCGCCGACCACGGCGGACAGCGGAAAATGGGGAATATCAGTCATCAGCTGTCTTCTTCTATGGATCGTTCCCACGCTCCCGCGTGGGAACGCCTCACTGGACGCTCTGCGTCCGCTCTTGTGACGCGGAGCGTCACGGGCTGCATTCCCACGCGGAGCGTGGGAACGATCAAATCTCAGCCATCTTCTTCTATATCCAGCAACAGGTTTTCCAACGCATCTTTATAAGCCCCGGGCTCCTGCCACATGCCGCGCTGCTGAGCTTCGAGCAGGCGCTCGGTCATGTCGCGCAGGGCATCGGGGTTGTGCTGCTGCACAAAGGCCCGGGTGTCAGGGTCCAGCAAGTAAGCGTCGGCGAGCAGAGCGTATTGGTGATCGTCGATCAACGCGGTGGTGGCGTCGAAGGCGAACAGATTGTCCACGGTCGCCGCCATTTCAAACGCACCTTTATAGCCATGGCGTTTCACGCCCTCGATCCACTTGGGGTTGGCGGCACGGGAACGGATCACCCGGTTCAGCTCTTCCTTCAAGGTGCGGATCTTCGGCAAGTCTGGCTGGCTATGGTCGCCATGATAGCTGGCGGCTTTGTCGCCACTCAGGGTTTCCACGGCAGCGAGCATACCGCCCTGGAATTGGTAGTAGTCGTTGGAATCGAGTAGGTCATGCTCGCGGTTGTCCTGGTTCTGCAACACCGCCTGCACCTGGCTCAAGCGCTGGGCGAATTGCTCACGGGCGGCGGTGCCTTCATCGGAACCGCCGTACGCATAGCCGCCCCAATTCAGGTAGACCTCGGCCAAGTCCTCGCGGCTTTGCCACAGGCGACCATCAACCGCGCCCTGCACGCCCGCGCCATAGGCCCCCGGCTTGGCGCCGAAAATACGCCAGCCGGCCTGTTTCGCCGCAGCGTCTTCGTCCAGACCCGACCTGAGCAGCGCCTCGCGCTCGCTGCGCACTTTGGCGGCCAAAGGGTTCATATCGTCGGGTTCATCCAGGGCCGCCACCGCCTGCACCGCCGCATCAAACAGACGAATCAGGTTGGCGAAGGCATCCCGGAAGAACCCGGACACGCGCAAGGTCACGTCGACACGCGGACGGTCCAGCAGGCTGATCGGCAGGATTTCAAAGTCATCCACCCGCTGGCTGCCCGTGGCCCACACCGGGCGCACGCCCATCAGCGCCATCGCCTGCGCGATATCGTCACCACCGGTACGCATGGTGGCGGTACCCCACACCGACAGCCCGAGCTGACGCAGATGGTCGCCGTGATCTTGCAGGTGCCGCTCAAGAATCAGGTTGGCCGACTGAAAACCAATGCGCCAGGCCGTGGTGGTAGGCAGGTTGCGCACATCCACCGTGAAAAAATTGCGGCCCGTCGGCAGCACATCCAGGCGACCGCGACTCGGTGCGCCACTCGGGCCGGCCGGCACAAAACGGCCACTCAAGGCGTCCAGCAAGCCGCGCATTTCCGCCGGACCACAGGCATCCAGGCGCGGCGCCACCACGATGCGCAAGCTTTCGATCACCGCCTTCACATCCGCCCAGCCGGGCTCTTCCAACTGTTCGAGCGGCCCTTCCAATGCTTGTTCGATCAACCGCGCCGCATACAGCTCCAGCCGCTCACGGGTATCACCGGCGGTGCGCCACAGTTGCGTATCGATCTTCTGCAACACCTCGGGGCGGCGCCCGGTCCAGGGTTCGGCCAGCGCACAGTCAAGCGGATCAAAGCCCAGCTCAAAGGCTTTGGCCAATACGCGCAGCAGGCTCGATTGCGGACCTCGGCCATCACCACGCGGGATACGCAGCAAGGCCAGCAAGGTATCGATACGCAAGCGGCCTTCAGGCGACTCGCCAAAGATATGCAGGCCGTCGCGGATCTGCGACTCCTTCAAGTCACACAAATAAGTGTCGAGGCGCGGCAGCCAGACAGCAGCGTCAGCATCGCTGTCCATCTCAAGCTCTTGATCAATGCGGGTTTCACGCACCAGCTTGAGAATGTCTTTTTGCAGCTCAAGGGCACGTCGCGGATCGAGCAACTGCGCCTCGTAATATTCGTCTGCCAACAGCTCAAGATTACGCAGCGGGCCATAGGTTTCGGCACGGGTCAGCGGCGGCATCAAGTGATCGATGATCACCGCTTGAGTGCGGCGTTTGGCCTGGGCGCCCTCGCCGGGGTCGTTGACGATAAACGGATAGATGTTCGGCAGCGGCCCAAGCAATGCGTCGGGCCAGCAATTTTCCGACAGCCCCACGCCCTTGCCCGGCAGCCATTCCAGGTTGCCGTGCTTGCCCACATGGATCACGCCGTGTGCGCCGTAGGTGTGGCGTAACCAAAAGTAAAACGCCAGATAGCCGTGAGGCGGCACCAGGTCCGGGTCGTGGTACACCGCGCTGGCGTCCACCTGATAACCCCGCGCCGGCTGGATACCGACAAAGGTCAAGCCCAGGCGCAGGCCGGCGATCATCATGCGACCGTCGCGGCACATAGGGTCGTTTTGCGGGTTGCCCCAGCGCGCAATCACGGCCTGGCGATTGGATTCAGGCAAGCGATTGAACATCGCTTCGTAGTCGTCCAGGCCCAAGCTTTGATGGCACGGACGCAGGTCGAGACTGTCCAGATCGTTGGTAACACCGCCAAGCAAATCATGGATCAAGGCGGTGCCGCTAGCCGGCAATTCACTCGGCACCGGATAGCCTTCAACTTGCAGGGCGCGCAGGATATTCAGCGCCGCCGCCGGGGTATCCAGGCCCACGCCGTTGCCGATACGGCCGTCGCGGGTCGGGTAGTTGGCGAGGACCAGCGCGATGCGTTTGTGCGCATTCGGCACCCGCGCCAACTCAACCCAGCGCCGCGCCAGTTCGGCGACAAAATCCATTCGCTCCGGCGCTGCGCGGTAGCACACCACATCCGACTGGCTGCGCTCACTGCGCCAGGCCAGGTCCTTGAAGCTGATCGGACGGCTGATGATGCGCCCGTCCAGCTCCGGCAACGCGATGTGCATCGCCAGGTCACGCGGACCGAGGCCTTGCTCGCTGGCTTGCCAGCCGGGCTCGTTGTCCTGGGCGCAGATCGCCTGGATCACCGGGATATTGCGGCGAAACGGGCGCAGATGCGGCGCCTCGGGGCTGGATTGGGCAAAGCCGGTGGTATTCAGAATCACCGCCGCGTTTACGTCATCCAACAGGTCCTCGACCACCGTCAGGCAGCCGGGCTCTTTCAAACTGGCCAATGCAATCGGCAACGGGTTAAGGCCCGCCGCCTGCAAGCGCTGGCAGAACACATCGATAAAACCGGTATTGGCCGCCTGCAAATGCGAGCGGTAAAACAGCACCGCAGCCACCGGTAAGTCGGCGTGCCAATCCGCTTGCCAGTCATTCAGGCGAGCGTTGGCTTTGCGGGGGTGATAAATCGCGGTGCGCGGCAGGGTTTGCGGCTCGGCCCAGGCATAGTCGCGACCCAAGTAACCACTGGCCAGGCAACGATAGAAATCCAGGGCATTGCCCAAGCCACCTTGGCGCAGGAAATGCCACAGGCGGTCACGTTCTTGCACGCCGACGGTGCTCAGACCGCTGAGTTCCGGGTCCGGGCGATCGTCCCCCGGCACCAGAATCAGTTGCACGCCGCGTTCGGCCAACTCCACCAGACGTTCGATGCCGTAACGCCAATAGCCGATGCCGCCATGCAGCGAAATCAGGATGACCTTGGCGTGGCGCAGCACCTCATCGACGTACAAGTCGACCGAGGCGTGGTTCTGCACCTGCATCGGGTTGGCCAGGCGCAGGCTGGGGTAATCGTCGGGCAACTGCTGGGCCGCTTCGGCCAGCAGCGCCAGGCTGGAATCACCGCTGCACAGGATCACCAGTTCAGCGGGGGTTTGCCCGAGGTCGGCAATATTGTCGTCCGAGACGAAACCACCGGGCTGGGTCCTGAGCAGGTGCATGGGTTAAACGCTGAGCGCGGCGCGCAGTTGCGCTTCAAGGCCCGCCGCGTCCAGCTCTTGGCCGATCAGTACCAGACGTGTGATGCGCGCTTCGTCTGCGCCCCAGGCACGGTCAAAGTGCTTGTCGAAACGCGTGCCTACACCCTGGATCAGCAAGCGCATTGGCTTGTTCGGGATCGCGGCGAAACCTTTGACGCGCAGGATGCCGTGCTGCACCACCAACTGCGTCAGCGCGTCGAGCAACAGTGATTCGTCGGCCTGTGGCAGGTCGATGGAGATGGAATCGAAAGCGTCGTGATCGTGGTCATGGTCGTCGTCACCGTCATGGTGATGATCGTGATGGCTGTGGCGGCCGTCGATGTGTTCTTCGGACCCGGCGCCCAGGCCGATCAATACGTCCAGGGGCAAGCGACCGCTGCTGGCTTCGATGATCTTCACGGCCGGCGGCAGCTCTTCAGCGACTTCCAGGCGCACGCGGGCCAAGTCTTCGGGGCTGATCAGGTCAGTTTTGTTGAGGATCACCAGGTCAGCGCTGCCCAGTTGGTCGGCGAACAGCTCGTGCAGCGGTGATTCGTGGTCCAGGTTCGGATCGAGTTTACGCTGGGCGTCAACTTGGTCCGGGAACGCAGCGAAGGTGCCGGCGGCTACCGCCGGGCTGTCGACCACGGTGATCACCGCATCAACGGTACAAGCGCTGCGGATTTCCGGCCATTGGAAGGCTTGAACCAATGGCTTGGGCAGCGCCAGGCCCGAGGTTTCGATCAGGATATGGTCGAGGTCGCCGCGACGGGCAACCAATTCGCGCATCACCGGGAAGAACTCTTCCTGCACGGTGCAGCACAAGCAGCCGTTAGCCAGTTCGTACACACGGCCGTTGGCTTCTTCCTCTGTGCAACCGATGGAGCATTGCTTGAGGATTTCACCGTCAATGCCCAGCTCGCCGAACTCGTTGACGATCACCGCAATGCGACGGCCCTGGGCGTTGTCGAGCATATGACGCAGCAACGTGGTTTTGCCCGAGCCGAGGAAGCCGGTAACGATGGTGACGGGGAGTTTGGCCAGTGTTTTCATCGGATGCCCTTTGGGGCGGGCATACGGGACGATAGGCCCTGCGGCGGCGCGCAGAAGCGGATTTCGTCACCGGATCACCCCGCCCGGTTGAAGTAGAAAATCGATTACGAGGCAGGTCTCCTGGCTTGGGGCATGCGGGTCTTGCGACCGGCGCTGACTGCGCCTTCCCGCCGTCATGGCAGTGGCGTGGCAGTCAGATAAACCCTTCACAGTTGCGGGGGCAGCCGCGGCTTGAACCGCGTTCCCTTCTTAGCTTCGACCTGGGCCGAAGAACCTCGAAGGTGCAAGGCTACAGGGGCTCGGTCCATTTGACTACCGTCGCCCTGCATGCTTTCCTACACACCTTGTTTCGGGTGCCCTTCACAGGGTGAAACGGGAAACCGGTGAGTCATACCCCTTTACTCAAGGGCATGACAAGTCCGGTGCTGCCCCCGCAACGGTAAGCGAGCGAAGCGTCACAGCCACTGTGCTTATGCATGGGAAGGCGATGCTTTCAGGACTCTGTTCAAGAGCCCCCTCGCAAGCCCGGAGACCGGCCCGAAAAAATCAGATAACAAACCCGCGGTGGGCGGGCGCTGTTCGAACCCTGCGTGCCTGGCTCGCGGGGTTTTCATGCGCTCGCGTCACCGAAACCCAAAAGGGACGCGCCATGTCGATCATCAGCAGCACCTCGCACACCGCCAGCAGCACCGCCACCCTGAGCCAACGCCTGACCGCCGCTATCGGCGCGTCGATCCTTGGCGCGTGCCTGGTGTATTTCGCCGGTTTCTCGCATATCGAAGCGGTGCACAACGCCGCCCACGATACCCGCCACAGCGCCGCGTTCCCGTGCCACTGAGACCTGCCGACATGATCAAGCGTATTGCTCAAACTGCAGGTTTCACCGGCCTCTTGGCCGCCCTGCTGCTGACCCTGCTGCAAAGCTTCTGGGTTGCCCCGCTGATTTTGCAGGCGGAAACCTTTGAAAAAGCGCCGGCCGCGACTGAAGTGACGCATGAGCACGCCGCTGGCGCTGCTGCCCACACCCACGACGCCGAAGCCTGGGAGCCGGAAAATGGCTGGCAGCGCGTGTTGTCCACCACCGGCGGTAACCTAGTGGTTGCAGTGGGTTTTGCCTTGATGCTGGCGGGCCTCTACACCTTGCGCGCACCGACCCGTACGGCCCAAGGCCTGTTGTGGGGCCTGGCCGGTTACGCGACCTTTGTGTTGGCGCCCACCCTGGGCCTGCCGCCTGAACTGCCGGGCACCGCCGCCGCCGACCTGGCGCAGCGTCAGATCTGGTGGATCGGCACTGCAGCGTCCACCGCTGCCGGTATCGCGCTGCTGGTGTTTGGTCGCAGTTGGTTGCTGAAAGCATTGGGCGTGGCGATTCTGGCCGTGCCGCATGTCATCGGCGCGCCGCAGCCGGAAGTGCATTCAATGCTGGCCCCGGAAGCCCTGGAAGCACAGTTCAAAATCGCTTCGCAGCTGACCAACGTGGCGTTTTGGCTGGCCTTGGGCCTGATCAGCACCTGGCTGTTTCGCCGTAATCGCGACGGCCAATACTCGGCATGACCCTGGTGGTCGGTCTGGGTTGCCAGCGGGGTTGTGATGTTCAGACCCTGCTGGACCTGTTTGAAACCGCTCTCGCCGAGGGCGGTATCGAGCGCCGGCGCATCACCGCGCTGGCAAGTATCGATCGCAAACAGGATGAGCCGGGGTTGTTGGCCCTGGCCCAGTTGCTGAACCTGCCATTACGTTGTTTCAGCGCAGAACAACTGGCGATTTATGAAGACCGGTTGAGCCACAAATCAACCGTCGCTTTTACGCATACCGGCTGCTACGGCATCGCCGAAAGTGCCGCACTGGCCCTGACCGAACACCTCTGCAAGGCCCCTGCCCGCCTGCTGATTACCCGCCAAAAAAGCGCCCAGGCCACCTTTGCATTGGCTTGCCCCAGCTAAAAACCCGATAATCACGCGTCTCGATCATGAGTAATCTTCATGCTCGCCCGTTTTCAACAGGAACTCCCCATGACCGTCTACTTCATCGGCGCAGGCCCCGGCGACCCGGAACTGATCACCGTCAAAGGCCAGCGGCTGATCCGCAGTTGCCCCGTGATCATCTATGCCGGCTCACTGGTGCCCGCGGCGGTCTTGGAAGGCCATCAGGCGGAACAGGTGGTCAACAGCGCCGAGTTGCACCTGGAACAGATCGTCGAATTGATCAAGGCAGCCCATGCCAAAGGCCAGGACGTGGCGCGGGTGCACTCCGGTGACCCGAGCCTGTATGGGGCGATCGGCGAGCAAATCCGCCATCTGCGCGAGCTGAATATCCCGTTCCAGATCATTCCAGGCGTCACCGCCGTAGCGGCCTGCGCTGCGCTGCTGGAGACCGAGCTGACCATGCCGGACATTGCCCAAAGCGTGATCCTGACCCGCTACGCCGATAAAACCAGCATGCCGGCCGGTGAGGATTTTGACAGCCTGGCCCAGCATGGGACGACCATGGCGATTCACCTGGGGGTCAACCATCTGGAGAAGATCGTCGCCGAACTGCTACCGCACTACGGCGCGGATTGCCCGATTGCCGTGGTGCACCGGGCGACGTGGCCGGATCAGGATTGGGCGGTCGGCACGTTGGCGGATATTGCCGAGAAGGTCGCGGCCAAGGGCTTTCGGCGGACGGCGTTGATCGTGGTCGGGCGGGTGTTGGCGAATGACAGTTTCAGCGAGTCCTCGCTGTACCGCGCGGGGCATGCTCACCTCTATCGCCCCTGAAGAAACGCGGTTGAACATGTGGGAGCGGGCTTGTCCGCTCCCACAGTTGATATCTTGCGTTAGATAAGTATCGTAATGGATTGAATTTCATGCATAAAAAAACGGCGCTCACGGGGCGCCGTTTTTTTGTTCGCAGTGAACACCTTACTCAGTAGTAGGCGTTTTCTTTCTGCGTGTGGTCAGTCACGTCGCGTACGCCCTTGAGCTCCGGAATGCGCTCGAGCAAGGTGCGCTCGATGCCTTCACGCAGGGTCACGTCGGCCTGGCCACAGCCCTGGCAACCGCCGCCGAATTTGAGTACGGCAATACCGTCATCCACCACATCGATCAGGCTGACCTGACCGCCGTGGCTGGCCAGCCCCGGGTTGATCTCGGTCTGCAGGTAGTAGTTGATGCGCTCGTTGACCGGGCTGTCGGCGTTGACGTTCGGCACCTTGGCGTTTGGCGCCTTGATGGTCAATTGGCCGCCCATGCGATCGGTGGCGTAATCGACCACGGCGTCGTCGAGGAAGGCTTCGCTGAAGTTGTCGATGTAGGCGGTGAAGCTTTTGAGCCCCAGGGCGGTGTCTTCAGGTTTTTCTTCGCCTGGCTTGCAGTAGGCGATGCAGGTTTCTGCGTACTGGGTGCCGGGTTGGGTGATAAAGACGCGAATGCCGATACCCGGGGTGTTCTGCTTGGACAGCAGGTCGGCCAGGTAATCGTGGGCGGCGTCGGTAATGGTTATGGCAGTCATGGAAACTCCTCACAGGCTTGGTGGGAGTTTACGCCAAATTGTTGCGCAGGTACAAAGTCCTAGTGTTTTTGTCGGGATAGGCTTGAGTACATATCAGCCATCACCCAAGCAACGGATATTCACACCAACCCCAGATCACAAATTCTCATACCGATTCATATCCAACACCCCCTCTTCCACCGGTGCGGTCTCACGGATGTACTGCGACAAATCATGAAAATACTGCCAGAACAACGGGTGACTACGCCGAATCCCCCACCGATCCACAATCTTTTCAAACCGCTTGGTATCCTTGGCATCCTCCATCGCCGCAACAAACTCAGGCACTTCCCGCGCAGGAATATTGAACATGAAGTTCGGATAACTGCTCAGCACACCAGGGTAGATGGTCACAGTGTCCAAGCCAGGCTGATAGCGATAAGCCTCCCCCAGCAAAAACGCCACATTACTGTGCGCCCGGTTACGCAACATGCTGTAGACCACCCGCTTCCCGCCGGCAGTTTCGATCCGCAGCATAGTGGCTTCAGGCAATTGGTCGATAACCTTGAGCCCCGCAGCCGGCCGCGACGTCAGCCGACTCAGCGCCTGCTCCGCGTCCTGCAACGCCGGGTCAATCCCATCGCGCGAACAAAAGGCACCAGCGCAGCGGTTGATCGGGTCCGGGCTGGCATTCAGGTCGCCATAGCGCGTCAGTAACTGGTTGGCAAAGTCGCGCTTCGGGTCTTTTTCATCGAGATGCAGCCCGCTTGGCTTGTCATCGTCAATCGCCTCGTAGTCCAGCCACATCTTGAGTTTGCCGCTGTTCTGGTACCAGTCATCCATAAAGTCATCACGGGAATCAGCCGGCATCAGGCGCAGGAAATTTTGCTCGGCACCATTACGGATCAGGTCGAAGTAAAGCCGGGTCTGGGCCTGGTGCGACACATTACCGAACACATCGAAATTCACCGCCAACTGGTAATACGTACGTTCCAGCAACGGATAATCGAACAGCCACATAGTCTGCGGCACTTCGCCAATCAGGCCCTTGGTCACCGAAGCACTGTCGAAATGGCGGAAGATGCTCAGCAAGGCATTGTCATTACCGGCCCACAAAGTCGACCAACTGGGCGGCGCCACATTCGCATAGCTGTCACGGCGCAGTGCTTCGTATTGATTGCGCTTGTCGCGATAAGCCAGCCACAGGCTGAGCACACTGCCCACATCATCGTTCTGCCCGGGCATGGCCAGCAACGGCGTGGCCTGGCCGCGATAGCGGGCATCGGTGATGTATAGGTCATGATCCGGGTCCTGGAACAAGGTCCAGAAGTTATCGCGAATAACGTCCGTGGCGATCTGCCCACGGCATACCGGCCCGCGAATAAAGGTGCGCACGAAGTATTCGGCGTTATCGAGCATGAACTGGTAGCGCGCCTTGGCCGGGATCGCTTCAAACGTTTCGAATGGATTGGCGCGACGGCCCGGGCCGTAACCCGGCAAGGCGTTGACCTGCCAGTTGCCGGCGTAAAACAATTCTTTGATCCGCGCCATTTTCTCGGCACTGAACGGGTAAGTGATGTGGGTTTTATGCACGATCACGCCCTGCACCGGCCACAATCGGTAATACACCTGGGTACCCGGGTCGTCATTGGGGCGACGGGTGGCGATCAGGTCAATCGGTTGGCCGCTCGGGGTGCGCGAGCGTACCCACTGGAAGTAATGCCCCGGCTCGCCGCTCTCGAAGTAGATATGCGCCAGGAACAAATGCTCGAACAACCAGCGCGCCACCAGGCTTTCCCGGGCGCCCGGCTGGTTGAACAGGTTTTCCCACTGTTGCACCTGCAGGGCTTCCTTGGCACTTGGCGCCAAGCCCTGCTCATCAATCGGCGCGCCGGAGGCCAGCCAACGTTGCAGGGTCTGGTATTGCTGGTCAGTCAAGCCGGTGACCGCCAGCGGCATGCCTTCCTTGGGGTGAGCACCGGCGTAAGCATTGAACTCGCCGGGCATCGCGCACATGTTTTCGCGGTTCAGGCCCAGCATGATTTCGTCGGGCAACTTGGCGTTCGGTTGCAGCGGCGCGTTGTGGCCTAGCTCCAGCATGCGTGCCATCAGTGCGGCCTGACTGCCTTGGGCGTCGAGTACGGAATAGAAGCCTTTTTGTTGCCACGCAGCTTTGCCAAAGGCGTCATAGAACAAACGGGTGGTCGGCGTAGCCTGAGTGCGTTCACCGTCATAAACCGGCACTTTGCTTGCCCCACGCGCCGCGCCCTCGGCGCTGCCGAGGTTCAATTGGCAGGCGGAATCGTAGCAAGCATGGCAGGCCACGCATTTCTCGGTGAAGATCGGCTGAATGTCACGGGTATAAGAGATCGCCGGGGCGGGACGGTTATCCGGTAACGCCTGTGCCTGTGCGGTGCCGGCTATTAATGCCAGGACGGCGCTGATGATGAGGCGAAGTGACATGTATCCGGTCCCGATTCAATACAGACGCTGAAAAATTGACGGTGATTCTACCGGGCCACAGCCCCCAACAACATGAACGATATTCATGCAAAACCTGCACATGCTCTAAATCGGCACAGGTTTGCTATGATTCACGCCCTCCGTAATGCCTGACCAGAGTAGTCCCATGTCCGATCGTAGCGCTCGTCTGCAAGCCCTTCACCAAGCCCTCAAGGAACGTATCCTGATCCTCGACGGCGGCATGGGCACGATGATCCAGAGCTACAAGCTTGAGGAACACGACTACCGTGGCAAACGCTTCGCCGACTGGCCAAGCGACGTCAAGGGCAACAACGACCTGCTGGTGATCACCCGTCCGGACGTGATCGGCGGCATCGAAAAAGCCTACCTGGATGCCGGCGCCGATATCCTCGAAACCAACACCTTCAACGCCACCCGCGTTTCCATGGCCGATTACGGCATGGAAGAACTGGCCTACGAATTAAACGTAGAAGGCGCGCGACTGGCGCGCAAGGTGGCCGACGCCAAGACTCTGGAGAACCCGGCCAAGCCGCGCTTCGTCGCGGGCGTGCTCGGTCCTACCAGTCGTACCTGCTCGCTGTCGCCTGATGTGAACAACCCTGGCTACCGCAACGTGACCTTTGATGAACTGGTGGAAAACTACACCGAAGCCACCAAAGGTCTGATCGAGGGCGGCGCCGACCTGATCCTGATCGAGACCATCTTCGATACGCTCAACGCTAAAGCGGCGATCTTCGCCGTGCAGGGCGTCTATGAAGAGCTGGGCTTCGAACTGCCGATCATGATTTCCGGCACCATCACCGACGCCTCCGGCCGTACCCTGTCGGGCCAGACCACCGAAGCGTTCTGGAACTCCGTCAGCCACGCCAAGCCAATTTCCGTGGGCCTGAACTGCGCCCTGGGTGCCAGCGAGCTGCGCCCGTACCTGGAAGAGTTGTCGAACAAGGCCAACACCCACGTTTCCGCGCACCCTAACGCCGGCCTGCCCAACGAATTCGGCGAGTACGACGAACTGCCGTCACAAACCGCCAAAGTCATCGAAGAGTTCGCCCAGAGCGGCTTCCTCAATATCGTCGGCGGCTGCTGCGGCACCACGCCAGGCCATATTGAAGCCATCGCCAAGGCCGTGGCCGGTTATGCGCCGCGCCCGATCCCGGACATTCCAAAAGCCTGCCGCCTGTCGGGCCTGGAACCGTTCACGATTGATCGCAGCTCGTTGTTCGTCAACGTCGGCGAACGCACCAACATCACCGGTTCCGCCAAGTTCGCCCGGCTGATCCGCGAAGACAACTACACCGAAGCCCTGGAAGTTGCCCTGCAGCAAGTGGAAGCCGGCGCCCAGGTGATCGACATCAACATGGACGAAGGGATGCTCGATTCGAAGAAGGCCATGGTGACCTTCCTCAATCTGATTGCCGGTGAGCCGGACATCTCCCGCGTGCCGATCATGATCGACTCCTCCAAGTGGGAAGTGATCGAAGCCGGCCTCAAATGCATCCAGGGCAAGGGCATCGTCAACTCCATCAGCATGAAGGAAGGCGTGGAGCAGTTCATTCACCACGCCAAGCTGTGCAAGCGCTACGGCGCGGCGGTGGTGGTGATGGCGTTCGACGAAGCCGGCCAGGCCGACACCGAAGCGCGCAAGAAAGAAATCTGCAAACGCTCCTACGATATCCTGGTGAATGAAGTCGGCTTCCCGCCGGAAGACATCATCTTCGACCCGAACATCTTCGCGGTCGCCACCGGTATCGAAGAGCACAACAACTACGCCGTCGACTTTATCAACGCCTGCGCCTACATCCGCGACGAGCTGCCGTATGCGCTGACCTCCGGTGGCGTGTCCAACGTGTCGTTCTCGTTCCGGGGTAACAATCCGGTACGTGAGGCGATTCACTCGGTGTTCCTGCTGTATGCGATCCGCAGCGGCCTGACCATGGGCATCGTCAACGCCGGCCAGTTGGAGATCTACGACCAGATCCCGGCAGAGCTGCGCGACGCCGTGGAAGACGTGGTGCTCAACCGCACGCCGGAAGGCACCGACGCCCTCCTCGCCATCGCCGACAAGTACAAGGGCGATGGCAGCGTCAAGGAAGCCGAAACCGAAGAGTGGCGCAGCTGGGACGTCAATAAGCGCCTGGAGCACGCACTGGTCAAGGGCATCACCACCCATATCGTCGAAGACACCGAGTTGTCCCGCCAGTCGTTCGCGCGCCCGATCGAAGTGATCGAAGGCCCGCTGATGTCCGGCATGAACATCGTTGGCGACCTGTTCGGCGCGGGTAAAATGTTCCTGCCGCAGGTGGTGAAATCCGCCCGTGTGATGAAGCAGGCAGTGGCCCACTTGATCCCGTTTATCGAACTGGAAAAAGGCGACAAACCTGAAGCCAAGGGCAAGATCCTGATGGCCACGGTCAAAGGCGACGTGCACGACATCGGCAAGAACATCGTCGGCGTGGTGCTGGGCTGCAACGGCTACGACATCGTCGACCTGGGCGTGATGGTGCCGGCGGAGAAGATCCTGCAGGTGGCCAAGGAGCAGAAGTGCGACATTATCGGGCTGTCCGGCCTGATCACGCCGTCCCTCGACGAGATGGTGCACGTGGCCCGCGAGATGCAGCGCCAGGATTTCCACCTGCCGTTGATGATCGGCGGCGCGACCACCTCCAAAGCCCACACGGCGGTGAAGATCGAACCCAAGTACAGCAACGATGCAGTGATCTACGTGACCGACGCCTCGCGTGCGGTGGGTGTGGCCACGCAGTTGCTGTCCAAAGAATTGAAGGCAGGCTTTGTCGAAAAGACCCGTCTGGAGTACATCGATGTTCGTGAGCGCACCTCGAACCGCAGCGCCCGCACCGAACGCCTGAGCTACCCGGCGGCCATCGCCAAGAAGCCACAGTTCGACTGGAGCACCTACACCCCGGTCACGCCGACCTTTACCGGTGCCAAGGTGCTGGACAATATCGACCTCAAGGTGCTGGCCGAGTACATCGACTGGACACCGTTCTTTATTTCCTGGGACCTGGCTGGCAAGTTCCCGCGCATCCTCACCGATGAAGTGGTAGGTGAAGCCGCCACCGCGCTGTACGCCGACGCCCAGGAAATGCTCAAAAAGCTGATCGACGAAAAGCTGATCAGCGCCCGCGCGGTGTTCGGTTTCTGGCCGGCCAACCAGGTGAAGGACGATGACCTGGAAGTCTACGGCGAAGACGGCAAGCCCCTGGCGACTTTGCATCACCTGCGCCAACAGATCATCAAGACCGACGGCAAGCCGAACTTCTCCCTGGCTGACTTCGTAGCGCCCAAAGACAGCGGCGTAACCGACTACGTGGGTGGTTTTATCACCACCGCCGGTATCGGCGCCGAAGAAGTGGCCAAGGCCTATCAAGACGCGGGCGATGACTACAACTCGATCATGGTCAAGGCCCTGGCCGACCGCCTGGCCGAAGCCTGCGCCGAATGGCTGCACCAGCAAGTGCGTAAAGACTACTGGGGTTATGCCAAGGATGAGCAACTGGACAACGAAGCACTGATCAAGGAGCAGTACAGCGGCATCCGCCCTGCCCCCGGCTACCCGGCGTGCCCGGATCACACCGAAAAAGGCACCTTGTTCCAACTGCTGGACCCCGAGGCCCGTGAAATGGAAGCCGGCCGCAGCGGCGTGTTCCTCACCGAGCACTACGCGATGTTCCCGGCGGCGGCAGTCAGCGGCTGGTACTTCGCCCACCCGCAGGCGCAGTACTTTGCCGTGGGCAAGATCGACAAGGATCAGGTCGCGAGCTACACCGCGCGCAAGGCCCAGGACTTGAGCGTGAGCGAACGCTGGCTGGCGCCGAACCTGGGGTATGACAACTAAGGGCCACTAACATCAAGGCCGCCAGCTCTGGCGGTCTTTCTTTACCGCTGCCCCGATGACGAAATGCGTTTTCCTGTGCCGGACCGATCACCGGTCTTGCCCAGGAAAAAGGATTTCGTCATGCCCACTCCCGCCCAAGCCATTCACGAACGTTTTGCAACACGCCCGACCCTGATATCCGTAGTGTTCAACGCACTGCGTACGCATTTCCCGACGCTGGACCTGCTGACGGTCAAGCTGGCTCGCCCGCAACCTGCAGGTGGCTTTACGTTCGAGCTGCTGCTGAACGTCGCTATCGCTCACGTATTGAACCCGCAACCACTGGGCCTGCAAACGGGCTTTCTCACGCAAAACCCGCCCCAGCGCCTGTCTACGCCCACTATCGACATGACAGTGTTGGCTGGCCTCATCGACGCACTGCCCGCCACGCTGTACATCCACTTCCAACAGGCCCTGGTGGATTACTGGAGTGTCACCGACAGCCACGGCAGCAGCCGCTGGCAGTGGCTGGCCGAGTGGCTCAATGGCCAGATGAGTGCCGCGGCAACCGGGGGGCCGGGCCTGAGCGAGGCACACCGGGAAATGCTGTCCCTCGTCGCCCGCTGGCCGCAGGTACACAGACGAATGTCCCGCTCCACCCCGGCGGTCTACGTTTACTTCGTCGAAACAACCCTGACCCAGGCCGGCCGACAAGTGCAGTTGCTCACCCCGGATCTACTGCTGGTACGCGGCAGGCAGGTGCTGTTGTGCGAAACCAGCGGTGAGATGACGGGATTCGATGATATCGATGCTTTCGGTGCCGCTTGGGGGGAGCGGATGAAACGCCGCTTTCAGTTCGACAGCCTCACCTGGCGGCGCAACGAACCCGATGACAATGTGTTCGAGCGCCAGGCCGGCCTGATTCTCAACCAGCAACTGGAAGACCTCGCCCGAGTGTCGTTCCAGCAGCCAAGCGAAGCCGTACTGGAGGCGCACCTGAATAGACTCACGGACCCCGCGTTGCTTTTCTCCAGCCTTACGGTGCCCCCTGCTCTTTTCAACCAAGTGAACAGTCGGCTTCCCGAGTGGCTCAAGCAAGCCGGCGCGGACGATCGCTTTGCCTATCACCGCCACTTGCAGGACATGGCACAGGTACTGAAACAGAACCAGGGCCGCACATTCAACGAAGGTATTGAAAATATCCTGCTCTTCAGTCGCGAGGCGCTGCGCGAACAGATGCGTGCCGATCATGGCGAGCTCGACCCCGACGATGTATCGCTGAACTTCGCCGTAGCGGCAGGCTATCCCGGTGGCGCCGGGTTTATCACCCATGTGCGCCTGTCACTCACCGCGTTTGCGCTGAAGAACCTTGCCGGCAAACCCAAGGGCGCGCTGACATTATCGTCCCTCAGCGGGAAACCACTGCCAGCGTGGCTGACGGAAAACTACTTGATGAGCAGTGACGGGCTGATCCAGCGCGTCGATATTGGCAGCGCCTACCCGCAGAAGCTCAAGGACCTGCTACTGAGCGACAGCGTCGATGCGCGTCGCCGGGAGTTGCTGTTTGTGCACGAACTCAAGGCCAGGCTGCCCATGCAGGCACTGGAGTTCAAGATCCGAGGTCTGTACGGGGTGACCACCACGGGCTATCGATACGTGAAAGCGCTGATGGCAGATTCGCCTGCGGATCGGATAGTTGACGACAAGGAAGTGGTCCTGCGGCCCCTGGCACTACGCCGCAAAGCCGAGTCCGTGCCGGACCCTGCGAACAACATGTTTATCATCGAGCCACGTGACGCAAGCATTGGCCCGCACCTGCTCTATCGGCCACTGTACGCCGAGGCACTGCACGAATTCCCTACACGCCAGGCCTTGCTCGACGCGATCGCCGCACCGGGTGAGCTCCAAGACAGCGTATTGATCTGGCTGAGCGACCAGGCGCGACCGATCTACGCCCATGGCGGGATCAAGGAACCGCACATCATCCGATTCCTCCACGGCGACGAGTTCTCGACGCCGGACAAACCAGCCCCTGCCTCTCTGGCCGTGGACGACGGGGCAGAGGAATGGTTGCAGTCCCAGCTCAATGGCCTGCTGCCCAACCACTTGTTCGGCAGCACCGCAAGGGCGCTGGTTGATTTGGCCGACCGCGAATCGGTGTCCAACAGCGAAAGCCGCTGGGCCATTGTGATGGAAGGCGCGTGGCTGTTATTCAACACCCTGCTGCTGCCATTGGTGCGCGGGCCAGCGATGCTGGCCGGATGGTTCCTGGTGTTGGTCGACAGCCTGGAACAGGATCTGGCAGGGCTGGACAGCACCGACCCGACCACCCGGGAACTGGCACTGATCGACCTGCTGCTCAATTGTGCCATGGTGCTGCTGCATGGCAGCGCTACGCCAAAGCCACTGGAACCCCTTTCCCAAGGTGATAACACGCTGCACTTGGCCTCATGGGCCAGACCGGCGGGCACGGCCCACGAGTCAGATACGCCGGTCATCAAACAGGGGGGAGTGGCACTGCCGGGTGAGCCGCCGGCAAGCGGGCATACCGCACTGGACTTCATCCAGTCGCTTGCCAGCCCAAAGGCCAGTGCAAACCTGTTGCAGGCCCTGCTCCAAGTGAGTGTGCCATGGCCAGCGTCGCTGCCGACCGCCAAAGCCAGCGGCCCGCTCAAGGGCCTGTACCGTATCGGCGACACCTGGCATGCCAGCGTCGGCGGATTGTTGTTTCAAGTCAGCGTGATACCCGGCTTCGCGGAGGTCTACCTGGTGCATCCACTGCACCCTCTGCGTCCGGGGTTCAAATTGACCAGCGACGGCCAGGGCCATTGGCGACTGGACCGACGGCTACACCTGGAGGGTGGAATGCCCAAGGAACGCCTCGGCGAATGGCAGAAACAGCATGATGAACAGGTCAAGGTACTGAGCGCCGAGCTGGCGACGCTGGGTAAACAACTGGTGGACAATGACAACAATGCCCAGCCCTTTCTAGAGGCCGTGAATGTCGCCCGCGCAAAGCTGGTCGCGCAGAAGCAGGATCTGCGGCGGATCTGGGTCCTGCTCGGCAGGGCGCTTCCAGCACTACGGGACAGAGTCGCCGAACGACATCAACAGCAACAGCAACTGACCGCACAAGCCAGTGTTGAATTCGACCTCGCCATCGACAACTACCTGGCCAATACCAGAGAGTATTTTCCAGTTGCACAACAGTACCTGGCCAAGGCTGAGGCCTTGATGGCAATCGATAGAAAGGATCAGAAACACAAGCGCATGCGCGACATCGCCAAAAGTTACATCCAGAGTCACTGGGGGGCACTCTACGATATCCAACTACAAAAGTTTTCAGACACCTATGAAACCGCGCGCGGTGAAAGCATCAGCGAACTCAAGGAGCGATCCAGTGCCGAACTGGCGCAAAACATTACCGACGGCTATGAGGAACTGTTGCGCTTCTGGAAAGCGTTGCTTGAGATATTCCAACAGATGCATGAGCCAGCGCAAAGAATCGAAACCCTGCGCCAACAGGCAGACCCGGCACTGCGCAAATTCCTGCAGGATGAAAAACCCGATTACGCACCTATTTCTTCGGTCGGCATCAAACAGAACACCTTGTTGTTCCTGTCAGAGCTGGTGTTAAGGCGTGACCACCACACCCGTGAGTCGGCCGAATATCCTTTCGTCGCAGAATTGTCGGACCTCAACAGGGACAAGGTCATCTTGTCCTACGCAGAAGTCTACGGCACCGCCGACTACTCGACCTCCGAGCAATCGGAGGTACTCAAGGGCGTACTGGACCTGTACGAACGCCTACAGAACGCCGTGGTATCGCTGAAGGAAATGGATTCCGGGTTCGTGCGCGAAGAATATCGAACATTGTTTCTGGAGCATCTCGGGGAAGCCCGCAGCGGCCTTGAAACCCAATTGGCTGATTTGATCCTGGTGGATGAAGGGTTCGCCCCATTACCCAATGCCGCCAGATTTACACGCGTCAAGCCACCCACCAAAATCGTGTTCAAGACACGCGGCCGCGAAGTGCTGGTGGGCGACTTACGCCCCGCTTCGCCGGATAACCCTGGCAGGCGTGTCGATATTCAGAACCCTATCAGCAAAACAGTCGTCGCGACTTACCTTGAACACGCTGCCGAAGGCGTGTGGGTCGAAGTAGTCCCGGCCGCCACGCCAGGACCACTTCCAGCACATGTGGTGCGCACGGTCGAGACGATCAGGAATGAAGCACGAAACATCATTGGTCGCAGGCCTGGGGTCGAGCACACCATCCGCGCCCAGCAGAGAAAACTTCAGGACCCGACCCGTCGAGAAGAAATCCGGCCTCTGGAGTGGGAAGAGATGCTGACCCCGCTGGCCAATCAGCTTGAAGGCCTGGCCAACGAGGTCCAGCGTGACCACTCCACCCATGGGGACGCTGGCGTATTGGTAAAGGCTTATCGCGACGAATCCAGAGCCTTGCTAGCGCTGGCACGGGAACTGTGCAGCGAAGGCTACAAACAGCAACGCCCCAGGGCTGCCAATATCGCGTACCTGTGGAAGCACGGTTTCGTCGACATCAACTTGGTACGCCGCCGCGCGCCGTTGAAGGCTGGCGATTTCCTTACCGAGTACGCGATACGTGACAAAAGCGCGATCAAGGCTGGAAAGAAAGCCGAGGACACTGTGTTGTGGTACGCGCACTTTCATTACCCGAGCGCTAACACGCCGGCGTTGCAACCTGCGTTCGGCCACTTGAAAACCAAAGAGGAGCGCCTGTTCACACGCAAACAGTTGATAGAACAGGCCCGTGAAAACAACCACCAGGTGGTGACACTGGAAAAAGCCGTGATCAACCCACCACTGGATCGCGAGCTGTTCTTGAACCTGGAGCCGCCAAAGCGCTGAGCGGCAGATTGACTATGCTGTGGAGCAGGGTTTGGGAAACGAGGCCATTATGGAAGATCCAATCGATAACAAACCGCCAACCTTCTGGCAGATGCTCCACAGCGTCATGGCCGCCGCCTTTGGCGTGCAGAGCGGCAAGAACCGCGCCCGCGACTTCACCCACGGCAAGCCCAGCCACTTTGTGATACTGGGCATTCTGTTCACGGCGGTGTTTGCGCTGATGCTGTTCGGCATCGTGCAACTGGTACTGCACTTTGCCGGCGTCTAGCGCAGCAACAGGTTCAGGCTAAACGGATAGCGGTAAGACAGCGGCTTGCCCACGGCGGACAACGCCCGGAAATTCACCGTCGCGGTCGGCTCCAGCAGGCGTTGAGCCTGGGTGGGGTTGATCAGTTGAAACAACGCCTCCTGGCGGTCGCGCCCGCCATAAGCACCGATGTCGACGCCCTTGGCATCATCATTGATCAGCACCATCGCCCACCCGCCCAGGGTGAAATGCCCAGCGACCAACGTCGTTAGACGCCCATCCAGACGCGCCTTCAGTATTTCAGGCGAGCTGTTAAGCGCGCTGAACAGCACCTCTTTTCCCTGCGTTCGGCCGCTGTCTTGCAGGGCCTGCATGGCACCCAGTGCCATTTCATCGTTGGCCGACCACACCAGCGCCGTCTGCGGGTAACGCTTGAACAACTGCGTTGCTTGCTCAAAGGCGCGCTGGCGGCTCCACTCACCGTAAACCAACTGACGCAGGCGCACTTCAGGGTGTTGGGCCAAAGCGCGGTGCAAGCCCCGCTCACGCAACTGCGCGGCCGGAGTGTTCTTGACCCCGGAAAAGGCCAGCAGGTCGAGGGACTCGCCCGGCGCAAGCGCGCGATGCTGGCGCAGCAAGTCGGTGAGCATCAGGTAGCCGGCCTGCTCGTCGTCGGCCACCAAGCTGACAATCCACGAGGCGTCATCGCGGGCATCCAGCAATTGCACTTGATCGGGGGTCAACGCGTTATTCACGATCAGCAACTTGACCCCGCTGCCCTGGGCCATGCGCAAGATCTGCGGGGCGACATATTGCTCATTCACCAGCACTAGGTAATCGGGCCGTTCGGCGCCTTGCAATGCCTCCCGAGCCTGGGCCAGGGTGTTTCGCGCATCACGCTCCGAAAAACGCACACGCAAATCCAGGCCGAGGTCCTTGGCGGCGGCCTGCATGAATTGCGCGTAGCTGACCCAGAAGGTTTCCGTCGACGTGCCAGGATTGAGAAACACCACCGACGTGGCATGGGCCATCGCCCCATACATCGATCCCAGCAACCACACACACGTAATCAGAACCTTCAACATGCTTGTTCAAGCCTTGAGCGTTGACCACCATGATAGTGGCAATGCGACAGTCAATCGAGGCTCAATCAGCGCTCTTTATTGGTGGCTAACCCAGAAAACGGCAGTTCCCACCACCAGGATTATCAAAAACAAAATGGCCCAGGCATCAACGGTACTGTCAGGTTTACGGGCTTTGGTTGAATTGCTCATCGCATCGCCTCTTGTCGGTTTTATAGGTGATTGCAGTCAAACACGATCACAGTAAAGTTGACGATTGCCCGCATGACAAATGTGGGTATGGCGATAACGGTTCTCATTAGTCGATTTGGTTATTTGCATATACTCAAACATCACTTTTGCGCATAAACGCAAACTGGTATCGTGCGCCGGCTCCGTTGGGAGTGCGCGGCCGTGCGCGCAGATTTGCCGAGAACAGGACCTATATGTACGTATACGACGAATACGATCAGCGCATCATCGAGGACCGCGTCAAGCAGTTCCGTGATCAGACCCGACGCTACCTGGCAGGTGAGCTGAGCGAAGAAGAGTTCCGCCCTCTGCGCCTGCAAAATGGCCTTTATGTTCAGCGCTTTGCGCCGATGCTGCGGGTGGCCGTGCCCTATGGCCAGCTGACGTCGCGCCAGACGCGCATGATGGCCAAGATTGCCCGTGACTTCGACAAAGGCTATGCCCACATCAGTACTCGCCAGAACGTACAGTTCAACTGGCCGGCGCTGGAAGATGTGCCAGACATCCTGGCTGAATTGGCCACCGTGCAGATGCACGCTATCCAGACCAGCGGTAACTGCCTGCGCAACGTGACCACCGACCAATTCGCCGGTGTTGCCGCCGACGAACTGATCGACCCACGCCCTTGGTGTGAAATCGTCCGCCAGTGGACCACCTTCCACCCGGAATTCGCCTACCTGCCGCGTAAGTTCAAGATCGCCATCAATGGCTCGACCTCGGACCGTGCCGCAATCGAAGTGCACGACATCGGCCTGGAGCCGGTGCACAACGCAGCCGGTGAGTTGGGCTTCCGTGTATTGGTGGGGGGTGGCCTGGGCCGTACTCCGGTCGTCGGCGCCTTCATCAACGAATTCCTGCCATGGCAGGACCTGTTGAGCTACCTCGACGCCATCCTGCGGGTCTACAACCGCTATGGTCGTCGTGACAACAAGTACAAGGCCCGGATCAAGATCCTGGTAAAAGCGCTGACCCCTGAGGTGTTCGCCCAGAAGGTCGACGCTGAAATGGAACACCTGCGCGGCGGGCAGACCACCCTGACCGAAGCCGAAGTCCACCGTGTGGCCAAGCACTTCGTCGACCCGCAGTACAAAGCCCTGAGCAATCAGGATGCCGAACTCAACAGCCTCGACCAGCAACACCCAGGCTTCGCCCGCTGGCGCACCCGCAACACTCTGGCGCACAAGCAGCCAGGCTATGTCGCGGTCACCCTGTCGCTGAAACCTACAGGCGTTGCACCGGGCGATATCACCGACAAGCAGCTGGACGCCGTCGCCGACCTGGCCGACCGCTACAGCTTCGGCCAACTGCGCACCTCCCACGAGCAGAACATCATCCTCGCGGACGTTGAGCAGAGCCAACTGTTCACCCTGTGGGGCGAACTGCGCGAAGGCGGTTTCGCCACGCCGAACATCGGTCTGTTGACCGACATCATCTGCTGCCCTGGCGGTGACTTCTGCTCCCTGGCCAACGCCAAGTCGATCCCGATTGCCGAATCGATCCAACGCCGTTTCGACGACCTGGACTACCTGTTCGACATCGGCGAGCTGGACCTGAACATTTCCGGTTGCATGAACGCCTGTGGTCACCACCACGTCGGCCATATCGGCATCCTGGGCGTGGACAAGAAAGGCGAAGAATTCTATCAAGTGTCCCTGGGTGGCAGCGCCAGCCGCGATGCGAGCCTGGGCAAGATCCTCGGCCCGTCCTTCGCCCAGGAAGCCATGCCCGAGGTGATCGGCAAGTTGATCGACGTTTACATCGAACAGCGCACCGAAGATGAGCGTTTCATCGATACCTACCAGCGCATCGGCATCGACCTGTTCAAGGAGCGCGTCTATGCAGCGAATCATTAAGAACAACGAAGTCCTCGACGAAACCTGGCACCTGCTGCCTAAAGACGCGAGCTTCGACGGTATTTCCAACTGCGATGACTTGATCGTGCCGTTGGCCCTGTGGCGTGAGCACGCGCATGCCCTCAAGGCCCGCGACGGCGGCCTGGGCGTGTGGTTGGACGCCGAAGAAGAAGCCGAAGAGATCGGTGACGATGTGGAACACTTCCAGGTCATCGCCCTGAACTTCCCGGCCTTCACCGACGGTCGCAACTACTCCAACGCGCGCCTGCTGCGTGACCGTTATGGTTACAAGGGCGAACTGCGGGCGATTGGCGACGTGCTACGCGACCAACTGTTCTACCTGCGCCGCTGTGGGTTCGATGCCTTCGCCTTGCGCGCCGACAAAGACCCATACGAAGCGCTGGAAAGCCTCAAGGACTTTTCGGTGACGTACCAGGCCGCAACGGATGAACCGCTGCCGCTGTTCCGTCGTCGCTAAACCTTGCAAATGAAAAAGCCCTGGCATGCCAGGGCTTTTTTATGAATTGCATTTAATCGACGCCAGCACCTGCTGCTGCCCCACTGAACACGGCACGCCTTCGGGCTGTGCTCGAACCGCCTCAATCACGCACAGCAATTGGGCCTTGTTGTGCGCCAGTTGCGCCTGCATCACCTCAATCTGCGCCACCTTGCGCTCCAGCCCTTCAATCAGCTCCTCCCGCTTGTGCTCGCCCTTGGTCGGCATCAGCGTTTTAAGCTCCTGCAAGGTAAACCCGGCCTGTTGTGCGCTCTGGATCAGTTGCAGGGTGTGCAATGCCTCCGGGGCATAACGCCGATAGCCGTTTGTCTGGCGACCCACCTGGCTGATCAGCCCCTCGGCTTCATAGAAGCGAATACGCGACGCCGCCAGACCGCTCTGTTTTGCCAACTCGCCGATATTCATCGCCACGCCCTGCTTGACATTAAAGTTAACTTTAAGCTTAGCCTGAGGCCTCCCCGTCCCAGGAGTCAACCCATGTCACCCTTTGAACCCTTGCAACTGCCCAACGGCCAGGTCCTCACCAATCGTATCGCCAAGGCGGCGATGGAAGAGAACATGGCGGATGTCCACCAAGCGCCATCCCGTGGTTTGAAGCGACTGTACAAGGCGTGGGCAGACGGCGAGCCCGGCCTGTTGCTGACCGGCAACGTGATGATCGATCGCCGCGCCATGACTGGGCCTGGCGGCGTTGCGCTGGAAGACGAACAGCACCTGGACAGCTTCCGCGAATGGGCTGACATTGCACGGGCCAAGGGTGTGCACTTCTGGGTGCAACTCAACCATCCGGGACGCCAGACCATGGCCAACCTGGGCCAGCAAGCATTGGCGCCTTCCGCCGTTGCGCTTGACCTTGGTGGCTTTTCGAAGATGTTTGCCAAGCCCAAGGCCATGACCGAGGGCGACATTCAAAGCGTGATCACCCGCTTCGCCACCAGCGCACGCCTGGCGGAAAAAGCCGGGTTTACCGGAGTACAAATTCATGCGGCCCACGGCTACTTGCTCAGCCAGTTTCTCTCGCCACTCAGCAACAAACGCACCGACCGCTGGGGCGGCGCCCTGGAGAACCGCGCGCGCTTGCTGCTGGAGGTGATCAAGGCTGTGCGTGCCAGCGTCAGCCCGTCATTTTGTGTGGCCGTGAAACTCAACTCGGCTGACTTCCAGCGCGGTGGCTTCGACGCGGCCGATGCGCGTGCCGTGGTCGAGTTGCTCAACTCGTTGCCCATTGACCTGCTGGAATTGTCCGGCGGCAGCTACGAAGCACCCGCCATGCAAGGCGAAGCGCGCGATGGCCGCACTCTGGCGCGTGAAGCGTATTTTCTCGAAATGGCCAGCGAACTGGCCGCCATCGCCAAGATGCCGGTAATGGTCACCGGCGGTATCCGCCGTTTGCCGGTGGTGCAACAGGTGCTGGACAGCGGTATCGCCATGGCCGGTATTGCCACGGCGTTGACCCTGGAACCGCAACTGATCAAACACTGGCGTGAGGGTCGCGACCTCAGCCCACAGCTGCAACCGATCCGCTGGAAACGCAAACCACTGGCCTCCCTCGCTACCATGGCTGTGGTGCACTACCAACTGCGACGCCTGAGCCAGGGACGCCAACCCAACCCGAACGTCGCGCCGTGGTGGGCACTGATCCGCGACCAGTGGCTCTCTGCACGCCGCACCCGTCAATACCGTGCCGCCATGACGCAATCTTCACATTAAAGGCGGAGCATTCGCCGTGCTCGAACTGTCCTCTACTGATCAGCAGCTATTCACCTCACTGACGATTGGAGTTCCTCATGGCGAAAATCAACTTGGCCCAGCAATTGGCGAACACCCTTGAACAGGCGGGCATCAAGCGCATCTGGGGCCTGACCGGCGACAGCCTCAACGGCCTGACCGACGCCCTGCGCACCATGGACAGCATCGAGTGGATGCATGTGCGCCACGAAGAAGTGGCTGCGTTTGCCGCCGGTGCCGAAGCCGCTGTCACCGGTGAGCTGACGGTGTGCGCCGGCAGCTGCGGGCCGGGCAACCTGCATCTGATCAATGGCCTGTTCGACTGTCATCGCAACCATGTGCCGGTGCTGGCGATTGCCGCGCAAATTCCGTCCTCGGAGATCGGCCTGAATTACTTTCAGGAAACCCATCCCCAGGAGTTGTTCAAGGAATGCAGTCACTTTATCGAGCTGGTGACCAACCCCGCGCAAATGCCTCAGGTGCTGCACCGTGCCATGCGTTCGGCGATCCTCAATCGTGGCGTAGCGGTGGTGGTGATTCCCGGCGATATCTCGCTGCTGGAAGTCGAAAACACACTCAAACCTTGGCCGGCCCTGCACGCGCCACGCGCGTTACCAGCAGAACAGGATCTGCAACGCCTTACCGAAATCCTCGACAGCAGCCAGAACGTCACCCTGCTGTGCGGCAGCGGTTGTGCCGGGGCCCATGATCACGTGGTGGCCCTGGCCGACGCCCTGGGAGCGCCGGTGGTTCACGCCTTGCGCGGCAAAGAGCATGTGGAGTGGGACAACCCGTTTGATGTGGGCATGACCGGCCTGATCGGTTTCAGCTCGGGTTACCACGCCATGCTCAACTGCGACACGCTGATCATGCTCGGTACCGACTTCCCCTATCGGCAGTTCTACCCGACCGATGCGAAAATCATCCAGATAGACCGTAACCCACAGGCGCTAGGACGCCGTACCACCCTGGACCTGGGCATTGCGGCCGATGTCAGCGAAACCATAGACGCGCTGCTACCACGCCTGACCCGCAAGACTGATCGCAGCTTCCTCGACACCTCGTTGAAGCACTATGAAAAGGCTCGCCAGGGCCTGGATGACCTGGCGCAGCCGTCCAAGGCTGACCGGCCGATCCATCCGCAATACGTGGCGCGTTTGCTCAGTGAGTTGGCGGACGATGATGCGATCTTCACGGCCGATGTGGGCTCGCCAACCGTCTGGGCCGCGCGTTATTTGAAGATGAACGGCAAGCGCCGTCTGATCGGCTCGTTCAACCACGGTTCCATGGCCAACGCCATGCCTCAGGCGATCGGCGCGCAAGCGGCCTTCCCTGGGCGGCAGGTGATCTCGCTTTCCGGTGACGGCGGTTTCGCCATGCTGATGGGGGATTTCATCTCCCTGGCGCAGTTGAAACTGCCGGTGAAAATTATCGTGTTTGATAACTCGTCACTCGGTTTCGTCGCCATGGAAATGAAAGCAGCGGGCTACTTGGATACTGGCACCGAGCTGAAAAACCCGGACTTCGCAGCCATGTCCAACGCCATGGGTATCCTGGGCATTCGCGTGGAGCAATCCGAAGACTTGGAGCCCGCCCTGCGCCGCGCCCTGGCCCATAACGGCCCGGTGTTGGTGGATGTGGTGACGGCGACCCAGGAGTTGGTGATGCCGCCGAGCATCAAGCTGGAACAAGCCAAGGGTTTCAGCCTGTATATGCTCAAGGCGGTGATGAGCGGGCGTGGCGATGAGGTCATTGAGCTAGCACGGACTAACTGGCTGCGCTGATCTGAATGTGGGAGCTGGCTTGCCTGCTCCCACATTAAACATCAGTGCCAGTTAACCCTGCTGTTTTTCAACCCATTTAGCGTAGGCATCAATGAACGCCTGCAAGAACGGCTTGGTCTTTTCCGACAGCTTGCCTGCCTCATCAAACACACTGCCCGCGCCGCCCAAGTAGGCTTCCGGCTGTTGCATGCACGGCACATCGAGGAACACCAGGGACTGGCGCAGATGGTGGTTGGCGCCGAAGCCGCCAACGGCACCCGGTGACACACTGATGACCGCCCCCGGCTTGCCGCTCCAGGCGCTTTGCCCGTATGGGCGGGAGCCTACGTCAATTGCGTTCTTCAACGGGGCGGGCACGGAACGGTTGTATTCCGGGGTCACAAACAGCACCGCGTCGGATGAGCTCACCTGTTTACGGAAAGTACTGTAGGCTGCGGGCGGCGCTCCTTGGTCGATGTCCTCGTTGTAGAGCGGCAAATCGCCAATTTCCACAATGTTCAACTTGAGGTTGGCAGGGGCCAGTTCGGCCAATGCCAGGGCGACCTTGCGGTTGATCGACTGTTTTCTCAAGCTGCCAACCAGGACGGCAATCGTGTAGACCTTGCTCATTGAGGTTTTCCCGACGTCTGACTAAAGGAGCTTGTAGTTATAGAACCTTCACGGCGTGTTCACCAGCAAGTTTTGATGATTTCCCAAGGGCTTGCCGCGCGGCAGCTAACGTAGGAAACGTCTGAACGTTTCAACGAATAGTATTTTTTTCCCATAGGTAAACTACCCCGCTCAATGACGGTCTACAGAACCGCAAATCGAGTGTTTATCTCCAGAGGTTCTAAACAGATGGCTGCAGTACTTGTCGGACAGTTCCATGCCAGAGACGCGGAAGGCCGCGTGTATTCGGTGCATGAGTTCCAGGAATCCAACCCGGCGCAGGACAGCCAGGCTGGCTCGATGCCTACCACCACCTACAAATTGGCCATTGGCGACCGCGTAGAAAAACTGGAGGGTAATGAGTTCAAGTTGATTCAGTCGGGCACCATTATTGTCCGTGAATCAGCAACTACCCTCGCGTCATAAGATCTCGCCTTAATCTACCTGCTCAGTCTCGGCCATTGATGGCGTCGACTGAGCCGGGCGATCAAGGTCTGCGGATCTCCGTCACTTCAGTACCCGCTCCGCCACCCATCTGTTTGAGCGTCACCACCAGCCGCCCTCTCTCGCCCTCGACGGCATACACCGAACGCGTGTAACCCGGCGAGTTGTACCCAGGGTACGCAACTACCTGCCTGACTAACGCAATCTCCAGCACCGCCCCCACCTGCTCGCCGACCTGTTCCTGGGAACGGATAAACGCCTCAAGTGCGAGGTTTTCCGGGGTGTGTTCATCGTGATTATTGAAGAGATAAGCAGCCGCACACCCCACGGTCACCAGGACCATAAGTTGCTTGGCCGTTACCCCGAAGAAGATCAAGGGTAGAGGCATATGAGACCAGACCTGTTTTTGTTGTAAGTGCCGAGTAACCGGCATTGGTCGTTGATGATCAGAAGCGCCATTCTAATCAGGTCAATGGGGAATACCAGATGAATCAGTGGTCGCCGTAGGCAATATCCTTGTTATCCCCTACACCACCCAACGTGCGATCTTTACCGAACGAGAACAGGTCGAAGGGCGTATTAAGCTGGGTCGGTGGATAGTGATACTGATAGGCAACACCCCAAGGGTCGGCCAGTTGGTCTTCGTTGATGTAAGGCCCCTTCCATTTCGCTTCGCCTGCCGGTTGCGTGGCTAATGCCTCCAGCCCCTCCTCGTCCTCGGGGTAGCGCCCGGTGTCCTGGTGAAATTGCTCGACAGCTTTGCCCAACGCGCCCAGCTGGGTCTTCGCCAAGGCTATCTCCGCCTGAATCACATTGCCGAACAGCCGTGGCCCCACCGACAAGGCCAGTAGCCCGATGACGACCAACAACACCAGCACCGCCCAGCGTGTAAAACCACGCTGGGTGTGCAAGCGGTCAATTACTGCGGTTTTGCCGGACATTGCAACGCTCCCTCATTGTTCGTCGGTTATTACACACTTTATATGACTCGCAGGTTGCAGTGGCGAACACGCTTAACGGTAGATGACACCTACACCTGTGTTCTTTTTTGCCCAGCCATTGAATCCCTACCGCACTGAACATAGACTCCGGCGATGCGTTTACGTCATATCGAAGTGATTCAGGCCATCTTGCAGACCGGACACCTCGGCACGGCCGCCGAATGGTTGCAACTCCCCGTGGGCGATGTCGACGCCACGCTCAAGGATGCCGAGCAGCAATTGGGCTTCATGCTATTTGCCAGTGTGCGCGGGCGTTTGCAAGCAACACGCGAAACCCTTGAGCTGCAGGCTGAAATCGCCCACCTCTATGAAGCGCTGGAACCCGTGCAACGCCTGGCCAGCCGCTTGAAACACCATCAGGCCCCAACCCTGCGTGCCCTGTGCACCCCACCGCTGGCCAATCAGCTGTTGCCGCAAAGCATTGCGGTACTGCGTCGACGCTTCCAGGACACACCGTGCAATCTGTCGAGCCAGCCGACTCGAGAGATCGTCAAGAGCCTGCTGCTGCACGAAGCCGATGTGGGTTTGAGCTTGCATGACCCGCAACACCCGCAAATCCAAAGCACCGTCCTGGCCCAGGGTAAGCTGCAATTGCTCGCGCCTCACGGCTGGCTCAAACCCAAGCAAAAGTACATTGCGCTGCAGGACTTGGCCGGGCAATCAATGATTGGACTTGAGGGGCAAGACCCGTTGAGCCGCCTGCTGGACGCCAAGTTGCAAACGCTGCGCCCGCTGCCGGTAGTGCAAACCCGGGTGCAGACCTACCAGATGATGCGCAGCATGGTGGAGGCCGGGGAAGGCCTGGCGATTGTCGACCCGTTTACCGCCTTCGGCGCACGGGAGGCCGGGTTGGATGCGTGCCCGGTGTCGCCACCGATCATGGTCAACCTGTATGCATTGACGCTCAAGGATGGCGCGACCTCTCCTGCATTGAATGCATTGCTGGAGGTTGTCACGCAGAAGGCTGAGAGCCTGTTGGCAAGTTAGGGCTGCTCGACTTCCGTCTTGAACAACCGATACCAGAAAATCGCCACTTCGCGGGTTTGCGGATCAATCCCGCGATAACGCAGTTGATCGATCCCGCCCATCACATACCCGCAACGCTCATACAGGCGGCAGGCACCGAGGTTGTTGTTCTGGGTTTCCAGCATCATACCCGGCAGGTTTTTCTTGCGACTCCAGAACTGCGCCACATCCAGCAATGCCTTGGCTACGCCGTGACGGCGCCCGGGCAAGGCCACCGCCAGCTCATCGACATGGGCAAAGCCATTCCAATTGGTGCTGACCACAATATGCCCCACCGGACGATCATCGAGGTACGCCATAAAAATCGCGCTGTCAGGCGCATCGCGAAAACTGGCGAACTCCTCCGGGTCGATGCCATAACACTTGCGGTACGGCACGATGCGCTCCACGGCCCATTGATCGACGGGCTTACCTATCTCCGGCACGCCGTAGGCACTGACCTCAAAACTGAAATCATTGCCCCACACATAGGCATCAAAGCCCTCGTCGGCGACCCGTACACTGAGCCCCGGATACTTCGGGTTCATTACAGCTTGCATAACCTTCCTTAACCTTTGATGCAATCGACGGTGTAACAACGACCACTGCCGTCGTCTTCGTGCTGCAATCCATGAACATCGGCGACAAAACCGGGGAAACTGCTATCGAACGTACGAGCAAACGCCAGGTAGTCGATGATCGATCGCGTCGACTCGGTAAAGCGCTCGCCGGGCATGATCAACGGAATGCCCGGCGGATAAGGCACTAGCATCACGGCTGCGATGCGCCCTGGCAAGGCGTCAATCGATACCGCCTCCACTTCCCCTCTCACCAATTGGTCGTAGGCGTCGGCCGGTTTCATCGCGATTTCCGGCAAGACCGTGTACATGCGCTTGAGGTGTTTGGCGGTGGCATTGCTGCGATAGCAACCGTGCAATTGGTCGCACAGGTCGCGCAACCCCAGGCCTTGATAGCGTACAGGGCCTTGGGCAAATACCGATGGCAAACAACTGGCCAGGCTGACATTGGCATCGTAGCTGCGCTTGAACTCCAGCAACTCGGTGAGCAAGGTACTCCATTTGCCTTTGGTGATCCCCATGGAGAACAGCACGAGAAAGGAATACAACCCGGTCTTTTCCACCACCAACCCGCGCTCCCAGAGAAACTTACTCACCACCGCAGCGGGAATGCCACACTCGCTCAAGGCGCCACCGGCGTTAAGGCCAGGCATCACCAACGTCACCTTGATCGGGTCGAGCAGCACGTAATCTTCGGCCACATCACCAAAGCCATGCCAGTCATCCTCAGGCTGCAGCAGCCAATCCGCGGTGGCGACCCGGTCGATACCTGCGACCGAGGGCGGCTGCCAGATGGAAAACCACCAATCTTCAGCGGCGATATGCTGGCGCAAGTTGGCCAGGGCTCGGCGAAAACTCAGGGCCTCGTCGAACATTTCCTGCAACAGCGAACGCCCGGCCGGGCCTTCCATCATCGCCGAGGCCACGTCCAGCGAGGCGATGATGCTGTATTGCGGCGAGGTCGAGATATGCATCATGAACGCTTCGTTGAAACGGTCGCGGTCCAATTGCCGCGCTCCGCCATCCTGCACATGAATCATCGAAGCCTGACTGAACGCCGCCAGCAACTTGTGGGTCGAGTGTGTGGTGAATACCAGTGGGCTGTCAGGAGTGCGCGAGGTGCCCATGCCATAGCGCCCGGCGAAGAACTCGTGAAACGCCGCATAGGCGTACCAGGCTTCGTCAAAGTGCAACACCTCGACACTGTTACCCAATTGTTGCTTGATCAGCTCGGCGTTGTAGCACAGCCCGTCGTAAGTTGAATTGGTGACCACCGCCATCTTCACTTTCGGTGACCGACCACGGGTCAAGGGGCTGGCTTCGATCTTGGCGCGGATCGACTCAGGGCTGAATTCGCTCAAGGGAATCGGCCCGATGATGCCCAGCTCGTTACGCTCCGGGCACAGGTACAGCGGGATAGCCCCGGTCATGATGATCGAATGCAACACTGACTTATGACAGTTGCGGTCCACCAGCACCAAGTCATCGCGGCCGACCATGGAGTGCCAGACGATCTTGTTGGCGGTCGACGTCCCATTGATCACGAAGAACGTGTGATCGGCGCCAAAGTTGCGCGCGGCACGGGCTTCGGCCTCCGCCAACGGCCCGGTGTGATCGAGCAGCGAGCCCAGCTCGGGCACTGAAACCGACAAGTCCGAACGCAGGGTGTTTTCCCCAAAAAACTGATGAAATGCCTGCCCCACCGGGCTTTTGCGATAGGCCACGCCGCCGCCATGGCCAGGAGTGTGCCAGGAGTAATTGGAGTCGGCGGTGTGCTGCACCAGCGCTTTGAAGAACGGCGGCAACAAGCCGTCGAGATAGGATCGAGCGGCGCGAGCGACTTGCCTGGCCAGAAACGGCACGGTGTCTTCGAACAGATAGAGAATGCCGCGCAGTTGATTAAGCTCGCTCATCGCATCGGCCGGAGCGTTTTCCAGGGTGACTTGCTCGCCCAGGGCGAAGATCGGCAGGTTGGGCGCCCTCACCCGTGCCAGGCGGATCAACTCGACCATGTTTTGCAGCAGATGGGTGTTTTCTCCGGCGCCCTCAGCGGCGATCAGCATGCACGCGAGGCCATGATGGGTAGATGCCACCAGCCGGCCTTCGGCGTAGTCCACAGCAGAAAAAATACTGAAGCCCTCTTGTTCCAACTCTTTGGCAATGCCTCGGACCCGATCACCGGCAACGGTGTCGGCCTTGATGTCGCGGTGCACGATCAGAACGGGGAACTTCAGGTCTTTGTACATGAGTGCTTGTAGTCCGCAGGGCTATGCACTCAAGGGTAGAAGCTGGGATGGAATGACGCGAATGAAGATGTTGAAAACGCTGTAGGTCAACTGTGGGAGCTGGCGTGCCGACGATAACGGTAATAACTGACACACCGCTATCGCGACAATTTGATCGTGTTCGGCCGTGGTTACTGCTGCGTCAGTTGCGACCACAACGCTGGCGCACCCGCCGACTTGGCAATGGCTTCCAACCGTTGCGCATGTTCAACCATATCCTGCTCGCTGGCACGGATAATGGCGCTGGGCTTGCGATCAGCCGGCAAGCGGCGAATTTCCGAAGCCCGGTTACCCGAGCCTTCCGCCGAGCCGCTGCCATCGGAGGCGTTACCGGCCAGGGACAGGCTGGTTTGCCCGCCGGTCATGGTCAGGTAAACGTCAGCCAGAATCTCGGAGTCGAGCAAGGCGCCGTGCAGTTCACGGCCGGAGTTGTCGACACCATAACGTTTGCACAAGGCATCGAGGCTGTTGCGCTGGCCCGGGTGACGCTCACGGGCCATCATCAAGGTATCGAGGATCGAACAGTGCTGGGAGATATCCGCACGGTCCGTCTGCCCCATCAGGGCAAATTCGTTATTGATGAAGCCGACGTCGAACGCCGCGTTATGGATGATCAGTTGGGCGCCGTTGATGAACTCGAAAAACTCATCGGCCACTTCGGCAAAGCGCGGCTTGCCCTTGAGGAATTCGTCGGTGATGCCGTGGACGCCAATCGCGCCTTCATCACTGTCACGGTCCGGTTGCAGGTAGACGTGGAAGTGGCGACCCGTGAGGCGACGACCCATCAACTCCACACAACCGATTTCAATGATCCGGTGGCCATCGGTCACCGGCATGCCGGTGGTTTCGGTATCGAGTACAACAGATCGGATGGCCATCAGGGCTCAGCTCTCAACGGTTCGGTGCATTTCAAGGGGCGGATATTAACACGCCTTCCCATCGAAACGACCCACGGCGCAAATCCACGGGCGCACACCCACAGTTTTTTACAAGCTTTAGCAAACCTGCCGCAGTTTATTGCACGTGTCGTTGCTAGCCTGCGCGCCTCTCCTTGATGCGGAATATTCAGACTCATGCGTAACATTAAATGGCTGCTTACACTGTGCCTGCTCAGCGCCGCAAGTGCACAGGCCACCAGTTTCGTCATGACGACCGATGCTCTGGTCAGCCTGTCGATGAGCGCCACCAAAGGCACCAGCAGCAGCTTCAAGGACGATAAGATCGTGCTGGAGGCCAAGGCCGATGCTGCATCATTTGTCGCAAGCCAAGGTAGAATACGCGGCGCGCAGCTTGAGTCAGCGTTCCAACACATCCGCCGCGCACGGGTAGACTTGCAGTGCACGGACGACCAACTCGCTCGTGCAATCCTCGTACTGTGACCGAGGTCGATCACTGAGTTTTTTGATCAGATCAGTCATTACGCCATTTTTCCTGAGAGCGCCCGATGATTGAAGCTCGATATGCCAGCGCGCTGCTGATCACCAGCCTCCTTCTGGGTGGGTGCGTGTCCCTGCCCGCGCCCGACACCTCGGGCGAGCGTCTACCACTGATCGTGGCGCACCGAGGCGGCACGGCGGACTTTCCGGAAAATACGCTGCTGGCTATCGACAATGCCCTGCGCAATAACGTCGACATGCTCTGGCTTACCGTGCAACTGAGCCGTGACGATGTCCCCGTGCTGTATCGGCCCACCGATTTGAGTGCCAATACTCAGGGCGCGGGCTCTGTGATCGAAAAAACATGGGCCCAGTTGCAACAACTGAATGCCGGATGGCAGTTCAAACAAACAGCAGTCGATGGCCAAGTGACGTATCCCTATCGCACCCAGGCAGTATCGCTACCCTCATTGCAACAGGCACTGGCAGTGATTCCAGCCACAACCCCGATCATCCTTGACATGAAAGCGTTGCCTGCCGCCCCTCAGGCCAAGGCTGTCGCGCGGGTGCTGGAGCAAAACCACGCCTGGGGGCGGGTGCTGATCTACTCCACCGATGCCCGCTACCAGCAGGCGTTTACTCAGTACCCTCAGGCCCGCCTGTTCGAGTCCCGGGATGACACCCGAAATCGCTTGGCAAATGTCGCCCTGGCACACAGCTGTAACCCAGCCCCGCAAGCCGGCAGTTGGGTGGCGTTTGAATATCAACGTAAAGTCGAACTGGTGGAAACCTTCACCCTGGGTGAAGCGCGTTCGCCGGTGACTGCCAAATTATGGACACCTCAGGCCGTCGACTGCTTCCAATCGAAGGGCGAGTTGAAGATTCTGGCGATTGGAATCAACAGCGAAGCCGATTACCGGGCCGCTGCCTGCCTTAAGGTCGATGCGGTACTGGTTGATTCACCGCGCACGATGCGGGATGTAAAGCAGCGGCTCGAGCGGCCGCTGCGGTGTAATTAACTAGCTCTGCTTGTAGCCACGCACATCATCCACGCCACGATTGGCCAGTTGGTCTGCGCGTTCGTTGCCGGGATGGCCTATGTGCCCGCGCACCCATTTCCAGGTGATGTTATGGCGATTGCATTGCTCATCGAGCAATTGCCACAGGTCGGCATTCTTGACCGGCTCCTTGGCTGCGGTTTTCCAACCGCGTTTCTTCCAGTTGACCATCCACTCGTTGATGCCCTTCATCACATATTGCGAGTCGGTCACCAGCAGCACGTCACACCGGCGCTTGAGTTCTTCCAGGCCACGAATGGCGCCCATCAGCTCCATGCGATTGTTGGTGGTGTTGGGTTCGCCGCCCCACAGTTCCTTCTCCACGCCTTTACACACCAGCAAAGCGCCCCAGCCGCCAGGGCCAGGATTGCCCTTGCAGGCGCCATCAGTGAAGAGTTCTACGCTATCGGTCATCGGTTGCATCCATTAAAACGGGTTTGCCGGTAATCGACCGACAGAATCCCGAGGCCAAAAGATTCGGCCTGAAATCTAAAAGGGGGTTTACGGTTCGCTTTGCTTGCGGTTGACCTTGGCCATCGGCATGGGCACCAGCTTACCCATAGGCTGGCGCAGCACCTGACGCACCGGCCGCAGCCCAACCACGATCTTGCGCGCAACCAATAAATAGAAGCCGCCACCCGAGAGTTGCCAGGCACCCGCCCGACGTTCCCAGCCGGCCAGGCGGCCTTGCCAGCGGGTCGACGCAAGCGGCGGACGATAGCACCCGAAGCGGCGTTTCTCCAGCGCAAAGCCCAGCAGGTTCAGCCAGTCGCCCACCCGTGAAGGCGAGATGCAACGTGCCTGGCGCAAGCCGTCATGGGCAAACAAATGACGCAAGCCCCAACTGCTCCAAGGGTTGATGCCGACAATCAGCAAATGGCCACCAGGGCGCACACTGCTGGCGGCTTCACGCAGCAGGCCGTGGGGCGACAGACAGAAATCCAGGCCATGCTGCAACACCACCACATCGGCGGCATGCTCGCTCAACGGCCAGGCCTGTTCCTCGCAGACAATCTCCACACCCGGCAACGGCGCGCCCAGGCGCACATTGCGCTGTACCTGCGGCGCGGCAGGCGGTGTCTGGGCCGACGGGCCGTAATGCACCAGGTAGCCGCCGAAGAACCGTCCCAACTCGTCTTCGAGCATGCGCCGTTCTTCATCCAGCAAAAATTGCCCGATCGGCCCGGACAGCCATTCGCGGGCTGCGCTGATCAGAGCCAGCCACTCAGGATCGGCCTGGGCGAACGCTTTATCAGTCATTGCATTCTCCAACTCGCCTAGACGTTCTAAGATGCACCAATGTGTTCAGCTTGGCGAATCGAAGAATGATACAGATCAGTGCCCTGCCCGCCTTCACCGACAACTACATCTGGTTGTTACAAGACCCTCAAACCCAGCGCTGCGCCGTGGTCGACCCCGGCGATGCTGCGCCCGTATTGGCCTGGCTGAAGCTGAACCCGGAATGGGCCCTCAGCGACATTCTGATCACCCATCACCACCATGATCATGTCGGCGGTGTCGAGCAACTGAAAAGTGTTACAGGCGCTAAAGTCTACGGACCGGCGAACGAGAAGATCCCGGCGCGCGATGTTGCCTTGAACGATAATGACCGCATCACCGTACTAGGCCGGGATTTCGACGCTTATACGGTGCCCGGCCACACCCTCGGCCACATAGCTTTTTATCACCAAGGCGTGCTGTTTTGTGGCGACACCTTGTTTGCCGCCGGTTGCGGCCGCCTGTTCGAGGGCACGCCGGAACAAATGTACACCTCGCTGGAACGCCTGGCGGCCCTGCCCGGTGACACGCGGGTGTACTGCACCCACGAGTACACACAAAGTAACCTCAAGTTCGCCCAGGCTGTCGAACCGGACAACGCCGATATCGCCGAACGGGTGGAAAACGTCAACCGCCTGAGGGCCCGTGGCGAGATGACGCTGCCGTCCAACCTGGCCCTGGAAAAACGCACCAACCCTTTTCTACGCACCGCCGAAACATCCGTTAAACAAAAAGCGGACGAACGGAACGGCCGTGACAATCGCTCTGGGGCCGAGGTGTTTGCTAGCTTGAGGGCGTGGAAAGATAAGTTCTAACAGGACGCAATCTGATACGTAATTTCTGAATGGTTGACCGGAACCAAAGCGCTTTCTAGAATCGCCCGACATTTTTGCCCGGAACTTACTTCCAGCCAATGTCGTCATCTATTCGTAAATCCATCTCTTCAGACGCATTGACCCGCCTGGCTCAAGCTGTGGCGGTGGCTGTGTCCGCGACTCTGGCGGGCTGCCAATCGACAAATTTCGCTGCACAATCCACCGTGCAACCCAAACCCAATCTTGCCGCCAAGATCAAGCAAAAACCTATTTGGCTATCCGAGAAGTCCAACCCCGAAGTACCCCAGGATGTCTGGGAACGCATGCGACGGGGCTTTCAGTTGCAGGACGGCCTGGGCGTCAACCCGCGCATCGAGCAACAGCGCTTGTGGTTCGCCAGTAACCCGTCCTTCCTGGAGAACGCCGGGGAACGCGGCAGCCTCTACATTCATTACATCGTCGAACGCCTTGAAGAACGCAACATGCCCCTGGAGCTGGCGCTGCTGCCAGTGATTGAAAGTGCCTACAACCCAATGGCCTACTCGCGCAGCGATGCGGTTGGCTTGTGGCAGTTCATCCCCTCCACCGGACGTTACTTCAACCTGCGCCAGACCCGTGCCTATGACGGCCGCCGCGACATCACCGCATCCACCACCGCCGCCCTGGACTACCTGACCCGCTTGCACGACATGTTCAACGGCGACTGGCTGCTGGCCCTGGCGGCCTACAACGCCGGCGAAGGCACGGTCAGTCGGGCCATCGAGCGCAACGAGAAACTTGGCCTGCCAACCGACTACTGGAACCTGCCCCTGCCTCAGGAAACCAAGGACTACGTGCCCAAGTTCCTGGCGCTGTCCCAGGTGGTACTGGCCCCCGAGGCCTACGGCGTCAACCTGAGCCCGATCGCTAACCAGCCGTACTTCGAAGTGGTTGAAGTCAAGCAAAGCATGGACCTGTCACGGGTTGCCGCACTGGCCGAAATCGACGAAGACGAACTGTTCCAGCTCAACCCGGCCCTGAAACAACGCACCACCCTCGACGGCCCCCAACATTTGCTCGTGCCGAGTTCCAAGGCACAACTGCTCGCCAGCACCCTTTCGACGATGAAGCCTGAAGAATTGCTGGCCATGCGCCCCAAAAAGCAGGTGTTCGACGAAGTTGAGACCACGCGAGTTGCTGGGCGTACCCGCAATTACAAAGTCAGGACCGGCGATAACCTCACGATGATCGCCAAGGCGAACAAGGTCGATGTGCATGACCTGCAGCGCTGGAACAAGCTCAACGGCCAGGCACTCAAGGTCGGCCAGACCCTGGTGATGCAAGACACCCGCAAGCTGGTGGCCAAGGCCGACAGCAAGAAGCCGGTGCAATACAAGGTCAAGAAAGGCGACTCGCTGTACATCGTTGCCAAACGTTTCAACGTTGAGATGCAACATCTCAAGCGCTGGAACCCACGTACTGGCCAGGCGTTGAAGCCAGGGCAGATGCTGGTGGTTTCCGGGCCAAGATAACCCCATGTGTGAGCGGGCTTGTGTGGGAGCTGGCTCGTCTGCGATAGCATCACCTCGGCGCATCTGAAACACCGGGGCGTTAGTATCGCAGGCAGCCAGCTCCCACATCTGATCTTCACATGGCTCAAGCCTCTGGCCCGTCCCTCCAACAGCCTTTTTCCAACCGGAACAAGCTGTTACTGTACCGATCATAAAGCCCAAGCCGCCTGGATCGGATCTCTGACTTGAAGCGTCCCCTCCTTCTACTAATAAGTCTGGCCTTGAGCTTTGCAGCGAACGCGACCATTACCGAAAGCCACGGTTACACGCAGTTCGGCACGCTCAAGTACCCGGCCAAATTCACCCACTTCGATTGGGTAAACCCTGCAGCGCCAAAAGGCGGGACATTGCGGGTCATGGCATTTGGCACTTTCGACACCCTCAACCCCTACACCTTCAAGGGCTCAAGCCCGGTATCCACTCCCAACTTCCTTCAGTACGGCGTCAACGAGCTGAACGAACCGTTAATGGTCGGCACCGGCCAGTACGCACCTTCAGGCGATGAGCCCACCTCCAGCTATGGGCTGATTGCCCAGTCGGTGGAGTACAGCGAGGATCGCAGTTGGGTGGTGTTCAACCTGCGCCCGGAAGCGCGCTTCCACGATGGCAAGCCGATCACCGCCTATGACGTGGCGTTTTCCTACCGCACCCTGCTGACCGAAGGCCACCCGCAGTACCGCACCAACCTGCAAGAGGTGGCGCGGGTCGACATCCTCAACCGCCACCGCATCCGCTTTGTGTTCAAGCGCGCCGGCAACCCGCTGCTGATCCTGCGCCTGGGCGAGTTACCGGTACTGCCTCAGCATTACTGGAAGAACCACGACTTCAAGGCCACCACGTTCGAGCCGCCACTGGGCAGCGGGCCGTATCGCATCACCAAGGTCAGCCCAGGCCGACAATTGGTGTTCGAGCGGGTCAAGGATTACTGGGGTAAAGACCTGCCGGTCAACCAGGGCTTCTACAACTACGACAAGGTCGAAGTGGAGTTTTACCGCGACAGCGACGTGGCCTTCGAAGCCTTCAAGGCCGGGGAGTTCGACATCTATATCGAACACCAAGCCAAGAACTGGGCCACGGGTTACAACTTCCCGGCGGTCAACCGTGGCGATGTGATCAAAGCGCAGATCGCCCATCAGATCCCCACCCAGAGCCAAGGCCTGTTCATGAACACGCGGCGGCCAACCTTCGCCCAGACCAAAGTGCGCGAAGCGTTGGGGCTGATGTTCGACTTTGAATGGACCAACCGCAGCCTGTTCAGCAGCGCGTATAAACGCAGTTTGAGTTACTACCCCAACAGCGAATTTTCGGCGACCGGCGTGCCGGTGGGCCATGAATGGCTGATGCTCTCGCCCTACCGCAACCAACTGCCTGCCGACCTGTTTACCCAGCCATTCAGCCTGCCGCAGACCGACGGGCGCGGTATCCCTCGCGAGACCATGCGCCGAGCCCTGGCCCTGCTGGGTGAAGCCGGGTGGAAACTCTCGGGGCAACGCCTGCTCAACAGTGACGGGCAACCCCTGCGCTTCGAGATCCTGCTGGTCAATCCGAACCTGGAGCGGATCCTGCAGCCCTATATCGAGAACCTGATCAGCATCGGCATCGACGCGCGCCTGCGCACCGTTGACCGAGCGCAATACAAGCAGCGCCTCGATCAGTTCGACTTCGACATGATTCTGATGACCCTCAACCAGACCCTAAGCCCGGGCCTTGAGCAGTGGCAGTACTTCCACTCCAGCCAAGCCACGATCAAAGGCAGCAAAAACTACGCAGGCATCGCCAACCCAGTGGTCGATCACCTGCTGGAACAATTGCTGGCGGCGCAGACCCGCGAGGAGCAATTGGCTGCGGGCCGAGCCCTCGACCGCGTGTTGCTGTGGCAGCACTACAGTATTCCCAACTGGTACCTCAACTATCATCGCTTGGCGTACCGCAACCGGTTCGCCTTTGTCACCACGCCGCCCTACAGCCTGGGCCTGAGCGCGTGGTGGCTGAAAGCTTCGGAGAAAGCCCAATGATGTCTTTGCGTACGGCTCTGCTGAGCAGCTTGTTGCTGTGCACTGTGGCCAATGCCGCGCCGCAACATGCGCTGACGCTTTACAACGAGCCTCCCAAGTACCCCGCCGACTTCAAGCATTTCGACTACGTGAACCCGGACGCGCCCAAGGGCGGTACCTTCCGCGAGTCAAGCATGGGCGGCTTCGACAGCCTCAACCCGTACATCAGCAAGGGCGTGCCGGCGGATAACCTCCCGCTGATCTACGACACCCTGGCCATGCAAAGCCTGGACGAACCCATCACCGAATACGGCCTGGTCGCCGGCAAGATCGAAAAAGCCCCGGACAACAGCTGGGTGCGCTTCTACCTGCGCCCCGAAGCACGCTTCCATGACGGCCATCCCATGCGCGCCGAAGATGTGGTGTTCACCTTCCAGGCGCTGATCAAGGATGGCTCCCCGCTATACCGCACCTACTACGCCGACGTCGACGAGGTGATCGCCGAAGACCCGTTGCGCGTGCTGTTCAAGTTCAAGCGCACCAACAATCGCGAATTGCCGCTGATCCTCGGGCAATTGCCGGTATTGCCCAAGCATTGGTGGGCGACTCGCGACTTCACCAAGGGCAATCTGGAAGTTCCGTTGGGCAGCGGGCCGTACAAGGTCGCCGAGGTCAAGGCCGGGCGCATGGTGCGCTACGAACGGGTCAAGGACTACTGGGCCAAGGACCTGCCGATCACCCAGGGTTTCTACAACTTTGATAACCGCATCACTGACTATTACCGCGACAGCACGGTGGCTCTTGAAGCCTTGAAAGCCGGGCAGTTCGATTACTGGCTGGAGTTCAGCGCCAAGAACTGGGCCAACGCCTACAACATTCCGGCCGTCACCCAGGGGCGGCTGATCAAGGAAGAAATCCCCAACGGCAACCCCACCGGCATGCAGGGTTTTGTGTTCAACACACGCAAACCTATGTTTCAGGATGTACGGGTACGCAAGGCCATCAGCCTGCTGCTGGATTTCGAGTGGAGCAACAAGCAGCTGTTCAACGGCGCCTACACCCGCACCCGCAGTTACTTTGAAAACTCGGAAATGGCCGCCACCGGCCTGCCCGGCCCGGACGAACTGGCGATCCTTGAACCGCTGCGCGACAAGATCCCGACCGAAGTCTTCACCCAGGCCTTCGAGCCCGCCAAAACTGACGGCAGCGGCATGATCCGCACACAGCAACGCGAGGCCTACCAATTGCTGCAAGAGGCAGGCTGGAAGATCGTCGACGACAAAATGGTCGACACCACTGGCAAGCCGGTAACTATCGAGTTCCTACTGACCCAAACCGACTTCGAACGGGTGCTGCTGCCCTTCAAGCGCAACCTCGCTGACTTAGGAATAGACTTGGTGATTCGCCGGGTCGACGTTTCGCAGTACATCACCCGCGTGCGCTCGCGTGATTTCGACATGGTGGTGGGCAGCTTTCCGCAGTCCACCTCGCCAGGTAACGAACAGCGAGAATTCTGGAAGTCCTCCAGCGCCGACAAACCGGGCAGTCGTAATTACATCGGCCTGAAAGACCCGGCCATCGACCAGTTGGTGGAAGAGTTGATCGACGCTGACTCGCGCAAAAGCCTGGTAGCCCATGCCAAGGCACTGGACCGCGTGTTGCAGTTTGGCTACTACGTGATCCCCAACTGGCACATCAAGACCTTCCGCGTGGCGTACTGGGACCACTTGGGCCATCCCAAAGTCCCGCCGCGCTACGACGTCGGCACCTCCACCTGGTGGAGTAAACCCGACGCAAAACCTGCCGTCATCCCTGACACAAGCGCCGATCCGGCGAGCGGAGGCGATTAAATGCTGGCCTATATCTTTCGCCGCCTATTGCTGATCATCCCCACGCTGTTCGGGATTTTGCTGATCAACTTCATCATCATCCAGGCCGCCCCCGGTGGCCCGGTGGAGCAGATGATCGCCAAACTCGAAGGTTTTGAAGGTGCCACCAGCCGCATCGCCGGTGGCGGCGCCGAAGTCTCGGTGGCCGGTTCCAGCTACCGGGGTGCCCAGGGCCTGGACCCGGCGCTGGTCAAGGAAATCGAGAAGATGTACGGCTTCGACAAATCGGCGCCGGAACGCCTGTGGATCATGGTCAAGAACTACGCCCGGCTGGACTTTGGCGACAGCTTCTTCCGTGATGCCAAGGTCATCGACCTGATCAAGGAAAAGATGCCGGTGTCCATCTCCCTCGGGTTATGGAGCACGCTGATCATGTACCTGGTATCGATCCCGCTGGGAATCGCCAAGGCCACACGACACGGCAGCCACTTCGACGTGTGGACCAGTTCGGCAATCATCGTCGGCTATGCGATCCCGGCGTTCCTGTTTGCAATCCTGCTGATCGTGGTGTTTGCCGGCGGCAGTTATTTCGATTGGTTCCCGTTGCGCGGGCTCACCTCCAACAACTTTGAGGAATTGAGCTGGGGCGGCAAGGTCCTCGATTACTTCTGGCACCTGGCCCTGCCCGTCACTGCGCTGGTGATCGGCAACTTCGCCACCATGACGCTGCTGACCAAAAACAGCTTTCTCGACGAGATCAACAAGCAGTACGTGGTCACCGCCAAAGCCAAGGGCCTGACCAACCACCGCGTGCTCTACGGCCATGTGTTCCGCAACGCGATGCTGCTGGTGATCGCCGGTTTCCCCTCGGCATTTATCGGAATTTTCTTCACCGGTTCACTGCTGGTAGAGGTGATCTTCTCCCTCGACGGCCTGGGTCTGATGAGCTTTGAAGCGGCGATCAACCGCGACTACCCGGTGGTGTTCGGCACCCTCTTCATCTTCACCCTGCTGGGGCTTGTGGTGAAACTGATCGGCGACCTCACCTACACCCTGGTCGATCCACGTATCGACTTCGCCAGCCGGGAGCATTGAGATGAACTTATCCCCCCTCAATCGCCGCCGGTTCGAGCGCTTCAAAGCCAACAAACGTGGCTGGTGGTCGCTGTGGTTGTTTCTGATCCTGTTCGTGCTGAGCCTGGGCGCGGAGCTGATCGCCAACGACAAACCGCTGGCGGTGCACTTCGACGGCGACTGGTACTTCCCGGCGCTCAAGCGCTACCCGGAGACCACCTTTGGTGGCGAGTTCCCGCTGGAGGCCAACTACAAGAGCCCGTATATCCAGGAACTGCTTAAGGCCAAGGACGCCTGGACCTTGTGGGCGCCGATCCCGTTCAGCTACCAAAGCATCAACTACGACCTGAAAGTCCCCGCGCCGGCACCGCCGTCGAGCGTCAACCTGTTGGGCACCGATGACCAGGGCCGCGATGTACTGGCGCGGGTGATCTACGGGTTCCGCGTGTCGGTGCTGTTTGCCCTGACGCTGACCGTGCTCAGCTCGATCATCGGCGTGATCGCCGGGGCCTTGCAGGGCTTCTACGGCGGCTGGGTCGATTTAGCCGGGCAGCGCTTCCTGGAGATCTGGTCGGGCCTGCCGGTGCTGTACCTGCTGATCATTCTTGCCAGCTTTGTGCAGCCCAATTTCTGGTGGCTGCTGGGGATCATGTTGTTGTTTTCCTGGATGAGCCTGGTCGACGTGGTGCGCGCCGAGTTCCTACGCGGGCGCAACCTCGAATACGTCCGCGCGGCCAGGGCCTTGGGCATGCAAAACGGCGCGATCATGTTCCGGCATATCCTGCCCAATGCCATGGTCTCGACCATGACGTTCATGCCGTTCATTCTCACTGGTGCCATCGGCACCCTCACCGCCCTGGACTTCCTCGGCTTCGGCCTGCCAGCGGGTTCACCGTCGTTGGGCGAACTGGTGGCCCAGGGCAAATCCAACCTGCAAGCGCCGTGGCTGGGAATGAGTGCCTTTGCCGTGCTGGCGATCATGTTGAGTTTGCTGGTGTTTATCGGCGAGTCCGCTCGCGATGCTTTCGACCCGAGGAAATGAGATGAATCAGGACAATCTGATCGAAATCCGCGACCTCTCCGTCGAGTTTGTCACCGGCGATCATCACCACCGTGTGGTGAACAACATCAGCTTCGATATCAAGCGCGGCGAAACCCTGGCCCTGGTCGGCGAAAGCGGTTCGGGCAAATCGGTGACCGCGCACTCGATCCTGCGCTTGCTGCCCTACCCGTTGGCCCGGCACCCGTCCGGCACCATCACCTATTCCGGGCACGACCTGCTGACGCTCAAAGAAAAAACCATCCGGCATATTCGCGGCAATCGCATTGCGATGATCTTCCAGGAGCCGATGACCTCGTTGAACCCGCTGCACTCCATTGAAAAGCAAATCAACGAAGTGCTCGGCCTGCACAAGGGGCTCACCGGCAAGATCGCCACCCAGCGCACCTTGGAACTGCTGGAACTGGTGGGCATCCCCGAACCGCACAAACGCCTCAAGGCCCTGCCCCACGAACTGTCCGGCGGCCAGCGCCAGCGGGTGATGATCGCCATGGCCCTGGCCAACGAGCCAGAGCTATTGATCGCCGATGAGCCGACCACCGCCCTCGACGTCACGGTGCAGTTGAAGATCCTCGAACTGCTCAAGGAGTTGCAGGCGCGGCTGGGCATGGCGTTGCTGCTGATCAGCCACGACTTGAACCTGGTGCGACGCATCGCCCACCGCGTGTGCGTGATGCAGCAAGGGTGCATCGTCGAACAGGCGGATTGCGAGACGTTGTTCCAATCGCCCCAACATCCTTACACGCAAGAACTGCTTGCCGCCGAGCCCAGCGGCGGCCCGGCCACCAACGAGGTTGGCCCGCCCCTGCTGGAAGTCGATGACCTGAAGGTCTGGTTTCCAATCAAGAAAGGCTTTTTGCGCAACACTGTCGATTACGTCAAGGCGGTGGACGGCATCAACTTCAGCCTGCCTCAGGGGCAAACCCTGGGCATCGTCGGTGAAAGCGGCTCGGGCAAATCGACCTTGGGCCTGGCGATTTTGCGCTTGATCGGCAGCAAAGGCGGGATTCGTTTCGAAGGCCAGCAACTGGACCGCCTCACCCAGAAACAGGTACGCCCGCTGCGCAGGGAAATGCAGGTGGTGTTCCAGGACCCGTTCGGCAGCTTGAGCCCGCGCATGTGCGTCAGCGAGATCGTCGGTGAAGGCCTGCGCATTCACAAGATGGGCACGCCTGCCGAGCAGGAAGCGGCGATTATCGCGGCGCTCAAGGAAGTGGGCCTGGACCCGGAATCACGCCATCGCTACCCCCACGAATTCTCCGGCGGTCAGCGCCAACGCATCGCCATCGCCCGCGCCTTGGTGCTCAAGCCACGCCTGATTCTGCTGGATGAACCCACTTCGGCCCTGGACCGCACGGTGCAGCGCCAAGTGGTGGAATTGCTGCGTAGCTTGCAGGCCAAGTACAACCTGACCTACCTGTTTATCAGCCATGATTTGGCGGTGGTGAAGGCGCTGAGTCACCAACTGATGGTGGTCAAGCATGGGCAGGTGGTGGAACAGGGGGATGCGCGGGAGATCTTTGCCGATCCGCAGCATGCCTATACCCGGCAGTTGTTGGAGGCGGCGTTTTTGGTGCCTACGAGTTAGGTTTTACTGGTCCAGAAAATGTGAGAGCTGGTGCAGGTTGTCGCTGGTTCGCTGAGTACATATCCGTTGTTTGGGTAACGGATATGTACTCAATGACCAACCCAAAGACCACCACAAGAGCCCGTTCCCACACTAGATTTAAGTAGCAGCGAAGGCCATCCCCCAACTCAGTTCTTGTAGTCAGTATCGGTACGCTCCAACTGCCGAATCAACGCATTCCAATGCCTGGCCACGCCCGGCCCGTCACCACTGCTGAACACCTTGGCCTGCTGTTCAACCCTGGCCACCACTTCTGCCGGCGGAAAGATCAACTCCGCATTGCCCCCCGCCTGCGCCGCAACCTGGATATTGCACGCGCGCTCCAATCCTTGCAGTTGCTGGAACGCATGCTCAACGCTGACACCTGCGGTCAACAACCCATGGTTACGCAGAATCATCACACTCTTGTCGCCCAAGTCCGCCACCAGCCGCTCACGCTCATCCAGATCCAGGGCCACGCCTTCATAACCGTGGTACGCCACGCGCCCGGAAAAACCGATGGAATGCTGGGAGATCGGCAACAGGCCGTCCTTCTGCGCCGACACCGCAATACCGTCGCGGGTGTGGGTGTGCAACACCGCTTGCAGGTCATGACGGGCGCCGTGAATGGCACTGTGGATCACATAACCTGCGTAGTTGATCCCCAAGCCCGTAGGGTCGTCGACGATGGTGCCGTCGAGGTCAACCTTAACCAGGTTGGAGGCGCTGATTTCATCGAACAACAGCCCGAAAGCGTTGATCAGAAAATGCTCCTCCGGCCCCGGTACACGGGCAGAGAAGTGGGTGTAGATGTGGTCAGTCCACTTGTACAAGGCCGCCAGTCGATAGGCCGCAGCCAGTTTGACGCGCACTTCCCACTCTTCTGGAGTAACGCGCTGGCGGACGTTGCTGGAAACGCTGGATATCGAGGTGACGCTGCTCATGGCAAAACTTCCTGGATGGCCTTAAAGACTTCCAGGCAAGCCTATGGGATGGGAAAAAATAATAAAAAGCACATTTTAATCTAAGCTAATTATTATTTTTTTTCATATCACGCAGCATCCTTGATCTTGTGCAACGAAGCCGCAACCAACTCACCAAACGCATCCACCGGCCCTTGCAGGTTGCCGAGGAAGTGCGGGTAGATCAGCCACAAGTCCATCACCGGCTTGAAATCCTTGAGCGGCATCACCGCCAACTGCTCGCGATGGGCGCTACGTTCCAACAGCGGGCGTGGCACCAAGCCAAGACCCAAGCCGTCCGCCACCAGGCCCAGTTGCAGCTCGGTGCCGAAGGTTTCCAGGTTGACCCGCAGCGCCAAACCCTGATCAGACAAGGTGCGCTGCAAACCCGCACGGAAACCGCAGCCATCGGGGTTGAGAATCCAACCGTTCTGGTACACATCCGCCAACTTGCACGGCTTTTTCGGCAGTTGCGCCTTGGCACACACCACCACCAATTCCATCTTGCCGATGGACTCGCCGACGATGTTGTCCGGGAATATCTTGCCCGCAGGAAACAGCGCCGCCGCCGCATCCAGCTCGCCGCGCTCGATCTTGCCGACCAGTTGGCTGCCCCAACCGGTAGCGACCTGGGCGCGCAAGTCGGGGTATTCCGTACGCAGGTGCTTGAGCGCATCCAGCAACACGACATCGCCGATGGTCTGTGGCACGCCCAGGCGCAACAGGCCGGTGGGCGGCGCATCGGTGGCCACCAATTCACGCAGGGCATCCATCTCGCGCAGGATCAACCGGCATTGTTCATAAACCCGGGTGCCGATCAGAGTAGGCTTGAGGGGCTTGGTGTTGCGGTCGAACAGTTCTACACCCAGCGCCTGCTCAAAGTTCTGCACGCGGCGGGTGATGGCCGGCTGGGTCAGTTGCAACGACTCGGCGGCATGGCTGATGGACTGGCAACGAATCACTTCGACAAAGGCATCGATATCGTCAATTTTCATTTAGGCCGCACATAGAGAACAGTCATTAAGATGTGTGCAGAGCATAGTTGCAGGAAGCTTGTCTGGATAGCCCGCGCTGTGATCGATAACGTCTAACGCTATTCAGACCGGTTCTAAATTACCTCCAGCTATAAGCTAATCATTAAAAAATAGCATATTAACTATAAACATTATGCTTAGATAAACCCATCAACACACACTGATGGAATTGCCATGACCCAGGCCCGACACCCCGAGAGACTGAGAGCCTTCATAGGCGCCCTGGCGGAACTGATTGACGGCAATCCACGCGAAGGCGACCTGCTGCACCGTGGCGGCAAGCTACTGGCGCAACTGGTCAGCCATGATGACTGGCTTCCCGACGAATTCGCCCAACCCGACCCCGAGCGCTACCAGCAATTTTTGCTGCATGCCGATTCGCGCCAGCGTTTCAGCATCGTCAGCTTTGTATGGGGGCCGGGGCAAAGCACGCCGATTCATGATCACAGGGTCTGGGGACTGATCGGCATGTTGCGCGGCTCGGAGTTTTCCCAAGGTTTTGAACGCGCGCCCGATGGCCGCCTGGTCGCCGAAGGCAAACCCATTGAGTTGGTGCCGGGTCAGGTCGAAGCCGTGTCGCCCAAAGTCGGTGATATCCATCAGGTCAGCAACGCCCACAGCGATCAGGTGTCCATCAGCATTCATGTGTATGGCGCCAATATCGGTGCCGTGCGCCGCGCGGTGTACCAGCCCGACGGCAGCGAGAAACTGTTTATCTCCGGTTATTCCAACGCCTTCCTCCCGAACATCTGGGATTTGTCCAAAGAAAAGAGCCCTGCCCTATGACCACCGTATCGAACCGCAGCTTCGCCCAGATTCGCCAGGCCCTGTTGGACCATGAAGAAGTCGCCCTGCTCGACGTGCGCGAGGAAGCGCCGTTTGCCGAATCACACCCGCTGTTCGCTGCGAATATCCCGCTGTCAAAATTGGAGCTCGAGGTGTATTCGCGCATTCCACGCCGCGATACCCAAGTCACCGTCTACGACAACGGTGAAGGACTCGCCGGCCGTGCCGCTGAGCGCTTGGTCGCGTTGGGCTACACCCAGGTCAGCCTGCTCGAGGGTGGCCTCGACGGTTGGCGCCACGCCGGTGGCGAGCTGTTTATCGACGTTAACGTACCCAGCAAAGCCTTTGGCGAACTGGTTGAGAGCGAGCGCCACACGCCGTCGTTGGCCGCCGAAGAAGTGCAGGCCCTGCTCGACAGCCAGGCCGATGTGGTGGTGCTCGACGCCCGCCGCTTCGATGAATACCAAACCATGAGCATCCCCACCGGCATCAGCGTGCCCGGTGCCGAACTGGTGCTGCGCGCCCGTGAACTGGCGCCGGACCCGGCCACCCGCATCATCGTCAATTGCGCCGGGCGCACCCGCAGCATTATCGGTACCCAATCGCTGATCAATGCCGGCGTGGCCAACCCGGTGTCGGCGCTGCGCAACGGCACCATCGGCTGGACATTGGCCGGGCAAAAACTTGCCCATGGTCAATCGCGTCGTTTTGCGCCGACTTCCGAGGAACACCGCCTGATCGCCACGAAAGATGCCCGCCGCGTTGCCGACAAGGCCCGCGTCGGCCGCGCCACCCTGGCCGATCTGCAACGCTGGCAGCAGGAAACGAACCGCACCACTTACCTGTTCGATGTGCGCACCCCGGAAGAATTTGAGGCGGGTCACCTGCCCGGTGCTCGCTCCACGCCGGGCGGCCAGTTGGTGCAGGAAACCGACCACGTCGCCAGCGTGCGTGGTGCGCGGTTGGTGCTGGCGGATGACGATGGCGTGCGCGCCAATATGTCCGCGTCCTGGCTGGCCCAGCTCGGCTGGGAAGTACATGTGCTGGACGACCTGCAACCGGGGCACTTCAGCGAAAAAGGTGCCTGGGTGGCCCCGGTTCCCGCACCGCAGCAAGCCGAACTGATCAGCCCCCACACCCTCGTCGACTGGCTGGCCCATGGCGACACGGTGGTGCTGGATTTCACCCCGAGCGTCAATTACGTCAAACGCCATATCCCCGGCGCGTTCTGGGCCCTGCGTGCGCAATTACCGCAAGCACTGGCCAAAATCCCGCCTGCCGAACGTTATGTACTGACCTGCGGCAGCAGCCAACTGGCGCGCCTGGCAGTCGCCGAGGTCGAGGCTATTACCGGCAAGTCGGTATTCCTGCTGCAAGGCGGCACCACCCACTGGATCGCCGAGCAATTGCCGCTGGAAGAAGGTGAAACCCACTTGGCCTCACCCCGTATCGACCGCTACCGCCGGCCGTACGAAGGCACCGACAGCCCGAAGGAAGCCATGCAGGCTTACCTGGATTGGGAGTTCGGCCTGGTAGACCAACTGGCCCGCGACGGCACCCACGGTTTTTACGTGATCTGACCCAACCACCACGCCCCACGCCTGCCCCATAAAGGGGGCAGGCCCCACATCCGTCCCCTCTCCAGGCGGAGGCTGAACCCACACTCAAGAAGAAACCCGTATGCCCCTGCACATCACGCGCCTGGCGTACAACTTTTGAGGCCGTTGCGATGAGCGAATTGAGTTGCGATGTATTGATCGTCGGCGGCGGCCTGGCGGGCACCTGGGCTGCCGTCGGCGCGGCCCGCGAAGGCGCCAACGTGATCCTGGTGGACAAAGGCTACTGCGGCACCAGCGGTGTGACCGCCACCGCCGGCCCCGGCCATTGGTGGGTGCCGCCCGGAGCCCGTGAGGCGGCTATCGAAAAACGCCTGGGCACCGCCTATGGCCTGGCCGATGCGCGCTGGATGGCCCGTGCCATCGACACCACCTGGACCAGCCTGCCCGGCTTGAGCGACTACTACGACTTCCCGCAAAACGAGCAAGGCGAGACCCAGTATCGCGGCCTGCGCGGCCCGGAATACCTGCGCGGCCTACGGCGACGGGTGCTCGACAGCGGTGTGACCATCCTCGATCACCACCCGGCCCTGGAACTGCTGCGCGACGATAACGGCTCGGTGGTCGGCGCCCGAGGTTGGCGGCGCCAGGCCGGGGGCGACTGGTTGATTCGTGCGGGCGCGGTGGTATTGGCGACTGGCGGCTGCGCGTTTCTGTCACGCTTGCTGGGTAACCACACCAACACCGGCGACGGTTATCTGATGGCCGCCGAGGCCGGTGCCGAACTGTCAGGCATGGAGTTTTCCAACTACTACTGCATCGCAGCGGCAGGCAGCAGCATGACGCGCTCGATGGTCTACAGCTTTGGCGAGTACTTCGACGCGGCGGATCGGCCACTGGCGATCGCCACCGGTCCCGGCTTCACCGAGAATTTGGCCAAGGCGTTGCTGAATGGCCCGGTGTATTGCCGCTTGAATCGAGTGCCCACTGAAATCCGCGTGCAACTGCCGAGCATCCAGCCCAACCTGATGTTGCCGTTTGATCGCCGCGGTATTGACCCTTATCGCGAGCGGTTTGCCGTGACGTTGCATCCCGAAGGCACCATTCGTGGCGTCGGCGGTTTGCGATTGGTGAATGATGATTGCCAGACCACGGTGCCCGGCGTATTCGCAGCGGGTGACGCCGCCAGCCGCGAACCGATTGCCGGTGCGACCTCAGGCGGCGGCGCACAGAACTCCGCCTGGGCCTTGTCCACCGGGCAATGGGCCGGGCGCGGCGCCGCACGCCTGGCCCGCCAGAAGGCTGCGTATCACGGAGCACTGCGCGGGTTTGAAGGCGCGAGTTATCAAGGTCGCGATGGGCTGATCCAGCGCATCCAGGCCGAGGTCCATCCCTTGGACAAAAACCTGTTTCGCTCCGGTGATCAGTTGGAGCGTTCGCTGCGTGAACTGGACAACATCTGGGACCAGGTGCGCGCCACAAAACCGTTACCCGACAGCAACCCGCTGCGCGCCCGCGAAACCGCCGCCATGGCCGCCACCGCCCGCTGGTGTTACACCGCCGCCGCCCTGCGCAAGGAGAGTCGCGGTATGCACCAACGCAGCGACACCCCCGCGCAGAGCCCGTTGTATGACGCGCATTTGCGGGTATCCGGCGTGGACCAGGTACAGGCGCGCTTCGATCCCGTCAGCCAAGGCCAACTCCAATGCTCGAACTGATCTACACCGATCTGTGCAACAGCTGCGGCCAATGTGTCGCGGTCTGCCCCACCCATGTGCTGGCCCTGGACACCCAGGGCAAACCCCGGATCGCCGACCAGCAAGCCTGCCAGACCTGCTTCATGTGCGAGCTGTATTGCACCCGCGATGCGCTCTACGTCGACCCGGACTGCGAGCAACCGCGCCACCCCGACCCGGTCGCCGTGCGCGAAGCCGGTTTGCTCGGTCAATACCGCCGCGACTCCGGCTGGGACGAATGGGCCGACGACCCTGCCCATCGTAATGAGCATTGGCGCATGGACGAGATCTTTGCGTTGGCGCGCAACACACAAACAAATGCAATAAGAGAATAATCAATCACCACATAATCAATTATTTTAATAATTAACATATAACCAAAAAGAACTTCACAGCGAGTTTTTATGGGAATAACGTTAACCCCTCACCGACCCCTTCTCCAGGCGGAGGTAGCCAAACCCTTATCCGTTCTGCCTGGAGCCTGCATCCCATGGTCTTTGCCACCCCGTTCAAACGCCTGCTCCTGGGCACCGCACTGGCCCTCGGCCTGATCACCACCGCCCATGCCGCCGACCTGCAACCGCTGCGGGTAGCCAACCAAAAGTCGACGATCAAGGCGCTGCTGGAAGTCGCCGGCGAAACCAAAAATGTACCCTATGAGATCAAGTGGTCGGAATTCCCATCCGCCTCGCCGCTGGGCGAAGCCTTGAATGCCGGCGCCGTGGATATCGGCGCGTTGGGTGACGCCCCTTATGTGTTCGCTCTCGGCGCCGGTGCCTCGCTCAAGGTGGTCAGCATCATCCACGCCGAAGGGCGCAACACCACCGCGTTGCTGGTGCCCAAGGATTCGCCAATCAAGACCGTGGCCGACCTCAAGGGCAAGAGAATCGTCACCGGGCGCGGCTCCATCGGCCATTACCTGGCGATCAAGGCCCTGGCCAGCGCCGGCCTGACGACCAAGGACGTCGAGTTTGTGTTCCTGCTGCCGAGCGAATCGCGCCTGGTGCTGGATAACGGCACTGTCGATGCCTGGGCCACCTGGGACCCGTACACCACTGTGGTCACCTCGCAAAGCCAGGCTCGCGTGCTGATCAGCGGCAACAAACTGTTGAGCAACCACCTGTACTTTGCGGCCACCAGCCAAGCCATCGCCGACAAACGCCCGCAGTTGGACGATTTTGTCGCGCGTGTCGACCGCGCTTTCGCCTGGGCCAACGTGCACCCCAATGAATACGCCGCCGCCCAGGCCAAGATCACCGGCTTGCCATTGGCCGTGCATATCGAGGTGGCCAAGGACACCCACCTGACCCCCGTCACCATCGACGACAGCGTGATCAGTGGCCTGCAAGCCACCGCCGACACCTATCAAAAAGAAGGCCTGATCACCCAGCACATCGACGTGTCGCAGGGCTTCGACAAGAGCTTTAACGCCAAGCGTGTCCCACTTTCCCAAGCATCGCGCTGATAAAAAGCATCGCGCTAAAAGGAGCAGAACATGAGCAAGCCACGTCAATTGAAACTCGGTGCCATGGTCCACGGTGTCGGCCACGGCTGGGGCGAATGGCGCCACCCGCAGGCCCAACCCAACGCCAGCACCAACTTCGGGTTCTACAAGCAGCAGACTGAATTGGCCGAAGGCGCCAAGTTCGACTTCGTGTTTATCGCCGACAGCCTGCATATCCACGCCAAATCCAGCCCGCATTACCTCAACCGTTTCGAACCGCTGACCATCCTCTCGGCCCTCGCCGCCCTGACGAGCAACATCGGTCTGGTCGCCACCGTCACCGTCAGCTACACCGAGCCCTACCAGGTGGCACGCCAGTTCTCTTCCCTGGACCATATCAGCGGCGGTCGCGCCGGTTGGAACGTGGTCACTTCATGGCTCAGCGGCACCGCCGACAACTTCGGCAAGGCCGAGCACCCACCGCATGCCGTGCGCTACCGCATCGCCAAGGAACACTTGAACGTGGTCAAGGGCCTGTGGGACTCGTGGGAAGACGACGCCTTTGCCTACAACAAGCAGAGCGGCGAGTTTTTCACCCCGAGCAAGCTGCATGCGCTCAAACACAAGGGCGAGTTTTTCTCGGTCAAAGGCCCGCTGAATATCGCGCGCTCACGCCAGGGCCAACCGGTGATTTTCCAGGCAGGGACTTCCGAGGATGGGCGTAATTTCGCCGCTGAAAACTCCGATGCGATCTTTGTGCATGTCGAGAGCCTCGAAGAAGGCCTGGCCTACACCCAGGACCTGAAGCGCCGCGCCAAGGGCTTTGGTCGTGACGTCGACAGCCTGTCGATCCTGCCCGGTATCCGCCCGATTGTTGGGCGTGATGCCGCCGAAGTGGAAAGCCGTTACCAGCAAGCCGTGGACCTGGTCACGGTGGAAGATGCGATCGTCGCCCTCGGCCGACCGTTCAATGACCACGACTTCAGCAAATACCCACTGGATGAGCCTTTCCCGGAGCTGGGCGACCTGGGTTCCAATAGCCAAAAAGGCGGCTCCGATCGCATCAAACAACTGGCCAAGGACGAAGGCCTGACCCTGCGCGAAGTGGCCTTGCGTTTCTCGCGGCCCAAGCGTGAGTTTGTCGGCACCCCGGAGCAAGTCGCTGATGCGATCCAGACCTGGTTCGAGGCCGGCGCCAGCGATGGTTTCATCATCAATTCAGTGCTACCGGATGGCTTGCAATACTTCACTGAACTGGTGGTGCCGGTGCTGCAACAGCGCGGCCTGTTCCGCACCGAGTACACCGGCAATACCCTGCGCGACAACCTGGGCCTGGATGTGCCGGCCAACCGTTATAGCGTCGCCGCCGAGGTCGAAGACAAGCAGGAGGCGCTGGCATGAGTGAATCCCTCAACCGTCAGTTGGCCGATCTGCATGCCGAACGTTTAGCTACATGGGCGCCGGCAGCGTTGCAAGTCAATATCGACCAGCGCCAGCGCCTGGTGGATGAAGCACGGGCGGACGACTACGTGCAGGTCGGCGATGAAATCGACCCTTTCACCCTGCTCAACGTCGAAGGCGGCGAGCTCAACCGTGAGTTGCTGCTGGCCGACGGCCCTGCGGTACTGATTTTTTTCCGCTTTGCCGGTTGCCCGGCGTGCAATATCGCCCTGCCCTACTACGAACGCCAACTCTACCCACGACTGCGCGAACTGGGGGTACCGCTGGTAGCGGTCAGCCCGCAAGTACCGCAGCGCCTGATCGAGATCAAGACCCGCCATAGCCTGCAACTGCTGGTGGCCAGCGACCCGGATAACAACCTTGGGCGACGCCTGGGGATTCTCTACAGCTTCGATGAGGCCTCGCGCAACGCTGCCCTGGCCAAGGGCAACAGCATCGGCGAAACCACCGGCACCGGCACTTGGGAATTGCCGCAACCGACGGTGGTAGTGATCGCCAGGGACGGCAGCGTAGCGTTTGTGGAGGTGAGCCCGGATTGGCTGGTGCGTACTGAAGCGGAGCCGGTGTTGCAGGTGGTTGAACAGCTGCTTGCGCGACAGCCCGTGCAACTCGCAATTTGATAGGGACAAAACCATGAGCCAATCGTCACAACCTTCCTTGCGCTCCGTGGAAGTCGCCAACTTCGAAGCGTTGCTCGAACGCCTCAGCGCCGAACTGGCCAGTTCCGCGCACCTCTTTGATGAGAGCGGCGCCTTCCCCCACGCCAACTTCAAGCGGCTGCATGAGCACGGCCTAGTCGCCCTCACCGTGCCCAAGGCCCTCGGTGGCGGCGGTGCCAGTTTGCCCCAGGCGCGCAAGGCCATCAGCGCGATTGCCAAGGGCGAGCCCTCCACCGCGCTGATCCTGGTGATGCAGTACCTGCAACACACACGCCTGCAAGACAGCAAGACCTGGCCCCAGCACCTGCGCGTGCAAGTGGCCGAAGACGCGGTGCGCAACGGCGCGCTGATCAACGCCTTGCGCGTCGAACCCGACCTCGGCACACCCGCCCGTGGCGGCCTGCCGGCGACCACCGCCGTACGTACAGCTGAAGGCTGGCGCATCAGTGGGCGCAAGATCTACTCCACCGGCAGCCATGGCCTGAGCTGGTTCAGCGTGTGGGCGCGCAGCGATGACGAAGACCCATTGGTGGGCGCCTGGCTGGTGCGCAAGGACAGCCCCGGCGTGAGCATCATCGACACCTGGGACCACCTGGGCATGCGCGCCACGTGCAGCCATGAAGTGGTGCTCGACAACGTGCTGGTGCCGCTGGACCACGCCGTCAGCGTCAGCCCCTGGAGCGCGCCGTCGCCGGAACTGGATGCCGATGGTTTCCTGTGGATGTCGGTGTTGCTGTCGTCGGTGTACGACGCGGTCGCCCAGGCCGCGCGGGACTGGCTGGTGAACTGGCTGGAAGAGCGCAAGCCGTCCAACCTCGGCGCCGCGCTGTCGACCTTGCCGCGCTTCCAGGAAACCGTCGGGCATATCGACACCCTGTTGTTTGCCAACCGCAGCCTGCTCGACGCCGCCGCCGAAGGGCACACGCCTGCCGCCAACGCCGCGCAGTTGAAGTACCTGGTCACCGGCAACGCGATCCGCGCTGTCGAGCTGGCTATCGAAGCCTCGGGCAACCCTGGCCTTTCACGCCATAGCCCATTGCAACGGCATTACCGCGACGCGCTGTGCAGTCGCGTGCATACCCCACAGAACGACGCCGTGCTGCAAGGCGTCGGCAGAGCGGTCTTCGCCCAACGTCAAAAGGAACGCACATGAGCCAGGTGATTATCGCCAGCCAGCTGGACGAAGATTTCAACGAGGTCATCCGCGAGCGCCTGGCGCCGCTGCATCCCGAGGCCCAAGTGATCGGCGTACCCGTCGGCGTACCGAGCGATCTGCCACCCCAGGCGAATATCCTGCTGTTGCGCCCGATCAACGTACGCGGCTACACCGCACCGGACACCCCGCCACCAGGTTGGCCTTATGGGGCGCAGTGGGTGCACCTGGTGTCGTCAGGCATCGACTTCTACCCGCAGTGGCTATTCAACGGCCCACCGGTGACCACCTCCCGAGGCAGTGCGGCCGACAACCTGGCCGAGTTCGCGCTGGCGGCGATCTTCGCTGCGTCCAAGCACCTGCCGGATATCTGGGTGAAGGATTCCCAGTGGAATTTCACCGCGCTGCGCCCGCTCAAAGGCACCACGCTGGGCATTCTCGGCTTTGGCGCAATAGGTAGAAGCCTTGCGCAAAAGGCCCAGGCATTGGGCATCAACGTGGTCGCGCTACGCCAAAGCCAGGCGCCCTTTGACGTGGCCGGCGTGGACGCCGCGCGCGATATCCACGATCTGTTTGCCCGCGCCGACCATGTGGTGCTGGCGGCGCCTTTGACTGAGGCCACGCGGCATATCATCGACCGTGACGTGCTGGGCAGCGCCAAGCCAGGGCTGCACCTGATCAACATCGCGCGCGGTGGTTTGGTGGATCAGGAAGCGCTGTTGGAGGCGTTGGACAACGGCCTGGTCGGCCTGGCCTCGCTCGACGTGACTGAGCCGGAACCGTTGCCGGATGGGCATCCGCTGTACACCCATCCGCGGGTGCGTTTGTCGCCCCACACCTCGGCGATTTCCACCAATAGCCGGCACGAAATCGCGGATACATTTTTGGCGAATCTGGAGCGGTACGTCTCGGGTCTCGAACTGGCCAACCTGGCTAACGCTTGACGCTGTTGGGCTTGCACGCGATAGCCATAGATATCTACACAGCTCTTGGCGCTTGGCCATTTTCTTTAGGTAGATTGAGTACATATCCGTTGCTGTGGTAACGGCCGCTTATGGTTTCGCCCTTACGGCGACTCACTTTGGAAAAGCCCTTTTGGTTACTTTTGGGGCTCTTTTCCAAAAGTGACCCGCTGTAAGAGCGGAACCAATAGCGGCCGTTACCCAAAAAACGGATATGTACTCAGCGGCCCCGCGACAACCACAGAGTCCAAGACACAAAAAGATGTGTAGATACCTATGCCGCGATAGCGGTGGTTCAGTCACAGAAATGCTGACTGAACCACCGCTATCGCGGGCAAACCCACCCCCACATTTGTTTTGTGCCGAGCTGAAAACATAATTATAAATGCGCATTTTACGCACCAATAAAATGCATAATTTTTATATATAACTTATAACAAATCGGACTTTTACGAACGTCTTTCATATCCATATTGTTACGTCAGCACCGACCCCTGACCAGGTGGAGGCCTCTCCTAAACCACCACTTTCTCAGGGGTTCACCATGAGCCATAGCCTCGCGCCCAATCGCCTCACACTCGCTGTCTCCCTCGCCTTGTTCGGCGTATACGCTCATGCCGACGACGCAGCCCTGCCGGTGGTCAATGTCACCGCTGAACACCGCAGCGAAGACCTGCAAAAAACCCCGTTGGCGATTTCCGCGTTCGACGAAAAGACCCTCGACGACAAGCAGATCCGCAGCGTGCGCGACCTTTCAGGCCAGGTGCCAAATCTGACCCTCAGCCGCCAGTCGATCTCCTACAGTGCCCAGACCTATGGCATTCGTGGCATCGGCGAAACCGACCCGATCCAGGAGTCGGCCGTGGCGGTCTACGCCGACGACCTGTACATCCCACGGGCCATTTCCTCGATGCTCGACTTCAATGACGTCGAACGCGTCGAAGTCCTGCGCGGCCCCCAAGGCACGTTATATGGACGCAACAGCAGCGCCGGCGCGATCCGTGTGATCACCCGCGACCCGACTCAGGAAACCCGTGGTTTCGTCGAACTCGGCGCCGGCAACTACAACGCGCAGAACGGCCGTTTCCTGATCAGCGGCCCGCTGGTGGACAACGCCCTGTTCGGCAGTTTTTCGGCGATCCGCCTGACGCGCGACGGCACCGTGTCCGATCCGACCCGTGGCAAGGATGTGAACAACGTCGATATCCAGTCCTATCGCGGCAAGCTGCGCTACAAACCCGAGGATTCGCCGTGGGATGTACAGTTGACGCTGGCCGGCACCTTCGACCGAGGCGACACCACCAGCTACACGCCGTTCGATGCCAACGGCCATTTCGACAAGTTCAAGAGCTACAGCAGCCTCAACCCGAAAAACCGTCTCGACCAAGGCAGCTCGGTGCTCCGAGCCATCTACGCTATCGACGATCACCTGAATTTCAAATCGGTCACGGCGTGGTCGGCGTTCCACCAACCGGTGGACTACGACAACTCCGGCCAGGCTGCGCTGATCCAGAACAACCTGATCCTCTACAAGCAGAAATACGCCACCCAGGAATTCCAGCTCAATGGCGACTACGACAATTTCAGCTTCAGCACCGGCCTGTACCTGTACCGCGAACGGTTCGACGCCGACCGCGACAACCTCACCTACTCCATCGCGCGCAACCGTGTGATTGGCCAGGGCCAGTACAGCACCACCAACACCGAAAGCTACGCGCTGTATGGCCAGGGCACTTACAAGATCACCTCGCAACTGTCGCTGATCGCCGGCTTGCGCTTTACCCGCGAGCACAAGAATTTCGAGTTCACCAACTACGCGATCACCACTGACCGGCAGATCACCGGCACCAATTTCGCCGCTGAGTCGAGCAAATCCTGGCAATCCACCAGCCCGAAAATCGGCTTCGAATACGCCTGGACCCCGCATCTCAATCAGTACGCCTACGTCGCCAAAGGTTTCAAGGCGGGGGGTTATGACAACCGCGCCCCGACCCGCGCCGCAGCAGAGCAGCCGTTCTCGCCGGAAGACGTGACCACTTGGGAAACCGGCTTCAAGGGTGACTTCTTTGACCAGCGCCTGCGGGCCAATGTCGCGCTGTTCTACAACGACTACAAAGACCTGCAAACCAACGCCTACGACCCCGCGCTGGGGGTGAGCTTGCGCACCAACGTCGGCCAGGCCCACACCTACGGTGTCGAACTGGAAACCCTCACCGCCCTGAGCCGCGACCTGCAACTGACCGCCAACATCGGCTACCTGGAAAGCCAGTACGACGACTTCAAGAACGCCAGCGGTGCGGGGGTGAATGCCAACGGCAAGCAACTGGTGTTCTCACCGCGCTGGAATGCCAGCGTCGGCCTCAACTACACCATTCCTGCGGGATTACCGGGTACTTGGCTTGCGGGCACTGACGCGCAGTTCCAGACCAAGTCCTACGCCAACGCGCTGAACGACGACATCCAGCAAATTCCGCAACAGACCTTTTGGAACGCCAACACCCGCTACATCAGTGGCGACGGCCACTGGACCACCACCCTGGCGGTAAAAAACCTGCTGGACCGCGCTTATCCACAATCGGTGGGCTATGTACCGTCCAGCGGTGCCCGCTACTATTCGATCAACGACCCACGCACCCTGTTGTTGTCGGTGCGGTACGACCTCTGACAGGGACGCAGCTTAACAACCGTGTGCCAGTTGTTCGCGCAAAAATGCCACCAGCGCCAGCACCGGCCGCGAGCTTTGCCGGTGCTGGGGGTACACCGCCGACAGGGTCAGGGCTTCGGGGGCGAAGTCGTCCAGTAACGTCACCAGGCGCCCGTCCTTCAGGGCGTCGGCGACGATAAAGGTCGGCAAGTACGTGACGCCCAGGCCGGCGATGGCCGTGTCCCGCAACAGCTCACCGTTATTGGCGCGCATGCGCCCGCTGACACTCACCGACTGCAGCTTACCCTTGGTCTGGAAACGCCATTGCACCTGGCGACCATGGCCGTAAGGCAGGCAGTCGTGGTTGGCCAGATCCTCAGGTTTCAACGGAGTGCCGTGCAGTGCCAGGTACTCGGGGCTGGCGCAGTACACGCGCTGGACACTGGCGATACGCCGGGCAATCAAGGTCGAATCTTCGAGGGTGCCGATGCGCAGCACCAAGTCATAGCCCTCGCCGATCAAGTCGACGGGGCGGTCACTCAAGTCGACTTCTACCGACACCTGCGGGTGGCGTTGCAGGAACAGCGGCAGCAGGCAGCCCAAGTGGGCCATGGCAAACGACAGCGGCGCGCTGAGGCGAATGGTACCGCGCGGCTCGCTGTTCTGGCCGGCGATGCCCTGCTCCACTTGCTCGACTTCACTGAGCAGGCGCAAGGCGGATTCGTAGTAACTCTGGCCGAGTGGCGTGACGTCCAGGCGGCGGGTGGAGCGGTTGAGCAGGCGCACGCCCAGGCGGTCTTCCAACTGGATCAGGCGACGGCTGACGAATTGCTTGGACAGGCCCAGTTGCTCAGCGGCGGCGGTGAAGCTGCCGGATTCCATGACCTGGCAGAACAGGCGCATGTCTTCGAAGGGGTTCATTGTCGCTTCTCGGTGGACATTTGGCTGGTTTATAGCCTGTCAGTGGCCACACCACAAACACAAAATGTGGGAGCAGGCTTGCTCGCGAATTCGGTGGAGCAGCCAATTAATCTATCGACTGATACGCCGTATTCGCGAGCAAACCCGCTCCCACATTTGAGCAGCGGTGTTAAGGAGAGCGAGTTACTTGGCGGTAAACGCCGAGTAGCTGTTCATCAGGTTGCGGTAGTTAGGAATGCGCGGCGACAGCAGGTTGGCCAGGCCTTCCATGTCGTTGCGCCAGTCGCGCTGCAACTCGCACGCGACGGCGAACCAGTTCACCAGTTGCGCACCGGCGGCAGTCATGCGCGCCCAGGCAGCCTGCTGTACGGTTTCGTTGAAGGTGCCCGATGCATCGGTGACCACGAACACTTCAAAGCCTTCCTCCAGCGCGCACAACGTCGGGAACGCTACGCACACATCCGTCACTACACCGGCAATGATGATCTGCTTGCGGCCGGTGGCTTTAACGGCCTTGACGAAATCTTCGTTGTCCCAGGCGTTGATCTGGCCAGGACGGGCGATGTACGGCGCGTTCGGGAACAGCGCCTTGAGCTCGGGCACCAGCGGACCGTTGGGGCCGCTTTCAAAGCTGGTGGTGAGGATGGTCGGCAAGTTGAAGAATTTCGCCACATCGGCCAGGGCCAGTACGTTGTTCTTGAATTCGTTCGGCGAGAAATCCTGCACCAGGGAGATCAGACCAGTCTGGTGGTCGACCAACAGTACAACGGCGTCATCTTTGTTCAAACGAGGGCTAGCCATGGTTCAACTCCTTACGGGGGGTGGGAAATCAGAAAGCAAAGCACGAACAGCCAAACGCACCCCAGAAGCCCTGGAAGTCGCTGACCGGCACGCTGGAAAGGCGCGCTTTTTCATGGCTATGGGAATGCACGCCGCACGGACCGCTGCATTGATGTACTTGAGCCTGCAAGGGCGAGCTTGGGCGCCAATGGCCCGGCACCTTGACCACTGGCGACCAGTCCGGCAGCACCGGCACGCGCGGCGGTGCGAAATCTTCGAAGTCGCCGGCGCCGTACACCACCTTGCCGCCGACCACGGTCAGTACCGACTCGATCCACTTGATGGCTTCTTCATCGACGCTGAAAAAGTCCGCCGACAGCGCAGCAACGTCCGCCAGTTGGCCGACCTTGATCTGGCCCTTCTTGCCCTGCTCGGACGAGAACCAGGCACTGCCATGCGTGAACAACTCCAAGGCGGTCAGGCGCGGCAGGCCTTCGGCGTGCAGCTCCAGGCCGCCGACGGTACGCCCGCTGACCATCCAGTACAGCGAGGTCCAGGGGTTGTAGCTCGACACCCGCGTGGCGTCGGTGCCCGCCCCGACTGGCACGCCTTCAGCAAGCATGCGCTTGATCGGCGGCGTGGCTTCGGCGGCCTTGGCGCCGTAACGCTCAACAAAATATTCGCCTTGGAACGCCATGCGGTCCTGGATCGCAATACCGCCGCCGAGGGCACGTACGCGCTCAATGTTTTTCGGGGTAATGGTTTCGGCATGGTCGAAGAACCATGGCAGGCCATTGAACGGGATGTCGCGATTGACCTTCTCGAACACGTCGAGCATGCGCGAGATCGATTCGTCATACGTGGCATGCAAACGGAACGGCCAGCGCTGCTCAACCAAGTGGCGGACCACCGGTTCCAGCTCCTGCTCCATGGTCAGCGGCAGGTCGGGGCGTGGTTCGAGGAAGTCTTCGAAGTCCGCCGCCGAGAACACCAGCATTTCGCCGGCGCCGTTGTGGCGCAAGTAGTCATCGCCCTGGTGCAGGGTCACGCTGCCGGTCCAGTTCTTGAAGTCGCTGAGTTCTTCCTTGGGCTTCTGGGTGAACAGGTTGTAGGCGATGCGCACCGTCAACTGTTCGTCCTTGGCCAGTTGCTCGATCACCGCATAGTCATCGGGATAATTCTGGAAACCACCGCCGGCGTCGATGGCGCTGGTGAGGCCCAGGCGATTGAGTTCGCGCATGAATTGGCGGGTCGAGTTGACCTGATATTCCAGCGGCAGTTTCGGGCCCTTGGCCAGGGTCGAATACAGAATCATCGCGTTAGGCCGCGCTACCAGCATGCCGGTAGGGTTGCCGTTGCTGTCGCGTACGATCTCGCCGCCCGGCGGGTTCGGCGTGTCCTTGGTGTAGCCGGCCACGCGCAGGGCGGCACGGTTGAGCAAGGCGCGGTCGTAAAGGTGCAGGACGAATACCGGCGTATCCGGCGCAGCCTGGTTCAACTCTTCCAAGGTGGGCATACGCTTTTCGGCGAACTGGAATTCGTTCCAGCCGCCCACTACACGTACCCATTGCGGCGTGGGCGTACGATCGGCCTGGTCCTTGAGCATGCGCAACGCATCGGCCAGGGACGGCACGCCTTCCCAGCGCAGTTCGAGGTTGTAGTTCAGTCCGCCACGGATCAAGTGCAGGTGCGAGTCGTTCAGCCCGGGAATCACGGTGCGACCCTTGAGGTCGATGACCTTCGTACCACTGCCACGCAGGGCCATGGCCTCGCCGTCGGTACCGACGGCGACAAAGCGTCCCTGGCTGATGGCAACAGCGGTTGCGCGCGGGTTTTCACGGTCCACGGTGTGGAACTGGCCATTGAACAGAATCAGATCGGCGTTCATAGGGTTTCCTTTACAGAGGCTTCAAGCCAGGGAGCGAACAGGCGGGTGGCCGCCGGCATCAGCAGGTAGACCACCAGCCACACAATGGTCACGGTCACCAGAAACGTCGCGACTACGTAGTTGGACAGAAACGGGTGAAGGCGCAAAACCGGGCCCCAGATGATCGGAACCAACAGGGTCAGCGGCAGGATCACAAACAGGGTCACCACCGCCTGTTTCCAGCGCGGCGGCTTGGCGGCGCTGTCAGCCAGGGGAGTGAACCAGAACTCGTTGACGGCACCGATTTCAGTGTTGTCGCCATCGGCGAGCATGGGGGTGGCTTCGGTGATCAGTTCTTTGCGTTCGGGGGAGTCGAGCCACAGCTCCAGCGCGTCGGTGGAGCGGTAGCGCAGTACGCAGGTGAACAGCGCCAGGCCGTTCTGCTTGCTGCGCACCACGTCGACACCGAGGTGACCGGGGCGCTCGCCAGCGATACGTACGATGCGCCGTAGCCAGGCTTCATAGTCGACTTCGCGACCCGGTTTGATGAGGTGTTTGACAACCAGGGTAACGACTTCGTCGGGGCTGGTTTTGGGTGTTGGGTCCATGTTGCGCATTCCCCCTGGAGCGTTGAGCGATGGGGGGAGTTTGGGAGGGTTTGGGGCGGAAAAATTGAATGTATGTGCTGAGCGAGTACATATCCGTTGCTACGGTAACGGCCATGTATGAGAGTGTCAGATTTTTTGTGTGCGGGCCGGTAGCGGCCTGCCTTCAGGCAGGCCTTGGTTTTACCAGGTCGGTCTGATAAATCGGTCTCCGTACAGGATCGCAAACTGGTTCATCGCATTCTTCCAATCATGAGCTGCGCTGCCCCAGTTCGCAGTGATATTGCGTAAGCCCAGCCAGATCAACTTTGTCGCTGCTTCGTCCGTCGGGAAGTGGCCTCGGGTCTTAATGATC
>NZ_MDDR01000040.1 GCF_001870435.1 Pseudomonas costantinii | reverse complement strand
CGCTTTTGATCTACACCACTCAGGTCGGCTTTCAGGCCGCCGTGCTTTTGCTTTTGATCTTGATCTTAGGCGCCCCGTTAAACCACGCTGGCCGCAAGTAGGCACGGTGGAGCGGGTAAACCGGCAAGGATGCCGGTTTAGCCGCGCTGGGCCAGGGATGGCCCATCGCGGCGACCCGCGCAGCCGTGCCGGAGTGCGGGCACACCGAGCCTAGGCGAGGTGCCGAGTGGTGGGGCAAGAGCCCTTTGCTTACTTTGGGGCTTTTCCAAAGTGAGTCGCCGTAAGGGCGAAACCCATAGCAGCCGTTACCCAAATAACGGATATACACACAAAACAAAAAACCTGGCCCAACTCTTGCTCTACCTCCAATCACTGCATCCCCGATCCCCATGCAGTGGAGACCTTTACCTATGCCAGTCGCCCCGAATTCGCTCCTTCAGGCTGCCCCCGCGGCCAAGCCTCAAGCGCCTGCCGCCACCCCCCCGGTAGCGGCTGCGGACCCACGGGACAAGGCCCCTGGCTTCGCTCAGGTATTCGCCAGCCAAGGTTCCAAGCCGACGGTAAAGACCGACGACACCCCGGCCAAGCCCACGCGTGACAAGTCCTCGGACCCCAGCGCCAAGCCAGCGGCCAGCAACGACAAACCTGCCGCCAGCACGCCAGCGGTTGCCGATAGCGGCAATCCCTTGCCTGCCACGCCACCGGCCAAGTCCGGCGACAGCACCAGCAGTGACGATGACAAACCCACCGATCCGTCCCTGGTGCAGCAGCAACCCCCGGTTGACCCGGTCGTCGACCCAGCATTGATTGCTGCCGTTACACCGGTTGCCGTCCCGGTCCCTGTTCCTGTGGAAACGCCTGCGCCTGTTGCAGCCACCAAGGACGACAAGGCCCAGCCGGTCGTCGCGGCACCGGTCGCGGCGACGGATGAGTCCAAGCAGCCCGCTTTCGACCCTGCAGCCGACCCTCTGGATTCGATGCCGGCTGTGCGCCTGGCGATGGAGCAGGGCGGTCACGTGTCGGCGAGCAGCAAGGCACCACAGAACGCTACCCCGGCGCCCACCCAGGATCAGCCGACCGCCGCGCAGAACTTCGCCACCGGCCTGGCGAATATGGTCGACCAGCAAGCTGCTAAAGACAGCACTGGCCAAGGCGGCGACAAGGCTTTCAGTGGGCTGATCGAAGGTGGCCTCAAGGATTTGAAAGACGCCGGCAGCGACACCCGCGTCGATGATTTTGCCAATCGCCTGGCCGCACTGACCCAGGCCGCCACGCCGAAAACTGCCAATGCGTTGCCACCCGTGGCTAACGCACCGTTGGCCATGCATCAGAGCGGCTGGACCGAAGAAGTGGTCAACCGTGTGATGTACCTGTCCAGTGCCAACCTCAAGTCGGCGGAGATCCAGTTGCAGCCGGCTGAGTTGGGGCGCCTGGATATCAAGGTCAATATGACGGCGGACCAGCAGGCCCAGGTTACCTTCATGAGTGGTCACGCCGTGGTGCGTGAAGCCCTGGAAAGCCAGTCCGGTCGCCTGCGGGAGATGTTTGCCCAGCAGGGCATGGGGCAGGTGGACGTTAACGTCTCCGACCAGTCCCGTGGTTGGCAGGGGCAAGGACAGGATCAACAGCAGCAGAACCAGGCCCGTGGCGTGAATGGCGGCAGTGGGCGTGGTGAGGGTGGAGATGCAGGTGATCATGCTGAAGTGGCTGCGGCGGTAGCGCCTGTCACCTCCACCGTGATCGGCTCCAGCGCCGTCGATTACTACGCCTGACACTAGCCAGACGCTGGTCTAAATGTGGGAGCGAGCAATCTCGCTCCCACATTTGATTGGCAGTGCTCTCTCTTCCCCGATGACCAGACAACTCTGGCATAACACTTGCTCTTGCCTTCCCGTAGATCTATGAATCCCAGAATAGTGACGGATTATTGGCATGGCGAAGAGCGACGACGCAGCAACCCCTCCCGCAGGTAAAGGCAAGCTCAAGCTTATCCTGTTGATCGTGCTGGGCCTGCTCCTGGCCATCGGCGCGTCGGTGGGCGGTACCTGGTACATCATGCACAGCGGTGCCAGCAAACCGGCCCCTGCTGCCGAAACCGCCAGTAACGTCAAGCAACCGGCAATCTTCGAACCGATGCTTCCGGCGTTTGTCGCCAACTTCAATCAGAACGGTCGTCAACGCTACCTGCAGGTGAGCATCACCTTGCTGGCACGTAACCAGGCGGACCTGGATGCACTCAAGGTGCATATGCCGGTGATCCGCAACAACCTGGTGATGCTGTTCTCCGGTCAAAGCTTCGACAGCCTGGCCACCCCGGTCGGCCAGGAAATGCTGCGCCAGAAGGTCACTGCCAGCGTGCAGGAAGTGGCCCAGAAAGAGCTCGGCAAAGTCGTGGTCGAGCAGGCGCTCTTCACTAACTTCGTATTGCAGTAGGATCACGACATGGCCGTGCAAGACCTGCTGTCCCAGGATGAAATCGACGCGCTGTTGCATGGTGTGGACGATGGTCTGGTACAGACCGAAATGGCTGCCGAGCCCGGCAGCGTCAAAAGTTATGACCTGACCAGCCAGGATCGCATCGTCCGTGGACGCATGCCGACCCTGGAAATGATCAACGAACGGTTTGCCCGCTACACCCGTATCAGCATGTTCAACATGCTGCGCCGTTCGGCGGACGTGGCGGTGGGCGGTGTGCAGGTGATGAAGTTCGGCGAGTACGTGCACTCGCTGTACGTACCTACCAGCCTCAACCTGGTCAAGATCAAGCCGCTGCGCGGCACCGCGCTGTTCATCCTCGACGCCAAGCTGGTGTTCAAACTGGTGGACAACTTCTTCGGCGGTGATGGCCGTCACGCCAAGATCGAAGGCCGTGAATTCACCCCGACCGAATTGCGCGTGGTGCGCATGGTGCTCGAGCAAGCCTTTATCGACTTGAAGGAAGCCTGGCAGGCGATCATGGAAGTCAATTTCGAGTACATCAACTCGGAAGTGAACCCGGCCATGGCCAACATCGTTGGCCCGAGCGAAGCCATTGTGGTCTCGACCTTCCACATCGAACTCGATGGCGGTGGCGGCGACCTGCACGTGACCATGCCGTACTCGATGATCGAGCCGGTGCGCGAGATGCTCGACGCCGGCTTCCAGTCCGACCTGGACGATCAGGACGAGCGTTGGGTCAAGGCCCTGCGCGAAGACCTGCTGGATGTCGATGTGCCCCTGAGCGCCACCGTGGCCCGTCGCCAACTGCGCCTGCGGGATATTTTGCATATGCAGCCGGGGGACATCATTCCCGTCGATTTGCCGGAAGAACTGATCATGCGCGCCAACGGCGTGCCATCGTTCAAGGTCAAGCTCGGTTCCCATAAAGGCAACCTGGCGCTGCAAGTGGTTGAGCCGATCAACCGTCGCTGATTCAACCCTATTTATGAATGTTTGCTTCGCCGAGGACATGTAATGGCTACCGAACACGAAAACACTTCCGCCGAAGACCAGGCCCTGGCTGACGAATGGGCTGCGGCCCTGGAAGAAACCGGCGATGTTGGCCAGGACGATATCGACGCGCTGCTGGCCGCCGATGCCGCCACTGCGCCGGCCGGCAGCCGCCTGCCAATGGAAGAATTCGGCAGCGTGCCGAAGAACAATGACCCAGTGACCCTCGACGGCCCGAACCTGGATGTGATCCTCGACATCCCGGTGTCGATTTCCATGGAAGTCGGCAGCACCGAAATCAACATCCGCAACCTGTTGCAGCTCAACCAAGGCTCGGTGATCGAACTCGATCGCCTGGCTGGTGAGCCGTTGGACGTGCTGGTCAATGGCACGCTGATCGCCCATGGCGAGGTGGTGGTGGTCAACGAGAAGTTCGGCATCCGCCTGACTGACGTGATCAGCCCGAGCGAACGCATCAAGAAGTTGCGTTGATATGAAGTATTCGATGGCAGGACTGTTGCTGGCGCTGCCATTGAGCGCCCTGGCGGCTGAGCCGATCGCGCAAGCGGCGGTTGCCGCGCCCGTCGTCGGCAGCGGCATCGGCGGGCAACTGACCCAACTGGTGTTGGGCCTGTTGCTCGTGGTCGGCTTGATCTTTGTGTTGGCCTGGTTGATGCGCCGCGTGCAGCGCATCGGCCCGGGCAATGGCCAGGTCATCGAGATGATCGGCTCGCGTGCTCTCGGCCCGCGTGATCGCCTGGTGCTGGTGCAGGTCGGCGAGGAACAGATTCTGCTGGGCATTACCCCCGGCCGTATCACCCCGTTGCACGTGCTCAAGACACCGGTGGAAGTGGCCCCGACCCAGGCCGCCACACCAGAATTCGCCCAGCGCCTGATGGAGTTGCTGGGCAAGGATCAGAAGGATAAGAAGTAATGCGCGTTTTATTGACGCTCATGCTGTTGTTGGTCGCGCCGCTGGCGTTTGCGGCCGACCCGTTGTCGATCCCGGCGATTACCCTGGGCACCAACGCAGCCGGCGCCCAGGAATACTCGGTCAGCCTGCAGATTTTGCTGATCATGACCGCGCTGAGTTTTATCCCGGCGTTTGTCATGCTGATGACCAGCTTTACGCGGATCATCATCGTGTTCTCGATCCTGCGTCAGGCCTTGGGCTTGCAGCAGACGCCGTCGAACCAGATCCTCACCGGCATGGCGCTGTTCTTGACGCTGTTCATCATGGCGCCGGTGTTCGACAAGGTGAACCAGCAAGCCTTGCAGCCTTACCTGGCAGAAAAACTTTCTGCTCAGGATGCGATCGACAAGGCCCAGGGCCCGATCAAGGATTTCATGCTGTCGCAGACCCGCTCCAGCGACCTTGAGCTGTTCATGCGCCTGTCCAAGCGGACCGACATCGCCACCCCGGATCAGGCGCCGCTGACGATTCTAGTACCGGCGTTTGTCACCTCTGAGCTGAAGACCGCGTTCCAGATCGGTTTCATGATCTTTATCCCGTTCTTGATCATCGACCTGGTGGTGGCGAGCGTGCTGATGGCGATGGGGATGATGATGCTCTCGCCGCTGATTATTTCGCTGCCGTTCAAGATCATGCTGTTTGTGTTGGTTGACGGCTGGGCGCTGATTATCGGCACCCTGGCCGGCAGTTTCGGAGGGGTATAGCGCGATGACACCCGAAGTTGCCGTCGACCTGTTCCGTGAAGCGCTGTGGCTGACCACCATGATGGTTGCCGTCCTGGTGGTGCCGAGCCTGTTGGTGGGTTTGCTGGTGGCGATGTTCCAGGCCGCGACCCAGATCAACGAACAGACCTTGAGTTTCCTGCCGCGCCTGCTGGTGATGCTGATCACCCTGATCGTCGCCGGCCCATGGCTGGTGCGCACCTTTATGGAATACATCCTGCAGTTGTACGGCAGTATTCCGCAGTTGATCGGCTGACCGCATGCAATCTGTGCTGGCGTTGACCGACACCCAGATCAGCACTTGGGTGGCGTCTTTCATTTTGCCGATGTTTCGCGTCACGGCCGTGCTGATGACCATGCCGGTGTTTGGTACCACCTTGGTGCCACGGCGTATTCGCCTGTACTTTGCGTTCGCTATCACCGTGGTGATCGTCCCCGGATTGCCGCCGATGCCGCCGGTGAATGCCCTGGACCTGAGTGCGTTGTTGCTGATTGCCGAGCAGATTCTGATCGGCGCGTTGTTGGGTTTCTCCCTGACGCTGTTCTTTCAGGCCTTCGTCATCGCTGGGCAAATCATCTCGATCCAGATGGGTATGGGCTTCGCGTCCATGGTCGACCCCACCAACGGCGTGTCGGTGGCGGTGATCGGGCAGTTCCTGACCATGCTGGTGACCTTGCTGTTCCTGGCCATGAACGGCCATTTGGTGGTGTTCGAGGTCATGACCGAAAGCTTCACCACCTTGCCGGTGGGCTCGGGGTTGGTGGTCAATCATTTCTGGGAACTGGTAGGGCGCCTCAGTTGGGTGTTGGGTGCCTCGCTGTTGCTGGTGTTGCCAGCGATTACCGCGCTGTTGGTGGTCAACATTGCCTTCGGCGTGATGACCCGCGCGGCGCCGCAGCTGAATATCTTCTCGATTGGTTTCCCCCTGACGCTGGTGTTGGGCATGGGGATTTTCTGGATCGGCATGGCCGATATTCTCAATCAGTATCAACCGCTGGCGACCGATGCCTTGCAGTTCTTACGCGATCTGGCACGGGCGCGCTGAGCCATGGCCGAGAGCGAGAGTGGCCAGGACAAAACAGAAGACCCCACGGAGAAACGTAAAAAGGACTCCAGGGAAAAGGGTGAGATTGCTCGCTCCAAAGAGCTCAACACCCTGGCTGTGATGCTGGCCGGCGCCGGTGGCCTACTGATTTACGGCGGCGGCTTGGCGCTGGACCTGATGGAGTTGATGAAACTCAACTTTTCCCTGCCGCGTGAGGTGCTACTGAGTCCCGGCGCTATGGGCGCGTACCTGCTGCACTCGGGGAAAATCGCAATCCTGGCGGTGCAGCCGGTGCTGATCACTTTGTTGCTGGCGGCGCTGATTGGGCCTGTGTCCCTTGGCGGCTGGCTGTTTGCAGCTGGCAGCATGGCGCCCAAGTTCAGTCGGATGAACCCTGGGCCGGGGCTCAAGCGGATGTTCTCCGGCAAGGCGCTGGTGGAACTGCTCAAGGCGCTGGCGAAATTTATCCTGATTCTGTTTGTGGCGCTGACGGTGTTGTCTTCCGACATCGACGACTTACTGCGCATTGCCCATGAGCCGCTGGAATCGGCGATTATTCACAGCGTGCAAGTGGTGGGTTGGAGTGCGTTGTGGATGGCCTGCGGGCTGATCATCATCGCGGCGGTGGATGCGCCGATCCAGCTGTGGGAAAGCCACAAAAAACTGCTGATGACCAAGCAGGAAGTGCGTGACGAGCACAAGGATCAGGAAGGCCGTCCCGAGGTCAAGCAACGCATTCGCCAACTGCAACGCGAGATGTCCCAGCGCAAGATGATGGCGGCGGTGCCCGACGCCGACGTGGTCATCACCAACCCGACGCACTACGCCGTGGCGCTCAAGTACGACCCGGAGAAGGGCGGCGCGCCGATGTTGCTGGCCAAGGGCAGTGACTTTACCGCGCTGAAAATCCGCGAAATCGCCGTGGCCAACGACATCCTGCTGCTGGAGTCGCCGGAGCTGGCGCGTTCGATCTTCTACTCCACTGATCTGGACCAGGAAATCCCTGCCGGCCTGTATTTGGCGGTGGCGCAGGTGTTGGCCTATGTCTATCAGATCCGCCAGTACCGCGCGGGCAAAGGCAAGCGCCCGGATCCGCTCAAGGACCTGCCGATTCCGCCGGAATTGCGCCGCGATTCCTGACGCAAGCCAGTCAATCTTTGGGCTGCTAAATTGACATCGTGCCATTCGTCTGGCCATGCACGCTACCTGTCAACTTTGACAGTAGCCAGTGCTGCACTCTCGCGGTTTTATAGCGCCAAGCACTGCGCGTAAGTCGTTAAGAGATGCAGAGGGGTCGGCAATGGAAGCGGTAACCGGCACGATCAAGTCTTATAGCCGCAAGACCGGCGAAGGGGTGATCGCGCTGGATGGCGAGTGTGAACCCGTGCGTTTGGACCTCAAAAGTTCGGCTGGGGTCTGGCTTGAAAAGGGCCTGCGCGTGCAGTTCGCCAGAATCCATCGTCCCAGAGGCGTTTTTGCGCTTTATATCAAGGTCATCTAGCGGCTTGCGTACGTACACAGGCCAAAAGTGTGTTCAGTCGGTCTGAAGGTTGCCTGGCTCTGCTTCGGATGACGGCTCACTGTCATCCAGCACTCGCTCAGCCAACAATCGCGCCACCTCAATCAGCTGTGCAATTCCCAATGCGCCTTCCCGTCGCGATCCTTCCAGCTCAAAGGCGAAGTCGCAGGTCAGGGCGTGGGCGGAGGCGAGTGTTTCAGATCGTTCCCACACTCCCGCGTGGGAATGCATCCCGTGACGCTCTGCGTCACCCTTCCACGGTCGGAACGCGGTGCGTCCCAGGCGGCATTCCCACTCAGAGCGTGGGAATGATCGTCTTCCTGAAACAAAAGTTGGAAGGCTTCTTGCAACCCCGCCTCCAGCACGCCTCCCGGCGTCAAAAGTTTGCTTCAAGGACACGAGGAATACTGGTGGATCGCTCTCAAATGCTCAGCACGGCCCGTGGCACTCTGACTGACCTCTCGCGAGGCAATCTGGGTGTGCCGCTGCTGTTGCTGGTGATGCTGGCAATGATGATGTTGCCGATGCCGCCGTTCCTGCTGGACGTGTTCTTTACCTTCAACATTGCCCTGTCCGTCGTCGTGCTGCTGGTGTGCGTATACGCCCTGCGGCCGCTGGATTTCGCGGTATTCCCGACGATTCTGCTGATTGCCACCTTGCTGCGGCTGGCGCTGAACGTGGCGTCCACCCGTGTGGTCATGCTCCACGGCCAGGACGGCCACGCCGCTGCCGGTAAGGTGATCCAGGCCTTCGGTGAAGTGGTGATTGGCGGTAACTACGTGGTCGGTATCGTGGTGTTCGCGATCCTGATGATCATTAACTTCGTGGTGGTGACCAAAGGCGCCGGGCGGATTTCCGAGGTGAGTGCGCGGTTTACCCTCGACGCGATGCCCGGCAAACAGATGGCCATCGACGCCGACCTCAACGCCGGCCTGATCGATCAGGGCCAAGCCAAGGCGCGCCGCCTGGAAGTGGCCCAAGAAGCCGAGTTCTACGGCTCCATGGACGGCGCCAGTAAATTTGTGCGCGGTGACGCCATTGCCGGCCTGCTGATTCTGTTCATCAACCTGATCGGCGGCATGGCGGTTGGTATCTTCCAACACGGCATGACCTTCGGCGATGCGGGCAGGGTTTACGCCTTGCTGACCATCGGTGACGGTTTAGTGGCGCAATTGCCATCACTGTTGTTATCTACAGCGGCGGCCATCATGGTGACCCGTGCTTCGGGCTCCGAAGACATGGGCAAGCAGATCAGCCGCCAGATGTTCGCCTCTCCCAAAGCGCTGGCTGTGGCAGCGGGCATCATGGCGATCATGGGCATCGTGCCGGGCATGCCCCATATTTCGTTCCTGAGCATGGCGGCCATGGCGGCGGGTGGTGCGTATCTGTTCTGGCGCAAACAAAACCAGGTCAAGGTCCTGGCTCAGCAAGAAATTGCCCGCCAGCAAGAGCTGCTGCCATCCCCGGCCCGAGCCCAGGAAACCAAGGAGCTTGGCTGGGATGACGTGACCCCGATCGATATGATCGGCCTGGAAGTGGGCTACCGTCTGATTCCGCTGGTGGACCGCAACCAGGGCGGCCAATTGCTCGCGCGGATCAAGGGTGTGCGCAAGAAGTTGTCGCAGGACCTGGGCTTTTTGATGCCGACTGTGCATATCCGTGACAACCTCGACCTGGCCCCCAGCGCTTACCGCCTGACCCTGATGGGCGTGATCCTGGCCGAAGCCGAGATCTACCCGGACCGTGAGTTGGCGATCAACCCCGGCCAGGTGTTCGGCACGCTCAATGGCATAACCGCCAAAGATCCGGCTTTTGGCCTCGACGCGGTGTGGATCGAAGTCAGCCAGCGCAGCCAGGCGCAGTCCCTGGGTTACACCGTGGTAGACGCCAGCACCGTGGTTGCCACCCACCTCAACCAGATTCTCTACAAGCATTCCCACGAGCTGATCGGCCACGAGGAGGTCCAGCAATTGATGGGATTGTTGGCCAAAGCGTCGCCAAAATTGGCCGAAGAGTTGGTGCCGGGTGTGTTGTCGTTGTCGCAGTTGCTCAAGGTGCTGCAAGCCTTGCTCGCCGAACAGGTGCCGGTACGCGACATCCGCAGCATTGCCGAGGCTATCGCCAACAATGCCGCCAAGAGTCAAGATACTGCCGCACTGGTGGCCGCGGTGCGCGTCGGATTGTCGCGCGCAATCGTGCAAAGCATTGTAGGCGTTGAGTCTGAGCTGCCTGTGATCACCTTGGAGCCAAGGTTGGAACAAATATTGCTCAATAGTATTCAGAAGGCAGGGCAAGGCCAGGAAGAGGGCGTTCTGCTGGAGCCAAGCATGGCTGAAAAACTGCAGCGTTCGTTGATCGAAGCCGCACAGCGTCAGGAAATGCAGGGCCACCCGGTGATTCTGCTGGTGGCAGGCCCGGTTCGAGCGATGTTGTCGCGGTTTGGACGCCTGGCAGTTCCGAATTTGCACGTTTTGGCTTATCAGGAAATTCCTGACAACAAGCAAGTGACTATTGTCGCGACAGTAGGGCCCAACGGCTGAGGTAGTGGGTTATGCAAGTTAAGCGTTTTTTCGCCGCCGATATGCGTCAGGCCATGAAACTGGTTCGTGATGAGCTGGGCGCCGACGCTGCGATTATCGGTAACCGTCGTATTGCCGGCGGTGTTGAGCTGACGGCTGCCCTGGATTACACCCCCTCGGCATTGGCGCCGCGCGTGCCGAACATGGAGCTCGAAGACGAGCTGCGCAAGACCGCCTCGCGCATTGTCTCGGCCCAGGCCGAGCTGAGCATGCGTGGCGACAGCGATGCCACCACCAATCGCCAGCTGTTCGCCGGCCTGCCGCTGACCGCTGCCGAACCATTGGTGGAGCCAACCTTCAAAGAACCGTCGCGTCCCGCAGCGCCAGCCCCGGCTGCTGCTGTCGACCAGCGTGTGTTCGATTCGATGCGCTTTGAACTTAACGGCCTGCGTGAGCTGCTGGAAGTGCAGCTTGGGTCGCTTGCCTGGACGCAACTGCAAGGCAGCAAGCCGCAACAGGCCAACCTGTGGCGTCGCCTGCAACGTATCGGTCTGTCCGGGCCGTTGTCCCGCGACCTGCTGGCGCTGACCGCTGAAGTCGAAGAGCCTCGCCAGGCCTGGCGCATGTTGCTGGCCCACTTGGCACGCATGATTGCCACCCCGGAAATCGAGCCTCTGGAAGAGGGCGGTGTGATCGCCATGGTCGGCCCTGCCGGCATGGGCAAGACCACCACGCTGGCCAAGCTGGCCGCACGTTATGTGCTCAAGTACGGCGCACAGAACATCGCGCTGGTGAGCATGGACAGCTACCGTATTGGTGCTCAGGAGCAACTCAAGACCCTGGGCCGGATTCTCAATGTATCGGTGACTCACGTCGACCCGGGTCAGTCCCTGGCCAATGCCCTTGATCCGCTGCTGCGCAAGCGCGTAGTGCTGATCGACACCGCCGGCCTGCAAGCCAGCGACCCGGCATTGCGCATGCAATTGGAAAGCCTGGCCGGGCGTGGCATCAAGGCGAAAAATTACTTGGTGCTGGCCACCACCAGCCAGAAGCAGGTGCTCACCGCGGCGTATCACAGCTACAAACGTTGCGGGCTGGCCGGTTGCATCCTGACTAAACTGGATGAAACGGCGAACCTGGGCGAAGTGTTGAGCCTGGCAATCAGTCATGAGTTACCGGTCGCCTACCTGACCGACGGGCCGCGGATCCCGGATGATTTACATCTGCCGCGCCGTCATCAGTTGGTCAGCCGTGCTGTCAGCGTGCAAATGCAAGAAGAGCCTAGCGAGGAAGCGATGGCCGATATGTTCGCCGACCTTTACCACCACCCGGCAAAACGGGTGGGTTGAGGGCAGGATGAACACCGTGAAAAGTATCTACATCGTTGGTCTGCAAGCGATTCACGCGGCCAAGCCATGTAGCCTGCGTCTAAGCAAGACAAGGTAAAGAAATAAAATGGGCAGCATGCATCCCGTACAGGTGATCGCGGTGACCGGCGGCAAAGGTGGCGTCGGGAAAACTAACGTGTCAGTGAATTTGTCCCTGGCCCTGGCAGAGCTTGGCCGTCGCGTCATGCTGCTGGATGCAGACCTGGGCCTGGCGAACGTCGACGTTCTGCTGGGGCTGACACCCAAACATACCCTTGCCGATGTGATCGAGGGTCGCTGTGAGCTGCGCGATGTGCTGCTCCAGGGCCCCGGTGGAATTCGCATCGTGCCGGCCGCCTCGGGCACCCAAAGCATGGTGCACCTGAGCCCGGCGCAGCATGCAGGCCTGATTCAGGCGTTCAGTGATATCGGCGACAACCTCGACGTGCTGGTGATCGACACCGCCGCCGGGATCGGCGAGTCCGTGGTCAGCTTCGTGCGCGCCGCGCAAGAAGTCCTGCTGGTGGTCTGCGATGAACCCACCTCGATCACCGACGCTTATGCCTTGATCAAACTGCTGAACCGCGATTACGGCATGAACCGATTCCGCGTGTTGGCCAACATGGCCCAAAGCCCGCAGGAAGGGCGCAACCTGTTCGCCAAGTTGACCAAGGTCACGGATCGCTTCCTCGATGTCGCCTTACAATACGTCGGCGCAGTTCCTTATGACGAGTGTGTGCGCAAGGCCGTGCAAAAGCAGCGTGCGGTCTACGAAGCGTTCCCTCGTTCGAAGTGCGCACTGGCGTTCAAGGCTATTGCCCAGAAGGTCGATACCTGGCCGTTGCCCGCCAACCCGCGGGGGCATCTGGAGTTTTTCGTCGAGCGATTGGTGCATCAGACGAGCGCAGGACCGGTGCTATGACATCCAGCGGCTACAACCTTTACAAAAAGTCGGCACGTGACAGTCAGGGCGAATTGATCGAGCGCTATGCGCCCCTGGTCAAGCGCATTGCCTACCACTTGCTGGCACGCCTGCCCGCCAGCGTGCAGGTTGAAGACCTGATCCAGGCCGGCATGATCGGCCTGCTCGAAGTGTCGACTAAATACGACGCGAGCAAGGGTGCGAGTTTCGAGACGTATGCGGGTATCCGTATCCGTGGCGCGATGCTCGATGAAGTGCGTAAAGGGGATTGGGCGCCGCGTTCGGTACACCGCAACACGCGAATGGTCAGTGATGCAATTCGCGCAATTGAAGCAAAAACCGGTCGTGACGCTAAAGATCATGAAGTTGCGGCCGAACTCCAATTGAGTCTCGATGATTACTACGGGATTTTGAACGATACCTTGGGCAGCCGCCTGTTCAGTTTCGACGACCTTTTACAGGACGGCGAGCACGAAGGGCTGCACGAGGACGGCGCGAGTGCTCATCTCGAGCCGTCGCGTGACCTGGAAGATGAACGTTTCCAGGGCGCGTTGGCGGACGCGATTGCCAATTTGCCGGAGCGTGAGCGACTGGTGTTGGCGCTGTACTACGACGAAGAGCTGAACCTCAAGGAAATCGGTGAGGTCCTGGGGGTCAGCGAATCGCGTGTCAGCCAGCTGCACAGCCAGTGCGCAGCCCGCTTGCGGGGGCGATTGGGAGAGTGGCGCGCGCGCTGACAGGCAGTGTGGGGACACTGCTGCGCAACTAGGCGAGAGGTGAAACACCTTTCGCGGATTCGTTTCGTGGTGCCCCTGGCAGTCCTTTTTTGTGTAACGCCTGTTGATTGAAATGGCGCGTCCAGGTGCTGGGCGCGTTTAAGACTGCTTGGAGGTCGAATTGGACAAGAACATGAAAATCCTCATCGTTGATGACTTCTCAACGATGCGGCGGATCATAAAAAACCTGTTGCGTGACCTTGGGTTCACCAACACGGTCGAGGCGGATGACGGCCTTACGGCGATTCCGATCCTCAACAGCGGAAGCATCGACTTTCTGGTAACCGACTGGAACATGCCGGGCATGACCGGTATCGATTTGCTGCGCCATGTACGCGCGGATGAAAAACTGCGCAGCCTTCCCGTGCTGATGGTGACTGCCGAAGCCAAGCGTGAGCAGATCATCGAAGCCGCCCAAGCTGGGGTAAACGGTTACGTGGTCAAGCCATTCACTGCACTGGCCTTGAAAGAGAAGATCGAAAAAATCTTCGAACGCATCCACGGCTAATGCCATCGCGGGGGAGCTATGGAGCATAAAGAAACGTCACAGGGAGACTTTGAGTCGACCCTGAAAAAGCATGCTCACCAGTTGGTCGACAGCCTTGAAAAAGGCCAGTTCGGCGACGCGGTGCAGTTAATCCATGAGCTCAACCAGACCCGTGACCGCGGCCTGTACCAGGAAGTGGGCAAGCTCACGCGCGAGCTGCACAGTGCAATCGTCAATTTCCAGATTGACCCGCACATGCCCCAGGCCGAAGAGATTTCGCAAATCACCGATGCCACCGAACGCCTGTCCTATGTGGTCAGGCTGACTGAGGCGGCGGCCAATCGCACCATGGACCTGGTGGAAAACGCCACGCCTTTGGTCAACGGTATGGCCACTGAAGCCCAGGCTCTGAGTGTTGACTGGGGCCGCTTCATGCGCCGGGAAGTGGGGGCTGAAGAGTTTCGTGAGCTGGCACGTCGGGTCGAAGGGTTCCTGTCGCGCAGCGAGCAGGAAAACCGCACGGTTTCCAGCAACCTCAATGACATTCTACTGGCCCAGGATTACCAGGACCTCACCGGTCAAGTGATCAAGCGTGTGACTCAACTGGTCACCGAAGTAGAAAGTAACTTGCTTAAATTGGTGCTCATGGCCGGCCAAGTTGATCGTTTTGCCGGCATCGAACATGACCGCGAAGCGATCCTCTCGGAAAAAGATCCACAAAAACATCTCGCCAAGGGTGAAGGTCCGCAGATTCATGCCGATAAACGTGAAGACGTTGTGTCAGGTCAGGATGACGTAGATGACCTGTTATCCAGTTTAGGCTTCTAAGGAGCACCCACATGAGCTTCGGCGCCGATGAAGAAATCCTTCAGGATTTCCTTGTAGAGGCCGGCGAAATTTTAGAGCAACTGTCCGAACAACTGGTCGAGCTGGAAAGCCGACCGGATGATGCGAACCTGCTCAATGCAATTTTTCGCGGTTTTCACACTGTAAAAGGGGGCGCCGGCTTCCTCCAGCTCCATGAGCTGGTGGAATGCTGTCACATCGCCGAGAACGTGTTCGACATCCTGCGCAAGGGTGAGCGGCACGTCGACTCGGAACTTATGGACGTGATTCTCGAAGCACTGGATGCGGTCAACGGCATGTTCAGCGAAGTGCGCGAACGTGCACCGATCACGGCTGCCACCCCGGAACTGCTGGCCGCCCTGACGCGCCTGGCAGAGCCTGCTGACACCTCGGCTGCGCCGGTGGTTCAAGCGGCGCCTGAGCCGGTGGTGGAAGCTGAACCGGACGTGACGGACAGCGAGTTCGAACAACTGCTGAACTCCCTCAGCGCCGTTAAGGCCGAGGCTGAAGCGCCGGCTGCTGCGGCAGCGGTACCGACCAGCGAAGACATTACCGACGCTGAGTTCGAGTCGCTGCTCGACCAGTTGCATGGCAAAGGTCAGTTCGCCGCCGATGCCGTGGCACCTGCCGCTGCGTCGCAAGGGCCTGCCGCTTCCGCCAACACCGACATTACCGACGATGAATTCGAAGCCTTGCTTGATCAGTTACATGGCAAAGGCACGTTTGTGGCCGAAGCCTTGCCGGAAGTCGCAGCGACCTCTGCAGCATCTGCCGCCAGTGCAGAGCCTGCCGGCGACGGGTTGATTTCCGATCACGAATTCGAAGCCCTGTTGGATGAGTTACACGGCAAAGGCAAGTTCACCGAAGTGGCCCCGGCCGCCGCCGTGGCGACGGCTGCCCCGGTTGCCGCTAAAGCCGCAGCCCCCGCAGCGAAGCCCGCACCTGTACCTGCCGCAGCGCCAGCCCCGGCGCGTGCCGCCGCGGCCCCTGTTGCTGAAAAGCCTGCCAGTGAAGCCGAAACCACGGTGCGCGTTGATACCGCACGCCTGGACGACATCATGAACATGGTCGGCGAATTGGTGCTGGTGCGTAACCGACTGGTGCGCCTGGGCCTGAACAGTGGCGACGAAGCCATGCAGAAGGCCGTGTCGAACCTTGATGTGGTCACTGCCGACCTGCAAACCGCCGTGATGAAAACGCGGATGCAGCCGATCAAGAAAGTCTTCGGCCGCTTCCCGCGCCTGGTTCGCGACCTGGCACGCCAGCTCAAGAAAGAGATCAACCTGGAACTGGTGGGTGAAGAAACCGACCTCGACAAAAACCTTGTCGAGGCCCTGGCCGACCCGCTGGTCCACTTGGTGCGCAACGCTGTCGACCACGGTGTTGAAACCCCGGAAGAACGCGAAGCCTCGGGTAAGTCCCGCAACGGCAAGGTGATTCTGGCGGCGGAGCAAGAAGGCGACCACATCCTGCTGTCGATCACCGATGACGGCAAAGGTATGGACCCGGCGGTGTTGCGTAACATCGCGGTCAAGCGCGGCGTGATGGACAAAGATGCCGCCGACCGTCTGACCGACACCGAGTGCTACAACCTGATCTTTGCCCCGGGCTTCTCCACCAAGACCGAGATTTCCGACGTGTCGGGCCGTGGCGTGGGCATGGACGTGGTGAAGACCAAGATCAGCCAGCTCAACGGCTCGATCAACATTTACTCGACCAAGGGCCAGGGCTCGAAAATCGTCATCAAGGTGCCGCTGACCTTGGCGATCATGCCGACCCTGATGGTGATGCTGGGCAACCAGGCTTTCGCCTTCCCGCTGGTCAACGTCAATGAAATTTTCCACCTCGACCTGTCGCGCACCAACGTGGTGGACGGCCAGGAAGTGGTGATCGTGCGCGACAAGGCGTTGCCACTGTTTTACCTCAAGCGCTGGCTGGTGGCATCGGCCAAGCATGAAGAGCAGCGCGAAGGCCATGTGGTGATTCTCTCTGTGGGCACCCAGCGGATCGGCTTTGTGGTCGACCAACTGGTGGGTCAGGAAGAGGTGGTCATCAAGCCTTTGGGCAAAATGCTGCAGGGAACCCCGGGCATGTCGGGTGCGACCATTACCGGTGACGGTCGGATCGCGCTGATTCTCGATGTTCCGAGCATGCTCAAGCGTTACGCCGCTCGGCGTATTTGATTCTGGTGGGGCTTGGGCGGTATTGCCCGCCCCGCCTAACGGAGTGTTTATGGCAGTCAAGGTCCTGGTGGTGGACGATTCGGGTTTCTTCCGCCGCCGCGTCTCGGAAATTCTTTCCGCCGATCCAACGATCCAGGTGGTCGGCACGGCCACTAACGGCAAAGAGGCGATTGATCAGGCCATTGCGTTGAAGCCGGACGTGATCACCATGGACTACGAGATGCCGATGATGGATGGCATTACGGCCGTTCGGCACATCATGCAGCGCTGCCCGACCCCGGTGTTGATGTTCTCCTCGCTGACCCATGAAGGCGCCAGGGTAACCCTGGATGCGCTGGACGCCGGTGCGGTGGACTTCCTGCCGAAGAATTTCGAAGACATCTCGCGCAACCCCGAGAAGGTCAAACAGATGCTGTGTGAGAAGGTGCACAGCATTTCCCGCAGCAACCGTCGCAGCCTGTTCAGCACGCCAGCCCCAGTGCCGACACCGGTTGCTGCGCCAGCGACGCCGACGACAGCATTTGGTCGCCCTGCACCTGCACCAGCGCCAGTCACTCGACCTGCGGTGGCACCGGTTCGTGCTCCTGCGGCACCGAGCGCGCATTCGCCTGCGCCCAAGCGCAAGGCCTACAAGTTGGTCGCTATCGGTACGTCTACCGGCGGTCCGGTGGCCTTGCAGCGGGTGTTGACCCAACTGCCGGCCAACTTCCCGGCGCCGATCGTATTGGTGCAGCACATGCCTGCTGCGTTCACCAAGGCCTTCGCCGAGCGCTTGGACAAGCTGTGTCGCATCAGCGTCAAGGAGGCCGAGGATGGTGACATCCTGCGCCCTGGCCTGGCGCTGCTGGCCCCGGGCGGCAAGCAGATGATGGTCGATGGCCGTGGTGCGATCAAAATCCTGCCGGGCGATGAGCGCCTCAACTACAAGCCCTGTGTGGATATCACCTTTGGTTCGGCGGCCAAGTCCTATGGTGACAAAGTTCTGGCGGTGGTGCTCACCGGCATGGGGGCCGACGGCCGCGAAGGCGCGCGCCTGCTCAAGCAGGGCGGCAGCGCGATCTGGGCCCAGGACGAAGCGAGCTGCGTGATCTATGGCATGCCCATGGCGATCGTCAAGGCTGACCTGGCGGACGCCGTCTACAGCCTGGACGACATCGGCAAGCATCTGGTGGAGGCCTGTCTCTGATGGATGTATTGAGCCTGATCGGCATCACCATGGCGGTTGTCGCGATTATCGGCGGCAACTACCTCGAAGGCGGTCACCTCGGCGCTTTGGCCAACGGGCCGGCGGCGTTGATCGTGATCGGCGGTACGGTGGGCGCAGCGTTGTTGCAGTCGCCGATGAGTTCGTTCAAACGTGCCATGCAGATCCTGGTGTGGATCATTTTCCCGCCGCGCGTTGACCTGCCAGGCGGCATCGACCGCGTGGTCAACTGGAGCCTTACCGCGCGCAAGGAGGGCCTTCTGGGCCTGGAGGGCGTGGCCGATGCCGAGCCCGACAGCTATGCGCGCAAAGGCCTGCAATTGTTGGTGGACGGCGCTGAACCGGAGGCGATCCGCAGCATTCTCGAGGTGGATTTCTACACCCAGGAAAGCCGCGACATCAACGCCGCCAAGGTTTTTGAAAGCATGGGCGGCTACGCGCCGACCATCGGCATCATCGGTGCGGTGATGGGCCTGATCCACGTGATGGGCAACCTCGCCGACCCGTCGCAGTTGGGCAGTGGTATTGCCGTGGCGTTTGTCGCCACCATCTACGGCGTGGCCAGTGCCAACTTGGTGCTGTTGCCGGTGGCCAGCAAGCTCAAGTCGATCGCCATGCGCCAGTCGCGTTACCGCGAGATGTTGCTAGAGGGCATTCTGTCGATTGCCGAGGGTGAGAACCCGCGCTCCATCGAATTGAAGCTCCAGGGCTTCATGGATTGATGGGAATGCTTTCTGTAGGAGGGAACTGCCAGTGAGTCGCCGTCGTCGCGAGCCCGAAGAACACGTCAACCACGAACGCTGGCTGGTGTCCTACGCGGATTTCATCACCTTGCTGTTCGCGTTTTTTGTGGTGATGTACTCGATCTCGTCGATCAACGAAGGCAAGTACAAAGTCATTTCCCAGGCGCTGATCGGTGTGTTCAACGACACCGACCGTGCGCTCAAGCCGATCCCCATTGGCGAAGAGCGGCCCAAGACCGTGACCCCGGCCAAGCCGCTGGTCAACGACAGCGATGAAGTCGCTGCCGGTATCGGTGGCACCAGCGACCCGCTGAAAAGCATCGCCGACGACATCAGCGCCGCGTTTGGCGACCTGATCAGTTCCAACCAGATGACCGTGCGCGGCAATGAGTTGTGGGTGGAGATCGAGCTTAACTCCAGCCTGCTGTTTGCCAGTGCCGACGCGTTGCCGAGCGATCAGGCGTTCACCATTATCGACAAGGTGGCGGCGATCCTCCGGCCGTTTGAAAACCCGATTCACGTCGAAGGATTTACCGACAATTTTCCAATCAGCACCGCGCAGTACCCGACCAACTGGGAACTGTCGTCGGCTCGTGCCTCGAGTATTGTGCGGATGCTGGCAATGCAGGGTGTGAACCCTGGTCGCCTGGCGTCGGTAGGCTATGGTGAGTTCCAGCCGGTGGCCAACAACGCCACGGCCGAAGGCCGCGCGCGTAACCGCCGCGTGGTGCTGGTGGTGTCACGCAACTTGGATGTACGCCGCAGCCTGACCGGTACCGGCACCGCCAATGCAACACCGGATGCGGCATTGAAGCGGGCTGGCACACAAACTGCACCGCCCGTTGTTAAACCGCCGGTTCGACAGGGCAGCGTCAATTCTCCGTCACTGGCTCAATAACCCTATGCACTGTCTCGGTCGCGCCTGTGCCCACCGGGAGGAACCAACCGAATGAGAGTCTGGGCAGTTGCCAATCAAAAAGGTGGGGTCGGCAAGACCACCACCTCCATCGCCTTAGCCGGTTTGCTGGCTGAGGCGGGCAAGCGTGTGGTGGTGGTCGACCTGGACCCCCATGGCTCCATGACCAGCTATTTCGGCTATGACCCGGATGCGCTGGAACACAGCTGCTACGACCTGTTCCTGCACAAAGGTAGCGTGCCTGCCGACCTGCCCGGGCAACTGTTGTTGCCCACCAGCAATGAGAGCATTTCCCTGCTGCCGTCCAGCACCGCCCTGGCTACCCTGGAACGCCAGTCGCCGGGGCAGAGCGGCTTGGGCCTGGTGATCGCCAAGACCCTGGCGCAACTGTGGCAGGACTTCGACTACGCGATTATCGACAGCCCGCCGTTGCTTGGCGTGCTGATGGTCAACGCCTTGGCGGCCAGCCAGCAACTGGTGATCCCGGTGCAGACCGAGCACTTGGCGGTCAAAGGTCTGGAGCGCATGGTCAGCACCCTGGCGATGATCAACCGCTCGCGCAAACAGGCGCTGCCGTTCAGCATCGTGCCGACGTTGTTCGACCGCCGTACCCAGGCGTCCCTCGGTACTCTGCGTGTACTGCGCGATGCTTATCCGGACACCATCTGGCAAGGCTATATCCCGGTGGACACGCGCCTGCGTGACGCCAGCCGCGCGGGCCTCACCCCTTCGCAGTTCGACAGCAAAAGCCGTGGCGTGCTGGCCTACCGCGCGTTGCTCAAGCATCTGTTGTCTCAGCAGCTTGTGGCGCAGGTAGCGTGATGAACCGTCCCGTTGAACTCAAGACCCGGCCGCAACTGGCGCTGGAATCCTATTTGGATGCCTTGCTGCAGGATGCGACCGAGGAAGAACTGCCGGAACCGATTCTGGTGCTGGAGGCGGCTGTCGAGCCTGAGAGTACGCTGGATGAGTTCCAGATGGCCGTACTGGAAGAGCAGGCCCGGGATGCGCACGTCGCACCGGTGGCCGTGCTTGCCCCGGTTGTAGTGCGTGTTGCTCCAGTGGTGGTGGCACCTGTTGCGCCCGTCGTGGTCGAGCCGGTTGTTGAAGTCCACCTGCCGCCGAGCATCACGCCGCCGCCAGTCACGGGTGATGGCCGCCCATCTTGGGCTGCCGAGCCGTTCGAATGCCTGTTGTTCGACGTCGCCGGGTTGACCCTGGCGGTGCCGCTGGTGTGCCTGGGCTCGATCTACTCCCTGGAGGGCCAGGAACTGACGCCACTGTTCGGGCAGCCGGAGTGGTTTCTCGGCATCCTGCCCAGCCAGGCCGGTAACCTCAAGGTGCTGGACACCGCGCGTTGGGTGATGCCCGACCGCTACCGCGACGACTTCCGCCAAGGCTTGCAATACGTGATCTCGGTGCAGGGCTATGAGTGGGGGCTGGCGGTGCATCAAGTCAGCCGCTCGTTGCGCCTGGACCCGAACGAAATCAAATGGCGCAGCCACCGGGGCCAACGGCCTTGGCTGGCGGGCACCGTGATCGAACACATGTGCGCGTTGCTCGACGTCGCCGAGTTGGCCGAGCTGATCGCCAGTGGTGCCGTCAAGTCGATGCCGGGTAACAAACGCAGTTGATTGAACAATAAGGGCCGTGCGCCAGCGCGGCCAAACAAGCACACACGCCGTGTCATACGGCATTTGAAGGGGTCAGGGGTATGAACAAGTCAGCGTCCGCACAAGGTTTGGATGATCCGATCCTGCAATGGGTTACCTTCAAACTCGACAACGAGTCCTATGGCATCAACGTAATGCGCGTGCAGGAAGTGCTGCGCTACACCGAGATCGCCCCGGTACCGGGTGCCCCAAGCTACGTGCTGGGCATCATCAACCTGCGCGGCAACGTGGTGACGGTGATCGACACCCGCCAGCGTTTTGGCCTGGTGCCGACTGAAGTCAACGACAACACGCGTATCGTGATCATCGAAGCCGACAAGCAAGTGGTCGGGATCATGGTCGACAGCGTGGCCGAAGTGGTTTACCTGCGCCAGTCGGAAGTGGAAACCGCGCCGAACGTGGGTAACGAAGAGTCCGCCAAGTTTATCCAGGGCGTGTGCAACAAGAACGGCGAGCTGCTGATTCTGGTTGAGCTGGACAAGATGATGAGCGAAGAAGAGTGGTCGGAACTGGAGAGCATCTGATTGTTCCTTGAGGCGGCGGTGATTGTCCTGGCCCTGTTGTGGGCTGGGACCTTGGCATTCCTGCTGCGCTATATGCGCCAGCAACGGGAATTGGCCGTGCAACAGGCTGAGCGCGACACCGTGCGTGACCGGCGCATTCTGGACCTGGTCAAGCGCGTTGATCACTTCCAGCAGAGTGCGGTGAAGGTCGGGGATGAGGTGCATGAACTGCGCGCTATTCTTGGCCCTTTGCCGGACAAGTTGGCGCAGATTGAACAGCGCGATCCCTCGAGCCTGTCGTTTGCTCAGGCGGCGAAGTTGGTGGGCATGGGCGCGACCGTGGATGAGCTGACGCAGTCGTGTGGGTTGACCCAGGCTGAGGCGCAGTTGATGAGTAAGTTGCACAAGAACTGATTTCGGTTTGCCGGATGCAGGCTGATTTCCTTGTGGGAGCTGGCTTGCCTGCGATGCAAGCGACTCGGTGCATCAAGTCCACATCAGCTGATGTCATCGCCGCGGTGCGGCGATCCGGCAAGCCAGTTCCCACATTTGACCGCGATTGGCTTCCCAAATCAGGTCGGCTGCCAGGTCGCCTCGCTCTGCTTGTGATCTTATGCAGATCACTTTGTGGGGCGTGCCACAGATGCTTTGCATCTGCTGGGCACTTTTTCGTCTTTGTGATGACCAAACCTGCGCAGGTAGGAAGTTTTACTCACAAGGATTTGAAATGTCTTTCCACGCGCTCGTTGGAACAAAACCGTCTGGTTTGCGGCCGTCTTGTGTCGCCATCCGCACCCTCATGGGCGCTATTCTTCTCGCGGGCTGTACCCCCCGTTCAGCCACCGCCGCGGGCTGTAAACGCAAAGATAACCTGGACCTGTGCAAGCTCGGCCGCATTGGCGAATCACCCGTATGCGAAGACCGCCGGTAACCCATCACTAAAAGGAAATAGGGAATGAAAGATCTACGCAATGGACTGTACGGCACCGCACTGGTTCTGGCGGCGGCAGGGTTGGGTGGTTGCGCCTCGTCGATGACCGTCACCGGCGAGCCCGGGGTCAAGATGGGCGACAGCTATGCGCAGGTACTCGCCGTGGTGAGCCGCAACAATGCCGTGACCAAGCAGGTCGACGGCCAAGGGTTTCGGGCTGAAGGTTACTCGGCGATGTTCAAGGATTGTCGCACCAAATACTTCCTCTTCCAGGGTGCCGATGGCTTGCAGCGTGTGAGCTATGAGCCGGCGCCACATTTGTCGGTGAACCAGAATTGCCGCCAGCCGCAAGCCGCCCTTTCTTCCCCGGCGAGTTGAATGCTGATGACCATTTTGCGTGCTGTCCCCGCCGCGTTGCTGGTGCTGCTGACAGGGTGTGGCCAAGTGGCGAACATCCGCTCCCTCTCCACCGGCTACGTCCCGCCGCAGTCAGGCGAGACCGCTCGCGTGCGCTTGATCACCGACGGCTTGGTGCGTGCGGTGCCGGGGCGTGATTGCCTGGACTGGAATGTGCCGGGTGCCGGGGTGATGGCGTCGACCAAATCCGGATTCCCCGATCACAACGGCGAAAATCTGGGTATGCCTGGGCCGATTTATTCGTTGAACGGTGGGGTGACCACGGAGCTGGTGGTGCCGGCGAACACACCGATCGCGTTGCATTACCTGGGGCAATTGCAGTATTCCCGGCAATGCTTCAGCAGCATGACTTTTGTGCCTCGGCCTGGGGTGGATTACAGGGTGCAGGCGACTATCTATGCCAACTGTTCCATCCAACTGCATGAGCTGCCGGCGGACGGCAAGCAATGGGTGGCGGTGGAACCTGTGCCCAGGGGCAAGGTGTCGATGTGCAATGCGATGGATAACTTTTAGCGGTTAGTTAATTTCCAGCCTTCATGGCTTTTTTCGCTTCGCCAAAGGTCCACATCCTTCAGGAACCATTGAACCCAGGAGAACCCCCCCCATGACGACCCCCAAGGCACTGTTGATCCTCCACGGCAAGCAAGCCCTCAATGAGGACGTGCGCGCCGCCGTGCAGGCCCGGCGTGAGCAGGGTTGGGAGCTGGCGGTGCGGGTGACTTGGGAGGGCGCAGACGCCCAGCGCTTGGTCACCGAAGCATTGGCCGACGGCTACACCCACATCATTGCCGGTGGCGGCGACGGCACCTTGCGCGATGTGGCTGAGGCCATGGCGTTGGCCAAGACCGACGCCAGTCTGGTGCTGATGCCCCTGGGCACCGCGAATGATTTCGCTCGCGCCGCAGGTGTGCCGTTGGAGCCTGCACAAGCATTGGCACTGTTGGATGTACCGCCCAAGGCGATTGACCTCGGCCAAGCGGGTGGGCAGATATTTCTCAATATGGCTACCGGCGGCTTTGGTAGCCAAGTCACCGCCAACACCTCTGAAGACCTGAAAAAGGTCCTGGGTGGCGCCGCTTATCTGTTCACCGGCCTGACGCGTTTCAGCGAATTGAAGGCGGCTTATGCCGAGCTGGAAGGGCCAGGTTTTCATTGGAAAGGTGATTTGCTTGCGCTCGGTATCGGCAACGGTCGCCAGGCGGGCGGTGGGCATGTGCTGTGCCCTGGCGCGTTGGTCGATGATGGCTTGCTGGATATCAGCATCCTGCCGGCGCCGCAGGAAGTGGTTGGCACGTTGCTCAACCTGATGAGCGATGGCTGGGGCCTGGACACTATGTTTGTGCGGGCGCGCCTGCCGTGGGTCGAGATCAAAGTGGCTGAAGGGTTGTACATCAACCTGGATGGTGAACCGTTGAAGGGTGATGACCTGCGCTTTTGCGCGCGCCCCAAAGCGCTGCGCGTGCACCTGCCGGTGGGCTCGCCTTTAGTCGTCCAGGCTGATGATCTGCTCGCGAACGGCGAATAACACCAGGCCTGCCACGTCGAAGATTTGCAGGCGCTTCATGATCTGCGAGCGATGGGCCTCCACGGTCTTGATGCTCAAGCCCAAGCCGTGGGCGATTTCCCGCGTGGATTTGCCGCGCACGATCAAGCGCAGGATTTCCAGCTGGCGTGCCGTGAGGTTATGGCTGTGGGCGACGGGGCCGGTGGGGCCCTGGCTGCGGATCAGCGCCTGATTGATCACCGTGTGGGCAATGGCGGGGCTCAGGTAGCGCTCGTTGTTGCTCAAGGCCAGCAGGGCGTGTTCCAGCTCATTGGCGGTGGTGTCCTTGAGCAAGTAACCATGGGCGCCGGATTCGAGCGCACGCATGATCAGCTCCGGGTCGGTGTGCATCGACAGGATCAGCACTTTGCTCTTGGGGTAGGCGGCTTTGAGTTGCTGCAAGGCGTCCAGGCCACCGGTGTGCTTCATCGACAGGTCCAGCAGCACGATATCCGGCTGCAGGGTGCTGAATTTTTCCAGCAACTGCGCGCCATCGCTGGCTTCGCCGATCACGCTGTAGCCAGGAATATCCTGGATCAGCGCGCGTACGCCGGCCCGAATCAGTGCGTGGTCATCCACCAGGAGTAAATTGCAGGTCACTCGAGAACCTTAGGGGAACTGGCCCGTTCGAGGGCGCGGGGCGCCCAGGGAAAAAGCGCGTCGATCCGCGTACCTTTGCCGGGTTGGCTACTGACGGATAATGAACCGCCAAGCTGATCTATCCGCTCGGACATGCCGGCCATGCCCCGTTGACCTTCCAGGCCTGGGTTGATGGCGGGCGAAAAACCCAGGCCGTCATCGCGGATCATCAGCGACAGACCTTCGGGCAGGCGTTGCAGGCGCACTAGCAAATTGTGCGCCTGGGCATGGCGCAGCATGTTGGTGACTGCTTCCTGGGTAATGCGATAGGCCGCCACGGCCATTTCTTCGGGGATACCGGTCAGCCGCTGTTGGCATTCCAGGCTCCAGTGAATCGGCGTGTTTTCCAGGGTCTTGAGCAGGTGCGCGCGAAGGCTTGCTTCCAGGCCCAGGCTGGCCAGTTGCCGAGGGTTGAGGATGGCGGACACGTCGCGCACTTTGGCCAGGGTTTCATTCAGGGTGTTGCACAGCACCGTGCATTGGCTTTGCAGGTCTTCAGGCAGGCGGCGCTTGAGCCATTCGCTTTGCAGTTTGGCGGCGGTCAGCAGTTGGCCGATGTCGTCATGCAGTTCGCGGCTGAGGCGATGGCGCTCGTTTTCCTGGACTTGCAACAGGCGATCGGCCAGCTCCTGTGGCTGGAATTTTATCGATTTGCGCGAGTTCCACTGCTGCACACCCACCACCACCAACGTGGCCAGGTTGAGCAACAGGATCAATAACAGCAAGGGCGCGGAACGTGTGTAGGCCCACAGGCTGACCAGCAACGAGCAAAGGCACAGGGCAAGGACCATGCGGCGTGCATTGCTGCGGGACACGGACCTTGCGATGAGTGACTTGAGGTTGACGTACATAGCGGATGGAGCCAGTGAAGGTTCGCTGCGGGAAGACCGGTCACGGCGGCTGACTGGGCTCTGTTTGGAATGCGGTGCCGAATCGTTTTTATACATGATGAAGTTGAGTCACTTCGAGCGGGGCATAGTACCACCACTATTACCGTTGGTCGCCTGGCGCCTCGTCTGTCAGGCTTATTAACCAAGCGAAAGCCCTGGGCGGTAATCCCAGAGTTCAAAGAGTCGGCAGTTGTACTAATTAAGTTGGTTTGTAACGTGGTCGCACTGATGGCTAATTGATATGTTTCGTCCGAAAGTCGCTATCAGCGGTTTAAGAGTGATGGTCGTTTTTAGATAACTTGGCTATTAAATACGACCTGGTCAACACTCAGGATGCGTGATGCACACGCTGCTGCGGTTTATTACCGAAGTCTTTTTGTGGGATCTGCAACGTGACCGTCGCAATCAACGTAGTTTGCTCGCTTTCATCCAGGCCCAGTTCTCCGGTCCGAGTGTCGATGAGCTCCAGTTGCCAAGCCAGTAGCGTCAGGCAGTCATGCAAGGCATTCAGGGCTTGGTCATGCAATTGCATGGGGCTCACGGCATTGGCAATCAGGTACTGAATATGCCGGGAGAACTCGCAGATCGCCTGCAGCGCCAGGCCTTCGGCCTTTTCAGCCAGTTTGGCCAGGCTGGCTTTCATGCAGTCGATGGCATCGCTGTCGTTACGAATCAAATGCAGGTGGTTCAAGCACTCTTGTGACTTGGCCAAGAGCATTTCGGCTTCGAGCAGAAAGTCGGGAAGTGCAGTTTGCCATTCATTTGCGCTATTCATCATGCAAGTCTCCGCAACATAAGGTCGGGTGATGAGATGCCGCACCGGGTGAATGGCGTAAAACTACAGCTGAAATATGACTGAAATCTGTAGCCCACTTCTGAAATCTCAGTAGGACCTTTATTTGAATGATCACGAACGCCGCGGGTGGCCCTCGTTTTCAGGTGCGATTGCACAACTTCAGTTGCCGACACGTAACTGCCTGGAAGGCCCGTGGGCCGAGGGCTTGGGATGGCATACAAAAGCCTGACTCCATTCATGCAATGAGAATGGTGTCACATTAATGGCTATTAGATATTGCGAATATCAGGTTGGGCCTGATTGTGTATAGGGGAATCCCTTACAGGGCGGAACCTCGCGTCGATTTGAATGTCGCGCGACGTTGCGGTATTGCCGTCTGGAGAGGCCATCGCAGTAAAGCATGATGTCAGTGTGACATCAATGAATTTACGTGGCATTTTAACGGGGTCAAGGTCTGGTGCTTGCCGCCGATAACAAGCCTTAACTGAGCTGCACAATCTATCAGCGTGAAACCCACGCACATCAGGAGCTTTTAATGGCCGGCATTCTCGACACGGTAGATCAACGCACGCAACTGGTGGGTGAGAATCGCCTGGAGATTCTTATGTTTCGCCTGGCCGGGCGACAGCTGTTTGCGATCAACGTGTTCAAGGTGCAGGAAGTCTTGCAACTGCCCAAGTTGACCCTGATGCCCCAGCGCCACCCCTTTGTGTGCGGCGTGGTCAACCTGCGTGGCCAGACCCTGCCAGTGATCGATTTGTCCCAGGCCATCGGCATGCGTCCGCTGGTGCCGGGGCCCAACAGCACGATTATCGTCACCGAGTACAACCGCTCGGTGCAGGCGTTCCTGGTGGGCGGCGTCGACCGCATCGTCAACATGAACTGGGAGGCCATACTTCCGCCGCCGGCAAGCGCTGGGCGTCAGCATTACCTCACCGCGATCAGCAAGGTCGATGATCAGTTGGTGGAAATCATCGACGTGGAAAAAGTCCTCGCCGAGATCGTGCCTTATAACGCCAAAGTTTCCCGAGAAAAACTCGAAGACCCGGTTCTAGAACGCGCCCGTGGCCGCGAAGTGCTGTTGGTGGACGACTCCAACGTGGCGCTGTCGCAACTGCGCGATACCCTTGGGCAACTGGGGGTCAAGATGCACATCGCCAGCGACGGCCTCAAGGCACTGAACATGCTCAAGGCCTGGGCCGACAGCGGCCAGGTGATGACCGACAAGCTGCTGATGATCTTCACCGACGCCGAAATGCCCGAGATGGACGGTTACCGCCTGACCACCGAAATCCGCAACGACCCGCGCCTGCGTGGCCTCTACGTGGTGCTGCACACCTCGCTGTCAGGCAGCTTCAACGATTCGATGGTGAAGAAGGTCGGCTGCGATAACTTCCTGTCCAAATTCCAGCCCGACAAGCTGGTGGATGTTGTTCGCCAACGACTGATGCTGGACGAAGTGCCGGCTTGACCTTAGGGTGACATCTTTGTCCCTCAGGAAAGCAGGCCCATGCTTCGTCTCAGCGCGCTGTACCGTTACCCCTTGAAGTCCGGCAAGGCCGAAATTTTGCAGCACATCGGTCTGGATAAACTTGGGCTGGACGGCGATCGACGTTGGATGCTGGTGGACGAAGCCAGCGGGCGGTTCCTCACGCAGCGGGCGGTGGCGAAGATGAGCCAACTGTCAGCGCTGTGGAATGGCGCTGGTGGCTTGACCCTGAGTTCCCCAGGTCATGCGCCGCTGGATGTGGCACTGCCTGGTAGCGACGCCCAATTGCGCGGTGTGACCATCTGGCGCGACACCTTGCGTGTGCCGGATGCCGGGGATGCCGCCGCCGCTTGGGTCAGCGACTTTATCGGTAAGCCGACGCGCCTGGTGCAAGTGCCGGTGGAGCGTGCGCGCAGCACTGAGGCGGGGTATGGCAAGGATGACGACCGCGTCGGGTTTGCCGATGGGTTTCCCTTGTTGCTGATCGGTCAGGCGTCCTTGGACGACTTGTCCCAGCGCATCGGTCGTCCCATGGAAATGCTGCGTTTTCGCCCCAACCTGGTCATCGAAGGCAGCGAGGCCTTTGCCGAAGATGGTTGGAAACGCGTGCGTATCGGCGAGGTGGAGTTTCGCGTGGTCAAGTCCTGTTCCCGCTGCATCCTCACCACCATCGACCCGGCCAGCGGCGAACGCAGTGCCGACCGCGAACCCCTTGCTACCCTCAAAACCTACCGCGAGCAGGATGGTGATGTGATGTTTGGTCAGAACCTGGTCAACGATGGCGCAGGAAGCCTGGAAGTGGGCATGCCGGTGACTGTCCTTGAGTAGTTTCCCGCGCCTATAAAAAATGCCCGTTTCTTGCGAGACGGGCATTTTTTTGACCGGTCGAACGCTTAGCCGCGGTATTCGCACAGGTAAGCCGTATCAACGGCGACCTTCAGTTGGAACTTGCTGTTGGCCGGAACGTTGAACTGGCTGCCGGCGGCGAAGGTTTCCCACTCGCTGGCATCCGGCAGTTTGACGGTCAGGGCGCCGGACACCACGTGCATGATTTCACGCTGGGCGGTGCCGAATTCGTATTCACCCGGAGCCATCACGCCAATCGTCGCCGGACCTTCTGCGGTGCCGAAAGCGATCGACTTGACGGTGCCGTCGAAGTACTCGTTGACTTTAAACATGGGTGAATCCTCGGAAAAGGGTCTGAAAAGGTCGGCCAGTATGCCCAAGGCCAAGGGAGCTGCCTAGACCGGCAAAATCAACGGCAGCAGGCGTGCGGTGTTGCGCGCATCCTCCAGCGCTCGATGCTGCTGGCCATTGAACTGCATCCCCGCCAATTGCAGGGCGCCGTTGAGCCCCAAGGGCTTATCCAGGCGCCGGGCTTTGGCGAAGCGTTGCTTGAGGTTCACATGGGGCGTCTGGGCCAGCGCGCTGGTCAAACCGTGGCGCTGCCATTCGAGTTCAAGCTGCGCGCGATCGTAATCCCCCCAACTGGCCCAGCCCTCCAGGCGCGCTTGATGTTGGCCCAGCCAACGCTCAAATAGCGGCCACACCTCGGTTATCGGGGCAGCGCCGTCGATGTTGGCCTGGGTGATGTGGGTCAATTGGCGGCAGAAAGGCGTCAGCAATGGGCGGCGCAACGGCCGCACAAAGCGCTGGAAGTGATCCAGCTCGCGCCCCTGACGGTTCACCAGGCTGGCGCCGATCTCGATGACTTCCATCTCCGTCACGGGCCAGCCGCCTTCATCCGTTGTGGCTTCAAGGTCAATAATCAGCCAATGAGGCATCGCGCAGGTTCCCGTACTCATCCTTTCCTGATGGGGATAGAGCGTAGCCAAGCCTTGTAGTTCCGCCTAGGGGTTATTCGATCTCCAGTAAAATCTGGCGATTGCGTACCTGATCGCCTGCGATCACTTGTACGTCCTTGATCACGCCGTCGATGCCAGCCGTCAGCGGGTGCTCCATTTTCATGGCTTCGAGGACCAGCAACAGTTGGCCTTTGGTGACGGCTTCACCGGCGCTCACACGTACGTCGACGATGGCGCCGTCCATCGGCGCCTTGACCGTGCCGGTGCTGGCTTCGGCCCGTCGGTTGGCGACTTGCTGGGTACGGTTGGTCACGGTGAGGCCTGACAGCCATAGCTGAGTGCCGTCGAGGTGGTAGGCGATACGCTGGCGGATGCCGTTGAGTACCAACGTGGCGTGGCGGCCGTCGGTGGTGAGTTGCAGGGGGGCAGCGCTGATGTTGTGGATTTCGCCGTTGACCTCCAGGCGATAGGTCCAAGGGGCACCGGCGTTGTTACTCCATCCCGCCAAGCCTTGTGGATGCTGGTTGGCGCTGTGTTGATAAAACAGTGCGGCGGCCAGGGTGAGTTGTTCTTTTGACGCTTTCTGAGGCGGGAGTTGGTTGAAGTGCTCGGCGATAAAGCCGGTGCTGAAATCGCCAGCGATAAAGTCCGGATGCTTGAGCATATCGGCCAGCAACCGCTGGTTGGTGGTCACGCCCAGCAGCACGGTGTCCTCCACCGCCCGTAGCAGTTTGCGCCGGGCCTCTTCGCGCGTGGCGCCGTGGGCGATGATCTTGCCCAGCATCGCGTCATAGAACGGGCTGATGCGTTGGCCTTCGAGTATGCCGTGGTCAATCCGCACGCCCGCTGCGGGCTCCCAGCGCAGCACATCACCGGTTTGCGGCAGAAAACCCTGGGCCGGGTCTTCAGCGTACAGGCGCACTTCCATGGCGTGGCCGGTCAGGGTCACGTCTGCCTGTTTGAGCGGCAGGGGCTGGCCGGCGGCGATTTGCAACTGCCAATTCACCAGGTCGAGGCCGGTGATCAGCTCTGTGACGGGGTGTTCCACTTGCAGGCGGGTGTTCATTTCCAGGAAATAGAAATTGCCGCGGTGGTCGAGCAGGAACTCCACGGTGCCGGCGCCGACGTAATTGACCGCGCGGCCAGCCTTGAGGGCGGCTTCGCCCATGGCTTGGCGCATTTCGTTGGTCATGACGGGGCAGGGGGCTTCTTCGATGACTTTTTGATGGCGACGCTGGATTGAGCAGTCGCGTTCACCGAGGTAGATGAGGTTGCCGTGGCTGTCGCCGAAGAGTTGGATTTCTACGTGGCGTGGGTCGATCAGGGCTTGTTCGAGGATCAGTTCGTCGCTGCCGAAGGCATTTTTTGCTTCGGAGCGTGCGGTGTGGAGGTTGTCCAGCAGGGTATCGGGGGTGTGGACCAGGCGCATGCCTCGGCCGCCGCCACCGGCACTGGCTTTGATCATCAGGGGGTAGCCGATGCGGTTGGCTTGCTGTTGTAAGGTCACGTCGTCTTGCTGGCTGCCCTGGTAACCGGTGATGCAGGGGACACCGGCTTCAAGCATGGCGAGTTTGGAGAGGCGTTTGCTGCCCATCAGGTTGATGGCTTCGGGGCTGGGGCCGATGAAGGTGATATTGGCCTGCTGGCAGGCGTGGGCGAAATCGGCATTTTCCGAGAGGAAGCCGTAGCCGGGGTGGATGGCGTCGGCGCCTGTGAGTTTGGCTGCTTGGAGGATGGCTGTGATGTTCAGGTACGACTGGTGGACGGGGGCGGGACCGATAGGTACGGCTTCATCGGCCATTTGGACGTGCAGGGACTCGGCGTCGGCGTCGCTGTAGACCGCCACGGTTCTGTAGCCCAATGCCTGGGCAGTTCGTTGGATGCGGCAGGCGATTTCACCGCGGTTGGCGATTAGGATTTTGGTGAAGTGCGGCATTGGTTTGGTCCTCGGGTACATATCCGTTTTTTTTGGTCGTGGCTGATATGGGTTCCGTTTTTACAGCCAGCCCTTTCAAGGTCTTTGAAAAACTGGCCATATCTGGCTGATACCAACCAGTTAAGGGCGAACACTGTCCCTGTGGCGAGCGGGCTTGTCCCGCGTTGGGTTGCGAAGCAGCCCCAAAACCAGCAGCCGAAGAGTGCCTGACTCACCGCATTCTTCCTTTTGGGGTCGCTTCGCAACCCAACGCGGGACAAGCCCGCTCACCACAGGTTACTTTTGCGCTGTTCAAAAGTGACCCGCTGTAAGAGCGGAACCCATATCGGCCACGACCAAAAAAACGGATATGCCCCCAGTTCATCGAACCCACCCCGCCTTACGCTTCTGCAAAAACGCCCGAGTCCCCTCAACCCCTTCATCCCCTGCCACCGCCTCAGCAAACCACTGTGCCCCCCGATCCAACACCACTCCAAGCGGTTCATCCACACTGGCCAGCAACAGGGCTTTGGTCCGCCCATTAGCCCCCGGTGCACACCGCAACACCTGCCCCAACACCTCATCCAGCCGCTCCGCCAACGCCTGTGAATCGGCCTCGACAAAATGCACCACCCCCAACCGCCCAGCCTCAACCCCATCAAACCGCGCCGCCGTCAGCGCCAACCGCCTTGCCTGGGTCAACCCGATACGTTTCACCACAAACGGCGCAATCTGCGCCGGCAACAACCCCAGGCTCGTCTCCGGCAACCCGAACTGCGCTTGGTGATCGGCAATCGCAATATCACTCACACACGCCAACCCAAACCCACCCCCCAACACCGCGCCTTGCAGCACCACAATCACCACCTGCGGCACCGCTTCAACCTCTTGCAACAACGTGCCAAACGCCCGATTCAACGCCTGCATCTGATCACCCGCGGTGACCATGTCCTTCACATCCGCCCCCGCACAGAAATGCCCCCCCGCGCCACTGATCACCAGCGCGCGCACCTGGCTATCCAACCCAGCCAGTACCGCGCGCAGCTCGTTGACCATCTCCAGGCTCATGGCATTGCGGTTTTCAGGGCGGTTGAGGGTGATGTGCAGCACCCCGTTATGCGGTTCCAGCAACAGGGTGTTCATGATTTTTTACCGGGCAATGTGCCCATCAGTTTGCAGATAATCCCCAGCATGATCTCGTCGGCACCGCCGCCAATCGACACCAGCCGCACGTCGCGATAAGCGCGGGCCACCGGGTTGTCCCACATAAAGCCCATGCCGCCCCAATATTGCAGGCAACTGTCGCTGACTTCGCGGCCCAAACGTCCGGCCTTGAGCTTGGCCATCGACGCCAGGCGCGTCACGTCCTGGCCTTTGATGTACTGCTCGGTGGCCTGGTAGACCAACGCGCGCAGGCACTCGATTTCGGTGGCCAGTTCGGCCAGGCGAAAGTGGATGACCTGATTGTCGATCAGTGCCTTGCCGAACGTCTGGCGTTCCTTGCAGTAGTCGACGGTGCTGTCGATGCAGTACTCCAGGCCCTTGATCATATTGGCCGCGCCAAACAGGCGTTCTTCCTGGAATTGCAGCATCTGCATCATGAAGCCTGCGCCTTCGTGGCCGATGCGGTTGCGTTGCGGCACGCGCACGCCGTCAAAGAACACCTGGGCGGTCTCGGAGCTGTGCATGCCGAGCTTTTCCAGGGGCGGGCTGACGCTGATGCCAGGGGTGTTCATCGGCACCATGATCAGTGACTTGTTGATATGCGGCTTGTCGTCGGAGGTGTTGGCCAGCAGGCAGATAAAGTCGGCACTGGGTGAGTTGGTGATCCACATTTTGCTGCCGTTGATCACGTAGTCATCGCCGTCCTTGCGCGCATGGGTTTTCAGCCCGGCCACGTCGGAGCCGGCGCCGGTTTCCGAGACGCCGATGCAGCCCACTTGCTCGCCGCTGATGGCCGGGCGCAGGAATTCGTCGCGCAGTTCATCGGAGCCGAAGCGGGCGAGGGCGGGGGTGCACATGTCAGTCTGCACGCCGATGGACATGGGGATGCCGCCGCAGTGAATGGTGCCGAATTCTTCGGCGGCGACAATCGAGTAGCTGTAGTCCAGGCCCATGCCACCGAATTGTTCGGGCTTGGAAATGCCCAGCAGGCCGAGGTCGCCGGCCTTACGGAAGATTTCGTGGATGGGAAAGCGCCCGGCTTTTTCCCATTCATCGACGTGGGGGTTGATCTCGCGGTCGACGAAGGCACGGACGGTGCGGCGCAGTTCCTGGTGTTCCTGGGTAAAGATCATTTTTATTGTTCTCCCTTTTTATCGCGACGCGGAGCGTCACGGGCGAAATTCAGAAGCGCGCCACACCAAAGCTGTTCGGCTGCAATTGCCGCACTTCGGCCTCATGGCAGATATCCAGCACAAACCCCAGCAGCGTGCGGGTGTCGCGAGGGTCAATCAGCCCGTCGTCCCATAGATTGGCGCTGCCATACAGCGCAGTGGACTGGCTATCGAGCTTCTGCGCGGTGACCTGTTCCAGCATGTCCAACACCTTGGGATCGGGCACCAAGCCGTCTTTGAGTTGCTTGGCCTCGGTGACGATTCGCAACACCTTGCCCGCCTGTGCGCCGCCCATCACCGCCGTGCGGCTGTTGGGCCAGGCAAAGATAAAACGTGGGTCCAGGCCACGACCGCACATTGCATAGTTGCCGGCGCCGTAGGAGCCGCCGACCACAATCGTGAGTTTAGGCACCCGCGCATTGGCCACCGCCTGGATCATCTTCGCGCCGTGCTTGATCACGCCCTGTTGCTCCGATTCGGTACCCACCATGAAACCGGTGGTGTTGTGCAGGAACAGCAGCGGCGTGCGGCTCTGGTCACACAGCTGGATAAACTGCGCGGCCTTGCTCGCGCCCTTAGGCGTGATGGGGCCGTTATTGCCGATCACACCGACGGCGCGACCTTGGATGTGCAGGTGGCCGCAGACGGTGTGCGCGTCGAACTCGCCTTTGAATTCAAGAAAGTGTGAACCGTCCGCCAGACGCGCGAGGATTTCGCGCACGTCGTAGGGCTTTTTCGGATCAACGGGGATCAATCCCAGCAGTTCCTCGATGGGGTACAACGGCTCAGCATAAGCGCGTTTCTGGACAGGCGGCAGGCGATCATCCCAAGGCAGTAGGTTGACTATTTCGCGCACGATACGCACACCGTCTGCGTCGTCTTCCGCCAGGTATTCGGCAGTGCCGGCGGTTTGTGCGTGCATTTCGGCGCCGCCCAAGGCTTCATCGGTGGCGATTTCGCCGGTGGCGGCTTTGAGCAACGGTGGCCCGGCGAGGAACAGCTTGGCCTTGCCGCGCACCACCACCACGTAATCTGAAAGCCCCGGCTGATACGCCCCACCCGCCGTGGCCGAGCCGTGCACCACGGTGATCTGCGGCAAGCCCATGGCCGACATGCGCGCTTGGTTGGCGAAGCTGCGTGCGCCTTCGACGAAAATCTCCGCCGCGTAATTGAGATTGGCGCCGCCGCTCTCAGCGAGGGTCACCACCGGCAGTTTGTTTTCCATGGCGATCTGTTGCAGGCGCAGGGATTTTTTCAGGCCGGTGGGGGAAATGGTCCCACCCTTGATCGCGCTGTTATTGGCCACCACCAGCATGCGTACACCGCTGACGTAACCGATGCCGGCAATCAGCCCGCCACCGGCCGCGCTGCCGTCTTTGTCGTCGTGGAGTTTGTAGCCGGCCAGGCTCGCCAGCTCCAGGAACGGTGCACCGGGGTCCAGCAGCAGGTTGAGGCGTTCGCGGGGCAGCAGTTGGCCGCGCTTGTCGAATTTGGGCTTGGCTTCCTGCGCCTTGCTCAGCAGGTTCTGCTCAAGCTGGCGCAGTTGCTGGATGCTTGCCAGCATCGCTTCTCGGTTTTGCGCGAACTGCGGGCTGTGGGCGTCGATCAGCGTTTCAATCACCGGCATGGTTTATTGCTCCACCTTGAGTACATCCGGCAAATACGCGCGGTGGAAACCATTGAACGGCTCGCTCGGTGGTTGCGCCTTGTGCAGCGGCCAGGCGCGGCTGCCCAGGCTGGCGGCGCCGTCGATGCGCAGGGTACTGCCGCTGACGAAGGCGGCAGCAGGGCTGAGCAGAAAGACGATGGCCGCACTGACTTCCGACTCGGTGCCGATGCGCTTGAGCGGCACGTGTTCGCGCAGGGTCGGGATCACGGCCTTGAACGCGCCTTCGTAGGTGTCCATGCCACTGGAGGCAATCCAGCCCGGCGCCACGGCGTTGACCCGCACACCGGCATAGCCCCATTCGAACGCGGCGGTCTTGGTGAAGTTGTCCATGCCCGACCGTGCTGCGCCCGAGTGGCCCATGCCGGGCATGCCGCCCCACATGTCGGCGAGCATGTTGACGATAGCGCCGCCGTGTTTGCTCATCGACTGGTTGAACACTTCCCGCGCCATCAGGAAACCGCCGACCAAGTTGGTGCGCAGCACGGTTTCAAAGCCTTTTTGATTGATCGAGGCCAGCGGCGAGGGATATTGGCCGCCGGCGTTATTCACCAGGCCGTGGACCGGGCCGTGTTCGTGGATTATCTGTGTGACGAGTGCCTTCACCGCCTCTTCATCGCGAATATCACAGGCTTGCCAATGGGCGGTGCCGCCGTCTTCGGCGATTTCCGCCGCGACCTTCTGCAGCTTTTCCGGCTTGCGCCCAACCAGGATTACGCGGGCGCCAAGGGCTGCCAGTTCATGGGCGGTGCAACGGCCAATACCACTGCCGCCACCCGTGACAATCACGGTCTGCCCCTGAAAAAGGTCGGATTTGAAGATCGAGTCGAAGGCCACGGCAACACTCCTTTAGGTGAGTAAGTCGGCGATGTGTTGCGGTACGGCGATGGGGGTTTCCAGCAGTTGCTGGGCGAAAGCCTTGCCTTGCGGGTCGATGCGCAGGCTGGCGATACCACCACCGCCGAGGGCGTTTTCCAGCAGGAAATTCAGGCTGTGGCTGCCGGGCAAATACCAGCGCTCGACGCGGCCATGCAGAGGGTCGAGCACGTGGCCCATCCAGTCGACGATGACCTCGGGTGTCAGCGCTTCGGCAATCCACGGCAGGTAGTCGGGGTGGCGGGCGATCACCCCGATATTGCTGTGATTACCTTTGTCGCCGGAGCGTGCCACGGCCAGTTTCACCAAGGGTACATTGGCGTCAGCGCGGCCTTGGGGTTTGGGCGGATCAATCGGCGCTGCGGGTGTGGCGAGTGCACTGGCGATTGGCAGCGCGCAGACGTGGCGCTCGCCTTGGAAGTCGATCACCCCCTCACAGGCTGATTTATCGATCAGGAACGAAAACAGCCGAATCAACGGATACACCGTCGGCCGCCCGCCGACGATCCCGGTCAGGCCTGGTGCCATGCCGGTGGCCGCCTGGGCGATCTCGCGGGCGAACAGCACCAGTGCCTGTTTGCTCGGATGCCGCACCGCGAGTTTGACCACCACCTCGCGACAATCCTGGCGTCTGGCGTGGGCGCCGTAGGTGGCTTCGCTGCCGAGCAGTTCAATATTCACTTCGGTGTAAGGCGCCCAGCCGCGCTGGCTGAACAGTTCCGAGGTCTTGTTGATGATCGCCTGGCTGACCCGATCGGCCTTGGCCACGGCGTCGATCCCGGCGATCAGGCAACTGGCGGTGCAACGGAACCCATCGGGGTAGGTCGCGCTGACTTTGTATTGAGCGGTGGGCGGCGAGCCTTTGGCGCCGTGCAGGCGCACGCAATTTTTGCCTTGCTGTTGCAATTTGACCTGGCTGAAATCGCAGATTACATCCGGCAGTAAATAGGCGCGGGGGTCGCCGATTTCATACAGCAGTTGTTCGGCCACACTGAGCTCGCTGATCAGCCCGCCAGTGCCATCGACCTTGCTAACGGTGAACTGGCCGTCGGTGCTGACTTCAACAATGGGAAAACCAATGTGCTCGTAGTCCGGCACGTCACGCCAATCGGTGAAGTTGCCACCGGTGCACTGTGCGCCGCATTCGATGATATGCCCGGCCAGTGCAGCTTGGGCGAGGTGATCGTAGTCCTGCCATGACCATTCGAACTCATGCACCAGCGCCGCGCTGACCACTGCACTGTCGACCACACGGCCGGTGATGACGATATCGGCGCCTAGTTTCAGCGCAGCGGCAATGCCGGGCGCACCGAGGTAGGCATTGGCAGACACGCAAACCGGTGGCAAAGGCGTGCCGTTGAACATATCGGTAACGCCGTGCAGTTGCTTGAGCTGCGGTTGCAGATCGTCTCCCAACAGCACGGCGATTTTCAGCGGGATCTGCACTTTGTCGCAGGCCGCTTGCAGGGCGGCGGCGCAGGCGAGAGGGTTGATGCCGCCCGCGTTGCTGATCACACGGATGCCCTGGTGTTGGATATCGGCCAGCAGCGGCGTGAGCACTTCGACGAAATCCGTGGCGTAGCCGGCCTGGGGATCTTTCATTCGCGCACCGGCGAGGATCGACATCGTGACTTCCGCCAGGTAGTCGAACACCAGGTAATCCAGTGCGCCGCCGTGCACCAGTTGGGCGGCGGCGGTGCAGGTGTCGCCCCAGAAGGCGCTGGCGCAGCCGATACGAACCGTCTTGCTCATGAGAAATCCTTCCCCCGAATGGCTGGCATCGAGACTACCAAGCAAGCGCTTGGTTTGTAAACTCTGGACACAAGTTTTGCCCAAGCGCTTGCTTGGGTGACGGCCACGGCCTAAATTGCCGCCCAAGACGTCAGTAGAAGTGAAGGAGAGAGGCATGGATGAGCAAAAAGCCCTGCGGGTGATGCGCACCATGGTCGACGGCGGCCAATTGACCGATCCCGACAGTGCCCGGGGCAAGTTGCTGCAAACCGCGGCTCACCTGTTTCGTAACAAGGGCTTCGAGCGCACCACCGTGCGTGATTTGGCCGGCGCGGTGGGCATCCAGTCCGGCAGCATCTTTCATCACTTCAAGAGCAAGGACGAGATCCTGCGGGCGGTGATGGAGGAAACCATCCACTACAACACCGCGCTGATGCGCGCCTCACTTGAGGAGGCGAGCAACGTACGCGAGCGTGTGCTGGCGCTGATTCGCTGCGAATTGCAGTCGATCATGGGAGGCAGCGGCGAGGCGATGGCGGTGTTGGTGTACGAGTGGCGCTCGCTGTCGGTCGACGGCCAGGCCCACGTACTGGCGCTGCGGGATGTGTATGAAGACATCTGGTTGCAGGTGCTGGGCGAGGCCAAGGCCGCGGGTTACATCAAGGGTGACGTGTTTATCACTCGACGCTTCCTGACCGGCGCCTTGTCCTGGACCACCACCTGGTTCCGCGCCCAGGGCAGCCTGACGCTGGAGCAATTGGCCGAAGAAGCCCTGCTGATGGTTCTGAAGGCCGATTGAGGCGCAAGCTATTAATTTGCCGATGGAAAGTTGTCTCGCCAGACAAAAACGCCTAGCTTATTGCCATCAGAGTGTTAAACGGTGTGTGCCTTGATGTTTTCGCCATGGCGGCTGGCTGCAGGACTTACTTTATGGGCACTGGGCACAGCGTGGTGGATGCCGGCTTCGGCTGCGCAGTTGGTGAGGATCGGTGCCGCGCATTTTCCGCCCTATACCGTACGCCCTGAACAAGGTGCCGACACCGGTTTGCTTCCGCAATTGGTGGAAGCCCTGAACGCCTCGCAAACCGACTACCAATTTGTGCTGGTGCCTACCTCCATCCCGCGTCGCTTTCGTGATTTCGAGCAAGGCCGGGTCGACATGGCGATCTTCGAAAACCCCGACTGGGGTTGGCAGAGCATTCCCCACACCAGTGTCGACATGGGCCTGGAAGACGCCGAAGTCTTCGTCGCCCAGCGTGAGCCGGGCCGCGATCAAAGCTATTTCACTGATCTTGGCGGCAAGCGTCTTGCGGTGTTCAGCGGCTATCACTACGCGTTCGCCAACTTCAACTCCGACCCCAAGTACATGGCCGAACACTTCAACGCCACGCTGACCTATTCCCATGACAGCAACCTGTTGATGGTCGCGCGTGGGCGTGCCGATATCGCCCTGGTGACCCGTTCCTACCTGAGTGATTTCATGGCGCGCAACGCGGAGATGGCTGGGGAGTTCCTGGTGTCCCAGCGCGTCGACCAGGTCTATCACCACTATGCGTTGCTGAGGCCGAAGGCGCCGATAACCAGCGAGGCGTTTGCCCAATTGCTCAAGGGGCTGCGGGATAGCGGCCAGATGATGAAAATCTTCGAGCCCTATCGAATTGATGTCCTGTCGGTCTCTACAGCGCCTTGATCGGCTAAATTTTCCTGCGTTGCTCACGTCACTTCTTCATCTGTCGACGATTACCGTGAGCCGCCACTATGTCCAGTCTGAATGATTTGTCCGTCTTGCCGTTGCCGGTCGGGCCTGCCCTGAATGCCGATGAAACCGATAGCCGCCTGAGCCTGACCCTTGAAGGCCAGCCGCTGATTCGCTTGCGCCTTGAGCGGGGTGATGAGTTGCACGTGCATCTGCAGGACGCCAACAGCGTAGCGCCCGCCCGCGCTTTGTGGTGCGCCTGTTACTGGTTGTTCGTCAAAGAGCCCGCTCGCCAGCGTGTGGTTTGGCACCTGGAACATGTGCCTGAGGATGCGCTGCGCAGCGGGCTGTTGGTGGCCACCGAGGTGACGGGGCAGTTTCGCTGTGAACGGACCCTGTTCTGGCAATTGCCCCAGCCATGGCTTGGGCAACCCCTCAACGGTAGCTACCCGCAGCAGATGATCATCAGCGGCGGCAAGCGCCATCCAGCCCGCGCACCGAAGCCGCGTGGTGAAGTCTACCGCCGCTTTGATGCACGCCTGGGTGCGTGGATTTCCCTGCGCACCGTCGAGATTGATGTCGACCTGGCCCGCTTCAATCGTTGGCAGAACAGCACCCGAGTGGCGAATTTCTGGCAGGAAAGCGGCAGCCTGGAGCAGCATCGCGAATACCTGGACAAACTGGAAGCCGACCCGCATGCCCTGACGCTGATCGGCTGTTTTGACGATGAACCCTTCGCCTACTTCGAAGCCTATTGGGCCAAGGAGGACCGGATCGCGCCGTTCTACGACGCCGGTGATTATGACCGTGGCATTCACATGCTGGTCGGGGAGGAGCATCACCGTGGTCCACACAAGGTTGCCAGCTGGTTATCGGCGCTGGTGCACTATTTGTTTCTGGACGACCCGCGCACCCAGCGTGTGGTGGCTGAGCCCCGCGCCGACAACGCGAAGATGATCGGCCATATGCAGAACCAGTGCTTTCACTGCGAGAAGGAGTTCGACTTCCCCCACAAGCGCGCAGCGCTGATGATTCTGGGGCGGGAGCGGTTTTTTGAGCGCTGTGGATTAGTGTGACACGCCGCTGATCGTTCCCACCTTGGGAACGATCAGCCTGCGGTCAGACCCGACGCGCAAACGTATCGCTGTGGCTGCCCGACACCTTGCGGCAATGTACCAGTGCATCGCGAATCATGAAATTCACCAGGGTCGGCGACACGCCCAGTTCCTTGGCGATGTCCTTTTGCGGCACGCCGTGCAGGCGATACATCTCGAACGCGTAGCGGGTGCGCTGGGGCAACTCCGTCAAGGCGTCGGCAATGTTTTCCAGGGTGCTGAAGTTGATGTGCGAGGTTTCCGGTGAAGCGCCGTGAATGACCACATTCAAGCCTTCCTCTTCCGTCCCGGAGTATTTGAGCTCCAGGGCCTGCTTGCGGTAGTGATCGATCGCCAGGTTACGCACGATTTGGAACAGATAACTGAGCTGGGCCTTGAACGATGACGTGATCGTCGGCGCCGATTGCAATCGGAAGTAGGCGTCCTGCACCACGTCTTCAGCGCGGGAGCGACAGCCGGTAATACGTGCCGCGATCTTCACCAGAATCATTCGATTGTCGACGAATGCCTGGAGAAGTGGTGAGTCGCACCTGCCTGTGGATACTTGTTCCGTCATGGAATTCACCTTGTTGCAAAAGAGGTTGGGGGAGGGCGTCCTTGCTGAGGCCTCCTACACATCGGGCAACAAATTATGCTTAATGATAATGATTGTCAAATGAGAAGACGAACTAATCTTATGCCTCCTTGTAACCTGTGATCCACGTCTCGCTCGTCCCCCACGACTAATTATTTGCCGCCTCCGTCCGTTCTCATGGGTGACAGGTCCGTTAGTAAAACGGCCATGGAACCAGCACCCGCAGGAGGGCGAAATGGGTTTTTATCGTGCACACAGCGTGTTTCAGTGTGGAGTCCTCAAGCGATGAGTACGCCGACTCGACTGCGCCTGTTTTGCCTGCCCTATTCGGGCGCCAGCGCCATGGTGTATGCGCGTTGGCGCCGGGCTTTACCGGACTGGTTGCAGGTGTGCCCGCTGGAACTGCCGGGGCGCGGCATGCGCATGGACGAGCCGTTGCAGCGCGATATCAAGGCCTTGGCTGAGCAATTGGCAGGTGAGATCAGTCATGACCTGAACGGCCCGTATGCCTTGTTCGGCCACAGCCTTGGCGGCTTGTTGGCATTCGAGTTGGCTCACGCCCTGCGGGAGCGCGGCGTACCTGAACCATTGGCGTTATTTGCCTCCGGCACGGCGGGACCGGCGCGCCGTGATGTCAGCGAGTACGCCGTTGAAAAGACCGACGAACAACTGATCGCCCGCCTGCGCGAACTGCAGGGCACTGCCGAGGAAGCCCTGACCAACCCCGAGTTGATGCAGTTGATGCTGCCGATCCTGCGCGCCGACTTCCTGCTGTGCGGCAGTTTCACCTATGGCGAGCGCGAGCCGCTCGGCATGCCGATCCACGTGTTTGGCGGCAAACAAGACAGCGTGCGCGCCGATCAGTTGCTCGACTGGCAGGCCGACGCCGCCAGCGGCTTCTCCCTGGACATGTTCGACGGTCACCATTTCTTCCTCGTGCAGCACGAAAGCGCCGTGTTGCGCTGCCTGCGGCGCTATGCCGACGAGCATATGGCCCGCTGGCGCAATGGCGCGGCGCGGCAATTGGCCGTCAGCTAAAGCTCCCGCTCTCGATTCTCACGTAAGCCGATTTTCCCGTAAGCCGATTTCAGGCAGGAACCCCATGATGGACGCCTTCGAACTTCCCCGCACTTTGGTCCAGTCCCTTCAGCGTCGCGCCGCGCAGACCCCGGACCAGGTGGCTCTGCGCTTCCTGGCCGAATCCGCCGAACACAGCGTCGTCCTCAGCTACCGTGACCTGGACCAACGCGCTCGCACTATCGCCGCTGCCTTACAGGCCAATGCTGAGTTGGGCGACCGTGCCGTGCTGTTGTTTCCCAGTGGCCCGGATTACGTCGCGGCGTTCTTTGGTTGCCTGTACGCCGGGGTGATCGCGGTACCGGCCTATCCGCCGGAGTCCACGCGCCGTCATCACCAGGAGCGTTTGCTGTCGATCATTGCCGACGCTGAGCCACGCTTGCTGCTGACCATCGCCAGCCTTGGCGATGGCCTGGCGCAGATCGAAAACGCGCCGCCGGTATTGAGCGTCGACACCCTGGGTGCCCAGAGCGCCGATGGCTGGATCGCCCCCGATCTGCACCCCGACGACATCGCCTTCCTGCAATACACCTCCGGCTCCACCGCACTGCCCAAAGGCGTGCAAGTCAGCCACGGCAACCTGGTGGCCAACGAAGTGCTGATTCGTCGTGGTTTTGGTATCGACCTCAACCCGGACGATGTGATCGTCAGCTGGTTGCCGCTGTATCACGACATGGGCCTGATCGGCGGCCTGCTGCAACCGATCTTCAGCGGCGTGCCGTGTGTGTTGATGTCGCCGGCGTACTTCCTCGGTCGGCCGTTGCGCTGGCTGGAGGCGATCAGTGAATACGGTGGCACCATCAGCGGTGGCCCGGATTTCGCCTACCGCTTGTGCAGTGAACGGGTCAGTGAATCTGCCCTGGAACGCCTGGATTTGAGCAAATGGCGCGTGGCGTATTCGGGCTCCGAACCGATCCGCCTCGATACCTTGGAACGCTTCGCCGAAAAGTTCACCGCTTGCGGTTTCACCTCAAACAATTTCTTCGCCTCCTACGGCCTGGCCGAGGCGACCCTGTTTGTTGCCGGCGGCACCCGTGGCCATGGCATCCCGGCGTTGCGGGTGGACGAACAAGCGCTGGCAGCCAATCGCGCCGAGCCTGGGCAGGGCAGTGCGATCATGAGTTGCGGCACCAGCCAGCCGGAACACGCGGTGTTGATTGCCGACCCGCACACGCTTTTAGAGTTGACCGACAACAGCGTCGGTGAGCTATGGGCCACCGGCCCGAGCATCGCCCACGGCTACTGGCGCAACCCCGAGGCCACTGCCAAGACCTTCGTGCAGCACGCGGGCCGCACCTGGCTGCGCACCGGCGATCTGGGTTTTATCCGCGAGGGCGAGGTGTACATCACCGGCCGCCTGAAAGACCTGCTGATCGTACGCGGCCACAACCTCTACCCCCAGGACATCGAACAGACCATCGAGCGCGAAGTGGAAGTGGTGCGCAAGGGCCGGGTCGCGGCGTTTGCGGTGAATGACCAGGGCCTGGAAGGTATCGGCATCGCCGCGGAAATCAGTCGCAGCGTGCAGAAAATCCTGCCTCCCGAAGCGCTGATCAAGGCGATCCGACAAGCCGTGGCCGAGGCCTATCAACAAGCCCCGAGCGTGGTGGTGTTGCTCAACCCTGGCGCATTGCCAAAGACCTCCAGCGGCAAGGTGCAGCGCGCGGCGTGCGCCATTCGCCAGGCGGATGGCAGCCTCGACAGCTATGCGCAGTTCCCTGGTCTGCAAGCGCAGGCGAGCGATGCCTCGCTTACGTCCGAGCTGCAAAACCAGATTGCCGCGATCTGGTGCGAGCAGTTGCACGTCGCGACGGTTGCGGCCGATGACCACTTCTTCCTGCTCGGCGGCAATTCCATCACCGCCACTCAGGTCGTCGCGCGTTTGCGTGAAACCCTGGGTGTGGAGCTGAACCTGCGCATGCTGTTTGAAGCGCCGACGCTGTCAGCCTTCGCCGCCAACGTGGCGCAATTGCAGCAAGATGGCGGCATCGCTCAAGGCGTGATCCACACCCTGTCGCGTCAGGACGACCTGCCACAATCGCTGGCACAAAACCGTCTCTGGATCACCTGGCAGCTCGACCCACACAGCAGCGCCTACACCATTCCCGGAGCCCTGCGCCTGCGTGGCGAGTTACACGAAGACGCGGTACGGGCCAGTTTTCAGCAATTGATCCAGCGTCATGAAGCCCTGCGCACGCGCTTTTACGAGCGTGATGGGCAGGCCTTCCAGCGCGTGGATGCAAACACCGAATTCGACCTGCAAGTCATCGACCTCAGCGACTTGCCCAGTGCCGAGCGTGAAGCCCGTGCGCAACAGATCCGTGAAGACGAAGCGCGCACCCAGTTCGACCTGGAAAAAGGCCCGCTGCTGTGGGTGACCCTCGTACGCCTGGACGATGAAGATCACCAACTGCTGGTGACGCTGCACCACATCATCGCCGACGGCTGGTCGCTGAATATCCTGATCGACGAATTCTCACGCCTGTACGCCGCCGCCTCCCAGGGCCAAACCCTGGAGCTGCCGCCATTGGCATTGCAATACGCCGACTACGGCAGTTGGCAGCGCCAGTGGTTGGCTGAAGGTGAAGGCCAGCGCCAACTGGCGTATTGGAAAGCCCAGTTGGGGGAGGAGCATCCGACCCTGAGCCTGGCTACCGATCACCCGCGCTCGGCACATCACCTCAACAGCGCCTCGCGCCACAGCATGCGGCTGGGCGCGAGCCTCAGCGAAGCGATTCGCCAAACCGCCCAGGCCAACGAATCCACGCCGTTCATGCTCTTGTTGGCGGCCTTCCAAAGCCTGCTTTATCGCTACAGCGGCCAGCGCGATATCCGCATTGGCGTGCCGAATGCCAACCGTCCGCGCCAGGAAACCCAGGGCCTGATCGGCTTCTTCATCAACACCTTGGTGCTGCGCGCCGAGCTGGACGGGCGCCTGTCATTCAATGAGCTGTTGGCTACCACTCGCCAAGCGGCATTGGGCGCTCAGGCGCATCAGGATCTGCCGTTCGAACAACTGCTGGAAGCCTTCCCGCAGGCCCGCGAACAAGGCCTGTTCCAGGTCATGTTCAACCACCAGCAACGTGATTTGAGTGCCTTGCGTCGCTTGCCGGGCATACTCGCCGATGAGCTGCCTTGGCACAGCCGCGAAGCCAAGTTCGACCTGCAACTGCATTCCGAAGAAGACCGCAACGGGCGCTTGAGCCTGTCGTTCGACTACGCCGATGAGTTGTTTGACGCTGCGACCATCCAGCGTCTGGCCGAGCACTTCATCAACCTGCTGCAGGCGGTCTGTGAACAACCGAAGCAAGCCATCGGCGACCTCAAGCTGATGCTCCACGATGAGCAGCGCCAGTGGAGCGAAGCGCCTTGTGCACCCGCACAGCAATGGTTGCCGGAGCTGCTCAACCAGCAGACCTCGGACAACACCGCGCTGGTCTGGCAGGACGGCAGCCTGACCTTCGCCCAATTGCACACCCAGGCCAATCGCCTGGCTCACTATTTGCGCGATAAAGGCGTCGGCCCGGATGTGTGCGTGGCCATCGCCGCCGAGCGTTCGCCACACCTGCTGATCGGCTTGCTGGCGATCATCAAGGCCGGTGGCGCCTATGTGCCGCTGGACCCGGATTACCCCGCCGACCGCCTGGCCTACATGCTTAAGGACAGCGGCGTGCAACTGCTGCTGACCCAGACCTCGATGCTGGAGCAACTGCCGACGGCTGAAGGCATCTGCGTCATCGCGATGGACAGCCTGCACCTCGACAACTGGCCGACCCAGGCTCCGGGACTGCACCTCAATGGCGACAACCTCGCCTACGTGATTTACACCTCCGGCTCCACCGGCCAGCCTAAAGGCGTGGGTAATACCCATGCGGCGCTGGCCGAGCGCTTGCAGTGGATGCAGGCCACTTACCAACTGAACGAAACCGATGTGCTGATGCAAAAGGCGCCGATCAGTTTCGACGTGTCGGTGTGGGAATGTTTTTGGCCGTTGATCACCGGTTGCCGCCTGGTGCTGGCAGGCCCTGGCGAACATCGTGATCCGCATCGCATCGCCCAGCTTGTGCAGGAGCATGGTGTGACCACGTTGCACTTTGTGCCGCCGTTGTTGCAGCTGTTTATCGACGAACCGCTGGTAGCCGAATGCACCAGCTTGCGTCGCCTGTTCTCCGGTGGCGAAGCCTTGCCCGCTGAGCTGCGCAACCGCGTGTTGGCGCAGTTGCCGGCAGTGCAGTTGCATAACCGTTATGGCCCGACTGAAACCGCGATCAACGTCACTCATTGGCACTGCAAGGCCGAGGATGGCGAGCGCTCACCGATTGGCCGGCCGCTGGGCAATGTGATTTGCCGCGTGCTCGATGATCAGCTCAACCCGTTACCGGCGGGTGTGCCGGGTGAACTGTGCATCAGCGGCATTGGCCTGGCACGGGGTTACCTCGGCCGTGCCGGACTGACGGCTGAACGCTTTATCGCCGACCCACTGGGCGAGGCGGGCGCACGCTTGTACCGCACCGGTGACCGCGTGCGCTGGGGCACCGACGGTGTGATCGAATACCTCGGTCGTCTCGATCAGCAAGTCAAACTGCGTGGCTTCCGTGTGGAACCGGAAGAAATTGAAGCGCGCATGCTGGCCCTGGACGGCATCGCCCAAGCCGTGGTGCTGGTGCGTGATGCGCAGTTGATCGGCTACTACACGGCCCACACCGAGCTGGACGAACAGGACGTAAAAACCGCACTGGCCGCCGAGCTGCCGGAGTACATGGTGCCCGCACTCTTGATGCGTCTGGATGCCATGCCCCTGAGTCCCAGCGGCAAAGTTGATCGACGTGCGCTGCCGGAGCCTGTGTGGCAAGTACGTGAACACGTCGAGCCTGAATCACCGTTGCAACTGCAAATTGCCGCTATCTGGCGCGAAGTCCTCGGCCTGCCGCGTATTGGCTTGCGCGATGATTTCTTCGCCTTGGGCGGGCACTCGTTGCTGGCCACGCAAATCATCTCCCGCACCCGCCAGGCCTGTGATGTCGAGTTGCCGTTGCGCACCTTGTTCGAAGCCAGCGAGCTGGGCGCTTTTGCCGAGCAAGTGGGTTTGATCCAGGCGTCTGGCCAGCGTAACCAGCAAACCGCAATCGCCAAGGTCGACCGCAGCCAACCGGTGCCGTTGTCCTATTCCCAGCAGCGCATGTGGTTCCTCTGGCAGATGGAGCCGGACAGCCCGGCCTACAACGTCGGCGGCATGGCACGCCTGCGTGGCGTGTTGGATGTGGGGCGTTTCGAGGCGGCGTTGCAAGCCTTGATCATGCGCCACGAAACCCTGCGCACTACCTTCCCAAGTGTCGACGGCGTGGCCTATCAGAAGGTCGCGCCACAAACCGGTCTGCGCATGGACTGGCAGGATGTCTCGGCGCTGAGCGACGTTGAGCGTCAACAGCGTTTGCAGCAACTGGCCGATCATGAAGCCCACACGCCTTTCAACCTCGAAACCGGGCCGCTGTTGCGCGCCTGCCTGGTCAAGGCTGGCGAGCAGGAACACTACCTGGTGCTGACCCTGCACCATATCGTCACCGAAGGCTGGGCCATGGACATCTTTGCCCGTGAACTCAGTGCGCTGTACGAAGCCTTTATCGACGACCGCGACTCGCCGCTGGCGCCGCTGGCGGTGCAATACCTCGACTACAGCGTGTGGCAACGCCAGTGGCTGGAATCTGGCGAGCGCCAGCGCCAGCTGGATTACTGGACTGCACAGCTTGGGCATGAGCATCCACTGCTGGAGCTGCCCGGCGACCGTCCACGGCCACCGGTGCAAAGCCACCAAGGCGAGCTGTACCGTTTCGACCTGAGCGATGAGTTGGCCGCCCGCGTGCGCGCCTTCAATGCCGAACGCGGCCTCACGTTGTTCATGACCATGACCGCCACCCTGGCTGTGTTGCTCTACCGCTACAGCGGCCAGACTGACCTGCGCATCGGCGCCCCCGTGGCCAACCGTATTCGTCCGGAAAGCGAAGGGCTGATCGGCGCGTTCCTCAACACCCAGGTGCTGCGTTGCCAGCTCAATGGGCAAATGAATGTCGCTGAGCTGTTCGAGCACGTGCGCCACACCGTGATCGAAGGCCAGTCTCACCAAGACCTGCCGTTCGACCATCTGGTCGAGGCACTGCAACCGCCGCGCAGCGCGGCGTATAACCCGCTGTTTCAAGTGATGTGCAACGTGCAGCGCTGGGAGTTCCAACAGAGCCGCCAACTCGCGGGTATGACCGTCGAGTACCTGGCCAACGATGCGCGTGCGACCAAATTCGACCTCAACCTGGAAGTCACCGACCTCGACCATCGCCTGGGTTGCTGCCTGACTTACAGCACCGATTTGTTCGATGAACCGCGCATCGCGCGCATGGCCGAGCATTGGCGCAACCTGCTGGAAGCGTTGATCGCCGACCCGCAACAGCGCCTCAGTGAGTTGCCGTTGCTGACGGCTAACGAGCAACGCGCATTGCAAGACAGCCTGGGTATTGAGGCGGGTGTGCACCGTCTTGATCAGTGCATTCATCAACTCTTCAGCCAGCAGGCAACCGCGCGCGCTGATGCCCCAGCGTTAACCTTTGCCGGTGAGACCCTCAGCTACCGTGAACTGGACGCCCGCGCCAATCGCCTGGCCTGGATGCTGCGTGAGCGCGGTGTAGGGCCGCAGGTGCGCGTCGGCTTGGCGCTGCCGCGTTCTTTGGAGATGGTGATTGGCCTGTTGGCGATCCTTAAAGCTGGCGGCGCCTATGTGCCGCTGGACCCGGAATACCCGCTGGACCGCCTGCACTACATGATCGAAGACAGCGGCATCGGCCTGCTGCTCAGTGACGCGGCGATGTTCGAAGCCCTCGGCGAATTGCCTGTGACTGTGGCTTGCTGGTGCCTGGAAGACGACCTGCCGGTGCTCGCCAATTACCCGGTCGACGCGTTGCCATTGATCAGCCTGCCGCAACACCAGGCGTACCTGATTTACACCTCGGGCTCTACCGGTAAGCCGAAGGGCGTGGTGGTGTCCCACGGCGAAATCGCCATGCATTGCCAGGCCGTGATCGAGCGTTTCGGCATGCGTGCGGATGATTGCGAGCTGCACTTCTATTCGATCAACTTCGACGCCGCCACCGAGCGTTTGCTGGTGCCATTGCTCAGCGGTGCGCAGGTGGTATTGCGTGCCCAAGGCCAGTGGGATGCCGAAGAAATCTGCGGGCTGATTCGCACCCATCGCATCAACATCCTGGGCTTCACGCCCAGCTACGGCAGCCAGTTGGCGCAGTGGCTGGCGACCCAGCACCAGACCTTGCCGGTGCGCATGTGCATCACCGGCGGCGAGGCCCTGACCGGCGAACACCTGCAGCGCATTCGTGCGGCGTTCCAGCCTGAGGTGTTTTTCAACGCCTATGGCCCGACCGAAACCGTGGTGATGCCGCTGGCCAGCTTGGCACCGGAGCAATTGGAAGAGGGCGCCGGCAGTGTGCCGATCGGCAGCATCATCGGTGACCGTGTGGCTTACATTTTCGACGCCGATCTGGCCTTGGTGCCGCAAGGTGCGACCGGCGAGTTGTATGTCGGCGGGGCGGGTCTGGCCCAGGGTTATCACAGGCGCCCGGGCATGACGGCAGAGCGCTTTGTCGCCGATCCGTTTGCCACGAATGGCGGCCGTTTGTATCGCACTGGCGACTTGGTGCGTCAGCGCGCCGATGGCCTGGTGGAATACTTGGGGCGTATCGACCATCAAGTGAAAATTCGCGGTTTCCGTATTGAGTTGGGCGAGATCGAAACCCGCCTGCTGGAGCATGCGGCCGTGCGCGAAGCGGTAGTGCTGGCGCTGGATTCGCCGAGTGGCAAACAGCTGGTGGCGTACTTGGTCAGCGACGAAGACCACGGCACTTTGCGCGAAGCCCTGAAGGCTCACCTCAAGGCACAACTGCCGGACTACATGGTGCCCGCCCATTTGATCGTGCTGGACAGCATGCCGCTGACCGCCAACGGCAAACTCGACCGTCGTGCGCTGCCGCAGCCTGACCCCGAGTCCAATCGCCAACAGTACGTGGCACCCCGCAACGAGCTGGAGCAAACGTTGGCTGCGATCTGGTGCGCGGTGTTGAACGTGCAGAAAGTCGGGCTGGACGATAACTTCTTTGAACTGGGCGGCGACTCGATCCTGTCGATCCAGGTCGTCAGCCGCGCTCGGCAGGCAGGCATTCATTTCAGCCCTCGCGACCTGTTCCAGCACCAGACCGTGCAAACCCTGGCCGCCGTCGCTACCCGTTCCGAGCAGGTCAGCGCCGAACAAGGCGTGCTCACTGGTAGCTCGGGTCTCACGCCGATCCAGCATTGGTTCTTCGATACCGAAATCCCAAATCGTCAGCATTGGAACCAGGCGTTGCTGCTCAAACCGCTGCAACTGCTGGAACCCTATCGCTTGGAGCAAGCGCTGCTGGCGGTGCTGGAACACCATGATGCCCTGCGTCTGAGCTTCACCCCGCGTGATGCCCAATGGCATGCCGAGCATTTGGCCGTGCCGCTAGGCGGCGTGTTGATGCAGGCACAAGTGCGCGATATGGAGCAGTGCACCGCGCTGTTCAGCGAAACGCAACGTAGCCTCGACCTGGCCAACGGCCCGCTGCTGCGCGCGTTGCTGGTGGACGGCCCGCAAGGTCAACAACGCTTGTTGATTGCGATCCACCACCTGGTGGTGGACGGCGTGTCGTGGCGTGTGTTGCTTGAAGATTTGCAAACCGTTTACCGCCAATTGAGCGAGGGGCAGTCTGTCAGCCTGCCCGCCAAGACCAGCGCGCTACGGGACTGGGCGGCACGCTTGCAGGCGTATGCGGGCAGCGAGTCCCTGCGCGAGGAGTTGAGTGTCTGGCAGGATCAACTGGCTGGTCCGCCGGTGGAGTTGCCGGTGGATCGGCCACAAGGTTCGCTGCGTAATCGCGATGCCGACACCGTCAGCGTGCGCCTGGATGTCGAACACACTCGCCAGTTGCTGCAACAGGCCCCAAGCGCCTATCGCACCCAGGTCAATGACTTGCTGCTAACTGCCTTGGCCCGCGTGTTGTGCCGCTGGAGTGGTCACGACTCGGCGATGATCCAACTCGAAGGCCATGGCCGCGAAACCCTGTTCGATGAAATCGACCTGACCCGCAGTGTCGGCTGGTTCACCAGTGCGTACCCGCTGCGGCTGACCCCGCAGGTGGAGCAGGGTGCTTCGATCAAGGCGATCAAGGAGCAACTGCGTGGCGTGCCGCACAAAGGGTTGGGTTATGGCGTGCTGCGCTACCTGGCGGAAGACCAGATCAAGCAAGCCATGGCCGCACTGCCGACCGCCGAAATTACCTTCAACTACCTTGGCCAGTTCGATCAGAGCTTTGGCGCCGATGCGCTGTTCCATCCGCTGGACGAATCCGCAGGCATCGCCCATGACCCGGATGCGCCGCTGCCCAACGGGCTGAGCGTCGACAGTCAGGTGTACGGCGGTGAACTGGTGCTGCGCTGGACCTTCAGCCGCGAACGCCACGATCAACAGACCATTCGCGAACTGGCGGACGCCTACCTCGCCGAATTGCAAAGCCTGATCGCGCATTGCCTGAAGGACGACGCTGGTGGACTCACGCCGTCCGACTTCCCCTTGGCGCACCTGACCCAGCCGCAACTGGATGCGTTGCCGGTTCCGGCCGGCGCCATCGAAGACGTGTATCCGCTGACGCCGATGCAAGAAGGTTTGTTGCTGCACACCCTGCTTGAACCGGGCACTGGCCTCTACTACATGCAGGACCGCTACCGCATCAACAGCGCGCTGGACCCTGAGCGTTTTGCTCAGGCCTGGCAAGCCGTGATCGCCCGTCATGAAGCCTTGCGCGCCTCGTTCTGCTGGAACGTCGGCGAAGACATGCTGCAAGTGATCCACAAGCCAGGCAGCACGCCGATTGAATACCTGGACTGGAGCGCCGATTCGGAAACCGAGCAAGAACCGCGTCTGCAAGCCTTGCTCAAGCAGGAGCGCGAAGCCGGTTTCGATTTGCTTAACCAAGCCCCGTTCCACCTGCGCCTGATCCGCGTCGGCGAAGCGCGCTACTGGTTCATGATGAGCAACCACCACATCCTGATCGATGCCTGGTGCCGTTCGCTGCTGATGAATGATTTCTTCGATATCTACATGGCCCTTGGCGAAGGCCGCGATGCGCAATTGGCCACGCCACCGCGCTACCGCGATTACATCGCCTGGCTGCAACGCCAGAACCTCGCTGAAGCGCGCCAGTGGTGGCAGCAGAACCTGCAAGGTTTCGAGCGCACCACGCCGATCCCGAGTGACCGACCGTTCCTGCGGGAACACGCGGGCCACAGCGGTGGCATGGTGGTGGGCGATTGCTACACCCGACTCGATGCTCGCGACGGTGCGCAACTGCGTGAGCTGGCCCAGGCCCATCAACTGACCGTCAACACCTTCGCCCAAGCAGCATGGGCTCTGGTGCTGCGCCGCTTGAGCGGGGATCGCGACGTGCTGTTCGGTGTCACCGTGGCCGGGCGCCCGGTGGAAATGCCGGAGATGCAACGCACCGTCGGCCTGTTTATCAACAGTATTGCGCTACGGGTGAAACTGCCCGAGGACGACCAGCGTTGCAGCGTGCGCCAATGGTTGAGCGGCCTGCTCGACAGCAATATGCAACTGCGCGAGTACGAATACCTGCCGCTGGTGACAATCCAGGAGCACAGCGAACTGCCCAAAGGCCAGCCGCTGTTCGACAGCCTGTTCGTGTTTGAAAACGCCCCGGTGGAAGTCTCGGTGCTGGACCGCGCGCAAAGCCTGAATGCCACTTCGGATTCCGGCCGCACCCACACCAACTTCCCGTTGACTGCCGTGTGCTACCCCGGCGATGACCTCGGTTTGCACCTGTCCTACGACCAACGCTACTTCGACGAAACCACCGTGCAAGGCATGCTCGGCGAGTTCAAACGCCTGTTGCTGGCGCTGGTGCAGGGCTTCCATGGCGACATGGCCGACCTGCCGCTGATTGGCGAGCAGGAGCGCGAATTCCTGGTGGAAGGCTGTAATCAGAGCGAACATGACTACCCGCTGGCGCGCAGCTATATCGAGCTGTTCGAAGCCCAGGTGGCCGCGCACCCGCAACGCATTGTCGCCAGTTGCCTCGACCAGCAATGGAGCTATGCCGAACTGAACCGTCGCAGTAACCGCCTCGGTCACGCGTTGATTCAGGCGGGTGTTGGTCTGGATCAACCCGTTGCTTTGCTGGCCGAGCGTAACCTCGACCTGCTGGGCATGATGATCGGCAGCTTCAAGGCTGGTGCCGGTTACTTACCGCTGGACCCGGGCCTGCCGAGCCAACGTCTGAGCCGCATCATCGACCTGAGTCGTACACCGTTGCTGGTGTGCACCGAGGCCTGTCACGAGCAGGCGCTGGAACTGCTGGAAGAGTTCGCCTGCGTCGCACGGCCGAAGTTGTTGGTGTGGGAAGCGTTGGCGCAGTCGGATGAAAACCCCGGCATCTACAGCGGCCCGGATAACCTCGCGTATGTGATCTACACCTCGGGCTCCACCGGTTTGCCCAAAGGTGTGATGGTCGAACAGCGCGGCATGCTCAATAACCAGTTGAGCAAGGTGCCTTACCTGCAATTGAGTGACGCGGATGTCATCGCCCAGACCGCCTCGCAAAGCTTCGATATTTCGGTGTGGCAGTTCCTGGCTGCGCCATTGTTTGGCGCACGGGTGGATATTGTGCCGAACACTATTGCCCATGATCCGCAGGGCTTGTTGGCGCATGTGCAGGCCCAAGGCATTAGCGTGCTGGAAAGTGTGCCATCGCTGATCCAGGGCATGCTCGCCCAGGAGCGCATCAGCCTGGACGGCTTGCGCTGGATGCTGCCGACCGGTGAAGCGATGCCGCCGGAACTGGCGCACCAATGGTTGTTGCGTTACCCGGAAATCGGCCTGGTCAACGCCTATGGCCCGGCGGAGTGTTCGGATGACGTGGCGTTCTTCCGCGTCGACTTGGCGTCTACCCGTGGCACTTACTTGCCAATCGGCACGCCGACCGACAACAACCGGTTGTACCTGTTGGATGGCGCGCTGGAGTTGGTGCCGCAAGGTGCGGTCGGTGAGTTGTGCGTGGCCGGTACCGGCGTGGGTCGTGGTTATGTCAGCGATCCGTTGCGTACTGCCCAGGTGTTTGTGCCGAACCCATTTGGCACACCGGGCGAGCGTCTCTACCGCACCGGCGACCTTGCGCGTAGGCGCAGCGATGGCGTGTTGGAGTACGTCGGGCGCATTGACCACCAGGTGAAGATCCGCGGCTACCGCATCGAACTGGGTGAAATCGAAGCGCGCCTGCATGAACAGCCGGAAGTGCGTGATGCGGCTGTTGGTGTGCAGGAAGGCGTCAATGGCAAGCATCTGGTGGGTTACTTGGTGGCGGCGGATGAGGCACTCAACCCGAGCGATCGCCTGGACCGCATCAAGCAGCGCCTGCGTGCCGAACTGCCGGAATACATGGTGCCGCTGCACTGGCTATGGCTTGACCGCCTGCCGCTGAACGCCAACGGCAAACTCGACCGCAAGGCTCTACCGACGCTGGAGATCGGCCAGTTGCACAGCCAGGATTACCTGGCGCCGCGTAATGAGCTGGAAACTACCTTGGCTGCCATTTGGGCTGAAGTGCTCAAGGTTGAACGAGTAGGTGTAGAGGACAACTTCTTCGAGCTGGGCGGGCACTCGTTGCTGGCCACGCAGATTGCCTCCCGCGTGCAGAAAGCCTTGCAACGGGACGTGCCGCTGCGGGCGATGTTCGAGTGCAGCACGGTGGCGGAGTTGGCCGAGTATATCGACGGGTTGGCGGTGAATGAGATCAGTGCCGAGAAGGTGGATCGGTTGAGTGATTTGATGGCGGAGTTGGAGGGGCTTTGACCTTTACGCCTGTTAGGGCTTCATCGCAGCATAGGTTTTTCGGGTTGGCCATTTTTTGAGTACATATCCGTTGTTTGGGTAACGGCTGACTATGGTTTCGCTCTTACAGCGACTCACTTTGGAAAAGCCGGAATGCCGGCCCAGCCCAAAGTAAGCAAAGGGCTCTTGCCCCACCACTCGGCACCTCGCCTAGGCTCGGTGTGCCCGCACTCCGGCTTGAATCCGTGGGCCGCCGCGATGGGCCATCCTTGGCCCAGCGCGGCTAACCCGGCGTCCTGCCGGGTTACCCACGGATTCAAGCCTGCGTGCGGCCAGCGTGGTTAATGGGGCGCCTGAGATCAAGATCAACAGCAGATCAAAAGCAGAGCACGGCGGCCTGAAAGCCGACCTGAGTGGTGTGGAGCAAAAGCCAGATCAGAAGCAGGGCGGGTTGCAGTTTCCCTGATGTATGGAAATTAAAAATGTGGAAGCGGGCTTGCTCGCGCACATGTTTTACCGCTTTTGATCTACACCACTCAGGTCGGCTTTCAGGCCGCCGTGCTGTTGATTTTGATCTTGATCTTAGGCGCCCCGTTAAACCACGCTGGCCGCAAGTAGGCACGGTGGAGCGGGTAAACCGGCAAGGATGCCGGTTTAGCCGCGCTGGGCCAGGGATGGCCCATCGCGGCGACCCGCGCAGCCGTGCCGGAGTGCGGGCACACCGAGCCACAGCGAGGTGCCGAGTAGTGGGGCAAGAGCCCTTTTGGTTACTTTTGGCTGGGCCGGCATTCCGGGCTCTTTTCCAAAAGTGACCCGCTGTAAGAGCGGAACCATACGCGGCCGTTACCCAAATAACGGATATGTACCCAGCAGCCCCGCCACAACAGACGCCTATGCTAATCGTGATGACGCCCGGCCAGGCGCCGCTTACTTAGGCCCGAGAATTTTGGCCAGCTTCTCCGGCGACGGCGCCCCTTGCTGTTGCTGCAACCCACCCTTGTCATCCAGATAGAAAATCGCCGGTGTCGCCGACAACTCCAGCTCATCCATCAATTTCATATTGGCATCGAGCTTGGCCTCGATGTCCGCCGGGATCTTGTCCAGCGCCTGCAATTTGCTGCCTTTACCGGCGGCTTCGTGTTCTTCCAGGGCTTTCTGTGGGTCTTGGGCGGCAAACAGTGCGGCAGATTTGCCTGGGCTGTCTTCGCGAATAATGCCGACCATGATGTGGCGCAATTGCACCTTGCCGGCCTTCACCCACGGCCGCGCCTGCTCCCAGAACATGTTGCAGTACGGGCAGTTGGGGTCGCTGAACAGGTAGACGGTGCGCGGGGCGTTTTTGTCGCCGTCTTGAATCCAGTTGCTGTGTTCCATCTTGGCCCAGACTTCCTTGGCCATCGGCGCGTACACCAGTTTTTCCAGGGGCGCGCTGCTCAGGTCATTGCCTTGGGCGTCGTACAGGTTACCGGCGAGCACGCTTTTGCCATCGGCCGTCAGGTACAGGGCCATGCCACGGTTCTGGTACTGCGCGGCATAGCCAGTGAGGCCACTGGGCGCGTCGAATTTGCCAAGAATCTTGGCGCCTTTGGCCTCGATCTGTTTGATCGGTGCCGGCCAGTCTTCGGCCTGGGCCAGGGTGGCCGCCAGGGCAAGTGGCAGCAGGGTCAGCAGGTGGCGGAGGCGAGGCATGTCGGTTTCCTTGTGGCGGCAGGGGCGATGTCGAAGGGTTCCATGGCACGGGCCAGGCTGGCTTGGGACAACTCGCCCAAGTGGCTGTTGATCAGGCGTCCATCGGCGCTGTAGAACAGCGTCGTCGGTAAAGCCATGGAGCCCACGGCCTGGCCGAGGCGCCCGCTGGCGTCAAACAGTACGTTGTCGAGGGTCAGGCCCTGGGTGGCGAGGAAGGTGCTGACGCTTTGCATGCTTTCGGCCTGGTTGACGAACAGGAAGGTCACGTCGGGCCGTTGGTGTTGCGCACGCTCCAGCACCGGCATTTCCCGGCGGCACGGTGGGCACCAGGTGGCCCAGAGGTTAATCACCAGCGGGCCGCCTTTGAAATCGGCCAGTTGCACCACGTCGCCATTAGCATTGCGCAGCGTGATATCCGGCAGTTGCGCGCCCTTGTCATACAGACTCAGGGACAAGCTGGTCAGCCCCCAGAACACCAGCCCGGTAATTACCCCGGCGCTCAGCGGTGTGCGCAGGGCTGGGCGACGCCAGCCGTACAACAGCGCACCCAGCACCAGCGCGATCACGCCGGGCCAGGCGAGAAAACCGCCGTCGCGCAAATCGACCATCTGCAGCGGGTCGTGGCGGTAATCGCTCCAATACATCAACACAAAGCTGATACGTGCCACCAGCATGCCCAGCAGGAACAGGCTGAACAGCACCGATTCCGGGTTTTCACCGCCACGCTTGGCCACACGCCAGCCCACCAGGGTGGCGAGAATCAGCGCGCCGATCAGCAGGATGTGATTCAGGGCGATGGCGAAGGTACCGATGGTCAGGGTTAGCATCAGCGCGCGTCCCGGGTTTGCGTCCAGCGTTGCAGGAAAGCGGCGGCATCCACTTCGCCGGTGATACGTTGGGCACGGCGTTCTTCGCCGTCCGGGCCGATCCACACGAAGCTCGGTGGCCCCGGCACTTTGTAGCGGCCGAGCAGTTCGCGGCTGGCGGCGTTGTCGGCGGTGACGTCCAGGCGCAATAGGCGCACGTCCTTCAAGGCGTCCAGCACTTCGGGTTTGCCGAACACCTGTTTTTCCATGATCTTGCACGACACGCACCAGTCGGCGTAGTAGTCCACCAGCACCCATTGGCCCTGGGCCTTGGCGCTGTCGAGCTGGCTTTGCAGCACGGCTGGATCGTTGATGGTCATGAAGGCGTCGTGGGCGCTCGGTGCCGCTGCAACCCGCGAGCCGCTGTAAACCTTCAGCGGTTGCCACAGGTCGTCGCTGCCTCCGGCCGCGCCCACCACCAGCACCGCGCCCCATAACCCCAACACCAGGGAACCGGCGCCAAACACCTTGGCCGCCAGGCCGTATTCGCGGGCCAGCGTCCAGCCGCAGTAGGCCATCAACAGCGCCAATGCGCCCCACAGGCCGATCCACAGGGTTTCATCTACCACCGGGCGAATCATCAGTACGGCGGTGCCCAGGAACAGGAAACCGAAGATGCCCTTGAGTACGTTCATCCAGGTGCCCGGTTTAGGCAGGAAGCGGTTGCCCACAGTGACCAGCAGCAACAGCGGAATGCCGATGCCGATGCCCATCGCGAACAGGATCAAACCACCGTGCAGCGCGTTACCGCTTTGAGCGATGTAGAGCAGCGCACCGGCCAGGGGCGCGGTCATGCACGGGCCGACCAACAGGCCGGACAGCGCGCCAAGAACCCCGGCACCCACCAGGCTGCCGCCGCTTTGCTGACGGCTGACGTTGTCCAGGCGGTCACGCAGGAAGGCCGGTAGTTGCAGTTCAAAGAAACCGAACATCGGCAGGGAGAGGATTACAAACAGCGCGGCAAAACTGCCCAGAATCCAGGGTGTTTGTAGCAGCGCGGCAAGGTTGCCGCCGAGCAACGCGGCCAACACGCCGAGCGCCGCATACACCAGGGCCATGCACACCACATAGCTGCTGGCCAGGGCAAAACCGCGACGCGGGCTGGCGCCACTGCCCACTACCAGGCCTGCGAGAATCGGCAACATCGGCAATGAGCACGGCGCAAATGCCAACAATAGGCCCAAGCCAAAGAACACCAGCAGGCTCCAGCCCAAGCTGCGTTGTTGCAGGCCGCTGGCCAGGCTTTGGTCCTGGGCTTGCGCGGTAGCCGCAACGGCCGGGTTACCACCCAGGTCCACGGTGATCGACTGCGGCGGGTAGCACAGGCCCGCATCCGCACAACCCTGCCAGCCCAGCTTGACCTGGCCGGTGACACCGGCTGGGATCTTCACTTCCAGGCCTTGGCGATAGACTTGCTGCTCGCCGAAAAACTCATCGCTATGGGCTTCACCCTGCGGTAATACCGGCTTTTCGGCCAGGCCGTCGAACTTCATGCGCTGCTGGTACAGGTAATATCCGTCGGCAATCTGCCAATACAGCTGGGTCTCGCCACTTTCAAGACGCTCGGAGGTAAAGGTGAAGGCTTTGCCCACCGGGAGGAAATCGGGTTTGGTTTCGAATGGATTGCCCGGCGCGGCCTGGGCAAACCCTGCGAACAACACCAGCAGAAAGGTAAACAGATACCGCATGGTCCAGCCTTAGTTCGATGCAAGTTAGGCACACAATGTGTGGTGTTGATTAACCGATGATTAACCGCGGCTATTCTAGAGGGTGTGTGCATGTTTTAGCGGCATAATCTGCGCTTAATCCGTTGCACCTTTAATTCCCCCATCTTTCATTAAGGGTTAACCATGCACGTACTGGTCTGTGAAGACGATGAACTGATCGCCAGCGGCATCGTGGCCGGTCTCACCGCCCAGGGTTTTACCGTTGAGCGCGTGGGCACGGCCGCTGCCGCGCGCGCGATGCTCAAGGCGGCCACGTTCGACATCATGGTGCTCGACCTCGGTTTGCCCGACGAAGACGGCCTCAAGCTGCTGCAGCAACAGCGCAGCCTAGGCCTGGAAATCCCAGTGCTGATCCTGACCGCGCGGGATTCAGTGACCAACCGCGTCGACGGCCTGCAAGCCGGCGCCGATGACTACCTGCTCAAGCCCTTCGACCTGCGCGAACTCGCCGCACGCCTGCAAACCCTGCTGCGGCGGGTGGCGGGGCGCAGCGTCAACCTGATCGAACACGGCCGCTTGGCCTACGACCCCAGCAGCCGCGAGACCTTCCTGGCCGGCCAGCCGGTAGACCTGTCCCGTCGCGAGCAAGCGCTGTTGCAAGCCCTGTTGCATAACAAGGGCCGGGTTCTGTCCAGCGAACAGCTCAAGGACAGCGTCTACGGTTTTAACGACGAACTGGAAAGCAACGCCCTGAACGTGCACATCCACCATCTGCGGAGAAAATTGGGCAACGGCATTGTCGAGACCGTGCGCGGCCTCGGCTATCGCCTGGGTACCGCTGATGGTGGCCTGGTTGATGATGGAGAGGACGCTTCGTGATGAGCCTGCGCCTGCGCCTGACGTTCAAACTGGGCGCCGCTTTTGTGTTGATCTGGGTCCTGGCGGCGACCTGGATGCTTAACGATCTACGTAACCAGATGATGTTCTCCCTCGACCAACGCCTGGTTGCGTCGGCACGCATGGTCGCGGGGCTGACTGAGCAGATGCCGGGCCTGGCGAGTGTGAGCGGTGGTACGCATTTGCGCACCGAACAACTGAATGTGCCGGGAGGCATGGCCTGCCAGGTCAGCTCCTTGCGTGGGGAGATCCTGGCGCGCAGCCACATGACCCCGGACGAAGGCCTGGAGTCGCGCAAGAGTGGTTTTCGTGACCAGGTCATCGACGGCGTGGGCTGGCGCAGTTTCACCTTGTCCCGTGGCGATTTGCTGATCACCACCGCCGACCGCCAGGTGGAGCGTGAAGCGCTGAACCTGTCGATCTTGCTGGCGGCGTCGGTGCCGGTGGGCGTGGCCCTGCTGGGTTGCCTGTGCCTGCTATGGCTGGGTATCGGCCAGAGCCTGGTGCCGCTCAACCGTATGCGCGATGCGTTGATGCGCCGCAGTGCCGACTCCCTCGAACCGTTGCAGATTCACCCATTGCCCAGCGAGCTGAAACCACTGCTCGACACCCAGAACCAACTCTTGCAGCGCATCGCCAAGACCATTGAGCGTGAGCGCCGCCTCACTGGCGATGCTGCTCATGAACTGCGCAGCCCATTGACGGCGATCAAGACCCACCTGCAAGTGGCACGCATGACCGACGGCGCTGCGCGCGACCAGTCCCTGGCCCATGCCGAGGAAGGTGCTGACCGCCTGCACCGTACCCTGGAACAATTGCTGCTGCTGGCGCGGGTGGAGGGCAACCTGTCGTTCGACGACGGTATGCACTCCAGCGCTGAAGAAGTCGCGCTATTGGCAATCCAGGATGCCAATGCCGGCGACAACTCACGTATCGACCTGATTCTGGCGGATAACCTCACAGCCACCCCGGTGGAAATGCCGGTTGGCCTGGCTGTTGCGGCTCTGCGCAACCTGCTGGACAACGCCTTGCGCCACACCCCGGCGGATACCCGGGTGGAGCTCAGCGTGATGACCGCCGCCGACAATGTGGTGTTCCGTGTGCGTGACCACGGCAAGCAGATTTCCAGTGAGGACCTGCAACACCTGACCCAACGCTTCTGGCGCAATGGCAGCAGCGAGGGCTGTGGCCTGGGACTGGCGATTGTGCAGGCGATCGTCCAGCGCTGCTCTTGTTCGTTGAAATTCGACAGCCAGCCGGATGGTTTGCGGGTCGATCTTGGGATGCCGCTGCGGCGCTGATCACCTTTTCTCAGGTGGCAAATAGTTACCGCCCTCCTGAAGTTTAACCCTTCAGGATGGCGGTAATTTTTTGCGCTTGAACGGGCCGAATGACTCGGCCTGTATTGAAAAGGACAGCTTTTATGTTGGTGATCGATACCAGTTTTTCTGCCAAGGGCTTTAACGAGCGTAATGGCGAGCCTGTGCAGCAGGTGATCCTGCATTACACCGCGGCGCCTTTTGCGTCATCCCTGCGTGCCCTGACTCAGGATGGCGTCAGTGCGCACTATCTGTTGCCTGATCTTGATGAGCCCAGCTATCGCGCTGCTGGTTATGACGAACTGCGGGTGTTTCGACTTGTGGAAGAGGGCAAGCGTGCCTGGCATGCCGGGGTGAGTCATTGGGCTGGGCGGGATAATCTCAATAGCCGGTCGATTGGCGTCGAGATCGTCAATCTGGCGCGGGATGATGGGGGCGTGTTTACCTTTCCGGCGTACGGTGCGGAACAGGTCGATGTATTGATCGCGTTGGTTCGCGACGTTCTGGGGCGATACCCGCAGATTGGGCCGACTGACATCCTTGGGCATTCGGACGTGGCGTATTGGCGTAAGAGTGATCCAGGGCCTCGGCTGCCGTGGCGGTGTTTGTATGAGGCGGGGG
>NZ_MDDR01000039.1 GCF_001870435.1 Pseudomonas costantinii | reverse complement strand
CGGTTTTGCCAGGGGTTGCCGCCGGAGGTGGAGGTGGAGAGGGCGTTTCAGCGGTATGGGTATGAGCCTGCTAAGAACCGGCGGGGGTTTGAGTTGAGGACTCGGGCGTTTCAGATGCACTTTCGGGCGCGGGATTGTTGTGGGGTTTTGGATGGGGAGACGTGTGCGATTTTGTATGCGTTGAATGATAAATATTGGGGGATTTGATGGAGTACATATCCGTTGCTGCGGTAACGGCTGCTTAGGGTTTCGCTTTTACAGCGACTCACTTTGGGGCTTTTCCAAAGTGAGTCGCTGTAAAAGCGGAACCATAAGTCGCCCTCACCCCAAAAACGGATATGTACTCATCCAAAAGCGACGACAAGCCTAAATCCCCCCGCCCCTGGTGCGTCTCCAGAACATGAAATCCGCGCGCACGCCCCAGGGCCTGCCCCAACGGATCAGCAGTTCGGCCACCCCCACCAGCGTATTGAGGGATCGAGAGATGTCAGTCGCTACCACCCGTATCGAAGCCCCCCAGGTGCACGCCACCCCGGCACCCGTGGAAACGCTCTACCAGTTCGAAGAAACCCCACTGCTGGCCCGCCAACGCCAACAGGAATCCAACGCCCGTAGCTACCCCCGACGCATCCCCCTGGCGCTCAAGCGCGCCAAGGGTATCTACGTGGAAGACGTCGAAGGCCGCAGTTTCATCGACTGTCTGGCCGGCGCCGGCACTCTAGCGCTGGGCCATAACCACCCGGTGGTGATCGAAGCCATCCAACAAGTACTGAGCGACGAACTCCCGCTGCACACCCTCGACCTGACCACCCCGGTCAAGGACCAGTTCGTGCAGGACCTGTTCGGCCTGCTGCCGACAGAGCTGGCGCGGGAAGCGAAAATCCAGTTTTGCGGCCCCACCGGCACCGACGCAGTAGAAGCTGCATTGAAACTGGTACGCACCGCCACGGGTCGCAGCACGGTGCTGTCGTTCCAGGGCGGTTATCACGGCATGAGCCAGGGCGCGCTGAGTTTGATGGGCAGCCTGGGGCCGAAAAAACCCTTGGGCGCCTTACTGGGCAATGGTGTGCAGTTTCTGCCGTATCCCTACGACTATCGCTGCCCGTTCGGCCTGGGCGGCGCGGAAGGGGTGAGGGTTAACCTGCATTACCTGGAAAACCTGCTGAACGACCCGGAAGCCGGGGTGTTGTTGCCGGCGGCGGTGATTGTCGAAGTGGTGCAGGGCGAGGGCGGGGTGATTCCGGCCGATCTCGACTGGCTGCGCGGCCTGCGGCGTATCACGCAGCAGGCTGGCGTGGCGTTGATCGTCGATGAAATCCAGAGCGGTTTCGGTCGTACCGGCAAAATGTTTGCTTTCGAACACGCGGGCATCATCCCGGATGTGGTGGTGATGTCCAAGGCCATTGGCGGCAGCCTGCCGCTGGCGGTCGTGGTGTATCGCGACTGGCTCGACACCTGGCTGCCGGGCGCCCATGCCGGGACTTTCCGTGGCAATCAGATGGCGATGGCGGCGGGTTCGGCGGTGATGCGCTACCTTAAGGAGCACGACCTGGCTGGCCACGCGGCGGCCATGGGCGAACGCCTTGGCGAACACCTGCGCATCCTGCAGCGCGACTTCGCGCAACTGGGGGATATTCGCGGGCGTGGGCTGATGCTTGGTGTGGAATTGGTCGACCCGGCCGGCACGCTCGATATCCAGGGCCATCCCCCCGTGCATCGCCAACTGGCGCCGCTGGTACAACGTGAATGCCTCAAGCGCGGCCTGATCCTGGAACTGGGCGGCCGCCACGGCAGCGTGGTGCGCTTCCTGCCACCGCTGGTGATTACCGCTGCTGAAGTCGATCGCGTCGCCGAGATCTTTGGGCGCGCGTTGGCGGCGGCGGTTGCCAGCCTCTAATTTTTTGACAGCCTGGTACGTTTCTACAGATATCAGCGCTGCGCGTGGTGCGCAGCCAGCCTTTGATCGATGGAGAACAGCAATGACCTCAGTATTTGACCGCGACGACATCCTGTTTCAGGTAGTGGTCAACCACGAAGAACAGTATTCCATCTGGCCCGACTACAAGGCCGTACCGGAAGGCTGGCGTACCGTGGGCAAGAGCGGCATGAAAAAAGAGTGCCTGGCCTACATCGAGGAAGTCTGGACCGATATGCGTCCCTTGAGCCTGCGCCAGAAGATGGACAGCGCCGCATTGGCTGGCTGAGTAACGCCAAGTTCCCCCATGCGCCCTGCATGGGGGGTATTCAATCAAGTGGTCTGTTCTTTATCCAGCCCGCCCGAAGCCCCCGTCACCACCTGCACACTCAAACGTGGCGTCGCCAAATCAAGCCCCGCCTCATCCAGATGACGTTTGAGCGACAGGTTGAACGCGCGCGATACTTCCCACTGCTTGATCGGCGCGGTCTTGAAACGTGCCCGCAGGATCGCGCTGCCGGATTCAAAGCTCTCTACACCCTGGATCTCCAGCGGTGACCAGATATTGCGGCGTTGCAACGGGTCGTTGCGCATTTTCTGGCCGACATCGCGCATCAGCTTGATGGCGTCGTCAATTTCCATGTTGTAGGGGATCGCCACCCGGAAGATCGCGTAGCCGAACTCCCGAGAGTAGTTCTTGATGCTCTTGATCTCGCTGAACGGGATGGTGTGTACGATGCCGTCGATGTCCCGCAGACGCACGGTACGAATGGTCAGGCCTTCCACCGTGCCGAGGTGGCCGCCGACGTCCACGTAGTCATCGATCGCCAAAGAGTCTTCGATGATGATGAACAGGCCCGTGATCAAGTCCGCGACCAGGGACTGCGCACCAAAACCGATGGCCAGGCCGATGACACCGGCACCCGCCAGCAGCGGTGTGACGTTCATGCCCATGTTCGCCAGCGCGACGATGGCGGCGATGATAAAGATGGTCACGAATAGCACGTTGCGGATCAACGGCATCATGGTCTGCGCACGCGCGTTGGCCAGGCCTTTGCGCGAGCGGGTCAGGGCGTGATGGATCACCGTGTCGCTGAGGATCCAGATCAGCCAGGCAAATAACAGCGTGCCGCCCAGGCCGAACAGCTTGACGCTGATTTCATGGCCGTCGCCTTCGGTAAAACGAATCAGCGACAGGCCCCAGACCCGCAGGCCCAGTTCGATAAACGCCAGCCACACCACCAGGTGGGCCAGGGTGTACACGAAGCTTTTCAGGCGTTCTGAGTACAGCGCATGGCGTTTGTGTCCGCGTTGCGGTTTGAGGGCATGGCGGCGTACCAGGCCGTTGATCACCATGCACAACACCAGCAACACCGTGCACAACAATGACTGACGCAGGGCGGTGCTGGTGTCGCCAGCGGACAGGAAGGTGGCAAACAGTGAGATGGCCACCAGCAGCAGTGCCGGCAAGTACCAGAAGGTGCCGATAATCGAGAGGGTGTCGGTCAGGGCGCGTCGCGTGAGGCGACGGTGCAGTGGCTGGTTGCGGATCAGGTGTGCGATTGGTCGGCGGAAACGCAGGATAAATACGCCGGTGGACAAGGCAGCCATCACATTGGCGACAGTCGCCGCCGTATGGGCCAGGTGTTGGCCCAAGGCCTGCATCATCCGAGGGTCGCTCAGGGCTTCACCGAAGGCGGCAAAGCTGCCGATCAGCCACAGGGGGCGAAAGGCCTGGTGGCGCAGGATATACAACGCGCGATGGCGGTGTGGACCATCAAGCACGGAGAAGGCAATCACACAGATCGCCGAGAAACAGGTGCCGACCACCAGCGCGTAAGCCAGCACCATCGCCAGGGATTTGCCCAGGGACGAGGGCAGGGCATAGGTCAGGTAAACCGTGATCACCAGCGCGATCAGCCACGGCCCGAGTTTGCGCAGGGCGAAGCGCAGCATGTCCCAGGTGCGCGGATGTTGTGGCAGTTCCTCGGACAGGCCGAAGCGTTCGCGTACGCGATGGCTGAGCCAGATCAGCGCGGCGGCCAGCAGGCTCCAGACTGCCAGGATCACGGCGAAACCGAAAATGATGGGCAGCCATTCGTTGGCGGGCAGCATCAGCGCGCTGAATTCATCTTTGGCTTGGTCAAACTCGTTGGACCAGCGCTCCAGCGGGCTGTCGGCGCCGGAGAACTGTGACTCAAGGCCGGCCAGTGTGTCGCCGATCAAACCGAGTACGCCTTGTTCGGCGGTGGGTTGGGCTTTTTGCGTGGTTTCACGCAATTTCTTCAGGTCGCTCAGCAACTGGGTGCGCTGCTGGTCGTTTTCCAGGGTCTTGATCACCTCGTCCAACGACTGGCCCAACGGTACGTCAGCCTGGGGTTGGGTTTTGGTGGCGTTGCCGAGCAAGCCTGGCAGGCTCACGGCTTGGGCAGACGTGAACGGCAGCAGCATCAGCAGGGCGATCAGGCAGTAGCAGGGCAGGGCGAGAAGACGGGAGAGCACGAGGCGGTCAACCTTGAAAACGACGAGTTGACCGAGTGTACGAGGCCGCTATGCCAGATGCGAGTGCATTTGTCATTCCGCCAGCTTGGCGAGGATCTTGTAAATCACGGTGCCCAGGATCAGTAGCATGCCGACCCACATGCCAAACACGCCGACCGACTTGTCGCGAAAGTTGAAGCCGACAGCCAACAGGATCATGCCGATCAGGATAGGGATGAGCATGGCGTGGAACGAAGACATGGAAATCATGGCGCGATAGCCTTGTCAGAGTGGGAATACTGACAAGTTTAGGTCGGATTATGGGAAATGGCGTTGATGTGAGTCAGATAGCGCCTGGTGTGTTTGAAATCGCCATCGCGGGCAAGCCCGCTCCCACAGGGAAATGTATTCCAAGTGTGGGAGCGGGCTTGCCCGCGATGGCCACGCCTCGGTCTTAAGGCAAATCACGGCTCGCGTAGAACGCGCCCAGTACCTTCACCAGGTGCGCCAGATCATGGCTACCGCACAGTTCGCGGATGGAGTGCATGGCAAACGTCGGCAGGCCGATGTCCACGGTGCGCACACCCAGGTGGCTGGCGGTAATCGGGCCGATGGTCGAGCCGCAGCCCATGTCGCTGCGCACCACAAAGCTCTGTACCGGTACTTCCTGGGCCATGCACAGATGGCGGAAGAAACCAGCGGTTTCGCTGTTGGTGGCGTAGCGCTGGTTGCTGTTGACCTTGATCACCGGGCCAGCGTTGAGTTTCGGGCCATGGTTGGCGTCGTGTTTCTCAGCGTAGTTGGGGTGCACACCGTGGGCATTGTCCGCCGATACCAATAGCGATTTCTGAATGGTACGTACGAAATCATCACCTTCGGGCAGCAGGCGACGCAGGGTCTGTTCCAGCATCGGGCCATCGGCACCGCAGGCCGAGCAGGAGCCGACTTCTTCGTGGTCGTTGCACACCAGCACGCAGGTTTCATCGGTTTCGCTGGTGAGCAAGGCTTGCAGGCCGGCGTAGCACGACAACAGGTTGTCGAGACGCGCACCGGCGATGAAGTCGCCATTGAGGCCAATGACAGCGGCGCTTTGCGTGTCGTAGAAGCTCAGCTCGTAGTCGAGCACCACATCAGCGTTCAGCCCGTGTTCGCGTGCCAACTGCTCGGTGAGCACGGCGCGGAAGTCCACGCGCTCGTCACCGGCAAATTGCGCGAGGATTGGTGGCAATTCGGTCTGGGCGTTGATCGCCCAACCCTGATTGGCTTCACGGTTCAGGTGAATGGCCAGGTTGGGGATGATGGCGATGGGCAGCTTGAAGTCGATCAACTGGCTTTCGACCTTGCCGTCGCGACGGAAGGTCACGCGGCCGGCAAGAGACAGGTCGCGGTCGAACCACGGTGCAAGCAGCGCACCGCCGTAGACTTCGACGCCCAACTGCCAGAAACCCTGGCGTTGCAGCTCCGGCTGGGGCTTGACCCGCAGGCACGGGCTGTCGGTGTGTGCGCCGACCAGGCGAATCCCACCCAGCAGCGGCGAGTGGCGGCCGAGCTTGAAGGCGATGATCGAGGAGTCGTTTCGGGTCACGTAATAGCGACCGTTGGCCTCGGTGGCCCAGGTTTCGCGCTCGTCGAGACGCTGGTAACCGGCCGCTTCCAGGCGCTGGGCCAGGGCTGCAGTGGCATGAAAAGGAGTAGGGGAGGCCTTGAGGAAGTCGATCAGGCCTTGATTCAACGCTTCGCGCATAAATAGCTCCAGACAGCAATGCGCGGAGTTTACCGTTCGATGGCGAGAAGTGCACATTACAAATGTGGGAGCGGGCTTGCTCGCGAATGCGGAGTGTCAGCCACTGAATCAGTTGACTGATCCAGCGCATTCACGAGCAAGCCGGCTCCCACGTTTTAAGGCATTGCCAACTTTAGAACGGGGCCGGGCACTCAAAGCGCAAGCGCTCGCCGCTCTGCGGATGAGTAAAGCTCAGCATGCTTGCGTGCAGACACAGTCGCGGCCAGGCGGCCAGGGCTTGTTCATGGGCATACAGGCCATCACCCAGCAACGGATGACCGATCGACAGCATGTGCACGCGCAATTGGTGCGAACGCCCGGTAATCGGCGTCAGCTCCACACGGCACCAGTCGCCGCAACGCTCCAGCACTTTCCAGAACGTCAGCGCATTCTTGCCGAACTCGTAGTCCACCACATGGCGTGGCTTGGTTGGCGGGTCGTAGCGCAGGGGCAGGTCAATGCTGCCGCTGTCCAGTTCCGGCTGGCCCCAAGCCAAGGCGGTGTAGGCTTTTTCGGTTTCGCGGTCGTGAAACTGGCGGGACAGCTCGCGGTGGGTATCGGCGTCCCGGGCCAGCAGGATGATCCCCGAGGTTTCCCAGTCCAGTCGATGGACGATACGGGCTTCGGGGTAACCGTTTTCCTGCAGGCGGGTGATCAGGCAGTCCTTGTTGTCATCGGCGCGGCCGGGCACCGAGAGCAGCAGGGTCGGCTTGTTCACCACCAGGACGGCGGCGTCCTGATGAAGGATATGGATATTGGACAACGGCATTAAACAGCCTCGTAACAAACGCCAACGGCGGCTCGCCCACCCGGTTCCCGCAAAGGGATCAAGGTGACCGAGCCGCCGTGGCGACTGCCCTTTCGATTAACGATCAGGCAGGGTGATATTGAGTTCCAGAATCGAGCAGCTGCCGTCGTTTTCCAGGGCGACATGCACATCGTCGTTCCCGATATTGACGTACTTGCGGATCACTTCGACCAGTTCCTTCTGCAAGGCTGGCAGGTAATCCGGCGTGCTGCGTTGGCCGCGTTCGTGCGCCACGATGATCTGTAGACGCTCTTTCGCTACCGACGCGGTACTTGGCTTTTTGTTGGCGCGAAAGAAGTCGAGAAATTTCATTGTTTAGTTGCCTCCAAAGATACGCTCGAAGAATCCCTTCTTCTTTACATCGAGGAAGCGATGTTCCACGGTCTTGCCCAGCAAGCGATCAACTGCATCGCTGTACGCCTGGCCGGCGTCGCTCTGGTCATCAAGAATGACCGGCACGCCTTGGTTGGAAGCCTTCAGGACTGCCTGGGATTCTGGAATCACGCCCAGCAGGGTCACTGCGAGGATTTCCTTCACGTCTTCAACACCGAGCATTTCGCCGTTGCTGACGCGCTCAGGGTTGTAGCGGGTGAGCAGCAGGTGCTCCTTGATCGGGTCTTCGCCTTTTTCGGCGCGCTGGGACTTGCTGGCCAGCAGGCCCAGCATGCGGTCCGAGTCTCGTACCGAGGAAACTTCCGGGTTGGTCACCACGATCGCTTCATCGGCGAAGTACATCGCCAGGTGAGCACCGGTTTCGATACCGGCCGGGGAGTCGCAGACCACGTATTCGAAGGTTTCTTTCAGCTCAGCCAGGACTTTGCCTACGCCTTCTTTGGTCAGCGCGTCTTTGTCGCGGGTCTGGCTGGCGGCCAGCACGTACAGGTTCTCAAGGCGCTTGTCCTTGATCAGGGCCTGTTGCAGGTTGGCTTCGCCGTTCACCACGTTGACGAAGTCGTACACCACGCGGCGTTCGCAGCCCATGATCAGGTCGAGGTTACGCAAACCGACGTCGAAGTCGACGATAACTGTTTTGTGGCCGCGCAGAGCGAGGCCGGTACCGATAGCGGCGCTGGTGGTGGTCTTACCCACACCACCCTTGCCGGATGTAACCACGAGAATCTTGGCCAAGGTGTTTCACCCCTAAGGAAAAAGGACTTTTCAGTCCCTGAAAAACATCTCTTGAAACTCGCTGCAGGCGGACAGCCTTTGTAGGAAAAAGATGTGGTTTCCACAAGGGAAACGCCAACTTCCAATTATTCCTACGCAAGTCTTGCCGGTTTCGCTGTGCTATCAGAGTCTAGAGATGCTTGGAAAATGCGGCAGTATCCGTTAAAGACGGATGATGTTCAACACATCGCCCGACAGGCTGACTTGTACCCCGGCCCCCCACAGCGGATCACGGCGCAAATCTTCTGAAACCTTGTACTGGCCTGCGATGGACACTAGCTCAGCGGTCAATTGCTGGCAAAAAATACGGGCCTTGGTATCACCCTTGATGCCGGCGAGGGCACGCCCGCGCATCGGGCCGTATACATGGATGTTGCCATCGGCCAGAAGTTCCGCCCCTGGGCTTACCGGAGCGATCACGACCAGGTCGCCGCCTTGGGCGTAAATTTGCTGCCCACCGCGTACGGGGGAGGTGATGATCTTTGTAGGCTTGACCGTGGGCTCCGGTGGTTTTTCCGGTTTTTTCTTCACTTCACCTTCCATCGGGTCGAGCGGACGCTCGCGGGCACCGGACGGTGGCAGTACTGGCAGTTCAATGGCGATGGCCGCGGCAATGTCTTCGATACGGCTGGCGCGAATCGCCAGGGTGCGCAAACCATGGGAGCGGCAAACGCGCATCAGGCCGGGCAAATCAATGGCACCCTGGCCGGCCGGGAGTTTGTCCAGGGCCAGTACCAGCGGGGCATTGTTAAAAAAGTTCGGCGCCAGGGCGACTTTGGCGGCCAGTTGGCGGTCCAGGGCGTCGAGGTCGTTGCGGGCCAGTTCCAGCACGGTGATGGCGAGCATGCTGCCTTTCAGCTGGAACACGGGATCTTGGTCTAGCGGTTCGGTTTGGCTCATGGTCGGCAAAAGCGGCTTGTCACGAAAAGTGTCGAGACTTATAACGAGAACATCCTCGGGCCGCAAGCCGAGTCGAACCGTTGTAGAATGCGCGGCCCTTGTCTTTACCGGAATCTGTAATGGATCGCCCGCGTTTTCGAGCTGTATTTCTTCACCCGCGTTTTTGGCTGCTATGGCTGGGACTCGGCCTGCTGTGGCTGATCACTCAGTTGCCCTACCGGGCACTGTTGACCATTGGTCGTTTACTGGGCGCGGGCATGTACCGTGTGGCTGGCGATCGTCGACGCATCGCCGAGCGCAATCTGGAGCTGTGCTTTCCGGAAAAAAACGCCGAAGAGCGTAAACATTTGCTCAAGGAAAACTTTGCCTCCACCGGTATCGCCTTCTTTGAAATGGCCATGAGCTGGTGGTGGTCGCGCCAACGCCTGGCGCGGCTGGCACACGTTGAAGGGTTGGAGCATCTCAAGCAGGCTCAGTTGGACGGCAAGGGCGTGATCCTGATGGCCCTGCATTTCACCACCCTGGAAATTGGTGCGGCCCTGCTCGGGCAAAAGCACACCATTGATGGCATGTACCGCGAACACGGCAACCCGCTGTTCGACTTCATCCAGCGCCGTGGGCGCGAGCGCCATAACCTCGATTCCCTGGCGGTGGAGCGCGACGACGTGCGTGGCATGCTCAAGCTGCTGCGCGCCGGTCGCGCGATCTGGTACGCACCGGACCAGGACTACGGCGCCAAGCAAAGTATCTTTGTGCCCTTGTTCGGTATCCAGGCTGCTACTGTGACCGCCACCAGCAAGTTCGCTCGCCTGGGCAAAGCGTTGGTGGTGCCGTTCACTCAGGAGCGCTTGGCCGATGGCAGCGGTTATCGCCTGGTAATCCACCCGCCATTGACCGATTTCCCCGGTGAAACCGATGAGATCGACTGCTTGCGCATCAACCGGTGGGTCGAAGCGTCGGTGCGCGAATGCCCCGAGCAATATTTGTGGACTCACCGGCGCTTCAAGAGCCGGCCACCGGGTGAGCCCAAGCTGTACGAAAAACGCCGTCGATAAGACCTGCCTTTCCCTACATGGAGTGATGCAATGCGCCCAGCTGAACCGGTCACAGGCTTGATTCTTTCCGGCGGCGGGGCGCGAGCGGCATATCAAGTGGGGGTGTTGGCGGCGATTGCAGAGTTGTTGCCACCGGGAGCGCCGAATCCTTTTCCGGTGATTGTCGGCACCTCGGCCGGTGCGATTAATGCGGTGAGTCTGGCCAGCGGCGCCACCGACTTCACCGCTGCCATCCAGCGCCTGACGGCCTTCTGGCAGGGCTTTCGCAGCCACTTGGTGCTGCGCAGCGATTGGCCGGGGGTGATCCGTCAGGCAGGCCGCTTTTTTATCCATAGCCTGTTGGGCCTGGGTGCTCAGGTGCCGGTGGCGTTGCTCAACAGCGCGCCGCTGCGGGATTTGCTCAACGACAAACTGCACCTGCACGGCATCGACGAGGCCATCCGCAAAAAGCATCTGCATGCGGTAGCGGTTACGGCCTTCGGCTACGAGTCAGGACAGGCGGTAACCTTCTATCAAGGTGGCGGCACCATCAATGCCTGGCTGCGCCATCGGCGTATCGGCGTGCCCACTCAATTGACGGTTGAGCACTTGCTGGCCAGTTCGGCGATTCCCTTACTGTTTGCCCCGGTCAAACTCGATCAAGAGTATTTCGGCGATGGCGCGGTGCGGCAGTCGGCGCCCATCAGTCCTGCCTTGCATCTGGGCGCCAGCCGAGTGCTGGTGGTGGGCGTCAGCGGCAACCCACGCGGGATCGATCATGAGCATCCCTTGCAGCGCGCCTATACCGGTCAGGAACCGACACTGGCGCAGATCGGTGGGCATATGCTCAACAGCACGTTCATCGACAGCCTGGAAAGTGATATCGAATTGCTGGAGCGCTTGAACCAGTTCAGCCATTTCCAGCCGGCCGACAGTGCCGCTGCTGGCTTGGCGCCAGTGGAAGTGCTGGTGATTGCGCCGAGTCAGCCGATCGATGAAATAGCCGCGCGTCATCGGCAGGAGTTGCCGGCGGCGTTGCGCTTGTTCTTGCGCGGGCCGGGGGCGACCAAAACCAGCGGGGCGGGGGTGTTGAGTTACCTATTGTTCGAGGCGGGGTATTGCAGCGAGTTGATTGAACTGGGCAGGAAAGATGCGTTGGCCAAGCGCGAGGAAATCACGCGGTTTCTAGGTCTGGCTCCAATCTAAATGTGGGAGCGGGCCTGCTCGCGAATTTCACAGGCGCCACGGTCTCTCAGTCCGGCTCACACCCCTTCAGCACCAACCGAATAATCGTCAACGCCGCCGCTTCATAATCCGCCTCATCCAGCTTTGCCTTCCCTGTCACCGCCGAAATCTGCCAATCAAAATCCGCATACGTCTGCGTCGCCGCCCAGATGCTGAACATCAAATGATGGGGATCAATGGCGGCGATCAAGCCGCGTTCCACCCAGCTCTGGATGCAGTCGATATTGTGCTTGGCCTGGGCGTTAAGCTGCTCGACCTGTTCGGCGCTCAGATGCGGGGCTCCGTGCATGATTTCGCTGGCGAACACCTTGGATGCAAAAGGCAGGTCGCGGGAGATGCGGATTTTCGAGCGGATGTAGTTGCTCAGTACTTCTTTAGGCTCGCCATCCGGGTTGAACGGCGTGGAAGCGGCCAGGATCGGCTCGATAATGCTTTCGAGCACCTCGCGATAGAGGTTGTCCTTGGACTTGAAGTAGTAGTAGACGTTGGGCTTGGGCAGCCCGGCCTTGGCGGCAATATCGCTGGTTTTGGTCGCGGCGAAGCCCTTGTCGGCAAACTCCTCGCTGGCCGCTCGCAGGATCATTTCTTTATTGCGCTCGCGAATGGTGCTCATAAAGTGCTCAGTCTCACAGATACTGTTTCTTTTTGGCGGCGTCTGTTGCCGCCATGCTGCGTCGCCGCTCCTCCCCATAGCGAGCTATGAGTCGTCGCGGCTCCTTGCCTGGCGGCAACAGCCACTCGCCAAAAGAGAAACGTATCTATGAAACTGAGCACTGAGTATTTCCTTGCTGAGACAGGCGGTCGAGCATGGTAGCACCGGCCTTGCGCAGCGCTCAAGAATCTCGCCGCAGCCCTTGCACCGTGGGCGTTGCAGCTGAGTTTGTCTGTCTTGATGCTGAACGCATTCGCAGTTGTACAGGCATGCGCTGGGCACGCTGCTAAAGTTCAGGTCAACGACGCGGCCATTGCGGCTGCCGTTCAGTCCTGTATTCGGCGTTCGAGTGAGAAACCGTGGAGAAAAGCAGACGACGTACGTTCGGCTGGGTCGTTGGCGCGTTGTTGGTGGTAGCGCTGTTGATTGGCCTGGGCATGCACTTCTTGAGTGGCGCTCATAAAGGCAAGCCAGCATCTCCCGGCGAGCCGGTCGCGGTGGTGCCGGTGGCCTTGCAGGATGTGCCGGTGTACATCGACGCACTCGGCACCGTCACTCCCACCCGCAGCGTCACAGTGGTGACCCAGGTCGATGGCATCCTCAGCAGCGTGGAGTTCAAGGAGGGCCAGCACGTCAGCAAAGGTCAGGTCATCGCCCGCATCGACGACCGCGCGCTCAAGGCGCAATTAGCGGTAGCCAAGGGCAACCTGGCCCATGACCAGGCTGTATTGAGCAACGCCCAGCGTGACCTGGCCCGTTACCGCGACCTGGTCAAGGCCGGCTCCACCAGCCAGCAAACCCTCGACACCCAGGCATCCCTGGTCCAGCAGCAACTAGGCACCGTCGCGGCCGACCAAGGCAATGTGCAAAACCTCGAAGTGCAACTGAGCTACTGCACCATCACCTCGCCGGTGGATGGCGTGGTCGGTTTGCGCCTGGTCGATCCCGGCAACTACGTCACCACCGCCAGCACCACCGGCATTGTGGTCATCACCCAGATGAACCCGGCCACCGTGGTGTTCGCCGTGCCCGAGGATGACCTCGGTGCGATCAATCAGGCCCTGGCCCGTGGCAGCGTTACCGTGCTGGCCTACGACCGCAATAAAAAATCCCTGTTGGCCACCGGCAACCTGTTGGCGCTGGATAACCAGGTGGACACCAGCACCGGCACCATCAAGGTCAAGGCGCAGTTCGATGATTCGGGCAATGCGCTGTTTCCCAACCAGTTCGTCAACGCACGGCTGAAGGCTGACACCTTGAACCAGATCGCCGTGGTACCGACCCGGGCGATCCAGCACGGTAGCAAGGGCGACTTCGTATTTGTGGTCAACGGCGACAAGGCCAGCCTGCGTACGATCAAGACCGGCCCGTCCACCGCAGACGTCTCGGCGGTGCTCGACAATGGCGTCAAGGCCGGTGAGCAGGTAATCACCGAGGGCGCCGACAAACTGGACGATGGCTCGCCGGTTAAGGTCGTCACCCAGTGAGGCGCTGCCGAGCATGAATATTTCGCGGCCCTTTATCGAACGTCCCGTTGCCACCACGCTGATGATGGTCGCGGTGCTGTTGCTTGGCCTGTTGGGTTATCACTTGCTGTCGGTGTCGGCGCTGCCTGAAGTCGATTACCCGACCATCCAGGTGTTTACCCAATACCCCGGCGCCAGCCCGGACGTGGTCAGCTCTTCGATTACTGCGCCACTGGAGCGCCAGCTCGGCGAAATGCCGGGACTCAAATCGATGAACTCCACCAGCTCCGATGGTGCCTCGGTGGTGACCCTGCAATTCGACCTGGCGCTGTCACTGGATGTGGCCGAACAGGAAGTGCAGGCGGCGATCAACGCGGCGGGCACCTTCCTGCCGGCCAACCTGCCGTACCCGCCGGTGTACAGCAAGGTCAACCCGGCGGATGCGCCGGTGCTGACGCTTTCACTGACGTCCGACGTGCTGCCGCTGACCAAGGTCGAAGACTTGGCCGACACACGGCTGGCGCAAAAAATCTCGCAGATCACCGGTGTCGGCCTAGTGACCATCAGCGGCGGCCAGCGCCCGGCGGTGCGGGTTGAGGCCAACACCTCGGTGCTGAATAGCCTGGGCCTGTCTCTCGATGACCTGCGTACTTCGCTGGGCACCGCCAACGTCAACCAGGCCAAGGGCAATATCGACGGTAAATTCCAGGCGTATTCCATCGGTGCCAACGACCAGTTGCAATCGGCCGAGGAGTATCGCGACCTGGTGATCGCCTACAAAAACGGCGCGCCGATTCGCCTGTCGCAGATCGCCAGTTCCACCCAAGGCCCGGAGAACCCGCGGCAGGCGGCGTGGACCAACGACACCCCGTCGATTGTGCTGAATATCCAGCGCCAGCCCGGCGCCAACGTGATTCAGGTGGTCGACCGCGTACAACAATTGCTGCCCAAGTTACGCGCCAGCCTGCCGGGCACCTTGAAGGTTGCAGTGCTGACCGACCGCACCCAGACCATCCGTGCCTCGGTCACCGACGTGCAGTACGAACTGGGGTTGGCGATCTTGCTGGTGGTGATCGTGATTTTCGTCTTCCTTCGCAACATTCCGGCCACCATCATCCCGGCCGTCACTATCCCGCTGACGCTGATCGGTACCTTGGCGGTGGCTTATGCGTTGGGATTTTCCCTGAACAACCTGACGCTGATGGCCTTGACCATCGCCATCGGGTTTGTGGTGGATGACGCCATCGTCATGATCGAAAACATCACCCGCTATCTGGAGGCGGGCGACACGCCGTTGCAAGCGGCGCTCAAGGGCGCGGAGCAGATTGGTTTCACCATCATCTCGCTGTCGATCGCGCTGATTGCAGTGATGATTCCGCTGCTGTTCATGGGGGATGTGGTCGGGCGGTTGTTCCGTGAGTTCGCCATGACCGTGGCGGTGACCATCGTGATCTCGGCGGTTATTTCCCTGACACTCACACCGATGATGTGCGCGCGCATGCTCAAGTCCAGGCACGAGGAACGCCGGCCGGATTTCTTCGATCGCATCAACAACCATTACGTGCGTGGCCTGGACTGGGTCTTGGCGCACCGTACCCTCACGCTGATTTCGGTGGTGCTCACCGCTGCGCTCACCTTGTTCACGCTGGTGATCATGCCCAAGGGCTTTTTCCCCGATCAGGACACCGGCTTGATCCAGGGTATTTCCCAGGCCTCGCCGACCATTTCCTTCCAACAAATGCAGGTCGAACAACAGCGCCTGGCCGCGCGCATCCTCAAGGACCCAGCGGTGCAAAGCCTGTCTTCTTTTGTCGGCATCGACCAGACCAACCCCACCATCAACCAAGGCAATTTGCTGATCAACCTCAAGCCGCGTGGCGAGCGTGACAGCAGCACCGAAGTGATCCGCCGCCTGGCGGATGCCAACGCCGATGACGCCGGTATTCGTCTGTACCTGCACTCGGTGCAGGACCTGACCCTGGACGCCACGGTGTCCACCACCAGCTACCGCCTGGGCCTGCAAGCCACCGACCCGAATGAGTTGGAACAGTGGACCACCAAGCTGCTCACTGCGATCAAGCAAGACCCGATGTTTACCGACGTACAAAGCCAAGCCATGCAGTTCGGCAACCAGATCAAGCTGACCTTCGACCGCGCCACCGCCTCGCGCCTGGGCATCACCCCGCAGGCCATTGACGATGTGCTGTACGACGCCTTCGGCCAGCGCCAGGTATCGACCATCTACACCCAACTCAACCAGTACCACGTGGTGATCGCCACCGACCATCCGCCACGTAACTTGCCGGATTTGCTCACCGGTTTGTACGTGGACATTCCTGCCGGCGGCGTGGCGCCGTTGTCGAGCATGGCGACCATGGACATCGTGCGCTCACCGGTCACCATCAACCGCTTGGGGCAATTTCCCTACGCAGACGTGTCCTTTAACCTCGCCCCCGGCCAGACCCTCGGCGCAGCGGTGACGCGCTTGCAGGACATCGAAGCCAAGGTCGGCCTGCCACTGTCGGTGCAGGCCAACCTGGAAGGCGCGGCGGCGACGTTCCAGGCGTCGTTGTCCAACCAGGTGTTCCTGGTGTTGGCGGCCATCGTGGTGGTGTACCTGATGCTGGGGATTCTGTACGAGAGCTTCGTGCACCCGGTGACCATCCTCTCAACCCTGCTTTCGGCGGCCCTCGGCGCGCTGCTGGCGCTGCTGCTTACCGGCACGCAGTTCGACATCATCGGTTTGATCGGCATTGTGTTGCTGATCGGCATCGTCATGAAAAACGGCATCATGATGGTCGACTTCGCCCTGGAACTGTTGCGCGAAGGCGGCTTGAGCCCGGTGGATGCGATTCGCCAGGCGGCAGAGCTGAGGTTTCGGCCGATCCTGATGACGAGCATGGCCTCGCTGTTCGGCGCGGTGCCGTTGGCGCTGGGCACCGGTATTGGTTCTGAGTTGCGTCATCCGCTAGGCATCGCAATCATTGGCGGCCTGTTGTTGAGCCAATTGCTCACGCTGTTTTCCACCCCGGTGATCTTCCTCGCCATGCATGGCCTGGGTGAGCGCTTCAGCCGTCGCCCAGTGGCTGTGGATTGATGCGATGAACCTCAGCGCGCCGTTTATCCATCGCCCCATTGCCACCACGCTGTTGGCGGCCGGGCTGGCCCTGTTCGGCGTGTTGGCCTTCAACCTGTTGCCGGTGGCGCCGCTGCCGGAAGTGGACTTCCCGACCATCAGTGTCAGCGCGTCCTTGCCCGGTGCCGACCCAACCACCGTCGCCAGTTCCGTGGCCACGCCGCTGGAACGTCAGTTCGGCCAGATCGCCGGGGTCACGCAAATGACCTCCGCGAGTAGCCTGGGCTCGACCCGCATCACTATGCAGTTCGACCTGAGCCGGGATATCGACGGCGCGGCGCGGGATGTGCAAGCGGCGATCAACGCTGCACGCAGCAACTTGCCGAGCGACCTGTCCGGCAACCCGACCTATCGCAAGGTCAACCCGGCGGATTCGCCGATCCTGATCATCAGCCTGACCTCCGACAGCGCCACGCCGGGGCAGATGTACGACGCGGCCTCGACGGTGTTGGAGCAGCGCTTGTTGCAGACCACAGGCGTCGGGGATGTGACGGTGGGCGGCGGCGCGCTGCCGGCAGTGCGGGTCGAGTTGAACCCGGATCGGCTCAATCAATACGGCGTCAGCCTGGAGCAGGTGCGCCAGGTCATCAGTGCGTCCAATGCGAACCTGCCCAAGGGCAATGTGGCGGTCGGCGATAGCTCCTATGGCATCGGAGCCAACGACCAGTTGCTCGACACCAAGGATTACGGGCCGCTGGTGGTCAAGGAGCATAACGGCGACCTGATCCACATCGCTGACCTGGGCTACGTGCGTGAAGACGTGCAGGACCTGCGCAACTTTGGCCTGTCCAACGGCAAGCCGGCGGTGCTGCTGGTGGTGTTCAAGCAGCCGGGTGCCAACGTGATCGACACGGTGGACGCGGTGAAAGCCTCGCTGCCATTTCTGCAAAGCTCGATTCCGGCGTCGATCAAACTCAGCCTGCTGATGGACCGCACCACCACCATTCGCGCGTCGTTGCACGACGTGGAAATGACCTTGCTGGCGTCGATCCTGCTGGTGACCCTGGTGACTTTCGGCTTCTTCCGGGACTGGCGCAGCACCTTGGTGCCCGCCGTGGTGGTGCCGCTGTCGTTGCTCGGCACGTTCGGCGCCATGTATTTCCTGGGCTACAGCCTGAATAACCTGTCATTGATGGCGCTGACCATTTCCACCGGGTTTGTGGTGGACGATGCCATCGTGGTGGTGGAAAACATCATGCGCCACCTGGAGCGCGGCAAGACTCGGGTGGAAGCTGCCTTGGCCGGGGCGCGGGAAGTGGGGTTCACGGTGCTGACCATCAGCGTGTCGCTGGTGGCGGTGTTTATTCCGCTGCTGTTGATGGGCGGGATCGTCGGGCGGCTGTTTCGCGAGTTCTCGGTATCGTTGTCGGTGGCCATCGTGATTTCGATGCTGATCTCGCTGACGGTCACGCCGATGCTCGCCAGTGTGCTGTTACGTGCGCCCAAGGAAATTCGTGAGGGCAACGAACACCCTGACTCACGGTTTCACCGGTTTTATGACCGAACCTTGGGCTGGGTGATCGATCACTCGATCCTGATGGGCCTCGTGACGGTGCTGGTGATCGTGCTCGCGGGCGTGCTGTACGTGCTGGTGCCCAAGGGCTTTTTTCCCCAGGAAGACACCGGGCGCCTGCAGGGCAGCATTATCGCCGCGCAGAGTATTTCTTACGGGGCAATGCAAAAGGACTTCACCGAGATCAACCACAAGGTGATGCAAAACCCCAATGTGGAAACCGCTGCGGGGTTTGTCGGCGGTGGGGGCGGTGGTGGCGGGGCGGTCAACAGTGCACAGCTGTTCGTGCTGCTCAAACCCATCGATCAGCGCAAGGACAGCGCCACCGATGTGATCGGCCAGATTCGCCACACCCTGGGCGACTTGCCTGGGACCAAGCTGTTTTTGCAGGCAGCCCAGGACATCACCGTGGGCGGTCGGCAAAGTGGCGCGCAGTACCAATACACCCTGACCGCGGATGACCAGGCGTCCCTGGATGAATGGGTGCCCAAGGTGGTGGACGTGTTGCGCAAACTGCCGCAGCTGACCGACCTCAACACCGACCAGCAGGACAATAGCCTGCTGGCCAATGTGAACATCAATCGCGACACGGCGGCGCGGCTCGGCGTGGGCATGTCGGCGGTGGACCAGACGCTCTACGACGCGTTCGGCCAACGCCAGGTCTCGACCCTTTACCGTGCCGCCAACCAGTACCACGTGGTGATGGAAATTGCCCCCGAATACTGGAGCGATCCCTCCGCGCTCAAGGGTATTTATGTGCCGACGGGCAGCGAGGCGGTGTCGACCAAGGGCACCACGGCCTCGCCGAACCTGGCCAGCTCGGCGACGTTGGTGCCGCTGTCTGCGCTGGCGAATAACTCGGTGGCACGCACTGCAATCTCCATCAGCCACCAAGGCACGTTCCCCGCGGTGACCGTCTCGTTCAATCTGGCCCCCGGCACCTCAATCGGCCAGGCCACCGCATTGGTGGATGACGCGGTGAAACAACTACGCATGCCGGCCAGCATCACCGGCCAGTTTGCCGGTACGGCCCAGGTGTTCCAGTCCTCGGTGGCCAGCGAGCCGCTGCTGATTGTCGCCGCGCTGCTCTCGGTGTACATCGTGCTGGGCATTCTCTACGAAAACCTGATGCACCCGCTGACCATCCTTTCAACCTTGCCCTCGGCGGGCGTCGGCGCCTTGATCGCCTTGCTGCTGACCGGCACGGAGCTGTCGATCATTGCGCTGGTGGGGGTGATTCTGTTGATCGGCATCGTGAAGAAGAACGCGATCATGATGATCGACTTCGCGATTACCGAGCGGCGTGAGTTCGGTCTCACGGCCAAGGAAGCGATTCGCCGGGCGTGCCTGATCCGCTTCCGGCCGATCATGATGACCACCCTGGCGGCAATTCTCGGTGCGTTGCCGCTGGTGCTGGGCACTGGCTACGGCTCGGAACTGCGTCGGCCCTTGGGGATTTCGATTATTGGTGGGCTGTTGCTCAGCCAGGTGCTGACGCTCTACACCACCCCGGTGATTTACCTCTGGCTCGACCGGGCGTCCCAACGCCTGGGGCGGCACAAGGAAGCAAGGTCATGAAACTCAGAGACAGCGTGCTGTTGATCAGCCTGGTGCTTGGCGGTTGTATGGTCGGGCCGGACTACCAGAAACCTGCCATGCCATTGCCGCAATCGTTCAAGGAAGGCGCGCAGTGGCAGCGCGCGGCATCCAATCCCCAGGGAGCGATGGACAGCCAGTGGTGGCTGGCTTATCAGGACCCGGTGCTGAACGATCTGGTGGCGCGCTCGGCCAAGGCCAACCAGTCGATCATTGCCGCAGAGGCGGCGTATCGGTTGTCCCAGGCGCAGGTTGCGTCGAGCCGGGCCGGGTTGTGGCCGACGGTGGGGGTTGGGCTGTCGGGTTCACGCGGGTCGAGTGGCAGCAGCTCCAGTACCACGTCGAGCGCGACCACGGGCGGCGTGCAAAACAGTGTCAGCGCGACCCTGACCGCCAGTTGGGAGCCGGACCTGTGGGGCCAGGTGCGCCGAGGGATCGAGTCGAGCCAGGCCACGGCCCAGCAATCCGATGCGTTGCTGGCCGGGGTGCGGTTGTCCATCAGTTCCAGCGTGGCCAGTAACTACCTGGCGCTGCGCCAGATGGACATCGACGTGCGTCTGCTGCAACAGCAACAGACCATCAACCAGCAATTGCTGGAGATGATCCAGGCCCAGTTCACCCAGGGCGTGGCCACCAACGACCAGTTGCTGGTGGCCCAGGACCAACTCACCACCTCCATCGCCGATTTACAGACCTCGCTGCGTGACCGCGAACAATATGAGCATGCCTTGGCAGTGCTGGTGGGCATGGCGCCCAGCGAGTTCAGCGTGGCGCCGCGAAATGACTTCACCTTCATAGTGCCTCGGCCGCCGTTGACCTTGCCGTCGACCTTGTTGCAGCGCCGTCCGGATGTGGTGGCGGCCGAACGTTCGGCAGCAGCCGCCAACGCCAAAATCGGTGTCGCCGAGGCGGCGTTCTTTCCCTCTCTGGACCTCACTGCCGAGGTAGGCTATCGCGGCAGTGCCTTGGGCGGTTTGTTCTCCTTGCCCAACCGCATCTGGACCCTGGGCCCGGCATTGGCGGAAACGCTGTTCGATGGCGGTGCCCGTGAAGCGGCAGTCAAGCAGGCCGAGGCCAGCTACGACCAGATCGCCGCCACCTATCGCGGCACGGTGCTCAGCGCGTTGCAAAACGTCGAAGACAACCTCTCGGCGATCAATCACCTGCAAACCCAGGCCGATGCCTTCCAGCAGATTTACCAGCGTAACCAGCAACTGTTCGGCAGCCAGGAGGCGCAGTTGCGAGCGGGCACTGTTAGCCAGGAGGCGGTGTTGACTCAGCAGCTTGTGCTTTTGCAGGCGGAGCAGAATTTGCGCGATACGCAGGGGCAGTTGAGTCAGGGGAGTGTGGCGCTGATTCAGAGTTTGGGGGGCGGGTGGCAGGTCATACAGCACTGAGTGCCCGTGCCGTATGCGGATAATAAAGCGGCCAATGAAGGTGTTTGCCTTCATTGGCCGCTACGGTATTGGAGCGGGAAATATGATGGGTTTATATAATTAACCCGCTTTGGTTGCGGCAGCGGGGGTTGCTTTGTTCACGGGGAAGTTAGCACCGAAGAAGGTGCTTGCGTCTTCAATTTGTGATTGTTGCTGCTTGCGCAGAAATTCATCAAAGTCTTTCTTGACGATAGGGTCATTCAAAGCTTCATAGTCGAATACATTGGCGCCGTATTTATAGGCGAAGTTGATATCGACAAATTCTGCGCTGGCGCAGGCGGATGAAAATTTCGAGTTGCTTCTATCGAAATTTACCCGGTACTGTTTGATTTTTGGGATGTACATAATGGTCTTGCCAATCTTGATGACCTCGATGGAAACACCCACGGTAATGGTCTTGTAGAAGTCTTTGTTGTTTTCAACGCCGAAGCGTAGGGCGTCCCCCTGCTTAGCCATGAACTTTTGAAAGCTGTTCAGGGCGCTGCTGCCTTGCGAGACGACGATGTCCAGTATGAAGTTCACAAAGTCAGTGGCGATGCTGACCCCGCGAATATGTCGCGAGTACGATTGCTCATCAATTTTGCTCGGCCCCATCAGCGGAAGCTTTGACAGCGCAAGGCTCCAGAGCTCCACATCGGTCTTGTATTTCTCGCCCTCGGCTTCGGCTTTGCGCTGTACATAGTTGGTGACGACGGAGGTCATTTTGATCAAGTATTGTTTCAGTTCGCCTATTTTTTTCATCACTTCAGGATCGTCGACTAATTCGTTACCGATAATAAACTCAATGAGTCCATCCTTGTCGGCATACGGGTCATCTTTAAGTTTAACGTCCTTGAGTGCAGGGTCTCCAAAAAAGCTATTGGCTTCCTTTAGCTGTTCGGAGAATAAGCGGACATCTTTGACGTGGGCGGGCATTGCAGTAAGTGTTTTCATCTTGTCATTTCCTTATGAAAAAAGCAGCGATTAACTATTCGGTCGAGTGTGATCACGGACGGTCGTCCGTACAGTCGCGATTGTTAATCATGGGAGTAACGTGCTTAGCCATCTGAACTAAGCGTTGAAATGCCTCGGTGTGTCGAGGTTGGCCCTCTAAAAAGAGGTAGGGGAGTTATAGATTCAATGGTGGGGGTTGGCAATAAACAAACTCAACTGATTCGCTTGCATGGCAAGCGCAGTTATAGCGTTTGGAAGTTAGCAATAAAGTGGTTTTTTGACGGCCGCAGGTCATGAACATTGAATAATAGCTAAGTGATGACTGCTGAACAGGTTTTGGCGGTGGAGTTCGAGTTGCTGAAGTGCGGTGATGGGGAAGGGATGTCGGCAGAGGCCTGCGAGAGTCGACGAGTGGTTGCTTGAAGCGGCGCTGTGAAGAGGGCCTGTCGTGGTCGACAGGCCCGATAGAGACTTACTCGGCGATCTGCAACTTGCGCGATTCGGTATAGATGTAACGCACCTTTTCATACTCGAACGGGGAGTTCATCTGACCGTAGCGGAAGCTGGTCTGGTAGCGCTTGTCTACCGCGCGCAGGGCCCAGATTTCCGGGTGGTTTTCGCTGACCTTGGACACGTTTAGGAAGTTGATCTCTGTTTCGGCGCCGTAGTCGACGATCAGGCCGGTGGTGTCGCGCAGGTTCGACGGGCCGAAGATCGGCAGCACCAGGTACGCGCCACCGGGTACGCCGTAGAAACCCAGGGTCTGGCCGAAGTCTTCGACCTGGCGTGGCAGGCCCATGGCGGTGGCCGGGTCCCACAGGCCGGCGATGCCGATAGTGGTGTTGAGCAGCAGGCGGCCGGTGGTTTCCAGCGAGCGGTGACCCTTGAGTTGCAACAGGCTGTTCAACAGGTTGGGCACGTCACCCAGGTTGTTGAAGAAGTTGCTCACGCCGGTACGCAGGAATCTCGGCGTGACATAGCGGTAACCGTCGACCACCGGCAGGAACACCCACTGGTCGAAGCGGTAGTTGAAGTGGTACACGCGGCGGTTCCACGATTCCAGCGGGTCGTAGACGTTGAGGGCGGTTAACGACGAACGTTCGAACTCACGCTGATCCAGGCCTGGGTTGAATTTGAGTTTGGTCAGCGGTTCTTTGAAACCATCGGCGTCGACCACAGTGGGTTCGTGGGCCTTGCTGTTGTCGGCATTGGCCACGCCTGTGCACATCAAGGCGGCGAGCAGCAGAAGATATTTAGCCACGGAAGAACTCCAGCATGGCGTCGGCGTTGACGCGGTAATTGAGGTTGCCGCAGTGGCCGCCCAGCGGGTAGACAGTCAAGCGATCGCCGAAGGTTTTACGCAGGAAACCCAAGTCTCCAGGACCAAGGATCAAGTCGTCGGCGTTGTGCATGACGGCGATTTTCGGGCTGTCGTGCAGATAGTCCTTGAGGGCGTACAGGCTGACCTGGTCGATCAGTTGCAGCAGGCTTCCGCCGTCGGTACGCGCGCGCCACATCGGAATCACTTGTTCGGTGAGGTAGCAATCGAAGTCGCACTGCAGCGCACGCTTGAGGAACGGCGTGAGGCTGGTGCCTTCGGTGATCGGGTACTTGGGCGGGATAATCAGGCCGCGGCGGTTGATCAGGTCCGAGGTGAAGGCAATATCGGCCGCCGAGAAGCGGAACGAGGTACCGATCAGCATGGCCATCTGTTCGTTGGTCAGGTGTTGCTTGGAGTTCTGGAAGTCGTACAGCAGGGCGTCGTTGAGGTCGATGTAGCCCTTTTGCTGGAAGTAGCGGGTCAGTTTGTTCAACACCAGCTCATAGAACGTGGTGGTGTTGTTGATGCCCTTTACTTCGGTCTGTACCAGCTTGTCGAGGTTGGTGATCGAGGTGTAGAGGTTGACCGGCGGGTTGAGCAGCAGCACTTTCTTGAAGTTGAAGCTGCGACGGGTCTCGTCCAGCTTGCTGACAAACGCTGCATCCAGACCGCCCAGGCTGTAGCCGGTGAGGTAGAAATCGGTGACCGGCAGCGAGGCATTCTGCGCGCGCACTGCTTGCATCACGCGGTACATGTCCTCGGCGTCTTCTTGGGTGATACCTGGGGTGGCGAAGCGCGAGGCGGCGCTGATGAAGTCGAAGCTGGTCGGCGACGACAGTTGCACGACATGGTAGCCAGCCTGGTAATACAGTTTTTTCAGGTATTCGTTGATGCTGCTGTCATACCGCGCGCCGGTGCCGGAGATCAGGAAAATCAGCGGCGCAGCGTGATCTTGTTTGGCGATGCGATAGGTGAGCTTTTTAACCGCCCAGAAGTTATCCGGCAGGCTGAACTCACGCTCGGGACGCATCGTCAGGGTGTAGTCGGACTGGTTGATCTCGTCGTCGGTCGGCAACTTGGGACGAAGGTCAGGCGGTGTGGTAGCGATAGTCGCTTCAAACGGGTTGGTCAAAGGGTAGCCATAGCTGGCTTGGTCGATATCGACGGCCAGTGCTGACGCACTCAGAAAAAGGCTGCCCAGCAGGGCGGCACAGCGCAAGGAACGGAGCATGACTTAATCCCTAAGAGGAAGCGTACAAAATGAAGTTCGCAGGCTATGACCACCGCGTTGTCGCCGAAGTGCCACTACTCGGCACGAAAAGTCGGAAAAAAAACGCTGGAATTGGGGTAATAGTCGCCAGACGATACACTTTGCCACGCTTTGAGGAACGCTAATTGTGTGTATGCGTCTTGCTAACGGCCGCCAGGACATTAAGCTGAGCGCCGTTTTTGCCTATCGGAGTGCCACATGTCTCGTCGTTTGCCGCTGATCCTGCTGCTTATTGCCCTGCCGTTATGGTTGGCCGCCAGTTATGGCGCACGTTACGGCTTTATGGAGGATGGCCAGTGGGTGGGTATCTGCGTTGATGAGGCCAGTCGCTGGGAATGCCAACTGCGTTCGAACCTGGGGTTGATGATTCACTTCAAGGTGTTGGGGTGGGCGGCGTTGGTCACGTCGGTGCTGGCGTTTTTTGTACCCGGCCGTGCAGGGTGGGGGTTGGCGGTGCTGGGGCTGATGTTCGGGTTACCGGCGTTGGCGTTGTACAACACCACGTTTGCGGTGTTTGCGGTGGTGATTGCGGGGTTGCGATTGGTCAGGAAGCCAAGAGCCGCCTGACAGGGCTTCATCGCAGTTCAAGCCCGCTCCCACATTGACCGTGTTCACAGATGGCGATGTGTGAACCCAATCAATTGTGGGAGCAGGCCTGCCTGCGATAGCGATTTCAGGCCTTGCGCACTCTTAAGCAACGCCACAAAGCCACAACCATAAGCACGCTGACCACCGCCCAACCCCACGCCTGCTGGTTCATTAGGCCTTCGCGGTACAGTTGCGGCGCAATGCCGGCGCCGATGATGAAGGCTAACAAGGCGATCTCCCTACGTGGGCTTGTCACCGGACGCACCAGGTACACCAGCGCCGGCAATACCAGTGCCGCACTCGGGAAGCTGCGATAACGGGGGTCAAACACCAGCGCCAACATCATCACGGCACCTGCAAACCCGGCGATCGCCACCAGCCAACCCGCGCGCTGTTCCAGCCAGTTGAATGCCCGCTCGCGCCAGCCTTCCCGGGCGCTAAGGGCCAAGGCGGCATGGGCCAGTACCAGCAGGTTCAGCGCGACCAGTAATCCTGCCCACACCCACTCATCATTAAAACGCGCGGTGACGCGGGTCAGTTCAGCCCATGTGCCGATGGAACAGGCGGCGACGGCGCCGAGCAGCGGCAGCAAGATCGCAGAGCGGGTACTGCGAACGCGTCCACCGAGGGCCAGCGTACCCAATAGGATAATCCCACCTACGCCCAGCCACAGTGGCCAGTACGGCACATTGGTCACCGGCCCGGCAAGGATGCCTTTGTCCTGGCGATCCGCATCGAACAGTCCCCAATAACCGCCGACTGCGCCTTCGCTGGCGCGCTTCCATGGCTGGTCAAAGGCTTCGATCAGGTTGTAGTGCCAGCCATTGGCCTCGGCCATGGCCACAAAACCGCGCATGAACTTGGCTTCGTTAACCCGACTTGGCACTGCGGTTTCCCGCTGGCGACCCTCGCTGGGCCAGCCGGTCTCACCGATCAGCACGTCTTTGGGGGCGAACTTGTCGCCGAAGGCCTGGCGTACATCACCCACATGCTTGAGCGCCTGATCGATGCCCGATGGGTCATCTTCCCAGTACGGCAGCAGGTGAATGGTCAGGAAGTCCACCGCTGGGGCGATTTCCGGGTGTTGCAGCCAGAACTCCCAGACGTCGGCATAGGTGACTGGCTGCTTGATATGGCTTTTGACTTTATGGATCAGCGTCACCAGTTGCTTGGCGGTGACTTCCTTGCGCAGCAGCGCTTCGTTGCCGACGATCACTGAGGTCACGACATCGGGGTTGGCGTTGGCGGAGGCGATCAACTGGTCGACTTCTTTTTCGGTCGATATCGGATCGCTGCTGACCCAGGCGCCGATCATCAACTTCAACCCATGCTTGCGCGCCAGATCCGGCAAGGCTTCCAGGCCAGTCATGGAGTACGTGCGGATGCATTCAAAGCGGGTGGCCAGCAGGGCCAGGTCGGCGTCCATGCGCTCGGGGCGCAGCTTGAACGGCTGGTCGAAGGGCGATTGGTCTTTGTCGAACGGCGTGTAGGACGCGCATTGCATCTTGTGGCTGGCGCTGGCGACGTCGGGCAATACCACCGGCCGGCCGAGGCCATACCAATAGCCGGCGAGGACCAACAGACCGAGGATCAGGGCGAAAAAATAGGGCAGGGCAGGGAAGCGGGCATTCGCGGGCATGGTCGGCTTATCTGGGGGAGCAAAGGCGCGCATCTTACCCGGATTTGTCCCGTCCCAGTGGGGTTGCATAATTTTGACATGCAAAGTTCGGGCGGGATTTTGACGCCATATCCTACAAATCGTCCTGCTGGCGATGTGATGTCGTTTCTTGCTTACCTGAGGTCGCAGTCAGAGCAGGTTCCAAGCCCCGGCAGGTTGATGATCAAAGCGTCAGCACTCCACTGATGTCGTAGCCGCCGGATCGATGCGCGTGAAAGGGGCGCGGCGCACCAACATAACAACTAGGTTGACGTCGCTCGGCATCCGTCGGGCGCAGCACTTTCGGGGAAGTACGATGAAGATGCGACGACTCTTGGGCGCAGCTGCCACTCTGGTAGTTGCGATGAGCTCCACATTGGCCAGCGCCGACAGCAAAACCCTGAGCATCGGCTATGTAGATGGCTGGTCCGACAGCGTTGCCACCACCCATGTGGCGGCAGAGGTGATCAAGGCAAAGCTCGGTTATGACGTGAAACTGCAAGCGGTCGCCACCGGGATCATGTGGCAGGGCGTGGCTACCGGCAAGCTCGACGCCATGCTTTCCGCCTGGCTTCCCGTGACCCATGGTGAATACTGGGCCAAGAACAAAGACAAGGTGGTCGACTACGGCCCCAACTTCAAGGATGCGAAGATCGGTCTGATCGTGCCGGAGTACGTCAAGGCCAAGTCCATCGAAGACCTCAAGACTGATACCACCTTCAAGAACAAGATCGTTGGCATCGACGCCGGTTCGGGCGTGATGCTCAAGACCGATGAGGCTATCAAGGCTTATGGTCTGGACTACAAACTGCAAGCCAGCTCGGGCGCGGCGATGATCGCCGAGCTGACCCGTGCCGAAGACAAGCAGGAATCCATTGCAGTCACCGGTTGGGTGCCGCACTGGATGTTCGCCAAATGGAAACTGCGTTTCCTGGACGACCCAAAAGGGATTTATGGTGCTGCTGAAACCGTCAACAGCATCGGCAGCAAGGGCCTGGAGAAGAAGGCGCCGGAAGTCGCAGCCTTCCTGAAGAAATTCCAGTGGGCCTCCAAGGACGAAATCGGCGAAGTCATGCTCGCGATTCAAGAGGGCGCCAAGCCTGAAGCGGCGGCCAAGGATTGGGTCGCCAAGCACCCAGAGCGTGTTGCGCAGTGGACTGCTAAGTAACCCCCCGAAGCCTTTAGATAGCACCTTGCAAGCCCGCCTGGCGTTTTCGTCAGGCGGGTTTTGTCGTTTATGGGCCAAAGACTGTCAATTTTGTCAGTTCAAAGTTGGCAACAATCCTCATGTCGTTCTAATACTAAGGTCGTCTGGAACCCTTTGTGCAGCCGCATACAGTGGATACGTTCCAATAATAAAAAAGCTGTGCTGCGAGGATAAAAACAATGAACGACAGCATTTACCTCTCGATTCAAAACAGCCCGCGCTTCAAGGAGCTGGTGAGAAAAAGGGAAAGGTTCGCCTGGATTCTCTCGGCGATCATGCTTGGGCTTTACTCCGCTTTCATCCTGTTGATTGCCTACGGGCCACAAATACTGGGGGCCAAGATCAGTCCTGGCTCTTCGATTACCTGGGGCATTCCCCTGGGCGTCGGGCTGATTGTGTCGGCCTTCATCCTGACCGCTATCTATGTGCGTCGGGCCAATGGCGAATTTGACGACCTGAACAATGCGATTCTCAAGGAGGCTGCGCAATGATCCGGCGTCTATTGGCTGTATTCGGCGCTTCGCTGTTTGCTCCGGCCGTTTGGGCGGCGGATGCATTGACCGGTGAAGTGCATAAACAACCGCTGAACATCTCGGCCATCGTGATGTTTGTCGTGTTTGTCGGTGCCACCCTGTGCATCACCTACTGGGCATCCAAGCGCAACAAGTCGGCGGCTGACTACTATGCGGCCGGCGGCAAGATCACGGGTTTCCAGAATGGTCTCGCGATTGCCGGCGACTACATGTCGGCGGCGTCCTTTCTGGGTATTTCCGCGCTGGTGTTCACTTCCGGCTACGACGGCTTGATCTACTCGATCGGCTTCCTGGTGGGCTGGCCGATCATTCTGTTCCTGATCGCCGAGCGCCTGCGTAACCTGGGCAAGTACACCTTTGCCGACGTGGCGTCCTACCGTCTCGGGCAAACCCAGATCCGCAGCCTGTCGGCCTGTGGCTCGCTGGTGGTGGTGGCGTTCTACCTGATTGCGCAGATGGTGGGCGCGGGCAAGCTGATCCAGCTGTTGTTCGGCCTGGATTACCATGTGGCGGTGATCCTGGTCGGGATCCTAATGTGCTTGTACGTGCTGTTCGGCGGCATGCTGGCGACCACGTGGGTGCAGATCATCAAGGCGGTATTGCTGCTGTCAGGTGCCTCGTTCATGGCGCTGATGGTGATGAAGCACGTCAACTTCGACTTCAATACGCTGTTTTCCGAGGCGATCAAGGTTCACCCTAAAGGTGAAGCGATCATGAGCCCCGGCGGCCTGGTGAAAGACCCGATCTCCGCATTCTCCTTGGGGCTTGCGCTGATGTTTGGTACTGCTGGCCTGCCGCACATCCTGATGCGCTTCTTCACTGTGAGCGATGCCAAGGAAGCGCGTAAGAGCGTGCTGTATGCCACAGGCTTCATCGGCTACTTCTACATCCTGACTTTTATCATCGGCTTCGGCGCGATCCTGCTGGTCAGCACCAACCCGGCGTTCAAGGATGCGGCAGGCGCCTTGCTGGGCGGCAACAACATGGCGGCGGTGCACCTGGCCAACGCGGTGGGCGGCAGTGTCTTCCTGGGCTTCATCTCGGCTGTGGCGTTTGCCACCATCCTTGCGGTGGTTGCCGGCCTGACTCTGGCCGGTGCTTCGGCGGTGTCCCATGACTTGTACGCCAGCGTGATCAAGAAAGGCAAAGCTAACGAAAAGGATGAGATTCGCGTGTCGAAGATCACCACCGTTGCTTTGGGCGTGCTCGCAATTGGCCTGGGTATTCTGTTCGAAAGCCAGAACATTGCGTTCATGGTCGGCCTGGCGTTCTCCATTGCGGCCAGCTGTAACTTCCCGGTGCTGCTGCTTTCCATGTACTGGAAAAACCTCACCACCCGTGGCGCGATGATTGGCGGCTGGCTGGGCTTGATCAGTGCCGTTGGCCTGATGATCCTTGGCCCGACCATCTGGGTCTCGATCCTGCACCATGAAAAAGCCATCTTCCCGTATGAATACCCAGCGCTGTTCTCGATGATCATTGCGTTCGTCGGTATCTGGTTCTTCTCCATCACCGACAAGTCGGCGGCGGCAGAGAAAGAGCGTGCGCTGTACTTCCCGCAGTTTGTGCGTTCGCAGACAGGTCTGGGGGCGAGTGGGGCGGTTAACCACTAACAGTTTTAACCGTTACAAAAAAAATGCCCCGGTCGCAAGATCGGGGCATTTTTTGCTTTTATTGGTAACGGATTTCACAAAACTGTTTCTCTGTTCCTGCACCAATAAAAACCACCTCTACTTGATCGTTCCCGCGTACTGCGTAGTAACGCGTCCTGTGATGCTCTGCGTCACATTGCGCAGGGCTTGAGACTGGCGTTGTTGGCGGGACGCGGAGCGTCCGGCGTGGCATTCCCGCGCGGGGCGTGGGAACGATCACTGTTTCTCAAATCCTGCACAAATAAAAACGGCCTCCTTGTGCAAGGAGGCCGTTTTTTATTACCAAAGCGTTAGATGCTTACTTGCGATCTTCCAGTTTGGTGATATCACGCGACTCGTAGCCAGTGTACAGCTGGCGCGGGCGGCCAATCTTGTACGGGCTGGAGAGCATTTCTTTCCAGTGGGAGATCCAGCCCACGGTCCGCGCCAGGGCGAAGATCACGGTGAACATGCTGGTTGGAATGCCGATCGCCTTGAGGATGATCCCCGAGTAGAAGTCGACGTTCGGGTACAACGAGCGCTCGATGAAGTACGGGTCGGTCAGGGCGATCTCTTCCAGGCGCATGGCCAGTTCGAGTTGCGGATCGTTCTTGATGCCCAGTTCCTTCAACACTTCGTCGCAGGTCTTCTTCATCACAGTGGCGCGCGGGTCGCGGTTCTTGTAGACCCGGTGACCGAAGCCCATCAACTTGAACGGATCGTTCTTGTCTTTGGCCTTGGCGATGAATTTGTCGATGTTCGACACATCACCAATTTCATCCAGCATGGTCAATACGGCTTCGTTCGCACCGCCGTGGGCAGGGCCCCACAGTGCGGCGATACCGGCGGCGATACAGGCGAACGGGTTGGCGCCCGAAGAGCCTGCCAGGCGTACGGTAGAGGTCGAAGCGTTTTGCTCGTGGTCGGCGTGGAGGATGAAGATCTTGTCCATCGCCTTGGCCAGCACCGGGCTGATCGGTTTGATCTCGCACGGCGTGTTGAACATCATGTGCAGGAAGTTTTCCGCGTACGTCAGGTCGTTGCGCGGGTACATCATGGGTTGGCCCATGGAGTACTTGTAAACCATTGCTGCCAGGGTCGGCATCTTGGCAACCAGGCGGATCGCGGAAATTTCGCGATGCTGCGGGTTATTGATGTCCAGGGAGTCGTGATAGAAGGCAGACAGGGCGCCAACCACGCCGCACATGACGGCCATCGGGTGGGCGTCGCGACGGAAGCCGTTGAAGAAGGTCTTCAACTGCTCGTGAACCATGGTGTGGTTCTTCACGGTGCTGACGAACTGGGCTTTTTGCTCGGCTGTTGGCAATTCGCCATTTAGCAGCAGGTAGCAGGTTTCCAGGTAGTCCGACTGTTCAGCCAGTTGCTCGATCGGGTAGCCCCGGTGCAGCAAAATGCCATTGTCGCCATCGATATAGGTGATCTTCGACTCGCAAGAGGCGGTCGACATGAAGCCTGGGTCGAATGTGAAACGGCCCGTGGCCGTCAGGCCCCGTACGTCGATAACATCGGGACCAACGGTGCCGGTTAAAATGGGCAGCTCGACGGGGGCTGCGCCCTCGATGATCAACTGCGCTTTTTTGTCAGCCATGTGGCCTCCTATTTATGCTTCAAATCATCAGACAGACCCCCCACGCAGGGCCCGCACCACTATAGTGAGATAAATTCAGATGTCAATTTGCCTAAAGTCTTGCTCCAGAAGGCTTTAACCGTACTTTTTCCTCGAAATTGACTGCCATTTACGCCTTTTATCCCGCCAGCGCAATCAGCTATTAGGGTGAGGAGCGCGCGTTGTCATTAGTAACCTAACTGTCTATACTCGGCCACCGACCGCCAAGGGCTTTTGGGCTTGCTTTCATTGGGGGTCGCACTCCCTGGGTGGTGCTTACCTGACCAGTGCACTCCCCAACAACTTTGCCCTGATTGTTAGGGGCTCTTCAGTGTGAAAAAAAGCCGTGAATAGCCAACGACCTGTAAACCTAGACCTAAGGACCATCAAACTCCCCATCACCGGCGTTACGTCGTTCCTGCACCGTGTTTCCGGCATCATCCTGTTCCTGGGCCTGGGCATCATGCTTTATGCATTGAGCAAATCCCTGGGTTCCGAGGAAGGTTATGCCGAGGTGAAGGCATGCTTGACCAGTCCTCTGGCCAAGTTCGTAGCATGGGGCCTCCTGTCCGCTCTTCTGTATCACCTGGTAGCCGGCGTGCGCCACTTGATCATGGATATGGGCATCGGTGAAACGCTGGAAGGCGGCCGACTGGGCTCGAAAATCATCATCGCCATTTCCGTGGTGCTGATCGTTCTGGCAGGAGTTTGGATATGGTAACCAGCGTTACGAACCTTTCGCGTTCGGGCCTCTATGACTGGATGGCGCAGCGTGTGTCTGCGGTCGTTCTCGCGGCTTATTTCATTTTCCTGATCGGATACCTCGTCGCAAACCCGGGCATCGGCTATGAGCAATGGCACGGCCTGTTTGCCCACAATGCGATGCGAATCTTCAGTCTGCTGGCACTTGTAGCTCTGGGCGCTCACGCCTGGGTCGGCATGTGGACCATCGCGACCGACTACCTGACGCCGATGGCGCTGGGCAAGTCCGCGACCGCAGTCCGTTTCCTCTTCCAGGCAGTATGCGGCGTTGCGATGTTCGCTTACTTCGTCTGGGGTGTGCAGATTCTTTGGGGTATCTGATTCATGGCTAACATTCCAACTATTTCCTTCGACGCCATCATCATTGGCGGCGGCGGTGCTGGCATGCGCGCAGCGCTGCAGCTGGCCCAGGGTGGTCACAAGACTGCCGTGATCACCAAGGTGTTCCCGACGCGTTCCCACACCGTATCGGCCCAGGGCGGCATCACCTGCGCCATCGCGTCCGCCGACCCGAACGATGACTGGCGCTGGCACATGTACGATACCGTCAAGGGTTCCGACTACATCGGTGACCAGGACGCTATCGAATACATGTGTCAGGAAGGCCCGGCTGCGGTCTACGAGCTGGACCACATGGGTATGCCGTTCTCGCGTACCGAACAAGGTCGTATCTACCAGCGTCCATTCGGCGGTCAGTCGAAGGATTACGGTAAAGGCGGGCAGGCTGCCCGTACTTGCGCTGCGTCCGACCGTACCGGTCACGCGCTGCTGCACACCCTTTATCAGGGCAACCTGAAAGCCGGTACCGTTTTCCTTAACGAGTACTACGCTGTCGATCTGGTGAAGAACGCACAAGGCGAATTCGTCGGTGTGATCGCCATCTGCATCGAAACCGGTGAAACCACCTACATCCGCGCCAAGGCAACCGTTCTGGCGACTGGCGGTGCAGGCCGTATCTACGCTTCGACCACCAATGCCCTGATCAACACCGGTGACGGCGTCGGCATGGCACTGCGTGCTGGCGTGCCGGTACAAGACATTGAAATGTGGCAGTTCCACCCGACCGGTATCGCCGGTGCCGGTGTGCTGGTTACCGAAGGTTGCCGTGGTGAAGGTGGTTACCTGATCAACAAGCACGGCGAGCGTTTCATGGAGCGTTATGCTCCGAACGCGAAAGACCTGGCGGGTCGTGACGTTGTTGCTCGTTCGATGGTTAAAGAAATCATCGCCGGTAACGGCTGTGGTCCGAACGGCGACCACGTACTGCTCAAGCTTGATCACCTGGGTGAGGAAGTGCTGCACAGCCGCCTGCCGGGTATCTGCGAGCTGTCCAAGACCTTTGCACACGTTGATCCGGTGGTTGCTCCGGTTCCGGTTGTTCCGACTTGCCACTATATGATGGGCGGCGTGCCGACCAACATTCATGGCCAGGCGATCACCCAGAACGCCGAAGGCGTGGACGAGATCATTCATGGTCTGTTCGCAGTAGGCGAAGTGGCTTGCGTATCGGTACACGGTGCCAACCGTCTGGGCGGCAACTCGCTGCTCGACCTGGTGGTATTCGGCCGCGCTGCCGGCCTGCACCTGGAAAAGGCACTGACCGACGGCATCGAATACGATGAAGCGACCGATGCCAACATCGAAGCCGCCCTGGCGCGTCTGAACGCCCTGAACGAGCGTACCGATGGTGAAGACGTGGCTACCCTGCGTCGTGAGCTGCAAAACTGCATGCAGAACTACTTCGGTGTATTCCGTACCGGCGAATACATGCAGAAGGGTATTGCTCAGCTGGCCGACCTGCGCGTGCGCATCGCCAACGTCAAGATCAACGATAAGAGCCAGGCGTTCAACACCGCTCGTATCGAAGCCCTTGAACTGCAAAACCTGCTGGAAGTGGCTGAAGCGACTGCGATCGCTGCCGAGGTTCGTAAAGAGTCCCGTGGTGCTCACGCTCGTGAAGACTTTGAAGATCGCGACGACGAAAACTGGTTGTGCCACACCCTGTACTTCCCGGGTGACAAGCGCGTAACCAAGCGTGCCGTGAACTTCTCGCCGAAGACGGTTCCGACGTTTGAACCGAAGATTCGGACTTACTAAGGGTGGCTGCCATGTTGAAAGTCAGTGTTTATCGCTACAACCCTGATCAGGACGCCGCGCCGTTCATGCAGGAATTCCAGGTCGATACCGGCGGTAAAGACCTGATGGTGCTGGATGTGCTGGCCCTGATCAAAGAGCAGGACGAGGGTTTCTCCTATCGTCGCTCTTGCCGTGAAGGTGTTTGCGGCTCCGATGGCATGAACATCAACGGCAAGAACGGCCTGGCGTGCATCACGCCGCTGTCCGCCGTGGTGAAAGGCAACAAGCTGATCGTTCGTCCTCTGCCAGGTTTGCCGGTTATCCGTGACCTGGTCGTCGATATGAGCATCTTCTACAAGCAATACGAGAAAGTTAAGCCGTTCCTGCAGAACGACACGCCGGCTCCGGCCATTGAGCGTCTGCAGTCCCCTGAAGAGCGTGAAAAGCTCGACGGTCTGTACGAGTGCATCCTGTGCGCTTGCTGCTCGACTTCGTGCCCGTCCTTCTGGTGGAACCCGGACAAGTTCCTGGGTCCAGCTGCTCTGCTGCAAGCGTACCGCTTCCTGGCAGATAGCCGTGACACCAAGACGTCCGAGCGTCTGGCTTCACTGGATGACCCGTTCAGCGTATTCCGCTGCCGCGGGATCATGAACTGCGTCAACGTATGTCCTAAAGGCCTGAACCCGACTAAGGCCATTGGTCACATCCGTAACATGTTGCTGCAAAGCGGCGTGTAACTGACGTTGTAGCAAAGCAGGACCGTTGTGCCCGTAAATGCTACGGCGCAGGCTTCAACCGGCGCCGTAGTTTTAACTTGAGCAGCGACTTACAAAGCCGCAGCTCTTATTTTGAAGAAATGAGACAAGCAGGGGCATTCGGGTTGGTACCCGAACTATCAGCGTGATCCTAAGTGGCTTGTTTTGGTCGCTGCACTTGGCCTTTTGCAAGCAAACTCGGTGTTTTCGCCGGTGGTGTCCCCAAATCGAGGGTGACCAAGCATGCAAGAAAGCGTGATGCAGCGCATGTGGAACAGCGGCTATCTTTCAGGTGGTAACGCTGCCTATGTGGAAGAGCTTTATGAGCTCTACCTGCACGACCCTAACGCTGTGCCAGAAGAATGGCGCACCAAATTTCAGACGTTGTCTTCAGACGGCAACGCTGCCACCGATGTATCGCACGCAACAATTCGCGATCAATTTGTGCTGCTGGCAAAGAACCAGCGCCGCGCCCAACCGGTTTCCGCCGGCAGCGTGAGCAGTGAGCATGAGAAGAAGCAAGTTGAAGTGCTGCGACTGATCCAGGCCTACCGGATGCGTGGCCACCAGGCGGCCCAGCTTGACCCGCTGGGGCTCTGGAAGCGTCCTGCACCTGCTGACCTGTCGATCAATCATTACGGCTTGACCAATGCCGATCTTGATACGACCTTCCGTGCCGGCGACCTGTTCATCGGCAAAGAGGAAGCGAGCCTACGCGAAATTCACGAAGCGTTGCAGCAGACATATTGCCGCACCATTGGCGCTGAGTTCACGCACATCACCGATTCCGAGCAACGCCACTGGTTCCAGCATCGCCTGGAAGGCGTGCGTGGCCGTCCGGTGCTGTCCGCCGATGTGCGCAGCCACCTGCTGGAGCGCGTGACCGCAGCCGAAGGTCTCGAGAAATACCTGGGTACCAAATACCCGGGCACCAAGCGTTTCGGTCTGGAAGGCGGCGAGAGCCTGATTCCAATGCTCGACGAACTGATCCAGCGTTCCGGTTCCTACGGTACCAAGGAAATCGTGATCGGCATGGCTCACCGTGGTCGCCTGAACGTGTTGGTCAACACGTTCGGCAAGAACCCGCGTGAGCTGTTCGACGAGTTCGAAGGCAAGAAGAAGGTCGAGCTGGGTTCCGGTGACGTTAAATATCACCAGGGCTTCTCGTCCAACGTGATGACCACCGGCGGCGAAGTTCACCTGGCCATGGCCTTCAACCCATCCCACCTGGAAATCGTTTCTCCAGTGGTCGAGGGTTCGGTGCGTGCTCGTCAGGATCGTCGTAACGACTCTACCGGTGAAAAAGTTCTGCCGATTTCCATCCACGGTGACGCGGCATTTGCCGGTCAAGGCGTGGTCCTGGAAACGTTCCAGATGTCGCAGACTCGCGGCTTCAAGACCGGCGGTACGATTCACATCGTCATCAACAACCAAGTGGGCTTCACCATCAGCAACCCGCTGGACGCGCGCTCTACCGAGTACGCGACCGACGTTGCCAAGATGATCCAGGCGCCGATCCTCCATGTGAATGGTGATGATCCGGAAGCCGTGCTGTTCGTGACCCAGTTGGCGATTGATTACCGCATGCAGTTCAAGCGTGACGTGGTCATCGACCTGGTCTGCTACCGCCGTCGCGGTCACAACGAAGCGGATGAGCCTAGTGGCACCCAACCGTTGATGTACCAGCAAATCACCAAGCAGCGCACCACCCGTGAGCTGTACGCCGAAAGCCTGATCAAGGCCGGCGTAGTGGACGATGCACGTGTTCAGGCGAAGATCGATGAATACCGCAACGCATTGGACAATGGTCTGCATGTAGTAAAAAGCCTGGTTAAAGAGCCGAACAAAGAGCTGTTCGTTGACTGGCGCCCGTACCTGGGCCACGCCTGGACTGCGCGTCACGACACCTCGTTCGATCTGAAAACCCTGCAGGAACTGTCTGCCAAGCTGCTGGAAATTCCGGATGGCTTCGTCGTACAGCGCCAGGTTGCGAAGATCTACGAAGACCGTCAGAAGATGCAAGCCGGCGGCCTGCCGATCAACTGGGGTTACGCTGAAACCATGGCGTACGCGACCCTGGCGTTCGAAGGTCACCCGATCCGCATGACAGGCCAGGACATCGGCCGTGGTACGTTCTCGCACCGTCACGCGGTTCTGCACAACCAGAAAGACGCGGGTACCTACATCCCGTTGCAAAACCTGTACGAAGGCCAGCCACGTTTCGACCTGTACGATTCGTTCCTGTCCGAGGAAGCCGTACTGGCGTTCGAATATGGTTACTCGACCACTACGCCTCAGGCACTGGTGATCTGGGAAGCCCAGTTCGGCGACTTCGCCAACGGTGCCCAGGTGGTTATCGACCAGTTCATCACCAGCGGCGAGCACAAGTGGGGCCGTCTGTGCGGTCTGACCATGCTGCTGCCACACGGTTATGAAGGTCAGGGGCCGGAACACTCCTCGGCCCGTCTGGAGCGTTACCTGCAGCTGTGCGCCGAGCACAATATCCAGGTGTGCGTGCCGACTACCCCGGCCCAGATCTACCACTTGCTGCGTCGCCAGGTAATCCGCCCGCTGCGCAAGCCGCTGGTAGTGCTGACTCCGAAATCGCTGTTGCGTCACAAATTGGCCATCTCGACCCTGGAAGATCTGGCCGAAGGTTCGTTCCAGACCGTTATTCCGGAAATCGACACACTGGACGCAGCCAAGGTCACTCGCCTGATCCTGTGCAGCGGCAAGGTCTACTACGACTTGCTGGAAAAACGCCGTGCCGAAGGCCGCGAAGACATCGCCATCGTGCGTATCGAGCAGCTTTACCCGTTCCCGGAAGACGACCTGATGGAGGCCATCGCGCCTTACACCAACCTCACCAATGTGGTGTGGTGTCAGGAAGAACCGATGAACCAGGGCGCGTGGTACAGCAGCCAGCATCACCTGCGTCGCAGCATCGGTAACCACAACAAGGCCCTGGGCCTTGAGTACGCCGGTCGTGATGCTTCTGCTGCACCTGCGTGTGGTTATGCGTCGATGCACGCCGAGCAGCAGGAAAAACTGCTGCAAGATGCTTTCACTGTTTAACGCCTTCGCGCTGACTGAAACCGAATTTTAAGGACCCACAGATAATGGCTATCGAAATCAAAGCCCCGTCATTCCCGGAATCGGTTGCCGATGGCACCGTTGCCACCTGGCACAAAAAACCAGGTGAGGCCGTCAAGCGTGACGACCTGATCGTTGACATCGAGACCGACAAAGTCGTTCTGGAAGTGTTGGCTGAGGCTGACGGCGTGCTGGGCGCGATCGTTGCTGAAGAGGGCGCTACCGTCCTGTCGAACCAAGTGCTGGGCTCGATCGAAGAGGGCGGTGCTGCTACCGCTGCTCCAGCCGCTGCTGCACCGGCTGCCGCTTCTGCTCCAGCTGCCGCCCCAGCTGCTGGTGGCGAAGATCCAATCGCTGCCCCGGCTGCTCGTCAGTTGGCCGAAGAAAACGGCATCAACCTGGCTTCCATCAAAGGCACCGGCAAAGACGGCCGTGTGACCAAGGAAGACGTGGTTGCTGCGGTTGAAGCCAAGAAAAACGCTCCGGCTGCCGCACCTGCCAAGGCTGCTGCTCCGGCTGCCGCTGCGCCTGTGTTCGCTGCTGGCGACCGCACCGAGAAGCGCGTACCGATGACTCGCGTTCGTGCCACCGTGGCCAAGCGCCTGGTTGAAGCACAGTCGAACATGGCGATGCTGACTACTTTCAACGAAGTCGACATGACCGAAGTCATGGCTCTGCGTTCGAAGTACAAGGATCTGTTCGAGAAGTCCCACAACGGCGTGCGCCTGGGCTTCATGTCGTTCTTCGTGAAAGCGGCTACCGAAGCGCTGAAACGCTACCCGGCAGTCAACGCTTCCATCGACGGCACCGACATCGTTTACCACGGCTATGCAGACGTCGGCGTTGCCGTGTCCAGCGACCGTGGCCTGGTGGTGCCGGTTCTGCGTAACGCTGAGCTGATGAGCCTGGCTGAAATCGAAGGCGGCATCGCCGGTTTCGGTAAGAAAGCCCGTGACGGCAAGCTGACCATCGACGAGATGACCGGTGGTACCTTCACCATTACTAACGGTGGTACCTTCGGTTCGATGATGTCGACCCCGATCGTCAACCCGCCACAAGCTGCGATCCTGGGCATGCACAACATTCTGCAGCGTCCTATGGCGATCAACGGCCAAGTCGTGATCCGCCCGATGATGTACCTGGCGCTGTCGTACGATCACCGCCTGATCGATGGTAAAGAAGCCGTGACTTTCCTGGTGACCATCAAGAACCTGCTGGAAGACCCGGCTCGTCTGCTGCTGGATATCTGATAGAAGCAGCTGCAGGCTCTGTGACAGGCTGCCCATAAGGCAGTTTGGCTCAGGGCTTGCGGCTTGAAAGCTTGCTGCTAAATAGAGGAACTATTTTCATGTCGCAGAAATTTGACGTTGTAGTGATTGGTGCAGGTCCTGGCGGCTATGTTGCCGCCATCAAGGCTGCACAACTGGGCCTCTCGACTGCTTGCATCGAAAAATACACCGACAAGGAAGGCAAACTGGCACTGGGCGGTACTTGCCTGAACGTCGGTTGCATTCCTTCCAAGGCGCTGCTGGACAGCTCCTGGAAATTCCACGAAGCCCAAGACGGTTTCGCGATCCACGGCATTAACCACGCTGGCGTGACTATGGACGTGCCAGCAATGGTCGGCCGTAAAGCCAACATCGTTAAGGGTCTGACTTCCGGCGTTGCGACCTTGTTCAAGGCCAATGGCGTAACGTCGATCCAGGGCCACGGCAAGCTGCTGGCCGGCAAGAAGATCGAAATCACCAAGCCAGACGGTTCGGTTGAAGTTATCGAAGCTGAAAACGTGATCCTGGCTCCAGGTTCGCGCCCAATCGACATTCCACCTGCTCCAGTCGACAACAACGTGATCGTTGATTCGACCGGCGCCCTGGAATTCCAAGCTGTTCCTAAGCGTCTGGGTGTGATCGGCGCTGGCGTGATCGGCCTGGAACTGGGTTCGGTATGGTCCCGTCTGGGTTCCGAAGTCACCGTTCTGGAAGCCCTGGACACGTTCCTGCTGGCTGCCGACACCGCGGTGTCCAAAGAAGCGCTGAAAACCCTGACCAAACAAGGTCTGGACATCAAGCTGGGCGCCCGTGTTACCGGCTCCAAGGTCAACGGCCAAGAAGTCGTTGTGACCTACACCGACAAGAATGGCGAGCAAACCATTACGTTCGACAAGCTGATCGTAGCCGTTGGTCGCCGTCCAGTGACCAACGACCTGCTGGCTTCCGACAGTGGTGTGACCCTCGACGAGCGCGGTTACGTGCATGTTGACGATCACTGCGCTACCACCGTTCCTGGCGTCTACGCCATCGGCGACGTGGTTCGCGGCATGATGCTGGCGCACAAGGCTTCCGAAGAAGGCATCATGGTTGTCGAGCGCATCAAGGGCCACAAAACCCAGATGAACTACGACCTGATCCCATCGGTTATTTATACCCACCCGGAAATTGCATGGGTCGGCAAGAACGAACAGCAGTTGAAAGCTGAAGGCGTTGAAGTTAACGTCGGCACCTTCCCGTTTGCCGCTTCTGGCCGTGCCATGGCAGCTAACGACACCGGTGGTTTTGTCAAAGTCATCGCTGATGCCAAGACTGACCGTGTATTGGGCGTCCATGTGATTGGCCCAGGCGCAGCAGAACTGGTTCAGCAGGGCGCGATCGGTATGGAATTCGGCACCAGTGCCGAGGACATCGGTATGATGGTCTTCTCCCATCCGACCCTGTCCGAAGCGCTGCACGAAGCCGCGTTGGCAGTGAATGGCCATGCCATCCACATCGCCAACAAGAAGAAGCGCTAAACGAGATAATAAGAAACCACGGCGGTTGCCCGTCGTGAGCCTTGTGCGCAAGACTCACCGCGGAATATCCGCTGGACGCAGTCTTGCGCAGCTTTACGGGCCTTGAGCCCAGCAAGTTGTGCAAGCAGCAGTCACAGGTGGCGCGGCACTCATAATGAGCGCAGCGCCGAATGCGCAGTACCTAACGAAGACGGTAAAAAGCATGAATCTTCACGAGTATCAGGGTAAGCAGCTGTTCGCTGAATACGGCCTGCCAGTATCCAAGGGCTACGCAGTAGACACCCCGGAAGCAGCAGCAGAAGCTTGCGACAAAATCGGTGGTACCGAGTGGGTTGTCAAAGCCCAGGTCCACGCTGGTGGTCGCGGTAAAGCGGGCGGCGTTAAGCTGGTTCGCAGCAAAGAAGACGCCAAGGCCTTCGCACAGCAGTGGCTGGGCAAGCGTCTGGTGACTTACCAGACTGATGCCAATGGCCAACCAGTCACCAAGATCCTGGTTGAATCGTGCACTGATATCGCTAAAGAGCTGTACCTGGGCGCTGTCGTTGACCGTTCGAGCCGTCGCATCGTGTTCATGGCTTCCACCGAAGGTGGCGTGGACATCGAGAAGATCGCTCACGAAACCCCAGAAAAAATTCTGAAAGCCACTATCGATCCACTGGTTGGCGCTCAGCCATTCCAGGGTCGCGAGCTGGCTTTCCAGCTGGGCCTGGAAGGCAAGCAAGTTGCCCAGTTCGCCAAGATCTTCGTAGGTCTGGCCAAACTGTTCCAGGATCACGATCTGGCCCTGCTGGAAGTGAACCCGCTGGTGATCAAGGCTGACGGCGATCTGCATTGCCTCGACGCCAAGATCAACATCGACGCCAACGCCATGTACCGTCAGCCTAAGCTGAAGACTTTCCACGATCCGTCGCAAGACGATCCGCGCGAAGCGCACGCTGCCAAGTTCGAACTGAACTACGTAGCCTTGGAAGGTAACATCGGTTGCATGGTCAACGGTGCTGGCCTGGCCATGGGTACCATGGACATCGTCAACCTGCATGGCGGCAAACCAGCCAACTTCCTCGACGTGGGCGGCGGTGCTACCAAAGAACGCGTAACCGAAGCTTTCAAGATCATCCTGTCCGACTCCAACGTCGCTGCAGTACTGGTCAACATCTTCGGCGGCATCGTTCGTTGCGACATGATTGCCGAAGGCATCATCGGTGCAGTGAAAGAAGTTGGCGTTAAAATCCCGGTTGTTGTTCGCCTTGAAGGTAACAACGCTGAACTGGGCGCTAAAGTACTGGCAGAAAGCGGTTTGAACATCATCGCGGCTACCAGCCTGACCGACGCTGCTCAACAAGTTGTTAAAGCTGCGGAGGGCAAATAATGAGCGTCCTGATCAATAAAGACACCAAAGTTATCTGCCAGGGTATTACCGGTTCGCAAGGTAGTTTCCACACCCAGCAAGCCATCGAATACGGCACCAAGATGGTTGGCGGCGTAACTCCGGGCAAAGGCGGCACCGAGCACCTGGGCCTGCCAGTGTTCAACACTGTGAAAGATGCTGTTGCTCAAACTGGCGCTACCGCCAGCGTGATCTACGTTCCAGCTCCTTTCTGCAAGGATTCCATCCTGGAAGCAGCATTCGGCGGCATCAAGCTGATCGTTTGCATCACCGAAGGCATTCCTACCCTGGACATGCTGGACGCTAAAGTTAAGTGCGACGAGCTGGGTGTTACCCTGATCGGCCCTAACTGCCCAGGCGTGATCACTCCAGGCGAATGCAAGATCGGCATCATGCCAGGTCACATTCACTTGCCAGGTAAAGTCGGTATCGTTTCGCGTTCCGGCACCCTGACCTACGAAGCTGTTAAGCAAACTACTGACGCCGGTTTCGGTCAGTCGACTTGCGTCGGCATCGGTGGTGACCCGATCCCAGGCTCGAACTTCATCGACATCCTGAAGCTGTTCCAGGAAGACCCGAAGACCGAAGCGATCGTCATGATCGGTGAGATCGGCGGTTCGGCTGAAGAAGAAGCGGCTGCCTACATCAAGGCACACGTGACCAAGCCGGTTGTTTCCTACATCGCTGGTGTGACTGCCCCTGCTGGCAAGCGCATGGGCCATGCTGGCGCAATCATCTCCGGCGGCAAAGGCACTGCAGACGAGAAGTTTGCTGCCCTGGAAGACGCAGGCGTTAAAACCGTGCGTTCGCTGGCAGACATCGGCAAGGCTTTGTCCGAGCTGACCGGTTGGGCTGTCAAGTAAGCCTCGCGCTTAGCTGACGCTTTACCAACACAAAGGCCACCTTCGGGTGGCCTTTGTGCGTTTTGGGGGATCGTTCCCACGTTCTGCGTGGGAATGCATCCCGTGACGCTGCGCGTCACCTACGCAGGATCAAGGCGGGACGCGGAGCGTCCAGAGCGGCATTCCCACGCAGAGCGTGGGAACGATCAATTAAGTATGAAAACGCGACATTAAAATGTCGCTTATCGGACAGTTCGCCCTGCAACAGTGCGTTTGTCAGCCTAATTCTGTACCCTAGCCGCCTCTTTATGCGTGCGCATCCCAAAAGGAAGCCCCGCGCTAGACCGGTCGGCTCCCATAAGGGCCGGCAGTATTTCCCTCATCCATAGGGAAGCCCTCTCTAAATTCCGATTCAGTAGTGTGGTATTTCCTCAAATGAAAGTGTTGAAAAGCCAGGACATCCTGGCGTTAGGCTTTATGACTTTTGCCCTGTTCGTGGGCGCCGGCAACATCATCTTCCCGCCGATCGTTGGTTTGCAGTCCGGGCCTCATGTCTGGATGGCGGCGCTGGGCTTCCTGATCACGGCAGTCGGTCTGCCGGTGGTCACCGTGATCGCCTTGGCCAAGGTCGGCGGCGGTATGGACGCACTGAGCAGCCCAATCGGCAAGATCGCCGGTGGCCTGCTGGCGGCGGCGGCGTATTTGGCGGTAGGGCCGCTGTTCGCGACCCCTCGTACCGCGACCGTTTCGTTTGAAGTGGGTCTGGCACCGCTGACCGGGGAGAGCCCGCTGGCGCTGTTCCTCTACAGCTCGGTGTACTTCCTGCTGGTGTTCTTCATCTCCCTGTACCCTGGCCGTTTGCTGGACACTGTAGGGCGCTTCCTGGCGCCGTTGAAGATCATCGCCCTGGCGGTATTGGGCATCGCAGCATTTGCCTTGCCGGCCGGTGATGTGGGTGTCGCTACCCCTGAATATGTCGCCGCACCGTTTTCCCAAGGTTTCATCAATGGTTACCTGACCATGGATACCCTGGGCGCCCTGGTCTTCGGCATTGTCATCGTCAACGCTATTCGCTCTCGTGGTGTCGAGTCGCCGAAGCTGATCACCCGCTACGCGATCATTGCCGGGCTGATTGCCGGCGTGGGTCTGGCGTTGGTGTACATCAGCCTGTTCCGACTGGGGGCGGGCAGCCATGCAGTGGCCGCTGGTGCAAGCAATGGCGCTGCGGTTTTGCATGCCTACGTGCAACACACCTTCGGCTCCCTGGGGAGCGGCTTCCTTGCAGTATTGATCTCCTTGGCGTGCCTGGTGACTGCGGTGGGCCTGACCTGCGCCTGCGCCGAGTACTTCAGCCGTGTACTGCCGCTGTCCTACAAGACGCTGGTGGTAATCCTGGCGGTGTTCTCGTTGTTCGTCTCCAACCTGGGCCTGACCAAGCTGATCGCTTTCTCGATCCCGGTGCTGACCGCGATCTATCCGCCGTGCATCGTGCTGGTGGCCCTGAGCTTCTGTAAAGACTTCTGGCAGGAGCAGGGCCGTATCGTTGGTCCGGTGATGTTGGTGTCGTTCATCTTTGGTTGCATCGATGCGCTCAAGGGCGCTGGCTTGGCGGATTGGATGCCTGCGCAATTGGCGCACCTGCCGCTGAGCGAGCAAGGCCTGGCGTGGCTGGTGCCGTCGGTGATGACCTTGGTCGTCGCGGTAGTGGTTGACCGCATGCTCGGCAAGCGTAGCGAAGCCATCGCGTAACGCTGGTTCTGCGTTGTACCGAAATGCCTCGTATCAATCGATACGGGGCATTTTTTATGGGGCGCGCGCAGTGTCTTTTGATCTGGGCTAACGTCGAACAGATTACGAAAATTTCAAGTTGGAACCCGGTCAATGTGGGAGCTGGCTTGCCTGCGATAGTGTCGGGTCAGACGACCTGGCATCGACTGGAAAACGCCATCGCAGGCAAGCCAGCTCCCACAGTAGATCGTGCTCATCATTCTTACTGTGTATAAGGCCCCGCATGTCGTTCGTCGAAACCAATCAGATCCACCTGCTTGCCGCGCTCTGGTTCGTCCTGTGCTGGGGCGGTTACACCCGATACGCCACCTGGAAAGCCCGCGATACTGCGTGCCTGGCCAGCGTGCTGCACCTGTACCGCGAAGATTGGATGCGCCGCATGCTGTTGCGCGACAACCGTATCGCCGACGCCAGTGTGATCGGCAATCTGGAGCGCAATGCCTCGTTCTTCGCCTCCAGCACCCTGATCATCCTCGCCGGTATTCTCACCGTGCTGGGTGCTTCCGAACGGGCGGTCTCGCTGCTGGCGGACATCCCCATGGTGCAGCAGGCTTCCCAGGGTATGTCGGAAATCAAGCTGTTGTGCCTGGCGCTGGTCTTCGTTTACGCATTCTTCACGTTCAGTTGGTGTATGCGCCAATACAACTTTGCGGCGGTGCTGGTAGGGTCGGCGCCGATGATCGGTGAGCGGCATGTGTCGGAGCAGGAGCGTAAGGCGTTTGCGCTGCGGGCGGCACGGGTCATTTCCATGGCCGCCAACCAGTTCAACTTCGGCCTGCGGTCTTACTACTTCGGTATGACCATGCTGGCGTGGTTTGCCAGCCCATGGTTATTCATGTTGATGAGCAGCGGGGTAGTGGTGGTGCTGTATCGCCGGGAGTTTCATTCCGACGTATTGCAGGTGATGGTCTACACACCGACCGATATGTCGGTGCTGGAAGCGTCTAAAGAAGCTGCGTCTTAACTCGGGGTGCCAAGGTGAGTTCAACTTTTCAGCCCTGGTAAAGCAGCAGATAAAGTAAAGCCCGCTATGTAAGCGGGCTTTCTTTTTGCAGCAACAGCCAGACTATTAGTTCTTGGCTGGTTCTGCTGGAGCGGCAGGTGCTGCTTCTTTCGCGGCGGCTGCGTTCGATTCAGCCTGAGCTTTGGCAGCATCAGCGTTTTCTTTCGCTGCGTCGTTCACTTTATCCTGTGCTGTCGCCATGTCTTTCTGAGCTTGCTCAGAATGTGCTGCAGCGTCTTGGGCCTTGTCTTCGGATTTCTTGTCGCAGGCAGCGAGACCGAGGGCAGCGGCCAGCATCATGGAAATAGCTAAAGTCTTACGCATGGGGTGTTTCTCCTTAGTGAAGATATCTTCTGGCCTTTCGAGCTTGGTGGGCCAGCATTAGTTCCTTTTATCCCACAGATATATAAAGCTTTTTTCCAAAGGAACTTTCCCCGGTAAACCCTATCCGCAGGATTCACACTAATAAGAGTCTGGAACCAATGACCGAAAACCCGTTGTTAGAGCGTGCCGCACGCTTTGTTTCGGCTCTGCGCCATTGTCAGGTGTTGGGCATTACCGTGCATGCCGCCAGCGAGGAGGGCATGACGCTGGCGCTGCCCTACGGCCCACACATCGTCGGTGACCCCCAGACCGGCGTGATTCACGGTGGTGCGCTGATCTCCTTGATGGACACGGCCTGTGGCATGGCCACGCTGTGTGTGCTGCCCGAATTTGAGGTGTGCCCGACCCTGGACCTGCGCGTCGACTACATGCATCCCGCCGAGCCGCATAAGTCGGTGTTCGGCTTTGCGCAATGCTACCGGGTGACGACTGACGTGATCTTTACGCGTGGCTTCGCCTACCAGGATGACCCGCAACAACCCATTGCCCATGTGGTGGGCACATTCATGCGTATGGGCAAGCGCCTCAAAGGTACACAAGGATTGGGCAGCACGATTAAAGGGGATAAGTGATGGCACACCGATTCAAGACCCGCCTCGAACAGGCCCATGAGCGTGGTAATTACGAGGCACTGCTTGACTTGGTTCCTTACGCCAAGCTGATCGGCATGGAATGCACCCGGCTTGGGGATGAATTGCTATTTCGCATGCCGGCCAACAAGGACAACATTGGTAACCCGATATTGCCGGCGCTCCACGGCGGAGTGATTGCCGGTTTTATGGAACTGTCGGCGGCGTTGCACCTTTTGGTGTTTACCGGTGCGCCAGGCATCCCCAAAATCATCGATTTCTCCCTGGATTACCTACGCGCCGGCCAGTTTCGTGACACCTATGCCAAATGTCAGGTGTGGCGCCAAGGCAGGCGGGTTGCGAATGTGGCGATCACCGCCTGGCAAAGTACTCCGGCGGAACCGATTGCCACCGCCCGCGCACATTTCAAAATTGAGGAATCGATGCGCCCTTGAAATCCCTGTCTTAGCCCCCAACTTTGATGACAACCCGCCGCCAACCCTCAAGGGTGCGGCCACTGCCATCCAATTGGAGTTTGATGACCATGAGTGTGGAAACTCAAAAGGAAACCCTGGGCTTCCAGACCGAGGTGAAGCAACTGCTGCACCTCATGATCCATTCGCTGTATTCCAACAAGGAAATTTTCCTTCGCGAATTGATCTCGAACGCCTCTGACGCTGTCGACAAATTGCGCTTCGAAGCCCTGTCCAAGCCTGAGCTGCTGGAAGGTGGCGCCGAACTGAAAATCCGCGTGAGCTTCGACAAAGACGCCAAGACCGTCACCCTCGAAGACAACGGTATCGGCATGAGCCGTGAAGATGCGATCACCCATTTGGGCACCATCGCTAAATCCGGCACCGCCGATTTCATGAAGAACCTGTCGGGCGATCAGAAAAAAGATTCGCACCTGATCGGCCAATTCGGCGTGGGCTTCTACTCGGCCTTCATCGTGGCTGACAAGGTTGAAGTATTCAGCCGCCGTGCTGGTCTCGCCGCGAGCGAAGGGGTGCACTGGTCGTCCAAAGGCGAGGGCGAATTCGAAATCGCCACCGTCGAGAAGGCTGATCGCGGCACCCGTATCGTGCTGCACCTCAAGGACGCTGAAGATGAGTTCGCTGACGGCTACCGCCTGCGCAACGTCATCAAGAAGTACTCCGACCACATCGCTTTGCCAATCGAGCTGCCGAAAGAACAGGCCGCTGCCGAAGGCGAAGAGCCGCCGGCGCTGGAATGGGAAACCGTCAACCGCGCCAGCGCTTTGTGGACCCGTCCGCGTACCGAGATCAAGGACGAGGAATACCAGGAGTTCTACAAGCACATCGGTCACGACTACGAGAACCCGCTGAGCTGGAGCCACAACAAGGTCGAAGGCAAGCTGGAATACAGCTCGCTGCTCTACGTACCGGCCCGCGCTCCGTTCGACCTGTATCAGCGTGAAGCGCCGAAAGGCCTGAAGCTCTACGTGCAGCGTGTGTTCGTGATGGACCAGGCAGAATCCTTCCTGCCGCTGTACCTGCGTTTTATCAAAGGTGTGGTCGATTCCAACGATTTGTCGCTGAACGTGTCGCGGGAAATCCTGCAGAAAGACCCGATCATTGATTCCATGAAGTCGGCGCTGACCAAGCGCGTACTCGACATGCTGGAAAAACTGGCGAAGAACGAGCCTGAGCAATACAAGGGCTTCTGGAAAAACTTCGGCCAGGTCATGAAAGAAGGTCCGGCTGAAGATTTCGCCAACAAGGAAAAAATCGCCGGCCTGCTGCGCTTTGCTTCGACGCATGAAGAGGGTGGTGAGCAGGTCGTGTCCCTGGCCGAGTACCTGGCACGCGCCAAGGAAGGTCAGGACAAGATCTACTACCTGACCGGCGAAACCTACGCCCAGGTCAAGAACAGCCCGCATTTGGAAGTCTTCCGCAAGAAAGGCATCGAAGTGCTGCTGCTGACCGACCGTATCGATGAGTGGCTGATGAGCTACCTCAATGAGTTCGACGGCAAGTCTTTCGTCGACGTGGCCCGTGGTGACCTGGACCTGGGTAACCTGGACTCCGAAGAAGAGAAGAAAGAAGCCGAAGAAGTCGCCAAGGCCAAAGAGGGTCTGGTTGAGCGGATCAAGGCATCCCTGGGTGAAGCCGTCAGCGAAGTGCGGGTTTCCCACCGCCTGACCGATTCCCCGGCAATCCTGGCCATCGGCGAAGCGGACCTGGGCATGCAGATGCGTCAGATCCTCGAAGCCAGCGGCCAGAAGGTTCCGGACTCCAAGCCTATCTTCGAATTCAACCCGGCTCACCCACTGATCGAGAAACTCGATGGCGAGCAGAGCGAAGAGCGTTTTGGCGACCTGTCGCACATCCTCTTCGACCAGGCGGCCCTGGCCGCGGGCGACAGCTTGAAAGACCCGGCGGCTTACGTGCGCCGACTGAACAAGCTGTTGGTTGAACTGTCGGTTTAACACCTTTATAGAAAAACCCGCTTCGGCGGGTTTTTTCGTTCTAGTGCACCTCAACTGGAGTAAATGATGAGCCAAGTCACTGTGCGTTCCGTGGTCTATCAGATTGATGGCCAGTCTTATGAGAGCCGCCTGGCGTTCGATGCCAGCCATAAGGGGCCGCTGCCGGGCCTGCTGATGGCGCCGAACTGGATGGGTGTGAGTGCGGGTGCCGAAGAGATCGCAAAAAGCGTAGCCAGCAAGGGCTACGTGGTGCTGATCGCCGACTTGTACGGGCAAACCGTGCGCCCCTCGAACGGCGATGAAGCCGGTGCTGCAATGATGCCGTTGAAGAATGACAATCCATTGCTGCTCAAGCGTATGCAGGCCGCTTTTGAGCAACTGCAAGGCCAAGCCGAAGCCGCAGTTGATACCTCGAAACTGGCGACGTTCGGCTTCTGCTTTGGCGGTTTCTGCTCGCTGGAGCTTGCGCGTACCGGTGCATCGTTGAAAGCTGCCGTATCGTTCCACGGCACTATCGACACTCAGAACCCGGCGGGCGCTAAGAACATCAAGGGTTCAGTGCTGGTGCTGCACGGTGCTTCCGACCCATTGGTGCCAAAAGAGCAACTGCCGGCGTTTGAGGCAGAAATGAACGCGGCGGGTGTGGATTGGCAACTGCTGAGCTACGGCGGTGCGGTTCACTCCTTCACCGACCCACATGCCAATGTGCCGGGCAAGATGATGTATGACGCGAAGACCGCGAAGCGGGCCTTCCAATCGATGCATAACTTGTTGGATGAAGTGTTCAAGGGCTGATTCTTCAGCACTTGTTCTGGCCTCATCGCAGGCAAGCCAGCTCACACATTTTGGATTATGCATACATTCAAAATGTGGGGCGGGCTTGCTCGCGAAGACTATCTAACCGGCAACTCAATTCTCTCAGACTCTCCCGGCACCGTAGGCCAATCCCCGGCCGCCCACCGCTGCCGCGCCTGTTCGATTATCGCCGGATCGCTTGCCACAAAATTCCAGTTGATCCGCCGTGGTCCATCCAGGGGCGCGCCACCAAGCACCACCAAGTGGCAATCGGTCTCGGCAAACAGTGCCATGCTCTCGCCGGCGGGCAACACCACCAGGCTGTTAACCTCCAGCGCTTCGCCCTCCAGTTGTGCCTCACCGTTCAGCACGTACACGGCCCGTTCCTCATGCTCGTCGGGGATCAGCAGGGTTGTGGCCGTCTGCATCCGCACTTCGGCATACAGCGTGGGCGACAGCACCGGTACTGGCGATTTGAGGCAGAAACCGCTGCCTGCGATCAGGCGAATCTGTACGCCAAGATTGTCACTGACCGGCAGGCTCGCCGCTGGGTGATGGCTGTAATACCCCGGCCCGGTCTCGTGGTCTTTGGGCGAGGCCAGCCAGACTTGCAGGCCATGCAGGCTGAACCCCTTGGCCTTGAGTGCCTCAGGCGTGCGCTCGACGTGTGCAATTGCACTGCCGGCGGTCATCCAGCTGACATCCCCGGCTTCTACCACCTGATCTGAACCCAGGCTGTCCTTGTGCTGCAAGGCCCCTTCAAACAGGTAGGTGAGTGTGGACAGCCCGATATGCGGGTGTTGGCGGATATTCATGCCTGTACCCTGCGCATAGCGGGTGAGCAGCATATGGTCGAAAAACACAAAGGGCCCGACGCTGCGGCATTCGCGTGACGGCAGTGGACGCAGGATCGGCTGGCCTTCGACATCTTCGGGGCGAGGGCGGATCACGGTGAGGGTGGTCATGGTGCGTCCCTGTCTGAGCGGGTTGGATGGCGCTGAGCATAACCCGCTCGACGGGAAGTTGGTGCTATTGGCTGAAGGCGCCTTCCGATAGTTTGGTCTCGATGGTGACTTCTGCTGTGGTCATCAACTTGTGTACCGGGCAACGATCGGCCACACGGTGCAGTTCCTCGCGCTGCGCATCGGTGAGTACGCCCTTGAGGGTCAACTTCACGTTGAGCTTGTACTTGCCCTTTTGCTCCTCGGTGCTGTCGTGGGTGACCTCCACCGTCACGCCGGTGAGGGGGATCTCTTTCTTCTGGGCGTAGAGCTTGACGGTCAGGGCCTTGCACGACGCCAGGGCAGCGTCGAAATAGTCGTGGGGGGAGGGCGCCGAGTCGTCGCCGCCCAGGCTCTTGGGCAGGTCGGTGAACAGTTCGTGGTTGTTGATATTCACGCTATGGCGAAAGTTGTCGTGGTTCAGGGTGTTGACGGTAACAGGCATGGCAAACCTCGCAAGGGGGGCAGGATGAAGGTCATGAAGTTATAGAACATGCGGGCACTTGGGTGTTCCGCATTTTTTCCATAACGGCTCGCGCGATTGTGGTGCACGTTGATATCGCGTTTTCGTCTTACGCAATTTCTGTAAATCGCCGATACCTTTCAGGAGACCTGCTGCAGGTGGATGCAGCGCATTTGGAAGGAATCCAGGCATGAGTATCCGTAGTCTGAATATCGCCCCCCGCGCCGGTTTGGGCTTTGGCGTGCTGGCGTTGATGGTGTTCGCCTTGGGTGGCTTCGCCCTGTTGCAGATGGCCAATATGCGCCAACAATCGGACCAGGTGGAGAACAACTGGCTGCCCAGCGTGATGGCGGTGGGGGAGATGAGCCAGGACCTATTGCGGGTTCGCGCGCTGACCCTGCGCTTGCTGGTCAACCGTGACCCGCAGGCGTTGGCGCAGAATGAGCAGAAGCTTACGCAGCTCAAAGGTGGCCTGCATCACGCGCAAACCCTCTACGAAGCGCTGATCGTCCTGCCTGAAGAACGCACGCTGTTTGACCGCTTCAAAGCCCAAGAACAGCAATACCTGCAGCGCCAGGAGCAGGTCATGGGCTTTTCCAAGGCCAATCAGTTAGATGAGGCGATCAAGGTGGTCAACGGCGAGATGAATCAACTCGCCGATGACATGGCTGGTACCCTTCATGATCTGGTCGGGTTAAACAAAGACAATGCCAACCTTGCGGCGAGCCTCGCGCAAAGGGTGTTCAGTCAGTCTCGCCTCTGGGTGATTGGAATGATTGTGGTCACCGCGTTGATTACCGTCGGGTTGGCGGTGTGGCTGACCCGCAGCATCGTATTGCCGCTGGCCCAGTCATTAAAAGTGGCTCAGGGTGTGGCCAGTGGCGATCTGACCGGTGAGATCAGCATCAGTGGCAATGATGAGCCGGCGCGCTTGCAGCAGGCGCTCAAGGGCATGCAGGAGAACTTGCGGGAGACCATACGGCGTATCGCCGAGTCCTCGAACCAATTGGCGTCGGCTTCCGAAGAGCTCAGTTGCGTCACTGAAGACGCGACTCGTGGCTTGCACCAACAGAATCAGGAAATTGAACAGGCTGCCACGGCCGTCAACCAGATGACGGCAGCGGTGGAAGAAGTGGCAAGCAATGCCGTGGCCACGTCTCAGGCGTCACGCGAGTCCGACCGCATTGCGCAGCAGGGGCGTGAGCAGGTGCAGCAGACGGTGGTGTCGATTGAGGCTCTGGCCACGGATGTGACCGCCAATGCGACCCAGGTCGAGGACTTGGCGCAAAAGGTTTATGGCATCAGCAAAGTACTGGACGTGATTCGCTCGATTGCCGAGCAGACCAACCTATTGGCGCTGAACGCGGCGATTGAAGCCGCGCGAGCCGGGAACGCCGGGCGCGGTTTTGCGGTGGTGGCGGATGAAGTGCGAGCCTTGGCCCATCGCACCCAGCAGTCGACCCAGGAAATCGAACAAATGATCACTGGGATTCAGCAGGGGACGGATCAGGCGGTCAGTTCGATGCAGCAGAGCAACATCCGAGCACGGTCCACCTTGGATATCGCCAAGTCGGCAGGTACCGCGCTGGAGGAGATTGCGTCGGCATTTACCCTGATCAATGAGCGAAACCTGGTGATTGCCAGCGCGTCGGAACAGCAGGCCGCAGTGGCGCGGGAAGTGGATCGCAACCTGATGAATATCCGCGACCTGGCGCATCAGACGTCGACCGGGGCGAATCAGACCAGTGCGGCGAGCCAGGAGTTGTCGCGGTTGGCGGTGGACCTGAATACGATGGTGGCGCGGTTTTCGGTGTAGGGCTTTTAGCGCCCAGTTGACCCCTTCGCGGGCTTGCTCGCGAAGCAGGCGGCGCGGTCTCAAATCAGTCACCCAATAAAAAGCCCCGAACCAGTCGGGGCTTTTTATTGGATCAAGCTACAGGGCTTACTTACCCTGCCAGCGTTTCAGTACCAGGGTAGCGTTAGTGCCGCCGAAGCCGAAGCTGTTGCTCATCACAGTGTCGATTTTTGCGTTTTCAACGGTCTTGGTCAGGATCGGCATATCGGCGACGGCCGGGTCGATCTCTTCGATGTTGGCCGAACCAGCCATGAAGTTGCCTTCCATCATCAGCAGGCAGTAGATCGCTTCGTGAACGCCGGCGGCGCCCAGGGAGTGACCGGACAGGCTCTTGGTGGAGCTGATGGCCGGAGCCTTGTCGCCGAATACCGCACGCACACCTTCCATTTCCTTGGCGTCGCCGACCGGAGTCGAAGTGCCGTGGGTGTTCAGGTAGTCGATTGGGGTATCAACGGTGGACATTGCCATCTGCATGCAACGGATGGCGCCTTCACCGCTTGGCGCAACCATGTCGTAGCCGTCGGAAGTCGCACCGTAGCCGACGATTTCCGCGTAGATCTTGGCGCCACGGGCCAGAGCGTGTTCCAGCTCTTCGACCACCACCATGCCGCCACCGCCGGCGATGACGAAACCGTCACGCTTGGCGTCGTAGGCGCGGGAGGCCTTTTCCGGGGTTTCATTGTATTGAGTGGACAGGGCGCCCATGGCGTCGAACAGGAACGACTGGCTCCAATGCTCTTCTTCACCGCCGCCGGCGAATACGATGTCCTGCTTGCCCAGTTGGATCTGCTCAACGGCAGTACCGATGCAGTGAGCACTGGTGGCGCATGCGGAGGAGATCGAGTAGTTCACGCCCTTGATCTGGAATGGCGTGGCCAGGCAGGCGGAAACGGTGCTGCCCATGGTCCGCGTTACACGGTACGGGCCAACGCGTTTCACGCCTTTTTCGCGCAGGATGTCCAGCGCTTCCATTTGGTTGAGGGTCGATGCGCCGCCGGAGCCGGCGATCAGGCCGGTACGTACGTTCGATACCTGGTCTTCGCTCAGGCCGGAGTCGGCGATTGCGTCTTTCATGGCCAGGTAGGCGTAGGCGGCTGCGTGGCCGACGAAGCGGTAGATCTTGCGATCAATCAGTTCTTCGAGGGGCAGGTCGATGGAGCCGGAAACCTGGCTACGCAGACCCATTTCGGCATATTCCGGGTTGAAGCGGATGCCAGGGCGACTTGCACGCAGGTTAGCGGTGACGGTCTCTTTGTCATTGCCCAGGCAAGAAACAATGCCCAGACCAGTGATAACGACGCGGCGCATGCGGATAACCCTTAAAAGTTGTCAGTGGAAGTGAATACGCCGACCCGAAGGCCTTCGGCAGTATAGATCTCGCGACCGTCGACAGACACCGAACCATCGGCAATAGCCAGGTTCAGCTTGCCCTTGAGGACGCGCTTGATTTGAATGTTGTAGGTGACTTTCTTGGCGGTCGGCAGGACCTGGCCAAAGAACTTCACTTCGCCCGAACCCAGGGCGCGACCGCGGCCCGGCAGGCCTTGCCAGCCCAGGTAGAAACCGACCAGTTGCCACATGGCGTCGAGGCCCAGGCAACCTGGCATTACCGGATCACCTTCGAAATGGCAGGCGAAGAACCAGAGGTCCGGAGTGATATCCAGCTCGGCGACCAATTCACCTTTGCCGTACTTGCCACCCTCTTCGCTGATATGGGTGATGCGATCCACCATCAGCATGTTCGGGGCGGGCAGTTGCGCGTTACCTGGGCCGAACAGCTCACCGCGACTGCAGCGCAGCAGGTCTTCCCGAGTAAAGGCGTTTTGTTTGGTCATGCGAGCTCCTCAATAATCCCATGCGGCAGGGTAGGGTAAATCTTCCCGAACCGAATGAAGCGTTCATGCCTCATGTCGGCAGCCTACACATAGACTATTGCGTTGTAGTGAAAGTCACAGCGTCAAGGCACTGAATGTACACTTGTTCACTGAAATTTTAAACCGGGCCTGTTTATGGGTCCGTTCGGGTGCCTAAGACTGCCGCACTTTCGTCTTTCACGCCAGTCGCAGTTGGTTGATGGCGCCGCGCTATTGCACCCAGCGCTGCAGGATTTGCTGCAAATCCGTGCGTTTGAACGGCTTGGCCAGGTAATCGTTCATTCCGGCCGCCAGGCACGCTTCGCGATCCCCCTGCAACGCGTTGGCGGTCAGGGCGATGATCGGCAGATCGGCGCAACCGGGCAATTGGCGAATCTGCCTCGTGGCTTCGTAGCCGTCGACCAACGGTAAGCGACAGTCCATCAGGATCGCGGTGAAAATCAGGCTCTCGGCACTGCGGATCGCCTCGGCGCCATCAGTGGCCAGGCTCACCTCGAAGCCCAGGCTGCGCAGCATGGCTTCGACCACGGTGCGGTTGACTGGGTTGTCCTCCACCAGCAATACATGGCGGCCATCGCCGGCCCCGGTTTTACCTCCGGCGTCCGGGGCAATCGCCGGCAGGCTTTGCTGGTCGATAGCCAAGGGGATTTCCAGGGTAAATACCGACCCGCGGCCTTCTTCGCTCTGGGCGCGCAGCGTGCCGCCCATGCGTTCGGCCAACGTACGGGCGATGGGCAGGCCCAGGCCGGTGCCGCCGTAACGTCTCGAAATGGAACTATCGGCCTGCTGGAACGCATCGAACATCAATTCCAGGCGCTCGGCGGAAATGCCGATGCCGCTGTCGCGCACGGTGCAGGTGAACCACACCAGTTCATGATCAAGGGTTTGCCAATGAGGTTCGACGGTGACGGTGCCCTGCTCGGTGAATTTCAACGCGTTGCCGATCAGGTTCACCAGGATCTGTCGGATACGCGTCGGGTCGCCCTTTACTCGCAGGCAATCCATGCCGACTGGAATCGGCAGTTCCAGCGCCAGTCCACGTTGCTGGGCGCTGTGCTGGAAAGCCTGGGCGCAACTGCTGATCAAGTCCGCCAGGTTGAATGAAATATGTTCCAGTTCCAGCGCAGCGCGTTCGATGCGCGAGAAGTCGAGGATGTCGTTGATCACTTTGAGCAAATGCTCGGTGGATTCGGAGGCCAGCGCCGCGTACTCGGTCTGCTCCTCGGTCATCTCGGTGGTTTCCAGCAATTGCAGCATGCCCAGCACGCCGTTCATTGGCGTGCGCAGTTCGTGGCTCATCATTGCCAGGAAGTCCGACTTGGCATTGTTCGCCCGTTCGGCTTCTTCGCGGGTCTGGATCAACTGAGCCATAGCCTGGTGCTGTTCGCGGCTGGCTTGGTTCAGACCCTCTGCCAGGTTGTTGATATGCCGTGACAGGTCGCCCAGCTCCGAGTCATCGACAATCGGCAGCGGCGTCTTGTAGTCACCTTGCTGGATGGCCTTGACCGCATGGCCCATGGCGCTGATCGGCTGCGACAGGCTCGCCGCCAGGCGCCGTGCCAGCAGGAAGGTAAACAATAGAGCGAACAGTGCCAGGATACCGGCCTTGAACAGGATCTCTTGCTGGCGTTGGCTGAACGCATCGTTGGACATGCCGACGATCACTCGACCCAAGTAGTCCGCGCGGGGGGCCTTGGGTTCGTTGAGGTTATCCTGGAAAAAATCATTGCCCAACTGGATATGTTGCAGGCGGATCGGCGCCTGGAACACTTTCACCGACAGCGAGCGATCATGCTTTTCCGACGGCTGTTCGACGTACACCAGGATATTTTCGGCGCTGTCCTGAATTTCCAGGAAACGCACGTGGGGCGTGGCCAGGGTCGCACGTAGCAGGCTGTCGAGTACGTCGTTGTTGCCGGAAATCACTCCGTATTCGGTGGCGGGGGCCAGTTGGTTGGCGATCAGTTGGCCGGTATGGTCCAGTTCCTGGCGCAAGTCCTGAATACGCACGAAGGTAAAGAAGCTGATCAACAGCATGGTCAGCAACAGCGCCGGGCCCAGGGTTATGAGCTGGGTGCGAGTGTTGATGTCCCAACGACGACGCAAGGTCATGGGCGTTTTTCTCCTTCGGCCAATCGGGCGGCGACGGCGATTTCGTCAACCTGTTCGATCCCCAGTGAGCGCGCAACTTGCGGGTTGCCCACGACTTTGAAGTGTTCCGGGTATAAAGAGCGCGGCCAACTGGCGGGTGAGTGATCCAGCAGCCGGTCGAGTACATTGAGCCAATCGGTCTGGTCGCTGTAAGTGCTGGCCAGACTGCCGGCCTTGACGAACCCGGCATTGGGGCCCACCAGCGGCAGTTGCTGGGCGTAGCTGCTCAGCAACAGGTTCTTCACGGTTTTCGGGTTGTACAGCCGTGGGTCGTCCAGGCCGAGCAGCACGTCACTGTTCTTGAACAGGCTTTGCAGCGGGCGGCTGTCATTCGTGTTGTCCCAGAGCTGCGGCACGATCTCCAGGCCCAAAGGTGCGGCGTATTGGGCCAGTTCGCGGAGCAGGAATTCACTGTCGCCCCCGTACAGCACGCCGATGCGCCGGGCCTGGGGCAGGATGCTGGTAATCAGGTTTAACTGACGTGCAAGCGGCGGGTCGCTCCATAACAGGCTGATATGGGCCGGATGAGTCGTGCCAAGGCGCTGGCGGGCTTGCAGGCGACTGATGCGCAGTACCAGGGTCGGTGGGCCCTGGGCATCCTGCAGGCGCCAGTCGAGACCTGGCAAGTCCAGCAGGATCAAGCGGGTGTCGGCGGGCAGTAGGCTCGGTGCCGGCAGGTCTTTGAGCGGGGTGAACGTCACGTGATCTTCGGGGCGCTGCCGGGCCAGGGCCTGGGCAAAGGCTTGTACGCCGGCACCGTCTTCGGCGGCAGTCAGCAGGATGTCGGCACTCCACGCCGGTGCGGTCAGCAGCAGGCACACCAACAGCAAGCCGCGCCGCCAGAGTCGTGAAACCAACAGGAGGGTCATCCGTGACTGATCGCCCATGTCAGAACTCTAACTCCGCGCTGAAGTAGAGTACGTGGCGACTGTCATAATTATTGTCGGCCCAGGTGGTGGGCTGGTTATCGAGGCGTTGTTGCAACATGCCGGCCAGCTCCACGTTGGCTTTGCCCAGGGCAATGCGCTTGGCTACCCGCAGGTCGACCCGTTCGAAGCGATATCGGTTGAGCGCGTCGTCGCCATAGTAGAAAAACGCGCTGGACCAACCATGGCCCCATTCACGCAGCCAGCCGGCCGAGCCGCTGTTGCGCGCGGTTTGCGCCTTGTCCTTGGGGTTGCTGGCGGTGGCGTCGACGTAAGCATAGGTCAGCCGCAGGCGGTCGGCGTTGCTCATGCGCCAGTCGAATTGCGATTCGGCGCCGGTAAATCGTGAGCTGTTGGCGTTGCTCGCAATGTATTGGTTATTGCGCAGCGGCGAGCTGATCATGTCGGTGATTTCGTCGTAGAACAGTTTCACGTCGACATTCAGCCCGAGGTCGGCAAAGAAACCGTTGTAGCCCAGCTCTCGTGAACGCATCAACTCTTTGTCGAGGTTGCCCGGGCCACGCGTCACCACAAAATATTGCCCGGAGTTTTGTCCATAGGCGGGAGAGCTGAGGTTGGTGACGCGATAGCTCCAGTTGACGTTGTTCTCGAACATGTCCGGCGAGCGAATAGCTTCGGAGTACACCGCCCGCAGGCCGTGGCGCGGGTTGATCAGGTAGTTGACCGCCACCCGTGGTGTCAGCGAGTTGCCGCTCAAGTGGGTGTCTTCGTACATCGCGCCGCCTTGCAGCAGCCAGTGTTCGCTGGCACGCCATTCCAGATGGCCGAACAGGCGCCAGGTGGTGTCGTCGAGGGTGCCATTGAAGTAGGTGTCGGAATCGGCGCGGTCATAGCGGTAATTCATACCGCTGACCAGGCGCAAACTGTCGGACAGGCTGAGGGTGTCCTGGATCTCCAGGTCGTAGCGACTTTCACGGGTGCTCTGGTCGATATCGCCGCACACGCTTTGGTTGGCGCCTTTGCGCCACTGATCCAGTACCTGGTTGCCCAGCGCTTGTTCTGCGTCGCTGCCGGGCGGGGCAGTACCCTTGCTGAAGGTGTCCATGTGCCGGGCCAGCAGTTCGGCATAGGTGGGGTTGAGCTGCCACAGTCGGGTCAATTCCGGGCTGAACGCGACCTTGGCGTCGCAGGCCTGCCAGATCTGCCGACGGTCCCATTGCTGGGCTGAACCCTGGATATACAAGCTGTGTTCGGGGTTGAGTTCCAAGTTCCAGCGCAAGGAACCGGCATAGTCCTTGGCGGTGACGTCGGAATTGGTACCGCCTTCGGTAATCCCGTCAAATACTGGCGTGTAGGTATAAGGGCGCTGATTGCTGCCTTCCTTGGCGTCCAATTGCCAATCGATGCTTTGTTGCGCGTTCAGCGTCTGGCTCACTGCCAGGCTGAAACGGCTGAGGCGGCGGCTGTCACGGCGGTCGGCACCGAGCGCATCACTGTCAAAACCATCGTCCTGTTGCCCGGACAGGGACAGGCGCAAGTCGCCGGTCTCCCAGCCCACACCCTGGCTGGCATAGAAGTCGTTGATCCCGCGTTCACCGCGGATGACTTTGACCCGTGTGCCGTGGCTGTTGCCCGGTGAACGGGTGAGGATGTTGACCACGGCCATCAACGCATTGGCGCCGTAGCTGACCGTGTTGGGGCCACGAAACACCTCGATACGCTCGATGTCCTCCATGGCCACCGGAATGTCACTCCAGTCCACGGTCGCCAGGCCTGCGCGGTACACCGAGCGCCCATCGATCAACACCTGCATGCGCCGTGCATCACTGGCGCTGGTGCCATGGTAGTTCACCGACGCCTGGTTCCCCGTGGTGTAGCCGACCATCATCCCCGGCACCAGCCGCAGCAACTCGGCAATATCCCGTGCGCCGCTGGCCTTGATCAGCTCGCGGTCGATTACCGTCATGCTGCCGGGAACGGCGGCGGCCGATTGCTTGAGGCGCGTGGCGGTCAACACTTGCGGTAGCGGTTGGCTGTCGAGGAACAGATCGTCAGCCAGCGCAGGGCTATTGCACAACGGCATGCCCAACAGCATCAACAGCAGTGATGAACGGGGAGGAGGGCCCAAATACACGGCACGGCCTTGATAATTACGGATAGCCGCCCATGTTAACTGAGGCTGGGCCATTTGCCAGTCGCCGTACTTGTAATTACTTCACACAAGCGTGGCATTTTCCGACAAACGCATGAATTGATACGGGGGCTGGCCGCAAGCGGGTCGCCCCGTATAATGCCGCGATTGCCACTGGTATGGATTAACGGATTGCATATGACTGAGCAGCGCCCTATTGCGGTCCTGGGAGGCGGAAGTTTTGGTACCGCCGTGGCTAACCTGCTGGCCGAAAACGGCCACTCGGTGCGCCAGTGGATGCGTGATCCCGAGCAGGCCGAGGCCATTCGCGTCCATCGGGAAAACCCCCGTTACCTTAAAGGCATCAAGATTCATCCGGCGGTCGAACCGGTTACCGACTTGCTGGCCACGCTGACGGAATGTGATCTGTGCTTCGTCGCACTGCCCTCCAGTGCGTTGCGTGCGGTGCTGGCACCCCACGCCGAACGCTTGACGGGCAAACTGCTGGTCAGCCTGACCAAGGGCATCGAGGCGCACACCTTCAAGCTGATGAGCGAAATTCTCGAGGAGATCGCCCCACAGGCACGCATTGGCGTGCTGTCCGGGCCGAACCTTGCGCGGGAAGTCGCCGAGCATGCGCTGACGGCCACCGTGGTCGCCAGTGAAGATGAAGAACTGTGCGAACGCGTTCAGGCGGTGCTGCATGGCCGTACTTTCCGCGTCTACGCCAGCAGCGATCGCTTCGGCGTCGAGCTGGGCGGTGCACTGAAAAACGTCTACGCGATCATTGCTGGTATGGCCGTGGCCTTGGGCATGGGTGAAAACACCAAGAGCATGCTGATCACCCGTGCCCTGGCCGAGATGACCCGCTTTGCGGTGAACCAGGGCGCCAACCCGATGACGTTCCTGGGCCTGGCGGGTGTGGGCGATTTGATCGTCACCTGCTCGTCGCCGAAAAGCCGTAATTACCAGGTCGGTTTCGCCCTGGGCCAGGGCTTGAGCCTGGAAGACGCGGTTACGCGCTTGGGCGAAGTGGCCGAAGGCGTCAACACGCTCAAAGTGTTGAAGGCCAAGGCCCAGGAAGTCGGCGTGTATATGCCGCTGGTCGCCGGGTTGCACGCGATCCTGTTTGAAGGGCGCACCTTGAATCAGGTTATCGAGTTGCTGATGCGGGCTGAACCGAAAACCGATGTCGATTTTATTTCCACCAGTGGTTTCAACTGAGGAACGCGCCATGAATGATCCGAAAGACGCCCCTAAATACGAGTCCATCGTCCTGCGTATCCTGTGGATGCTGGTGTTTGCGCTGGTGTGGCAAGTGGCGCAGTTCCTGCTCGGCGCGCTGGTGGTGGTGCAGCTTATTTACAGGTTGATCTACGGCGCGCCAAACTTGGGCCTGATGAATTTTGGCGACAGCCTCAGCCAGTTCCTTGCGCAGATTGGCCGTTTCGGCAGTTTCCATACCGAGCAAAAGCCGTGGCCGTTCGCCGATTGGCCAACCCCGCGTGCACCGGAAGGCGAAGCTGCCCACAGCGTGCCGCCGGCGCCGCACCCGGCGCGTGATGAAGAGCCCAAACTGTGAAATTGTGGATTTTGCGTCACGGTGAGGCCGAAGGGCACGCGCGCACCGACGCCGAACGCAACCTCACCGAGCACGGCCGCGCCGAAGTATTGCGCAGTGCCGCGCACCTGATCGGCCAGCCCCTCAGCGCCATCATCGCCAGCCCTTATGTACGGGCGCAGCAAACCGCACACCTGGTACGCGATGCGTTGGGCTTTGAGCCGCAAATCCGCACGGTGCCGTGGCTGACGCCCGAGGGCAACCCACTGCAGGTGCTGGAAAAACTCGACACCGATGACAACGTGCTGCTGGTCAGTCACCAGCCCTTGGTGGGCAGCCTGATCAGCTTTTTGCAGCACGGCCATTTGCGTCAGCCGCAACCTATGCACACCGCCAGCCTGGCGGAGCTTGAGGGAGATTTCCCGCTGGCAGGGCTGATGAGCTTGGTTAGCGTAAAAAATCCGTAGGCGTGATCGCTGCTTTGTGTGTGCTATATAGTCAACCAAGCAAGTGCTTGGTTGGCTATCATCGGATCACAAAGGAGCGCGTCCCATGCCTGTCGCTTTTCGTTTGCCGTTGCAGGTCTTCTACGAACGTGAAGCGCGGCACCCGCGCAAACCCTTTCTTGTGCAGCCCATTGGCGGGGGCAATGTGCAGACCCTCACTTGGGGCGATGTAGGTCACCAGGCCCGCTGCGCTGCCCATTGGCTGCGCGCCAGGGAGTTGCCCCAGGGTTCGCACATTGCTCTGATCTCGAAGAACTGCGCGCACTGGATCATTGCGGATCTGGCGATCTGGATGGCCGGGCATGTTTCGGTACCGCTTTACCCGAACCTCACTGCCGACTCCGTCGCCCATGTGCTGACGCATTCCGAGGCGGCGCTGGTGTTGATCGGCAAGCTTGATGACTGGCCCGCCATGGCGCCGGGTATCCCGGTCGGTTTGCCGACCATCAGCCTGCCGCTGTGCCCGGCCGGTGATTTCGATTTCATCTGGGCAGATTTGCAGGCCTGCTCACCGATCCAGGACAACCCTCTGCCGACGGCCTCGAGCCTGGCCACCATCGTCTACACCTCCGGCACCACCGGCTTGCCCAAGGGCGTGATGCAAACGTTCGGCGCCCTGGGTTTTGCCGCAACACGCGGCACCGAGTTGTTCGGTCTGGGGGAGGGCGACCGGTTGCTGTCCTACTTGCCGCTGTGCCATGTGGCGGAGCGGATGTTCGTGGAGCTGGCCTCTATCTACACCGGGCAAACGGTATTTTTCGCGGAAAACCTCGACACCTTTCTGACAGACCTGCGCCGGGCGCGGCCGACGGCGCTGTTCGGTGTGCCGCGGATCTGGACCAAATTTCAGATGGGCGTGTATAGCAAGATCCCGGAAAAACGCCTGGATATGTTGCTGCGCCTACCCTTTATCGGCAAGCGCGTGGGCCATAAAGTCCTGGCGGGTTTAGGCCTGGATGCGTTGCGTATTGCACTGTCTGGCGCGGCACCGGTGCCCGAAGCCTTGCTGCGCTGGTATCAGCGCCTGGGGCTGGACGTGCTGGAGGTGTATGGCATGACCGAAAGCTGCGGTTATTCCCATGTGTGTCGCCCCGGCCAGCAGAAGCTCGGCTGGATCGGCCTGGCGTGCCCTGGCGTTGAAGTGCGTATCGATCTGTCGGGCGAGGTGCAGGTGCGCAGCGGCGCGACAATGGTCGGCTACTTCAAGGACCCGCTGAAAACCGCCGAGACCCTCACCGACGATGGCTTCCTGCGCACCGGCGACAAGGGTGAGCAGGACGCCGACGGTCGTCTGCGCCTGACCGGGCGGCTCAAGGAAATCTTCAAGACCAGCAAGGGTAAATACGTGGCCCCGGCCCCGATTGAGAACCGACTGGCCGAACATGCACGCATTGAACAGGTGTGCGTGGTCGGCGATGGTCTGACTGCTCCGATGGGTTTGTGCGTGTTGTCGGCGGTCGGCCAGGCAGATGCTCGCCCGGCTCTGCAGGGTAGCCTCGAACGCTGGCTGGAACAGGTCAACCAGGCGCTGGATAAACATGAGCGCTTGCGCCAATTGGTGGTGGTAAAAGACAGTTGGGCGGTGGAAAACGGCTTCCTGACCCCGACCTTGAAGATCAAGCGTAACGTCATCGAGTCGACTTACGGTGCACAATTTCAGGCTTGGAGCGAGCGTTCCGAATCGGTTCTATGGCAGGATTAGGATCATCATAAAACCAACAAGGACAATGGCATGAGCCTGTGGCGCACCCAACCGAATATCGAGCAACTTAACGCCATCCAGAAAAACACCATCGGTGAACTGCTGGATATTCGTTTCGAAAGCTTTGATGACGAATCCCTGACTGCCAGCATGGTGGTTGATCACCGCACCCATCAGCCTTACGGCCTGCTGCATGGCGGCGCGTCCGTGGTGCTGGCCGAGAGCCTCGGCTCCATGGCGGCCTACCTGTGCATCGATGCCAGCAAGTTTTATTGCGTGGGCCTGGAGGTCAACGCCAACCACCTGCGCGGTGTGCGCAGCGGGCGGGTGACGGCAGTGGCGCGGGCGATCCATATCGGTCGTACCACCCAGGTCTGGGACATCCGCTTGACCAGCGATGATGGCAAGGCCAGCTGCATATCACGCCTGACCATGGCGGTAGTGCCTCTGGGCCAGAACCCACCGGCGCGATAGGCGTGGCGTGAGTGTCATCATTCCTGGCAGTTACAGTCATTGCTGTACCGACCCGGCATGGTGACAATCAACTTCTGTTTTTGTAGATGGATCCGGTATGTCGCAACACGTGTTTTTTGCTCACGCCAATGGCTTCCCTTCGGCCACCTACGGCAAGCTGTTTGCCGCCCTGGCCCCGGAATACGCGGTGGCTCACCTGCCGCAGCATGGTCACGACCCCAGGTTTCCGGTGGACGATAACTGGCAGAATCTGGTGGACGAACTGATCCACCATCTGGAGCAGCAACCGGAGCCGGTGTGGGGCGTGGGCCATTCCCTCGGTGGTGTGTTGCATTTGCACGCGGCCATGCGTTGTCCGCAGCTGTACCGTGGCGTGGTGATGCTCGACTCTCCGGTGCTGACCCGCGCAGACCGCTGGGTAATTCGGGCCGCCAAGCGCTTGGGTTTTATCGATCGCCTGACCCCGGCTGGGCGTACCTTGGGCCGCCGCGAGGAGTTCACCGATCTGGACGCCGCGCGCAGTTACTTTGCCGGCAAGACGCTGTTTCGTGGGTTTGATCCCGAGTGTTTCGACGCTTACCTGCAACATGGCCTGCAGCAGGTGGGTGATCGCCTGCGCTTGCGCTTCGATCCGGCCACCGAGATCAGCATCTACCGTGGCGTGCCGCACACCAGCCCGGGCCAGGTTCGCCAGTTGAAGGTGCCGCTGGCGGTCGTGCGCGGCCGCCAGAGCCGGGTGGTGATGCGTCACCACGCCAGCGGCGTTGATCGCCTACCCATGGGCGAGATGCTCACGATGCCTGGCGGCCATATGTTCCCCCTTGAACGCCCTCAGGACACTGCGACCTTGATCAAGAACCTGTTCTCTCGCTGGGAAGCCCGTGAGCGCAGCTGCGCATGAGTACGCCCGTCGAAGAAGTTCGCCTGAGCCTGCCGCACATCGAGTTGGCGGCGCATCTGTTCGGCCCTGAAGACGGTTTGCCGGTGATTGCGTTGCATGGCTGGCTGGACAACGCCAATAGCTTTGCGCGACTGGCGCCGAAACTGCAGGGTCTACGCATCGTCGCCCTGGACTTGGCTGGCCATGGGCATTCGGCACATCGTCCTACAGGGGCCGGTTATGCCTTGTGGGATTACGTCCACGATGTGCTGCAAGTCGCCGAGCAACTGGGCTGGAAACGTTTTGCATTACTTGGCCACTCCCTCGGTGCCATCGTTTCCCTGGTGTTGGCCGGTGCCTTGCCGGAACGGGTGACGCACCTGGGACTGATCGACGGTGTGATCCCGCCGACCGCCAGTGGCGAGAACGCTGCCGAGCGGCTGGGCATGGCGTTGCAGGCACAACTGAACCTGCAGGACAAGCGCAAGCCGGTCTACGGCACCCTCGATCGAGCGGTTGAAGCGCGCATGAAAGGCGTGGTGGCCGTCAGCCGTGAAGCCGCCGAACTGCTGGCCCAGCGCGGTTTGATGCCGGTGCCGGGCGGTTATACCTGGCGTACGGACAGTCGTCTGACCCTGGCGTCGCCGACCCGTCTGACCGATGAACAGGCGATGGCTTTCGTACGACGGGTGGGTTGCCCTACACAGTTGGTCGTCGCAGCAGACGGCATGTTGGCGAAACATCCCGAATTGCTTTCTCAGCTACCCTTCACGGTGACCACGTTGCCGGGCGGCCATCATTTGCACCTGAATGATGAGTCCGGCGCAGCTCTTGTTGCAGACTGTTTCAATCGGTTCTTCTCCACGCCTTGACTTGGCGGGGTCAACTGCCGAGGCTGGGCGGATTGAAAGGGAGTCAACCATGAACGATATCAACACCGCTATGACCACCGATGGCCAGGGCTCGTTGATCCGATGAGCATGCGTAAAGGATGTATCCGTTTCCTGGGGCTGTGCTGTTTCAGCCCTTTGGTGTTCGCCGCCGATGTGCCGGGTAGCCAGGACCTGCCCGCCGTGACACGCCAGGTCGACGCGCAAATCGTCGATTACCGCCCCGCAGAAGAAAAGGAACGCATCTACCCCATGGGTGCGATCCGCAAGATCAGCGGCCAGCTGCGCTACGAAGGCCAAGCCACAGCGCGCGGCCCAACCACTGCGATTACCTACGAATTGCCCGCCGAGCACACCTCCAGTGCCGCCTTTACCGCTACGCGCGAAGCGTTACAGGCGAAGGGCGCGCAGCTGTTGTTCTGGTGCCAGGCCCGCGATTGCGGCGAAAGCAGCCTGTGGGCCAATGAAGTGTTCGGCAACGCCAAGCTGGTGGGTGCCGATGGCCAGCAGGAATACTTGTTGTTACGTCTGGCGGCTCCACAGAACAACTCCTTGGTGGCGCTGTACGGCATCACCCGAGGCAACCGCCGCGCTTATCTGCACGTGGAACAACTGGACGCCAGCGTTCCGCTGGGTGATCTGTTGCCGACGTCGGCAACGCTGCTACGTGAATTGAAAAGCACCGGCGAGCTGGATTTTCCAGCGTTGGGTGCCGAGCCTGATGCCACCTGGCTGACCTTGATTTCCCGTGGATTGAACCTTGATGCCACCTTGCGTGTCAGTTTGACCGGGCCCACTGCTGAAGCCTGGCGCCAAGGCCTGATTGACAGCGGCGTACGCGCCGCTCGCATGGAAACCGGCACCGGTGACGCCAAAGGCCTTCACCTGCATCTGATACGCTAAGCGTTACGAGGCGAACGGACCCGTGCCGTTCGCCTAAGCTCTCTTCCTACAGCCTTTTCTTGAGATACCCCATGCCTAATAACGATCGCCTGCTGGTGCAAATCCTGCTGCTGGTGCTGTTTGGTGCCAGCTTCTGGGTGATGGCGCCGTTCTGGTCGGCGCTGTTCTGGGGCGCGGTGCTGGCGTTTGCCAGTTGGCCGCTGATGCGCCTGCTCACCCGCGCGCTGGGTGGCCGGGAGTCCCTGGCCGCTGGCATCCTGACCTTGTGCTGGATGTTGCTGGTCGCGGTGCCGTTGGTATGGCTGGGTTTCAACCTGGCGGACCATGTGCGAGACGCCGTGGGCTTGATCAAGGACATTCAGGTCGACGGCCTGCCCGCCGCACCTACCTGGCTGGGGTCGATTCCCTTTGTCGGCGAGCGGCTGGTGGCAATGTGGGACAGCATTGATCAGCAGGGTGCAGCGCTGATGGTCACTCTCAAGCCGTACCTGGGGCAGGTCGGTAACTGGCTGCTGGCGCGCAGTGCTCAGATCGGCGGCGGTATCCTCGAGCTGACCCTGAGCCTGGTGTTCGTGTTCTTTTTCTACCGCGATGGCCCGCGCCTGGCGATGTTCGTGCACCGCCTGCTGGAACGCCTGATCGGTGAGCGTGCCGGTTATTACATCGAACTGGTGGCCGGCACGGTGCAGCGGGTGGTCAACGGCGTGATCGGCACGGCTGCCGCCCAGGCCTTGCTGGCACTGATCGGTTTCCTGATCGCCGGTGTTCCAGGTGCGCTGGTACTGGGTATGGTCACCTTCCTGCTCAGCCTGATCCCCATGGGACCGCCGCTGGTGTGGATTCCGGCCACGGCCTGGCTGGCCTGGAAGGGCGATTACACCTACGCGGTATTCCTTGGCGTCTGGGGCACGTTCATCATCAGCGGGGTGGACAACGTGCTCAAACCGTACCTGATCAGCCGAGGCGGCAACTTGCCGCTGGTAATTGTGCTATTGGGCGTGTTTGGCGGGTTGATCGCCTTTGGTTTCATCGGCCTGTTTATCGGCCCGACCTTGCTGGCGGTGGCCTACAGCCTGCTGACGGATTGGAGTACGACCCAGGCGCAGGGCCGTCGAGATGACACAGTCCTTTAAGCCCTAGGCAGCCACATCACCGCGGTCAAACCTCCGCCTGGAGTGTCCTCCAGGCTCAGGTGGCCGCCGAGGCGCTCCACCGCCTCCTTGGAAATCGTCATGCCCAGACCAACTCCCCCGGAGTTACGGTTGCGTGAGCCTTCCAGGCGAAAGAACGGCTCGAATACCGCCTCACGTTTATCGGCCGCAATTCCGGGGCCGTGGTCGATCACACGGATCACAAGGGCCCCACGGCTGTCCGCCAGCTCCACACGTGCTGTGCCGGCATAGCGCAAGGCATTGTCGATCAGGTTGTTGAGGCATGAGCGCAGGGCCATGGGTTGCACCTGCAAAGGCGCGCAACTGCCGGAGAACTGCACGTCCGAGCCTTGGTCCTGGGCGTTTTCGCTGAGGGACTCCACCAGCGCCTGCACGTCGAGCCAATGCCGCGTTTCGCTGGTGCGTTGTTCGTGCAGGTAGCTCAGGGTAGCGTCGAGCATGCCGATCATGTCGTTCAGGTCCTGACGCATCTGGCCTTGCAACTTGGTGTCTTCGATCTGTTCCAGGCGTAGCTTGAGCCGTGACAACGGGGTGCGCAGGTCATGGGAGACGGCGCCGAGCATGCGTGCGCGCTGGCTGACCTGCTCGCGAATACGCTTTTGCATCAGGTTGAAGGTCGATGCAGCTTGCCGAGCTTCCCGTGGCCCGGACTCGTTGAGCGGCGGGCTATCGAGGTCGAGGCTCAAGCGTTCGGCCGCTGCGCTGAGGCGCTGGATCGGCCGGCTCAACAGCTTGGCGCCATACCAGGCGGCGATGATCAGCGAGATGAACTGAAACGTCAGAGGCACCACCGGGCCACCAAACCACGGGCGTGGGTGCTTCTTCGGGAGCGGCGTGAACGTACCGTCCGCCTGTTGGACAAAGGTGTTTTCGGGTGGCGGTGGGGGGGCGCCGTAATGGTGAAACCAGAAGAACGCCAGAGCATGGGCCAGCACAATGGCCACCAGCAATACGCCGAACAGCCTTCCGAACAACGTATTGAAAGTGGCACGCATCAACCGATATCCCGGGCGTCGAACAGGTAACCTTCGCCACGTACGGTCTTGATCAACTGCGGTGCTTTTGGGTCATCCCCGAGCTTTTGTCGCAGGCGCGAGACCAGCAAGTCGATGCTGCGATCAAACGCTTCGATGGAACGGCCACGGGCAGCGTCCAGCAGTTGTTCACGGCTCAGCACGCGGCGCGGACGTTCGATAAACACCCACAGCAGGCGAAACTCGGCGTTGGACAGCGGCACCACCAGACCATCGTCGGCCACTAATTGGCGCAGCACACTGTTGAGGCGCCAGTTGTCGAAACGGATGTTGGCGCGCTGTTCGGTACGGTCATCGCGCACCCGGCGCAGGATGGTCTGGATGCGTGCTACCAGTTCTCGTGGCTCGAACGGCTTGGACATGTAGTCATCGGCGCCCAGTTCCAGGCCGATGATGCGGTCGGTGGGTTCGCAGCGAGCGGTGAGCATCAGGATCGGGATGTCCGATTCGGTGCGCAGCCAGCGACACAGCGACAGGCCATCTTCGCCCGGGAGCATCAGGTCCAGTACCACCACATCAAAGGTTTCGGCTTGCATGGCCTGGCGCATGGCGGCGCCATCGGTGACGCCGCTGGCGAGAATATTGAAGCGCGCCAGGTAGTCGATCAGCAGTTCGCGGATCGGCACATCGTCATCGACGATCAGCGCACGGGTGTTCCAACGCTTGTCTTCGGCGATCACCGCGCCTTTTTGCTCTTCGTTTACAGAGACGGTAGTGGTATGCATAGTGCGATCATCTGCCTGGTTGTTGCTGTCAGCATAGGCGCCCAGCTCCATGGCTGGAAGTGCTGGACGGGCGGTCATGTGCGCGAGGCTAGTCGTGGGTCATGTTGAGGGCATGTCGGGAATGTATCAGTCTTGAAACAATTGACTGAAATGCCGGGTAATGGGCGGTTGATCAGTATTTACCGATCATCGGATCCCGCAACGGCGCCGCTTGCGCTACAATCCGCGCCGATTTCGACTTGCCTGAGAGCCCATTCCAATGTCCGTCTGCCAGACTCCTATCATCGTCGCCCTGGATTACCCCACTCGTGACGCCGCACTGAAGCTGGCTGACCAGTTGGATCCGAAGCTTTGCCGGGTCAAGGTCGGCAAGGAACTGTTCACCAGTTGTGCTGCGGAAATCGTCGGCACCCTGCGTGACAAAGGTTTCGAAGTGTTCCTCGACCTGAAATTCCACGATATCCCCAACACCACCGCCATGGCGGTGAAAGCCGCGGCCGAAATGGGCGTATGGATGGTCAATGTGCACTGCTCCGGCGGTTTGCGCATGATGACCGCCTGCCGCGAAGTGCTGGAACAGCGCAGCGGCCCGAAACCCCTGCTGATCGGTGTGACCGTGCTGACCAGCATGGAGCGCGAAGACCTGGCCGGCATCGGCTTGGATATCGAGCCTCAGGAGCAGGTTTTGCGCCTGGCGGCCCTGGCGCAGAAGGCTGGCCTTGATGGCCTGGTCTGCTCGGCGCTGGAAGCCCAGGCCTTGAAGACCGCTCACCCGTCGTTGCAACTGGTCACCCCGGGGATTCGCCCGGCCGGCAGCGCTCAGGATGACCAACGTCGCATTCTGACCCCGCGCCAGGCATTGGATGCGGGTTCCGACTACCTGGTAATTGGTCGCCCGATTAGCCAGGCGGCGGATCCGGCGAAGGCGCTGGCGGACGTGGTTGCTGAGATCGCCTGATACCTGTGGCGGCCTTCGGGTTGGTCATTTTTTAGGTGGATTGAGTGCATATCCGTTGTTTGGGAAACGGATATTGCACCCCACCAAAAACTGCAAATCACCACCGGTCTGTCAGGCAAATTACCGACCTGCGTAGGCCCCGCCTGTTTTTATCGCAAGGCATTGATGCCTCTCCACCCAAGCGCGCATGGTCAAGGTCCTGTCACTTCAAAAGGACAACCCCATGTTGGTCTTAAGCCGCGCCATAGGCGAAGTCATTTCCATCGGCGATGACATCACGCTGCACATTCTCGAGTTGAACGGTACCCAAGTTAAATTTGGCGTCGAAGCGCCGATTGGGGTGCATGTGCATCGCTCCGAGGTTTACCAGAAGATCCGCGAGCGCCAAGGCGCCGCCACCCATCCGGTGCCCATACCCAACCTCTGAAGCGAGGTTCAGTCGAACAGATGCTTGGGCACATCGTGCTTGAGCATCAACTGGCACTGCTCGCTTTCCGGATCAAACACAATCAGTGCCTGACCCTTGGTCAGCGCCTGGCGCACGCGTAGTACGCGGGTTTCCAGAGGCGTGTCGTCGCCATTATCGGTGCCGTCGCGGGTGACGAAGTCTTCGATGAGGCGCGTCAGGGTGTCGACTTCAAGTGCATCGTAGGGAATCAGCATACAAGCCTCGGCTGGAGAATCCCGGCGATGCTACTGCGCCGGGACTCAGGTTGCCAGTCTCAGGATTTCTGACCGACCAGGCTATCCGCCGATGGTATGCGGGTGCTGTTGTTCATTTGCGTCCCGTACTCGATCTGATGAGCTTGGGCGGCAGCGCTTCGCTCCAACTGGGCGTCGACGATGGCTTTAACGCACTGTTTGCCCGATTGAGGTCAGCGCGTCGCTGCCTTGCCTCGCACTAATGCACGCAGGGCAAATCGATTCGGGTGGCAGGCCTCGGCCACGCTTGCTGGCACCGGCAGCGGCTCGTCATTCAGCCAGGCTGCGAGCAGTTCGCCGCACAGTGGTGCGGTGATCAGCCCGCGGGAGCCATGGCCGCTGTTGATGTACAAACCCGGCAGCCACGGGCAGGGCGTATCCGGTACTTGCCGGGCGTCTTTGCCCAGCACGGCATAGGCGAGTTGGAACGCCGCGTGCTCGGCCAGCGGCCCGACGATAGGCAGGTAGTCGGGGCTGGTGCAACGAAATGCCGCGCGGCCCTCAAGTCGTTCGGGGGCCAGTGTGTCGGCGCCCAGGCGTTGCAGCAGGTCTTCGGAAATCTCCCGCAGCATTTCCAGGTTGCCGGCATGTTCGGCAATCGTTGGCGTGAGGTCTTCGTTGTTGAAATCAAAACTGGCGCCCAAGGTATGTTCGCCAAGCCGGGCCGGTGCGACATAGCCTTCGGCGCAGACCACGGTGGCCAAGGCCTCACTCGCAGGCGTTTGCGCCAGTCGGGTGATTTGCCCGCGAATACGCTTGAGCGGCAAGTCGGCACTGCACGGGAACCGCTTGATTTCGGCGGCACCGGCGAGCACTACCACACTGGCACTCGCCAGCACGCAGGCGCCGTCGCGGGCCTGCCACTGGTCGTCGACCCGGTGCAGCTCAAGCGCGTCCTGGTGGGTGAGGACCTCAATCAATGGGTGCGCCGCTTGCCATTGGCACAGTGCCGGTGGGTGCACCCAGCCGCCCTCCGGGAAAAACAGACCTCCCTGAGCCAGGGCGATCCCCGCTCGTTGCTGGGCCAGGTCGCGGTCCAGCACGTGCAGCAACTCTGGCGCGAAGGCTTCGGCCAGTTGGGCCTGGCGCTGAGCTTCCTTGGCGTCGAATGCCAATTGCAGCACGCCGCAGCCATCCCAATCGACGCCTCGGTGCAGGTGCTCCAGCAGGCGTCGGGTGTGACCAAAACCGCTGAGTATCAGCTGGGACAACGCCGTCCCGTGGGCCGACAGCTTGAGGTACAGCACGCCTTGTGGGTTACCCGAGGCTTCCTGCGCCAGCGCGGCATGTCGTTCCAGCAGGCTGACGCGCCAGCCCCGGGCCGCGAGGCTGGCGGCGGTAGCGCAACCGGCCAGGCCGCCACCGATGACCATCGCGTGACGCTCGCCCTCAATGGTCGCTGGGCGGGCAAACCAGGGTTTGCGTTTGGCGGGCGGCGGTGCGTCTTCGGGCCAGCCGAGAAACTCGCCGCGCAGGATCTCCCATTTGTGACCGATGCCCGGCGTGCGCTTCATCTTGAAGCCTGCGGCATTGATCAGTCGCCGTACCCAACCGGTGCTGGTAAAGGTGCTGATGGTCGAACCCGGTGCCGCCAGGCGCGCCAGTTCGGCAAACAGCTCGGCGGTCCACATGTCCGGGTTTTTCGCCGGGGCAAAGCCGTCGAGAAACCATGCGTCAATCTGCGCGTCCAGTTGCGGCAGTTGCTCCAGGGCATCGCCGATCAACAGGGTCAAGGTCACGCGACCGTTATCCAGTACCAGGCGTTGGAAGCCTTGGTGGATGGCGATGTACTGCGCCAGCAATTGCTCGGCGAATGGTTGAAGGTCCGGCCAGAGGGCGAGGGCGCGCTGCAAGTCGGCGTGGCTCAGCGGGTATTTTTCCACGCTGACAAAATGCAGGCGCGCACCGGCCACGGCGTGTTGTTCGAACAGTTGCCAGGCACACAAGAAATTCAAGCCCGTGCCGAACCCGGTTTCGCCAATCACCAGCCGCCCGCCTACCGGCAGCGCAGCAAAACGTTCCTGCAAACGGTTCTGTTCGAGGAACACATAGCGGGTTTCTTCAAGGCCCGATTTGTCGGAGAAGTACACATCGTCGAAGACCCGCGAGTGCGGGCGACCTTGGTCATCCCAGTCGAGCTGGGCGTGGGTAACGGGGTTCATGGGCGACTCATAAAAAATAACTGCAGGCGAAGGCAAGGCGGCCATTCTAGCCGATCAACAGGCAATGAATTGACCCATGGCAAGCGCGGGTGGAATTTCCTCCCGCGTGTTGTTGCCCAATCCGCTAGTCTTGATCCATCTTGAAACGGAGCTGCCCATGTTCGAATCCGCCGAAATCGGTCACGCCATCGACAAAGACACCTATGACGCCGAGGTGCCGGCGCTGCGCGAAGCCTTGCTGGAAGTGCAATACGAACTGCAACAGCAGAAGCGCTTCCCGGTGATCATTCTGATTAACGGCATCGAAGGCGCCGGCAAGGGCGAGACCGTCAAGCTGCTCAATGAATGGATGGACCCGCGCTTGATCGAAGTGCGCACTTTCGATCAGCAGACCGACGAAGAACTGGCCCGTCCACCGGCGTGGCGCTACTGGCGGCAACTGCCCGCCAAAGGTCGAATGGGTATCTTTTTTGGCAATTGGTACAGCCAGATGCTGCAAAGCCGGGTGCACGGGCAGATCAAGGACGCACGGCTCGATCAGGCCATTGCCGGGGCCGAGCGTCTGGAAAAGATGCTGTGCGATGAAGGCGCGCTGATCTTCAAGTTCTGGTTTCACCTGTCCAAGAAACAGATGAAGGCGCGCCTCAAAGCCTTGGCCGACGACCCGCTGCACAGCTGGCGCATCAGCCCCTTGGACTGGCAGCAGTCCGAGACTTACGACAAATTTGTGCATTTCGGCGAGCGCATCCTGCGTCGCACCAGCCGCGACTATGCGCCATGGCATGTGATTGAAGGCGTCGACGCCCATTACCGCAGCCTTACGGTCGGCAAGATCTTGCTCGAAGGCCTACAAAACGCGTTGAAACTGCCCAAGGGCAAGGCCAGTGGCATGAACCCGGCGCCGCTGATTGCGTCGGTGGATCAAAAGAGCTTGCTGGACAGTCTCGACCTGACCCAGTGCCTCGAAAAGGATGATTACGAAGAGCAACTGATCACCGAGCAGGCGCGCTTCTCGGGCCTGTTGCGCGACAAACGCATGCGCAAACATGCGTTGGTAACGGTGTTTGAAGGCAACGACGCGGCCGGCAAGGGCGGGGCGATCCGGCGTGTTGCGGCGGCGTTGGACCCACGTCAGTACCACATCGTGCCGATTGCCGCGCCGAGTGAAGATGAGCGCGCCCAGCCTTACCTGTGGCGGTTCTGGCAGAAGATTCCGGCACGCGGCATGTTCACCGTATTCGACCGCTCATGGTACGGCCGTGTGCTGGTGGAGCGTATCGAGGGCTTCTGCACTCCGGCGGACTGGATGCGCGCCTATGGCGAGATCAATGACTTTGAAGAGCAACTGCGCGATGCAGGTGTGATCGTGGTCAAGTTCTGGCTGGCGATCGATAAGGACACTCAGTTGGAACGCTTTCAGGCTCGCGAGGAAATCCCTTTCAAGCGCTTCAAGATCACTGAAGACGACTGGCGCAACCGTGACAAGTGGGACGACTACCGCGCCGCCGTGGGCGATATGGTCGACCGCACCAGCACCGAAGTCTCGCCCTGGACCCTGGTGGAAGCCAATGACAAGCGTTGGGCGCGAGTCAAGGTGCTGCGCACGATTAACCGGGCGCTGGAGGCGGCGTTCGACAAAACCGACAAGCACGATAAGAAAGACAAGAAGAAGTAGGCCTATCTATGGGGTGAATGATCGTCGCGATTGGGAGGGCCTGGATCTATCCTCGGTTTATCTCCCAACAACGACAAGATCGAGGTAGCCCATGCGTGAAGTAGTGATCGTCGACAGCGTGCGAACCGGCCTGGCCAAATCCTTTCGCGGCAAGTTCAACCAGACTCGCCCCGATGACATGGCCGCCCATTGCGTCAACGCGCTGCTGGCCCGCAACGGCATCGACCCGGCGACGGTGGAAGATTGCATCGTCGGCGCCGGTTCCAACGAAGGTGCCCAGGGCTACAACATCGGGCGCAATGTGGCGGTGCTCTCGCAGCTGGGCACCGGCACGGCGGGCATGACCCTCAACCGCTTTTGCTCCTCGGGCTTGCAGGCGATCGCGATTGCAGCCAACCAGATCGCCTCGGGCTGCAGCGATATCATCGTCGCCGGTGGTGTCGAGTCCATTAGCCTGACCATGAAAAGCGTCAACACCGACAACCTGATCAACCCGCTGCTGAAAGAGCAGGTACCTGGCATCTATTTTCCGATGGGCCAGACCGCTGAAATCGTTGCACGTCGCTATAACGTGAGTCGCGAAGACCAGGACCTGTACGCCCTGCAAAGCCAGCAGCGTACCGCCCAGGCCCAGGCCGATGGTTTGTTTGACGATGAAATTGTGCCGATGTCAGTCAAGTATAAGGTTGAGGACAAGCACACCGGCGCGGTGCAGGTACTGGAGGGTGTGGTTGATCGCGATGACTGCAATCGCCCCGACACTACGCTGGCCAGTCTGCAAGGCTTGAAGCCAGTCTTTGCCGAAGACGGTTCGGTGACGGCGGGTAACTCTTCGCAGCTCTCCGATGGTGCCTCGATGACCCTGGTGATGAGCCTGGAAAAAGCCCTTGAGCTTGGGCTCAAGCCGAAGGCGTTTTTTCGCGGTTTTACCGTGGCCGGTTGCGAGCCTGACGAGATGGGCATCGGCCCGGTGTTCTCCGTGCCCAAGCTGCTCAAGGCCAAGGGTTTGCAGGTGGCGGATATCGACCTGTGGGAGCTCAACGAAGCGTTCGCCTCCCAGTGCTTGTACGCGCGTAATCGTTTGGAAATCGACAATGCCAAGTACAACGTCAACGGTGGCTCGATCTCCATCGGTCATCCGTTCGGCATGACCGGTTCGCGGCAGGTGGGGCATTTGGTGCGTGAGCTGCAACGACGGAACCTGCGTTATGGCATCGTCACCATGTGTGTCGGAGGTGGTATGGGCGCCACTGGCTTATTTGAGGCGGTACGTTAGATTTCATTGGCGAAACCGAATCAATGTGGGGGCTTGTCTGTGTGGCGGATTTGGCCGTTTTCTTTAGGTAGATGTGAGTGCATATCCGTTATTTAGGTAACGGCAGCCTATGGTTTCGCTCTTACAGCGACTCACTTTGGAAAAGCCGGAATGCCGGCCCAGCCCAAAGTAAGCAAAGGGCTCTTGCCCCACCACTCGGCACCTCGCTGTGGCTCGGTGTGCCCGCACGCAGGCTTGAATCCGTGGGCCGCCGCGATGGGCCATCCTTGGCCCAGCGCGGCTAACCCGGCGTCCTGCCGGGTTACCCACGGATTCAAGCCTGCGTGCGGCCAGCGTGGTTAATGGGGCGCCTGAGATCAAGATCACAAGCAGATCAAAAGCAAAGCACGGCGGCCTGAAAGCCGACCTGAGAGGTGTGGAGCAAAAGCCAGATCAGAAGCAGGGCAGATTGCAGTCTCCCTGATGTATGGATATTAAAAATGTGGAAGCGGGCTTGCTCGTGAAGAGGGCGTGTCAGTTGATACATTTGGCGACTGGTACACCGCATTCGCAAGCAAGCCTGCTCCTACATGTTTTACCGCTTTTGATCTACACCACTCAGGTCGGCTTTCAGGCCGCCGTGCTCTGCTTTTGATCTTTTTGATCTTGATCTTAGGCGCCCCGTAAAACCACGATGGCCGCAAGTAGGCACGGTGGAGCGGGTAAACCGGCAAGGATGCCGGTTTAGCCGCGCTGGGCCAGGGATGGCCCATCGCGGCGACCCGCGCAGCCGTGCCGGAGTGCGGGCACACCGAGCCTAGGCGAGGTGCCGAGTGGTGGGGCAAGAGCCCTTTGCTTACTTTGGGGCTTTTCCAAAGTGAGTCGCCGTAAGGGCGAAACCATAAGCCGCCGTTACCCAAACAACGGATATGTACTCAGTAAACCAGCGACCACCACAAAGCCCAAGCCATAAAAAGAGGTGTAGATACCTATTCTACAATTAGGACTGTTTCAGCCAAAAATATGTCGGCTGATACACCGCCATAGCAGACAAGCCAGCTCCCATCTTTGATTTGCGGTGTGTCAGATAAAATCCTCGCCAAAGCCCCCCCGGGTCACCCTAGAATGCCGCTCCACTTCCTCTGGCTTGGGGCACTCATGCACATCTCTTCCGGTCGTTGGGTCTACGGCTTTGGCTTGACCCTGCTGACCGCGCTGCTCTGGGGCATTTTGCCCATCAAACTCAAACAGGTATTGCAGGTGATGGACCCGATCACCGTCACCTGGTTTCGCCTGACGGTGGCCGGTGGCTGCCTGTTCGTGTACCTCGCATTCACCAAACGCTTGCCCAGTCGCAAGGTGCTCGGCCCCAAGGGCGGCTGGCTGGTAGCGATGGCCGTGTGTGGCTTGGTGGGCAACTACGTGTTGTACCTGATCGGCCTGAAAATGCTCAGCCCAGGCACTGCCCAGTTGGTGGTGCAAATGGGGCCGATCTTTCTGATGGTCGCCAGCGTATTCGTGTTCAAGGAGCGTTTCAGCCTGGGGCAGGTGTTGGGGCTGATGGTGCTGATCATCGGCTTCGGGTTGTTCTTCAACCAACGCCTGATAGAACTGTTGACCTCTCTGGGCACCTACACCGCCGGCGTGCTGACCATTCTGCTCGCCACTACGGTCTGGGTGTTTTACGCCCTGGGCCAGAAGCAATTACTGACGGTGTGGAACTCACTGCAAGTCATGATGGTGATCTATCTGTCGTGCGCCTTACTGATCACGCCGTGGGCACATCCACTGGAAGCGCTGGACCTGAGCCCGCTGCAGGGCTGGTTGTTACTGGCGTGCTGCATGAACACGCTGGTGGCTTACGGCGCGTTTGCCGAAGCGTTGGCCCATTGGGAGGCCTCGCGGGTGAGCGCAACCTTGGCACTGACGCCTTTGGTGACGTTTGTGGCAGTGGCGTTGGCGGCGTGGCTATGGCCGGAGTATGTACAGGCCGAAGAGATCAACGCCCTGGGTTATGCCGGGGCGTTGGTGGTGGTGCTCGGCTCGGCGACCGTGGCGTTGGCGCCGTCGTTGCTCGCCGGGCTCAAGGCCCGGCGGTTACGCTTGGCCTCTTAGTGTCCGGCTTCGAGCATGTTTTCCGGGCGTACCCACTGATCGAACTCAGCATCGGTGAGAAAGCCCAGGTCCAGCGCTGCCTGGCGTAATGTCAGGCCTTCGGCATAGGCTTTCTTGGCGATCTGTGCCGACTTGTCGTAGCCGATATGCGGGTTGAGCGCCGTCACCAGCATCAGCCCGCGCTCCAGGTGTTCGGCCATTTGTTCGGCATCCGGCTCAAGGCCTGCAACACAGTGCTCCTGGAAGTTATTGCAGCCGTCGGCCAGCAAACGGATCGATTCCAGCAGGTTGTGGATGATCACCGGCTTGTACACGTTCAACTGCAAGTGCCCTTGGCTGGCGGCAATGCCGATGGTCACGTCATTGCCCAATACCTGGCAGGCCAGCATCGACAGCGCTTCGCACTGCGTGGGGTTGACCTTGCCCGGCATGATTGAGCTGCCCGGTTCGTTGGCCGGCAACTTGACCTCGGCCAACCCGGCGCGCGGGCCGGAACCCAGCAGGCGCAGGTCGTTGGCGATTTTCATCAAGGCCACGGCCAGGGTTTTCAGCGCGCCGTGCAGGGTCACCAGCGGCTCATGGCCGGAGAGGGCGGCGAACTTGTTTGGCGCGGTCACGAACGGCAAGCCCGACAATGCGGCCAACTCGGAGGCAATCGCCTCGCCAAAACCATGCGGCGAATTGAGCCCGGTGCCGACAGCGGTGCCGCCCTGGGCCAGTTCGCATACGGCGGGCAGGGCGCTGCGAACCGCACGCTCGGCGTAATCCAACTGGGCGATAAACGCCGACAGCTCCTGGCCGAAGGTGATCGGCGTGGCGTCCATCATGTGGGTGCGGCCGGTCTTCACCAGTTTCATATGCCGCGCCGACAACTCCGCCAAGCCACCGGACAGGTGGGTAATTGCAGGCAGCAGTTGCTTGTTGATTGCCTGCACGGCCGCGATGCTCATCGCCGTGGGGAAGCAGTCATTGGAACTCTGGGAGCGGTTCACATGATCGTTGGGGTGCACCGGGCTCTTGCCGCCACGGGGCTTGCCCGACAGCTCGTTGGCACGGCCGGCGATCACTTCATTGGCGTTCATATTGCTTTGGGTGCCGCTGCCGGTCTGCCAGACCACCAGCGGGAACTGGTCGTCATGGGTGCCTGCGAGTACTTCATCGGCGGCCTGTTCGATCAGGCGCGCGATGTCGGCGGGCAGGTCACCGTTGCGGTTGTTGACCCGGGCGGCGGCCTTCTTGATCAAGGCCAGGGCGTGCAGTACCGCCAGAGGCATACGCTGTTCACCGATAGCAAAATTCACCAGCGAACGTTGGGTCTGCGCGCCCCAGTAAGCGTCATCCGGGACGTTTACTTCCCCCAGGCTGTCGGTTTCGATACGGCTCATCGGGCACACTCCTTCAGGTTCGTTTGCGCAGTTTAGGCCGTGATCGACCAGGCGGGTTCCATAAAACACGTTTCATCGGATTCATTGCCTGCAAATCCAGGCCCGACAAGGCCTGGGGTTGAGCCGCGAGGTTTTTTAGGCGCAGAATGGTCGCCCTTGGGGTCTTACCTCGCCTGCTAGAAAGGAAACTCGATGACTCGTCTTCGTGCCATCTGTACCGCGGTTGCTCTGGTTTGCGCCAGCGGCCAAGTGTTTGCCGATACCGCCAGCCATAACGCCAGTGCCGAAGCCTTCCTTACCCTGGCCCACGCTGACAAGCTGGGTACCCCGGTGTACATGCAAGTGCAACAAATGTTCGCCCAGCGTTTCGAACAGACCAAGGCGCCTGCCGCCAAGCAGTCCGTATTGGACAGCTACCAGGCCAAAGCCAACGCCGCCCTGGACCAGGCTATCGGCTGGCCAAAGCTGAAACCGGATATGGTCAAGCTCTACACCAGCAACTTCAGCGAATCCGAGCTCAAGGACCTGGTTGCGTTCTACCAGTCGCCACTGGGCAAGAAAGTCCTGGAGAAAATGCCGCAGCTGACCCAGCAATCGGCCCAGATGACCCAAGCCAAGCTGGAAAGTGCTGTGCCGGTGGTGAACAAGCTGTTGGAAGACATGACCAACGAGCTGACGCCAAAAGCCGCCGCACCGGCCAAGAAGAAGTAAGCAGGAATGACCATGCAACAGCGTATCGAAACGGCGCTCGCCGCCCTGGGCCCGCAACATTTGAGCGTGCTGGATGAAAGCCATATGCACAGCCGTGGGTTACAGACCCACTTCAAGGCCGTGCTGGTCAGTCAGCAGTTCGAGGGGCTTAACCGCGTCAAGCGCCACCAGACGGTCTACGCCACGTTGGGTGACCTGATGAGCGAGTTTCATGCGCTGGCGCTGCATACCTACACGCCTGAAGAATGGGCGAAAATCGACGCAGCCCCGGCCTCGCCGACCTGCGCCGGCGGACATGACTGATGATTGGGTGTCTCTGACACCGGGCATTTGTTAGAATCCGCAACGCGCCGCTTAGTCGGCGCGTTTTTTTTGCATCCGGTTCACCCTTTACGAGGGTAGCCACCTGGAGGTAACACCCATGACTCAACCGATTGTCGTGGCGGCACTGTATAAGTTCGTCACCCTCGAAGATTACGTCGCTCTGCGCGAGCCACTGCTGCAGGCGATGGTCGACAACGGCATCAAAGGCACCTTGCTGATCGCCGAAGAAGGCATCAACGGCACCGTCTCCGGTAGCCGCGAAGGCATTGATGGCCTGATGGCCTGGCTGAAGAACGACCCACGCATGGTCGACATCGACCACAAAGAGTCGTACTGCGACGACCAGCCGTTCTACCGCACCAAGGTCAAGCTCAAGAAAGAGATCGTGACCCTGGGCGTCGAAGGCGTCGACCCGAACAAAAAAGTCGGCACCTACGTCAACCCGCAAGACTGGAACGCGCTGATCAGCGATCCGGAAGTGCTGTTGATTGACACCCGTAACGACTACGAAGTGTCGATCGGCACCTTTGAAGGCGCGATCGACCCGAAAACCACCAGTTTTCGCGAATTTCCCGACTACATCAAAGCCAACTTCGACCCGGCCAAGCACAAGAAGGTCGCCATGTTCTGTACGGGCGGCATTCGTTGTGAAAAAGCCTCGAGCTACATGCTCAGCGAGGGCTTCGATGAGGTCTATCATCTTAAGGGTGGCATCCTGAAGTACCTCGAAGAGGTGCCGCAGGAAGAAACCAAATGGCAGGGCGACTGCTTTGTGTTCGACAACCGCGTGACCGTGCGCCACGACTTGAGCGAAGGCGACTACGATCAATGTCATGCCTGCCGCACTCCGGTGAGCATCGAAGACCGCGCGTCCGAGCACTATGTGGCGGGCATCAGTTGCCCTCATTGCTGGGATAAGCTGCCGGAGAAGACCCGTCGCAGCGCGATTGACCGGCAAAAGCAGATTGAGCTGGCCAAGGCCCGTAATATGCCGCACCCGATTGGCTTCAACTATAAGCAATCACCTTCCGAGGCCTGACCCATGTCCGCGCGCCTGCTCTATGTAATGGACCCGATGTGTTCCTGGTGCTGGGGCTTTGCGCCGGTGGCCGAGGCGTTGGTTGAGCAGGCCCAGGCGGCCGGCGTGGAGCTGCATCTGGTAGTGGGCGGTTTGCGCACCGGCAGTGGCGCGGCGCTGGAGCCGACAACCCGGCGCTACATTCTTGAACACTGGCAGGCGGTCACCGAGGCCACCGGTCAGCCCTTCAAGCGTGAAGGTGCGTTGCCCGACGGTTTTGTCTATGACACAGAGCCTGCGTGTCGCGCCATCGTCACCGCCCGCAGCCTGGCACCGGATTGCGCCTGGAAGCTGCTGGGGCTGATCCAGCGTGCGTTTTATGTCGATGGGCGCGATGTGACCCTAGCCAGTGTGCTGGTGGAGCTGGCCGAGCAGGCCGGTATCCCACGCATCGAGTTTGCCGGCGCCTTTGACCGTGCCGAGCAGCATGCCGCGACGGCCGCTGATTTCACCTGGGTGCAGGATTTGGGCATCGCCGGGTTTCCGACCCTGCTGGCCGAGCGTAATGGCCAGTTGGCCTTGCTGACCAACGGCTACCAGCCGCTGTCCGAGCTGTCGCCATTGCTCGCCCGCTGGTTGGAGCGAGCGACCTGTGCATGACCAGCCTGACATCACCGAGCAGCCCAAGCGCACTGACCGACTGACCTGGGCAGAAATTCGCCGCCTGGCCCTGCGTCACAAAAAATCCTTGTGGATAGCCAATGGCGTCGCCGTGCTGGCGACCCTGTGCAGCGTGCCTATTCCTCTGCTGTTGCCCTTGCTGGTAGATGAAGTGCTGCTGGGCCACGGCGATGCCGCGCTCAAGGTGATGAACCACGCGCTGCCCCTGGGCTGGCAGAAGGCGGCCGGTTATATCGGCTTGATGCTGCTGGTAACCCTGGCCCTGCGCTGCGGTGCGCTGGTGTTCAACGTGGTGCAGGCTCGTTTGTTTGCGCGGCTGGCCAAGGACATTGTCTACCGCATCCGAGTGCGGCTGATCGAACGGCTCAAGCGCATTTCCCTCGGAGAATACGAAAGCCTGGGCAGCGGTACCGTGACCACGCATCTGGTTACCGACCTGGATACGCTGGACAAATTCGTCGGCGAAACCCTCAGCCGCTTCCTGGTGGCCATGCTGACCCTGGTCGGCACCTCGGCGATTCTGGTGTGGATGCATTGGCAATTGGCGTTGCTGATCCTGCTGTTCAACCCGCTGGTGATCTATGCCACGGTGCAGTTGGGCAAGCGCGTCAAACACTTGAAGAAACTGGAAAACGACAGCACTTCGCGTTTTACCCAAGCGCTGACCGAGACCCTCGACGCCATCCAGGAAGTGCGCGCAGGCAATCGCCAGGGCTTTTTCCTTGGGCGCCTTGGCCTGCGCGCCCAGGAAGTGCGTGACTACGCTATTCACTCCCAATGGAAAACCGACGCCTCCAGCCGCGCCAGTGGCTTGCTGTTTCAATTCGGCATCGACATCTTCCGTGCTGCGGCGATGCTCACCGTCTTGTTTTCCGACCTGTCCATCGGCCAGATGCTCGCGGTGTTCAGCTACCTGTGGTTCATGATCGGTCCGGTGGAACAACTGCTGAACCTGCAGTATGCCTACTACGCGGCGGGCGGCGCGCTGACGCGTATCAACGAGCTGTTGGCACGTGCCGACGAACCACAATATGCCGGGGGCGAAGATCCGTTTGCCGGGCGTGAAACCGTCGGCATCGAGGTGCGCGGCCTCAATTTCGGCTACGGTGAAGACTGGGTGCTCGATCAGTTGAACCTGACCATTGCACCGGGTGAGAAGGTGGCGATTGTTGGCGCCAGCGGCGGCGGTAAAAGCACCTTGGTGCAACTGCTGTTGGGGCTCTATACGCCGCAGGCCGGCAGCATTCGCTTCGGTGGTGCGACCCAGCAGGAAATCGGCCTGGAGACCATTCGCGAGAACGTCGCCGTGGTACTGCAACATCCGGCGTTGTTCAACGATACGGTGCGCGCTAACTTGACCATGGGTCGTACACGCACGGACCAGGCCTGCTGGCAGGCGCTGGAAATCGCCCAGTTGGATGCTACCGTCAAGGCTCTACCTTTGGGTTTGGACAGTGTGGTGGGGCGTTCCGGCGTACGTTTTTCCGGTGGGCAGCGACAACGCCTGGCCATTGCCCGGATGGTGTTGGCCGAGCCGAAAGTGGTGATTCTGGACGAGGCCACCTCCGCGTTGGACGCCGCCACCGAGTACAACTTGCACCAGGCGCTGGCGCGATTTCTCAGTGGCCGTACTACACTGATCATCGCCCACCGGCTTTCAGCGGTGAAACAGGCTGACCGAGTGCTAGTGTTTGATGGTGGGCATATCGCTGAGGATGGCGACCATCAGCAGTTGATTGCCGAGGGTGGGCTGTACGCCAAACTTTACGGGCACCTGCAACAAGTGCGTTGATTTAGCTTAGGCTGTGCTATCGGGAGCGGATGTTCGCGTGCGTATTCAGCTGTGCATGTGCAAGGGACTTCATGAAGCAAAAGCGGACTCTCGGAACACCACGGCTGTTGGGCATTGTCTGGCCTTTTATTGCCGTCGTATTGTTCCAGGCATTGTTAGGCTGCGTCAGTCTCTACGTGCTTTCTGCGGTGCGTGGCTATGTGGCTGGCGAAAGTCTGTGGTCCAAGGGCCAGAAAGATGCCATCTACTACCTGACGCTTTACGCCGATAGCCGCGACGAGGCCACGTACCTCAAATACCAACAAGCCATCGCTGTGCCTCAGGGCGGGCATGAGTTGCGTGTTGCCCTCGACCGTCCGACTCCGGACCTTAATGCCGCGCGCCTGGGCATCCTCAAAGGCGGTAACCATCCCGATGATGTTTCCAGTCTGATCTGGCTGTACCTCAATTTTCGCCATTTCAGCTACCTGGAAAAAGCCATTGAGCTATGGACTGTGGGCGATGGTTACCTGGTGCAGTTGGATGACTTGGCCCAAGCGATGCACCAAGCGATCAGCACCGATCAAGTCAGCGGCAGTGATGTGCGTGACTGGAAGGCGCGCATTATTGCGATCAACGACGGCGTTACACCGGCCGCCAAGGCGTTCAGCGATGCCCTGGGCGAAGGCTCGCGGGTCATCCTGCGGCTGTTGTTGATCACCAACCTGACCACCGCGCTGGGCCTGATCGCCCTGGCGCTGCTGCGTACCCACAAGTTGCTGACCCAGCGCCATGCCTTCGCCGACGCGCTGCAGGTGGAGAAGGAGCGGGCGCAGATCACCCTTGAGTCGATTGGTGACGGGGTGATCACCACCGATGTCGACGGTGCCATTGCCTACATGAACCCGGCAGCCGAGGCGCTGACCCATTGGAAGTCGGCCCAGGCTCAAGGCTTGCCCCTGGCGGCCTTGTTTAATCTGCTGGATGAAAACGCCGAGCCGGACGGCTTTACCCTGATTGAGCACATCATCAAGGGGCAGCTCAGTGGCGGCAGCGAACATTCGAAGTTGATCCAGCGCCTGGACGGCAGTACGGTCTCGGTAACCCTGGTAGGTGCGCCGATCCGTAGCGCCGGCAAGGTCAGTGGTGCGGTGCTGGTGCTGCACGACATGACCCAGGAACGCCAATACATTGCCAACCTCTCGTGGCAGGCGACTCACGATGCCTTGACCGGGCTTGCCAACCGCCGCGAATTCGAGTTCCGCCTGGAGCAGGTGTTGCACCATGTTGGGCGCTCGCAAAACGGGCGGCATGCCTTGATGTTCCTCGACCTGGACCAGTTCAAGCTAGTCAACGACACCTGCGGCCATGCGGCAGGCGACGAGCTGTTGCGGCATATCTGCGCGCTGCTGCAATCGGACCTGCGTGAAGGCGACACGCTGGCGCGCCTTGGGGGGGATGAGTTCGGCATTCTGTTGGAGAACTGTCCGGCACCGGTCGCGGAAAAGATCGCCGAGAGCCTGCGCCACACTGTGCAAAGCCTGCATTTCGTGTGGAAAGGACGACCGTTCATGACCACTGTCAGTATTGGCCTGGTGCATATCTCGCAAACTCCGACCACCCTGGAAACGTCGCTGCGGGCGGCCGACATGGCTTGCTATATGGCCAAGGAAAAGGGGCGCAACCGTGTGCAGGTCTATCACGCCGATGATTCGGAATTGTCCCTGCGTTTTGGTGAAATGGCATGGGTGCAACGCCTACACGTGGCCTTGGAAGAAAATCGGTTTTGCTTGTATGCGCAGGAAATTTCGCCCCTGGGTCACACCGATGGGGGGAATGGCCATATCGAAATCCTGCTGCGCCTGCACGATGAAGCGGGCAGGATCATTCTGCCGGATAGCTTTATTCCAGCCGCCGAGCGTTACGGTTTGATGACCTCGCTGGATCGCTGGGTGGTGGAAAATGTGTTCAAGATCATTGCCGAATGCCTGCGCGAGCGTCCGGGACGACCGATGGCGATGTGTGCGATTAATCTGTCGGGCATTACGATAGGCGACGACGACTTCCTTGGGTTTTTGCGTGACAAATTCGAGGCTTACAACATCCCCCCAGGGATGATCTGTTTTGAAATAACAGAAACCAGCGCTATCGCAAATTTAGGCAGTGCGATTCGTTTTATTAATGAACTCAAAGCATTAGGTTGCCATTTCTCACTCGACGACTTTTGCGCCGGAATGTCCTCATTCGCTTATCTCAAACATTTACCTGTAGACTTCCTGAAGATCGATGGAAGTTTCGTAAAGGATATGCTGGACGACCCGATTAACCGCGCTATGGTCGAAGTGATCAATCACATCGGCCACGTCATGGGTAAGCGCACAATTGCCGAGTTTGTTGAGACACCGCTGATCGAGCAGGCTTTACTTGAGATAGGTGTGGATTACGCTCAGGGTTACCTGATTGAACGCCCGCAATTGTTTACCTTTGATAGCTTGCAGTGTCGACCTGTGCGTCCGCAGCCTCTGTTATTCAAGGCGCCCGGCACATTCCGCTGAAACATTTGCTGGTCTGTACAATCACACTTAAAAAGGAGCCCTACAGTGATCGACACATTCAACAGAACCGGCCCGCTTATGGAAGCCTCAAGTTACCCTGCCTGGGCACAGCAATTGATCCAGGACTGTAGCGAGAGCAAGCGCCGAGTTGTCGAGCACGAACTGTATCAGCGCATGCGCGATAACACGCTCAGCGCCAAGACCATGCGCCACTACCTGATTGGTGGTTGGCCAGTGGTTGAACAGTTTGCCTTGTACATGGCACAGAACCTCACCAAGACCAAGTTTGCCCGCCATCCTGGGGAGGATATGGCGCGACGTTGGCTGATGCGCAATATTCGCGTGGAGCTGAACCACGCCGACTATTGGGTGTATTGGGCCAAGGCCCATGGTGTCAGCCTCGAGGAGCTGCAAGCGCAGAACGTACCGCCTGAATTGCACGCATTGAGCCATTGGTGCTGGCATACCAGCTCGGCCGACTCGTTGATCGTAGCGATTGCCGCGACCAACTATGCGATCGAGGGGGCGACTGGGGAGTGGTCTGCCGTGGTGTGTTCTACCGGTGTATACGCGGCAGCCTTCCCCGAAGAAGACCGCAAGCGTGCGATGAAGTGGTTGAAGATGCATGCGCAATACGACGACGCCCACCCTTGGGAAGCCCTGGAAATCATCTGCACCCTGGCCGGGATGAACCCCAGCAAGGCCTTGCAGGTAGAGCTACGCCAGGCGGTGTGCAAGAGCTACGACTACATGTACCTGTTTTTGGAAAGCTGCATGCGCTTGGAAAAAGACAAGGAAAAGGCCCCCGCAGCCGTTCGTGGGCGTCAGGCACGCGTCGCCAGCGAGGCGTGATGTAGGTGTGATGGCGGGGTGCTTACCCCGCCATTGCCAAGCGGTTGCGGCCTTCGCGCTTGGCTACGTACAAGGCGCTGTCGGCCCGGCGCAACAGGCTTTCGGCAGACTCGGCGGCCAACAAGGTCGAGCAGCCCAGGCTGACCGTCAATTCAACCCGCGTATCCTCCACCCAGTAATCCTGGGTTTGTGCCGCTTGGCGCAGGCGCTCACCGACCATCCCCGCCGCATCACGGCCGGTGTTCGACAGCAAGATCAGAAACTCTTCCCCGCCAAACCGAAATACCATGTCCACGTTGCGCAGCTGGCTTTTGATCGCCCCGGCCACGGCGCGCAGCACGGTATCGCCAGCCGCGTGACCGTGAGTATCGTTGATTTTCTTGAAGTGATCGATGTCCAGCATCAGCAAGGACAATGGACTCAAGTGCCGCCGAGCCATGTCGATTTCCCGTTGCAGGGTTTGGTCCATGGCAATGCGATTGCCGGTTTCGGTCAACGGGTCACGCAGGGCACTACGGGTAGCGGCACGGTAGAGCAGGGCATTACGCATCGGGTAAAGCAAGGTTGCCAGCAGGGATTCAAGTTGTCCCAGTTCGTTCTCCATCAAGCGTTGGTTGCGACGGAATATCAGTTCGCCCAGATGCTCACCTTCATGGCTCAAGGTGTAGCTCACCGAGTGATGGCCGCGATGGCCGAACTCCAGGCGCAGGTCGCTGGCGTCGTGGCGATATTGCAGCGCATCCAGAGGCACCAGGCGCTGGATCTCGCGAAAGAACAGGCCCAGGATGCGCTCCGGTTCCAGGCTGGTCTGCAATTGCTGACTCAGTTGCTGGCGAAGTTGTGTAAGGGTGACGGGGCGACGAGGGCGGAGGGATGGCTGACCAAACCCCAGGCGTTGCAATTTGGCACTGTCGAAGTCAATTGCGTTGGTCTGGGTCGGTGATTTCATAAGCTAACGGCCTCTAAGCACTTAACTGTCTTACAGGCTCGATGAGAGTGGCGAGTGCCAAGCGTCTTACTGTTCCTTCAGTTCCGTAAAACATTGGAAATAGTTTAAACCGCTTTGCAGTGGGTTATAACCCCTGGGCACTGCCGCACGTCTTGTCATCGCTTAACCTGCTTGAAAAGGATTAGAGCGAGATTCATGCCATTTTCTTTAAATTAATAAAAGTTCTTATAAATCAACTGGCTGTTCCAGAAGTAAGCAGCAGCCACTGCGTGGCAGTGCCAGTTATTTGGCTAGTTGGCGGGTCGTGGGTGTTAGCGGTGCGTGCTTTGTTGTACCAAGGTGTTGTGGTCGATCTGGTCAATTGACGTGACGCCGGTCAACGTCATGGCCACGCGCATCTCCTTGGCGAAAATATCCAGCAGGTTTTCCACACCGTGTTGGCCGGCGGCGGCCAATGCATACACGCTCGAGCGCCCGAGCAGGCAACCCTTGGCACCCAGGGCAAGCATGCGCACTACGTCCAGCCCGGAGCGAATGCCCGAATCCACCAGCACGGTCAGGTCATCGCCCACTACGTCGGCAATCGGCGGCAAGGCCTTGGCGGTAGAAAGCACACCGTCCAACTGGCGGCCACCATGGTTGGAGACAACGATGCCATCGGCGCCGAAACTCACCGCGTCCTTGGCGTCTTGTGGGTCAAGGATGCCTTTGATGATCATCGGGCCTTTCCAGAACTCGCGGATCCACTCCAAGTCTTTCCAGCTGATGGAAGGGTCGAAATTATTGGCCAACCAACCGACGTAATCTTCCAGGGTGGTGGGCTTACCGAGGTACTTGGAAATATTGCCCAAGTCATGCGGGCGCCCCAAAAGCCCTACATCCAGTGCCCACTGGGGCTTAGTGACGGCTTGCAACATCCGCCGCGGCGCTGCGTAAGGCCCGGACATGCCTGAGTGCGCATCGCGGTAACGTGCGCCGGGCGTAGGCATATCCACGGTGAACACCAACGTGGTCACCCCGGCGGCCTGCGCGCGCTCCAGCGCATTGCGCATGAAGCCGCGATCCTTGAGTACATAGAGCTGGAACCAGATTGACTGCGGGCTTTGTGACGCCACTTCTTCAATCGAACACACCGATACCGTCGACAGGCAGAACGGAATGCCCTTGTTGGCCGCCGCCTTGGCTGCTTGTACTTCACCACGTCGTGCGTACATGCCGGTCAGCCCGACCGGGCTAAGGATGACTGGCATGGCCAGCTCCTGGCCGAATAACGTGGTCTTCAGGTTCAGATTGTCGACATTGCGCAGGATGCGCTGGCGCAGGCTGATCTCGGCCAGGTCCGAACTGTTCGCACGCATCGTGTGTTCGGCGTTGGCGCCGCCGTCGATGTAATCGAACAGGAAACGCGGCAGCTTTCGCTTGGCGGCTGCGCGGTAATCGGATGCGGACGAGATGATCATGAACGATGGCTCCACGGGGCAGGGTACGTTCACGATAAGTGAATATCTGGCATGATAAAAACAACTTTTATTACTAGTATCCAGTCGAGAAAGGAATACCGATGAACCTCAGAACCGTGCGGGCCTTTGTCGAAGTGGTACGCCAGGGTGGGTTCTCCCAGGCGGCGGGGGTGGTGTCCTTGACCCAATCCACGGTGAGCAAGGCGGTCAAGACCCTGGAAGACGAACTGGGTACACCGCTGCTTAACCGCCTCGGTCACAAGAATGAACTCACCGCCGCCGGCGAAATTGCCTACCGTCGCGGCTTGCTGCTGCTTGCTGAAAGCAATGACCTGGTGACTGAAATCAACGACCTGTGCGGCCTCAAACGCGGCCTATTGCGCATAGGTCTGCCGCCGGTAGGTTGCGGCGTGCTGTTTGCGGCAATGTTCGCCACCTACCGCAGCCGCTACCCGGACATCGATATTGAACTCACGGAATATGGCAGCAAAAAACTGCGTGAATGCCTGGAGGCGGGAGAGGTCGACCTGGCGGCGCTCCTGCTGCCGACGGATGAAGGGTTCGATTACCAGCCCGTGCGCAATGAACCTTTGATGGTCGTGCTGCCCGTGAGTCACCCCCTGGCCCGACGCGAGCGCATCGACTTCACCGACCTTGCAGACTCACCGTTCATTCTGTTCGAAGCCGGTTTTGCCCTGAACGCCAAAATCCTCGCGGCGTGCGAACGCAAAGGCGTTACGCCACGAGTGACGGCCCGTAGTGGGCAAATCGACTTTATTGTTGATTTGGTCGCGGCAGGGCTGGGCGTCGCCTTCATACCGCGCATGCTGGCCTACAAACACCAACCTGCAGGTATTGCCTTGATTCACTTGGATGAACCCCACACCGATTGGCACATTGCCCTGGCCTGGCGCGCCAGCGCTCACCTGCCGCCTGCGGCACGCGCCTGGCTGGATTTGGCCAAGGAAATGGCCAGCCCGGTGTAGGTGAGTTGCACCGGTTATCCGGTTTTTTCGATGCGGGTGCAAGTCGGTGCTTGACTTCTTCTTTTTAATCAGTAACATACGGCGCATTCCGCGATAGCTCAGTTGGTAGAGCAAATGACTGTTAATCATTGGGTCCCTGGTTCGAGTCCAGGTCGTGGAGCCAGACATTGAGAAAAGCCTGCAGAGATGCAGGCTTTTTTCGTTAAGGGCGTTTTCTCCTGACAATCAGTCTATAGCGTGACCTGTATGAAGCTGTCTCTAATCCTTCGATTCAGAGGCAAGCAGTATGAAAATCGCAGCAATCGTTTCAACCAAGGGCGGGCCGGGTAAAACCACGGTAGGCGCCAATCACGAGCAGGTTAGCTGTGTTGACTTAATTGGAGTTACTTAGGCAGTCAGTAGCCGTGCATGATTCACGGCACAGTTCCGTCCAGCTGTCTTAGCGTTATACAGTGCCTGATCTGCCGCCTTGACTAGCTCTTGCAACTGATCCAATTCCGAACCAGTAGCGGTGGATATCCCGATACTCACGCTCACTCGTCCCAATGGGCTGGTTTGGTGGGGGATGTTCTCTTCTTTCAGCCGGTCTAACATAAGTTGCGCCACTACCGCCGCACCATCATCATCGGTATTGGGCATGATGACCCCCATCTCTTCTCCGCCATAACGTGCTACCAGATCCGACGGCCGCCGTACGCACTCGCTCAGGATTTTACCGACTGTCTGCAGGCAGGCGTCGCCGGCAACGTGCCCAACGGAATCGTTGAATAACTTGAAATAGTCGATATCAATCATCAGCAATGCCAACGATGTCCCATCTCGTTGAGCTCGCCGCGCTTCAATAGTTAAGGTCTCATCGAAGCAGCGTCGATTCGCCAAACCGGTCAGCGCGTCCTTCATCGCCAACAACTCCAGTTGCCGATTCGATGAAAGCAATTGCTGCTGAGTGCCCCTCAGTTCCACCTCCACCGTAGTCCGCCGACGGATATCCAGGATCAAAAACCAACCAATGAGGCCAGTGAGTCCCAGTAGGCCAGTCACCACCACTGCTGACAGCACGGCTTCCATTCGCCACGCAGCGAGCGCTTCGTGTTTGCCAAGCGCGACGGTAGTTATCAGCGGCAGCGTTTCACTCTTGCGGAAGGCATAAAGCCGCTCGACCCCGTCTAGGCTGGAGGTAAACGAAGCGGTACCAACAGATTGTTCCACAAGATATTTTGCGTAGATCGGCGACTTCAAAAAATTGCGTCCCATGTCCTGCTCACGGAAGGGATAGCGTGCCAGGAGCGTACCATCGGTGTGAGACAACCCAATGACCCCCTCCTGCCCCAAGTCGAGCTTTCCAAATAGCCGCAGGAAGTTTTCTATCCCCAGAGTCACCACCACCACCCCGGCAAACGCTCCCTGATCATCATTGAAACGCCGACTGATGGTGATCACCCATTCTTGGTTAGACAGGCTACGAACGGGTGGCCCGATAAAGGGCTCAGGGCCAGGGGTGTCGCGATGATGAATAAAATAGGCACGGTCATTAGCGCTGGCTGCGGCCGGAATCGGCCGGTTGGAAGACATCAGCCAGTGCCCCTGATTGTTGTAGATGGTGATACCGCTCAGTTGGGGCATCAGGGGGCGCTGTCGGTTGACCAGCGCACTTAGCCGCTGGATCTGCACTGGTCCACTGCCTTCGGTTTCCAGGCGCTCGACAAGCCCGAGCAAGAGTAGTGAACTTTGTCTGACAATGCCTTCGGAATAGGTCGCGAGGGCCTGGGTAAGGTTCAACCCGTGAACATCGACCTCCTTCAGCACTCGTTCTCGAGAACCCACCACCTTCCAAATGGCCAGTGATGCCAGGGAGCAGCCGACAATCAACAGCAAGAGCACAACGAGATGGGTGTCACGCTTCACATCAGTACCTTATGGAAAGTCCGGTTTCCCGTTCTGGCTGTTATTGAACAGGGCCGATAACAGCAGGCGCATGTCCTGATGCATGCATAAGGATACAAGTAGTCCAGCAGGGGTGCAGCAACAGAATGTAGCGCACTCGCCTCTGACGGGGTCCGGCGAACGTCAACGCCAAGAAACGTCCAACAGAGATTAAAATCACACTTGATAACGATGGAAAATGTCGTCTATCCACTCACCTTAAAGGTGTGTTCGAGGTTGAGTCTCCTGCGAATTGCCTCATTCTTGGATGCGGTGCACGCCGCTATTTCTCTTTATAGGGGGCATCAGTTGGCGGCTCCTTTGCGGGTGGCGGGTTTGGCGACCGGTTTGCCGCGCGGTAAACGGCCGTTGAGAACGGCGTACGCCGGCGAGGAGAAGAAACAAGGATGGTTACTGGGCTATTCGTCCTTGACCGCCTATGAAATTGAAGCGGCCATGCTGCGTTTGGGCAATGCGCTGAGTAAGTAATAGGGCAAAAAATAGTAGGTTTGGCTTCCCTTCAAGAGGATCAAGTGCATGGCATTTACCACCCTGATACTGGACGCGCCCGGCCCGCCGTTGTTGTTCGAGGAAGTCGACCGCTTCCTTGAGCTGGGCTTGGCCGTCACCTTGAATCTCTACTGCTTCGCCGATAAAGACCGCATCAAAAAACACTACGGCGAGCGCATTCAATATGCCGAGATCAACTGCCATGACGAGCCAGACTTTATCGCCGCAGTGACTCGGGCAGGGGGTTACAGCGTGTTCAAGACGCGCTTGAACATCCCACTTGGGAGTGGGCTGATTCGCGCCGCAGCCTCATCCGCGCTGGCAACGCCGCTTAGCGCCATCGCCCAGGCTGGCGCCGGGGTTAACCATATCGACCGGCAAGCGTGTGAGCAGTGTGGCGTGACGATACTGAATACTCCGGGGTCCAACGCGGCCGCGGTCGCCGAATACGTCGTGGCCCAGGCATTGTTTCTCTCCAGGGATCTGGATCACTACAACGCACAAACGCACAACGGCCATTGGTCCAAAGGCAGCGTGGCGCCAGCCCGTGAACTCTGCGAACTCACACTTGGGTTGGTGGGCACTGGCAGCATTGCGCAACAGGTGGCCCGTAAGGCCCGAGCGCTAGGTATCAAGGTCATCGCCACCGGCTCAGAGCGCTTCACGGAGCAGGTCGCAGGTAGCCTTGAACTTGAGCGAAGACCCACCCTCGAGCAGTTGCTGGGAGAGGCCGACATCGTTTCGATCCATGTGCCGCTGACGCCGCTTACCCGAGGCCTGTTCGGCAGCAATGAGTTCAGGCAGATGCGCCAAGGTTCGATACTGATCAATAGCGCTCGCGGTGGCATCGTCGACGAACACCAGTTGGCAACCTTTATGACTGAGTTTCCCAGGCACATAAAAGCGGTTGCCATTGATACCTTTGCCCAGGAAAAAGACCGCTTCGATTCGCCATTGACCGGCATCCCCAGCGCGCAACTGACGCCGCATATCGCGGGTAACACCACAACGGCGATCAGGACGGCTTCACGGCAGATCGTCGACAAGATTCACGCGTTCAGTGCTACTGCGAAAGGGCGTTAAATAGGGGCTGCTGTGATTTTTCGAGTGTGTTGTTTTAGCGCATGCCGAATTTCTCTAGCGTCGGCGCCAACCCCAGCAGGTCAACCGTGCTTTTCCCGGCCTCGAGGCCTGCGCGAATGCCGTCCTCCTTGTCTTCCCGGCTACGGCTCAAGCGAATGACTTCCTCAACCTGATCCTGCTCTACCACCACCAGGCCATCGCGGTCACCGACGATGATGTCTCCCGGTTTGATACTGACGCCGCCAATCACGATTGGTACGTTCACTTTGCCCGGCTGGCACTTATTGGTGCCCTTGATGCTCAGGCCACGCGAGAACGTTGGGAAGCCCATTTCGATGATCGCATTTGCATCGCGCACGGCGCCGTTCATGACCAGGCCGACAATGCCGAGTTTTTGCGAAGCCAAGGTCAGCAGGTCGCCCCACGGGCCGGCTTCCATAAAGCCCTTGGCGTCCACCACCAGCACGTCGCCGGGCTTGGCTTTGGTCAGGGCGTAGTGAATCGCCAGGTTGTCGTCGGGACGGCAATCCACCGTCAGGGCAGGGCCGGCCAGGCGCAGGCTTGGGTCGACTGGGCGCAGGCCGCTGTCCAGCGCGCCTTTCTGGCCTTGGGCTTCGTGGATGGTGGCGGTGCCCAGTTGTTTGAGAGTGTCGAGTTGGTCTTGGGTGATTGGCATGGCGGGTTTCCGTTTTTGTAGGTTGGGTTTCAAGCGGCGGGGGTATGTCGCCCCAGCCAGTCCAGCGCCTGGGCCAGGCTTGGTTTTTCTTCGGTGAGCGGTTCGGCGGCCAAGCCTTCGCTGCTTTGGCTGAAGCGTTGGCGAACGCCGCCCAACACACTGCTGGCAATGCCCAGCAACGCCAGTTGTCGCTCGGCTTCTTCGACCTCGTGCAAGCGGCGTGTGGCGTGCACCACGTGGGTGGACACGAGCATTTCCAGAAAGGTAGGCAAGGGTGCCTGGTCGATATCGGCCAGCACGTCGTACAGTGCCGGACGCAGTTGCTGGCGTTCGGCGGCCAGGAGTACTTCCACGGCCAGTGCTTCCATGCCTTTGGTGAACACGCTGCGCAGGATCTTCAGCGTCATTGCATCGCCCGGTTGGCTGGCGGGCAGGGCGCGGGCATTGGCTCCCGCCGCGAGCAACAGTTCGACAAAGGCATCGGCCTTGGCGCCGGAGCACAGCAACGGGGTCTTTTCCCGCAGGTAGGCAATGGCGCCCATGATCGCGACGTCCACGTAATTGATGTGCTGTTCAGCCGCTTCGCGACCGGCGATGCGTTTGTGTTCAGGGGCGGCGGTCGTGAGGTCGGCGAACAGTGTGCCGGGCTTGAGGTAGGCCAGGGCGTCGCGGGTGACCTCCAAGGATTGGGTGCCTACCACGCAGGACAGCACGCAGTCGGATTCGGCCAGCCAATCGCCAACACACGGGTGGATCACCACGCCCAATTCATCTGCCAGTCTTTGCGCGGCTGGGGCGGTGCGTTGTTCACAGAAGTGCAGCTCCACGGTGGTGTTAGACGCCAGGGCTTGGGCATAGCATCGGCCCACTTCGCCGAGCCCTATGATTGTTATTTTCATGTCGCCTCCGGATTCAGGTGGCAATACAATTAAAATACAATTTAGGCGATTGCAAACGATTTTTGTACAAAGTCGATTGATGGTCCCCTGTCATTGGCTGGCGACAAGCCTCAGAATCCGGCGCAGGCGACCCAGGGTAGAGCCCTGATAAACATCGAGACAGAAGGGAAACATGGCCAGCGATCTCATCTACGAAACCCTGAGAAACCGCATCATTGCCGGGCAGTACGAACCCGGTACGCAGCTCAAGGAAGAGCCGCTGGGCAAGGAGTTCGGCCTGAGCCGCACGCCGGTGCGCGCATCGCTGAAGAAGCTGGTGGATGATGGGCTGGCGGTGATCGAGGCCAACCGTGGGGTGTTTGTCGCCGGTTGGACCCAATGGGATCTTGAGGAGATGTTCAGCTTTCGCGAGCTGCTCGAGCCCCACGCCGCAATGCTCGCCGCCCAGCGCGCCACTGCGCAAGACGTGGTCGAACTGCAGCGCATCAACGAACAGATGGCCGCCGCCATCGCCAGTAAAGGCCCGGACGTGACGCTGCGGGTACAAGAGGCTAACCGTGCGTTTCATAGTCAGGTGTTGGAGATCGCCCGCTCGCAACGGCTCAAGTCGATGCTTGCGACGTTGATCGATATGCCGGTCATCACCCGCTCATTTTTTCTCTACCGTCCGGCGGACCTTGAGCGCAGCCTGCAGCAGCACCTGGACATCACCTACGCCATCGAGCAAAACGACGGCGAGCTGGCTAAGCGTGCCATGCAAACCCATATTCGCATGGCCTATTTGCGCTTTATGGCGCGGCGTGGCGAGTCACCCGTTCGTCGATAAATAAATACAAAGTTAAAACAATATGCGTTAGAGTCGGCGCCACGATACCGGGCAATGACTCCTGCCTGAGATTTACAAGCACCTGAAAACACCTGATGTGAGGCTTCCATCCAAGCCTCAGCGGGAGCGTGCACCCGGGATTCGGCACACACGGCATATTCCAATAATAAAATCAGGTATTGCGCATGAGTAATCTGGACTCCACCGCTGAAAAACCGTCGCGTTTTCGCTGGATCGTCGCAGGGCTGTTTTTCCTTGTGTACACCGTGGCCTCAGCCGACCGCGCGAACCTCGGCGTAGCCTTGCCATTTATTCGCGAGGAATACCCGATGACCAACGCCGAGGCGGGCGCGTTGCTCAGTGTGTTCCTGCTGGCCTATGCGCTGGCTCAGATCCCCTCCGGCTTCGCCTCCAGTCGTTTCGGGGTACGCAAGATCTTCTCGTTTTCAATGATTGCCACGTCGCTGTTCACCGCCTTGATGGGTACGGTCAATTCGGTGCTGGCACTGAAGATTTATCGCTTTGCCCTGGGCATCGCCGAAGGCCCTTTGCCGATTGGTATCGCGGCGACGATCAACCACTGGTTCCCGGCCAAAGAGAAGGGCACAGCCACCGGTATTTTCCTTGCCGCGGTGAAGTTCGGCCCGGTGATCGTGCCGCCGTTGTGTGTGGCCATTGTGGCGATGTGGGGCTGGCGCGAGATCTTCTACATCTTCGCGGTGCCGGGCATTGTGCTGTCCATCGCCTGGTACTTCCTGGTGGCGAACCAGCCGGCGCAAAGCCGCTTTGTGAATGCGGGCGAACTGGCGCATATCACCAGTGAAACCAACAACGTTATTACCCAGAAAACCGAAGGCGCCCAACGGCACTTTCAACGCCTGGACGCCTTTATCCGGGTCAGGTCGGTAGAGCCCATTGCCACCAGCCGAGGGCTGTTTCGCTCTTGGAACGTGGTCGGCTGTGCGCTTAGCTACAGTTTCCAGGTGGGTATCACCATGGTGCTGTTGTCATGGATTCCGACGTACCTGATGACGGTCAAGCAGTTCTCGATCATGCACATGGGCTTTGTTTCGGCGGCGCCGTGGGTCGGGGCGATTTGCGGCAACCTGCTCGGCGGTATTCTTTCCGACCGTGTGCTGGGCAAGCGCCGCAAGCCGGGGATGATGCTCTCGGCGCTGGCCACGGTCTGCACCATGTATGCGCTGATCAACTCACCGAATGACCCAACGCTGTATGCCGCCTTGCTGTTCATGACCGGTACGCTGATCAGCATCGGCTACTCGTCCTATATGGTTTACCCGATGGGCCTGGCGACCAAGAAGACCTTCCCGATTGCCAGTTCCATCGTGAATATGGGCGGGCAGTTGGGCGGGGCGGCTGCGCCATTTCTGGTGGGCTTGTTGCTGGATAGCTATGGCTGGTCCCAGGTGTTCCTGTTCATGGCCATCGGTTCGTTCGCCAGCTTCCTGGTGCTGCTGACCATTGAGGAGCCGGTGCCGGGCACGAAACTCCCGCCACAGGGCGATTGAACCGCCTGCCCCAGGGCTGCCGGCGATAGCGTGGCAGCCCTGGGTGGCTATCGGGTATTACCTGTCATGAAGTGACATTCTGAAGACGTGCGGTCATATCCCACGTCAGCAGGATGTGGCTGATCGCTGCATCAATGATTTCATGGGGCGTGTTATCCCGCGCCAAAATCGAAACCCCCTGCAAAAAACTATCAAACACCGTCGCCATCGCCGCCACATTAAGCGTGTCCGGCAACTGCCCGGCACGGACCGCACGCTCAACACACGCCACAATCCCCGCGCGGGTGCGCGCCCGCGACTGTGTCAGCGCATCCGCCACCCGCGCATTCTCCGGGCTCGGCGCGCTCATCACGCCGAGTGCCACCATGCAGCCTCTGGGATGCCCGTCTTCGCACTGCATGCGCGCCGACTGGCGCAACGCAGTTTCGATCGCCTGGCGTGGTAGCAGGTTTTCGTCCCACAGGCATTCGGTGACCTGGGCGTAGGTCGCCAGATAGCGTTGCACGCACTCATCGAACAGCGCCTCTTTGGACCCGAACGCCGCGTAAAAACTCGGCGCGGAGATGCCGCCACCCAGGCCTGCCTTGAGTTGCGCGAGGGAAGTGGCGTCGTAACCGTGCTGCCAGAACAGGTGCATGGCCTGTTCTACGGCGTGTTCGCGGTCGAAATTACGTGGGCGGCCCATTTGTGCCATATCGGAAGTCCTCTGATAACGAGATAAATACTAGTCGATACATAAGTCGTTGACAACGCATGGCGAGCGCCTGCAACATTTGTATCGATCAGTCTTTAAGTCGTCCTAGGAGCTTCCCCGTGACCCCCTCACTCAGCCTATCCGCGTCGTCCGAGCGCCTGCCCATCGGCGCGTTGCTCGCCCTGGCAATGACCGGTTTTATCTGCATCGTCACCGAAACCCTGCCTGCCGGCCTGTTGCCGTTGATCAGTGACGGCTTGGCGATTTCCCCGTCCATGGCTGGGCAGATGGTCACCGCCTACGCACTGGGTTCGGTGTTGGCGGTGATCCCCATGACCATTGCCACCCGAGGCTGGCGCCGGCGCAATGTGTTGTTGCTGACCATCGTCGGCTTCCTGCTGTTCAATTCCATCACCGCGCTGTCGTCCCACTACGGCGTGACCCTGGTGGCGCGCTTCTTTGCCGGTGTGGCGGCGGGTTTGGCCTGGAGCCTGTTGGCAGGTTATGCCCGGCGTATGGTTGCGCCTCATCAACAGGGCAGGGCGTTGGCGTTGGCGATGGTCGGCGCACCGATTGCGCTGTCCCTGGGTGTACCGCTTGGAACCTGGCTTGGCGGGCTGGTGGGGTGGCGCACTACGTTCGGCCTTATGTCGGTGCTCACTTTGGTGCTGATCGTGTGGGTGTTGGTGAAAGTCCCGGACTATCCCCCACAGGCTGCGCACCAGCGCCAATCGCTGGGCAAGGTGTTGACCACGCCCGGTGTGCGGCCGGTGCTGGCGGTGGTGATCAGTTGGATGTTGGCGCACAACATTCTGTACACCTATATCGCGCCGTTTGTGGCTGCGGCGGGGTTGGGTGATCGGGTGGATGTGGTGTTGCTGGTGTTTGGGATTGCCGCGTTGGCGGGGATTTGGCTGACGGCCAAATTAGTTGAGTCCCTATTGCGCAAGACCGTGCTGGTGAGCCTGGCGACATTTGCAACGGTGAGCGTGGTATTCGGGTTTCTGGGACATATGCCACAGGTGATTTACCTCGGCGTGGCGGTGTGGGGCTTGAGCTTCGGCGGCGCCGCGACGTTGTTGCAAACCGCCCTGGCAGATGCGGCGGGCGATGGCGCGGATGTGGCGTTGTCGCTGAATGTGGTGGCGTGGAACAGCGCGATTGCCGTCAGTGGCGTGGTGGGTGGGGTGTTGCTCGATACGTGGGGTGTCGCGTCGTTTCCGTGGGCGATGCTGGTGCTGTTGCTGATAGCGCTGACCATCGCGTGGACAGCGTATGCCCATGGTTTCAAACCGGTACGGCGCTCTGCAGGTGGGGCAGCGGTGGTTGGGCATTGATCTGATTCAGGTCAGGCAGCGGTTATGCCGATTCAACGGCGTAACCGAGCCTGAAACAACACCTAAGCGAGTTTCACATTCATCGTAATGTGGGCGGTAAACACTTTGATGCCCTCTTCATCGAAGATGTCCACCGGGACGATTTTGTCCCCGGCGGATTGCCAATCGATACCGGCGCCCTCAGCGACGGCACGGATATTCGATTTCGCCTTGGCAAGGTATTCGACCGTCATGCCTTTCGGAATCCATCGGGCGCCTGCGGGAATCGAGACGTCCGTCATCATGCCCCCGGCCAACTCGGCAGCGTTGCACAGTGCAATCGCGTGTACGGAGGCCAGGTGGTTGGTGATTTCCTTGCGAAACGGCACATTGACGACTGCACGGTTCGGGCTCAGCTCGGCGATCTCGGGCGAAATGGTGCTGAAGTACGGTGCCATCTGGCACGCCAGTTGGCTGAATGCGGCGGGACCTACGCTATTGAACATGCTAAGTGCTTGGCTCATTGGATATCCTTGAGGCTAGTTACGGAATAATATTCTGCAACAGAACAATATTCTGTAAAATTGATGCCTGTCAACACGAGCGTTTTCTGTCGGTCGATGAACCTATAAACTCTTTTTATTTGGCGTCTCTCTGCATGCACTCTATCGATCTCATCGAGCGTACCTTTCCTGGCAGGCGCAGCGAGCTCAAGCGCACCATTTTGCGCGAGGCGCTGGCATGCTTTAACGAGGTGGGTATTGAAGCGACGAATATCGAAACCATTCGTGCGCGATGTGACACCAGTGTGGGTGCCATCTACCATCACTTCGGCAATAAAGAGGGGCTTGTCGCAGCGCTTTTTTTTGCCGCTCTGGAAGACCAGGCCACCCTTCGAGATCGCTACCTGCAGGACGCAGACACTGCGCACGCTGGGGTCGTGGGGCTGGTGTATAGCTACGTTGAATGGGTAGATGAACAACCCGAGTGGGCGCGGTTTGTCTTCCAAAGCCGCTTCGCGGTGTCCAATGGCCCGTTCAAGGACGAACTGCTTTCGCGCAACCGATTGCGAAACAGGCAGTTGCAGGACTGGATGAGTGTGGAAGGGCGCAAGGAGTACTTCAGTCACCTCCCGGCAGAACTCATTCCCTCTCTGATCATCGGCTCGGCAGAAAGTTACTCACGTGCCTGGCTCTCGGCGAAAGTCAAAAAGAGTCCTCAGGAGCACCGAGAACTGTTGGCTGAGGCCGCTTGGCAATCGATCAGGCAGGGTCAGCACTAAAGTGGATTGTGAGGGTCAATAAGCCCCGCATGATTGTCAACGGCCGTACGCTTTTCGGTCTCGAGCATCGGGACTCACCCTTCGTTTACCCCTCACCATAAGATTTAACGCATGCACCTCCGCAAAATTGCAGTCGGGCTGTCGGCCCTTGTTTTGCTCTCCACCGGGGCGCACGCCCGTGGCCTGCTGGACTTCATCAAACCACCCGCCCAGGAACACACCTCCCGCTCCGGCTCGATCAGCCAGAGCGCGGCCCTCGACCTTTACTCCAGCAAACAAAAGCGGCCTTCGTTTGATGGTTGCGCCGATCTGTTTCCTGGCGCGACACCGATCAACACCGCCACAGTACCCGCCACCATGAAACCTCTGGCGCTGTGTTCCGATAACTTTGCGGTGCTCTATTCACAGACCAGCAAGACGCCGTTGGTGGTGGTCGAACGCCTTAACGCCGCCCAACTGCGCGATGCCAAAGGCGAAGAGCGCACCAACCAGTTTTACCCGGACCCGCGCATTCCCAAAGGCGCGCGCGCCGAGTTGAGTGACTACCGCAGCCAGCACCCGGCCGTGGACCGTGGTCACCAGTCCCCAGCCGCCGATGCACCGAGCGCCAATGCCATGGCCCAGTCCTTCGCGCTGTCGAACATGGTGCCGCAGGATCCCACCAACAACCGCAAGATCTGGAGCAAGGTCGAGTCGGATGTGCGCAAGTTTGCCGCGCGTGCCGGCGGCAATGTATTTGTGTTCACCGGGCCGCTGTTTGATGCGGGCTACAACACCATCGGCGACAACAAGGTCTGGGTGCCGACGCGCCTGTTCAAGTTGGTGTACGACGCTTCATCCAAACGCGCCTGGGCCTACGTGTTGCCCAACGCTGAAACCCGTATCGAAAAGCCGATGGACTACGACACTTTTGTGAAGAGCACCGGCCTCAAGTTGTTGGGTAATCTTCCGGTGACCGGGTCGGTGGGGCGTACTTGATCGACGGCTGAGGAGGGCTGGTAGAACCGTCAGCCCTATTTGGCCTTTTTCAACGCTTTGAGGCGCAACGTCGCGCGCTGCACGGCGGCCATCTTCTCCGGGCGTTTCATGCGTTTCCATTTACGGATGTCGTCCTTGCTCCGTCCGCAGCTGACGCATAAATCGCCACTGAGCTGGCAGGTGGAGATACAGGGGTTCTCGATATCTTTAGCCAAGGGTTCACCCGGTATGTAATAGAGGGGCGCAGCTACGCCGCGTGAAACTCAACGGTGAGGTGGCTCACTTCATGGACCGGTTTGAGGCGCTCGCGAATGCTGTTGGCATCCGTTGTCGCGCCGCCGACCACGCTCACGATGGCCGCATGCGCGTCGGGGCCCACTCGCCAGACGTGTAAGTCGGTGATCGTCGCATCGCCGGGTTGTTCGACCAACTCGCGGATTTCAGCGGCGACGTGCTCATCTGTTTGGTCCAGCAGCACACCCGCGGTTGCCCCCATCAAACTCCAGGACCATCGCGCAATCACGATGGCGCCGACGATGCCCATCAGCGGGTCCAGCCAGACCCAGCCCAGGTACCGCCCGGCGAGCAACGCGGCGATGGCGAGCACCGACGTCAGCGCATCGGCGATCACATGCACATAGGCTGAGCGCATGTTGTTGTCGTTGCCATGGGGGTGGTGGGCGTGATCGTGATCGTGGTCATGCCCATGGCTATGACCGTGGCCAAGCAACAGCGCACTGGCGATATTGACCGCCAACCCCACGACCGCAATCAGGGTGGCCGTACCAAACTGTACTTCAGTAGGTTGCAGCAGGCGTATGACTGACTCGACACCAATGCCCAGGGACACCAACGCCAGGATCAGCGCCGAGGCGAAGCCACCCAGGTCGCCGACTTTGCCGGTGCCGAAGCTGTAGCGCGGGCTGTCCGCATTGCGTTTGGCATAGGCATAGGCCGCGGCGGCAATGCCCAAGGCGCCTGCGTGGGTCGCCATATGGAAGCCGTCAGCCAACAGGGCCATGGAACCGGTCATGGCCCCGGCGGCGATTTCCGCCACCATCATGACCACCGTCAACATCACCACCCATAAGGTGCGCTTGGCGTTTTCCTCATGGGCCGAGCCGAGGAACACATGCTCGTGTGTGTGAGGGTGTGTGCTATTTGCGAAGGTCATTTGGAATACCGTCGGATGGCTTCAAGCAGTTCTTCGACGCCCCTGTTGCGTGCTTCCTCGCTGAGGGAGGGATCGGCCACGTGCGCCCTGGCGTGCTCTTCGATGATTTCTTCCATCAAGCCATTGATGGCGCCGCGTGTGGCGGCTACCAGGTGCAGCGTCTTGGCGCAGTCGAGGTCCGACTCCAGCGCTCTTTCAACGGCCTGGATCTGCCCGGCGATGCGTTTGACGCGCTTGATCAGGCTGTCTTTGTTTGCGGCTATATGGCCCACTGTATACCCCCCCTACCTATAATGGGGCGGATCATTGCATACCCCCACCCCCTATGCAAGGTGGCCGGTGCAGAGTCTACTCAGGCCGATCCAACTGGCGGTTCATGGTGTAGATCGCCACGCCTACGGCCAGCATGCCCGCCACCGCGCCGACCACCAGCGCCCAGCGCGGGCCTAGGTGGTCGGCCACCCAACCGACGATGGGCGCACCAATGGGTGTGCCGCCCAAGGCAACGCCCACGCGCAAGGCGATCACCCGGCCGCGCATGGCGGGCTCGGTGGTGAGTTGCATCAGGCTGTTGGTGGTGTTGCTGAAGGTCATGGCCCCCACACCGATGATCACCAGCGCAATGGCGAACATCCAGTAGTTCGGCGCCAAAGCCGCCAGTGTGCAGCCAACCCCGAACACCGCCGCGCCGGTCAGCAGTGACTTGAACTGTGGCCGTTCGCGACCGGCTGCCAGCAGCGCGCCGGCGATGGTGCCGATGGCCAGGGTCGAGGTCAGCAGGCCGTAGCCCCGCGCATCGGCATGGAACACGGTGACCGCCATGGTCGAGATGAAAATCGGGAAGTTCATGCCGAAGGTGCCGATCAGGAACAGCATCAGCAGGATCGCTTTCAGGTCCGGTCGCGCCCACACATAACGCATGCCCTCGGTGAGGCTGCCTTTGGTACGCAGTGCCCGCACTTTTGTGTGCTGGCCCGAGACGCGCAGGAAAAACAGCGAGACCAGTACCGCGAAAAAGCTCGAGCCATTGAGCAGGAACGCCCAGCCGGTGCCGACCGACGCGATGGTCACGCCGGCCACTGCCGGGCCGATCATGCGCGCCATGTTGAACGAGGTGGAGTTGAGCGCAATGGCGTTGGACAAGTCTTTCTCGCCCACCAGTTCCGCCACGAAGATCTGCCGCACCGGCGCATCGAACGCCGAGGCGCAGCCGGACAAAAACGCGAACACATACACGTGCCACAGCTGCACAAAGCCGGTGACAGTGAACACCCCAAGCGTCAGCGCCAGTAGGCCCATGACCGCTTGAGTGACGATCAGCAACTTGCGCTGGTCATAGTGGTCGGCCGCAAAGCCGGTCCACGGCAACAACAGCAACTGCGGCCCGAACTGCAACGCCATGACGATGCCGACCGCCGAGGCGTTGTGCGGGGTGAGTTGGGTGAGTACCAGCCAGTCCTGGGCAGTGCGCTGCATCCAGGTGCCGATATTCGACACCAGCGCGCCGGCCGCCCAGATGCGGTAGTTGACACTGCGCAGGGAGCGGAAGGTGCCGAGGAAACTCATGACGCTTGCTGCGCGTTGCCACCGTGAAAACGGCCAAAGTGCCGTGCCAGGTACAGACTGATCGCCAATCCGCCGAGCCCGAGTGCGACCCCATCACTGGTCTGCTTGAAGTCGAAATCACCGACGCGGCAGACCAGCACGTAAGCGATCACCAGATTGAAAAACCCCCACAACACATTCACTGTCGATGACGACAACCCCTCTCCACGCGGCTGCGCAAACGGTGTTTGGAACGCCTTGCCCATCACGCCGCTGACGCAATGTGGCACGGCGTTGGCTAGAAAAAAACCGCCGAAGAAGTAGGACAGCAGGTCAAGCCATTGCATGTTCAAACACCTCTTTTTTTGTCGAGCAAACCGATGATGTTGTGGGTCGTGAGCGGGTAGGGCGTGAATCAAAAGTCGGCGAGGCGCTCCAGCAGTTTTACCGCGGCGGCGAGTTCGTCTTGTTCCTGGGGCGACAGCTGTTCTTGCAGCGCGCGTAGCAGCCAGTCGTCTTTGGCTGCACGGCTTTCGGTGAGGTGTTTACGGAACGTGGGTGTTAGCGTGATCAGCGTCTGCCGGCCATCGCTGGGGTCCGGCTTGCCGCTGACGGCCTGCATTGCCTCAAGCCCGGCCACGGTGATACGCATGGACTGCGGGCGTACGCTTTCGGCGCGGGCAAGGGCAGACACGGTGGACGGACCATCGCGGTCAAGGCGCAGCAGGACGGACTTTTGCGCGGAGGTAAAATCATTGGGATGGGTGTGTTCGCGCAGGCGGCGGATCAGTTTGCCCAGGGATATACGCAGCTCGGCGGCCAGGGTGGCGGCTGATTGGTTTTCGGTGGGTGAGGGTGATTTAGTCATGCTGGAACGGTAGCATGAGCAAAGAAAAACTGTACAGTTTGGCTGTATTGTTTTTTGTTCTAACGCGGCCTGTGGTTATTCATTCAAATAATGAGCTGTTGGCTGACGATCAATATAGCGGTGCCTATGCATGCTCAGCCACCTCTTCGCGCTCGCGGCGCAGATTACTAATAGGGTGCCAAGATGATTCGAGAATTAAGGACCTTCGTGTACGCCGCCCGGCGTGGAACCTTTGCCGCCGCCGGGCAGCAAGTGGGGCTGACGCAATCGGCGGTGAGCGCGCAGATAAAGCACCTTGAGGATGCGCTGGGTGTGAAGCTGTTTGACCGCACCGGCCGCTCCGCCACCCTGAACTCTGCAGGGCAGCGGGCGGTGCCGCTGGCGGAGGAAATCCTCGATATTTTCTCGCGCATGGGCGCGCCCGACAGTGCAAACAACTTCCACGGCTCGTTGCGTATCGGTGCCATCGGCAGCGTGCAAACCGGCATCCTGCCCAAGGCGCTGGTGGCGCTTAAACGTCAGGCACCGTTCATTGAGGTCAGCCTGGTTCCCGGGGTTTCGCTTAACTTGCTCAGCCAGGTGGATGCCGGTGAGCTGGACCTCGCGATCATGATTCATCCGCCGTTCAACCTGCCTAAAGACCTCAATATCGAAGTCATCGCGCGCGAGCCCTTTGTGCTGATCACCTCGAAGGAGGTGCAGGGCGATGACCCCTTGCAGATTCTCCGCGAACAGCCATTTGTGCGTTATGACCGGGGCTCGTTCGGTGGGCGTCAGGTCACGCAGTTTCTCAAGGAGCAAAAGATCCAGACGCAACAAACACTCGAACTCGACGAGCTGGACGCCATCGTCAAGATGGTCCGCAGCGGGCTGGGGGTTTCCTTGGTGCCCTTGGCGGGTTTGTGGCTGGAACACGACAGCGACGTGCGGGTTTTGCGATTGGACAAACTCACGTTTTTTCGCGAAATCGTGCTGCTGACCAAGTACACCCAGCGCCAGCTGCCGCTCTTCGCCTTGTTTCGGTCGTGCGTCATGGACGTGCTGGATGTTCCGGAATAGGGCGCGAGCATCGAAAAAATTGAGGCTCAGGGCGAAAGATATCCGCTTTATCCGCAGGTCTTTCTGGTGAAGAATCGAGTTCTAAATAACAGAACCTGCAGGTAGCCACCGTGAGCCTTTCGCCCTTTCATCTAGCTATTCCCGTTTACGATCTTGCAGCCGCTCGCCACTTCTATGGCGACGTGTTTGGCCTCTCGGAAGGTCGCTCGAGTGCGCAATGGGTCGATTTCGACTTTTACGGCCACCAACTGGTCATCCACGAACACCCCAAGACGCACTCCCAGGAATCGGTGCACTCCAACCCGGTCGATGGCCACGATGTGCCGGTCCCGCATTTTGGGATCATCCTGCACTGGGATCAGTGGGAAGCCCTGGCGGATCGATTGAGAGCGCGTGAAACCCAGTTCGTCATCGAACCCTACATTCGCTTCCAGGGCCAGGTTGGCGAGCAGGCCACCATGTTTCTGTTTGATCCTTGTGGCAACGCCCTGGAGTTCAAGGCGTTCAAGGATATGAGTCAGCTTTTCGCCAAGTAATTGCCGCCCCGCGCGACCGTCGCCACCAGAGCGACGGCGTTAATAACACTGTGAAGCCTTGCCGGGCGGATCTTCATGCCTGCCGCATGAGAGAAACGACGTTATGTCCAACGTTAACTGTGACGTGCGCGATTCAGCCCGACCTGTGGGTGTTACCCAGAATTGGCGGTTCGAGCCCTGTGGCGACAGCTGTATCGTGGTGGTGTTTGCGACGGTGTTCAGCGCGCAGGCCAACCGGCGTGCCGTGGCGTTCAGCGCCACCCTGCATGACCGGCTGGCGCGTGGTTTGCTCAGCGGTGTCACCGATGTGATCCCCGCGATGGTGTCGGTGGGGGTCCACTATTCCCCGGATGTCTTCGCCACGCGGCACCCCGAGTTACTGCCGTATGACGCCGTCAGCCACATGCTGGAAAACGCCCTGATACAGTTGCAGGCCGCCCCCAGCGCAACCCCGAAACGGCTGGATATTCCGGTGTGCTACGAGGGCGATTACGCGCCGGATCTGTTGGGCATCGCCAACGCTTGCGCCATGACCCCTGGCGAAGTGATTGCGGCGCACACCGGGCAGTGGGTCGATGTGCTGATGGTAGGTTTTGCGCCGGGCCATCCCTATATTGGCATGCACGAGCCCGCGTTGAAGCTGGCTCGCCGCTCCGTACCGCGCACCTTGGTCAAACAAGGCAGCGTGGGCTTGGCCAACCGCCAGAGCGTCATCTACCCCTCCGATTTGCCGGGCGGCTGGAACATCGTCGGCCGCACGCCGTTGAACCTGTTTTCGCCGGCCAATGAGCCGCCGTGCCTGCTGACGGGGGGCGATCAGGTGCGCTTTGTGCCGATCACGGCCCGTGAGTTTGAGCACCTGGCCGGAGACCGGCGATGACGATCAAGGTGATCCGACCCGGGATGTTTTCCTCCTTTCAGGACACCGGGCGCGTCGGCTTCCAGCATTGGGGTGTGCCGGTCAACGGCGCAATGGACCAGGACGCCCATGCACTGGCCAACCTGTTGGTCGGCAACCCGACAACCGCCGCCACCTTGGAAATGACGATTCAGGGGCCCGTGCTCTGCTTTCAAGCGAAGGCGCTGATCGCCATTGCCGGGGCCGACCTGGGCGCAAGCCTGGACGGTGCTGCGCTGAAACCAGGGCATGCCGTGTGCGTAAAACCGGGTGCCGTGCTCCGTTTCGAAAAGCGTGAATACGGTGCGCGTGCCTACCTGGCCGTCAGCGGTGGCTATCTGCTCCAACCGGTGATGAATAGCCGCAGCACGTATAGCCGAGGAGGGTTTGGCGGGCAGTTCGGGCGAGCGCTGAGCGCTGGTGATGTGATCCCCATTTGCTCTTCATTTGCCAACCCGCCGCGGTTCAATATCCCAGCGGGCTTGCTGTTTGCCGCGCCCACCCACCCGGTCTCCATCAGGGTGCTTCACGGTCGCGAGTGGGCTGATTTCTCTGAAACGGCTCGGCATGATTTTCTGAATGAGCCCTATCAACTGACTGCCGCCTCGGACCGTATGGGCTACCGATTGGACGGTGCCGCCCTGGATCTGATCCAGCCCAAACAACTGCTGTCGGAAAGCGTGGCGTTTGGCACCGTGCAGGTGCCCGCCGGCGGGCAGCCCATCGTCTTGATGGCGGACCGGCAAACCACCGGCGGCTACCCGCGGATCGCGCAGGTGGCGAGCGTGGATTTGCCCAAGTTGGCGCAACTGATGCCGGGCGATGACATTCGATTTTCACTGATTGATTTGCGAACGGCTCAGGCACTGTTCGTGGCGCGCATGCGCACGCTGAAAAGATTGGAGGTCGCCCACTCATAAAAAACGTAGCTGCCAAACAATAAAAACAGGAGCGCTACATGAAAAAGCCCACATTCAAAAAAATTCTTACTGTCGAGCATTGAAACCTTTGGGGGCCACGCGTGCCGTGTTGCCTGGGCTCCCGATGGGGTTACTTCTGGGTGGAAATGTCCACCTCAATAACTCAAATGACCAACGGTCAGAGTGGAAGGTGTTTATGTCTCGAGTTATCGCTACTACGGCTCCATCGACACGCTTCGGTGAGCTCAATAAAACCACTGACAGCAGTGCCACTAAGGTAGCCAAGCGGGCGGCGATTGCCGCCGCTACGGGTACGGCGGTCGAGTATTACGAGTTCGGTGTGTATGGCTTTATGGCGACGATTATCGCGCCATTATTCTTTCCCAGTGATAACCCCGCCGCTGCATTGCTCGCCACGCTTGCGGTGTTCGGCAGTGCGTTTTTGATACGGCCTTTGGGCGGCATTTTGCTCGGCCGCCTGGCGGACCGCATCGGCCGGCGCAAAGTCTTGCTAAGCACCGTCATCGGGATGGGCACCGCGACGGCGATGATCGGCTTGTTGCCGACGTCTGCCCAAGTGGGCATTGTCGCGCCGATCCTGCTGGTGCTGATTCGCCTGGCACAGGGCTTTTTTGCTGGGGGCGAAGTGATCGGGGCTGCGGCATTCCTGGCCGAGTCATCACCCAAAGGTCGTCGCGGGTTTTATGGGGCCTTCACCCCTGTCGGCGTGGCCATTGGTGGGTCGATGGCGGCGATTATCTGCGGCATTACAACCGGCTTGGCCGATGCACAGCAACTGCAAGCCTGGGCGTGGCGTATTCCGTTTTTCCTTGCCATTCCGTTGGTAATCTTCTCGTGCATCATGCGCCACAACGTCGAGGAGACCCCTGAGTTCAAAGCGTTTCTGGCGGTAGAAAAACCGCCCACTGCGCCGGTCAAAGAGGTGCTCACCCAGAATCTGCCTGCAGTGCTTCGCGTGGTGGTTTTTGCCTTCGCACAGAACGCCGGGTACTACATCGGCCTGGTGTTCATGAACATCTACTTGACCACCTACCTGCATTTCGAAAAAGCCAAGATCTATTGGGTGATTGCCGGCATCAGCCTGTGCATGGCCGCGATGATGCCGTTTTGGGGCGGCCTGTCCGATCGCATCGGGCGCAAGAAAGCCCTGGCCATCGGCTTTGTAGGCTATGCCGTGTTGGTCATCCCGATGATGGTGTTGATGAACAACAGCAGCCTGATCATTGCGGTCATGGCATTTTTTGTGGCGACGCTGCCGATGCCGGTTATTCAGTCCGTGGGCTACCCCACCTACGCGGAACAGTTTCCAACCCGTGTTCGTTATACCGGCATGGCAATCAGCATCAACCTGGGTGCCATCCTGGGCGGTGGTATCACGCCTTACATCGTGACCTCGTTGATTGGATCAACCGGCAACTTATTGATCCCGGGTTTTTTCATGGCCGGGGCCGCGGTGTGTGCATTGATTGCCTTGACCACGTTGCGGGAAACCTCCCAAGGCGATCTCAAGCGTTGAGACGGGTCACTTGAACACCGGCACCGAGGCCGATGCGTTTGGCGTGCGCAGGTACTCACGCAACCGAACGCCGATCTCGGCAATGTTCGCCTCGCCCGCCTGCAACGCCTGTGGGTTGGTATGCACCGAGTAGTTTCCCAATGCCAGGTCATACGGGTGAGGCGCGGCTGAACCGATCACGAACACGGTATCGGTGTGCATCGCCGTCAATGTGACCGCACCGTTGCCGGGTTTGAAGACGGCCATTTCTCCTGCACTGACCAGGCCGGGAGCCGAAAGGGCGCCGCGACTGACGCTCAACCATAACGACTCATGCCCTGCGGGTGGAACGTAGGTCCAGGACTCTGCGGCGCGCAACGTGACCAGCAAGTAGTTGATGCCGGCGGGCGCACGCACCGGGCTTTCGACCCCTTGATACGCGCCAAGAATCAGCCGTGCAGGGCCCACCTCTGGCATTGCGCTGGACTCCAGGTATTGGCTGTCGACACTCGCGTTTTCCAAGGCCGGAGGCAGGGCAATCCACAGCTGAAAACCCTGGATGCGTTGTGACGTCCCTACCGACATTTCCTTGCCATGCCAGACCCCGCCGCCCGCGCGCATCCATTCCACGCCGCCGTAGTCGATCATCCCCGTGCCCGAATTGGCATCCTCGAAGCGCAAATTGCCTTCGGTGATCACGGTGACGGTGGCAATCCCCGAATGCGGGTGCATGGGCATGCCGTGAATGAACGAACTCTCACCTTCAAACCGATCAAGGAAAACGAAAGGCTTGATCAGGTGGCCCAGGTCAGAAGGGCTCATCAGCCGGACAATCGCGCCATGCCCGCTACCGGTGGTGCGGTAGCTGATGGCGCGCGGGCGGGTGTTTTCGATAGCTGTATGCGGTTGTGCTTGCGACGTCATGATGATTACTCACACTGGCTGCGGGAAAGAAAGCCAAGAGCCGGGCCTTGGCGCAGTTGGCGATTTACTGGGTCGTGTCGAGGACAAGCTTGCCTCGAGCATGACGGCCGATGCTTTTCTCGATCGCCACTTTTGCCTCACTCAAGGCGTAGGCCTCGACGGTGACCGACAAGTGGCCTTTGTCGAACAGTTCAGCAATCAGTGCGAGCTGCCGGCCATCCGAGCGTGTGGCAAAGTTCACCGGGGTCACGCCATGGTCGTTCGCCAGTGTCATGCTCGGCAGGCTCACCGGTGAGACCAACACACCGTGCTTTTTCAGTACCGCAAACGAGCGGACCTGCGTTTCGCCCCCGACCAGATCCAGCACCACATCAACCTTGGGAACCTGTTCTTCGAACGCCTGGGCCGTGTAGTCGATGGTGTAGTCAGCGCCGAGGTCTTTGAGGTACGCATGATTCTGCGCAGAGGCTGTTGCGTAGACTTCAGCCCCCAAGTACTTGGCAATCTGCACGGCCATGCTGCCGACTCCGCCGGCTGCGGCATGGATCAACACCTTCTGGCGCGGTTGCACGGACGCATGCTCAGTCAGCGCTTGCCACGCCGTCAAAGCGGTTGCAGGCACCGCACTGGCGTGTAGCGCACTGAGGGTGCGTGGTTTCAAGGCCAGCTTGGAAACCTGGGCAACGGCTTTGGTCGCATAACCACCGACGATATTGATGAAGCCGAACACTTCGTCACCAACCTTGAATTGTGTGACACCGTCGCCTATCGCGACGACAGTACCGGCCACATCAATACCGGGTGTAAAGGGCAGCGGCAGCGGGATGAACGCTTTCATGGCTCCGGAAAGCACCTTCCAGTCAATCGGGTTGACCCCAGCCCCAGCGACATCAATCAACACTTCACCAGCGCCGGCCACCGGGTCGGCGATGTCTTCCAGGCGTAAAACTTCAGGGCTACCGTATTCGTAAACGCGTATGGCTTTCATGGAAACCTCGACATGAGCACGTGTGGGGTATCAGCGACGACGTGCGTCCAGGCTGAAGCGGCCGGCACCGAAGGCCACGACCTGCAACAGGCCACCGGCCATCGCGATGTTCTTGAAGAAGTGGATGAACTGGTTTTGATCAGCCAAGGCGTTGTGGAACGCCAGTGCAGTCGCCACGCTGAACAGCGCGAGCACAGCGGCGACGGCGCGGGCACGGTAGCCGGCGATCAGCGCCAGGCCACCACCGATTTCAACGATGACTGCCAGGGCCAGCGCCAACTGGGGGAATGGCAGGCCTACCGAGCTGATGTAGCCGACCATCATTGCAGGCGCCGCGAGTTTCGAAACACCGGACAGGACAAAGATGGTGCTTAGCAGGATGCGACCGATTAACGAGACCGAGGCCTGGGTGACGTCGGAGCGGGACTGTTCAGTGGTGCTAATGGCGGATGTAGACATGGGGTATTTCCTTCAATGGGGTGCGGTTCGACATGAATCGCCCGAGTGAGGAAATATTGAGCTGCATCGGTTAATCTGAATAGCCGACTAATTTCGAAGATTAGGTTCGATAAAATAGTCAAGTTAGCCCGGCCGCCCACTACAGGAACCCGACATGATTTCCGACCCCGGCACACCCACACTGGATCAACTGCGCGTGTTCCTGACCGTGGTGGAAGTCGGCAGTTTTGCCGCTGCTGCGAGGAAACTGCACCGCGCCACGTCGGTGATCAGCTACTCGATCGCTAACCTGGAAATGCAGTTGGGCGTGTCGCTGTTCGATCGCCAGACCACGCGCAAACCCCAACTCACGGAAGCCGGCCGTACCGTGTTGGCCGAAGCCCGGACCATTGCCAACGGCATTCATGGGCTGCGCGCCAAGGTCAAAGGCTTGCTTCAAGGGCTGGAGGCCGAAGTTCATGTGGTGCTCGACGTGATGCTGCCTGCTGCACGGGTGGTCGACGCGCTCAAGGCCTTTCGCGAGGAATTCCCCACGGTCGCCCTGCATTTGCACATGGAAGCGCTCGGCGCCGTGACTGAGCGGGTGGTCAGCGGCGGGGCCGTCGTGGGGGTGAGTGGGCCAATGGATGAGGGTATCGACGGGATCGAAAGGATCGGTGTGGGCAGTGTCGAATTGATCCCGGTGGCCGCGCCCAACCATCCACTGGCCTTAAGCGGCTTGAATGCGCCGGGCGCCGGTCGCGAGCTCACTCAGTTGGTACTCTCCGATCGCTCGCAACTGACCAAGGACAAGGAGTTTGCCGTCCTCAGCAACCGCACCTGGCGCCTCGCGGACCTGGGCGCCAAACATATGTTGCTGCGTGAAGGTATCGGCTGGGGAAACATGCCCACGCCGATGGTCCAGGAAGACCTGGACAGCGGTCGGCTGGTGCAACTGAATATCCCGGAATACAAAAGCGGAAAGTATACGTTCGGTGTCATCTACCGCACGGACGTGCCACCGGGCCCCGCCGCGAGGTGGCTGATCGAGCGGTTTGTTCAGCAGGCCTCGTCGGAGGACATGGCGGGGTCTTGAGTGGCTTCAGCCGCCAGTTTCAACCGGTCGGCTTTACTGACGTAGACGTTCTTGTTTTTCGGCGCCAACTTGGCATTGGCCTTTTTGGCTTTAGCCTTGAACAGTTGCTGTAGTTTTTTTTGACGATTCATAGTGTGCGACTCAACGGGTAATGAGCTGAATGATATCAGCTTAATTAGTTGAGTCAGGCCCCGCGCTGAGTGGGCGGTTAAGTTGATTGATGGGAAGTGACCGCAGCTTGCGGACCATCAGGGCGTAGCGAATGACCGCGTCCAGGCTGCACCATGGGTAACTCAGACGCGATACCCACGCCATCAACCGATAGTTGAGCCGTGCTCATGGTGTGTCCGCCTCATCCATATCGCCTAATCCGAGCCCGCATGCATTGACAGCTGTTACCCGTGCATGGCGATCAGCGACGGATGGCTGGGTCGCTTTTTAGCCGCCATCTGTGCATTGAATTGCCTTTCGTTTCGCCAATAATCGGGTCCGGCAAACCCCGAGTATCCAGCGCAAATGGAAGACACTGATGAGCATCCATACCCGTACCACTCGCACCACCGTCCCCCAACTGGTTGCGATGAAGGGCCAGCAGAAAATCGTCTCCCTGACTGCGTATTCAAGCGCGATCGCCAAGCTGATTGACCCCCTTGTCGATTTCATTTTGGTCGGTGACTCCACGGCCATGGTCGGCTATGGCCGGCCCTCAACCTTAAGCATGCAGCTCGAAGAAATCATCGGCCACACCCGCGCGGTGGTTGATAGCACGCGCCTGGCCTGTGTCATTGCCGACATGCCGTTTGGCAGCTATCAGGAGTCCTTTGAACAAGCCTTTCGCAATTGTGCCCAGGTTCTAGCACGCACCGGTTGCGATGCGGTCAAGCTGGAGGCCAATAAAGCCTTGGCGGGTACCGTTGAGTTCCTGGTCGCACGCGGTATTCCGGTGATGGCCCATGTGGGGCTGATGCCGCAATTCGTCAATGTAATGGGCGGCTTCAAGGCCCAGGGTATGACCGCCGAAACCGCTGCCGTGATTGTCGAGGATGCCCGGGCCAATCTGGAGGCGGGCGCCTTCAGTCTGCTCCTCGAGGGGGTGGCCGAAGGCGTGGCTCGGCAGATCACCCTGGACTCAAAAATGCCCACCATTGGCATCGGCGCTTCGCCAGCCTGCGACGGCCAAGTGCTGGTGACTGAAGACGTGTTGGGCCTGAGCGGTGAGCACCTGCCGCGCTTCGTCAAACAGTACGCCGATGTTGGCGCGGTGATTCGTGACGCTTGCACGCGGTTTGCCGAGGATGTGCGCCACGGTCGGTTCCCCGAAGCGCGGCATTGCTACGGGCTTTGACGGATAGCCTGGGCCAGTTGCTTCACGGCCTGGGCAATGTCCTTGTGCCAATCGAGGGTGTAGCTCAGGCGCACGTGATGTTTCCACGCCCCTTGCAGGCTGAACAGTTCGCCGGGGGCGATGACGATGCGCTCGGCCAGCAAGCGCTCGAACACCTGCCGCATATCGACCGAGTGCGTGGCCTCAAGCCAGAAGCATGCGCCGCCTTGCGGTATGACCACCTGCCACTGGCCCTCGTCATGTGCTTCCAGCAGGGCTTTCATCTCAGTCATACGCGCCAGCAGTTGGGCGCGCAGTGCCTTCAGATGCTGATCGATGCGCTTTGACGTGAACAGCTTGGCGATCGCTTTCTGGCGGATTGGCGAAAGGCGAAAGGCCCGCTCCAGGAATAGCCGCTGCAACTGTGCCCCCTGCTCGCGGCAGAGTACGTAACCGTATGGCGCTTCCGCGCCGATCACCTTGTCGAAGGTCGAGAACACCAGCAGTTTCTGCGGATCGGCAAAGTCGCGATAGCGAGCCGGTTGTGGCTCGAAGTACAGCTCGCCATAGGTGTCGTTTTCGAACAGCCAGATATCCCGCTCCGCCAGCCAGCAGCAGATCTGCTGTTTATCCTGCGCCGGCATCCGGCCGCCCTGGGGAATATTCACGGTCGATGACAGCACCGCCAATCGAATGGGCTCGCGCGTGAGCACCTCATTGAGCGTGGCCAAATCGAAACGCCCATCAGCGCCGAGGTGCAATTCGATCACGCGGATCTTCGCCGCCTGCAACTGGCGCAGGATCGCCCACGAACACGGTGACTCCACTAGCGCCAGTGTACCGGCCAGGTCCAGGGCGCTGAGTGATACCTCCAGCACACTGTGCAGGTCCGAACCGATATACACATGATCGGCCTGCCAGTAGCTGTCAGTGGAACAGGTGTAGCGCTCGGCCAACGCAGCACGCAACTCGGGCTCGCCAAACGGCAGATAGAGCGGCGTGAGGGAGCGCGGGTATTGCCGGGCCAGTTCGCGTTCGACCATCAACAGCGGGTTTTCCAGCGACAACAGCAGCGCCGGCGCATCGCTGCTCAGGGCCAACATTCCCGGCTGGCGAGCATTGGCGAATACGTGGTCGAGCAGGTTGGGCGAGTTTTCACTCAACAAAGGCGCGGGCGTCAACCGGGTGAAATAACCGAACTTGGGTTTGGCATGAATCCGGCCTTCGTCCTCAAGCAGCGAATACGCGTACTTGGTGGTCGAGACTGACACGCCCAGGCGCTGGGCCAGTTGGCGTAAGGACGGCAGTTTTTGCTCACGTTCCGAAGGGGAGGCCTCGAGCAATTCGACGAGGTAGCGGTACACCGCTTGGTAGGCAAAGGATGGGTTTTTAGTTTTATCCATGGACACTCGAACCGCCGGGGTTATGACGCAGGCGCCTTACGCCAGGTTAAAGATCTATTGCGCAGACGGAACCTCATCCAACCCGCGAAACACCGCCAGCCCTTGCTGCTGAGCCAGTTCCACCATCAAGTCCGCGCCCTCCGAAGGGCCACCGATGCGTAATACGCCATCGCAACGCTTTAACAGTGTTTTGGCGTATTCATGAAAATGCGCCTGGTAAACCTGATCGCCAATGCCGCTGGAGCCTGCCAGTTGAAGCAAGGGCAACGCCACCCATTCGGCAACCAGCGGAAAGTGCCCAGCTTGCAACAATGCCCCGGCACTCGCTTGCATGGCCTGCACATTAGCGGCCAGGGCTGCAGGCTCATCATGTGTGCCGGAGCGGTACGGACCGGCCACTAGAATCATTAAGGCAGGCGAGGGCGGCAGCAAGTTCTTGAGGTATTGCAGGAGGATGATGGTTTTACCGTCCATGATGCGCCCGTCGTCGACCATCGCCAGCGCCTGCTCAAACGGCATCTCCAGCACTTCGATGTCCTCGCCCTCATGGGCCAGCCCACCGCCGGCGTTGATGCGATCTTCCGGCTGGTATTCGCCGACAAAAAAATGCAGTCGCTCGGTGACCGAGCCAGGGCTCATGAATGCTTCATACACCTTGCGCACCGATTTGACGCGGTAGCCGGTTTCCTCTTCGGCTTCCAGGCGAATTCGCTCCTCGGGCCCCGCGTTATCCAGCAGCCCTGCGGCAGTTTCAATCAAGTAACCATCATGCCCATTGACGAATGCCGGGATGCGAAATTGCCGGGTGAGGATCACCGTGCGGTTGGCCCGGTTGTAGAGCCCAATCGTGGCGCCATCCCCCCGGTCATACACTTCGCGGGTTTGCGGCTGCCAGCTGCCGTCCCGGCGTTGCAGTTCAAACTCGACCTTTTTGAGCAGGTACCAGTTATCCGACAGCGTATGTTGCTCGACGATACGAACATTTCGGTTGTGCATGGGCCACGGTCCTTGATGGTTATTTGTTAATTATCGTGCATAATCGTGCAGGTTCATGCAGAGGATCAATGATGTTAACCCAGCAGCGCAAGCAGTTTTTAACCGAGCGCCTTCGCCGCGATGGCCGACTACTGGCCAAGGCAATCAGCCAGGAGCTCGGTGTGTCCGAGGACACCATTCGGCGTGACCTTCGTGAAATGGCCAAGGCCGGGCAGTTGATGAGAGTCCACGGCGGAGCCTTGCCGGCGTCCCCGGCGATGGGCGATATGGCCGTGCGGCAGACGATTTTGCCGGGGCAAAAAGCCGCGATCGGGCTCGCCGCTGCGCAATTGGTCCAGCCTGGACAAGTGGTGATCCTCGACGGCGGCACGACCTCCGTTCAGGTTGCCCATCACCTGCCGCTGACGCTGCAGGCAACCGTGGTGACTCACAGCCCTTCGATCGCGGTGGCGCTGAGCGAACACCTGAACATTGAAGTCATCATGCTGGGCGGCCGGCTCTACCGGCACTCAATGGTCGGGACCGGTGCGGCGACGCTGGAAGCCATCGGCCGCATTCGTGCAGACCTTTATTTCATGGGGGTTTGCAGCGTGCACCCCACCGCGGGGCTCTCGACCGGAGATTACGAGGAGGCGGTGATCAAGCGCGCGTTGTGCCAGGCGGCAGCCGAAACGCTGGTGCTGGCGTCCTCGGAGAAATTGGCGACAGCCTCGCCCTACATCGTCGTGCCGCTTACTGACATTGCGGGGTTGGTGGTGCCGGGCGATGTGCCTGAAGCGCTGTTGGCGCCTTATCGCGAGATGAACCTGCAGGTCCATCAGGCGGGATAGATTTACTCGGGGATAGCAGGCGATGTTGCGGACAAACCATCGAGAAACGCGGCAATTTGCCGGTTACCCCACAGGAGCACCACAGGAATATCTGGCCCGATGGCCTGGCGGACTTTCTCGATACCTGGTCGGTAACCGCGATCGAAGGTCCACACGAACTTCAGGAAAGTCAGGAACTCCCGGTCGAGCTTCTCCCTGCAACCTATTGGCCGGTCAGGGCGTGGGAAAGCCGGTAATTGTGTGGGTTTTTGGGAGGTAATTAAAGGTTGATGGAGGAGGGTGTGCTTTCAACGTTGATACGTATCGAATGGCTGATTTGGCTGGAGCGGCCCTTTTGCGTCCTTGGGCTCTAAATATCAGCCCTTTCAAGGTCTTTGAAAAACTGGCCATATCTGGCTGATACCAACCAGTTAAGGGCGAACACTGTCCCTGTGGCGAGCGGACGTCAGGTGCTGAGGTAGGCGTTCACAGCGTCTTCAAGCATGCTCACCAACTCAGGGTCCATGTAGCGGAAGTCATCCGGAATATCCAGACAGTGGAGCGGCTTGTGTTCAAGCAGTCGCGCGTAGTCTGCCTGTAGACGATGCAGGTGTTTGCGCTCCATCACAAAGATGACATCAGCCCAGCGAATATCCGCTGGGCCGATGGTTTTACGTGCATTCGGGCTGGTGCCTGCCGAGCGGGCATTGAAGCCAGGCCGACGGCGCCAGATCGCTTCCGCCGTCGGGCTGCGCCATTGGTTACGGCTGCACACGAAGAGGAGGTTGGTCACCTTGAGTCCCTCAAGTGCGGGTGGCATTGCTGGGGTTATTCACGGCCTGTCCGCCTGCTTTATTTGTGAAACGACTGCCCCAGAAACCCAGTGATCAGTGATACCACCTGCTGCTGAATCACTTCCCGCGGCCGAGCGCCTTTGCCGTCCCAACAAATGATGCCATCGCCAGGCGAACTCTCTTCGATCAACGCCACAGCGGCAGGTTTGCATATCGCCATAAAACTGAAGTGGGTGGCGTCCGCGATCTCCACGTATTGAGTCGACGCTTTTGGCAGCCGCTTGACCAAGTCTGCGGACTCCAGCTGCGCGGGAAGTTCCTCCGACGGCACACCCGCTGCAATCACCAACACCGGCACCGGCAGCGTCGCCAGGCTTGCGTCGGTCATGCCGCGTGACAGGCCCAGGTCCAATGACACAACAGCGGTGACGCGCTTGTCGCTCAAGTCAGCCGCCAGTTTGGCCTTTCCAGCCGGTGTACTGGCGGGGTTCATTTGTTTGTAGGCAGAGCAAGGGCTCAACTTCGGGTGCTCGCTGCAATCCCGGGTGAAGAGGTCAGGGTCGAAACGCGCACCGGCGATTTCCATCGCGGTCCAGCCGCCGAGGGAATGGCCCACCACGGCAATCTGCTGTTTCGCGACCTCGCCAAATTGCTTTGGCTGAGCCAGAACCGCATCAATGGCCCGGCTCACATCGACAGGGCGTAGCCATAACTGCGCGGCGGCTTGAGGGCTGCGATCTTTGCTGGTGGTGCCGGGGTGGTTGACCGCCGCCACGACATAACCCTGATGGGCCAGGGCGCTGGCCAGCCACATTTGATTGCGCCAGTTGCCACCGTAACCGTGGGAGATCACGACCAGGGGGTGTTCGCCGCTGGCGGGTGGCGCATCGGGCACGGCGAGGGGGCCGATGAAGACCGCGTCGTCGCCGATCAACTCGGGTTTCGCAGTGGTTGTGGCGGGGTACCAGACCACCATTTGCAGAGGCCGGTTGTTGTCTGCGTCGGGCAGGGTGGCGGTGCGAAAGCCGATAAGACTTTCGTCAGCGAAGGCAGGTGTTGCAAGGCAGATCAGGAACAGCGCGCGCAGGGCGGTTTTCATTGTTTTTATCTTCCTTGATTTTGGCGACGCATCATTACCTGAAATTCGTCGTTTGTGTATCCCCTGTTCGAAGGCACGTGCAGCTTTAAATCGCGTTGCACAAAAGGAGCTAATCCTATTTGCATAATTGCGCCGGATTTATCCGTGGCTATGATCAGGTCTTCGGCGGGTTGCGTTCTGCTCAAACCTGCACAGCCGAACCCAGCACATTGACGAAGGATTCAGTCATGCACGCGAAAGGGATGATTCGGGTTGTTGTCGCCACGGTGCTTCTGGGCCTCACCAGTTACAGTTTCGCGAATTACAGCCCCGCAGGCGCGATGATCCAGCGGCAGACCACGATAAATATGTCGGCTCTTACCGAAGCGGCGAATAACGGTTCGGCACCGGCGCAGTTCGACTTGTCCGTCATCACCGGTCAAAACCCCGCCACTCAGGCCGAATCATTGGTATGGCTGAAAAAATCCGCTCAGCAAGGTTTTGCCCCCGCTCAATTCAACCTGGGTATCGAGTACCGCACCGGAAATATCACCGCCCAAGATTTCACCCAGGCCGCCGCGTGGTTTCGCAAGGCCGCGGATCAAGGCGTGGCAGAGGCCCAAGTCAATCTTGGGAGTGCGTATGACAACGGACGGGGCGTCAAGAAAGACCCTGTCCAGGCCGTCAGTTGGTACCGCAAGGCTGCCGAGGCCGGGTTGGCGCAGGGGCAATACAACCTTGGCCTTAACTACAAGACCGGCACTGGTGTGGCCCAAGACCTGAACCAAACGATCTACTGGTACACGAAAGCAGCTGCGCAGCATTTGCCCATCGCGTTAAACGATCTCGGCTCGTTCTACTGGTTTGGCATCAGCGTCCAGCGCGATCCAACCAAGGCGGTCACGCTGTACCGCGAAGCGGCGGAAGCGGGCTACGACGTGGCCCAGAATAACCTCGCCCAGGCCTATGCCGTCGGCGAGGGCGTTAACCGGGACCTGACACAGACACTCGCCTGGTTTCACAAAGCCGCCGAACAAGGCAACGCCGACGCCCAATACAACCTCGGGCTCATTTACAACAACGGGTTCGGCGTACCCAAGGACGACAACCTGGGAATAGCCTGGACTCAAAAAGCGGCAGACCAAGGCCACCAGATGGCGCAATACAAACTGGGCCTTTTCTACACCCTGGCCGGTGCCCATCAGAACTTCCCCCTCGCAGCCACCTGGCTGCGCAAGGCCGCTGACCAACGTGTGTCAGGGGCGCAGTTTTTTCTGGGGTTGATGTATCAGGAAGGCACTGGCGTGACCAAGACTCTACCCGAGTCGATCAAGTGGATACGCAAAGCTGCCGAGCAGGGCGACGCGCATGCACTCTACGGCCTGGGCCGCTGCTACGAACTCGGGTTGGGTGTTGCGCAAAATTTGACTTGGGCCTACGCCTACTACCGCCTGGCCGAGCAAGTGGGTGACCCTGCGCTGCCGGCACCGCGCGCTCAGATCGTGGCTCAGGCGCTGACCTCGCAGCAGTTGAACAGCGTCGACAAAACAGTGAGTGCCTGGAAAGTGGGGAGTTTGCCGACTCACTAAGTAGAGGCGCATGTCTACGGCGCCTCATAGCCCTCGTAATCCAACGAAATCGAATCGCCTTTCGGGTAGCTGACATACACCACCACCGCGTCGCTGCTGTCGACCAGCGCGTAGGGCCATTTACCGTTGGCCTTGCGCATCTGTTCATACAGCGGCAGGTAAAAATCCTTGGTCTGACCGCGTGGGTCGTAGGGCGCCTGCACCTGGAAGATCGGATAGTGACCGCCGTTGCAAAGCTGGATGCGTTCGAGCTGGAAGTTGTTTTTCTCCAGCAGCGTGCGGGTGGGGTGCTGCCAGGTGGCGAGGTCGACATCGTGGCAGTCGTGGGCGGTGTTGGTGTAGAGCGTGGTGTCTTTCAGGGCGGGGAGGGCGTGGGCCAGGCCGGGTAGAAGCAAGAGAAGCAGGGGGAGAACGCGTGGCATGGCAAGGCTCCGAAAGCGACGAGTGTAGATGCTTTTCTCCAGTGCGGATGTACTCTTGTCACTTGCCATGAGGGCGGATGGATTCGGGAGCTGACCGTTATTCACACCTTGGTATTAGCCAACACGGCCCCATAACTACGCCTGTATCCACTGAGGTGACAGACCATGACCAACCAAACCGAAACCGCCATCCTCGCCGGCGGCTGCTTCTGGGGCATGCAGGACCTGTTGCGACGCTACCCCGGCGTGTTGCACACGCGAGTCGGCTACACCGGCGGTGATGTACCGAATGCCACCTACCGCAACCATGGTAACCATGCTGAAGCGATTGAAATCGTCTTCGATCCTGCTGTGATCACATACCGGCAGATTCTTGAGTTCTTTTTCCAGATACACGACCCCAGCACGCCTAACCGGCAGGGCAATGATCGTGGGCCCAGTTATCGTTCGGCGATTTATTACCTTAGCGAACAGCAACGGGACATCGCTGAAGATACTGCTGCTGACGTTGATGCCTCAAAGTTGTGGCCAGGCCGCGTGGTCACCGAAATCGAACCGGCGGGGCCGTTTTGGGAAGCGGAGCCGGAGCATCAGGATTATCTGGAGCGGATACCTAATGGGTATACCTGTCACTTCATACGGCCGAATTGGAAATTGCCGAAGCGTGGTTGAGAATGCGCAGGGAGCAATCGGGTGAACATCACGATATTGCTTTGCTGAGCGTCCGTTTCTGGTCAGAGGCAAGCATTCGAACGTTTTACGAGGCCGGGGGGGTGTTCACTTATTCATAACGAACAGCCCGCTGGTCGAGCTATTGCAGGCGGCGGTCGAACCCGATTAATGGTACTGAACTCATCATCCGCTCAAGGATTTTTGACACACTGAAGAGGTTGCTTGTAGTACCTGGCCCGAAGAGTTGACGTTGGATCAGAATAAATAATTCTAGCAACTGAGTTTCGCATAGGCCTTGATCGTGACGATTTAACGGAGGTTAATGCAATAGCCAACAATATAATTTAAAGGGATTTAGTCATGAGCATAATTGATGATTTAAAGGTTAAGTATCCCGGAGCCATTGCATGGTCATTTGGGGATACTCCAGAAATGGCAGATGAACTGGCTGAACTTGTTGCTAAAGGAATAAAAACAGCCGGATGTTGCTCGCTCTCGTCATTCAAACATGAAGATGAGTCACCCACTATTGGCGGTTACAATATTATCCTCAATAGTAAGGGCGAACCCGTATGTGTCACTAGAGTTGTTTCGATGCGTATAGTTCGTTACTGCGACGTAGATCAGGATTTTGCAAAGAAGGAAGGCGAAGGGGATCTCAGCCTCAGGTACTGGATGCAGGGTCATAAAGAGTTTTTCCAAAGAGAGGGCTCGTTCGACGAGGCTATGGAACTTGTGGCGGAAGAGTTTGAGTTAGTGGAAGTGTTGTGAGAGACAAGGTTTCCTAACCAACTATCTTTCGCATGTAAATGCTTGAGGGATGAGGCTCATGCATTTTATGTTGCCAATCGGGCTACTAAACCCGATCACTGAGTTTTCAGCGACTGGGCAACCTTAGAGACGCCTACTCCAGCGCACAAGCCGGCGGATTCTGACGTAACCGTAGGCAATGGAGCAAGGCGCTGTCACCTTGGACTTTCCTGTTTCAGGGCTTGCTGTAGGACATGTACTCATCCTGCAAAACAATACATCGGCCACGTACTTCGTATCGTGCCGAACCCCATAGATAAACGACGAGCGGCCTGAGAAATAAGCGCTAATAGAATCGACCGCCTGTGTGTGCGGGCGCTGAACTAGGATTTTTCTTCCGGATGTCGCCGGAGTTTAAAAATCACTAGCATCAGCAAGGAGTAGCCAGTAGGCTACAATTGAAACTGTGACCAACTTGATCGGCAGGACGCCAGAGTTCGATGTTTGGCTCGACGGTATGAGGGATGTTTGCGGAAAAACGGCTGTTCTGACTCGGTTGGACCGAGCCGAGGAAAACAATTTTGGAGATTGCGAGCCGGTAGGTGACGGCTTGAGTGAGAGGCGTGTTTTTGTCGGGCCCGGCTACAGGGTTTACTTTGTGCGTACGGGTATCACCGCGTACCTGATGCTGTGGGGCAGTGACAAAACCGACCAGAACAGAGGAATCAAGCGGGCAAAAGAGATCCTCGATGCCCTGAGAGGTCAATGAAATGAGCGAATCGACATTCAAACCCGAGGACATGCCAATCCTCGATCTTGATACTTCCGGGACCCGCGTCTACGAAGCTTCGCGCTTCCTCGACAGCCCGGAAGTCATCAGCGCTTATCTTGCGCAAAGCATGAAGTCTCAAGACCCACAGATACTCATGAAGGCGCTTGCCGAGGTCGCCAAGGCCCTGGGCGTGAACAAGGTTGCCGAGGCTGCGGGGGTTAACCGTGAGAGCCTTTATAAAACCCTGAAAGGCGGCACAAAAACGCGTTATGAGACGGTCCAGAAACTAATGATGGCGTTGGGGGTAGAGCTTACTGTGCAGCCGATTGTCGCGACCGCCAAGCCTGTAGTGGCAGTTGCTAAAAAACTGTAAGCGCCAAACCGTGATGTTCAACGCATCCTTCGCGATGGCGTCATGTGTTTGTCATACACCCATGCGAACGTCCCTCAGCCAAAAATCGCACCTCTGTTCCAACCACGGAAGCGGCACTGCATGGAGATCCAATCATGAGGGTAGTGACCTCCGGCTCGGCCTATCTGGACATCGACGCGTACGCCTGTTGTATTGCCTACGCCGAATTGCTCAACCGCCAGGGCATCGATGCGCGGGCCGTGAGCAGTGCGCCGCTGAACTTCAGCATTTGCAGGCGCGTGCGGGATTGGCACGCCTCGCTGGACGACTACCTGCCCACCACCGACGATGAGTTCGTGTTGGTGGACGTCTGCGACTACCACCACTTTGACCCGATCGTGGTGCTCGATCAGGTGTGGGAAGTCATCGACCATCATCCCGGCTTTGAAAGCTATTGGGCGCAGAAACTTGGGGATAGAGCCGATATCCAACCTGTCGGCGCAGCCGCCACCTTGGTGTTTCAGCGTTGGGAGGCAGCCGGTTTGCTGCCGCAGATCAGTCAACACAGTGCCGCATTGTTGGCCACGGCGATTCTGGACAATACCTTGAACTTCACCGGGCAAATGACCACGCCGGTGGATATCCGGGCGTACGAAGTGCTGGCGCGGCAGGCGAACCTGGCGGCGAACTGGCCCGAGCAGTATTTCAGCGAATGCCAGGCGGCGATCGAATCCGACCTGCTCAACGCCCTGGCGGCTGATATGAAGCAGATGACTGCCACGCGCAACCTGCCGCAGGTTGTTGCGCAGATGACCGTGTGGGATGCGGGGGTGTTGATCCAACGACATCGCTCAGCCATCAATCAGTGGCTGACGGCGCAGGGTGAAGATTGGCTGTTGAACGCCATCAGCATCCGCGAGCGCAAAAGCTATTGGTTGGCGGGGCCTGTGCTTAGCCGGCAGAAGTTGAGTCTTCTGCTGTCGATCAAATGGCAAGGCGCACTGGCGGTGCTTGAGCGCGCGATGCAGCGCAAGGAGCTGGTAACGCTGGCCTTGGCTGCACCGGGCGAATAAGTCACCGCACCAGGCAAGGCTGCTTATTGTTGAAGCGCCACCCCGGAATCAAAAACTGCATCGCCACACTGTCATCCCGCGCCCCAAGGCCCATGCCTTTGTACACCTCATGTGCCTTGGCCACGGCGTCCATATCGATGTCCACACCCAGGCCCGGCTTGCTTGGCACCTTTACGTAACCGCCTTCGATTTTCAGCGGTTCCTTGGTCAAGCGCTGGCCGTCCTGCCAGATCCAATGGGTGTCGATGGCGGTGATATCACCGGGTGCGGCGGCCGCCACTTGGGTGAACATCGCCAGGGAAATATCGAAGTGGTTGTTGGAGTGTGAGCCCCAGGTCAGGCCCCAGTCATTGCACATCTGCGCAACGCGCACCGAGCCTTGCATCGTCCAGAAGTGTGGGTCGGCGAGGGGGATGTCCACCGATTGCAGTTGGATCGCGTGGCCCATTTCGCGCCAGTCGGTGGCGATCATATTGGTCGCGGTTTTTAAACCGGTGGCACGGCGAAATTCAGCCATGACTTCGCGGCCTGAATAGCCGTTTTCTGCGCCGCAAGGGTCTTCGGCGTAGGCGAGTACGTGATGCTGATCGCGGCACAGGCGAATGGCTTCTTTCAGTGACCAGGCGCCGTTCGGGTCGAGGGTGATGCGGGCATCCGGGAAACGTTCGGCCAGCGCCGTGACGGCTTCGATTTCTTCATCGCCGCTCAATACGCCGCCCTTTAGCTTGAAGTCGTTGAAGCCGTATTTGGCTTTGGCCGCTTCTGCCAGGCGCACCACGGCCTCGCTGGTCATGGCTTTTTCGTGACGCAGACGGAACCAGTCGTCATCCGCATCGGCTTCGTTGCGATAGGCCAGGTTAGTGGCCGTGCGATCGCCGACGTAGAACAGATAGCCGAGCATTTTCACCGCGTCGCGCTGCTGCCCTTCGCCAAGTAAGGCAGCCACCGGCACCTCGAGGAATTGACCCAGCAGGTCGAGCAGGGCGGCTTCCACGGCGGTGACGGCGTGAATGGTGATGCGCAGGTCAAAGGTTTGCAGGCCGCGACCGGCAGAATCCCTTGACGCAAAGGTGCTGCGCATCTGATTGAGGATGCGCTGGTACTGGCCGATAGGCTGGCCGAGCACCAGGCTGCGCGCGTCCTCCAGGGTTTCGCGGATGCGTTCGCCGCCGGGTACTTCACCCACGCCGGTGTTGCCGGAGCTGTCCTTGAGAATCACGATATTGCGCGTGAAGAACGGCCCATGGGCGCCGCTCAGGTTCAGCAGCATGCTGTCGTGGCCTGCTACAGGGATGACTTGGAAATGGGTGATGACGGGGGACGTTGAAGTGCTCATGGCAAGTTCCTGGATAGGCTCAAAGAGGTTTGCTGATAGCGGCGCCCGTTGGCACGGCGCTTGGCGAGGTCAATACGGCAGAGGGCGAGGTCTTGGCAAAGAACACCAGGATCGCCGCGAGCACTGAGGTGCCGGCCAGGCCGTAGAGGCCGCCCTGGATCGAGCCGGTGGTTTGTTCCAGGAAACCAAAGGTGGTCGGTGCCACAAAGCCCCCCAGGTTGCCGATGGAGTTGATCAACGCGATGACGGCGGCGGCGATGCGCACGTCCAGGTAACCCTGGGGGATTGGCCAGAACAGCGAAGAAGCAGACTTGAAACCAATGGCCGCAAAGCAAATCGCCACAAAGGCGAAGATCGGCCCGCCGGTGGTGGACATGAACATCCCGGCGGCGGCAATCAACAGTGCGGCGGCGACCCAGGCCTGTTGGAACTTGAATTTGCCCGACAGCGACGCAAAGGCGTACATGGCGATGATTGAGATCAGCCAAGGGATCGAATTGAAGAACCCGACTTGTACGTCACTCAGGTCGCCCATCTTCTTGATGATGCTCGGCAGCCAGAAGGTCGCGGCGTAGATCGTCAGCTGGATGCAGAAGTACAACGCGCAGAACAGCAGGATCTGGCGGTCTTTGAGCAACTTGCCAAGGGTTGGTTTGACGCTGGTCAGTGCTTCACGCTCGCGCTGTTCCTGATCGATGGCGTCTACCAGGGCATCCTGCTCTTCGCGGGTCATCCATTTGGCATCGTGGGGGTTGGAGTCCAGCCAGAACCACACAAAGAAACCCAGTGCTACCGAGGCCAGGCCTTCGATGGCGAACATCCATTGCCAACCGTGGAAGCCGAACCCTTCGATCTGCAACAGCGCTCCCGACAACGGGCCGGAGATCAGCGATGCAACCGCCGAGCCGCTCAGGAAGATCGCGATGGCTTTGCCACGCTCAACGCCTGGCAGCCAACGGGTGAAGTAGTAAATCACGCCAGGGAAAAAGCCGGCTTCGGCCACGCCCAGCAAAAATCGCAGGATGTAGAACTGGGTTTCGTTCTGGATGAACGCCATCAGTGTGGCGACGATGCCCCAGGTGAACATGATGCGGGTCAGCCAGAAACGCGCGCCGACCTTTTGCAGCAGCATGTTGGAGGGCACTTCGAAGAGTGCGTAGCCGATAAAAAACAGCCCGGCACCCAGGCCGTAGGCCGCCGCGCCGATGCCCAGGTCGTGCTCCATGTGCGTGCGCACGAAGCCGATATTGACCCGGTCGATGTAGTTGAGGATGAACATGATCACGAACAGTGGGAGCACATGGCCCTTCACTTTGCTCACGGCGCGCGCGAGGACCGAATCACTTTCTGGAGCGGCAGATGCATGGCTTGAATTGTTCACAATTCAAAACTCCCCCTGATTATTTTTATGCGGGTTTGCGTGTTTTGTTGATAGACATCATACAAGTGGTTTTCTGATCTTCGCAATGTGCTGATCGCTGTTTTTGTTCTTATAAGGACGGATCATGAATAGGTGTTTTGGTTATTTGTTCAGTGTTTGTTAGGTTTTATTCCGGTTTTAAGCGGGTGATGACCGGATGATAATTTCATCGAGAGGTGATGGAAGCGCTTTTTGGGTTGTGGTGAATCAGGTTGGTTGTCATACAAGTTGAGTGGTTTGTAAATCCATCCCGCGAGGGTGTTAAGCTCCCACCAGCCCAACCCCGTGGACCCGTAGCGATGCCCATTGAAAGCGGAACCCCCGTGCGAAGACGCTCCAACAACCTGGCCCAAGGCGTGGTCGAGGCACTGACCCAGCGCATCCTGCTTGGGCAGCTCAAGCCCGGCGAAAAACTGCCGTCGGAATCCACCATCGTGCTTGAGCATGGCGTGAGCCGAACGGTGGTCCGCGAAGCCCTCTCCAAGTTGCAGGCATCGGGGTTGGTGGAGACGCGTCACGGCATCGGCACGTTCGTGCTGGAGCAGCACGCCCAGCAAGGCTTGCGATTGCATGTGGACACGGTCGCCAGCGTGCGCAATATGCTCGAGCTGCGCCTGGGCCTGGAGGTGCAAGCCGTGGCGCTTGCCGCACTGCGCAGGTCTGATGAGCAGCTCGCCCGTATGCGTGAGGCGCTGGACGACTACCAGGCCTCGCTGGCGAACAACGACAGTTGCGTGGAGGAGGACAAACGCTTTCACCAACTGATCGCCGAGGCCACCGGCAATACCTTCTTCACGGAAATCATGCTGCACCTGGGCAATGCGATGATTCCGCGCACCCAAGTCAAAGGTGCCGAGCGTGGCGGTGCTGATTTTGCCAAGCTGGGGCAACTGGCGAACCTGGAGCACGAAGCCATCTTCAATGCGATCAAACGCCAGGACCCGGACGCGGCACGGGCGGCGATGGTGCTGCACTTGACCAACAGTCGCGATCGGTTTTCGGGGGAGTAGGGCGTTCGTATTAACGGCAACAATGCCGACTCGTCGTGGTGGAAAGGAACAGCAGTTGAACGAACACACATTATCCATGCGCCTGGCGCGCGTGGCGGCAAACGTGCCCTTTGGCGCACGCCTGGCCGATATCGGCTCGGACCACGGCTACCTGCCGGTCGCATTGATGCGCCGTGGCGTGATTGCGGCGGCGGTAGCGGGAGAGGTGGCAACCACGCCATTCCACGCAGCCGAACGCACGGTACGTGACAACGGCCTGGAGCAGCACATCACCGTGCGCTTGGCCAATGGCCTGGCGGCGATCAAACCGCAAGACCGGATTACCGCAATCAGCGTCTGCGGCATGGGCGGCGAGACGATTCGCGACATCCTCGACAGCGGCAAGGCGCACCTGGGCGGCCAGGAACGCCTGATCCTGCAACCCAACGGTGGCGAGCAACCCTTGCGCCAATGGTTGATGGACAACGGCTACCAGATCCTGCGCGAAGAGCTGCTGCGGGAAAACCGCTTCTATTACGAAATCATCGTCGCCGAACGCGCCGAGCCGGTGATCTACACCTGCGAGGAGCTGTACTTCGGCCCGCTGCAAATGCAGGCGCGCAGCCCAGAGTTCCTGGCCAAGTGGCAACGCATGCTGCGCCAGAAGCAAAAGACCTTGGCCAGCCTGGAGCAGGCACGCCAGGCCGTGCCGGAGGAGAAGGTGCAAGAGATTGCCCGGCAGGCGCAGTGGATTACTGAGTTGCTGGCTCGAGTGCGCTTGTAACTTTTCCCACAACTGTGCAAGGATCGCCCATGACTCGATTTCCCCAAAGCAACCGCCATCACCACCACGGACCTTCCTCAAGGTGCCGCGGTTGCTTGCATTCACGGATTGACCAGAACCTCTGATCACTCAATGAACCCAACTAAGGCGCCCACGGCGCCTTTTTTATTGCCTGTACAAAATGGAGATTCAAGACATGACAATGCTTCGTGGAACCCGACTTGTGACTGGGAAAGAAGCCGCAACGATGCGTGAGATAGAGGGGCGTTTTCGGAGCTATCTTCATCGAAGCGGGCGCTGAAGAAACTATCGTGCCTGCGCTGTGGGGCCAGGACACGTTTATCGAAAAAGCCGGCGGCAGTGAAATCATCGGGCAGATGTGGGCCTTCGATGACAAGGCGGGTCGCAAGTGTTGCCTGATCCCGGAGGCCACCGCGCTGTTCCAGGAGCGCAACGCCCAATTGCTCGGCGGGCGAGAAGAGGCGATGTTGTTCTACGTGGCGCGGTGTTATCGGTATGAGCGGCCTCAAGCCGGTCGCTATCGTGAGTTCACCCAGCTGGGTTTGGAGATTCTCAGTCCTGAGCCCGCCTTGGCGTTGCAGCGCAGCCAAGCCCTGTGCACCGGTTTTCTGGATGCGCTGGGGCTCGACTATGAACTCAATCTGGCGGTGAAACGCGGGCTGAGCTATTACCTTGAAGGCAATGGCTTCGAGGTGCGCTGCCCCGCGTTAGGCGCGCAGCAGCAAGTGGTGGGTGGCGGTGCTTATCGAGAGGGCGCCGGGTTCGGTATCGGGCTTGAGCGCTTGGTGCTCGCATTGATGTGATGTTCAAGACGCCTCCATCTGGGGGCGTCTCCTTTCCGGCTGCCGGATATGCTCCAATGGCCACCCTTATTCGCTCACCCAGGAACCCCGCCATGGCCGACGCCACCGACCAAGCCTTCTACGACCGTGCAGACGCACACATCGAGCTGTCGAACGAGCAGCTCAAGACCTGTGAAAACCTCGGTGAGGTCAGCGCTTCAATGATGTTCGGCACCACGCGCTTTAACGCCTGGGCCAGCGCACGCAACTTCAAGTCCGGTGCCGAAATGGCGGATGCACGGGAGGCGATGTTGAAGTATTTCTGCGATCAGTACCGGATGATGCTTGAGGATAATCTGGATGATCACATCAATAATTTCAGTCAGTACATGCTGGTCAAATAGGTCGCCGGTACCGAGGCCACTAGCCACACGCCATTGTCTGCCTGAAAGAACTGCACTCCAGCCTGACTCATAGCCTGCGCATCAACCGTAAGCAGCACGGGTTGGCCGTAGCGTTTGCCAACGCTCATTGCTGTCTCGGGGTTGTCCGTCAGATGTACATGATGTCGACTGCCAGGGATCAGCCCCTGAACTTCGATGGACGCCATGAAGCGGCTCGCGGTGCCATGGTAGAGCAGGGCGGGTGGTGCTTTCTCGACGTGTTGCACCTGGACCTGTTCAGTGCTGTGGCCTTGCGCGGCGCGGATGCGCTGGCCGTCGCCGGAGAGTGTGAAGCGTTTTTTGTCGTTGGTCTCGACCACTTCCAGCAGGGCCTCGCGATCAAGGTTGTGGCCGTGCTGGTTGGCGTTGTGGATCAGAGCATCAACGTCGGTCCAACCATCGCTGTCCAAGACGATATCCAAGGATTCGGGGGCGTGGCGCAGCACGTAGCTGAGGAGCTTGCTGATGCCGTCACGTTGTTTCTTGTGCATGGGGGTGTCCTTTTCCGACAGCCAGGTGCGGGTTGTCGTCAGTAATGTGCTGGGCTATGGGTCAATGCTTGAGCCCCACGTTTTTATGTCAGCCGGGCAATCGACCCGGGCGGCAAGGCCCGATCCCTCTCCAGCGCAGTCAATTGTTCAATAACTCGGCTTCGCTCATCCTTCGATGTTTCTCGATCAGAGATCGCGTAAAGCTGGGTGTCGGCCCAGACGCTTATCTGCTCAAGTGCGCAGGGCTCATCTGAGCTGGATTGAAGCTGCTTGAGCAGAAACCCTGCCTGCGTCCATTTGGGCATTAACTCAAGTAAGGCCACGCGCCGACTGGGTGACAACTCAGCCCAGAGATCATCAAGTCGGCGGGTAAACGCCGAGGCGATGGTACTCCAGGGTTGAGGCCGGAGGCCTTTGACGCTGGCTTCGAATACCGGCCGGGAGGGGTCAGCAATCGCTGCGACCAGGCGCGCGGGCCGGTCACCGCCTTCGATATCCAGTACCAGTGCGCGAACGTCACCGCTGCTTTGCTCCAGGGCAGCTGTCAGCCACGCTTGAGGTGCCGGTACGTTCAAGTCTTGCGCTAAACCAAGTACTCCCAGCCACTGGGCTTTGGTCGTGGGTGTGCCTGCGTACAAATGGGCGTGAAGTACCTGTGATGGATCAACATCGTACTGCTTGGCCGCCCATAATGCGGCGGACCTCGTTGCCGGTGAAGGGTCTGTCAGAAACGCTTCAATCAGTTGTGCACGGCTTGATTGCAACCGGATGGCTGCCAGGAACGACAATCTCCTGAGAACGCCGCTGTTGCTGGCGAGCCCGAATGCGATAGCCCTTTGGGCTGAAGCCTGCGGCAGTTCCATGGCTTTGCCGAGGGCCAACCGGCGTACGCTGAAGTCAGAGTGATGCAAACTGGTTATCAGAAACGCCTCACGTTCATCGCCCGTCATTGACTGAGCCAGTACCTGAAAGAGCAGACGAGCGCATGCCCCTCGGCTGGATTGCAGGGCCGGTATGCACAGTGGGAGGCATTCGGGTGTCGCCAATAACGCCGCGAGTTTACCGAGCGTGACGCTGTGGTCCTCACGCTTGCGTTTTTCAAGCGCAAGAAGGTCGGGAAGTTGAGCGATCAGCCAGGTCGCATAGGTGGGCGTCAAGTAGTCACCGAACGCGAGCTTGGCAGCCTCGCGAACTTGAGGCACCCAGTCGTTGAGCCGCACAATAATCGCGGACAGCCGTTCGCGGGTTTGTTCCGACCGGACTGCCCGTAGACCGGCTTCCCGTTCGAAGCCATCCCAGCAGGTGATAAGTGATTGCCAGCTTCGCGTGGGTTTTATCTGCGGCGGCGATGGTGGTGGCACAGGCGTACATGCAGATTGAAGGGGTGGTGCGGGGGCGTGCAGCCCCACTAAAAACGCAGTCACCTCCCGAGTACTACGCAGGTGAAGCACTGGAACCTGCGGCCCGACTGCCAGGCGTGCTACCTCGATTTCCGGGCGGCTCACCCGGTCATAGTTCCAGCAGTAACTCAGGAAGTTCATGAACTCCCTGTCCAGTTTCTCCTTGCATCCCGACGGTTTGTCCGCGCGCGGCCGGTCCAACAGGCTGCGTACCAGCACACGCCGCAAGCAAGTGGTGCGCGGGGTGTCGAGCCAGATGATGAGGTCTGCACGGGGCAGGCGTAGGTCGAAGGTACGCCGTGCATAGTTGCCTTCACAGACCCAGCGGTCCGATGCAATCGCTTGCCTGATCCGCTCCCGGAAGACTTCGTTATCGGCCTCGACCCAGTTCGGCTCCCAGAACAGCTTGTCCAGGTGTACCACCGGCACATTCAGGCGCTTGCCCAGTTCGCGCGCCAGCGTTGATTTACCGCTGCCGGCGTTACCGAGTATGACGATGCGTTGCATGACGCAAATCCTTTGCTGAAAACATAAAAGGCCCGATCTTCGTCTCCGGGGGTTACAGGCGTGCGTTGAGCACTGAGTGCTTTCGCCCCATTTTCGTGCGCGCCTCTTCAATTGTCTGTCACAAGAGTGCCTATCTCCAGCCCTCACATCAACGGCCCGTATCTTGCTAGAGCCAAACTAATCAATGACATGGCATTTTGCTGCTAGTCATTCCAAGGCTTCACTCACCCGTACGCCGTGTGGGTGGTTTCAGGGGTTAGTCGGCCATGCACAGTCTTTTATCACCCGGTATCCGCCTGCTCGGACGTTTCGGTTTCGCGCGCAAATTCCAGATTCTGTTCTTCCTGTTCATGCTGCCGCTGGCCGGGAGCCTGTGGATGATTGGCCAGGACTATCGCGACAAACTTGCGGTGATTTCCAGCGAGCAGTCCGGCGTTCACCAACTGTTGGCCCTGGACACGCTGGATGGCCAGTTGACCGCGCAACGCAACCAGGCTGCACGCTGGAAGGCGCTGGACATCCTGCACACCCCAACCGCCGCAGCCCAGGCGGCGATGGACAAGGTCGATGCCGGCAGCCCCGCCATTTTGCAAAGCCTGCAAACCCTGGGTGACGCCCTCAAAACCCAGAACGCCAGCGCCGACGTCATGACGCGTTTTGAGGCGTTGCAGGCGACGGTCAAGGGCATGGACACCCAGTCCCTGCGCACCGTGGGCTGGTGGCCGGACGGTTACGACCGTTTCACCGCCGCCCTGACGGCGATGCAAACCCTGCGCGAACAGATCACCGTGGACGCCGGCCTGATCCTCGACCCCTGGCTGGAAACCTACCTGTTGATGCAGATTTCTACCCAGCACACGCCGGACCTGATCGAGCGTATCGGCCGCATGGCCAGCGTGGGTGAGTCGTCCATCGCCTCGGGGCAGTTCACCTTGCAAAGCCGCTTGCAGATGCGTGACCTGCGCGGCCGTATCGGCGATGCGCGGGACCAGTTGGTCAAGGCCGCCGCCTCGCTCAAAGCCAAGCATTACCCTGGGCTTGAGCCGTGGGTGGCGCAATACGACAACAGCCTGCAATTACTCGATAACGAACTCAAAGCCCTGGATGACGGCGTGTTCGGCGGCACCATCAAGCTCGACACAGCAGGCTTCGACCGCAGTGTCGACAGCATGCTCGGTGCATTGGGCGCATTGCGCAGCCAGTCGCTAAACTCGCTGGATGAGCGATTGAGTTACTACCGCGACCGTTCCCTCAAACACTTCATTCCGGTGGTGGCGACCTTCAGCCTGCTGGCGCTCGCGGCGTTGTACCTGTTCATGTGCCTGCAAGCCTCGATCCGTCGCAGCGCCAGCAGCATCACCACGCTCGCCGAGTCTTTGCGCGACGGTAACCTGTGCGTCGAAGTGGCAGTGGAAGGCCGCGACGAACTGGCGGCGATCAGCACTGCGCTCAACGTCGCGGTGGTGCAATTGCGCACCAGCCTGCTCGGCGTCAATCACGAAACCCAGCAGCTCGGCTCAGCGGTACTCACCCTCAATTCGCAGTCGGGCAGCACCCTCACCGAAGTCGAAGACCAGCAACACCAAATCAGCCAGATCGCCGCCGCTGCGACTCAACTGGCGGCCACCTCGATGGGCGTCGCCAAAAGCTGCGAACAGGCGTCGGGCAGCGCCCAGCACACCCGGCGCATCGCCGAAGACAGCAGCCGCGACAGCCAACGCACCACGGCCAGCATCCAGCAACTCAACCAGCGCCTGAGCGACACCGCCAATGCCCTGGAGCAGGTCAGCCAACAGGGGCAGCAGATTCAGTCGGTGGTCGACACCATTCGCGGTATCGCCGAACAGACCAACCTGCTGGCACTCAACGCTGCCATTGAGGCTGCGCGTGCAGGCGAGCAGGGCCGCGGTTTTGCCGTGGTGGCCGATGAAGTGCGCAGCCTGTCGCAGCGCACCCAAGCCTCCACCGCGCAGATCGCCGGCACAGTGGACAGCTTGCGTTCGACGGTCAGCCAGGCGGTGAGCTTGATGGGCGCCGCCTGTGAGCAAGCGCTGACCGACGCCGAGTCCGTCACCGGATTGGGCACGCGGCTGGGCGAGATCGCCGGCGCCGTGCAAAACGTCACCGACACCCTGGCGCAGATTGCGGCAGCAGTGGAAGAACAGGCCGCGACCGCCGATGAAGTGAGCGGCAATATCCAGCAAGTCGACCAAGCGGCAGGCCGCCTGCTTGATGGCGCCCGCGCGGTGAACCAAGCGGCGGACACTCTGAGCAAAGGCAGCCGCGCCTTGAGCGACAACACCGCGCGGTTCCGATTGGGCTGAGCTGCACATTCCTGCAAAACAAGGCAGATCAACTGTAGGCGCTGTCGAGCTTTAGCGAGGCTGCGAAGGCGGCGGCCCGGTCAACAGTGATGTTGACTGGCAACCTACAGTCGCGCTTATCGCACAACATTCCAATTCAGGGCACTCCACACCCTCCGCGCAGTCTTCTATTAGAATCCCAACTCTCGCCCAGTGGAGCACCACAATGATCACCGTCCATCACCTCAACAACTCCCGCTCACAGCGCATTCTCTGGCTGCTCGAAGAACTCGGCCTGCCCTACGAGATCAAGCGCTACCAACGCGACCCGAAAACCAACCTTGCACCACCAGAGCTCAAGGTTATCAACCCGCTGGGCAAATCCCCGGTGATTGAAGACGGCTCCCTCGTGCTGATCGAGTCCGCCGCCATCATCGACTACCTGATTCGCCGCCACGGCCAAGGCCGCCTGCAACCAGACCCTGCTACCGCCACCTACGACAAATACGTGCAATGGCTGCACTTCGCTGAAGGCTCGGCCATGCTGCCGCTGATGCTCAACCTCTATGTCGGCCGTTTGGGTGAAGCGGGCGCGCCGTTGCATCCACGTATCGAATCGGAAGTGGCCAACTACCTGGGCTACTTGAACGACGTGCTGGGGCAATCTGCGTATCTGGTGGGTGACGAGTTGAGCGGTGCGGATATCCAGATGAGCTTTATCGGCGAAATCGCCAAGGCCCAGGGGAAGTTGCAGACGTACCCGAACCTGGCGGCATGGGTGCAAAAGTTCCAGGCGCGACCGGCCTATCGCAAGGCGGTGGAGCAGGGCGGGGAGTACGCGTTCGCGAAATAAACCGGCTTAGGGGGCAGGTCATGCCCCCCTTTCCTGCCATCACTGACCTTCGAAGCGCTTCAAGGAAAACGACGACAGGTCCAGATCACTCGCGCCGCGTAGGCACCACTGCGCAAACGCCTCGCCCAACGCTGCCGAATGCTTGAAGCCATGCCCCGAGCACGGCGAGACCACCAGGGTGTGTTGCAGCGAAGGATGCTCGTCGATGATGAAGTCATGGTCCGGCGTCACGGTGTAGGCGCACACCGCCGACTTGACCACGTTGGCCGTCACCCCGGTGATACGGCCCTGAACCTGCTGCTCGTACATTTCCCGCGCTTGCGCCGCCGAGACCATGCGGTCCAGCGTCTCAGGCGTGGACGTGGTGTGATATTGCGCCGTGGCAATCTTCAAACTGCCCTCGCCAGGCAACGCCGGGAAACCATAATGAGTACTGCCTTCGCCCTGGCCGTGAGTGAGGATGTACGTGGGCGATTTCCCCTCCAGGTCGGCATCCGGTTCAAGCTCGAACCAGAACAGCTGTTGCCGATAAACCCTGAGCAGCCGATCAAACGGCTCCCCGAGTAAACCGCCTGCCCAGTTGCCCGCACTCACCACCAACTTGTCGGCCTGCAACGTGCGCCGGTCGGTGGTCACCGTAACGCCGCTGTCGTCCGAACTGATGTGGGTAACGGTCTCGCCCTTGTACAGCGTGGCGCCGTGTCTCTCGGCCAGCGTGAGCTGCACGTCAATACAACGCTCGGGGCGCACAAAGCCGCCGCCAGGCTCGTAGTAGCCGATGGCGCTGTCCGCCACCTGGGCAAATTGGGGAAAGCGTTGGCGAATCTGCGCGGCATCCAGCACTTCGTGTTCGATACCGTAGGTTTGCGCCAGGCCAATCGTGCGCAAGGTGAAGTCAGTTTTATCGCCGGGGTCAAAGCCCTCGCTGGAGGTCAGCACCAGCAACCCCGACTGCTCAAACAACGCCTCCCCCGACAACGCCTCAAGCTCACGCCAGATGCGGTGTGAGTTGCGCACGATGGGCACGTATTGCGCGCCTTCGCCGACCGACAGCCGCGTGATGCGCGTATCGCCATGGCTTGAACCGAAGGTGTGCGGCGGGTGATGACGATCGATGCCCGCCACCTTTACACCGGCTTTCGCCAATTGGTAAACCGTGGCGGCACCCATGGCGCCCAGGCCGATGACCAGCGATTCATAACGTTCCAAGGTTGATACTCGCGTGTGGGGGAGGGGGATAGTTGGGGGGAAGACGTGTTAAAAAACAAGAGGGGATAGAGAGGTCCGTTATGCCCAGGGTGCATATTGAATGATGGCGCAATACAATCACGTCTCAGCATTGCCCGCATAAGGAAATGAGCCTTGCACCCCTTGATCAACCGCGCCGCTTTACTCAGGGCCGAACTGCACCGCCCACCCGCCTTCAACCTGTTCACCTTGCTGCGCAGTGGCTCGGATGAAGTGCGTCTGCACTCTCGCTACCTGGCCTTTTTACTCAACCCTCAGGGCGCGCATGCCGCCGGCACCCAGTTGCTGCAACTGCTGCTGGATGCATTGAATATTGAGGGCTTCGACTGCCACGACGTCACGGTGGACGTTGAATACCGAAACGTCGACATCCTGATCCGCAACGCCAAGCGCCAAGCGGTGATCATCGAAAACAAACTCTACGCCGAGGACCAGGACGCCCAGTTATTCCGCTATTTGGAAACCCTCCAGGGCGAGGGTTACCAGACCTATCCGCCGGTGTACCTCACCCTCGACGGTCGCGACGCCGACCCACGCAGTTGCCTGGGGATCGACTACCAGCGCATCAGCTACTCCGCCGACATCCTGCCGTGGCTGGAGCAATGCCAGCAGTGGGTGATTCGCGAAGCCGCCGTGCGCGAAAGCTTGCTGCAATACATCGACCTCATCGCAAAACTGACCTTCCAGAATCAGGGGCACGCCTACATGGACGCACTCAAGCAGACGCTACGCCAGGACAACAACTTGCTTGTGGTTCGCGACCTGCAAAAAGCCTACACCGAGACCTTGAAAGACCTGCAACTGGAGCTCTGGCAGGCGGTTGCTCAGTGCGTCGAGGATAAATACCGTGAGCTGCCTAAACCCTATGAAACCCCGACGGCGGCGGTTATCGACCGCTATTACAGCGCCGCACGGGATAACCGTTATTACGGCCTTTATTACGAACTGGGCTTTATGCCCGGCGCGGTCTATATCGAACTCAATCACCGCTTCTATTGCGGTTATTACTGCGATGCACAATCACATGCGCGCGACCATGCCTGGTTGAAGGCGTTGACGAAAACCCTGGGAAACAATGGGGTCAGCAGCAACGGCCTGCTCTGGCGCTACACCACCGAACTCGACATGAAACACCCCAGCGATGAGCACTTGATGCTGTTGACCCACCCTGAGAAAAGGGCGCGTATGGCAGAGCGCATGGCCGACGATCTGTATGACTTGTGGCGCAGTGCGCGTGAGTTGCAAGGTGTACGTGATTGATGAACAAGGTTTTGGTTTTACTCTCACTCGCCGTGTTGATGAGCGGATGTCAAAACTTCGGTGCCAAGGATGATCCTTACGCCAGCATGCGTTGCTGGGCTTTTCGGGATGAAGCCTCCGTGACCCGAGAGCAGGTCGAGTACATCCGCAAGCGGAGTGAGACGGGCGACTTGATGTGCAAGACCTTGTTAGCCGGGATGTATGAAAACGGCCATGGCGTGTCGCAAGACATACCCAAGGCCAAGGTGCTCTATCAGTCTTTGGCGCAAGAAAGCGAAGTGGCTTATTCCTTTCTCGGGCGCATCGCTGAAAGCGGCCTCGATGGTCCACCGGATTACGTGAAAGCCCGACAGTTCTACCAACGGGCAGCCAACACCGGCAACAGCCATAATGCCGAGGCCGGGCTAGCCAGGTTGATGGAAGAGGGCAAGGGGGGGGCTCAAGACCTTGAGGGCGCGCTGGCGCTGTACCTGAGTGCGATGCAGTCCTGTAATGATGACCAATGGAAAAGCATTCTACGGTTACGTGCCAGAGGCGTGACGTTGACGGCCGAGCAAGAGCAACGAATGAACAACGTCTGGCTCGGCACCACGACGGGCCAGCTCAAGCGCAGGGTCTGGGTGGTTCAGGATGCCGTGTCGACGACCTTCAAGCCCGGCCCAGAGGGGGCGTGGGTCCAGGTTAAGGTCGAGTATGTTGAGGGCTCCCTGGAACCCCGGTTATCCGTGGTGGGCAGCTCCGGCAAGGACGCGATTGATCGGGCGGTGCTCCAGGGCCTGAGTGACTACCGGTTTCCCGATGAACAGTTTCAGACCGCTGAGCACAAGCCCTGGGCGGGTATTGCTGTTGTTCGCATCAGGGCTCGCCGTTAGCCGCTGTAACGCCTGCTGACTAACGCACCACATCGAACGCCGTGTATTCATTCACATAGTGCGTTTGGCTCGAGGTCGACTCCAACGTCAAGGCGACGCCCAGGTCCTCGATAAACACGCGAGAGGTCTTATAGTCGCCCTGATCGCACGCAAGCTTGATGGCATCCCCGGTCAACGATGCAAACACCTGCCGTGCAGGAATGCGCTCGCCCACCGTGCAGGTCAACGAGGTTTCGATAGGTTTATCGGTCGGCTTGCCGGGCACATTCACCATGCGCAGATGAGCACTCAGCGTCTGGCCTGGCGCCCAGCTGGTCGGCACCTTCAGCTCAGCTTCACGGGTTTGCAGCACCCGCCCATCGCCCACGCCGTTCATCTTCGACTTCAACTGGATCAGGTCCGCCTGCATCAGGCGGTCGACGTTGAAGGTGTTGCCGTAGACCTCATTCTTCTTCAACAAACCACCGTCTGCGGTGAAGGAGACCGACGTCGGGAGATCCTTGCTGCCATCGCCTTTTTTGGACAGGTACGTGTAATTCAGCGTTTTGAACTTCGGTTGCAGCAGGGGCGAGTTCATGTGCTGGAGGACGCTGGCCGGTACTTCCACATCGCCGATATTGGTTTCTGCGACGGTGCGCGGGTAGTCGACCGGCGCAATGTCGGGACGCAACCGCGCCAGCAGCCCAGCATTGACGCCGCCCTGCACCGAGCAACTGACACGCGACTGGGTGCCTTGCTTGCCTTCCGGCTCCACGATCAGTACGCGCTCCACTTGACGCATTCCCGGCGCCTTGCCCGGCTGGGGTTTGATCGCCTGCCAGCCCTCGCCGACCTTGAGCTCACTGCGCGTGTATTCCCCGTCGCCTTTTTGCAGCCACGCGGGGTGCTCCAACAGCGGTGCGAGGCGCTGGGCAACGGTGTCGACACCGCCGTCCACAATAAACCCCCAGTAATAGTAGAGCCCCAGCGGGCCGAGGTCGGTGACCTCGTCGGTGTAAGACAACAGCTTCAAACCCGCGATAGGCGGCGCGCTCACCGGCACCTGATTGGCCTTGCTGTCAGCGCGGTTTTTTACCGCGATCCACGTGAAGTCTTTTTCCTGCTTGAGCGGCGCGTAAGCCTGCCAGGCGTCCCGGTGGGTGTTCAGGCTGCTGAAGAAACTGGCATCGCAGCGGGCAAAGGCCTTGAGCGTATCGGTCAGGGCGGCTTCGTCGGCATGGGCGATGGACGGCAGCACGGCAGCGGCCAGGAACAGGGCGGGCAACTTCAACACAGGGGATGTCCTTGTCGGGGGAGGCGAGGCGGCATTATCCAGAAGATAGGGGGTTGGCTCTAGTTGTTCGTCACTGACGCGCCAAGCGCAGGCGCCAATCGCCGCCCTGTTGGGCGCTGCATTCTTCTTCGGAGTCGAAGCGTACGCAGCGATCCAGTTGCACGGCGGGCACATCGGCGTCGTGCAGCGCAGCGGCAGTCAGCTCGCGCATGCGTTCACCGGCGCCGGTTGCCAGGGCCTGGTCCTTGCTGGCGCGGGTATCGAACACCCACGTCACGCGCAGGCTTTGGGGGAAGGCGGCGTAGTCGACGGTGTGCGTCAGCCAGTCGAAGCCCGGGATTTCGGCTTTGGCGGTTTCGCAGGCTTCGGTGAGGGTGGCGACCAGGCGGCGTTCGAGGCGGGCGTTGTCGCGTTTGCTTGGGGGCATCAAGGGCTCTTAAATGTGTGGTTCAGAATGAGTCATCGCTGCTGGAGCGCTGTTTTCAGCCCCCGCCCGGTCGCAACGCCCACCTTACGGCCACCCTGAACGGTACGGGTGATCACCAGCAACACGGAGGGGCCGGGGATCAGAAACAGGCCAATCACGACGGCGACATAGGTGATGAGGGAGGCGAGCTCAAACATGGCGGGCTATCTCAAAGCAGGGCACGGCCTACAGTAATCCTCATGTCGGCGTTCAATGCAACGCCGTTTAGTCAGGCAAACGCAGCCTCGACAAACGCCTCCAGCGTCTTCTCCTCCAGTATCTCGATAGAGAAATGCCCAAAGCGCTTGGGCAACCAAATGATGCGCGTCCCGGACGGCGACTGCAGGTGCTCACGGGTCAACGGCCGGCCGTTTTCATCCTCCGGCTGAACACCAGTGGCGATCAATTCGTCGTAGGCCGCCTCGATGTCGGGCGTCGAGTAGCAATGGCGGTAAATCATCCCCTCGCCGGACGCATCCAACAGTTCCCTCAGGTTGCCCGCCAAGGGCTGTACCAACATGAACCGCTCCTGGCCCATCAGCGCAATCGCATAGCGCACATGCAGGCCACCGCGTTCCCAGACCAGGGTTTTCGAGATTTTGGCGTTGAGGATTTTTGCGTAGTAAGCGCATGCCTCTTCGAGGTTCTCGACCAGTACGTCTACGTGGCTGAATTTCAGATCCATTGCATGCCTCCTGCTGGATAACGATGTACGCGACGGTAGCCTATTTACAACTGTTCACGTATTCAACGGGGCGTTCGATGTAGCCTTTGAGCGGGAAGTGTGGATCAGCCCCAACTCAATGTTCGATGAGCCCTTAACCATGAAACTGCCTGCCATTGCTGCTGTGTTGCTTGCGTTTGCCGTGCTGTCGCTGTCGTGGGTACAAGCCGCAACGCCCATTACACATGTGGCTATCTACCGTGGCCCGGCGGGGTGCAATGACTGCTCCGAGAACGTGAAAAAGGCTTTGCAACGGCTCAGCCCGAATTACCAGATCGACTTCGTTGGTGCGGATGAAGCGATCGACATTACGCCGCAAAGTCTTGCTCGTTATGACCTTTATGTTCAACCCGGCGGCGGTCAGGACATTCCTGGCGCTCTGGACAGCCTGGGCGATGCGCGCGCGCAATCCATCCGCGACTACGTGGCCAAAGGCGGCCGCTACCTGGGCCTTTGCATGGGCGCCTACCTTGCCGATAACAGCAACCTCGGCCTGATCCCCCACGACCTCGATTCCGAAGCCGGCCGCCCCGGCTTTGAAGTACCCGGCATCGCCGATGCGGCAGTGCGGGTGAAGTGGGATGGAAAACCCGACAGTGTCTTCTATCAGGACGGCCCCTACTTTCCCAAACCGGATGCGGCCTCACCCTATACGCCCCTTGCGACCTACCAGAACGGTGACGTCGCGGCGGCGCGTTATACCTATGAAAAGGGCGTGGTGGTGCTGAGCGGGCCACATCCGGAGGCAGGGCCGGAATGGTTTGAGAAGGCCGATATTCCGTTGAGCAAAATGCCGCGCCGGGAGCTTTTTGGGGTGTTGATGCGCAGTGTTGGGGAGTAGGGCAGTGATCAGAGTCTGATTCACCCGCGATAGCGCGCGTCTTACTGGCCGATTGCCCCCGGTCGCCACCGGAAAATAAGTCAGTCCTCTTTTCGGTCTTTCTTGACGCGTCATTGCACGCAATGAGCCCAATAGATCAATCGTTGCTTTCGGCTTTTGTAGCCTTGTTTAATTTCTGCAATACAAATTCTGCGAGCGATAGTCCACTGGTGACGGCAAGGCTTGCTTGATCAGATGTCGTATTGTGAGGGTGTGCTCCTACCTCGCTTAAAAAGCTATAAGTCGAATTAATCAGAGTATGTTCTGACTTTGTAATTAGCTGGGACTCTTTCAGGAAGTTTCTAATCTCAAAAGGCTTTTTTGAATGAATCATGATGCTTTTGTGTTCAAGTCTTTCTGTAGTAATTTTATCTGCAACCCCTAAAAGGCAAGACTCAAGTACTTTCCTTGCATTAGTCGCTGCGTCTGCCCAGCGCTCGGACAGGAGGTGGTCATCGATTTTTATTAGTGAATTCAGAATGATATTTCTTTGCTTGAATTTTAATTTTTCGACTAGAACCTTTATGTTGTGGCTAGTCCTCGTTGTCTCCACAATGTCTAACAGTATGGGGTTGAATGTTTGATCGTCCCCCTGCCGTTTATAAGCTAATTCTTCGGCGATCTCCAAACGTTTGAATATCTTTACATCTGATTCGGATTGAATTTTCCCGAACAAAGTCTTTAATGTTCTATATGCTCTTGCGTTGTACATGCTTCCTTCTGGCTCAGGAAATTTCACACCATCAAAAGATGTATTGGGGTGCAGCTTTGCTGCGTGAAAAGATGGTGAATAAGAAAATATAGTTTTTATATCATTGGGATTTTCAGGGGTAAAAAAAACAAGCTCTCCGTTCGAAGTGATAGCGCTTCCATCTGGATTGCGTCCTACCAACTTACACTTTGAATTGTCTGGAAATGAAGAGAAATTCGTTGTGTCAGTGAAAGTGCGGTCATCAAAAAAAACCTCTCCTCTAAATTTTGCACCTCTGAACGAGACTTTTGAAAATTTGCTGCTGGATTTAGCATTGAGAATTATTGGTGTGCGCTCATCTTTAGGATATAGCATGGTTATATTCGAAAGCCCTGACGCCCCTTTTCCTGAAAAGCTTACGCTACCATCCCAGATCGAAAAATCAAAATTAACTGAAGTGCCGAAGTGTGTCTCATTGAAATATATTCGTGTATTCCAATAAGTGTTGGAAAAATTAGCATTGGCGCCAATGGTTGCTTTGTCAAATGAGCAGTCATGCCCCCAGTGACAACCGGTAAAGTCACAATTATCACCAATCGTTACTAGATCGAATGTGCTTCGCACACCCCAGTTGGTTCCAGTAAATTTGCAATGATCACCCCATGTGGCATTGAAAAAATCTGAGTATCTTTCCCATTTGCAGAAGCTAAAATCGGCCCCGTTATCGAAAATAAAATTTGCAAAGGTTAAATTGTGGTGATTATTAAAATTCGTATGGGAAAAGTCCGAGATATTTAAATGATGAAAGTGCCCTGATGGCCTTGAAGGAAAAAGGATTCTCCATGTATTCCACACATCAGATCCATGCATGGCCAAATTAAGGCATCCTTCTTTTGTGATATTGTCAGGCTGTCCATGCCGCGCATCAGAAAAAAAATCTACAAGTAATTCTCTTATGGTTTTATTTGGAATTGAAGTAAGTGCTCTGTCAAGTGTTTTCATTGGATAAGCTTCTATTTTTTTGGGGTTTCATTAATTTTAGCTGGCAGTGTAAGTGTTTTGATTTAGGGTATGTTTTTGCAGGAAAAGGGCGGAAAAGGGGACGGCGGAAAAGGGGACAGATTTATTTTCGCTGTTCTAAGGCTGGCTTTTAGAAAAATAAATCTGTCCCCTTTTCGGTCAGGTCAAATAGTTCAATAGTTCAATAGTTCAATAGTTCAATTTATTGTAGATGCTTCCATGATGAAGTGTCTATTATTATAGACAGCTCTTTCGATGTTAGCTCAAGATTTTCCAAGTCAGTTATAGTCATTGGAGTGTTATTTTTAGCAGATATGAACCGTTGCCGAACTGAAACTAAAGAGTAGATCATGGCTTTTTCTGCGGAAAGGATTCTTCTGTGGTACCTGTTTTGATCGTCCTTGCTGAATGACTCTCCCTTATATGTTTTGTCATGAATGGTGTCGCGCATATCCTCATAGAGTTGGGTTATTCTTTCCTCAATCTTTGATACATGAGAAAGTCCGGAAATAGCTATGTCGATTGAGTCTTTTTGAATTTCGGATAATCTCGCGTAAGATTTTTCGATATCGTCCTCCACTTTCGAGACTTTCAAGTAAGGCTGTATAAATGTAGTATTTTCAATTTTTTCTTTGTTTATATATTTTTGTCGATCGATAGATGTTTGGTTTGGTTTTTTAATTGTGGTGCTCAGGCTGCGTATTGCGCTATCAACTTTGCCCATTAGTTTTTTTTTGCAAAGTCATGTCTCGATATATTTCTTAAGTAGCTCATTTAGTGGTGATATCGTAAAGCCTACGAGTGCAGCAAAGAGTACCTTGTATGTCTCGTCCATATTTCTTCCTTGATAGTTTAATTATGGCATTTAAATGCTTGGATAATATTTATGTGTCCGGTAGCCAAGTCAAGAGTATTCTTCTTCTTAACGATGTGGCAAGGCGTGATTGAACATTAGTAAACGGTGAGTATTTGTCATCCTGGGAGGCGTAAATCGTTTTTTGAGGTAGGGGCTTCTTTAGGGGTGACCTTACATAAATAATCGGGTCGTCCGCTCTTGCCCGAAAGCAGCCCCTTTCATTCCAAACAGGTCTACTATGCCAACCCCGGCAGTGGTTCCACGCGCTACCGACCTCCATTCTCCAAGGTATCGCCAATGTCCATCGACCAAATCTCCCTCCCCAAAGGCGTAGGCCCTCACGCTTCCAAGCTCCTCGACGCTATCACCGGCGCCGCCACCCATGAAGAACTCAACCGCGCGGGCGGCAAGGCTGAGGGTTTTGTGTTGGGGCTGGAGTCCACCAAAGCCATCAAAAGCCAAATCGCCGAGTCGTTGTATGTGGCTTACGACGATGCGGCGACTAATCGGGCTGGTGAGTTGAAGGGCTGATAGTCGGCGAGTGCAGGGCGATATTGCGGCGCCTTTCGTATAAGTCTTCGGACAGTGCGCGCGCAGGTCGTTAGACTGGGCGCCTTGCATTTCTCAGGATGAGGCTTTCATGTTTAAAGTTGCTCTCGCGTCACTGCTGCTGACCTGCACCTTCTGCGCTTCGGCGGATACGAGTGTTGATGTCTCGAAGATCTACGGCAAGATCAAGTTTGTCAGTAGCTTCCCCGACTATAAGGTCAAAGTGGTGAACAGCTTTCCCGACCTCAAGGTGAAGCAGGTCGACAGTTTTCCCGACTCGGTCGGTAAATGGAAAACCGTCGATAGTTTCCCCGACTACAAGATTCAGATTGTCGACTCCTTTCCCGACTTCACCATTAAGTATGTTGACGCCTTCCCAGGGGTTAATTGATAGCAGCGCTATCACCGGCGCTGCCGCCCACGGGTCCTCAAAAGCCAAATCGGGCTGGTGAATATCAGCCAGGGCAGGGTGCTTCGCGGTCGAGGAGTTTGGCCGTCATGAGCACGCCCAGTTCGCTCAGTTGGTGGATGGCCAGGGCGATGTCGCGGTGTTTGCCGCTGAGGTCTTCGGACAGGTCGAGCAGCAGGGTGCTGACGGAGGTGAAGGTTTCGTAGCTGTTGGTGATCAGGGTTTCGGTGCTGGCGTCTTGGATGACGCAGAAGAGAGCGGTTGAATCCGGTGTGACGTTGTACATATAGATATCCTGGATTAGGCCGCCACCTCGCCGCTACTAAACGGAATGGGTGGCAGCTGTGCGCAGGTTAGTAGACCGGTGGATATCTAAAGCCGGCGCGCCCGAAGGCGCCCTACGCACAGCCACCATCAAGCACAGACGCAATGTCTGATTGATGAAGCTCATGCACTTATAGATACCCAGCTCAGGCTACTAAACCCGATCACTGAGAGATTCAGCGACCGAGCAACCTTAGAGACGGCCACCCCAGCGCACAAGCCGGCGGATTCTGACGTAAGCGTAGGCAATGGAGCAAGGTGACGACGTTTTGTTGCGCACTTCAAAGCCTTTGCCTACGCCACTCGTCCCGTTCCTGGAAAAAAACGCGGCCCTTCACAAAACCGTCCCCCGCGCTGTTGTAAAGTCGGCCTTTGGATCAGGCCCGATTACCCAGGATTAAACATGACATTGACCGTCGAAACCTTTCTCAAGCTGGCCATGGCCAACCCCATCAACGCCGAAATCACCGCGCGCCTGCCGGCTCTCGGTTTAGACCAATGTTTTCTGACGGCGGGGTGTCTGTTCCAGGCGGTGTGGAATCATCAGTCGCACCGGCCTGCCGCGCATGAGGTGAAGGACTATGACGTGTTTTACTTCGACACGGACCTGTCCTGGGAAGCGGAAGACGAGGTCATCCGCGCGGCTCAGCACCTGTTCCAGGACCTGGGCGTTAACGTTGAGGTGAGGAACCAAGCGCGTGTGCATCTTTGGTACGGGCAGCGGTTTGGTCGGCCCTATGCCCAGTTGCATTCGGCCAAACAGGGGATTGATCGTTACCTGGTGGCGGGCACCTGCATTGGGCTGGAGGTTGAAACGGGCGAGGTGTATGCGCCGTTCGGTTTGGCGGATGTGGAGCAGGGTGTGCTTCGGATTAACCCGAATCACCGGGAGCCTGAGTTGTTTGATCGCAAGGCACGCAGTTATCAGGCGCGCTGGCCTTGGCTCAGGATCGTGGTGCCCGAACTCATCCCACTGTAAGACTTAATAACCACCCAAGTCCGCCGCTTCCTACCACCACCAGCCATGGCGGCAGCTTCCAGAACATCAAGGCCGCCAGGGCGATGAGTGCCAGGGCGAAGTCGTACGCGGTGAAAATCGCGCTGGTCCACACTGGCTGATACAACGCGGCCAACAACAACCCCACCACCGCCGCATTCACTCCGGCCAGCGCGGCCTGTGTGCGTGGGCTGCGGCGCAGGCTGTCCCAGAACGGCAAGGCGCCGAAGATCAGTAGAAACGACGGGGCGAAGAGCGCCAGCAGGCAGATAACGCCACCTATCCAGCCCGACGGGGCTTGGTTCATCGAGGCGCCGAGGAAGGCGGCGAAGGTGAAGAGGGGGCCGGGCACGGCTTGTGCGGCGCCGTAGCCGGCGAGGAACACGTCATTGCTCACCCACTGTGGCGGCACCACTTCGGCCTGCAGCAGGGGCAGCACCACGTGGCCGCCGCCGAACACCAGCGCACCGCTGCGGTAGAAGGCGTCCACCACGGCCAGGGTGTGGTGGGGCATCCATTGCGCCAGAGTCGGCAGGCCCACCAGCAACAGCAAAAACAGTACTAACCACATCGCCCCGGCACGCCGGCTGATGGGGATAGGCAGCGGGTCGTGCTCGGTATTCGGCTCGGGTTTGAACAGCAGCAGGCCGGCGATCCCGGCAGCGGCAATCACACCGATTTGGCCCCCGGCGGAGGGTTCCAGCAGCGCCATGCACGCGGCGATCAGCATCAGTGTCACGCGCGCGATGCCACGGCACAGGTTGCGTGCCATGCCCCAAACGGCTTGGGCGACGACGGCCACGGCGACGATTTTAAGGCCATGCAGCGCGCCGGCGGGGACGGCGGCACCGTAGTGGGAAAGGCCCAACGCAAACAGAATCAGGGCAATGGCCGAGGGCAACGTAAACCCGGCCCAGGCGGCAGCGGCCCCCCCGTAACCTGCGCGTGACATCCCCAGGGCGATGCCGACTTGGCTGCTGGCAGGGCCGGGGAGAAATTGGCACAACGCGACCAATTCCACGTAACTGCGCTCGCTCAGCCAGCGCCGCCGTGTGACGAACTCCTCGCGAAAGTAACTCAGGTGCGCAATCGGGCCGCCGAAAGAGGTCAGGCCAAGGCGCAGGAAAATAAGGAAAACCGCCCATGGGCTGCTACGGTGATCAGCAAGGGTGTTGGCCAAGTTCGGGCTCTCTGGTTTGGGTGTAACGGCGCTGCGTGGAGGCACCTTGGCGTATAGCCGGAAGTGGATAACGCAGCGGGCGCTCAAGTCGGGTCTGGAGGGCTAGCGGCCAAAGCCTGCCAGGCATGGCCAAGCTGCACCAGTTTGTTCACGGAGAACGGCACAGACGTGAATCTAATGGACAGCGGCGTCATAACGAGTATGCGCAGGTTGATCTCGTCGGTTTTTTTGCTGTTTACAAACCATAGCCGGTACCACGCATAGCTTAGTGGCTTCCATTTCACGACCTGTGAGGGCGCCGGGGCGGCAAAAAAGGCGGACACCTTGGCAGCGTCCGCGCCTTTCACCTTGAGGTGAAAGTTGCCGGTACTGCCTTGCTCGATCGTCAGGTAAAAATCCTGCTTTTTGAATTGAAGGCATAGATAAACGGACCGCCAACCGTTGTCATGGCAGGCGCTGAACAAGGCTGGTGTGGTTAGCATTTCTGCGATCTTGTATGGCTAAGGTGCTATGAGGTTTAGCTCAGGGTGCAGGGCTTTGCACTGAATATGGGCTTACGCTCGGTGTATTTTCCATAAGATGTTTAGACGCGTGTGTGGGTTTATTCCAAGTCACTTCAGCGACATCTCTATCGACAATGCCGCCGCCTTCGCAGCCTCGCTAAAGCTCGACAACTCCTACATTGGATCTTCATCGCTGGCTAGCGGGCGCCCGGCGCGATGGGCCTGCCTATAGAGATTTTTCAAGCACCGCAGATCCCCCCTGTGGGAGCCGTCGAGCTTTAGCGAGGCCGCGAAAGCGGTGGGTCAGGCGATATCTCTATCGGCAGTGCCGCCGTCTTCGCGGCCTCGCTAAAGCTCGACGGCTCCCACATTAGAACTGTGTTGTTTCGAAGTAAGCCGTCAGTTAGAGCGCAACCGCAGTATCTGCGCCCCATCAAACGGGTCCGTCAGATAGTGCGCCTGCACCCCAAAGGTCTCCTGCAACCGTTGCGGCGTCAGCACTTCCAGCGGCTTGCCGAGCGCCACCAATCGCCCGCGATCCAGCACGGCCAAGCGGTCACAGGTCAGCGCTTGGTTAAGGTCATGCAGGGCAATCAAGGTGGTCACGGGCAGCGCCTGCACGCCTTTCAAAATCGCCAGTTGATGCTGGATATCCAGGTGATTGGTCGGCTCATCCAGCAACAAAATCTGCGGCCGTTGTGCCAGCGCGCGGGCGATGTGCACGCGTTGGCGCTCGCCGCCGGACAGGCTGCGCCAGGCGCGTTTGCTCAGGTGGGTGGCGTCTACATCCTGCAGCGCCTGGCGCACGATGGCGTCGTCTTCGCTGGACCACGGGCTCAGCGCCGACAGCCACGGCGTGCGGCCCAGGGCTACGGCGTCGAACACACGGATGGCGTCGTCGGTGTCGGCCTGTTGTTCCACCACCGCCAATTGTTGCGCGATGGTGCGACGGGACAGCTCGCCCAGGCGTTGGCCGCCCAGCCGTACTTCGCCTGACGCAGGCGTGCGCAAACCCGAGAGCAGTTTGAGCAGCGTGGATTTGCCTGAGCCGTTCGGCCCGACAATCCCCAAGGTTTCCCCCACTTGAATGTCCAAGTGAATATCGCGCAGCAACTCAGCCTCACGCACCTTGAAGCCCAGGCCGGTGCAACTCAGCACACTCATCGGGCGTTCCTCCGGCCAATCAAAATCAACGCAAATACCGGCGCGCCGACCAATGCGGTGACCACGCCCACCGGAATAACCTGGCCCTTGATCAAGGTGCGCGACAGCACATCGGCGGCGATCAAAAACAACGCGCCACCCAAGGCGCTGGCCGGCAGCAATCGCGAATGACCGGTGCCCAGCAGCAGGCGCACGGCATGCGGAATGACCAGGCCGACAAAGCCGATAGAGCCGACAATCGACACCATCACCGCCGTGACCAGCGCGGCGCAGCCCACCAGCACAAACTGCACGCGGCGCACCGGGATGCCCAGCGAGGCGGCCGAGTCTGTACCGAAGGTGAACGCATCCAGCGCGCGACGGTGCCACAGGCAGACGGCCAAGCCTGCGACCGCCACCGGCACCGCCAGCCATACCGACGGCCAGCGCACGCCGCTGAGGTTGCCCAGCAGCCAGAACATGATGCCGCGCGCCTGTTCGGAGCTGGCCGACTTGGTGATCAGGAACGCGGTGAGGGCGTTGAACAACTGAGAGCCGGCGATGCCCGCGAGGATGATCTGCCCGGTGCCGCTGGACGAGCCGCTGGCGCGCGCCAGCAGAATCACCAGGGCAAACGCCGCCATCGCGCCGACAAATGCGCCTGCCGACAGCGAGATCAAACCACCGCCCACGCCGATCAGCGCGACGAGTACCGCACCGGTTGAGGCGCCGGCGCTGATGCCCAGCAGGTAAGGATCGGCCAATGGGTTACGCAGCAACGACTGCAAAATCACCCCGCAGGTGGCCAGCCCTGCACCGCACGCAGCGGCGACCAACGCGCGGGTCAGGCGGTAGTTCCACACCACGCCTTCGTCGATCGGGTCCAGCACATAACCCGCTGCCCACAGTTTGTTGGCGAGCACCTGCAACACCACCTGCGGCGAGATGGCGGTTTCGCCGATGGCCACGCCAGCGAGTACGGCAACCAGTAGCAGCGTCAGGGCAAGTAGGGTTCGCATCATTTCGGCAGGTCGTAGCCGTCGATGGCGCTGGCCAGTTGTTCAAGGCCATCGAACATGCGCACGCTGGCCTGCAGCGCCAGGGCGTCGAGGATGATGATGCGGTTGTTTTTCACGGCGTCCATGTTGCGGGTCACCGGGTCGCTGCGCAGGAAGGCGAGTTTCTTTTCATGGTCGTCGGCCGGGTAGCGGCGGCGGTCCATGCGCGCGATCACCAAAAACGTCGGGTTGGCCTTGGCGATGGTTTCCCAGCCGACGGCGGGCCACTCTTCATCGGACTGCACCACGTTGTGCAGGCCCAGGGTTTGCAGCATGAATTCGGGAATGCCCTTGTGGCCGGCCACATACGGGTCGCTGGCCATCTCGGCGCTGGAGAACCACACCAGCGCGCTGGCTTGCTTGAGGCCTTTGCTCTGCACGGTGGCGACGGAGTTGGCCAGGCGTGCCTTGAGCTCGTCGTTCAGTTGCTGGCCGCGATCCTGTACGTCGAAAATCTCGGCCAGTTGGCTGATGCTCTTGTAAATGGTCTCGATGCGGAACGGCTCCAGCCGCGTGCCGTCGGCGCCCACCAGGTTGTCCTTGCCTTCGCAGTCGGAGGGCAGCAGGTAGGTGGGAATCTTCAGTTCGTGAAACTGCTCGCGAGTACCGACCACGCCTTGCGGGCCGACCACCCATTCAAGCTCGGCGGCCACCAGTTGCGGGCGCTTGGCGATGACGGCTTCGAAGCTAGGCTCGTTGTTGGCCAGGCGCTCGATTGTGTCGTTTTGCGCCTTGAACTGCGGCAATACGTTGTTGAACCACAGTGAGGTGCCGACCACTTTATCGCCCACACCCAGGGCGTAGAGCATTTCGGTAGCGGCCTGGCCGATGGTCACGCTGCGCGCGGGGGCCTGTTGGAAGCTGAGGCTGCTGCCGCAGTTTTCGAGGGTCAGCGGGTAATGAGTCGGCGTCGCTTGGGCCAGGGCACAGAAACCCAGGCCGGTGATCAGGGCGGTAACGCGTGGCAGCATGGGGCAATCTCCGGGTGAACCGTACGTGAAGCAGGGGAGGTACGGCGCGGAAATACACCCTCGAACGCTGCCGGTCTGGCAGGGCACGGATGTCCTTCCCGGACACCCCGCCGGTTAGTGAATGTGCTGGGCCGGCAGGTCTCCTGACTGATGCGTCGTCGCCATGCTCCGGCCTTCCCGGACGTGGTCCAGTGGCAGTGGGGAGCAGGCTCAGCACCTACAGTTGCGGGGGCAGTTCCGATTGGCGCGGTGTACCGCGCTTCGGATTCCCTATTAGTCCCGTTTGGGAACCGGCGCGGTATGGTAAGCGATTAACGCGTCGACATCACGGCCGGTTTGACCGGCAGTTCGGAGAATTGCGGGTGTTGCTTCACGAAGGTGCGCACCGACTGCTCTTGCCTGTCCACCACGCACACGCCAATGCTGGGATAGTCGACCGTACAGGTGGCCAACGCCAGAACCCCGCAGTTCTTCACGCCATAGAGGGCGGCCGGGTGTGCCGCGAGCGGGCAGCCGTAGGTCATCTCGCCCAGGTAGTTGATCTGGCCTTTGGTTACGGTAAAGCGCAGGGGTTTGGAGTAGGGGCCCATGACTCCGCGACGCGAGCCCAGGTCGGTCATTTCATAGGTGCCGGCGGGTAACCAGGCCGAGTAATAGTCCTTGGGCCCCCAGCCGTATTCCTTGCCGGTGTCTACGTCACGAAAGCTCAGCCAGGTGCCGTAGGGGCCGCCATCGACCAAGGCGCCCAGGACAATCCCGGCGTTTTCTACCGAGTAGACTTTCGAGTCCAACGCCATTTCCGGAGGCAATGATGAGCAACCACTCACCAAGGCTGTGACGGCAATCACACATAGCTGACTTACCTTAAACATTCAGTCCTCATTCTATCGAAACAAAAGGTAACTTTCCCATTATGATGGGCGATTGGCCACTACTGCGTTAAGGATGACAGCTTTCCATGAATAAGTTTTTTGCGGGTCGTGCATTCGGTGCGGCCGCTTTCGCATTGATGTTGAGTGGTTGCAGTGTCTCGGGATCTTACCCCGATGCCACCGAGCCGGACGCCGCCAAGCTGCGTTTCATCAGCGACCTGAGCAGTGCCACGCTGAGCGTGCTGGACGAGGAGCATTGCGGTGGCCAGACCACGGGCATCCTCAATAACCTGTTCCTCGCCAACACCCGCAGGCGGGCGGACATGTCGATGCCGCCGCTCTCCGAGAAAAATCCTTATCTGGAAATCCGGCTGCCTCCCAACAAAGCGTTGTTGCTGCACTTGAACACCCAAGGCACAGGTTCTGTGTGTGGCATGGCCTTTACCTTCACACCGCAAAGTGGCGCGGAATATGAGTTGACCTTCAACCAGGCCGGCCGCCAATGCATGACCACGCTCAAGCGCCTGCACACCGTGCAGGGTCAGGTGGCGCGTACGCCCGTGCCGTTGGTGAATAAAGGCATACCCAGTTGTATGGGCACCAACGCGCTGTTCCCGGTGCCCCCCAAAGGCCTGCCCGCCACACCTGAGCGTGATGCCCTGGCCGAGCAGATTATTTCGCAGAGCATCGTCGCGGACATGAAACCCGTGATCACGCCTGCGAACGAAGGCGCGCGGGCCGAGGCAGCCGAGTTGGTGGTTAGCAAGCGTAAGGAGCAGGTGAACCTGGATCTGCCGGATGCCTACTGGGCGCAATACCGCCAGAACGTCGTGACTTACCTGGTGCAGGCAAGTGGCGTAAAGGCCAAGGCGCTTGAGCAGTACAAGGTTGAATACCGTGCGCGTCTCTCTCGCATGGACACGCCAACGATCAAAACGCTGGTGCCCGATACCCCGGCGACCGATGTCACCCAGGCGTTGGCGCTCAACAGTTCGATGCTGCTGGCCTACCACCGGCTCAGTGAACAATTGGAAAAGGAAGCAGCGGCAGAGAATTGGGCGCACATGGCTGAACTGGATAAGCGTTATGGCGTGTGCGAACGGTATGCACAGTGCTGGCAAAATTAAAACGAGAATGGATTAATCAGGGAGAATTTATGCGATTGAGTCATGCATTGGCGTTGGCCCCACTGACCGCTGTGCTACTGCTTTCGGGGTGTGCGCAATCCATTGCGCCGTCTGCACCGGTTGCGCCGTTGAAGCTTGAAGCGTTGGGCCAGGCCCTGCCGTCGAGCCCTGCGCGCGAGGGCTGGATCGATCAGATCATCAATCAGGACCCGGCGGTGGTTTCATCGCTCAAACCCGTGTTGCAACCCACAGTGAGCAATGACGAACGAATCGCCCGGTTGCGCAAGCAGGATGGCGGCGTGTTGCCGGATGCATACTGGGCGCTCTACAAGCAAAACCTGGAGGCGATGCAGTACGACTTGAATCACCGGCACGACGCAGCGCGCGAGCAGTACACGCGGACCTATCGGGATGAGTTGAGCCGTTTGAGTGATTCGACCCTGCAGGCGATGGCCACCACCCCTCAGGGGGTGGATGCCAATACCCGACGCCAGCTGAGTGCGCGGATGAGCGACCGCACGGCGACGTACTTGATGACCAGCGAGCAGTCATTCAAGGACGCCACGGATGCGCACCTGAACCGCATGGCGCTGATGGACCGGCAGTACAACGTGTGCGCACGCAAGCCCGATTGTTGGGATGCGCCGGTCAAGAAGTGATCGTGTGACCTTTCGCCCTCGCCGGCGGTGTGGTGGTTGACGTTATTTTCGATCCAGCCACACCGTCTGCGCATTGCAGAATTCGCGCACACCAAAGTGCGACAACTCCCGACCGAATCCGCTCTTCTTCACGCCACCAAACGCCACCCGAGGGTCTGACACACTGAAGGCGTTGACGAAGATCCCACCGGTTTCCAGCTGATTGGCGATATCACGCGCTTTCGCCGAGTCAGTCGTGAAGATGCTGGCGGTCAGGCCGAACTCGCTGTCGTTGGCCAGGGCCACAGCGTGGTCGGCGTCGCGGGCGGTGATGATCGAGGCTACCGGGCCGAACAGTTCCTGTTTGAACGAGGTCATCTGGTCGGTGACGTCTGCCAGCACGGTCGGCTCGTAGTAGTTACCGGCGCCGGGTACTTTGTTGCCGCCCAGCAGCAGGGTCGCGCCTTCTTCCAGGGTGGCCTGGACCTGGCCGTGCAGTTCGTCACGCAGGTCGAAACGGGCCATCGGGCCGATGTAGGTGGCGGTCGACGTCGGGTCGCCCATGACCAAGGCACGGCTGGCTTCGAGGAATTTGGCGGTGAAGGCTTCTGCTACACCGGCTTCGACGATCAAGCGCTTGGCGGCGGCGCAGACCTGGCCGCTGTTCTGGAAGCGGCCGATCAATGCGGCCTGGACGGCGGCGTCGAGGTCGGCATCGTTGAGCACGATAAACGGGTCGGAGCCGCCGAGTTCCAGCACACATTTCTTCAGTGCAGCACCGGCCTGGGAGCCGATGGCAATACCGGCGCGTACGCTGCCGGTAAGGGTGACGGCGGCGATGCGTGGGTCGGCAATGGCTTTGGATACACCATCGGTGGTCACGTTGATCACCTCGAACAGGCCTTCAGCGAAACCGGCTTTTTTAAAGGCTTGCTGGATCAGGTAGGCGCTGCCCATGACGTTCGGTGCGTGTTTGAGCACGTAGGTGTTGCCGGCGAGCATCGTCGGCACGGCGCCGCGCAGCACTTGCCACACCGGGAAGTTCCACGGCATCACCGCGAGAATCGGGCCCAGTGGGCGGTATTCGATGTGGGCGGTGCCGTTGTCCACCAGCGTCGGTTCCGGGGCGAGCATGGCCGGGCCGTGGGCGGCGTACCATTCGCTGAGTTGGGCGCACTTTTCGATCTCGGCACGGGCCTGGGTGATGGGTTTGCCCATTTCCAGGGTGATCATTTGCGCCATATCTTCGGCCTGATCACGCAGTGCGCCGGCCAGGGCCAGCAGCAACTCGGCACGCTGGCTGACCGGCTGGCGACGCCAGGTGCGGAAGGCGCCGGTGGCGCGGTTGAGGGCGGCGTCCAGCTGCGACTCGGTTTCGTACGGGTAGCTGCCGACCGTTTCGCCGTTGGCGGGGTTGATCGACAGGGCGTGAGAGGTGTGAGTGATCGCGTTCATGGCACCGTCCTGCGTAGGAGTTGGGATGGAGGCCAGCGTACGGGGCTATCTCTTTTCTGGAAACTGAATAATATTAAGCAATACATTCACGATTGGAGAATGACTTGGACCTGGTGCAGCTGGAAATCTTCAAGGCCGTTGCCGAGCAAGGCAGCATCAGCGCCGCCGCACAGCTGATTCATCGAGTGCCGTCGAACCTGACCACGCGCATCAAGCAACTGGAGCAGGACCTGGGCGTTGAGTTGTTTATCCGCGAGAAGAGCCGATTACGCCTGTCACCGGCCGGGTGGAATTTTCTCGGTTATGCACGGCGCATCCTCGACTTGGTGCAGGAAGCCCGTGCGACGGTGGCGGGGGAGGAGCCCCAGGGCGCATTTGCCCTGGGTTCGTTGGAGAGCACGGCGGCGGTGCGGATTCCGGCGTTACTCGCGGCCTATAACCAGAAGCACACCAAGGTCGAACTGGACCTGAGCACCGGGCCATCGGGCACGATGATCGAGGGGGTACTGTCGGGGCGGCTGACGGCAGCGTTTGTCGATGGGCCGGTGTTGCATGCCACGCTGGAAGGGGTGGCAGTGTTTGAAGAAGAGATGGTGGTGATTGCGCCGCTGCATCATGCGCCGATTACCCGGGGACAGGATGTCGCGGGGGAGAACATCTATACCTTTCGCTCGAACTGCTCGTACCGCCATCACTTTGAACGTTGGTTCTCACAGGATGGCGCTGTGCCGGGCAAGATCTTCGAGATGGAGTCTTACCACGGCATGCTCGCCTGTATCAGCGCCGGGGCGGGCTTGGCGTTGATGCCGCGCAGTATGCTGGAAAGCATGCCGGGGTTTACGGCGGTGAGTGTGTGGCCGTTGACGGATAACTTCAGGATTTTGCACACCTGGCTGATCTGGCGGCGGGGGACGGTGTCGCAGAGCTTGAACAGTTTTGTGAAGTTGCTGGAAGAGCGAGGTCTGACGCTGGCGTAGCAGCTGTCGAGCCCCAGCGAGGCTGCGTGGCGGTGTATCAGAAAAAATGCGGTGCAGCCTACGTAGCCTCGCTGGGGCTCGACAACTGCTACGAGAGGGTTAGCCGCCAAATTGCAGGGTGCCCATGGCCAACTTCGTCATCAGTGCCGTCGCGCCCAGTTGCACCAGCCACAGCGCCAAGCCGCCGAGGAACACACCGAGCGCCACTTGCAGCACCAGGCTTTTCTGGCGTTTAGCTTGCGGCGCGCGCGGGGTGTAGTCGTCCAGTTCGTCGCGGTCGGCGCGCAGGTCCAGGTCGTCGTTTCTCATAAGGCTCTCACAGCAAAGGGGCAGTCGGCGTTCAGTCTAGTGTGTTCGTAAATAAAAAGGGGAAGCCATTGGCTTCCCCTTCTTCACATCAGCAAAGGTTTACAACACCTGAACAATCGCCTTGGTCACCGCACCAATGTTCGACTGGTTCAGCGCTGCCACGCAGATACGCCCGGTATCCAGCGCGTAGATACCAAACTCAGTGCGCAGACGAGTGACTTGCTCAACGGTCAGGCCGGAGTAGGAGAACATCCCACGCTGGCGACCGACGAAGCTGAAGTCATGGCCTGGAGCAGCCTTGGCCAGTTCGGCGACCATCTGCTCGCGCATGCCACGGATGCGCAGGCGCATTTCGGCCAGTTCGGCTTCCCACTGGGCGCGCAGCTCAGGGTTGTTCAGCACTGCAGCAACGATCGCCGCGCCATGGGTTGGCGGGTTGGAGTAGTTGGTGCGGATCACACGCTTGACCTGGGACAGGATGCGCGCGCTTTCTTCCTTGGATTCGCCAACGATCGACAGTGCGCCCACGCGTTCGCCGTACAGCGAGAACGACTTGGAGAACGAGCTGGACACAAAGAAGGTCAGGCCGGATTCAGCGAACAGGCGCACGGCGGCGGCGTCTTCGTGAATGCCGTCGCCAAAGCCCTGGTAGGCCATGTCGAGGAACGGCACCAGGTTCTTGGCCTTGACCACGTCCAGCACGTTCTGCCAGTCGGCCGGGCTCAGGTCGACGCCGGTCGGGTTGTGGCAGCAGGCGTGCAGCACCACGATGGACTGTGGTGGCAGGGCATTGAGGTCTTCGAGCAGACCGGCACGGTTCACGTCGTGGGTAGCGGCGTCGTAGTAGCGGTAGTTCTGCACCGGGAAACCGGCGGTTTCGAACAGCGCGCGGTGGTTTTCCCAGCTTGGGTCGCTGATCGCAACGACAGCGTTCGGCAGCAGTTGCTTGAGGAAGTCAGCGCCGATCTTCAGGGCGCCCGTGCCGCCGACCGCTTGTACGGTGGTGATGCGGCCAGCCGCCAGCAACGGCGACTCAGCCCCGAACAGCAGGGTTTGCACGGCCTTGTCGTACGCCGCGATGCCATCGATCGGCAAGTAGCCACGGGCGGCGTGTTGCGCCACGCGAATGGCTTCCGCTTCGGCAACGGCACGCAAGAGTGGAATCTTCCCCTCCTCGTTGCAGTAAACGCCCACGCCAAGGTTGACCTTGGTGGTTCGTGTATCGGCGTTGAATGCTTCGTTGAGGCCCAGGATTGGATCGCGTGGTGCCATTTCGACAGCGGAGAACAGGCTCATTTTGCGGCAGCTCTATGGGGGGAGTGGAGGGACGTGTCGCGCTCCAGCCGAATGCACTAGAGCGGTGCACAAACGGGGAGCTAGTATAGAGGCCATCACCGCTTGAGGCGACAACCGAAACGGCTTTTCGGCCAAGTTTTTCGGTTTATTTGCTGACCGTTAGTCTTATTGCAACATTGATCCTAGACGTCGGGTAGGACGATTGCCTTGAAACCCGTCACATTCGGCACCACTTCTACGGCTATCATGGTTTTTTCCTGCAACCTGCGATGACTATTCGCGGGTTGCTGAGCTTTTTCGTCCCTGGCGGTATCGAGTCTGGGGTGACTTCACGAGGTACGTTATGTCGGATTTCCAGCTCGTCACCCGCTTTGAACCCGCCGGCGATCAACCCGAAGCCATTCGCCAGTTGGTCGAAGGCATCGACGCCGGCCTGGCGCACCAGACGCTGCTCGGGGTGACCGGTTCAGGCAAGACCTTCAGCATCGCCAACGTGATTGCACAGACCAATCGCCCGACGCTGGTGCTGGCGCCGAACAAGACCTTGGCCGCGCAGTTGTACGGCGAGTTCAAGGCCTTCTTCCCGAACAACGCGGTGGAGTACTTCGTTTCCTACTACGACTACTACCAACCCGAAGCCTATGTGCCGTCCTCCGATACCTTTATCGAGAAGGACGCCTCGATCAACGACCACATCGAACAGATGCGGCTGTCGGCAACCAAGGCGTTGTTGGAGCGCAAGGACGCGATCATCGTCACCACGGTGTCGTGCATCTATGGCCTGGGCAGCCCGGAAACCTATTTGAAGATGGTGCTGCACGTCGACCGGGGCGACAAACTCGACCAGCGCGAGCTGCTGCGTCGCCTGACGAGCTTGCAATACACCCGCAACGACATGGACTTCGCCCGCGCCACCTTCCGTGTGCGTGGCGATGTGATCGACATCTACCCGGCCGAATCCGACCTGGAAGCAATCCGCATCGAGCTGTTCGACGATGAAGTCGAGAGCCTGTCGGCCTTCGACCCGTTGACCGGCGAGGTGATCCGCAAGCTGCCGCGCTTCACCTTCTACCCGAAAAGCCACTACGTGACCCCGCGCGAAACCCTGATGGGTGCCATCGAGGGCATCAAGGTCGAGCTGGTGGAGCGCTTGGAATACCTGCGCTCCAACAACAAGCTGGTAGAAGCCCAGCGTTTGGAGCAGCGCACGCGCTTCGACCTCGAGATGATCCTGGAGCTGGGCTACTGCAACGGCATCGAAAACTACTCGCGCTACCTGTCGGGCCGTGAATCCGGGCAGGCGCCACCCACACTGTTTGATTACTTGCCGGACGACGCCCTGTTGGTGATCGACGAATCCCACGTCAGCGTGCCGCAGGTCGGCGCGATGTATAAAGGTGACCGTTCGCGTAAAGAAACGTTGGTGGAATACGGTTTCCGCCTGCCGTCAGCGCTGGATAACCGGCCGATGCGTTTCGACGAGTTCGAAGGGATCAGCCCACAGACGATTTTTGTTTCAGCCACGCCGGGTAACTACGAGGCCGAACATGCAGGACGCGTGGTTGAGCAACTGGTTCGCCCGACCGGCCTTGTGGACCCGCAAATCGAAATTCGCCCGGCACTGACGCAGGTCGATGACTTGCTGTCGGAGATCGGCAAGCGTGTGGCGTTGGAGGAGCGGGTGCTGGTCACCACGCTGACCAAGCGCATGTCTGAAGACTTGACCGATTACCTGGCCGACCACGGCGTGCGTGTGCGCTACCTGCACTCGGACATCGACACTGTGGAGCGCGTGGAGATCATCCGTGACCTGCGCCTGGGCACCTTTGATGTGCTGGTGGGGATCAACCTGCTGCGAGAAGGTTTGGATATGCCGGAGGTGTCGCTGGTGGCGATTCTGGATGCCGACAAGGAGGGCTTCCTGCGCTCCGAGCGTTCGCTGATCCAGACCATCGGCCGTGCCGCGCGGAACCTCAATGGTCGCGCGATTCTCTACGCGGACCGCATCACCGGCTCCATGGAGCGCGCGATTGGCGAGACCGAGCGCCGGCGTGACAAACAGATTGCGTTTAACCTGGCCAATGGCATTACGCCCAAGGGCGTGTTCAAGGACGTCGCCGACATCATGGAAGGCGCCACTGTGCCGGGCTCGCGCAGCAAGAAGCGCAAGGGCATGGCCAAGGCCGCCGAGGAAAGCGCCAAGTACGAAAACGAACTGCGCTCGCCGAGTGAGATCACCAAGCGGATTCGGCAGTTGGAAGAGAAGATGTACCAGTTGGCGCGGGATCTTGAGTTTGAAGCGGCAGCGCAGACGCGCGATGAGATCGGCAAGTTGCGCGAGCGGTTGCTGGCTGTCTGATTTTTCGGTGACGGTACTGGCCTCATCGCAGGCCAGTACCGTCTAGTGACTCTCCCCAGCCTTAAGCCCCGCCGGCAACGCCTTGGTCAACAGGATCGCTAACATACTGATCCCCAGCGCCAACCCCACAAAATGAAACGCATCGTTGTAGGCCATGATCTGTGCCTGCTGATGGACAATCTCACTGAGCTTGCCCAGCGCCGCCGTTTCATTGCCGAACTTCTCGGTTAACGTTGCGAGTCTCTCCGCCACCTGCGGATTGCTCGGCACAATCGCCTCGCGCAGATAATCAAAGTAGGTTTTGGTCCGCGCATCCAGCAAGGTCGCCAGCAGCGCAATCCCAATGGCGCCACCCAGGTTACGCAGGATATTGAACAGGCTCGACGCCGATCCAGCGTCCTGGGGCAGGATATAGGCGGTGGCGATCAACGAGATGGTCACCATGATCAGCGGTTGCCCGAGGGCGCGGATGATCTGGATTTGATTGAACTGGCTGCCGGCGAAGTCCGGGTTGAGCACCCCCGAGGAAAAACTCGCCAGGCCGAACAGGCCGAATCCTAAGGTGCACAGCCATTTTGGCGACACGTACTTCATCAATTTGGGCACCAGCGGAATCAGAAACAGCTGCGGCACGCCCATCCACATGATCACTTCGCCGATCTGCAGCGCGTTGTAGTTCTGGATCTGCGCCAGGTACAGCGGTAGCAGATAGATCGAGCCATACAGGCCCACGCCCATCCCCAGGCTGGAAATGCTCGACAGGCCAAAGTTGCGGTTGGAGAGAATGCGCAGGTTGATCAACGGATTGGGCTTGGACATCTGCACGATCACAAAGGTGATCAGGCTCAACAGGGCGATGCTGCCCAAGCTGACAATCAGGGTCGACTCCAGCCAGTCTTTGCGATGGCCTTCCTCAAGAAACACCTGCAAACACCCAAGGCCCACGGCCATGGTGACGATGCCGAGGTAATCGGTGCTTTTCAGCAACTCCCAGTGCGGGGCTTTTTTCTCCAGGCCATACAGCAGCCCGGCGATCATGATCAGCCCCGGCGGTACGTTGATGTAGAAAATGTATTCCCAGCCCCAGTTTTCAGTGAGCCAGCCGCCAATGGTCGGGCCGATGGAGGGGGCGAAGGTGGCGGTCATGGCGAACATGGCCATGCCTTTGGCGCGGTGGTGTTCGGGCAGTTTGATCAGGGTGAGGGTGAACGCGAGTGGGATCAGCGCGCCGCCGGTAAAACCTTGCAGGGCGCGGAACACGATCATGCTTTCCAGGCTCCAGGCCATGGAGCACATCAGCGAGGCGATCAGGAAGCCTGTCGACACCCACACCGCCAGCCGCCGTGCCGAGAGCAACTGCACCAGCCAGGCGGTGAGGGGGATCATGATGATTTCGGCGACAAGGTAGGAGGTGGAAATCCACGAGCCTTCCTCCAGGGTGGCTGACAGCGCGCCCTGGATGTCCTTGAGGGACGAGTTGGTGATCTGGATGTCGAGCACCGCCATGAAGGCGCCGAGCATCACGCTCATCACTGCGATCCAGTCGCGTCGGGTCGGTTCGCCGACGGGACGTACCAGTTGATCACCGGTCATCGGGCTGGTCTTTGATGTTCACTTTGACGGTCACGGACATGCCGGGGCGGATCTTGCCCTTCAGCGGGTTGTCCGCCGCGAAGGTGAGTTTTACCGGAATGCGTTGTACGACTTTGGTGAAGTTGCCCGTGGCATTGTCCGGCGGTAGCAGGCTGAACTGCGCACCGGACGCGGCGAACAAACTGTCGACCCGCGCTTCAATAGGGGTGTCGCCGTAAGCGTCGAAGGTCAGCTCGGCCTTTTGCCCAGGCTGCATGTGGCCGATCTGGGTTTCCTTGAAGTTGGCCTGGATCCAGATGTCCTGGTCGGGGACGATCGACAGCAGGTAGGCGCCGGCCTGTACATATTGGCCATTGCGCGCCGCACGCTGGCCCACCAGGCCGCTGATGGGGGCGTGGATTTCGCTGCGGGTGAGGTTGAGTTCGGCCTGGGCCAAGTCGGTCTTGGCGTTGGCGATCAACGCGTCGAGGCGTTTGATCTCGGCATTCAGGGCGTTGACCTGCTGGCGCTGGCCCTGCAGGTCGGCCTGGGCCATGGTGACTTGGGAGCGGGCGATGTGGTTGTCGGCGGAGAGGGTGGTCACCCGTTCTTCCGAGACATAACCGGGCTTGCGCAGGGTTTGCGCGCGGGACAAGTCGATCTGCGAACGGCCCAGGCTGGCCTGGCTGGACGAAACCTTGGCCTCACCGGCGGCGATCAGACTGGCCTGTTGGGTGAGTTTGCTCGTGGCTTGGGTGCGTTCGGCCTCGCGCATGGCCAGGGCGGCATTGGCGCGGTCCACGGCGAGGTGGAAGTCGTCGCCTTCGAGCTTCACCAGTAACTGGCCTTTTTGCACATGTTCGTTGTCACCGACCATTACTTCCACGATGCGCGCGCCCAGTTGGCTGGACACGCGGGTGATCTCACCCTGCACGTAGGCGTTGTCGGTGCTTTCGTAAAAGCGGCCCTTGAAGAACCATTGGGCGAAGAAACCCAGGGCGATCAGGATCACGATAAACACGAAGATAAACAGGCGGCGTTTCAGTGGGGCAGGCATGAGCACGGTGTCTGTAACAAGAGGTAATGGAATATAACCACCCCAGCATCTGGCAAATAGCCACGGCACGCCTTCAGACCGAAGCTTGGCCTATATGCCCTTCTGCTGGAGCGCAGGTGCCTGGGGCTGTTACCATTCGCCCCTTGTTTCAATTTTCAGCTTTATCGCCCATTCGAGACCTGCCATGACCACCGTCCGCACGCGCATTGCGCCATCGCCTACTGGGGATCCCCACGTCGGCACTGCCTACATCGCCCTGTTCAACTACTGCTTTGCCAAGCAGCACGGCGGTGAATTCATCCTGCGGATCGAAGACACCGACCAAGTGCGTTCGACCCGTGAGTCGGAACAGCAGATTTTCGATGCCTTGCGCTGGCTGGGCATTACCTGGGCGGAAGGCCCGGACGTCGGTGGTCCGCACGGCCCGTATCGCCAGAGCGAGCGCAGCGACATCTACAAGCAGTACACCCAGCAGTTGGTCGACATGGGCCATGCGTTCCCATGCTTCTGCACCGCTGAAGAATTGGACCAGATGCGCGCCGAGCAACAGGCCCGTGGCGAAACCCCACGCTACGACGGCCGTGCGCTGCTGCTGTCCAAAGAAGAAGTGGCCCAACGCCTGGCCGCCGGCGAGCCTCATGTCATTCGCATGAAGGTGCCGAGCGAAGGCGTATGCGTGGTGCCGGACATGCTGCGCGGTGACGTCGAGATCCCGTGGGACCGCATGGACATGCAAGTGCTGATGAAGACCGACGGCCTGCCGACGTACTTCCTGGCCAACGTGGTCGACGATCACTTGATGGGCATCACCCACGTGTTGCGCGGTGAAGAATGGTTGCCGTCGGCGCCAAAACTGATCCTGCTGTACGAATACTTCGGCTGGGAACAACCGCAGTTGTGCTATATGCCGCTGCTGCGTAACCCGGACAAGAGCAAGCTGTCCAAGCGCAAGAACCCGACGTCGGTAACGTTCTACGAGCGCATGGGCTTCATGCCGGAAGCGATGCTCAACTACTTGGGCCGTATGGGCTGGTCGATGCCGGACGAGCGCGAGAAGTTCTCGCTGCAGGAAATGGTCGATAACTTTGATCTGTCCCGCGTGTCCCTGGGCGGGCCGATCTTCGATATCGAGAAGCTGTCGTGGCTCAACGGCCAGTGGTTGCGTGACCTGCCGGTGGAAGAGTTCGCCAGCCGTGTGCAGCAATGGGCGTTGAACCCTGAGTACATGATGAAGATCGCACCGCTGGTGCAGGGCAGGGTGGAGACGTTCAGCCAGGTCGCACCGTTGGCCAGTTTCTTCTTCGCCGGTGGCGTGAACCCGGATGCCAAGCTGTTTGAGTCCAAGAAGCTCTCGGGCGATCAGGTCCGTCAGTTGATGCAGTTGATCCTGTGGAAGCTCGAAAGCCTGCGTCAGTGGGAGAAGGATGCGATCACCGCGACGATCCAGGCGGTGGTTGAGTCCCTTGAGCTGAAATTGCGTGATGCCATGCCGCTGATGTTTGCTGCGATCACCGGGCACGCCAGTTCGGTGTCGGTACTCGATGCGATGGAAATTCTCGGCCCGGACCTCACGCGTTTCCGTCTGCGCCAAGCCCTTGATTTGCTTGGTGGTGTGTCGAAGAAAGAAAACAAAGAGTGGGAAAAGCTGTTGGGCGCTATCGGCTGAGCAACTGGTTGAAATGGCCAAACCCCGGTTTTCCGGGGTTTGGACGGTAAGTGATTGTTATCCCGGCAAAAAACTTTGGAAATTGTTGAAAATAAATTTGACACACTTCCAAACCGCCATTAAGATTCGCCCCGTCCTCACCGATGAGGGGCTATAGCTCAGCTGGGAGAGCGCTTGCATGGCATGCAAGAGGTCAACGGTTCGATCCCGTTTAGCTCCACCAATTTACAGGTTCAAGGTCTGGCCACACCGTCCTTGAATTGATCAGAACTCAGCTCTGATCGGTTGTACAGAAGGTTTTGTCCCCTTCGTCTAGTGGCCTAGGACACCGCCCTTTCACGGCGGTAACAGGGGTTCGAGTCCCCTAGGGGACGCCAGTTTCAACAAGCAGTTCGAAAGGTCTGCTGCGCCGCGAGGCGAAAAATCCGGGGCTATAGCTCAGCTGGGAGAGCGCTTGCATGGCATGCAAGAGGTCAACGGTTCGATCCCGTTTAGCTCCACCAATTTACACGCTCAAGGTCTGGCCACACCGTCCTTGAGCTGATCAGACTCAGCCTGATCATGTTGTATAGAAGGTTTGTGTCCCCTTCGTCTAGTGGCCTAGGACACCGCCCTTTCACGGCGGTAACAGGGGTTCGAGTCCCCTAGGGGACGCCACGATTACCCGCTCTGCGGGATTTTTAAGGGTCATTCAATTATTGAATGGCCCTTTTGTTTGTCTGGCGTTTGGCCAATCCTTTTCTCATCTTCCTGGATTCTCTTCTGACCAATGGTCGTGCCACTCGCTTGCCAAATATTATTATGGTAATAATATTCAACCCATGAGAGAGGGAGGCAACGATGAGTGATAAAAAAGCGCAAACCCGTGAACGTATTCTGCAGGCTGCCAGCGCGGCGCTGATCCAGCGTGGCCCGGCCGAGCCGAGTGTCGGCGAAGTCATGGGGGCGGCAGGGCTCACGGTCGGCGGTTTCTACGCGCACTTTGAAAGCAAGGACGCGCTGATGCTGGAGGCCTTCACCCAGTTATTGGCCCGGCGCCGCGCGTCGATTGACGATATGGATACGCAACTGACCGGCGAGGAGCGCAGAGCCCTGGTGGCGGCGTTCTATCTGTCGCGTAAACACCGTGACTCAACAGCCCAGGCCTGCCCGATACCGGCGACCGTGGGCGAGATGAGCCGCCTGCCGGATGTCTTTCGCGAGGCCTTGAACGAGCACGTAGAGCTGATGGCCGCCCAACTGGCCGCGACTCCCGAAGACACCGACAAGGCCTTGGCGGACATGGCGCTGATGGTTGGTGGCCTGGCCTTGGCTCGTGCCCTTGGCCCGGGCGAGTTGTCCGACCGTGTACTACGCGCAGCCAAGTCGGCGGTGCGCTGAAGAGGAATCGCATGATGGGCGCATTAACTTGGATTCGTGGCTTCAATGGCACTGTCGGTCGCCTGGCTCCGCACACGGTGGCCAGCAAGATGCGTCGCACCTTCATGACCCCTCGGGACCTGCCGCCGCGTGATTGGGAGTTACCACTGCTGGCGCAATCGGAGCGCATCACCTTGCGCTTCGGTCTGTCTGCACTGCGTTGGGGGCAAGGGCCTGCGGTCTTGCTGATGCATGGTTGGGAAGGGCGCCCCACGCAGTTTGCCAGCCTGATCACGGCGTTGGTCGATAATGGTTATTCGGTGATTGCCTTGGACGGTCCGGCTCATGGCCGTTCGCCGGGGCGTGAGGCGCATGTGTTGCTGTTCGCTCGGGCCATGCTCGAAGCCGCTGCTGAGCTGCCGCCGCTGCACGCAGTGGTCGGTCACTCCATGGGCGGCGCCAGTGCGATGCTGGCGGTGCAGTTGGGGCTGCGCACGCAAGCGTTGGTAAGCATTGCCGCGCCGTCACGTTTCCTTGATGTGCTGCGCGGTTTCGCGGGCATGGTCGGCTTGCCGCCGCGTGCGCGCTCCGCGTTTATTCAGGAGGTTGAGCTGACCTTCGGGATGCCGCTCAAGCATTTGGACGTCGCTCATTATCAGATGAACATTCCTGGGCTGATCGTGCACGCCGAAGACGATACATTCGTTCCGGTCAAAGCCTCCCAGCAAATCCACGACACCTGGTTCGACAGCCGCCTGCTGCGCCTGGAGCAGGGTGGCCACCAGAAGGTGCTGGCCGATCCCCGGGTGATCGACGCCGTGCTGGCCCTGCTGGCCGGCCGCCGTTTACAGGAGCGGCAAACCGCCTGATACACTGCTCCGCCGACATTAATCGACTGGAGCAAGGCATGGGCTGGGATTTGGCAACGCCGTTCATCATCGACCTGCAGGTTGCGGCTGAAGACATCGACGGTCTGGGGCACGCCAATAACGCGGTGTACGTGTCCTGGCTGGAGCGCTGCGCCTGGCGGCACTCCCAGCGCCTGGGGCTTGACCTCACCGAGTACCGGCGGTTGGACCGCGCCATGGCCGTGGTGCGCCATGAAATCGACTACCTGGCGGCAGGCTACGAGGGCGACGAGCTGCAACTGGCGACCTGGATTGTCGACTGGGACCAACGCCTGAAAATGACCCGTCGTTTTCAACTGGTACGCCCCCGTGATGGCGCAACCTTGCTGCGTGCGCAAACCACCTTTGTCTGCATCGAGCTGTCCAGCGGCAAGCCCAAGCGTATGCCGACTGAGTTTACCGACGGCTACGGCCCCGCACTGACAGGGGGTTAACGGTTGCTGTGGGAAACCCAGTAAACTGCGCCACGATTTTTGTTGAGTGTTTTCCATGCAAATTGCTTTGGCGCCCATGGAGGGGTTGGTCGACAACATCCTGCGGGACGTGTTGACCCGCGTGGGCGGTATTGACTGGTGCGTGACCGAGTTCATTCGCGTCAACGACCGCCTGCTCACCCCCGCTTATTTCCACAAGCTCGCCCCGGAACTGCTGCACGGTGCCCACACCGCAGCGGGTGTACCGCTGCGCGTGCAGTTGCTCGGTTCTGACCCGGTCTGCCTGGCGGAAAATGCCGCGCTGGCCTGCGAGCTTGGGTCGCAAGTGATTGACCTCAACTTCGGCTGCCCGGCCAAGACCGTTAACAAGTCCCGTGGCGGTGCGGTGTTGCTCAAGGAGCCGGAACTGCTCAACCAGATCGTCGAACATGTGCGTCGCGCAGTCCCGGCGCATATCCCGGTGACGGCCAAAATGCGCCTGGGCTTCGACAGCCCGGATGGCGCGCTGGTGTGCGCCACGGCCCTGGCCGAAGGCGGCGCCGCGCATATTGTTGTGCATGCGCGTACCAAGGCCGACGGTTACAAGCCACCGGCCCACTGGGAGTGGATTCCGCGGGTGCAGGACGTGGTCAAGGTGCCTGTGTTCGCCAATGGCGATATCTGGAGCGTCGAAGACTGGAGACGTTGCCGTGAAATCAGCGGCGCCGAGGACATCATGCTCGGCCGTGGTCTGGTAGCACGCCCTGACCTGGCTCGACAGATCGCGGCGGCGAAGGCGGGCGAAGACGTGGTGGAAATGACCTGGGCGCAGATGCAGCCCATGCTCCAGGAGTTCTGGACCCAATCGGTGGCACAGCTCACGGAGCGTCAGGCGCCGGGCCGTTTGAAGCAATGGCTGGCGATGTTGACGCGCAATTACCCGGAAGCGGTGGAGCTGTTTACGGCGATGCGCCGGGAAACCGATTTGGAGCAGGTTAGTCGACTGTTGGGTATGAAGCATCCAGTGGAAACGGTGGCGTAGCAATATCGAGTTTATATTTATAGATGTTTTATTCAATCCAAGAACGGGCGCCTTAGGCGCCTTTTTTTATGTGCGCGCTAGCACAGTTGGCAGTTCGGTTTTTTGAGTAATGATGTCTGTAAGTTGCTGTTTGTTCGGTTTATTAGCGTGTGTGTCAGGTTCCAGCGGCTATAGATAGCGTGCGCAAAGGGTATTTGCTGAAGTGTCGAGGAGGAAAAGTCTCAAAACCTGCTTTAGTTTCCTTATATGAAGGACGATTCTGGGAACTCGACGGAGCAAAACTCCACGAAAGTATGGACTGGAGAGCGACCCGGGTTGTTGTCCAGTTATCAAAAATACTCTTTGCCGGCTCGTTAATAGAGTCGGGTCTTACTGAATAAGGAATTGGATATGTCCCTGTCGATTCACACGCCTCCCTTCGTAAGCGTTGACCACGCTCACCTTGATAAATCCCCATCAGCGCCTGCGAAAATCAACTCACCCTTGATTGCTAGTGCGAATGCCAGTCATACGTTCAACGTTCCACAGGGTGGAATAACCGTTGATGCGGGCACCATGACCAAGTTGTTTGATATGTTGGAACTTGTTTTCAAAGCACTACGAGAAATGTTTGCTGGTAAACAGTCGAAGTCCAGTGTGTTGCCCGATAAGGGGGCGTTGCCGATCGTAAAGCCGGATGCAGGCAAACAACCATTGAGCCCGAGCGCAAAAAATCTTCCAGCCTTAACGCCGGAAGCGCTCAAGCAGCAGTTAGGTCCGGTATTGCCAGCGGTAACCAAACCTGACACCACCGGCACCAAGGATGCCAAGGCAAGTGACTTGCCAGCACTGACCCCGGAAGCGCTCAAAAAGCATTTAGGTCCGGTTTTGCCAACCGCAACCAACCCCGGCACCATCGATACCAAGGAAATCAAGGCAAGCGACTTGCCAGCAATGACGTCGGAAGTGCTCAAAAATCACTTAGGCCCGATTTTGCCACCCGTAACCAAACCTGACACCACCGGCACCAAGGATGCCATGGCAAGCGACCAACCCGTATTGACGGCGGGTGCGCTCAAGCAACAACAGAATCCGGTTTTGCCGTCTGAACTCAAGGCCAGCACCGCCGCCATTCATGATGGAAAGGCAAGCGACCTGCCGGTATTAACGCTGGGTGCGCTTAAGCAAAATGTAGGTCCGGTTCTGCCACAGGTCCCCATGCCAGACATCACCGTTACCAACGATGCCAAAGCAAACGTGCATGTGAATGTGAACATTGATCACTGTCACTGCCCTGATACGAACGCGCCGCTGGACAACGGCGTGCGACCAAGGGTAAGACCGAATGTGCGCGTTTTGCCTGGCAATCCTGAGGCCCACTCCAAGCCAGAAGTGACGTCAGACATCAAGCCTGGATGGATTCCAAATGCCAAGTCTGTAGTGACGCCAGACACCAAGCCTGGAGAGATTCCAAATACCAAGTCTGAAGTGACGCCAGATTCCAAGCTTGAAGTGACACCCAATGCCAAGCCTAAAGGGGTACCAGACTTCACTCCAACAGTGATATCAAACGCCAAGCCCGAAGTAACACCGCTCCCTATTCTCGATGACGTCCCTGACATCACTTCAAATAGGCGTCCGGATGGATCGCCGGTTGGAGTAACCAGTGCGGGGCCGGCTGAAAATGAATTTGATCGCATGGACTGGCGCTTTAATACGCGATCCACGTTCAAGTCTTGAAAGTAATGGCCTTGTTTCTAATATTTGAATAGAGCAAAAACTTCTCCGAATGACTCAGTTCGGAGAAGTGCCCGCTCATGGAGGGGTGTATGCGTAGTTATTCAATTAATAGTAGTGTGCGTGTAGTGGGTGCGTCTCAGGCCGAGTTTGCGGTGGGCTCGAGTATCCATAATGATAAAACTCAATGGGGCAGCGCATTCAATAATGGTCTCTGTTTCGACCGACGAATACAGTCCGAGTATGGAGCCAAGCGTTACGTGAAGTTGGCCGATGTCGCCAGTGGATTGACTATGCTGGTGGGGTTTTTTACTTCCTATTTCAATAAATTGACCCGTCCGCTGCCTGAGGAATGCGTTAAAAAAGTTGTCGATATATCTCCGCAACCTGAACGGCCCCCCAGCGAATTGCCGCTGCTGGAGCCGACCTCTCCCCCCTCTGACACTGCTAGGTATATCCCTGGCCTTTCGACAAAACGAAACGGTGCAAAACCGGACAATATCTGGCGTGGATTTCGTCAGGGGCCTGGCTGGAACTGTGCGACGGTGTCAGCCATCAAGGCGGCTATGCATCAGTTTGGTCAAAGCCCTGTTGATATTTATAAGCGGGTCACAAAAGTTGACGGCGGTTACCGCGTGATCATGCGGGATGACTTTGCGCTCACTCTCACGGAGCGTGAACTGGCTGTGGGGGCACGTAGCACACAGTTTATTGGGGCCGACAAAGAGATGCTCAAGGACGCGCACTTTCTTTTCGCTGTCAGCGCCAAGCGTGCGCAGATGGAAAATAACGACCGCACAGCGGGCAAAAGTTTTCATGCGGCGGTGCGTAGCCTCAATGACGGTGAGGACGAGTGGGAACCAGGGGAGGGCCTTCAGCGATTGGGTCTGAGGAAGTACATGAAAACGGTTGCTGTCAGTGAGCTTGCCCGTGGTCAGTTGGGCATGTGCAATCGCAAAGGGCATTCGGTGGCGGTGATTAATGGGCGAGAGGAAATATGGGGGAGGCAAGGCTTTTCCCCTGCGCGGGGTGACGCAATAGCCCTAATGCGGTCGCCTGTTAGCTGATGTGAATTGGCGACGCAGTCAGCACACCCAGGCGGTGTGTTCCGCGACGTATCGATCTTATAAGTGTTAGGAAGTCCAGTGTATGAATATCCCGGTGTATGACTGTCCTGTTATTCCTTTGAGTGTTCATCGTCAGGCTTTGCCCCTTCTTTCATCTGTGCAGGCGGGACAACAGCCTGCTGATATCACCCATGCGTTCAATGCCAGTCAGCGGCGGTTCGGCGAAACATTTGATTGCAGCACCCATGCGGCTGTTATCAAGATGCTGATGATGACCTTCGGTCGAACGCCGGCGGACATGTTTGACAAAGTGAAGCCCGACGCTACTGGCTATGCTGTGACGATGAAGGACGAATTTAACGTTCGTGTTACCCATGATGAGGTGAGGCGAGCCTCTCAGGCGTCAAGATTTCAGGGCAAAGACCCATCAGCGATCCGGGACGCGAACTTTGTGTTTGCCGCTTTCGTCAAGCGCAAGCAAATTGAAGGCGGTTATCCCAATTTCGAGTCCGCCCTGGCCAAGACACTGGAAGGCGAGACGCCCCTGAGGTGCTTGAAGGGCATGGGTGTCTATGGCATGACCCAGTATGTTCCTGCCCTCCAGATAATGGGCAAGGACGCTGTGGCGGTTGCAACGGGTGCGAATAACTTTTCGGGTGCGCTGGTTCGGGACGGCGTGAAGTACGTTTACGACGATAAGCGCAGGGTGGGTCAAGAGTATGTCTATCGGCTGTTCAACGATAACGCCCATGCCGACACACTTGTGCCACCTCGCAATGACGCCGTTGTATCCGAAGTCCCCGTTGGGGTGAAGCCCCAGAACATCTGGTCCGGGTTTTATCAAAGCGTTGAAGGTAATTGCGTCACTGTGTCAGCAATCAAGGCGGCGATGATGCGTTTCGGACAGAACCCCGCCGGTATTTATCGGAAGATCAGCTCGACGCCTGATGGCTACGAAGTGACCTTTAGAGATGGCGTGACGGTGCGCTTGAGCCATGACGAACTGAGCAAGGCCAAGCGCGCGTCACATTTTCGTGGCGACGATCAGGCGTTGCTCAACGATGCCAATTTTTTGTACGCCGTGAGTGCCAAGCGTGCGCAGTTGGAAAACAACGACTTTCGCGCCAGCCAGAGTTTTGAGGTGGCCATGGACACGTTGAATGATGGCGAATACCCAGGTCAAGCGCTGTATAGACTAGGGCTGTCTGCCTATGTTCGTGAAGCGGATGTGCGGGAGCTGTCGAACGGCGCCATCGGCACCCTGGCCGATCATGGGCATTCGGTTGCGGTGATCAATGGTGCGATCGACTACTACGGTCAAAAATACGACTTGGCTTCATCGCAATGGATGAACACCGGGTACCGCGCGCTAAAGTTAGTGTGATCCGCTGCGTGCCTATTCCAACAACTGCCTGAACCCCTCAATCGGCAATGGCCTGCTGTGCAAATACCCTTGAAATAAATGGCACCCCAGCTTTTGCAGAAATGCCAGTTGCTCCGGGGTTTCTACACCCTCTGCTATCACTTCCAGATTCAAACTGCGCGCCATGGCCACAATGGCGCGGATGATTTCCGCGTCGTTGGGGTCATGGGTTGCGTCCCGCACAAAGGATTGGTCGATCTTCAGCGCATCCACCGGCAGGCGCTTGAGGTAGGTAAGCGACGAGTAGCCGGTGCCGAAGTCATCCATGGCAAAGCTCACGCCCATTTTTTTCAGGCGGCGCATCTTGAGCACTGTGTCGTCCAGATTCTGGATCACGATGCCTTCGGTGATTTCCAGTTTCAGCAGGCTGTAGGGCAAATTGTGCAGCTTGAGGCTGCGTTCTACCCGCTCCACGAAGTCGTTCTGGCGAAACTGTCGGGGGCTGATGTTCACGCACAGGCTGAAGTTCAGCGGGTCCACCAGGCCTTCGGCAATCAACTGTGCAAATGCGCCGCACGCTTCATCGAGAATCCAGGTCCCGACTTCCAGGATCAGGCCGCTGTCTTCCAGTACCTTGATAAATTCGGCGGGTGATTGCGCGCCCAGTTGTGGATGTTGCCAGCGCACCAGGGCTTCGGCACCGACGATCCGGTTGCCGCGCGCATCCACCTGGGGTTGGTAATGCACGCTGAACTCGCCGCGCGACAGCGCCAGGCGCAGGTCGGTCTCCATGCGCAGGCGCTCACTGGCGGTTTTCTGCATGCTGTTGTGGAACATCTGCGTGGTGTTGCGCCCCGAATCCTTGGCCCGGTAAAGGGCTATGTCGGCACGTTTGAGCAGATCAGCCGGTGTTGAACCATGATCGGGGATCAGCGCTACGCCAATGCTGGGTGTGACCTGCAGGCGGTGTCCATCGAGGAACATCGGTTCGGAGAGCAATTCGCGCAGGGTATCGGCCAACTCCTGCACCTGGGCGCTGACTTGCGTCCGTGTGCCGTCCAAGCCGCTGAGCAGCACTACAAACTCATCGCCGCCCAGGCGCGCCACCGTATCTTCCATGCGTACGCTGGCTTCCAGGCGCGCAGTGACAATTTTCAGCACGGTGTCGCCCACCGGGTGGCCGAGGGAGTCGTTGATGTGCTTGAAGTGGTCAAGGTCGAGAAACAGCAAGGCGCCGCGCAGGTTGTGGCGCTTGAGCAGGGCGATCTGCTGGCTCAGGCGGTCCATGAGCAGCGCGCGATTGGGCAGGTTGGTCAACGGGTCGTGATAGGCCAGGTGGCGAATCTGCGCCTGGGCGTTTTTCAGCAAGCTCACATCCCGGGCAGTCAGCAGCAGGCACGGCGTTTCATTCAGGGTGATCGGTTCGACCGAGACCTCGACCGCCAGCAACTCGCCACGTTTGTTGTGCCAGAGCATTTCAAGGTGAGGAATACGGCCCTTGATCTGTAGTTCGGCCAACAGCGCGGCACGTTGGTTTTCATCGGCCCAGATGCCGATCTGGTACAGCGTGAGGCCGATGGCTTCTTCGGCGCGATAACCGGTCAGGCGGCAGAAGCCGTCGTTGACCTCTACATAACGACCCGTATCGCGCTCGGTGATGGAAATTGCATCGGGGCTGGAGTGGAAGGCCTTGGCGAACTTCTCTTCACTGGCCTTGAGCGCGGCTTCCGAGCGCTGTTGCTGGGTGATATCACGCAGCGTGGTGACGATGCACGGCTGATCGCCCACTTTGATCAGGCGGCTGGAAATCATGCAGGTCAGGCTCTGGCCGTTTTTGTGATGGACCACAATGGCTACATTATTTAATGACTGCTCACGAATCACTTGTTCGATACGTTGCAGGCGCTTGCTCGAGTCATCCCAGAGGCCGATCTGCTCGGCGCTTTTGTTGATCACTTCGGCGGCGGTCCAGCCGAAGGTCTGGGTAAAGGCGGGGTTGATTTCGATAAATGAGCTACTGTCCAGGCAGGTGACGCAGATCGGGTCGGGGCTGGCCTGGAACAGGCTGGCGAATTTTTCTTCGGAGGCTGTCAGGCGCTGCTCGCGTTCCACCTGGTCGGTGATGTCCAGCAAGGTGCCCGCCATGCGCAAGGGCTTGCCGGATTCATCACGATAGAGGCGTGCACGGCTTTCCAGGTAGCGTGCGCTGCCGTCCTCCATCAGCACACGGTAGGTCAACTGATAGTTACCGTCCGGGCCTTCGCGCAAGCTGCGGTAGGCGTTACGCATGCCCTCGCGCTCTTCATCGGACATGCCTTCAAAAAACGCGTCGAAAGGTTCGTGGAAGGGCTCGGGCGGCAGGCCATGCAGTTGGGCGGCGCGGGCTGAACCGTAGAGCATGCCGCTGGGAATGTGCCAGTCCCAGGTGCCCAGTTGCGCCGAGTCCAGGGCCAGATCAAGGCGCTCCTGGCTGTCTTTGAGGGCTTGTTCGGCGTTTTTGCGCTCGGTGGTGTCGAGAAAGGTACTGATCAGGTAGGCCTCGCCCTCCAGCTCAACCTTTTGTGCGCAGAGGGTGCCGTCGTGGATCTGGCCGTTACTGGCACAGAATTGCACTTCCATGGTGATCGGTCGGCCCTTGCGCTGGGTGGCCTTGACCAGTAGCGCGCGTTGCTCGGGGTGGCGCCATAGCCCAAGATCCAGGGTGGTGCGACCGATTGCGTCGGCGACCGGCCAGCCGAACAGTATCTCGAAATACTGGTTGGCCTCGCTGATCAGTCCATCGGCCTGGCGAGTGAGCAAGACCATGTTCGGGCATAGATGAAACAGTGTGGCAAAGCGCTTTTCTGAGTGGCTGAGGGCGTTTTCGCGGTCGCGCTGGTGGGTTATCTCGCGAATCACCCCGATCATTCGGCGTCGACCGGCTTTGTCCGGTGCCAGGCTGCCGTTGATTTCCAGCCAGTGCAGGCTGCCATCCGGCCATTGGATGCGATGGTGCATCGCCTGCTCGAACGGCTCACCGGCCAGTACTGCATGAAAGGCTCGCACTACGCGGGCGCTGTCTGCCGGGGCCAGCAGGTCGAGGTAATCCAGGTCCTTGGGTAGCGGTTGGCGGGGATCAAAGCCGAACAGCGCCTGGGTGCCCCGTGACCAGCTTATTCTTCCGCTGTCGATTTCCCAGCACCATGCACCCAGCCGCGCGGCATTGAGGGCTGCCAGCAACTGCGGTGCGCTGTCCCAGCTTTGTTCCGCCTCATGAGGGTCAAGGGCGTAAATGCGGGGCAGGGGTGGCACGGAATCGACGGGGTTTCGCATTATCAAAGGGCCTTGGCTCGATGGGCGTTCGGCGCGGTTTGCTTCAGACCTTGAGGCCGCACAGCCTCATGCCGGTATCCCTGGCAGATCGACCTGTGCATCCAATAGGCTCATGAAAGCCCGCGCAGCATTCGACAGCGTCCTTTCGGTGTGCACGATATAGCCTAGCTGGCGACTGAGTTGTATGCCCGGCAAAGCGATACTTGCGACCTGGTCATCGAGCATGGTGCGCGGCAGCACGCTCCAGGCCAGGCCGATGGAGACCATCATCTTGATAGTTTCCAGGTAGTTAGTGCTCATCGCGATGTTCGGCGTGAGCCCCTGAGCCTCGAATAAGCGACTGACGATATGGTGAGTAAAGGTGTTGCCGCCCGGGAAGACCGCCGGATGCCTGGCTATATCGGCCAGGCTGACCGCGCCGTTGCAGGTCAAGCTGTGCTCAGGCGCCACCACAAAATCCAGTGGGTCGTCCCACACCGGGGTAGCGCGTACGAGGTGGTGAGGATCAGGTGCCAGGGTGATTACCGCCACTTCGGCGCGGCCGTGGAGGATTTCTTCGTAGGCCACTTCCGAATCGAGAAACTGAATATCCAGCGCCACATTTGGGTATTCGCGGGTAAAGGTGCGCAAGATCGGCGGCAGGCGATGCAGGCCAATATGGTGACTGGTGGCCAGGGTTAGCCGGCCGCTCACTTCACCGGTCAGGTTGGTGAGGGCGCGGCGGGTGTCATCCAGCACGTTGAGAATCTGATAGGCGCGCGGCAGCAAGGCCCGGCCGGCTTCGGTCAAGCCCACTTCACGGCCCAGGCGATCAAACAGACGCACCTTGAGTTGTTGCTCCAGGCCCGCAATCCGTTTGCTGATGGCTGGTTGGGTGAGGTGCAGGCGTTCGCCAGCGCCGGAGAAGCTGCCGGTCTCGGCGATGGCAATAAAAGCATTGAGGTTGGCCAAGTCCATTGTGGTATTCCAGTTGGTAATCCAAAGCATAAAAAATATGAATTTGAGTTATTTAATGTAGCGCCATACCATCAGCCTCACAAGCCAAAGGGTTATTGAATGTCTCAAGACCCGGGGCATAGAAAGACCGATGATGAGGACCGACTGATGGCCGGCAAAACGCTTTACGACAAGCTTTGGGATTCCCATGAAGTGAAACGGCGCGACGATGGCTCGTCGCTGATCTATATCGACCGTCACATCATCCATGAAGTAACCTCGCCCCAAGCGTTCGAAGGCCTGCGGCTGGCCGGGCGCAAGCCTTGGCGCGTCGATTCCATCATCGCCACCCCGGACCACAACGTGCCGACCACCCCGGAGCGCAAGGGCGGGATCGACGCGATTGTCGACACCGTCTCGCGTTTGCAGGTGCAGACCCTCGATGACTACTGCGATGAATATGGCATCACTGAATTCAAAATGAATGACGTGCGTCAAGGGATCGTTCACGTGATCGGCCCGGAGCAGGGCGCCACCTTGCCCGGCATGACCGTGGTCTGCGGCGATTCCCACACCTCCACCCATGGTGCGTTCGGTGCCTTGGCCCACGGCATCGGCACATCGGAGGTGGAGCATGTGTTCGCCACCCAGTGCCTGGTCGCCAAGAAAATGAAGAACATGTTGGTGTCGGTCGAAGGCAAGCTGCCGTTCGGCGTGACCGCCAAAGACATCGTGCTCGCCGTCATCGGCAAGATCGGTACCGCCGGCGGTAACGGGCATGCCATCGAGTTCGCCGGTAGCGCGATTCGTGACCTGTCGATCGAAGGCCGCATGACCATCTGCAACATGTCCATCGAAGCCGGTGCTCGTGTTGGCATGGTGGCGGCGGACGAAAAAACCGTTGAATACGTCAAGGGGCGTCCATTCGCACCGGCGGGCGCTGACTGGGATGCTGCTGTCGAAGCCTGGAAAGACCTGGTCTCCGACACTGATGCAGTGTTCGACACCGTGGTAGAACTCGACGCTGCCCAGATCAAACCGCAAGTCAGCTGGGGCACCTCGCCGGAAATGGTCTTGGCCGTCGACCAGAACGTGCCGGACCCGGCTAAAGAAGCCGATTTGGTCAAGCGCGGCTCCATCGAGCGCGCCTTGAAGTACATGGGCCTGAAAGCTAATCAAGCGATTACCGACATTCAGTTGGACCGCGTATTCATCGGTTCCTGCACCAACTCGCGGATCGAAGACCTGCGTGCTGCTGCGGTAATCGCCAAGGGCCGCAAAGTCGCGTCGACCATCAAGCAAGCCATCGTGGTGCCAGGTTCGGGCCTGGTTAAAGCGCAAGCCGAGGCCGAAGGCCTGGACAAGATCTTCCTCGAAGCCGGTTTTGAATGGCGCGAGCCGGGCTGCTCCATGTGCCTGGCAATGAACCCGGACCGTTTGGAGTCGGGCGAGCATTGCGCGTCGACGTCCAACCGTAACTTCGAAGGGCGTCAGGGCGCCGGTGGGCGTACCCACCTGGTCAGCCCGGCCATGGCCGCTGCCGCTGCCGTCAACGGTCGTTTCATCGACGTTCGCGAATTGATCTGAGGAATATCCGATGCGTGCTTTTACACAACACACAGGTTTAGTCGCACCGTTGGATCGTGCCAACGTGGACACCGACCAGATCATCCCCAAGCAGTTCTTGAAGTCGATCAAGCGCACCGGTTTTGGTCCGAACCTGTTTGACGAGTGGCGCTACCTGGACGTGGGCTACGCCTACCAGGACAACTCCAAGCGCCCGCTGAACAAGGACTTCGTGCTTAACGCCGAACGCTACCAGGGCGCTAGTGTATTGTTGGCCCGGGAAAACTTTGGCTGCGGCTCCAGCCGTGAACACGCGCCGTGGGCTCTGGAAGAGTATGGCTTTCGCAGCATCATTGCGCCGAGTTATGCCGATATCTTCTTCAACAACAGCTTCAAGAACGGCTTGCTGCCGATCATCTTGAGCGATGCCGAAGTGGATGAGCTGTTCAAGCAAGTCGAAGCCGACGTGGGCTACCAACTGACCGTTGACCTGGCCGCGCAAACCGTGACCCGTCCGGATGGCAAGGTGTATCACTTTGAAGTGGACGCCTTCCGTAAGCACTGCCTGATCAACGGCCTGGACGATATCGGCCTGACCTTGCAGGACGGCGATGCGATTGCCGCCTTTGAAGCCAAGCACCGGGCAAGCCAGCCCTGGTTGTTTCGCGATGCTTGATATGAGGTAGGCCGTGCGGGCCCCATCGCGGGCAAGCCCGGCTCCCACATTGCTCGGTGTTCTTCTGAACAACTCGGTCAACTGTGGGAGCTGGCTTGCCTGCGATAGAGCCCGTACAACCACCCCAAAACCCAAGGAAAGCCATCATGACCAGCACCGCCCACACCCAAGTCGTGCAAAAGCAATTCGGCGAGCAAGCCTCGGCCTACCTGAGCAGTGCCGTGCACGCCCAAGGCACTGAATTCGCACTGCTCCAGGCCGAACTGGCCGGGAAGGGCGCCGCGCGACTGTTGGATTTGGGCTGCGGCGCTGGCCATGTCAGCTTCCATGTCGCGCCGCTGGTGAAAGACGTGGTGGCCTACGACCTGTCCCAGCCGATGCTCGACGTGGTTGCGGCGGCTGCGGTGGATCGCGGCTTGAACAACATCAGCACCGTGCACGGCGCCGCTGAGCGCCTGCCGTTTGCCGATGGTGAGTTCGACTTCGTTTTCAGCCGTTACTCGGCCCACCATTGGAGCGACCTCGGCTTGGCGTTGCGTGAAGTGCGTCGTGTGCTCAAGCCGGGCGGCGTGGCGGCTTTCGTGGACGTCTTGTCACCGGGCAGCCCGCTGTTGGACACTTACCTGCAAACCGTCGAAGTGCTGCGTGATACCAGCCACGTGCGCGATTATTCCGCCGCCGAATGGATGCAGCAGCTCAGCGAAGCCGGTTTGCATGTGCGCAACAGCAGCCGCCAGCGCCTGCGTCTGGAATACACCTCGTGGGTTGAGCGCATGCGCACGCCACAGGCTTTGCGCGCTGCGATCCTGGAGCTGCAGCAGGCGATGGGCCAGGAAGTCCGCGATTACTATGAGATTCAAGCCGACGGCACCTTCAGCACCGACGTGCTGGTGGTTTGGGCCGAAAAATAAGGCTGATTAATTTTTCCCGACCTGCCCGCGGGCAGGTCGCTCGATGAAATGAGGAACGCATGAGTAAGCAGATTCTGATTCTCCCTGGCGACGGTATTGGCCCGGAAATCATGGCCGAAGCGGTCAAAGTCCTGGAGTTGGCCAACACCAAGTACAGCCTGGGCTTCGAACTGAGCCACGACGTGATCGGCGGCGCAGCGATCGACAAGCACGGCGTGCCCCTGGCCGATGAGACCCTGGACCGTGCCCGCGCAGCCGATGCCGTGCTGCTGGGCGCCGTGGGCGGCCCGAAATGGGACAAGATCGAGCGTGACATCCGCCCTGAGCGCGGCCTGCTGAAAATTCGCGCGCAACTCGGCCTGTTCGGCAACCTGCGCCCGGCGATTCTCTACCCGCAACTGGCTGATGCATCGAGCCTGAAGCCGGAAGTGGTGGCGGGCCTGGACATCCTGATCGTGCGTGAGCTGACCGGCGGTATCTACTTTGGCTCGCCACGCGGCGTGCGCGAATTGGAAAATGGCGAACGCCAGGCCTACGACACCCTGCCGTACAGCGAGAGCGAAATCCGCCGTATCGCCCGTGTCGGTTTCGACATGGCTCGTGTGCGCGGCAAGAAGGTTTGCTCGGTGGATAAGGCCAACGTACTGGCCTCCAGTCAACTCTGGCGTGAAATTGTCGAAGAAGTCGCCAAGGACTACCCGGACGTTGAACTGAGCCACATGTACGTTGACAACGCCGCGATGCAACTGGTGCGTGCACCCAAGCAGTTCGACGTGATCGTCACCGACAACCTGTTCGGCGACATCCTGTCCGACCAGGCCTCGATGCTCACCGGTTCCATCGGTATGCTGCCGTCGGCGTCCCTGGATACCCACAACAAAGGCATGTACGAGCCGTGCCACGGTTCGGCGCCGGACATCGCGGGCCAGGGCATTGCCAACCCGCTGGCGACGATTTTGTCGGTGTCGATGATGTTGCGTTACAGCTTCAGCCTGACTGAAGCGGCGGACGCGATCGAGAAGGCCGTGAGCCTGGTGCTGGACCAGGGTTTGCGCACCGGTGACATTTGGTCACAGGGTTGCACCAAGGTTGGGACGCAAGAAATGGGCGACGCAGTAGTCGCCGCGCTGCGGAATCTGTAATCTCTCGGGCCCGCTTGCAGTTGTTGCTGCAAGGCGGCCCACTTTTTAACAAGGTGTAGTTGCGATGAAACGTGTAGGTCTGATCGGTTGGCGCGGTATGGTCGGTTCCGTGCTCATGCAGCGGATGCTGGAAGAGCAGGATTTCGATCTTATTGAGCCGGTGTTCTTCACCACTTCGAACGTTGGTGGCCAAGGGCCGTCCGTGGGCAAGGATATTGCTCCGCTCAAGGACGCCTACAGCATTGAAGAGCTGAAAACCCTCGACGTGATTTTGACCTGTCAGGGCGGCGACTACACCAGCGAAGTGTTCCCCAAGCTGCGCGAAGCCGGCTGGCAGGGTTACTGGATCGACGCCGCTTCCAGCCTGCGCATGCAGGATGATGCGGTCATCGTTCTGGACCCGGTAAACCGCAAGGTCATCGACCAGCAGTTGGATGCGGGCACCAAGAACTACATCGGCGGCAACTGCACCGTCAGCCTGATGTTGATGGGCCTGGGCGGCTTGTTCGAAGCTGGCTTGGTCGAGTGGATGAGCGCCATGACTTATCAGGCGGCGTCCGGCGCCGGCGCGCAGAACATGCGCGAACTGATCAAGCAAATGGGCACGACCCACGCGGCGGTGGCCGATCAACTGGCGGATCCTGCCAGTGCGATCCTTGACATCGACCGTCGTGTGGCTGAAGCCATGCGCAGCGATGCCTACCCGACCGAGAACTTCGGCGTGCCGTTGGCCGGTAGCTTGATCCCGTGGATCGATAAAGAACTGCCGAACGGTCAGAGCCGTGAAGAGTGGAAGGCTCAGGCTGAGACCAACAAGATCCTCGGTCGCTTCAAGAGCCCGATCCCGGTCGACGGTATCTGCGTGCGCATCGGCGCCATGCGCTGCCACAGCCAGGCGCTGACCATCAAACTGAACAAAGACGTGCCGATCGCCGATATCGAAGGGTTGATCAGCCAGCACAACCCATGGGTCAAGCTGGTACCGAACAACCGCGATATCAGCATTCAGGAGCTGAGCCCGACCAAGGTCACCGGCACCCTGAATGTCCCCGTGGGCCGTCTGCGCAAGTTGAACATGGGCACCCAGTACCTGGGCGCGTTCACTGTTGGCGACCAACTGCTGTGGGGCGCGGCTGAACCGCTGCGCCGCATGCTGCGGATTTTGCTGGAGCGTTGATCGCTTGAGGCAATAAGAGAAACCCGCGACTGGTGACAGTCGCGGGTTTTTTGTTGCCAGGCGCGTTCCCTGTAGGAGCCTGGCTTACCAGTGACGATAGCTTTGAGCCTGGCGGTGATCTAGCCGGCGCTATCGCCGGCAAGCCGGGCTCCTACAGGGGATTTGCTGCCTGAGAAGTGTGTGCAATTGCCTCGCCCCCCACCACCCGGTAAAGTGCCGCTCCCCCCGCAATACCCGAGGCGACTCCCATGACCCAGACCTTTGAAATCGCCGTGATCGGCGCCACCGGCACCGTTGGCGAAACGCTGGTGCAGATTCTCGAAGAACTGGATTTCCCGGTGGGCACCCTGTACCTACTGGCGGGCAGTAACTCGGCCGGCGCATCGGTGCCGTTTCGCGGCAAAAACGTTCGGGTCAAGGAGGTCGATGAGTTCGACTTCAAAAAAGCGCAGCTTGCGTTCTTTGCGGCCGGCCCTGCCGTTACCCTGAGCTTCGCGCCGCGAGCCACGGCGGCGGGCTGCTCGGTGATCGATCTGTCCGGCGCCTTGCCGGCCGATCAGGCGCCTCAAGTGGTGCCGGAAGCCAACGCCCACATTCTCAAAGGTCTGAAAAAGCCTTTCCAGCTCGGCAGCCCAAGCCCATCCGCCACCAACCTGGCGGTGGTCCTGGCGCCATTGCGCGGTTTGCTGGATATCCAGCGCGTTAGCGTCACCGCTAATCTGGCCGTGTCTGCCCAGGGCCGCGAAGCCGTCAGTGAGCTGGCTCGACAGACCGCCGAGCTGCTGAATGTGCGCCCGCTGGAGCCAAAGTTCTTTGATCGGCAGATGGCCTTCAACCTGCTGGCACAAGTCGGCACACCAGACGCCCAAGGTCATACAGCCCTGGAGAAACGTCTCGTACACGAACTGCGTGCAGTGCTGGAAACTCCTTTGCTAAAGATTTCCGCAACTTGCGTTCAAGCCCCGGTGTTTTTTGGCGATAGCCTGAGTGTGTCGTTGCAATTGGGATCGGCGGTCGACCTCGCTGCGGTCAATCGTGCACTTGACGCAGCACCGGGTATCGAGCTCGTGGAAGAGGGTGACTACCCTACAGCTGTGGGGGATGCGGTCGGCCAGGATGTAGTCTACGTCGGCCGAGTGCGTGCGGGTGTGGACGATCCGGCGGAACTAAATCTGTGGCTGACGTCAGATAACGTACGCAAAGGCGCAGCACTGAATGCCGTACAGCTGGCTCAGTTGTTGATAAAAGGCCTTGTGTAAAAGATACTTGGCGGCAATTTGTAGATTGATTCTAGCTAAGCGCTATGCTTGGCCCCAAGCAGGAATAGAAGCGCGTCGGTGACCTATCGGCTCGCCATGCCTTATGGCAGCGGTTACCAACCTTCTCGCAGGCCGGGGAGTGTTCAAACAAAGGATGAGGCTATGGTTCAAGTTCGCAAACTGGTGTTAGCAATAGCGGCCGCCTCGGCGCTGTCCTCCGGTATGGCGCAGGCGCTGCAGCTCGGGGAGATGACCCTCAAGTCCAAGTTGAACCAGCCGTTGTCGGTGGAAATCGAATTGCTTGATGTCGGTGGCCTCACGGCTTCCGAGATCACGCCGAGCCTGGCTTCCTCCCAGGCGTTTGTGGACGCAGGCGTGGATCGCCAGGCGTTTCTCAATGACCTGACGTTTACCCCGGTGATCAACCCCAGCGGCCGCAGCGTGGTGCGTGTCACCTCCAGCAAGCCGCTGCCTGATTCCTATGTGCGTTTCCTGCTGCAGGTGCAATGGCCCAATGGCCGCCTGATGCGTGACTACAGTGTGCTGCTCGATCCGGCCAAGTTCGAGCAGCCGGCGCCGACCGCCAGCGCGCCCGCGCCGCGTTTGAGTGCGCCGACCGGCACTGCGCGCACTGTCAGCAAATCTGCCCAGCACACCACGACTTCTCGCGACACCTTGTGGGAAATTGCCGAGAAAAATCGCAATGGTGCGTCGGTCCAGCAGACCATGCTGGCCATTCAGGCGCTCAATCCTGATGCCTTTGTCGACGGCAATATCAACCGCCTGAAAACCGGTCAGGTCTTGCGCCTGCCGGATCGCGTGCAAGCGACCAGCCTGCCGCAGCCCGAGGCGATTGCCGAGGTGACTGCGCAGAACGCTGCTTGGCGTCAGGGCCGTCGCACGGCAACCAATCAAGCGTTGGGCAAGCAGCAACTGGATGCTACCAAGCGCACTCAGGCAGGGAGTGCTCCGTCGAGCACCAATGCCAAGGACAACTTGAGCCTGGTATCGGCCGAGTCAGCCAAAAAAGGCGCGAAGGGCCGGGCGGGTGACGGTCGGGCGTTGAGCGACAAACTGGCGATGACTCAGGAAGAGTTGGATACCACTCGCCGTGACAACGCTGAGCTGAAAAGCCGTGCAGCGGACCTGCAAAGCCAGTTGGACAAGCTGCAAAAGCTGATTCAACTGAAAAATGATCAATTGGCCAGGTTGCAGGCTGAAAAGGGTGATCCGGCGGCGCAGGCGACGGCGGCGATACCTGCTCAGTTGGCCGGTGAGCCTGCGGCCACTCCGGCCGCTCCCGGAGCTACGCCGGCTGCAGCTGTGCCCGAGCCCGAGCCGATCAAGCCGGATGCTGCGCCTGCCAGCCCCGAAGGCCAATTCAATGACCTGCTGACTAGCCCGGTTGTCCTCGGCGTGATCGGCGGTGCGGCTGGCCTGGTAGTGTTGCTGCTCCTGCTCTTGTGGGCGCGTCATCGCAATGCCCGCCGCGAAGAGGAAAAGCACCTGCGTATGGCGCGGGCCCTGGCTGAAGAGCCTGTGTTCGCCCCAAACGTTGATCACGATCTGCCTTCGGACAGCTTCGAAGGTTTGGAAGTGCCGGCGCCGAACGTCAAGTTGGCTGCTGCTCCAGCACCTGCTCCGATTGTTGAGCCTGTAGTGTCCCCGGCAGTTGCCTCCGCACTCGCGCCACTGGCTGTTGCTGTAGCTCCGGAAAATTCCAATGATGCGCTGGCTCAAGCCCAGTCCCATATTGATCGGGGTCATCTGAATCAGGCTGCCGAGGTACTGGAGCAGGCGATCAAACATGAGCCCAAGCGCAGCGACTTGCGCTTGAAGTTGATGGAAGTCTACGGTCTGCAAAGCGACAAAGACGGGTTCGTCAGCCAGGAGCGTCAACTGGTGGCCAATGGTGAAAACCATGCCCAGGTCGAGCAGCTTAAAGGTCGCTTCCCAGCCATGGCCGTGTTGGCGGTGGGTGTCAGTGCCGCTGTTGCCGCTGCGGCCCTGGACGCTCAATACGTCAAGGACCTGCTGGAAGACAAGCCTGTTGCGCCAGCGCCGGCGCCTGAGGCTTTCGACACTGATTTCGACTTGAGCCTGGACGATCTGGAAGCGGCTTCTCCGGCCGTGGTCAGCTCGAAAGATGAGCTGAGCTTTGAGTCCGCCCTTCAGCAGGCTGAAACCAAGACCCGTTCGGACGATCTGTCGGACTTCGATCTGGATTTGCAGTTGGAAGCACCGGCCTCCGCGCAATCGGACGACGACTTCCTCTCGGGTCTTGAAGACCAGATGAAGGATATGCCGGCAGTTGAGCCTCCGACCCTGACGCCGGCCGCGCTGGACGATTTCGACCTGCCGGAAGACTTCGACCTGTCCCTGGCGGATGAGCCGCAAGCTCCGACGGCCGCCAAGCCTGATGCGTTTGCTTCGGATCTGGACGACGTCAACGCTGAATTGGATCGTCTGTCCCAGAGCCTGGAGCATCCTTCCATCGAGCCTTCATTCACCGCTGAAGACGCGGCGTTGGGCGGTGATGAGCCAGACTTCGATTTCCTTTCCGGCACCGATGAGGTCGCGACCAAGCTGGACCTGGCCCAAGCCTACATCGATATGGGGGATGCAGACGGCGCGCGGGACATCCTTTCCGAAGTGCTGACCGAAGGCGATGAGGCTCAGCGTAGCGAAGCCAAGGAAATGCTCAGCCGACTGGCGTAATCGTCGATTGTTGAAGCGGCGGCGACCTTCGGGTCGCCGTTTTGCTTTGTGTGGAAGTCGGGCCTGCCCGCGATGCAGGCGACTTGGTCTTTCGGTAAAACCGGGTTGATGCTATCGCAGGCAAGCCAGCTCCCACACAAACCGGCATAATGGCCGCCTTTGCGCAACTCATCAGGCTCTCAGTTCTTGGCAAATATAGATAACGCGGCCGCCGAAATGGCGGCCGCAGGCTTTTACCGAATCGCCCTCGGCGTGGAATACAAAGGTTCGCGCTATCGCGGCTGGCAACGCCAAGCCTCGGGTGTGCCGACGGTTCAGGAAACTCTGGAGAAGGCCCTGTCGAAAGTCGCCGACTCTCCGGTTTCGTTGATGTGTGCCGGGCGTACCGACGCCGGTGTGCACGCCTGCGGCCAAGTGGTGCACTTTGATACTCAGGCCGAGCGCACGATGAAAGCGTGGGTGATGGGCGCCAATATCAATTTGCCCCATGACGTCAGTGTTAGTTGGGCCAAGGTCATGCCCGCGCACTTTCATGCGCGCTTCAAGGCCATCGCCCGGCGCTACCGGTATGTGATCTACAACGATCAGATCCGTCCGGCACATCTTAACGAAGAGATCACCTGGAACCATCGCCCGCTGGATGCCGAGCGCATGGCCGAGGCCGCGCAGCATCTGGTTGGCGTGCATGATTTCAGCGCCTTCCGTGCGGGCCAGTGCCAGGCCAAGTCGCCGATCAAGGAAGTCCATCATCTGCGGGTGACCCGTCATGGCAAGATGATTGTCTTGGATATCCGTGCCGGGGCCTTCCTGCACCATATGGTGCGCAATATTGCGGGCGTGCTGATGACCATTGGCACCGGCGAACGCCCGGTGGAGTGGGCCAGGGAAGTGCTGGAAAGTCGGGTTCGCCGCACCGGCGGTGTCACGGCGCATCCGTTTGGCCTGTATCTGGTCGATGTGGAGTACCGCGACGAGTTCGAGCTGCCGGATCGTTTCATCGGGCCACACTTCCTCACAGGTTTCAGCGAACTTGGCGGCTGACGCCCGGAAAAGCTTTTGTTACCATCCGGGACTTTCTCGGTTCAATCCCTGAGGTTTCTACGATATGTCAGCCGTTCGCAGCAAGATTTGCGGGATTACCCGCATAGAGGATGCGCTGGCGGCGGTCGAGGCGGGGGCGGATGCCATTGGTTTCGTGTTTTATGCCAAGAGCCCGCGGGCGGTGAATGTGTTGCAGGCGCGGGCGATCATCGCCGCGCTGCCACCGTTCGTGACCACCGTGGGTTTGTTCGTCAACGCCAGTCGCTGCGAGCTTAACGAAACCCTGGATGCCGTTCAGCTGGACATGCTGCAGTTTCATGGCGACGAAAGCCCCGATGAATGTGAAAGCTACCAGCGCCCGTATATCAAGGCGCTGCGTGTCAAGGCCGGGGATGACATCGCCGCCGCGTGTGCTGCGTATACCGGCGCTCGCGGGATTCTGTTGGATACCTATGTCGAAGGCGTGCCCGGTGGTACTGGCGAGGCGTTCGATTGGTCGCTGATTCCCGAAGGGTTGAGCAAGCCAATTATCCTGGCCGGCGGGCTCAATCCCGCGAATGTCGGGGCTGCGATTGAGCAGGTTCGGCCGTATGCGGTGGATGTCAGTGGTGGGGTAGAGCAGGGCAAGGGCATCAAGGATCACAACAAGATTCGCGCATTCATGCAGGCAGTGCGCAACAGCAGTAGTGTGATGTGACGGCTGGCAGTCTGCCGCCGTCCATAACTACCACTGTGTAAAACAGCACCGGTGCCCCCTGCGGGAGGCCCGGAAATGAAGTGGCAACCCTGCGCTGGCAGGTTGTCTGGAAGGCTGAGGGTGCGTGCGGGAAATGGCTGGTCGAACGTCTGACCCCGTCCAGCATGTATCATCGCCACATATGAATTTAGCTCAAGGGCATACGCGGGGCTGTGTTCAAGCCACCGGTACTGGAGAAAGAAAGCATGAGCAACTGGTTAGTAGACAAACTGATCCCTTCGATCATGCGTTCCGAGGTGAAGAAAAGCTCGGTTCCTGAAGGTCTGTGGCACAAGTGCCCATCCTGCGACGCGGTGCTGTACCGCCCTGAGCTGGAAAAGACCCTGGACGTTTGCCCTAAGTGCAACCACCACATGCGTATTGGCGCTCGCGCCCGCATCGACATCTTCCTTGACGCCGATGGCCGTGAAGAGCTTGGTGCCGAACTGGAGCCGGTGGACCGTCTCAAGTTCCGCGACAGCAAGAAGTACAAGGACCGCCTGACCGGCGCGCAAAAGCAGACTGGCGAGAAAGACGCGCTGATCTCCGTCAGCGGCAAGCTGCTGGGTATGCCGGTTGTGGTCTCGGCGTTCGAGTTCTCCTTCATGGGTGGCTCCATGGGCGCCATCGTCGGTGAGCGCTTCGTGCGCGCCGCCAATTACGCGCTTGAAAACCGTTGCCCGATGATCTGCTTCGCCGCCTCCGGTGGTGCGCGTATGCAGGAAGCTCTGATCTCCCTGATGCAAATGGCCAAGACCTCCGCGGTGCTGGCGCGTCTGCGTGAAGAAGGTATCCCGTTCATCTCCGTATTGACCGATCCGGTCTACGGCGGCGTTTCCGCCAGCTTGGCGATGCTGGGTGACGTGATCGTCGGTGAGCCAAAAGCGCTGATCGGCTTTGCTGGCCCGCGTGTGATCGAGCAGACCGTTCGCGAAAAACTGCCGGAAGGCTTCCAGCGCAGTGAGTTCCTGCTGGAGCACGGCGCGATCGACTTGATCATCCCTCGCGGTGAGCTGCGTCCACGTCTGGGTAACTTGTTGGCGCAAATGATGGGCTTGCCGACGCCTGTGTACGTCGCGCCTAAAGTCGAGCCAATCGTCGTGCCGCCGGTGCCTGCAAACCTATGACCCAACGTACCCTGGGCGAATGGCTCGCCTACCTTGAGCAGTTGCATCCGTCAGCCATCGATATGGGCCTGGAGCGCTCGCAACAGGTAGCGGCCCGCCTTGGGTTGGGTCGGCCGGCGCCGCGTGTGATCACGGTGACCGGCACCAACGGCAAGGGCTCTACCTGCGCCTTTGTTGCTGCGCTGCTGCAAGCCCAAGGGTTGAAGGTTGGCGTATATAACTCGCCTCACTTGCTGCGCTACAACGAGCGGGTGCAACTCAATGGTGTCGAAGCCACTGATGAGCAGCTCTGCGAAGCCTTCGCCGCACTCGATGCCGGGCGTGGCGAAACTTCCCTGACTTACTTTGAAATGGGCACCTTGGCGGCGTTCTGGCTGTTTGAGCGTGCGCAACTGGATGTGGTCGTCCTGGAAGTCGGTCTGGGTGGGCGCCTGGATACGGTCAACGTGGTGGATGCCGATCTGGCGCTAATCACCAGTATTGGCGTCGACCATGCCGACTACCTGGGCAATACCCGTGAGTCGGTGGCTTATGAAAAGGCCGGGATCTTCCGCCAGGGCAAGCCTGCGCTGTGTGGTGACCTGGATCCGCCGCATACCTTGCTCGACAAGGTGCGGGAGCTGAATTGCCCGTTTTTCCTGCGCGGCCGTGAATTCAATCTCGAGATTGGCAATCAGTATTGGCAGTGGAGTGGGCGGGATACGCGTGGCCAGGTAGTAGAGCTGCGTGACTTGCCGTTGCTGAACCTGCCGATGGAAAACGCTGCGCTTGCGCTGCAAGCCTACCTGTTGCTGGATTTTCCGTGGAATGCCGAGCAAATTGCAGCGACATTGCTGGCTACCCGGATGGTTGGGCGTCTGGATCGTCGGGCGTTCGAGTGGGAAGGCAAGCGCCTGAACCTGCTGCTGGATGTGGGGCACAATCCCCATGCGGCTGAATACTTGGCGCAACGTCTGTCGCGTACGCCGCCGGCCGGTCGCCGCCTTGCGGTGTTCGGTCTGCTGGCCGACAAGGATCTGGACGGTGTGGTTGCGCCGTTGCTGAGCAGTGTTCAAGCTTGGGCGGTCGCACCGTTGGATACGCCGCGTAGCCGCCCGGCTGCCGAGCTGCAGGTGGCCTTGCAGAACCTTGGTGCGCCGGTGGCGTCGTATGCAAGCGTCACCGCCGCGCTTGAGGCGCAATGCGCGGTGGCAACGCCCGAGGACGAAATCCTGTTGTTCGGATCATTTTATTGTGTTGCCGAGGCGCTAGAGTGGTTGGCCCGGCGCTCCACGGAGGAAGCTGCACATGGCATTACTGGATAGCGCATACAAGCAGCGAATGGTTGGGGCCTTAGTGTTGGTGGCGTTGGCGGTGATTTTTCTGCCAATGCTGTTTTCCCGTCAGGACGAGCAACGCCAGGTGGTTGTCGAGGCGCCAGCGGCGCCGCAGGCACCGGTGGTGCCTCAGGTTCAAGTTGAGCCGGTGGTGGTGCCTGAGCCGCAGGCATTGCCGCAAGAGCCTGTGCCGACTGACGAGGAGGTCGCGGAGCAACAAGCCCCTTCGATGCCGGTGCAGCCGACGGTCCCTGTGGTTAAGCCTGCGCCGGCTGTCGCAGCCAAGCCTGTCGCACCAGCGCCTGTGCCCAAGCCGGCTGCGCCGCAACCCGCGGCACCGGGCAAGCCGGATGTGGGGCAAAGCCGGATTGACCCGAATGGTCTGCCAATCAGTTGGTCGATCCAGCTCGCCAGCCTGGCCAGCCGTGAAAGCGCCGAAGCCTTGCAGAAAAAGCTGCGTACCCAGGGCTACAACGCCTATATCCGCAGTGCTGATGGCAAGAATCGCGTGTTTATCGGGCCGCTGATCGAGCGTGCCGAGGCGGATCGCTTGCGGGATTTGCTGGGGCGCCAGCAGAATCTCAACGGTTTTGTGGTGCGTTTCCAGCCTGAGCGTGGCTGAGTCACTGCCGACTCCGGTTGGTGATGCAGTCTAAATGTGGGAGGGGGCTTGCTCCTGATGGCGATGTGTCAGTCAGCTTGTCTGTGGCTGGCACGCAGCTATCGGGATCAAGCCCCCTCCCTCATTGTTTTTGGTGGTCTTGAGATAGCGTTTGCTCTACACAACCCATTGATTTGCAAAGCACCCACAATCACAGCTTACCGATAGCCCGGCGCTCTGCTAAAATGCGCCGCCTTATCCGTACGTAGGCTGCACTGTGCCATTTACCTGGGTTGATTGGGCGATCGTTGCAATCGTCGCCATCTCCGCTTTGATCAGTCTAAGCCGCGGCTTCGTAAAAGAAGCACTGTCGTTGCTGACCTGGATCATCGCAGGAGTCGTAGCCTGGATGTTCGGTGGTTCACTGTCGGTTTACCTGGCCGGATATATCGAAACACCTTCGGCTCGCGTCATCGCGGGCTGCGCCATCATGTTCATCGCCACGCTGCTGGTGGGGGCAATGGTCAATTATCTTATTGGCGAGTTGATACGTGTCACCGGCCTCTCCGGGACCGATCGATTTCTCGGCATGGCCTTCGGCGCCGCGCGTGGCGCGTTGCTGGTGGTCGTGGCGGTCGGGCTGTTGAGCCTGGGGCCGGTACAGCAGGATTCATGGTGGCAGGAGTCTGTACTCGTGCCAAAATTTCTATTAGTTGCAGATTGGTCCAAAAACCTCATTTTGGGGTGGAGCAGTCAGTGGCTGGCCAGCGGAATCAGCGTACCCGCTGATCTTCCGTTCAAGGAACACCTCTTACCGGCCAAAACGCCTCAGTAAGTCGTGTTCAGTCAAGATTCATTAAGTAGGGGTTGCGTCGCATGTGTGGCATCGTCGGTATCGTCGGTAAGTCGAACGTCAATCAGGCGCTGTATGACGCGCTAACCGTCCTCCAGCACCGCGGCCAGGACGCTGCCGGTATTGTGACCAGCCACGACGGCCGGTTATTCCTGCGCAAGGACAATGGGCTGGTACGTGACGTGTTCCATCAGCGTCACATGCAGCGCCTCGTCGGGCACATGGGTATTGGCCATGTGCGTTACCCGACTGCCGGTAGCTCGACCTCGGCCGAAGCCCAGCCGTTTTACGTCAACTCGCCTTACGGCATCACCTTGGCGCACAACGGTAACCTGACCAACGTTGAACAGCTGGCCAAGGAGATTTACGAATCTGACCTGCGCCACGTCAACACCAACTCCGACTCGGAAGTGCTGCTCAACGTGTTCGCCCACGAGCTGGCACAGCGTGGCAAGCTGCAGCCGACCGAGGAAGACGTGTTCGCCGCCGTGACTGACGTGCACAACCGTTGCGTCGGTGGTTACGCGGTAGTGGCCATGGTCACCGGTTACGGCATCGTCGGTTTCCGTGACCCGCACGGCATCCGCCCGATCGTGTTCGGCCAGCGTCACACCGATGAAGGCGTCGAGTACATGATCGCCTCCGAAAGCGTGTCCCTGGACGTGCTGGGCTTCACTCTGATTCGCGACCTGGCTCCGGGCGAAGCGGTCTACATCACTGAAGATGGCAAGCTGCACACCCGTCAGTGTGCCGTGGCCCCGAAACTGACCCCGTGCATCTTTGAACACGTCTACCTGGCGCGTCCGGATTCGATCATCGACGGCGTTTCGGTGTACAAGGCGCGTCTGCGCATGGGCGAGAAGCTGGCCGAGAAGATCCTGCGCGAGCGTCCTGAACACGACATCGACGTAGTGATCCCGATTCCGGACACCAGCCGTACCGCTGCGCTGGAGCTGGCCAACCACCTGGGCGTCAAGTTCCGCGAAGGCTTCGTCAAGAACCGCTACATCGGCCGCACCTTCATCATGCCGGGCCAGGCCGCGCGTAAGAAGTCGGTACGCCAGAAGCTCAACGCCATCGAGCTGGAGTTCCGCGGCAAGAACGTGATGCTGGTGGATGACTCCATCGTGCGCGGCACCACGTGCAAGCAGATCATTCAGATGGCCCGCGAAGCCGGTGCGAAGAACGTCTATTTCTGTTCTGCAGCGCCAGCCGTGCGTTACCCGAACGTGTATGGTATCGACATGCCGAGTGCTCACGAACTGATCGCCCACAACCGTTCGACCCAGGACGTTGCGGACCTGATCGGCGCTGATTGGCTGATCTATCAGGACCTGCCGGACCTGATCGAAGCGGTTGGCGGCGGCAAAATCAAGATCGAGCAGTTTGATTGTGCCGTGTTCGACGGCAAGTATGTGACCGGTGACGTCGATGAGGCCTACCTGAACAAGATCGAACAGGCGCGCAACGACTCCTCGAAGATCAAGACCCAGGCGGTCAGTGCGATCATCGATCTGTACAACAACTGAGTAAACACCGGCCCTGAGGGGCCGGTTTTGTATCTTAAACAAAGCATTGAGTAAGGAGTGGCAGCATGAGTCAGGAATGGGATGCCGGTCGGTTGGACAGCGACCTCGATGGCGTAGCTTTCGATACCCTGGCTGTGCGCGCCGGCCAGCACCGTACCCCGGAGGGTGAACACGGTGATCCGATGTTCTTCACCTCCAGCTATGTGTTTCGCACGGCCGCCGACGCCGCCGCACGCTTTGCGGGTGAAGTGCCGGGCAATGTTTATTCGCGCTACACCAACCCTACCGTGCGTGCGTTCGAGGAGCGTATCGCGGCGCTGGAAGGTGCTGAGCAAGCGGTGGCCACGGCCACTGGCATGGCCGCAATTCTTGCCGTGGTAATGAGCCTGTGCAGCGCTGGCGACCACGTATTGGTGTCGCGTAGCGTGTTCGGTTCTACCATCAGCTTGTTTGAGAAGTACTTCAAGCGCTTCGGTATCGAAGTGGACTACGTGCCTCTGGCGGATCTTTCCGGTTGGGATACGGCGATCAAGGCCAACACCAAGCTGCTGTTCGTCGAGTCGCCGTCCAACCCGCTGGCCGAGTTGGTGGATATCGCCGCGCTGTCCGAGGTGGCGCATGCCAAAGGCGCCATGCTGGTGGTCGATAACTGCTTCTGCACGCCGGCACTGCAACAGCCGCTGAGGCTGGGCGCGGACATCGTCGTGCATTCGGCGACCAAGTTCATCGACGGCCAGGGTCGCTGCATGGGCGGCGTGGTTGCTGGCCGCAGCGAGCAGATGAAGGAAGTGGTGGGATTTTTGCGCACCGCCGGCCCAACCCTGAGCCCGTTCAACGCGTGGATCTTCCTCAAAGGCCTGGAAACCCTCAGCCTGCGGATGAAGGCCCATTGCGCCAACGCCCAGGCGCTGGCCGAGTGGCTGGAGCAGCAGGAGGGTATCGAGAAGGTGCACTACGCCGGCCTCAAGAGCCATCCGCAGCACGCGTTGGCCCAGCGCCAGCAGCGTGGTTTCGGCGCCGTGGTGAGCTTCGAGGTGAAGGGTGGCAAAGAGGGGGCCTGGCGCTTTATCGATGCGACGCGCCTGATCTCCATCACTGCCAACCTGGGTGACAGCAAAACCACCATTACCCATCCGAGCACTACCTCCCACGGGCGTCTGGCGCCACAGGAGCGTGAAGCTGCCGGTATTCGTGACAGCCTGATCCGTATCGCGGTGGGCCTGGAAGACGTAGCCGATTTGCAGGCTGACCTGGCTCGTGGGCTGGCTGCCTTGTGATCGAGTGGTCCATGGAGGCCGCGGCGGCCGGTAACGGCCGCGTTGCGCTGGTGACTGGCGCGGCTCGGGGTATTGGCCTCGGGATCGCTGCGTGGCTGATCAGCGAAGGCTGGCAGGTGGTATTGACCGACTTGGACCGTGAGCGCGGTTCCAAGGTGTCCAAGGTGCTTGGCGACAACGCCTGGTTTATCACCATGGACGTGGCCGACGAGAAGCAGGTCGCCCAGGGTGTGGCTGAGGTGCTCGGGCAATTCGGTCGCCTGGATGCGTTGGTGTGCAACGCCGCGGTAGCCGATCCGCGCAACATCACCCTGGAAAGTCTCGACTTGGCATACTGGAACCGCGTATTGGCGGTCAACCTCAGTGGGCCGATGTTGTTGGCTAAGCACTGCGCGCCGTACCTGCGCGCCCATGGCGGTGCGATCGTTAATCTGGCATCGACCCGGGCCCGTCAGTCGGAGCCGGACACCGAGGCCTATGCGGCGAGTAAGGGCGGCTTGTTGGCCCTGACTCACGCTTTGGCAATGAGCCTTGGCCCGGAAGTGCGGGTCAATGCCGTCAGTCCTGGCTGGATTGATGCGCGTGATCCAGCGGCGCGGCGTGCGGAGCCATTGACCGATGCCGACCACGCCCAGCATCCAGCGGGCAGGGTGGGTACGGTAGAGGATGTGGCGGCGATGGTGGCGTGGTTGCTGTCGCGTCAGGCGGGGTTTGTTACCGGGCAAGAGTTTGTCGTGGACGGTGGCATGAGCAAGAAGATGATTTACAGCGAGTAGGGCGGGTTGCCGTCTTGAAGTAATTTTGTCTTTTTCAGAAAAACTTCAAGCAGGCTATTGACTTAGGTCCGTTACCTGCGTAAATTTCGCGGCCTCAACGAAGCAAAGGGTGATTAGCTCAGCTGGGAGAGCATCTGCCTTACAAGCAGAGGGTCGGCGGTTCGATCCCGTCATCACCCACCACTTCTTGAGAGTTTTACCCTAGGGTAAGACGCAACGTTAAAAGTTGCACCGACGCGCAGCGGTAGTTCAGTCGGTTAGAATACCGGCCTGTCACGCCGGGGGTCGCGGGTTCGAGTCCCGTCCGCTGCGCCATATTTTCCAGGTCTGACTTGTCGGGCTTGAGATTGAACAGCCATGGCTGATCAGTCAGATGTTTAAAGACGGTTGAGGGTTTGCGCTCAGCCGGTCAAGCGATACGCAGCGGTAGTTCAGTCGGTTAGAATACCGGCCTGTCACGCCGGGGGTCGCGGGTTCGAGTCCCGTCCGCTGCGCCATATCTGCCTCAAGGCCCACTGAACGCCTTGAAGCACAAAGAAAGCCATTGGCTACTTTGATCCGATAGCAAAGACCCTGGTCGAAAGACCGGGGTTTTTTGTTTCTACGATTTAGCAATTCTTTGAAGGAGCCGGAGAACCGGCTCCCGCAGTTTTGTCAGAACCCCAGCTTATCCCGCAGCCCGTAATACCAAGCCCCCAGTGCTGCAAACGGTGTGCGCAACAGTTGCCCGCCCGGGAACGGATAGTGTGGCAGGTCAGCAAACGCGTCAAAACGCTCTGCCTGGCCTCTCAGCGCCTCCGCCAGCACCTTGCCTGCCAGGTGCGTATACGTCACGCCATGGCCGCTGCAGCCTTGGGAGTAATAGATGTTATCGCCCAGGCGACCTACCTGCGGCAGGCGCGACAAGGTTAGTAGGAAGTTGCCGGTCCAGGCGTAATCGATCTTCACATCCTTGAGTTGCGGGAAGGCCTTGAGCATCTTCGGGCGGATGATGGCCTCAATATTTGCCGGATCGCGCGCGCCATACACTACGCCGCCGCCAAAGATCAGGCGTTTGTCGCTGGTGAGGCGGTAGTAGTCGAGCAAGTAATTGCAGTCTTCGACGCAGTAATCCTGCGGCAGTAACGTCTTGGCCAGTTCATCGCCCAGCGGTGCGGTGGTGATCACCTGTGTACCGCATGGCATCGACTTGGCCGCCAACTCCGGCACCAGGTTCCCCAGGTAGGCGTTGCCTGCGACGATGATGAACTTGGCCCTGACCTTGCCCTCGGCGGTGTGCACCACTGGGTTGGCGCCACGCTCGATACGCAGCGCTGCCGATTGTTCGTAGATCGTACCGCCCAGGGACTCCACGGCCGCCGCCTCACCCAGTGCCAGGTTGAGGGGGTGAATATGCCCACCACTCATGTCCAGCAAGCCGCCGACATAGTTGTCGCAGGCCACCACTTCGCGGATGCGACGTTCGTCGAGCAATTCCAGTTGGGTGTGGCCGTAGCGCTCCCATAGGCGCTTCTGCGACTCCAGGTGGCCCATGTGCTTGCTGTTGAGCGCAGCAAATACGCCTCCGTCCTTCAAGTCGCATTGGATCTGATACTTGGCTACTCGCTCGCGAATGATCTTGCCGCCTTCAAACGCCATGTGCCCCAGCAATTGCGCCTGCTTGGGGCCGACACTGCGCTCGATCACGTCAATGTCGCGGCTGTAGCTGTTGACGATCTGCCCGCCATTACGGCCCGAGGCACCAAAGCCCACCTTGGCGGCTTCCAGCACCGTTACGCGAAAACCGTTCTCCAGCAGAAACAGCGCGCTGGAAAGCCCGGTATAGCCGGCACCAATCACGCAGACATCGGTTTCGACTTCGCCTTGCAGCACCGGGCGAGGCGGAACCGCATTCGCGGACGCGGCATAATACGACTGGGGGTAGGGGGTGTTCGCCATCCTGGAACCTCTGTTTTATATTTTTTACGAGTGCTCCGATCCTACCTGAGTTGAAAATTGCCTGCCAGCCACCCGAAAACTAGAGGTGTGCCCGCAGCCAATAAAAAATTCGCATATTCATAGGGTTAGCTGCAAAAAAGATGTTGACACCCCTCCGGAATTCCGTAGAATGCCGCCTCACAGCAGGCACGTAGCTCAGTTGGTTAGAGCACCACCTTGACATGGTGGGGGTCGTTGGTTCGAGTCCAATCGCGCCTACCAAACAAAATCCGCTCTGCTGGGCGGTCTAGAAGGGCTCACCGAAAGGTGGGCCCTTTTTTGTTGCCTTCGATTTGCAAAACTTTTGCAAAACTCCCACCTCAGAACGCCAATTCGGCGCCCACCTCCAGGTACTCGATCTTCTTTTCGTCGTGCCCCTCCTGATAGTGCTTCGTCATCTTCTCGTCCGCGTGACCCATGAGCGCCTGTATGTATTCCTGTGCAAATCCCTGCTGTTCGTAAACATCTTTTCGGCAGCAAGAATCGGGGTGTGTGCCCATCGCAAACACGCTTACTGTGAAGCACCAAACTTAGAGGGGGCACCATGGCCCGCGTATCTAAGCCGTTCCCCTTAATGACTCCAAGAACTATTCGGAACGCACTGCATAAGCCGAGCAGTTCTTGGGTTTTTTTTAGTTAACGAACAGTGACGAAGGCAGCCTATGAAATTATCCGACTACGTTCGGCTACTTGTTCTGGCGGCGATTTGGGGCGCCAGTTTTCTCTTCATGCGAATCTCGGCTCCTGTTTTGGGGGCATTACCGACTGCATTTTTTCGTGTGTTAGTAGGCGCCTTTGGCCTGATCGTCATCCTCGCCATCTTAAAAACCAAGGTCGACTTCAAAGGAAAGCTCAAGGAGATTATGGTCTTGGGCGTTATTAATTCTGGCATTCCATTTTTGATGTATAGCGTGGCAGCACGGCTGTTACCTGCCGGTTATTCGGCAATTTTCAACGCGACAACCCCGCTGATGGGGGTGCTTATCGGCTGGATGTGTTTCGGCGAGTCGTTGACATTGAAAAAGGGCGCTGGCGTCTTAATTGGGTTGATAGGTATTACACTGCTGACGAGTACCGGTCCCGTAACACTTTCAGTGAGTGCGTCCATGGGCGCACTGGCGTGCTTAGTCGCGACGAGTTGCTACGGCGCGGCCGGATTTCTGACTAAACGATGGGTCGCTGACAGGGGCGGGTTGGACGCGAAACTCGTCGCTTTTGGCAGTCAGATTGGTGCGACACTATTTCTTGCGCCTTTCTTCGGAATCTCGGCCGCAATAAATCCACCTGCAACCTGGGGTAACCCAGAGGTTTGGATAACGTTGGTTGCGCTGGGTTTCATCTGTACCGCGTGTGCATACATTCTGTATTTTCGCTTAATCGCTGATATCGGGCCGATACGTTCGTTAACCGTGACTTTTCTTGTCCCTCTGTTTGGCGTCTTGTGGGGAGTGATGTTCCTCGATGAAAAATTTTCGGTCGCGCATTTGTACGGTGGCGGGCTGATTGGTTTAGCCGTCTGGTTCGTTCTTAGTCAGAGCAAACCAAAGCAGGATTTCTCAAAGCCGAACCCCGCCTCAGATTGATCCAGCAATCAAACTGCACTCAACAATTTCTGATTTGATGGCGAAAGGCGCACCTATAGTCGGGTATTCGGAATCGGGTATAGGGGCGCTTGGTCCAGTGCAGTTGGGATGCGCGACCAAAACACAGACAAAGAAAAGCCCGCGATGGGGAGCGCGGGCTTAAAAGGATGTTCACGAGAAGCTGGGTTTTGGGAGAGCGCCAGCGTTGGTGTCCAAGACTGACATTGTGAGGGCAGGTGTGACCGATTAGTCAGCAGAAAAGCGTGGCCACCGACAGCAGGCAGATGATTTGAACAACCAGCTGACATCGTATTACACCATTCGTCGTCATATCCGTTTGTCCGGCGTACATAGCGGCACCCTCTCTATCGGCAATAGTGCCGTAAGCGCTGCGCAGAAACGCGCAACGTCATCACTGAGTATAGGTCGTGTTCAGGATTCTTCGCTATCGAGCCGATCCGGAGCGATTGAGCACGCTCTCTCCAGCTCCAGCAGGTAATCGATACACGTCAATCAACCCCAGCACCCCGAGTAGCGCGACCCCCACGAACGCCGCACGAAAGTCCCCGGCGCCGGCATGCACTTCATGCCCTTGCACAACCATGGATGCCCGCAACAGCAACGCTGCAATTGATACCCCCATGCCCATGGCCAACTGAAACGCCATGCTGAACAGTGCCGACGCCTCGCTCATCCGTGCCTTGGGTACATCTGCAAACCCAATTGAGTTATAGCAAGTGAACTGCATCGAACGTGACAGTCCACCCACAAACAGCACTACAGCAATTAACGCTAAGGGCGTTTGTGCAGTGAACAAGGCGCAGGCCGCAATCAGCGCGACTCCGATGACCCCATTCACCAGTAACACCTTGCGAAACCCAAAGCGCTGCATGATGGCTGTCGTGAACGGTTTCATTGCGAGGTTGCCGGCAAAAACCGCCAGGACCAACGCCCCCGCATCCACCGGAGACAGGCCAAAACCAACCTGAAACAACAACGGCAGCAAAAAGGGTAGGGCGCTGATAGCCAGGCGGAACAGCGACCCACCGAAAATGCTGACCCGGAACGTATTGATCGACAGAGTCTGAAGTGGCAACAAAGGTTCTGCATGATGTCGGCAATGCTGCACTGCCCACACTGCCAGTAATAAGCCCGCGGCCACTAGTCCGAAACCGGGGATCAGCATTTCTCGGGCCTGACTGCCCAGCCATTCCAGCCCGCCAAGCAGTGCCACGCAGGCGCTTGCCAGCAATACAAAACCTTTGCCATCGAATTTGCGCACGCTTGCCTCACGCCCCTTTGGCACCAGCAAAAGGGCGGCAATCAACGCTAACGCACCCAAGGGCAAATTGACGTAAAAGATCCAGGGCCACGATGCATGGGTCACGATCAATCCACCCACTAATGGCCCAAGAATCGGCGCTACGAGGCCAGGCCAGGTAATCACCGCAATCATATTAACCAGGTCTTTTTTGTCCGTATTGCGCAGCACAGCCAAACGACCTACGGGCACCATCAGCGCGCCGCCAATGCCCTGCAGTACCCGTGCGATCACGAACATCTCGAGGCTTTGGCTCAACCCGCAGAGCAGCGAGGCGAGGGTAAACACGATGATCGCGCCAGCAAACACTCGGCGGGCGCCAAAACGGTCGGCGATCCAGCTGGACAGCGGGATAAAAATCGCCACGGCCAGAATGTACGCGGTGATACCGATGTTCATGTCGACCGGTGTGACTGCGAAGGCGGACGCCATGGTTGGCAGTGCGGTGGCGATTACCGTGGCGTCGAGGTTCTCCATGAAAAAGGTCACGGCGACTACCAGGGCAATCAAGCGGGTTTGCACGTTTGGAGTGGGTGAAACGGAAGAAATCACCAGTGCTGCCCCTTTTCTGTGAACGTTGATCGAATTCGACAATACCGGGTCGATCCTGGGCGCGCACGCTCGAATCGCCGTGTCTGCGTCACCTTCTTCAAAAAAACGGCTGATCAGGATTACACTCCGCGCAATGGTAAACTGTGCAGCCGCCCCGGGATTATGAGGCGCGGCTCAAGCCGGAGAGAGCCAGGCATACTGGCGGGCGATTGAACTCAAACCTGGGAGCGTGAGATGGAGTTGGCAATGGAAGTGTCGTTCGACGTGACGGCACAGGAGCGTGAGGCCATCCTCAAACCACTGAGGGCGTACAACCTCAGTCATACCGGTGAGATGGCATTTGAGAATGTTGGTATTTTGCTGCGCGACCCGATCACTCAGGAGGTGGTAGGTGGGCTCTACGGGCAAATCTCCTACGGGTGGTTGTTTATTGAACTCTTGAGCGTCCCTGACTCGATGCGCACCCAAGGTGCCGGCACGCAGTTGATGCGCGCCGCAGAAGAAGTGGCACGGCAAAGGGGATGCGTGGGGATCTGGCTGGACACCTTCAGCTTTCAGGCACCGGGTTTTTATCGAAAGCTGGGCTTCAGTGAGGTTGGCCACATCGCTGATTACCCGCCGGGTCATCAGCGATACTTTTTTCAGAAGCATCTGGGATGACGCCTTGGGCGTCATCACCAAAATTACTTGGCTTTAGCGCTCTTGATATCACTGATCAGCTGTTTGGCAATCGCTTGAACCTGCTTTTGCGTCATGGCCGAGGCAATCCCTTCCCAGGCGGACGATGAGGTGTCGTAGGTGCGTGTACCGATCGGTGCGCCGGATCTCAGGTCGGAAAAGTCGGCACGCGAGAATACCCATGCGTTACCCACCAAAGCGCCTGCGACGTACCGGGAGCCCGGTTCGATGTAGCGGAATTTGCTCACGTTGATGCTGATGCCCACGCCGTCTTCCGTGCCGGTGGTCACCGATGGGCTTTCTTTGAGGTTGAAGCCAGCTTGGCGAGCTTCGACCTGGAGCGCATTGTTCCAGTCGCGCTTGAGCAGGTTCCAGTCCGGGTTTTGCTCCACCTGGTTTTCACCTTTGATGCTAACCACGAGGTTCTGCTTGGCGGATTCCGGGATGGCCAGTGCGTCGCTGCCGCCACTTTTTACTTTTGCTGCACAACCGCCAAGCATGGACAGGGCAACCGCGCACGAGAGGGCGAACAAGACCTTAGGGGTTTTCATTGAATTTCCATATCCACAACAGTGATAAGAGAGGCGTGTGACGAGGTCAGCATCGCACCCGATAAACGGGCGGCGCTAAGATGCTCGAATCTCTGACCGTCTGTCTACATCTTGTTACATACAGCCCTTCAATCACCCACAAGAATTATTGGTTTGCAGCAACAATTTTTCTTGTTGGACACCCCCAGTCCCCAAGCAGCAAAGTTGCCGCCACTGACGCTCGACCTTCCAGGTCAACAATAAAAACCGCGCCGGGCTGCACGCCACTTTCACGCAGTGAACCCGTTGTTCACATCCTGCTGTAATGGCGCCGCAGTGCGCATTCAAGGACCTCATCGTCATGCAAACTGTTGTGAACCTATGGCCGTTGATCGGCGTACTTGTCATCGTGGTTGGCTTCGTATTGCGCTTCAATCCGCTGTTGGTGGTCACTGCTGCCGCCATCGTCACCGGGCTCGCCGCGCACTTTCCGTTGGAAAGAATTCTCGCCAGCATGGGCGATGGTTTCCTTCAGACCCGTGCCCTACAACTGATCTTGTTATTGCCCCTGGCGGTCATTGGCCTGCTGGAGCGCCATGGCCTGCGCCTGCATGCGCAGAACTGGATCGCACGTTTCGAGCGTGCCACGGTTGGGCGCTTGTTGATCATCTACCTGTTTGTACGTGAGTCCACGGCGGCCATGGGGCTGACCAGCCTGGGCGGGCACCCGCAGATGGTGCGGCCACTGCTGGCGCCGATGGCCGAGGGCGCGGCGGAAAAACGCTACGGCAAGCTGCCGGACAAACTGCGCCACAAAGTATTGGCCATGTGTGCGGCGACCGATAACGTCGGGCTGTTTTTTGGCGAAGACATCTTTGTCGCTTTTGGTGCGATTGCGCTGATGCACACGTTCCTGCTGGGATCGGGGATTGATGTGGAGCCGTTGCACATTGCTGTGTGGGGCATCCCGACGGCGATCTGTGCCTTTATCATCCATGCGATTCGCCTGCATAGATTTGATCGAAGACTCACCCGCGATATGACTGCCGCCGGCGCTCCAGTGGAGGCTGCGCAATGATCATCTCCATTGAGTATTTGTACTGGCTTGCCGGCGTTTTGTTGCTGATTACTGCAGGCATGATTTTGCTGGATCGAAACCACCCCAAGCGCTGGTCCAGCGCGTTGTTCTGGTGTCTCTTTGCCATTCCCTTCCTGGTGGGGGAGCGCCTGCCGTCGGTGGTCATTGGCGTCGGCGTTGTGGTGATGGCGTTGATTGCAGGTTTAGGCGGTGTGGGCCGAGGTGTACATGGCCAATTGCATGACAAGGCTGCCCGCGCCAGTGCTGGGCGCTTGGGGCATAAATTGTTTATCCCCGCGTTGGCCATTCCCCTGACCACGGTGATTGGTTCGGTATTGCTCAAGCACACGGAGATCGGCGGCGTACCGCTGCTGGACCCCAAAAACACCACCTTCGTCTCTCTCGGCATTGGCTGTTTGATTGCCCTTGGCTTGGCGTGCTGGCTTACCCGCGACACACCTGTGCAAGCCTTGCGCGAATCCCGCCGCCTGACCGAAGCCCTGGGCTGGGCCATGGTGCTGCCTCAGATGCTGGCAATGCTCGGGCTTTTGTTCAACGAAGCCGGGGTCGGCACGGCCGTCGCCCATGTCACCACCACCTACATCAATCTGGATTTCAAGTTGGTGGCGGTGATGGTTTATGTGCTGGGCATGGCGCTATTCACCGTCATCATGGGTAACGGTTTCGCGGCTTTCCCGGTAATGACGGGCGGTGTCGGCGTGCCGGTGCTGGTGGGTATCTACGGCGGTAACCCGGCGGTGATGGCGGCGATCGGAATGTTCTCGGGTTACTGCGGTACGCTCATGACCCCAATGGCCGCGAACTTCAATATCGTCCCGGCGGCGTTGCTGGAGTTGCCGGACAAGAACGCGGTGATCAAGGCTCAACTGCCGACTGCGTTGATGATGCTGGTGGTCAATATTGTCCTGCTTTACCTGCTGATGTGAGGCCAAGATGCAAACTGTGCTGCTGACGGGCTTCGAGCCCTTTGATCAGGATCGGGTCAACCCCTCCTGGGAGGCTGTGCGCGAGTTGGATGGTGTGCAACTGGGTGAGGATGTGCAGATTATTGCGCGTCAGCTGCCCTGTGCGTTTGCCACGGCGGCGGAGTGCCTGATCCAGATGATCGCCGAACTGCGCCCGGCCATGGTCATTGCCACTGGCCTCGGGCCTGGGCGTAGTGACATCTCTATTGAACGGGTGGCAATCAACCTCAACGATGCACGCATCCCCGACAATCTCGGGGAGCAACCGATCGATACGGCAGTCGTGGTCGACGCTCCGGCGGCCTACTTTACGACGTTACCGATCAAGGCCATGGTCAAGGCGGTGCGTGAGGCGGGGATTGCCGCGTCAGTTTCGCAAACGGCAGGTACGTTTGTGTGCAATCAGGTGTTTTATCGGTTGCAACATGCGCTCGCCGGCACGGCCATACGCAGTGGTTTTATCCACGTACCGAACCTGCCGGAACAGGTGGCTGTTATGGGGCAGGCTTCGATGCCGTTGGTGACGCTGGTTGAGGGGGTGCGGGTAGCGGTAATGTCGGCATGGCGCACCCACGTGGATGTTATGGAAACCGGTGGGCAGGTCAGTTGACCTGTCGGGCTTAATGGGTCAACAGCCGGGTCAGGCCGAAGGTGATCGCGCAAGCTAGCCCCGTCATTGCGAACGCTGTGGCCACATACCATTTGATGAGGTTCAGCTCCGTGGTTGCCAGGTCTGCCCTGGTGGCGAAGTGCTTTTCATTGGTGGTGGAGTGCTTTTCAATGGCGTCTGCCCTGCTCGAAACTGCTATTAGCCTCTCTTTCATTTCAGCCAGCCCCCTCTCCAGTAAACCCAAGCGTTTTTCCATGCCAGAACCTCCGTCATTACCTCCACCGCCTCTACCTTGAGCCGGGATGTTCAGCGTGTTCAGCCCCGCTGAGTCGATACTGTTTTTTCTCCAAAGCGTGATACCTGTTTTAAATCCTGTGAGATAGCGCTTGGGAAGAAAGAATAGTAGGAGTCTGGGCCAAGGGTGGCATACAAATCTTTTGCAAAATAACACCAAGGTTCTGGCCTGCGATTCTCAGTCCTCCCGTCGTGGAAAGAACAGCTCAAAACAGGTCACTCCCTCCTCACTGGTGACGCTGTAACGACCGTTATGCAACTGCATGATGGTCGCCACAATCGACAAGCCCAGTCCATTGGACTGGGCCGAACGTTCCCGCGACTCATCCACCCGGTAAAACCGTTCGAACAGCCTGGGCAAATGCTCGGGCAAGATAGTTTCACCGAGGTTGCTGACGCTCAGGCTGATGCCGTTGGCATTTGGAACCGCCTGAATCAACAGTTCGGAATTCGGCGCAGCATATTTGATGGCATTGGCGCACAGATTCGCCAGCGCCCGGCGCAGCAACATCGGTTCAGCCCAGATCACACCGTCACCTTGCGCGAGAATGCTGACGTCCACATCACTCGCCAACCCTTCGAAGTAGTCAGCCATGCGCTCCACTTCATCCGCTGCGCTCAGTTCCTGGCGTTGGCGCAGGGCAATGGATGGGTCGGTGCGGGCGAGGAACAGCATGTTGTCGAGCATCCGTGCCAGGCGTTCAAGTTCTTCGACATTGGACGCCAGCAATTGCTGGTAACTCTCGATGCTGCGGCTTTGTTGTAGGGCAACCTGGGTTTCACCCAGCAGGTTGTTGATCGGTGTTCGCAGTTCGTGGGCCATGTCGGTGGACACCTGACCCAGTTGCACAAAGCCCTTGTCCAGGCGCTCAAGCATTGTGTTGAAGGCGTCGATCATCGGCACCAGTTCTTTCGGTGAGCCTTGGCTGTCGAGGCGTGCGGCGAGGTTGCCGACGCCGATGCCCTGGGTATGCCGGGCCAGGCGTCGCAGGGGTAGCAGGCCGCGATGCACCAGCAGGTAGCCCACCAGCGCCAAGATGGCCGCAGCGATACTCGCCAGGATATAGACGCTCAACCGGTAGCTGGCGAGCACGGCGGTGCGCTCGGTCATCAGGCGTCCGGTGGTGACTTGCAGGCGGCCCAGGTCGCCGGAGTCGATGGAGGCGGCCACGACGGCGAACGGTACGCCATTCACGCCCGGCAAATGGTGAACGTCGGTAAATTCCAGCTCGTGTCCCTTTGGAACAGGGGGCACGGATGGCATGTCGATATTGCCCGGGTTGACCTCCAGCAACGGCTTCTGCCCGGGTGCTGTGATGCTCAGCACCGACTCGCGGTTGCCCAGCATATTCTGGAATAGCTCCGGCTTGGTCTTGATTAGGTCTAGTGTGTTGCTGTCGTTCAGCAGGTTGCGTAGTTGGTCTACGCGGTAGATCAAGGCGGCGTCGTCACGCATGATCAGTTCCCGCTCCAGCTCGCGGTATAGCGCCACCCCCAGGGTTGCCAGCAGGGCGAAGGCGAGCAAGGCGAAGATCAACGCCAGGCGCATAGTCAGCGAGTAGTGGCGGAGAGTGTTCATGGTTGGGTATCGAAGCGGTAGCCAATGCCCCGCACGCTGTGAATCAACTTGAGTTGGAACGGGTCGTCGATTTTCAGGCGTAGGCGTCGCACGGCGACGTCCACCACATTGGTATCACTGTCGAAATTCATGTCCCAGACCCGTGAAGCAATCATTGAGCGTGACAGCACCTGGTCCTGATGCGTCGCGAACAGGTGCAGCAGGGCAAACTCCTTGTTGGTCAGGGTGATGCGTGTCCCGGAGCGGGTGACGCGGCGCTTCAACACGTCGATTTGCAAGTCGGCGATCTGCAAGTGCTCTTCTTCCCGGCTCGGGCCGCGGCGGGTCAGGGTTCGCAGGCGCGCTACCAGTTCGGCGAAGGAGAAGGGCTTGATCAGGTAATCATCTGCGCCCAGTTCCAGGCCCTTGATGCGATCGGCAATGTCATCGCGGGCGGTGAGAAACAGTACCGGCGTGTCCGCCTCTTTGCGTAGGCGCCGCAGCACTTCCCAACCATCCATTTTCGGCATCATCACATCCAGCACGATCACGTCGAACTGCGTTTCCAGCGCCTGGTGTAAACCGTCCACGCCGTCACGGGCGAGGCTTACGGAGTAGCCCAATTCCTGAAGGCCGTTGAGCAGGTAATTGCCGGCCTTGGGTTCGTCTTCGACTACGAGGATGTTCATGGGAAGTGCCCTGGGTCAATGCGTGGCGCAAGTGTAGTTCGATCAGTTGTCACTGGCGCAACCCATGGCCTGGACCTGGTAATCCATTACATGTTCACGGCCCTGATGGTCCAGGTAGTCGAGACGGGCAGGGACAATGCCGCACTGGCCGTAGGTGTCGGTGCTCGACAGTACTTTGTCGACATCCAGGTGAACGAAGAAGCCGACTTTGTCGTGGATGACGTTCGTGGTTGGGGTGGTGTCGGCGGCAAACGCCGAACCGGTAGCCAGCAAAGCAGTAAAACCGAGGATAAACAGTTTCATGGTGGTATCTCTCTTTAACGGTTGGCTGCCAGGTTTTGGCAGTGAGTTCACAGTAACCAGACGCCCCGAACAGCCAGCCAACAGGATCATGACAAGTTCGTCATTCACGGTTTAAGGCTGGCGGCCGGACGCTTCGAGGATCAGGTCGGTGATTTCCTTGGCGTGGGACACCAGCGACAGGTGGCTCGAAGGCAATTCGATGGTGGTGGCGTTCATGCGTTTGGCGAGAAAGCGTTCCAGGTCCGGGCTGATGGTCTGGTCATTACTCGACACGGCGTACCAGGAATGTTTGGTATGCCAGGCGGCATTCACCGTGCGGCCGCTGAACAGGCTTTTGGTGATCGGTTGTTGTACGGCGAACAGCTCCAGGGCCTTGGCGCGCGGCACATCGGCGGCGAAGTACTTCAAGAAGGCATCCTGGTTCAGGGTGAGGTAACCGTCGTGATCTTCCACGCCTGCACGTACCGGCATGGTCGGGTACTTGGCGGAGAGGGCGACGAAGTCCTCATTGGCGTCCGGTGCGCGGGCGGCCACGTACACCAGGGAACTCACTTTCGGGTTAACCCCGGCATCGCTGACTACGGTGCCGGCGTAGGAATGGCCGACCAGCACGGTAGGGCCGTCCTGTTGATCCAGTACGCGATTGGTGGCGGCGACGTCATCGGCGACTGAGGTCAGTGGGTTTTGCACGGCGGTGACGTGCAGGCCGGCGGCCTGGAGGCGGGTGATTACCTCGGACCAGCTTGAGCCGTCTGCCCAGGAACCGTGTACCAGCACCACATTGTTGGCTTTGACCGGTGCGACAGTGCTGGCCATGACAGTGCTGGTACCCAGCATCAACAGGCTGGCGGCAATCAGGCAGAGTGTGTTTGCAGGTTTCATGGTGTGGACCCTTTTTCATCAGTAGGAAGTGACGTCAACCGGTGTAGGTGGCTGACGACTCAACTGTATGAAGTGAGGGTGCTGACAAGACTTACAGCTTCATTACAAGCGTGTAATGCAATCGCGAGGGTATGCGTCCCTGGCGTTTACAAGTGTTGGAGTGATCCGTAGATTGCATCGGAGTCAGAATTTGTTACCGAATAAAAGGAAGCCAAGCAGTGTCCGTCTCTGGTTCAACTGTATTTACCCAGCGTTACCGTGCCTTCCTGTTCGATATGGATGGGACTTTGCTCAACTCCATTGCTGCCGCCGAGCGCGTTTGGAGCATCTGGGCTGAGCGCCACGGCCTGGATGTGGAGGCCTTTTTGAGCACCATTCATGGCGCCCGGGCCATTGACACCATTACTCGTCAGGCTTTGCCAGGTGTAGACCCTGAAGTTGAAGCGCGGTGGATCACCGAGGCGGAAATCAACGATGTTGAAGGCGTGGTGGCGATTCCTGGCGCTGTCGAGTTTCTAAATAGTCTGCCTGGCGATCAATGGGCACTGGTTACATCTGCTCCCAAAGCGCTGGCATTGCGCCGCCTGCAAGCGGCGGGCATTGCTCCGCCAGCGGTGCTGGTGACCGCCGAGGATGTTGCCAACGGCAAGCCTGACCCGGCCTGTTATGTACTCGGTGCGCAGCGTTTGGGCGTGCCGGTGCGGGACTGTTTGGTGTTCGAGGATGCGACGGTGGGCATTCGAGCGGGCGAGGCGGCGGGGGCGGCTGTGATGGTCGTGACCTCGACGCATTTGACGCCCATGGTGACGGCACATGCTTCGATTGACGGGTATGCGCAGGTGTGTGTCCAGCGCGATGGTGACGGTTTGTTGCGGTTGTTGAATTCTGTGGCCTGATAACGAGAAGTGAGACGTCAGCGTGCAGCTTTCTGGTGTGTGCGGTGAGCGGCGCGTTGACACAGTTTGCGCAGAACGGCCTTTTGGATCGGCTTGACGCAGAACGCAAAAAGGTAGCCACACAGGAACAGCGCCAAGTCCAGCCGTGAGCGGTTAGTGGTGTTGCTGACACCTTCAATTTCGAATCTCAGACCATATTCCAGTGCCACAAAGGCCAGCCCTATCAGCAGGGCGATCGTCCAGGATCTGGAAACAAGTGGCTGCGTTGCAGTGGGTTTCATCGACGTGCTCCTGAAGACACTCGGATAGCAGGATAGTGGTCAGGAGATTCGGCTGCGAATTGCACAGCAAGTTCCAGGCGATAAGACAGTTTCATCTTGCAGCGAAGATGAAGGTGCCCTGAACACGGAAGAAAGCGCGGACAGGCCGAGAGGGTTTTCGCCAGCCGTTACAGTGAACGAAAGGGCTGGCTACTGAGGGCGCTTCAAGGCGTCTGATTTTTGTCCGGAGCAGTCAGGCCCGCCTGGATGCGCTGGTAGATTTCCTCGCGATGCACGGCAACGTCCTTGGGTGCGTTGATGCCGATTCGTACTTGCTGGCCGCTAACGCCCAGGATGGTGATTGTGATGTCATCACCGATGTTTATGCTTTCACCGACTTTGCGGGTGAGTATAAGCATGGACTTCTCCTTGATTACTTTTAAGGACACATGTTTCAGACAGGGCAGATGTCGGATGTGTGTAGCTTACTGCTAAGCGCTTCCCTGTGACTGCCTCTTTTAGGACGCATAGAGGCGACATTAATTCCCATGGCGTCATCATACAGGTCTGCGGTACATCATTCGCATTGTTTAAGCCAACGTTTATGACGGCCAGAATAGACAGTGAATGATAAAGTTGCCTCTTTATCCTCAAAGGAGCAGGGCAGTGCGTAAAGTAGCGATGGCAATTGCGGTGTTGGCATTGGCCGGTTGCGGTGAAGGTAAAAGTGTCGATACCCCTAAGGCCAAGCCTGCCGTGACTGAAAGCCAGCCACAAACCGGTACGATTGCCGCACAAGAGTGGGATGTATGGGTCGGCCCCCCGGACCACAAGCTACAGGCGATCACCGACCTGACCGCTTGGTTGTTGGAGCATGGTTTCAATTTTTATATTGCGAAGGTTGACGGTAAGGACGAGGTGTTTCTGGGGCCGTTCGCCAGTAAGGCTGAAGCCGAAGCCAAGCAGGTACAGTTGAACGAAAAAATGGCCCGCGCCAAGAAAAACGACACCGAGTCGCAGGTCGTTGAGCACAAGGCTGCGCAGTAACCGGCAGGTTGGGCGGGAGTCCCGCCCACTCTCAACCGCAGGCTTTCAGGTTCACCGGGCCGACAAACTCGTTGCCGCGGCCCATCACACAGGCCACGGTCTGGTTGCGCTGGCGCTCCCAGCTTTGCACCGGGTAGGTCTTGTTCCAGGCTTCGTACAATTGGCGGTCCTGTTTTGACAGGCGCAAGCCGTATTGCTTGCTCATATAAAAATACGTGCGGGCAATCATGCCGCGAATGGACGGGCGTGGCATGACCTTTTTGGTCTTGAAGTCCACTTGGGTCAGGCATGAACCGTACTGCCCACTTTGCACCGGCAGCCAGCCAAAACTGAAGTTGTTACGGTCGCCATTGACCTCGCCAATACTGGGGACCAGGTTGTGCAAGTCCGCCTCGGCGCGCTTGAACACGTCATCATGACGCGTGCAGTTCTTGCGCCCGCCATCCTGCCAGCATTGGCGTTGATGCCCGATTTGCCAGGCCGGAACGATATGTTCCCACTCGATACGTGCGGCTCGGTTGGCATTTTTGCGTGGGACGTAGCCACAGGCTTTCAGGTCCACACGGTTACCGGTGTATTTGCAGCCGCAATAGAACTCGGTGGATTGCGGGGCGTAGAGCTTCCAGGCAATTTTCTTGGCTTCGCTGAATGTTCGGGGCGCTTGGGCATGGGCGGTGACGGCGAAGAGCAGGCAAGACACAGCAATAAAACGGGCACTCATTAAATCAATCTTCCTTCGGTACAACCCAGAAAATCTGCACGCCGCCATCATCCCGATAGGCGAGGGTGACGTTGTCGTTCTCCGCAATCTCTTCCAGCAGACGCTCCCATTCATCCTCTGGCTCATCCGGCAGGCGGAAGATCAAGGCTGCCTTGGCTTTCTGGGCGTTGGTCGAGTTGATGATTTTCTGCACACGAAGGGCGAGACGTTCATAGGCATCAGGCGGGGTGGTTGCTGCGGAAGAAGACTTTGCCACGGAGTATTCCTTAGTTTGCTGTATGTGCATACAGTATTTAACTGTAAGCAATTTCGCAACTGCTTAAACTTCAAGAAATTCGTCTGACAGCGATCTAGGCGGTTTGGTGTAAGGCGGGGAAGTTGTATCGAGGAACCTGCTGGAGGAATAGAGGCGGGTAAACCCGCCCCTACAGGGGTGTCACCAGGTATTAATACTCCCAGAACATCCGTTGCAGTTCTTTGCTGTCCTGGGTCTTGGTCAGGGCAACCATGGCCAGAATCCGCGCTTTTTGCGGGTTCAGGTCGTGTGCGGCAACCCAGTCGTACTTGTCGTCAGGCTGTTCGGCGTTACGCAGAACGAAACCGCCAGCATTCACATGGGAAGAGCGAATGATCTGTACGCCTTGTTTACGCAGGTCCTGCAGGGCCGGTACGACCTTGGACGACACCGAACCATTGCCGGTACCCGCGTAGATAATGGCTTTGGCGCCAGCTTGGGCCAGGGCCTTGACGGCGGTGTCGCTCACGTTGCCGTAGCCGTAGGCGATTTCGACATCCGGCAGGCTCTTGATGGTCTTGATATCGAATTCCGAATCCATGGTGTGACGCTTGGCCGGCAGACGGAACCAGTAGGATTTACCTTCAACCACCATGCCCAGCGGGCCCCAAGGGCTCTTGAACGCTTCGGTTTTGATGTTGATCATCTTGCTGACGTCGCGACCCGATTGGATCTCGTCGTTCATGGTGACCAGTACGCCCTTTCCACGTGCATCTTTGCTGCCTGCGACGGCTACGGCGTTGTATAGGTTGAGCATGCCATCCGCCGACATGGCGGTGCCCGGACGCATGGAACCGACCACTACGATTGGCTTGTCGGTTTTTTCCACCAGGTTCAAGAAGTAGGCGGTCTCTTCCAGGGTGTCGGTACCGTGGGTGATTACGATGCCATCCACGTCCTTGCTGTCAGCCAATTCGGCGACGCGGCGACCCAGTTGCAGCAGGTTTTCGTTGTTGATGCTTTCGGACGCGATTTGCATCACTTGCTCGCCGCGCACATTGGCGATCTGGCTAAGCTCAGGAACACCGGCGATCAATTGCTCAATGCCGACCTTGGCCGCCTGATAGGTGGCGCTATTGGCGGCACTGGCGCCGGCGCCGGCAATAGTGCCACCGGTGGCGAGGATCACCACGTTGGACAGTTTGGTCTTGGTTTCAGCTTCTTTTGCCTGGGCGGCAACAGGGAACAGCAGCAGGAGGGCTAGAGCGCCCGGAACAAAGGTCTTCAGTGCAGATTTCATTATTTTTCTCTCTGGTTTTTGATGAGTGCTGATGCAGGTTCATCTAGAACACCCGGGCGGTTCTGAACGCCGCTAGGTGCTGAGAAAGAGCAGGATTTGTACCAAGCCGATTGTGCGCGCTGATATAAATTAACCTTTTGATTTAAAACAATTTATGTTGTTTTTTTAGAATGATGGAGGCGACCGTCGTCCGGCTTTCCGAACAATGGGGTGGTATCGCGTTCGGTTGTCCGAAAACTATGACGAGATATCCAGGGGGCGTGTGTGACATTGGCGTCACAGCCTGTCGTTTTAGAGAACGACCGGACGAGGGCGATGTTTAATCGCATCAATTGTGGGGCGCAAGGACAGGCGCTAGAGGGGTTGGATGAAAGGCGGTTTTCTCCCGTTGACAAATCCCGGCAAGGTTCTCATAGTTTGGCTAACGCAAACGTTTGCGAGATGTTTCACGGGGCGCTCTTGGAGTATCGTGACAGCTCGTATCAGCCACCCGGGTGGGAGGGCTGCCGAAGCGTTCTTCGGTGCAAGCGTTGCTCACAATAATCATAAGATCGGAGTGAACCCATGAAGCTGCCATTTGCTGGACGTCTTCTTGCTGTCGCTGTGCTTGCTGCCGCATCCGCTGCCTTACCTCTCTCCTCTGCATTTGCTGATGACGCCGCCACCAAACCCAAGGTCGGCCTGGTGATGAAGTCTCTCGCCAATGAATTTTTTGTCACCATGCAGGACGGTGCCAAGGCGTACCAGAAAACGCATGCCGCCGACTTTGACATGATCACTAACGGTATCAAGAACGAAACCGATACAAGCGCGCAGATCGATATCGTCAACCAGATGATCCTCGCTAAAGTGAACGCTATCGTGATCGCTCCCGCCGACTCCAAGGCATTGGTCACCGTGCTGAAAAAAGCCTCCGATGCCGGCATCAAGGTCGTCAACATCGACAACCGCCTCGATCCGGACGTGCTGAAAAGCAAAAATCTTGATATCCCGTTCGTAGGCCCAGACAACCGCAAAGGTTCCAAGCTGGTGGGTGACTACCTGGCTAAACAATTGGCCTCGGGCGACAAAGTCGGGATCATTGAAGGGGTTCCGACCACCACCAACGCCCAACAGCGCACCGCAGGCTATAAAGATGCGATGGACGCTGCCGGTATGAAGATCGTCTCTACCCAATCGGGTAACTGGGAAATCGACCAGGGTCAGAAAGTGGCCTCCGCCATGCTGAGCGAATACCCGGATCTCAAGGCACTGTTGGCCGGTAACGACAACATGGCCTTGGGCGCCGTTTCTGCCGTACGTGCAGCAGGCAAGGCTGGCAAAGTGCTGGTGGTGGGTTACGACAATATCGAAGCTATCAAGCCCATGTTGCAAGACGGCCGTGTTCTGGCAACTGCCGACCAGGCCGCAGCCCAGCAAGCTGTGTTCGGTATCCAGAACGCGCTCAAGCTGGTCAAGGGTGAAAAAGTCGATGCCAAAGACGGCGTGATCGAAACACCGGTCGAACTCGTACTCAAGAAGTAATTCTGGCAGCACCCAACAGCGTCCGCTCGTCCTGAGCGGACGCCTGGAGATTTTCCTATGTCATCTTCCGCCCCGAACGCTGTCCTCTCGGTCAGCGGTATCGGCAAGACCTATGCCCAACCGGTTCTATCCGACATCACCCTGACGCTCAATCGTGGGGAAGTGCTGGCGCTGACCGGTGAGAATGGCGCAGGTAAAAGCACGTTGTCGAAAATTATCGGCGGGCTGGTCACGCCGACCACCGGGCACATGCAATTCAATGGTCAGGATTATCGTCCGGGCAGCCGCACCCAGGCTGAAGAGCTGGGCGTGCGTATGGTTATGCAGGAGCTCAACCTCTTGCCCACCCTGACGGTGGCCGAAAACCTGTTTCTGGATAACTTGCCCAGTCACTGTGGCTGGATCAGCCGTAAGCAACTGCGGACCGCCGCGATTGAAGCCATGGCTCAAGTCGGCCTGGATGCGATCGACCCGGACACCCTCGTCGGCACCCTGGGCATCGGTCATCAGCAGATGGTTGAAATCGCACGCAACTTGATCGGTGATTGCCACGTACTGATTCTCGACGAACCCACGGCCATGCTCACTGCCCGTGAAGTCGAAATGTTGTTTGAACAAATCACGCGCCTGCAGGCCCGCGGCGTGGCGATCATTTATATCTCACACCGGTTGGAGGAGCTGGCCCGCGTCGCCCAACGCATTGCAGTATTGCGCGACGGCAAGCTGGTCTGCGTCGAGCCGATGGCCAACTACAACAGCGAGCAACTGGTGACCTTGATGGTCGGTCGCGAGTTGGGTGAACAGATCGACCTGGGGCCACGTACAATCGGTGGTCCAGCCCTTACGGTGAGCGGGTTGACCCGCTCGGACAAGGTCCGTGACGTGTCTTTTGAAGTGCGTGCCGGCGAAATTTTCGGTATCTCCGGCCTGATCGGTGCAGGCCGCACCGAACTGTTGCGCCTCATCTTTGGTGCAGACCTGGCGGACAGTGGCACCGTAGCCCTAGGCTCGCCGGCCCAGATCGTCAGTATTCGTTCTCCGGTAGACGCTGTCGGCCATGGGATCGCTCTGATCACCGAGGACCGCAAGGGCGAAGGCTTGCTGCTGACTCAGTCCATCAGCGCCAATATTGCCCTGGGCAACATGCCGGAAATTTCCGGTGGCGGTGTGGTGAATGGTCGTGACGAAACCGCCTTGGCCAAACGCCAGATTGATGCCATGCGCATCCGTAGTTCCAGCCCGGCGCAGTTGGTGTCGGAGCTGTCGGGCGGTAACCAGCAGAAAGTCGTGATTGGCCGCTGGCTGGAGCGCGACTGTGCTGTGATGTTGTTTGATGAGCCGACTCGGGGCATCGACGTCGGTGCCAAGTTCGACATTTATGCCTTGCTCGGCGAATTGACCCGCCAGGGCAAAGCGCTGGTGGTGGTGTCCAGTGATTTGCGGGAATTGATGCTGATCTGCGACCGAATCGGCGTGTTGTCTGCCGGGCGCCTGATCGAGACATTCGAGCGCGACAAATGGACCCAGGACGAGTTGCTCGCTGCCGCCTTTGCAGGCTATCAAAAACGTGATGCGCTGCTGAACGACGCAGTGCTTAGGGATGCACCATGAAAACAACAACTTCCCCCGGTAAAACTGGCGGCAACTTCTACGGCCTGGGCACCTATTTGGGGTTGGCCGGTGCCTTGCTGGCGATGATTGCACTGTTCTCAGTGTTGAGTGATCACTTCCTGTCCTATGACACCTTCAGCACCCTGGCCAACCAGATCCCGGACCTGATGGTGCTGGCGGTCGGCATGACCTTCATTCTGATCATCGGCGGTATCGACCTGTCGGTGGGCTCGGTGCTGGCATTGGCTGCGTCGGCGGTCAGCGTGGCGATTCTCGGCTGGGGTTGGAGCGTCTTGCCGGCCGCCGTGCTCGGCATGGGCTGCGCTGCATTGGCAGGCACCATCACCGGTTCGATCACGGTGGCCTGGCGGATTCCGTCGTTTATCGTGTCCCTCGGTGTGCTGGAAATGGCCCGCGGTGTGGCTTACCAGATGACCGGTTCTCGCACCGCCTATATCGGTGATTCATTTGCCTGGCTGTCCAACCCGGTTGCCTTCGGGATTTCGCCCTCGTTTATCATTGCCTTGCTGGTAATTATCGTCGCTCAGTTGGTCTTGACCCGTACCGTGTTCGGTCGTTACCTGATCGGTATCGGTACTAACGAAGAGGCTGTGCGCCTGGCCGGGATCAACCCCAAACCGTACAAGATCCTGGTGTTTAGCCTGATGGGGCTGTTGGCCGGTGTGGCGGCGCTGTTCCAGATTTCACGCCTGGAGGCGGCAGACCCGAACGCCGGTTCCGGCCTTGAGCTGCAAGTGATCGCAGCCGTGGTCATCGGCGGGACCAGCCTGATGGGTGGGCGTGGCTCGGTCATCAGTACCTTCTTCGGTGTGTTGATTATTTCGGTATTGGCAGCAGGCCTGGCGCAGATCGGTGCTACGGAACCTACTAAACGTATCATTACCGGTGCCGTGATCGTGATTGCCGTGGTGCTCGACACCTATCGCAGCCAGCGCGCCAGTCGGCGAGGCTAAACCATGGCAACGATCAAGGATGTGGCAGCGCTTGCGGGTATTTCCTACACCACCGTGTCTCATGTGGTGAACAACACGCGTCCGGTCAGTGAGCCGGTACGCATCAAGGTTGAAGCGGCGATCAAGCAACTGGATTATGTGCCGAGTGCGGTTGCGCGCTCGCTCAAGGCCAAGACCACCGCCACCATCGGCTTGCTGGTGCCCAACAGCCTCAACCCGTATTTCGCGGAACTGGCTCGGGGTATCGAGGATTACTGCGAGCGTAATGGCTATTGCGTGATCCTCTGCAACTCCGACGACAATGCTGAAAAGCAGCGCAGCTACTTGCGAGTGTTACTGGAGAAACGCATCGACGGTTTAATCGTGACGTCGGTGGGTGGCGACGACAGTGGCCTTGCCGCTGGCTTGAGTGCAGTGCGCACCCCCATGGTGATTGTTGACCGGGCGCTGGACGGTATTGATGTCGACCTGGTGCGCATCGATCACGAGGAGGGCGCCTATCTGGCGACCCGACATTTGCTTGAGCTGGGGCACCGGGACATCGCCTGCATTGGTGGCCCCGGCCATACACGCGTGGCGCAAATGCGTCTGGCGGGGTATCACCGCGCGCTGCGGGAGGCGGGCGTGGAGGTGGCGGCCAATCGCATCCAGGAAAGCGACTTCACCAGCACCGGCGGTTATGCTGCCGCGGTGCGGTTACTGTCGGAAAACCCGCCCAGCGCGATTTTCGCCAGCAACGACATGATCGGTTTCGGCGTATTACGCGCCGCCGCAGAACGCAATATCCGGGTGCCCGGCGAGCTGTCGGTGATCGGTTTCGATGATATTCAAATGGGTCGTTACGTTTACCCCGCGTTGACCACGGTCGGGCAGTCGATCGTGCAATTGGGCGAGACGGCTGCTGAGCTTTTACTGCGACGAATTGCGACACCCCAACTGCCGATCGACCAACGCATCGTGACGCCGAGTATTGTGTTGCGTGAGTCAACGGCGCCATTTGCCGGTGTGTTTGCCCAATACCGCTGAACCGAATTGATGAGTACTGATGTATGCCAGCAAAAGTAGTGGTAGTAGGCAGCTTGAACATGGACTTGGTCACCCGCGCCAGTCGGCTGCCCCGCGCCGGTGAGACCCTGATTGGCCAAACGTTCTCCACCGTCCCCGGCGGGAAGGGCGCGAACCAGGCCGTGGCTTCGGCGCGCCTGGGAGCTGATGTGGCGATGATCGGTTGCGTCGGCACTGACGCCTACGGCACGCAATTGCGCGATGCATTGCTGGTGGAGGGCATCGATTGCCAGGCCGTCAGCGCGGTGGATGGTTCCAGCGGCGTGGCGCTGATAGTGGTAGATGACAGCAGCCAGAATGCGATTGTGATCGTGGCCGGCAGCAACGGTGAGCTGACGCCCGCTGCGTTGCAGGTTGCTGATGCGGTGTTGCAGGCAGCCGACGTAATTGTCTGCCAACTGGAAGTGCCGATGGCTACCGTAGGCCATGCTCTCAAGCGCGGTCGTGAGCTGGGCAAGACGGTGATCCTGAACCCTGCTCCGGTCAGCGGGCCCTTGCCGGCCGAGTGGTACGCCTCGGTCGATTACCTGATTCCTAACGAAAGCGAAGCCTCGGCCCTGAGCGGTGTGACAGTCGACTCCCTTGACAGTGCCAAGGTCGCCGCGACGCAATTGATCAAGGCTGGTGCCGGCAAGGTCATTATCACGCTTGGCGCGCAGGGCGCCCTGTTTGCCGACGGCAAAGGCTTTGAGCATCTGGTGGCGCCCAAGGTCAAGGCAGTGGACACCACCGCTGCCGGTGACACCTTTGTTGGTGGTTTTGCGGCCGCGCTCGCCAATGGCAAGAGCGAAGCTGAGGCCATCCGGTTTGGTCAGGTCGCGGCGGCGTTGTCGGTCACCCGTGCCGGTGCGCAACCCTCTATTCCAACGCTGCACGACGTTCAAGGTTTTGTGCCCTCATGAAAAAGACACCGCTGCTCAATATCGCCCTGTCGCGCGTGATCGCGTCCCTTGGTCATGGTGACATCCTGGTAATCGGCGACGCCGGCCTGCCGGTGCCGCCGGGCGTCGAGTTGATTGACCTGGCGTTGACTCAGGGCATTCCGGACTTCATCAGCACCTTGCGCATTGTGCTCAGCGAGATGCAGGTGGAAAGCCACGTATTGGCGGAAGAAATCCTGCTCAAACAGCCGCCGGCGCTGACGGACCTCAATACGCTGACCGAACAAGCCGCCCTGGGCGAGCGTCGTTTGGTCAGTCATGAAGAGTTCAAGCAACTGAGCCGCAAGGCGCGCGCTGTTGTTCGCACTGGCGAATGCCAGCCTTACTGCAACATCGCGCTGGTCTCCGGCGTAACGTTCTAACGTTTCCCTACGACAAGGAGTGTTTCATGCAACGTGGTCTTCCAACCCTGAAAAACCTGTTTCGGAGTGTCCTGCTTTTGTCCGCACTCACTGCAGCCAGCGCCCAAGCGGCGGAAAAAATCGACCTGATCATCGACACCGATCCGGGTGCCGATGACGTGGTGGCCTTGCTGTTTGCCATGGCCTCCCCAGAGGAGTTGAGCATTCGCGCGCTGACTACCGTCGCCGGTAACGTGCGACTGGACAAGACTTCTCGCAATGCGCGCTTGGCCCGCGAGTGGGCGGGGCGTGAGGATATTCCGGTATACGCCGGTGCGCCTAAACCAATGCTGCGTACTCCGATCTATGCCGAAAACATCCACGGTAAGGAAGGTATTTCCGGTGTCACCGTGCACGAGCCGAAAAAAGGCCTGGCCGAAGGCAATGCCGTTGATTACTTGATCAAGACCCTGAGTACAGCCAAGCCCCATAGCATCACCATTGCCATGCTCGGCCCACAGACCAACCTGGCATTGGCGTTGACCCAAGCGCCGGAAATCACCCAAGGCATCAAGGAAGTGGTGGTGATGGGCGGTGCGCACTTCAACGGCGGCAACATTACGCCGGTGGCCGAGTTCAACCTGTTCGCGGACCCTATCGCGGCTGAAATCGTGCTCAAAAGTGGCGTCAAACTGACTTACCTGCCGCTGGACGTGACCCACAAGGTTCTGACCAGCGAAGCGCGCCTGAAGAAAATCGCAGCGCTTAACAACAACGCGAGCAAGGTGGTTGGCGACATTCTCAATGAATACGTCAAGGGCGACATGGAGCACTATGGCATTCCAGGCGGCCCGGTACACGATGCCACCGTGATTGCCTACCTGCTCAAGCCGGCATTGTTCAGTGGGCGTGAGGTTAATGTGGTAGTGGACAGCCGTGAAGGTCCGACCTTTGGCCAGACCATTGTTGATTGGTATGACGGTCTGAAACAGCCGAAGAATGCTTTCTGGGTTGAAAATGGCGACGCCCAGGGTTTCTTCGATCTGCTCACTGAGCGCTTGGCGCGCCTGAAGTAATGTGTTTGCCGGTCGGCGCTCGCCGGCCGGTTCTTATTCGCGTTCGGGGTCGTGTGCCCCCATGTGGTCGGCTGGGTATTTTTCAAATACCTGGCCGATAAACGCTTGCGCGGCCTGAGTGCCGAGTTCTTTGACCAGCAGGTCGATACCAATGATTGCCAGCTCCTCCGGGCTTCCGGGGCTGTAGGAACTTTGCCCTTGGGGCCACTTGGCTTTGATGTCGGCTTGGAGGGTTACGGTGGTCATGGAGGCTCACGAGTCTGAAAGGCTGGGTAGTGCGCTGGAAAGCGGTTATTGCGGGCTCAGTTAACCATTTTGCGCCGCATTTGGCACTGCTACTTAGGAATGAAGGGGGGGTGTGCGACACTGGCGTTCTGTCTAATTGCCGGGAAACACCGCGTGCAGATCGATTTGAATAACCCCGAGAACCTTACGTTGGCCGCCGTGCGCCAACTGCTCGCCAGTGCCAGTGATGACGAACATACCCAGTTGCGGGTGACCAAGACCGGTATTGCTTACATCTCCTCCGGGAAGACCGTGGGGGGCGTGGAGATCGATGGGCTGTTGTTTCGCCTGGAAACCTGGGCCAAAGGGTCAGGTTATGTCGGTAACGTGGCGGCAAGCGATGAAGTCTGGGTGACGCAGATATTCAATGCCCTGAAGCAGAACTGGCCAACGCCACCGTTTGACTACATCGACATCTACTGAGTACGTTCATATCTGGTGACGATTGACCGAACAAATGCCGGTCGAGAGTCAGGCAGACTTGCCCATTGGCGGTTTACGTCTTGAAACCAATCCGCCTTACCGCTGTCGCACGATCTCTTTCCATTTTTTATCATAGGAGGCTTCATGCCTTGGAAGCTCGCATCATTCGGTACTTTATTGGCAGCACTCGCGTTGGCGGGTTGCAGCACCCCGGGTGCCCCTGAGCCAGGCAAAGACGCTACCGTTGCTGACGCTGCTCATAGCCGCTGTGAGTCGAAGGCTGCCGAGTTCGCAATCGGCCAGAAAGCCTCTCCCCAGTTGCTGGACCAGGCGCGTACCCGTGCCGGGGCGCAGAATGCGCGGATCCTCAAGCCCAATGACATGATCACGCTGGAGTACCGCTCCGACCGCCTGAACCTGAACACTGATGACAATCTGGTGATCACGCGAGTCAACTGCGGCTGATAGTCTTCCGGCTTTTGCTTCACCCATAAAAAACCCCGTCACATGGACGGGGTTTTTTAGATCGGCGCAGAAATTACTCTGGGCGAACCTGTGCAGCTTGCATACCCTTTTGGCCTTTCTCAGCCACGAAGGAAACGGTTTGGCCTTCTTTCAGGCTTTTGAAACCGTCGCTTTCGATAGCTTTGAAGTGTACGAACAGGTCGTCACCGCCACCTTGAGGAGTGATGAAGCCGAAGCCTTTTTCATCGTTGAACCATTTAACGGTGCCGGTTTGGCGATTAGACATGGTGTATCTCCAAGAAACATATATTTTCAGTAGTGCTGTGCTGCTCAGGCCAACTGGGCACACCGGGCTATCATAGTCGAAATGTTCGGCTTGGGAGCCCCCCCAAGGCATTGTTTGCTAATCAATAGCGCTACATTTAGTGCTCTGACCGGCTGAAAGCCCCGTTTTACGGGGCTTTGGTGCAAAATCTAAGCTAGTAAAAAAAGCCGTAAAAGCTGCGTAATTTGTGAGAAATGGCAGGTTTGAGGCTGTTTTTTCAGCAAAATAGCCGTCTGATCAGTGGCCGATATTAGTTTTTCTTCACGACTTTGCAGGACGAAATAGCCGAAACTGCTTTGTTTTTAAGCTCCGGGCTGGCGTTCTGGTTGGTCATGAGTTCCTTGATTTCCGCAGTGCTCAATTCGGCGTTGATCTTGTCGGCGCCGCATTCGCAATGGTCTTTGGCAGTTTTGGCATCAACGCTTTGTTGGGCGGCTGCACTGCAATCTTTGACGAAACTGTCGCGTGCACCGGCTGGCCAGTTTGACGGTGCTGCGGCTTGCGCGCCGAGGGAAAGGAGGGTCAGGGAAGCGGCGAGAGCGAGGGTCGAGGTAAAACGCATCATGAAGTGCTCCTTTGATTCGAGGACGAACAGCGATTTTCAGCGGGTTTGAGGCTCGGCGTACAGCCCAAGTTCACTTTCGGGGTTATAAAACCTGGAATTTGTCCTTACATAAGGTGGCGCCAGCACGATGACCGTTCATCTGTGCTAGCATCTTGCGCTTGGCAATTTCCAGGCGTGCCATATGCCGCCTTGCCACGTTATGTTTAGCTCACTCCAGTCACTCTGGTTCGATTATCGGTTGGCCGAAAGGCTCCTGCCGCTGTAAGGCAGGCGTTCATCACTGAACGGCCTGGTATTGGATCTTGTACTGGCTCATCCCAACCCACGTGACCTTTGGTAGGGGTCACCACTAGGAGAGGAGGCGCCATGCCAACTATTACTCTTCCCGACGGCAGTCAACGTTCATTTGATCATTCGGTTTCCGTAGCCGAGGTCGCTGCATCCATTGGTGCGGGCCTGGCCAAAGCCACCGTGGCCGGCAAAGTCGACGGCAAGCTGGTTGACGCCAGCGACCTGATCACCACCGATGCCAGCCTGCAAATCATTACGCCCAAGGATCAAGAGGGGCTGGAGATCATTCGCCACTCTTGCGCGCACTTGATTGGCCACGCGGTCAAACAACTGTACCCAACCGCGAAAATGGTGATCGGCCCGGTCATCGATGAAGGCTTCTATTACGATATCGCCTACGAGCGTCCTTTCACTCCGGACGACCTGGCGGCTATCGAGCAGCGCATGCACGCGCTGATCGAAAAAGATTACGACGTAATCAAGAAGGTCACTCCGCGCGCCGAAGTGATCGACGTATTCACTGCTCGTGGTGAGGACTACAAGCTGCGTCTGGTGGAAGACATGCCGGATGAGCAGGCCATGGGCCTGTACTACCACGAAGAATATGTCGACATGTGCCGTGGCCCGCACGTGCCGAACACGCGCTTCCTCAAGTCGTTCAAACTGACCAAGCTGTCCGGTGCCTACTGGCGCGGCGATGCGAAGAACGAGCAACTGCAGCGGATCTACGGCACTGCCTGGGCTGACAAAAAGCAACTGGCCGCCTACATCCAGCGCATCGAAGAAGCCGAGAAGCGCGACCATCGCAAGATCGGCAAGCGCCTGAACCTGTTTCACCTCCAGGAAGAAGCGCCGGGCATGGTGTTCTGGCACCCGAACGGCTGGACCCTGTACCAGGTGCTCGAGCAGTACATGCGCAAGGTACAGCGTGAAAACGGCTACCTGGAAATCAAGACTCCGCAGGTTGTTGATCGCAGCCTATGGGAGAAATCCGGGCACTGGGCCAACTACGCCGACAATATGTTCACCACTCAGTCGGAAAACCGCGACTACGCCATCAAGCCAATGAACTGCCCATGTCACGTGCAGGTGTTCAACCAAGGCCTGAAGAGCTACCGCGAGTTGCCGATGCGCTTGGCCGAGTTTGGTGCCTGTCACCGTAACGAGCCATCGGGTGCTCTGCACGGCATCATGCGCGTGCGCGGCTTCACTCAGGATGACGCCCACATCTTCTGCACAGAAGAGCAGATGCAGGCTGAATCCGCTGCGTTCATCAAGCTGACCATGGACGTTTATCGCGATTTCGGCTTTACCGAAGTCGAAATGAAACTGTCCACTCGTCCGGAAAAACGCGTCGGCTCCGACGAGCTGTGGGATCGCGCCGAAGCTGCACTGGCCGCTGCGCTGGACAGTGCGGGGCTTGCGTACGATCTGCAGCCGGGGGAGGGTGCGTTCTACGGTCCGAAGATCGAGTTCTCACTGAAAGATTGCCTAGGCCGTGTCTGGCAGTGTGGTACCCTGCAGCTCGATTTTAACCTGCCGATCCGTCTGGGAGCCGAATACGTCTCCGAAGATAACAGCCGTAAACACCCGGTTATGCTGCACCGGGCGATCCTCGGTTCGTTCGAACGGTTCGTCGGGATCCTGATCGAGCACTACGAGGGTGCGTTCCCTGCGTGGCTGGCTCCGACCCAGGCAGTGATCATGAATATCACTGATAAACAGGCAGATTTTGCCGCTGAAGTTGAAAAAACTCTCAACGAAAGCGGATTTCGTGCCAAGTCCGACTTGAGAAATGAAAAGATCGGCTTTAAAATCCGCGAGCATACTTTGCTCAAGGTTCCCTATCTTTTGGTTATCGGAGATCGGGAAGTCGAGATGCAGACTGTCGCTGTGCGTACTCGTGAAGGTGCTGACCTGGGCTCGATGCCCGTCGCCCAGTTCGCTGAGTTCCTCGCGCAAGCGGTTTCCCGGCGTGGTCGCCCAGATTCGGAGTAATTATTATTAAGCGTGAAATGAGACAAGATAAACGAGCTGCACCGAAAGCCCCGATCAACGAGAATATCTCGGCACGCGAGGTTCGGTTAATTGGCGCTGACGGCGAGCAGATTGGCATCGTCTCGATTGATGAAGCGCTTCGTATTGCTGAAGAGTCCAAATTGGACCTGGTGGAAATCTCCGCTGATGCAATCCCACCCGTTTGCCGGGTGATGGACTACGGCAAGTCGATCTTCGAAAAGAAGAAGCAGGTTGCCGCAGCGAAGAAGAACCAGAAGCAGATTCAAGTAAAAGAAATCAAGTTTCGTCCAGGGACGGAGGAAGGGGATTACCAGGTAAAACTGCGCAACCTGGTACGTTTCCTGAGTGATGGGGACAGGGCCAAGGTATCCTTGCGATTCCGCGGCCGTGAGATGGCGCACCAGGAGCTGGGGATGGAACTCCTCAAGCGGGTTGAAGCTGACCTGCTCGAGTACGGTTCGGTCGAACAGCATCCTAAGATGGAAGGACGCCAGCTTATTATGGTCATCGCCCCGAAAAAGAAGAAGTAATCAATAGGGCACGGCAGGCCTTCTGATTATGTTTATCAACTGAATGCGGAGTACCGAACATGCCAAAGATGAAAACTAAAAGTGGTGCTGCTAAGCGGTTTCTGAAAACTGCTAACGGTATCAAGCACAAGCACGCTTTCAAGAGCCACATCCTGACCAAAATGTCGACCAAGCGTAAGCGTCAACTGCGCGGTAGCAGCTTGCTGCATCCGTCTGACGTGGCAAAAGTCGAGCGCATGCTGCGCCTTCGTTAATTTTAGTCAAGAATAGAGGAAGTAACTCATGGCTCGTGTAAAGCGTGGCGTCATTGCCCGTAAACGTCACAAAAAAATTCTGAAACTTGCTAAAGGCTACTACGGCGCGCGTTCACGCGTATTCCGTGTTGCCAAGCAAGCGGTAATCAAGGCTGGCCAATACGCCTACCGCGACCGTCGTCAGAAAAAACGTCAGTTCCGCGCTCTGTGGATCGCTCGTATCAACGCTGGTGCACGTGTTAACGGTCTGTCCTACAGCCGTTTCATCGCTGGCCTGAAAAAAGCGTCCATCGAAATCGACCGTAAGGTTCTGGCTGAACTGGCCGTGAACGAAAAAGCGGTGTTTGCTGCGATTGTCGAGAAAGCTAAAGCCACCTTGGCTTAAGTACCCCCGACAGTCACCCTGGGCTGCTCCTGTAGCCCAAGGTGGTAAACGTCTTAAATAGGGGAAGAGCCTTCAAGCTCTTCCCCTATTTTGTATCTGGAGTCTGTACATGGAAAACCTGGACGCGCTCGTCGCTCAAGCTCTTGAGGCTGTGCAAAGCGCTGAAGATATCAATGCCCTGGAGCAAATCCGGGTTCACTACCTTGGCAAAAAGGGTGAATTGACTCAGGTGATGAAGACCCTGGGGAATTTGCCGGCCGAAGAGCGACCGCAAGTCGGTGCGCTGATCAACGTCGCCAAGGAACGTGTCACAGAGGTTCTCAATGCGCGCAAGGCGTCGCTCGAGGAGGCCGATCTTGCGGCCAAGCTCGCCGCCGAGTCCATTGACGTGACCCTGCCTGGCCGTGGCCAGACCTCGGGCGGCCTGCATCCGATTACTCGGACTCTGGAACGTATCGAGCAGTTCTTCACCCACATTGGCTATGGCATTGCCGAAGGCCCTGAGGTCGAAGACGATTATCACAACTTCGAGGCGCTCAACATCCCAGGCCATCACCCGGCCCGGTCGATGCACGACACCTTCTATTTCAACGCGAACATGCTGTTGCGCACCCATACCTCGCCGGTACAGGTCCGCACCATGGAAGCGAACAAGCCGCCGATCCGCATCGTCTGCCCTGGCCGTGTGTACCGTAGCGACTCGGATATCACCCATTCGCCGATGTTCCACCAGGTCGAAGGCCTGCTGGTCGATCGCGATATCAACTTCGCCGACCTCAAAGGCACCATCGAAGAGTTCCTTCGCGTGTTCTTCGAGAAAGAGCTGGCGGTACGTTTCCGTCCATCGTTCTTCCCGTTCACTGAGCCATCCGCTGAAGTCGACATGGAATGCGTGATGTGCAGCGGCAAAGGCTGCCGCGTCTGCAAACAGACCGGGTGGCTGGAAGTGATGGGTTGCGGGATGGTTCACCCCAACGTGCTGCGCATGTCCGGGATCGATCCGGAAGAGTTTTCGGGCTTTGCCTTCGGCATGGGCGTTGAGCGTCTGGCCATGCTGCGTTACGGCGTGAACGACTTGCGTCTGTTCTTCGACAACGACTTGCGGTTCCTCGCGCAATTTCGCTAGTCGTAACGAATCTTTAGGAGAGCAGGATGAAATTCAGTGAACAATGGCTGCGCGGCTGGGTAAGCCCGCAGGTAGATCGCGACGAGCTGGTTGCTCGTCTGTCGATGGCCGGTCTTGAGGTCGATAGCGTTACGCCGGCCGCCGGTGTTTTCAGTGGCGTGGTCGTGGGCGAGGTGCTGAGCACCGAACAGCACCCGGATGCCGATAAATTGCGTGTGTGTCAGGTCAGCAATGGCTCAGAAACCTTCCAGGTCGTGTGCGGAGCGCCTAACGTGCGCCCGGGCCTGAAGATTCCGTTCGCCATGATCGGCGCCGAACTGCCAGGCGACTTCAAGATCAAGAAGGCCAAGCTGCGCGGCGTCGAGTCCAACGGTATGTTGTGCTCCCAGGCTGAACTGCAGGTAGGTGAGGGCAACGATGGCCTGATGGAACTGCCGGTCGATGCACCGGTAGGTCAGGACATCCGTGTCTACCTGGAACTGGAAGACGCCAGCATCGAGGTCGACCTGACCCCGAACCGCGGCGACTGCCTGTCCCTGGCTGGCCTGGCCCGTGAAGTGGGCGCGCTGTACAACGCTCCCGTCACCCGTCCAGTGGTTATCTCCGTGGCGGCGGTGCACGACGAAGTACGTCCTATTGACGTGTTGGCCCCCAATGCTTGCCCACGTTACCTGGGTCGGGTGATCCGTAACGTCGACCTGTCCAAACCAACACCACTGTGGATGGTTGAACGCCTGCGTCGCGCCGACGTGCGCAGCATCGATGCTGCTGTCGACATCACCAACTACGTGATGCTTGAGCTGGGCCAGCCTCTGCATGCTTTCGATCTTGCCGAGATCAACGGCGGCATTCGTGTTCGTATGGCTGAAGAAGGCGAGAAGCTGGTGCTGCTCGACGGCCAGGAAGTTACCCTGCGCGCCGATACCTTGGTGATCGCTGACCATTCCCGCGCCCTGGCGATTGCCGGCGTGATGGGGGGCGAGCATAGCGGCGTATCTGCAACCACGCGTGACATTTTCCTTGAGAGCGCGTTCTTCGACCAGATCGCAATCGCTGGCAAGGCCCGCTCTTATGGCCTGCACACGGATGCTTCGCACCGCTACGAGCGTGGCGTTGACTGGAAGCTGGCCCGTGAAGCCATGGAGCGCGCTACTGGCCTGCTGCTGGAAATCACCGGTGGCGAAGCCGGCCCGATCACCGAAACCGTCAGTGAGCAGTACCTGCCATCCGTTGCACCGATCACCCTGCGCGCCAAAAGCGTTGAGCAAATGCTCGGTCTAGTGATCGATCCTGCTGAAATCGAGCAACTGTTGTCAGCTCTCGGCCTGGGTATTACCGCAGGTGGGGCAGGGCAGTGGCACGTTGAGGTGCCAAGCCACCGTTTCGATATCAGCCTGGAAGTTGACCTGATCGAAGAACTGGCCCGTTTGTACGGCTACAACCGCCTGCCGGTTCGTTACCCGCAAGCGCGCCTGGCGCCGCAACCCAAGGCCGAGGCGCGTGCGCACCTGCCTGAACTGCGCCGTCTGCTGGTTGCCCGTGGTTATCAAGAAGCAGTGACCTATAGCTTCATCGATCCTAAGCAATTCGAACTGTTCAATCCGGGCGTTGAGCCGTTGCTGTTGGCCAACCCAATCTCCAACGACATGGCTGCCATGCGTTCGTCGCTGTGGCCGGGTCTGGTGAAAGCGCTGTCTCACAACCTGAACCGTCAGCAAGATCGCGTACGTATGTTCGAAAGCGGCCTGCGTTTTGTCGGCCAACTCGACGGCCTGAAGCAAGAGCCGATGCTGGCGGGCGTAGTGTGCGGTAGCCGTCTGCCGGAAGGTTGGGCGCAGGGTCGCGATGTGGTGGACTTCTTCGACGTTAAAGCTGACGTGGAAGCGGTGTTGGGCTTTGCCGGTGCACTGGACGACTTCGCGTTTGTACCAGGCAGCCATCCGGCGTTGCACCCAGGCCAGACTGCACGTATTGAGCGTGAAGGTCGCCTGGTGGGCTTCGTCGGTGCTATCCACCCAGAGCTGTCGAAAACCCTTGGTCTCGACCGCCCAGTCTTCGTTTTTGAGCTAGTCTTGGCTGAAGTTGCATCGGGCAAAATGCCTAAATTCAGCGAGTTGTCGCGCTTCCCTGAAGTGCGTCGTGACCTGGCCCTGATCGCCGACCGTGAAGTCGCCGCCACTGCTGTTCTGGATGTAATCCGTGAAAATGCAGGGGAATGGCTGACAGACCTCAGGCTATTTGACGTTTATCAAGGTAAAGGTATTGATCCGCATAGAAAAAGCCTTGCAGTTGGCTTGACCTGGCAGCATCCATCGCGCACTCTTAATGACGATGAGGTGAATACCACGACACAAAATATCCTCACCTCGCTCGAACAAAGGTTGAACGCCACGTTAAGGAAGTGACGTATGGGGGCTTTGACGAAAGCTGAGATGGCGGAACGTCTGTACGAAGAGTTGGGTCTGAACAAGCGCGAGGCCAAGGAATTGGTCGAGTTGTTTTTTGAAGAAATCAGGCACGCTCTGGAAGACAACGAGCAGGTCAAATTGTCCGGTTTCGGCAATTTTGACCTGCGGGACAAACGCCAGCGGCCTGGCCGCAATCCAAAAACGGGAGAAGAAATCCCGATCACGGCTCGCCGTGTGGTCACCTTTCGTCCAGGGCAGAAGTTGAAGGCCCGAGTTGAGGCTTATGCTGGAACCAAGTCATAACGACGAGCTACCCGTCATCCCAGGCAAACGCTACTTCACCATTGGTGAAGTCAGCGAGCTCTGTGCGGTCAAACCGCACGTGCTGCGCTATTGGGAGCAGGAGTTTCCTCAACTCAACCCCGTCAAACGCACCGGGAACCGTCGGTATTATCAGCGCCAGGATGTGCTGATGATCCGACAGATCCGCGCGTTGCTGTACGATCAGGGGTTCACCATCAGTGGCGCGCGCCAGCGTATGTCCGGTGACGAAGCCAAAGACGACACCACCCAATACAAGCAACTGATCCGCCAGATGATCTCGGAACTCGAAGATGTGCTGGTGGTTCTGAAGAAATAATCCCGGCTTTTAAAATACTTCCACATTTCAAAAGCTTGCGGTATATTCCGGATCGCTTCGTTAAGAAGCGAACCCAGTAACACGCCTAGTCGGGGCGTAGCGCAGTCCGGTAGCGCACTAGCATGGGGTGCTAGGGGTCGAGTGTTCGAATCACTCCGTCCCGACCATATTTTTGAATGACTTAGCCCAACCTGAAACGGTTGGGCTTTTTCATGTCTGAAAAAACTGCATATCTATCTTCACGAAAAACTGGACTGTCTGCCGCGATGTGTCAGATACAGCTTCTAGCGATCAGCTCGGAATCTCTTGCAGGGGCCTGGTCGGTGCCAACTCTGCAGCCGGCTCGCACACAATCAAAACGTCTGTCCCATGGAAAACTGAAATATCTGTTTATCCGCATTCTCAGGCGTTCGAATCGGATACGCCAAGTTCACACTCAGCGGCCCCAACGGGCTGTACCACGTCACGCCGACCCCCACTGAACTGGCCATCTGGCTCAAATCCACGCCGCCACAGCCCTGTGTCGTGCTGAGATAGCACTTGTCCGAATAAACCGTACCCACATCCCAGAACACTGAGGTGCGCACGGATTTGTTGTCCTTGATGAACGGCACCGGGAACAGGTATTCCGCGCCACCGGTGATCAGGATGTTGCCGCCCAACGCCTCAGTGGTCCGGTCCGAGTAATACGCTTGCCCGGCGCTCGCATAAGCCCCGGTAGCCGGGGTGTTGCGTGGGCCGAGGGTGCCGCTTTCAAAGCCGCGCACCGAGCCTTCGCCGCCCGCGGTATAGGTTTCGTAGAACGGTAGGCCGTCCGTCGAACCATAGCCGTTGCCGTAGCCGAGCTTGGTATGGAAACGCAGGGTCGTGTTGTTGCTGACGGGCATGTAGGTCTGCCCGGAATAATCGAGTTTGTAGAAGCTCAGAGAGCTGCCCGGCACCGTCACCATCAGGTTGAGGTTCTGCGAGTGTCCCCGGGAGGCCAATACGCCTTTGTTCAGTGTTGATTCCGACCAGCCTACGTTGGCCTTGTAGTTGGTGAATTCCTTGCCTTCGCGTTCGATAAAGTCGTAGATCTCGTCGGCGCTGTAGGTGCCCGGTTCGATGCTGTCGTGTTGCGCCGTCAGGCCAAAACTCAATCTTGAGGTTTCGTTGATCGGGTAGCCGAGCGTGGTGCCAAGGCCAAAACTATTGATGGAGTAGTACGAAACGCCGTCATCGTAGTACTTGTTGTAATCGGTCTTGCTGTAGAAGGCGTTGTAACCCAGGCTCACCCCGTCCGTGGTGAAGTAGGGGTCGGTAAAGCCGATGTTGTACTTGCTTTGGTAGGACGAGCGGGTCAACCCCAGGCTGGCGTAATTGCCGGTGCCGAGGAAGTTGTTCTGGGTAATCGAACCACCCAGGATCAGGCCCGCGCTCTGGGCGAAACCGACACTGGCGGTGATCGAGCCGGAGGCTTGTTCTTCCACGGCGTAGTTCACATCCAGTTGGTCATCGACTCCCGCCACTGCCGGTGTCTCAACGTTAACCTCCTTGAAGAACCCCAAGCGATCGAGACGAACCTTGGACTGGTCAATCAGGTAGGTCGACGCCCAGCCACCTTCCATCTGACGCATCTCGCGGCGCAGTACCTGGTCGTCAGTCTTGGTATTTCCGCGGAAATTGATGCGATTGACGTAAGCCCGCTTGCCAGGGTCGACGGTGAAGGTGACGTCCACCGTGTGATCCTCCTCATGAGTCTGCGGCACGCCGGTAACGTTGGCGAACGTATAGCCTTCGTTGCCCAGGCGACGGGTGATCAGCTCTGAGGTAGTGGTCATCAATTTGCGCGAGAACACCTGGCCCTTCTGCACCAGTAGCAGGGCGTTGACCTGCTCCTCGGGCACTTTCAGCGCGCCACTGAGTTTCACCTCGCGCACCGTGTATTTCTGGCCTTCTTGAATGTTCACGGTGATGTAGACGTGCTTTTTGTCCGGGGTCATGGACACCTGGGTCGAGGTGATATCCATATTGATATAGCCGCGATCCAGGTAGTACGAGCGCAACCGCTCAAGATCGCCGGTCAGTTTCTCGCGTGCATATTTGTCATCGTTCTTGAAAAACGACAGCCAGTTGCTGGTCTTGAGGGTGAATTGGTCGATCAGCGCGTCGTCGGGGAACACCGTGTTGCCCACCACGTTGATGTGCTGGATCGCCGCGACTTGTCCTTCATCGATCTTGATCTTCAAGCCCACACGATTGCGCGGCTGGGCAACTACCTCAGTGTCCACTGAGGCTGAGTAACGACCTTGGGCGACGTATTGGCGTTGCAACTCGTTGCGCACACCTTCGAGGGTGGCGCGCTGGAAAATTTCGCCCTCGGCGAGACCTGACTGCTTCATGCCCTTCATCAGATCATCCGTGGAGATGGCCTTGTTGCCCTCGAACTCGATACTGGCAACCGAAGGGCGCTCGACTACATTGATGATCAGCACATCGCCGTCGTGGCTCAATTGAATGTCCTGGAAGAACCCGGTCTTGAACAGCGCACGGGTGGCGTCCACCAGGCGTCGGTCATTCGCTTCGTCGCCGACGTTCAACGGCAATGCTCCGAATACGCTGCCCGCAGACACCCGTTGCAGGCCGTTGATTCGAATATCCGAGATTTTGAAGTCTTGGGCGAGTGTCAGTGTGGCATTGAGTAGCAGCGCAACCGAGCAGAGCAGGCGCGAAAAATTCATCAAGATCTTTTCCAGAACACATCGACAAGCAGCGCCGGCGCGCTTGGATAACTCGCCGCAGACGAGTCGTCACACCGCGGCCGGACCGGTGAAGATCCAGCATAAGAGCGCGGGGCGTTTGGTGCGGTTAACCAAGTGTCAAGTTAGGTAAAGGTTGGGCTGAAACAATGACGCTGCGAGGTGCACGGCCGATAATGCGCAACTACCCACTGATGAGCCCGCGATGATCTCCGTACTGTTAGTCGACGACGACCAGGAATTGACTGGACTGCTGAGCCAATACCTGGAGCGTGAAGGCTTTGAGGCGACGGCCGTGCACACGGGCGAGGAGGGTGAGGTCCAGGCGCTTTCCGGGCGCTACAGCATTGTGGTGTTGGACGTCATGTTGCCGCAGCGCTCGGGCATTGAAGTGCTCAGGCGCATCCGCGCCGTCAGCCAGGTGCCCGTGGTATTGCTCACCGCCCGTGGCGACAACATCGACCGCATCACCGGCCTGGAGCTCGGCGCCGATGATTATGTGCCCAAGCCCAGCTCTCCCGGCGAGTTGGTTGCACGCCTGCGCGCCATCATGCGCAGGGTGCAGCCGGTGGACCAGCCAACCACGGAAGTGATCAAGACCGGTTCGTTGGTGTTATGGCCCGGCAAGCGCCAGGCCCTGTGGAAAGGTGTTGAGCTCGGCGTGACCAGCACCGAGTTCAGCCTGTTGGAAGAGCTGGCCCGCAGCGCTGGCCAGGTGGTGAGCAAAAAGGACCTGTCGCTCAACGCCTTGGGCTGCCCGTTGACCCGCTATGACCGGCGCATCGACGTGCATATCAGCAGCATCCGGCAAAAACTGGGACCACGCCCGGATACCAAGGCTTGGATCCAGAGCGTGCGAGGCCTCGGTTACCTGTTGATTGCCGAATGACCAAGCCCAGCCTGCTGTTCTGGAAACTGTTCCTGGCCTTTTGGTTGGCCACCACCCTGACGTTTCTGGTGGGGATCGGCATTCTTGAACTGAACCGTTTGCGGCCGAATGACCCGCACATCGAAGCCATCCTGGCGAGTGAAGCAAAGCTGCTGCAGCAATTCGGTGTCGAAGCGGCCGGCCAGCTTTTGACGGTATGGGAGCGTCCGCCGGATGAGGCCATTGGCGTCTATGACAATACCGGCCGATTGCTGGTGGGGTCGCCTGTTGCGCAGCCGGTCTATGAGCGATCGGTCATCAGCAAGGAGGGCCTGGCGCTGTCGATCCGCTCCACCCATGCACCCGGTAACCCTCCCGGCAGGCCCTGGCATCAGATCCCGCTGATCATCGGCACGGTGATGAGTGCGCTGTTCAGCGGCTACATGGCCTACTACCTGGCCTGGCCGCTGGCTTACCTGCGACGGGCGATGAGCGACGTCGCCCAAGGGCGCTTCGAAACTCGGGTCAAGCCCGCCATGGGCAAGCGCCGCGATGAAATTGTCGACCTGGCCGAAGACTGTGACCGCATGGCCAACCAGTTGAAGGTGATGGTGGAGGCCCAGCAACACTTATTACACGACATCTCCCATGAACTGCGCTCACCGCTGACACGTATGCAGGCGGCTATCGGGCTGTTGCGCCAGGATTCAGCCCGCCTGGAAATGCTCGAACGCATCGAGCGCGAATCCGAGCGCATGGACACACTGATTGAAGCCTTGTTGACCCTGGCACGCCTGCAAGGACGCCCCGAAAGTATTGAGCGTGAGTCTGTGGATATCGTCGAATTGTTGGCGATGATTGTCGAAGATGCGCAGTTCGAGGCCGGACTCAAAGGCTGTCACGTCCACCTGCAGGCGTGCCCGCCGTTTATCGCCTGTGTCAGCGGCGAGTTGTTGTACCGCTGCTTCGAGAATGTGATTCGCAACGCCGTTCGCTACACCCGGCCGGACTCCAGCGTGCGGGTGTCGACCCAGGTCAGCACGGATGGCAACCGCCTCAAGGTGCGGATTACGGACCAGGGGCCGGGCGTCGCAATCGACCGGCTGCAAAGCATCTTCCACCCATTCGAGCGTGGCGTAGGAGACGCCAGCGTCGGTTTCGGCCTGGGTCTGGCCATCGCCGCAAGGGCTGTGCAAATGCACGGCGGCAGCATCGTGGCGCGCAACGAGCCGGGCGGCGGGCTGACCGTGGAAGTCAACCTGCACAACGCGCGATCTTTACACGATATTACATTGGCTTGACGGCCCTGTACGCCGTGCCTCCTTAGACTTGATGCCTTGGTGATGCCATTGATTGAGTGGAGGTGGCGATGTTTCAGGTACATAAAAAGGGTTTCGTGTCCGGCCGAAAAATGGTCGACGGTCTAGTCCCATACGACTTCTTTTGCGAAGACAGCCCGGCGATCAATCTGTTTGTATTTACCGGCGCTGCCACGCCGGATGCAACAGTTGAGGAGCAGACGCTGTGGGGCTTCACCCGGCTGGAGCGGTTCGAGGCGATGACCAGCGCACTGGTGAGCAACAAGAAACACGCGGGCTGGTTCCAAAGTGTCAGCGTACTCACCGGGCCCAACCAGAACGGCACGCAAAGCGTGAAATTCCAGCGCGTGCTGAAAATCATCAAACACGCCAGCGCCACCCGCAAAGTCGACTACGAGATCCTGACCGACGAAGGTGACACCTACTTCACCCGGCAGGCTGTCGCTGAAAACAGCGAACAAACCATCATTTATTCGGCCGAGCCATCCGGTCAGTGCGCGTGAAAATCCCGCGTGTTACGCGTCACCGGGCGCAAGGAATAAGAACATCAACAGCTAAGGTTATGTCCACCGCCTGTTACTTCCGCCCACTGATGGGGCGTTTTCTGAGCCATTAGGTAGCAACTTCCTACGCAAGCTTTCCCCGCGCTCGCCGACATTTCCCACCTATTGCATCCGAATCAATCACTTGGCACGCCGCCCAAACAGTTGGCACGCATCCTGCTTTTTTGCATTCGTGGATAATTGGATACAAAAATTCAAAAGGTGTTGCCGATGCAATTTGCCCCCGCTTACGTTGACCGTCAGCCCTTGACCGCCGAGGAGGAGGCCTACAACTTCCTGCTCGACGCCATTTGTGGTGGCCGCTACCGCAAGGGCGACCGTCTGATCGCCGAGGACATCGCCAGTGAGATCGGCATGAGCCGCATGCCGGTGCGCGAAGCGTTTCGCCGCCTGGATGCCCAGGGCCTGGTGACCCTGCGCCCCAACCGTGGCGCCATCGTCAGCGGCCTGGATATCGATGAGTTGCATGAAGTGTTCGAAATGCGCAGCGCCCTCGAAGGGCTGGCGGTGCGCGTCGCGGTCAGCCGCATCGGCGAGCGCCAGTTGGCCGCCTTGGAGCGCTTGCTGGACGAGATGGACGACTACCGCGACGAAAGCGCCGAGTGGGTCAGCCGGCACCGCGCCTTCCACGAATACCTGTGCAGCCTCAGTGGTCGCCCGCGCTTGATGAAGCAGATTTCGGCGCTTTACTCGCTGGTCGAGGCGCCCATGCGGTTGTGGTTGCAGCACGGTGAAAAACCCCTCAGCGCGCGCCAGGAACACGCGGTGATCCTCGACGCGATTCGCGCCGGTGATGCCGCCCGCGCCGAAGTCGTGGTGCGCGAGCACATCGAAGGCACCGTGCCGGCGCTGATTCAGTTTCTGCAATCCGAAAAATAATAGGAGCGGGCCCAAGCCCGCCCATGTTTTGACTTTGAGTCCTGCCCCGTTAATCAACGAACTGGAGTGTCTGGTCATGCATAAACGCCGCGCCTTGCTGGTCGCCGTCTCCCTCGGCCTCTGTACACAATGGGCCGCCGCCGCGCCTCAGGTGCCGGAGCGCTTGCAGAAGGTCGATAAACTCACCTACTGCTCGGGGATGGATTCTCCGCCACTGGTGTCCTTCGATGAAGCCCAGAAACCTCGCGGGCTGACTGTCGACCTGGGCCTGGAAATCGCCAAGCGCCTGGGTGACAAACAGGTGCAATGGCGGGTGATTCCGTTCTCCGGTCTGGTACCGGCGTTGCTCGCTCAACAGTGCGACATGATCGTCGACCAGTTGTTCGACAAACCCGAGCGGCGACAGGTAATCGACATCGTCAACTACATGTATTCCAGCCAGTCGGTGGTGGTGCCCAAGGGCAACCCCAAGGGCATCAAGGCGCTGGATGATTTGTCCGGTCACAAGGTGGCGGTGCTCAACGGTTCCACGATCAAGACTCTGCTGGATACCCAGAACGAAAGCCTGACCAAGGCCGGCAAGCCACCGATGAAACTGGTGGTCTATAACACCGACACCGATGCCTTCCAGGCCTTGCGTATCAGCCAGGTCGACGCTTACGGCACCACCGTGGAAACTGCCGGTTACTACGCCGCGATGGCCCCGGACCTGTTCCAGGAAGGGGTGCCGGCCTTCAGCCGAATCCTCACCGGCCTGGGCATGCGCAAGGACGATCCGCAACTGACTGCCGCCGTGCAGCAGGTGATCAGCGACATGCGCAGCGATGGCAGTTACGTGCAGTTGCTGAACAAGTGGCATGTCAGCAGCGACACACTCGACTGAGGCGCACCTGCGATGAATTTCAATTGGGATGTGTTCTGGCAGTACCTGTTGCAGCCCAGCGGGGTGTACCTCACCGGGCTCTGGCTGACCTGCCTGATCAGTGTGCTGGCGATGCTCTTGGGTTGCGTGCTGGGGCTGGCGGCGGCGCTGTTGCGCTTGTCGAAGAACCCGCTGTTACACCTGCCGGTGCGCTTTTATGTGTGGCTGATGCGCGGCACGCCGTTGCTGGTACAGATCGTGTTTCTGTACACCGCCCTCGCAGCGGGCGGCATTTTCCGCTTCGAGGACATCTCGCTGTTCGGCCTGATCATCCCCGGCAATATCCAGGCGGCAATCATCGCCCTGGGCCTCAACGAAGGCGCGTATATGGCCGAGATCATCCGGGCCGGTATCGGTGCGGTGGACAAGGGCCAATACGAAGCCGGGCGTTCCCTGGGCATGACCTTCGCCAAACTGATGCGGCGCATCGTGCTGCCCCAGGCGTTCCGGGTCATCGTGCCGCCGCTGGGCAATGAGTTCAACGTGATGCTCAAGAACACCACCCTGGTCAGTGTGATCGGTGTGCAGGAGTTGTTGCTCAGCACGCAGATGGTCACCTCGGCGACGTTCCGCGTGTTCGAGCTGTACCTGGTGGTGGCGATCTATTTCCTGATGCTCACCACCCTGTGGGGCTTTTTCCAGCGCTGGCTGGAGGCCCGTTTCGACCAGTCCGACCGGCCTTCCGCGCCGCCACCGGCGTCGAGCCGTATGTTCGGTCGCAGCACCCTGAAATTACTGAGGGGACGTTAACCATGGCGCACAAAAGTGACGAGCTGATTATTGAGGCTCTGGATATTCACAAGTCGTTCGGCGATCTGCAGATTCTCAAAGGTATTTCCCTGCAAGTGCGGCGCGGCGAAGTGGTGGTGTTGATCGGCGCCTCGGGCTCCGGCAAGACCACCTTTATCCGCTGCATCAACCTGTTGGAAGACATCCAGGGCGGGCGCATTCGCGTCAATGGCCGCGACATGGGGTACCGCGAACGCGGTGACGGCAGCCTGATGCGCGATTCGGAACGCAACATTGCCCGGCAACGCCGCGATATCGGCATGGTGTTCCAGCGCTTCAACCTGTTCCCGCACATGACAGCCCTGGAAAACATCATCGAAGCGCCGATCCAGGTGCTCGGCATACCGCGCGCCGAAGCGCTGGAACAGGCCCGTGGCTTGCTGGCACGAGTCGGGCTGGCGGACAAGGCCAGCCACTACCCGTCGATGCTCTCCGGCGGCCAGCAGCAACGGGTGGCGATTGCCCGCGCCCTGGCGATGAAACCCCAGGCCATGTTGTTCGACGAACCCACCAGCGCCCTTGACCCGGAAACCGTCGGCGAAGTGCTGCAGGTGATGAAGGAACTGGCCGAGGAGGGCATGACCATGGTGGTGGTCACCCATGAAATGGGCTTTGCCCGTGAAGTGGCCGACCGCGTGGTGGTGCTCGACCAAGGCGAACTTATCGAACAAGGGCCGCCGGAACAGATTTTCAGCCGCCCCAGCCACCCCCGTACCCAGGCCTTTCTCAGCCGCGTGTTATGACCCGTAGCAGGGTCGAGTCCGGCCAATAAATCCTTGTGTGGAAGAACCTTTGCCATGTTGAAATTCTCTGCTCACGAGTACCCTTATCCGTCGCAACGCCAGAGCGTGTTTGCCCGTCGCGGTATGGTCGCCGCCTCCCAGCCGCTGGCCGCCCAGGCCGGTATCGAGATCATGCAAAAGGGCGGCAACGCGATCGACGCCGCCATCGCCACGGCGGCCGCCCTGACGGTGGTAGAGCCCACCGGCTGCGGCCTGGGGGGCGACGCCTTTGCCTTGGTCTGGTGCAAGGGCCAGCTGCATGGCCTCAATGGCAATGGTCATGCACCGGCCGCCTTGAGTATCGAGGCGGTCCAGGCGGCGGGGCATGACCAGATGCCGCTGTATGGCTGGACCCCAGTCACCGTGCCCGGCTGCCCATCGGCCTGGGCGGAGCTGTCGCAACGCTTCGGCAAGCTGCCGTTTGCCGAGCTGCTGCAACCGGCCATCAGCCTGGCGCGGTATGGGTTTCCCCTGTCACCGGTGGTTGCCTATCAATGGCAAATCGCGCTGGACGAATTCACGCCCCACCGCGACCCGGTGCTGGACGCCTGGTTCGACACTTACCTGATCGACGGGCGAGCGCCACGGGCGGGGGAGATCTTCCGCAACCCGGCCCAGGCCCGTACTCTGGAAGAACTGGCCGCCACCCGTTGCGAAAGCCTGTATCGCGGGGCTTTGGCCGAACGCCTGGACGCCCATTCCCGGGCCAGCGGCGGTTACCTGCGCGCCAGCGATCTGAAGGATTACCGCGCGCAATGGGTGGAGCCGATTCACATCAACTACCGTGGCGTCGATGTCTGGGAAATCCCGCCCAGCGGTCAGGGCCTGGTAGCGCTGATGGCGTTGAAGATCCTCGAAGGCTTCAGCTTCGATCACCGTGACAGCCAGCAAACCTGGCATCGTCAACTGGAAGCCATGAAGCTGGCCTACAGCGACGGCCTGCACTACATCACTGACCCGCTGCATATGCGCGTGGCGGTGGCTGACCTGCTGAGCGACGACTACAGCACCCGCCGCCGTGCTCAGATCGGCGAACAGGCTCAACCTCCCAAGCCCGGCGACCCCCACGCCAGCGGCACGGTGTACCTGGCCACGGCGGACGCCGAAGGCAATATGGTCTCGTTCATCCAGAGCAACTACCACGGCTTCGGCTCCGGCGTGGTGCTGCCCGACAGCGGCATCGCCCTGCAAAATCGCGGGCAGGAATTCAGCCTCGACCCAACTCACGCCAACTGCCTGGCACCGGGCAAGAAAACCTTCCACACCATCATCCCAGGTTTCCTCACCCAGAATGGCCAGGCCCTCGGGCCGTTCGGCGTGATGGGCGGCTACATGCAGCCCCAAGGCCATGTGCAGATGGTGATGAACCTGGTGGATTTCGGTCTCAACCCGCAGGCTGCGTTGGACGCGCCGCGCTGGCAATGGCTGGGCGACATGAAAGTCGGCATCGAACAGGGCGCCTCCCGCGACCTGGCCAATGCCTTGGCCCGACGCGGTCACCACGTGCAGATCGCCAGCGACCTCACCGACTACGGGCGCGGGCAGATCATCCTGCGTGACCCGGTCAGTGGCGTGCTATGTGGGGGGACCGAGCCGAGGGCCGATTCGCATATTGCGGTGTGGTAGGCAGGCTGTTTGCCGAGAGCCCGAAGGTAATCACTCTGCACCTTGGATCAAAAACCAGATCAACAGCCGATTCGTAGAGTGCCGGAAAATCTGCTTTTTTGTGGGAGCTGGCTTGCCTGCGATACAGGCGGCTCGGTACAGCAGGAAAGTCCAGTTGATGCCATCGCAGGCAAGCCAGCTCCCACATTCAATCCCGCCACACTGCCTTTTTCACCTCGATGGGCCCGGGCAACAGGCGGTTCTGATAAAAAAGATCCGCCGTCGTCTGCTGCGCCTGGATGATCACGTCATCAATCGGCGATATCGGCGAAGGCGGGCGGTTATCCATATAGCGTGCAATCACCTCGACGGGCAGCCCCATAAACCCCGTCAGCACCTTCAAACTGTCTTCGCGTTGGCTACGGGTGAGGGCTTCAGCGGCGCTGAGTTCATCCAGCAAGTCGTGGATAAACACCCCGTTGGCCTTGGCATACTCCCGGCGAGCGGTATACACCGGCCCCGACAAGCCCAACCCTTCACCGTTGGCCAGCACATGGCTGGGGCTCTGACTCAAGGCGAGTGACGAATACGGTTCCCAGATGGCCCAGGCATCTACGCTGCCTTGTTCGAATGCCGCACGGGCATCGGCCGGCGGCAGGTAAACCGGCTGGATATCCTGGTAACTCAAGCCGGCTTTATTCAGCGCGCGCAGGATCAGGTTGTGCGAGCTGGAGCCTTTTTGGAAAGCAACCTTCTTGCCCTTCAAATCAGCCACCGAATGCAGCGGGCTGTCGTTGTGCACCAGGATAGTCTCGGCGGTCGGCTTGGGCGGTTCGGCGCCGATATAGACCAGATCGGCACCGGCGGCTTGCGCGAACAGGGGAGGGATATCGCCGGTGGAACCCACATCCAACGCGCCCACGTTCAGTGCTTCAAGCATCTGCGGGCCAGCGGGGAATTCGACCCACTTCACGTCAGTCTGCGGGAAACGTTTTTCCAGCAGCCCATGTTCCTTGGCGAGTACCAGGGCGATGGAGCCTTTCTGGTAGCCGATACGCAGGGTCGTCGGGTCGGCTGCCAGTGCGGTTTGGGCCAGGGCCAATAACCCCAACATCAGCGCCGGAAACTTCATGCCGGCACCTGTGCAAAACGATTGGCGGGGCGCGCCAAGCCCAGGTTTTCGCGCAACGTAGTGCCGGTGTATGCGGTGCGAAACAGGCCACGCCGTTGCAGCTCCGGCACCACCCATTGCGCAAAGTCTTCCAGCCCTCCCGGCAGGTGCGGCACCAGGATATTGAAACCATCCGCCGCGCCGTTTTCAAACCAGCGCTGCAGCTCATCGGCGATCTGCGTGGGCGTGCCGATCAGGCTGTAATGCCCGCGACCACCGGCAATCCGACGGCCCAGCTGCGCCAGGGTCAGTTGCTCCCGGCTTGCCAATTCACTGAGCAATTGCTGACGGCTGCGTTGCCCGCTGTCGGTCAATGGCAGCTCCGGCAGCGGCCCGTCCAATGGGTAGCCGGACAGGTCGAAGTTACCCAGCATGCGCCCCAGCAAGGCAACGCCCACCTCGGGTTCGACCAGCGCCTGGAACGCCTCGAATTTCTCCTGTGCCTCAATCTCGGTTTGCCCCACTACGACAAACACACCTGGCATGATTTTCAGCGAATCCGCCTCACGCCCATATCGGCTCAAACGGCCTTTGATGTCCGCGTAAAAAGCCTGTGCGTTGGTCAACGAGGTTTGCGCGGTAAACACCACCTCGGCGGTTTGCGCCGCCAGCTCACGGCCGGCCGGTGAAGAGCCCGCTTGCACGATCACCGGCTGGCCCTGGGGCGAGCGCGCCACATTCAGTGGGCCTTTGACCCGAAAGTGTTCGCCGATGTGATCCAGCACGTGCAGTTTCGCCGGATCGTAGTAGCTGCCACTGGCCTTGTCGCGCACAAAGGCGTCGTCGTCCCAGCTGTCCCAAAGCCCTGTCACCACCTGGTGAAACTCCTTGGCGCGGCTGTAGCGTTCTGCATGGCCGAGGTGTTCGTCGCGCCCGAAATTCTGTGCTTCAGCGGCGTTGTCCGAGGTCACCAGGTTCCAGCCCGCGCGCCCGCCGGACAAGTGATCCAGCGAGGCGAATTTACGCGCCACGTGGTACGGCTCGTTGTAGGTGGTGGTCGCGGTGGCGATCAGGCCGATGTTGTCGGTGACTGCACTGAGCGCCGAGAGCAGCGTCAGCGGCTCGAAATGATCCGAACGCGCCATATGGCTGGCGACCTCACCGGTGGCGGCAGCAATGCTGTCGGCCACGAACAACGCATCAAACTTCGCCGCTTCTGCAACCCGCGCCAGGCGTTTGTACTGGGCAAAATCCAGCCCGGCATTGGCCGGTACGTCCGGGTGGCGCCAGGCGGCGACGTGGTGCCCGGTGGCCATCAGGAAGGCGCCGAGTTTCAGTTGACGGCTCATGCTTAGAAATCCTTACGCAGTTGCACACCGAAGTAACGCTCATCGTCACGAGGCACGGCGCGGTAGATGTAGTTGCCGCCACTGGCCAGCAGCGGTGAGTAGGACTTGTCGGCGAGGTTCTTGGCCAGGAAGGCTACGCGCCAACCATTGCTGTAGTCGGCCAGGGCCACGCTGGCGTTCCAGATGCCGTAGGCGCCTTGCTTGGTGTCGACGTTCTGGCTGATGTCGTACTGCACTTCGCTTTGCCAGCTGTAGTCGGTACCCAGTTCGATATCCAGGCCGTTATCCAGCGGGATGGTGTAGTCGGCGCGTACGTAACTTTTCCAGTCCGGGCTGAACGGCAGCGGTTTGCCATTCACGTTGCACGTTGCCGCCGCGCCCGCCGGGCAAGCGAACTCGTCGATGCGTGCACGGGTGTAGGCCAGGGCGCCGGAGAACTTGAGCTGTTGGGTCGCCTGCAAGGCGTAATCCAGCTCGACGCCTTCGGTGCTGACGCTGCCGGCGTTGATCAGGCGCGTCACCACTTGGCCGGCGACGGTGTCGAAAAAGTTGGCCTGGTAGTTATCGTAATCGCTGTGGAATACCGCAAGGTTGGTGGTCAGGCGGTTGTTCCAGCTGGTGGCCTTGATCCCGGCTTCCCAGGTGTTGGAGGTTTCCGGTTTGAGCGCATTGGTGTCACGCGGCTGCATGTTGAAGAACACGTTGTACGCCGGGCCTTTGTAGCCGCGCGAGTAAGTCAGGTAGCTGGTGATGTTGTCGCTGATGTCGTATTGCACGCCAAGACGGCCGGACCAGCCGTCCTCATCCACCGAGCCTGAACTGGCCGTTGCCGGTTGAATCCCGCTGACCGTGGTGGCCGAGGTGGAGACGCGGCGGTGATCGTATTTCAGGTCATCGTGGGTATAACGCAGGCCGGCAATGCCGCGAAAGCGCGAGGTGAAATTCAGCGTGGTCTCGCCGAACGCCGCGTAGCTGTCGCTGGTGGTGCTGTAGTCGGCGATGCCACGGTCGGTGCGTGTGGTGGTGCTCAGTGTGCGTTGATAGGTTTCCTCGTCCCTGCCGTGCATGTAGAACAGGCCGCCAACGTATTCGAGGAACTCACCTTTGGGCGAGGCCAGGCGCAGCTCCTGGGAGTATTGGTTGAACGCCAGTTGGCCCTTGTCGGCGGTGCCGGGGAAGGACGCAGTCACCGTGCCGAGGCGATCACCGTCCTGGTACTGGGTGTTGTCCCAACCGCGCCAGGCGGTGATCGAGGTCAGGGTGTAGTCGCCCAGGTTCCAGTCCAACTGTGCAGACAAACCCTTGTTGGTGTCTTCGACATAGGTGCGGGTGTCGGTGTTGATATCACGGTTGTCGCTGGAGGCGCGCACGGGGCTCAAGGCGTTGGCAAAGGCTGGGGTCAGCGACTTACTCACCACGCCATTCGGGCCGTCGTCATGGGACTGCATATAGTCGGCAATCAGCGTCAGCTTGACGTCGTCATTGGGGGTGAACTCCAACTTGCCGCGAATGCCCTTGTGGTTGTAGCCGTTGACCTCCTGGCCGTTGTGCTTGTTATCGACGTTACCGTCGTAGCTGCCGAACAGCGTGCTGATCGAGCCCTTGAGCACATCCGGCACCAGGCTGCCGCCGATGCCGAAACGGGTGCGGCTTTCATTGCCGCTGTAGTAGGACTGGTCGATATAGCCGTGGGTCTCGGCTGTGGGCGCCTTGCTTGTGATGTTGAGCACACCGGCCGATGCATTTTTGCCGAACAGTGTGCCTTGCGGGCCGCGCAGTACTTCGATGCGTTCCAGGTCCAGCAGGTCGAGGGTGGCTTGGCCGGGGCGGGCGTAGACCACGCCGTCGATCACCGTGGCGACCGTCGGCTCAACGCCGGGGGAGGTGGAAATGGTGCCCACGCCGCGCACGAACAACGAGGTGTCCTTGTTCGACGCGCCGGTGCGGAAGTTCAGCGATGGCACCTGTTGCACGATGCTCGCGACGCCATTGCGGTTATCGCGCTCCAGTTGCTCGCCATCGAGGACCGAGACGGCCACCGGCACTTTCTGCAATGATTCTTCGCGACGGGTGGCCGTCACGGTGACGGGTTTGAGGGTGGGTTCCGGCTCGTCGGCCGCGAACGCGCCTGGCACGGGAAGGGCCGTTAAACCGGCCACTATCAGCCAGTGTGCTCTGGAGTGTTGGACGTTGTGCATGTTGTGCCCGCTCGAAAAAAATGCCCTGAACCGCTGCCGTTCTGCGACGGGCAGCGCCTGTGAGTCCGTCTCTGGCATTCGCTCGAGCGAGTAGCAGACAATGCGCTTTGTTAGCGCTAACATCGGCATTATTGGTAGGTCTGGTTTAGAGCGTCAAATACTAAAAAATTAGTCCTATATTCCTTTTGGTTTTTAACAGGATTTTCCCTTGAGCGAAGACAAACCACGCAAACGCCGTGGCGCCGGGCGCGTCACCCTGAACACCGTGGCCCGCCAGGCGGGGGTGTCGGCGATCACCGTGTCGCGTTACTTCAACCAACCGGAGCAGGTATCGCCCGAACGTCGCGAGCGCATTGCCGAGGTCGTTGCCGAGTTGGGCTATGTGCCCAATCTGGTGGCGGGCGGGTTGGCCTCGGCGCGGGGGCGGATCGTGGCAATGGTCATTCCGAACATCTCGGGGCCGATTTTTGCCAATACCATCCAGGGCTTCAGCGACACCCTCAGCCGCCACGGTTATCAGTTGTTGCTGGCGTCCAGTTACTTCAGTGCCGAGCAGGAAGAAAGCGCGGTGCGCGCGTTTCTCGGTTGGTCGCCGGCCGCGCTGGTGCTCACCAGCCGCTTTCACAGTGCGGGCACTGAAAAGATGATTGCCGAAGCGGATATCCCCGTCGTGGAAACCTGGGACTACGTGCCCGAGCGCGAGCCATTGCAGATCGGCTTTTCCCATTACGAGGTGGGCGTCACGGCCGCCCGCTACCTGCATGGCAAGGGCTATCGACGTATCGCCTTTGTGCAGAACAGTGCCCCTGGCGACTTCAGTGCGCTGGAACGGCGCGACGGTTATGCCGCCACCATCACAGAGCTGGGTTTGCAGCCCTGGGTCTTCGCCCCGGACGCTGACCGTGCGCCGTTCGAAGCAGGCAAGCAGGCGATGGAGGTGTTGATGAACCACGCCACGCCACCCGACGCGATCATCTTCGCCAATGACAACCTGGCGGCCGGTGGCTTGCTGGCCGGGCAGCGCGCCGGGCTGAAGATCCCGCAAGACTGCGCCGTGCTGGGTTTTGGTGACTACCCATTTGCCGAAATGCTGTTGCCGAGCCTTAGCACGATCAAACCGCCGGCCTTGGAGATCGGGGTATTAGCGGCCACGCGCGTACTTGAAAGTTTGGGCGTTTTACCGGTTGAGGATGAAGTGCAGCGATTGAACTTACTGACGTGCCGGCTGATTGAGCGCGAGAGCGCCTGATGACGCTTGGCGCCTTGCATCGAGCGCCTCCATGCACTCGGTGTTAACCCATAAAACATTATTTATATGAATAAAAACTTTAATTAATAATGAAAACTAAGAATATTAGCTTATGCCCAAATAGCATTATATTTTTGAAATTCATTCCGTTATGTTTGAACTCAACAGCCTACCCCTGACCTCGGATGGTACCAATCGTGATTCGGATTCTGCGCGCCATAGCCCGGTGATCAACCACTGATCCCACAGCAGAGTCGTTGGAAGGGAGCTCAACGTATGTTGCCAATTCAAACCCCTCGCTCGCCCCACACCTAGTTCCAAACCGCAGACACACCCTTAAACCCCGTGCACATCGCGCCGCCCCGACGGCCGCGCGACTGCCCGACTTCGCGATTTGGAAAGTTTGGAGTGGCTATGAAGCAAGTTTTACAACCGACTGCCGCACTGGCGCTGGCCCTGTTGGCAAGTACGGTCCAGGCCCAGGATGACAGTACTTTGTCCACCGTGGTGGTCACCGGTAACCGTGGCGCCGAACAGCGCACCGTCACCAGCAGCCCGGTGCCGATCGATGTGGTCAGCGCCAAGCAATTGCAGAGCACCGGCAAGCCCGGCCTGATGGAAGCCTTGAGCGCGGTGATCCCGTCGCTGACCCTGCCGGAAAAAACCGGCTGGGACGCCAGCGGTATAGCCCGGGCCCCCAACCTGCGTGGCCTGAGTGCCGCCGAAGTGTTGGTGCTGGTCAATGGCAAGCGCCGTCACACCAGCGCCACCCTGAACATCAACGGCATCAACACCGGCGCAGCCCCGGCCGACCTCGACCTGATCCCCATCAGCGCCATCGACCATGTAGAAGTGCTGCGTGATGGCGCCGCCGCCCAATACGGTTCCGATGCCATTGCCGGGGTGATCAACGTGATCCTCAAGGCCGACACCAGCGGCACGGCGGTGACCAACGTCGGTCAGGGCTATGACGGCAAAAAACAAACGGTTCAACAGAGTCTCAACAAGGGTTTCGAAATCGGCAACGGCGGCATCGTGCAACTGGCCCTGGATGCGCGCAGCCAGAATGACGACAACAAGGCCAGTGCCAACGGCTACACCTATGCACAAGCCTACGAACAAGCCGGCCGTTCCACCTACGGCGGCTACGGCACACCCAAGACCAATCTGTTAACGCTTGCCTACAACGCCGAGCTGCCGATCGATGACAGCTTCAGCCTGTATTCCTTCACCACCTACTCGCACCGCAAGGCCGAGCAGGGGCAGAACTTCCGCCTGCCGACCATCACCAACACCATCACCACCGGGCCGAACGGCTACCCGGCCGGGTATACGCCGACGTGGTACATCGATGAAGACGACTTCCAGGCCGCGTTCGGCGGCAAAGGCAAAGTCGGCGAGTGGGACTGGGACCTGTCCACCACCTACGGGCGAAACGAGGCGGAGCAGGGCACCACGCACAACCAGAACCCGTCCCTGGGCGAAGCCACACCGAATAGCTTCACGTCCGGTACATGGATTTCCACCGAGCTGACCACCAACCTGGACTTCAAGCGCGGCTTCGACGTCGGCCTGCAAAAGCCTCTCGATGTGTCCTATGGCTTTGAACATCGGCGCGACACCTATGAGGTGCAGGCCGGTGACTGGGCGTCCTACGCCAACGGTGGCTACTGCGTGGCGCCGGGCAACTGCGCGTCGTCCGGGGCCCAGGTCACCAACGGCATCTCCCCAGCCGAAGCCACCAGCGCCTCGCGCAACAGCCTGGCCAGTTATGTGGATGTGGGCTTCAACCCAGTGCCGGACTGGTACGTCGGCACTGCCTTTCGTTATGAGCATTACAACGAAGGTGTCGGCGCGACCCGCAGCGGCAAACTGACCACCCGCTACGATTTCACTCCGCAATTCGCCGTACGCGCCACCGTCAGCAATGGTTTCCGTGCGCCGTCCCTGGCCAACAGCCTGTTCAGCGCGCGTTCCACGACCTATGGCGTAGTGGATGGGGTGTATCAGTCGATCAACTACGGCGTGCTGCCGGTGAGTTCGGCGGCGGCCAAGGCCCTCGGCGCCCAAGACTTGAAACCCGAACGCTCGACCAATTTCAGCCTCGGTTTCACCCTCACGCCCACCGATCGCCTGACCTTTACCGCCGACGCCTACGTAATCAACCTGCGTGACCGCATCACCTTGACCGGCACCTTGCTCGGCCCTGAAGTCACCCAGGTATTGCAGAACAACGGCATTAACTCCACCTCCGGTGGCCAGTACTTTATCAACGGTGCCGACACCCGCACCAAAGGCCTGGATCTGGTCAGCAACTACAGCCAGGACCTGGGCCAATTCGGCTCATTGAAATGGACCGCGGCGTTCAACTGGAACCAGACCACGATCCTCAACTACAAGCAGTCCACCAATATTCTGGGCACCTCGTATGACCTGATGGACCGCCAGGCGCGCAACCTGATCACCGGGGTGCAGCCCAACACCAAACTGATCCTGGGCGGTGACTGGAGCATCGATCGCTTCAACCTCAACTTGGCCCTGACCCGCTATGGCTCATACAAAGAGGTCAACGTCTCCGCTGACCGCAGCCTCGACCGGATCTACAGCGCCAAATGGATCACCGATCTCGACCTTGGCTACAACCTCACCAAAGACCTGAACATCGCCATCGGCGCCAAGAACCTGTTTGACCTCTATCCCAAGAAACAAGGCGTGCCGAGCAGCACCATGCTCGCCAGCTACGGCACCTATTCGCCCTACGGTTTTACCGGCGGGTACTACTACACCCGGCTGACTTACGCCTTCTAAGGCCGCTACCCGCGAGGAATAGAACATGCCCATCGTCGCCAAATCCTATGACCTGATTGACGAGGTCAGCCCGGTTCGCCAGGCCCGCGTCGCAACGCCCATCAAGGCCCTGCAAGTGGTGCCGGCCCGGCACCCCTGGCGCTGGGCGGGGTCGATCTTCGCCGCCTTGGTGCTGTTGGCCATCGTGCACTCCCTGGCCACCAACCCGCGCTGGGAGTGGGGCGTGTTCGGTCAATGGTTCTTCTCGCCGTCGGTACTGCGCGGCCTTGGCCAGACGTTGCTGCTGACGCTGCTGAGCACGGTGTTCAGCATCATTCTCGGCACCGCGTTGGCCCTGGCGAGGCTCTCGGGCTCGCCGCTGCTGGCGGCATTGGCCTGGGGCTATATCTGGTTCTTCCGCTCAATGCCGGCGCTGCTGGTGCTGATCATCCTCTACAACTTTGCCTACCTGTACGACCACATCGTGCTGGGCGTGCCGTTCACCGAAGTGGTGTTCGCCGAGTGGTCGACGGTGGATGTGCTCAGCCAATTCACCGTGGCGGTATTGGGCCTGAGCCTGATGCAAGCGGCGTACGCGGCGGAGATTATTCGTGGTGGTCTGATCGGTGTGGATGCCGGTCAACATGAAGCGGCGGCGGCATTGGGTTTGCCCGCGTCGCGACGGATCTTCCGCATCATCCTGCCCCAGGCCTTGCGCTCGATCCTGCCGTCGGGTTTCAACGAAATCATCGGCCTGGTCAAGGGCACTTCCATCGTCTACGTGCTGGCCTTGCCGGAGCTGTTCTACACCGTGCAGGTCATCTACAACCGCACCCAGGCGGTGATCCCGCTGTTGATCGTTGCGACCGTCTGGTACCTGATCATCACCACCGTACTGACCAGCGCCCAGTACTACGTCGAGCGCCATTTCGCGCGCGGCACTGCGCGCGTTCTGCCACCCACACCGCTGCAACGCATACGCCGCTGGCTCAAGGAGAAAACCCATGAGTGAAGCGCGCGCAGGCCGCATTCAGATCCAGGGCGTGGGCAAGCGCTTTGGCAACCAGCAGGTGCTCAAGGATATCGACCTGACCATCGATCCGGGCAAGGTCACGGTGATCCTCGGGCCATCCGGCTCGGGTAAATCCACCTTGCTGCGCACCATCAACCACCTGGAGAAGATCGACAGCGGGCATATCACCATCGACGGTGAATACGTCGGCTATCGACGCAAGGGCGACCTGCTTTACGAGCTCAAGGAGCGCGAAATTCTCAAGCGGCGCATCGACGTGGGCTTCGTGTTCCAGAACTTCAACCTGTTCCCGCACCTCACTGCTTGGGAAAACATCGCTGAAGCCCCCTTGGCCCACAAGCGCTGGAGCAAGGCCGAGGCGCAGGCCAAGGCCTCTGAGCTGCTGGCCAAGGTCGGCCTGGCGGACAAAGTCGATGCTTATCCGCGCCAGCTCTCCGGAGGGCAGCAACAGCGCGTGGCTATCGCACGGGCCTTGGCGCTGGACCCCAAGGTGCTGCTGTTCGATGAGCCCACGTCGGCCCTCGACCCGGAGCTGGTCGGCGAAGTACTCGACGTGATCAAGGGCCTGACCCAACTGGGCGTGACCCTGGTGATCGTCACCCACGAGATCGGTTTTGCCCGCGAGGTGGCCGACCACGTGGTGTTTCTCTGCGATGGCCAACTGATCGAAGAAGGCCCGCCCGAACAGATTTTCCGCCAACCCCGACATCCCCGCACCGTGGCCTTTCTCGGCAAGGTGCTTTAGTTCAAGGAGTGACTGCCCATGTTAATCAACACCGCCCGTGTAGCCTTGCTGGCACTTGCCGTCAGCACTGCGCAAAGCGCTTTCGCCGTGCAACAGGTCGACCTCAGCCCCGACCGCGTGCGCATCCATGTCCCGCGTAACGAAGCGGCTATCGCGCAGATCCCGCCGGGTTTCAAGTTCGCCCAGCCCGGCAAGTTCACTGTGGCTGTGTCCGGGGTGGCCGGGCCACCCCTGGCGCTGCTGGCCAATGACGACAAGACCACCATCGGCAGCGAAGCCGACACCGCGCAGTTGGTAGCTGACAGCCTGGGCCTGCAACTCAACGTGGTGCAGACCAGTTGGGAAGACTGGCCCCTGGGCGTCAGCTCGGGCAAATACGACGCGGTGATCAGCAACGTCACCGTGACCGAGGCGCGCAAGAAGCGCTTTGACTTCGCGACCTATCGCCAGGATGTGCTCGGGTTTTACGTGAAGAGCACCAGCAAGATCAGCGAGATCAAACAGGCCTCGGAGATCGCCGGGCTGAAGATCATCGTCGGTTCCGGCACCAACCAGGAAAAAGTCCTGCTGGCGTGGAACGAGGCCAATGAAAAGGCCGGCATCAAGCCCGCGCTGTTGCAGTACTTCGACGACCAGGCGGCTGCGCAACTGGCCGTGCAGTCGGGGCGCAGCGATGCGTTGTTCGGGCCTAACTCGGTGTACGCCTATTCCGCCGCAATCACCGGCGGCATCAAGCTTGTCGGCACGGTGAATGGTGGCTGGCCATTGAAGGCGGACATCGCGGTGACCACGCGCAAGGACAACGGCCTCGTCAAGCCGATCCACACCGCCCTGGAAGGCGCGATTGCCGGCGGTCAATACGAGCAAGTACTGCAACGCTGGGGCCTGGATATTGAACGGGTCGACACGTCGCTGATCAACCCACCGGGCCTGCCAGACTAAGGAGTCGCGAACATGGGACTGACACGACGTGAAGCGCTGTCCAGCATCGCCGCTGTGGGGGGCGAGAAAGCCGTCAAGGACGCACTGGCGGTATTGGGGCTGGGGCCATCATCTCACCGGCGGCCACAGCCGCTGAAACTCAAGGAAGGTCTGGGGCAGGGCACTCGCGTGCTGGTGCTGGGCGCCGGGATTGCCGGGCTGGTCACCGCCCTGGAACTGACCCGCGCCGGGTTCAGTGTGCAAGTGCTGGAGGCCCGTGATCGGGTCGGCGGCCGCACCTGGACCCTGCGTAACGGCGACCGCGTGGACTACAAGGATGGTCGTACGCAAACCGTGGCCTTTGATAAAGGCTTGTATTTCAATGCAGGCCCCGCACGGATTCCCAGCCAGCACCGCACGATTCTCGACTACTGCAGCGAGTTGGGTGTGCCGCTGGAAGTACTGGTCAACAGCAGCCACGGTGCTCAGGTGCGGCCGGACCTGCAACAGTCGGCATTCACCGTCGGCCAGGCGATCAACGATACGCGCGGGCATCTGTCCGGCTTGCTCGCCACGGCGGTGCAGCGCGATGCCCTCGACGACGTATTGAGCAGCGAGGAACGCACGCGTTTGCTGGCGTTCTTGCAGGTGTATGGCGACCTCTCCCAGGAACTGGCCTATGAAGGCAGCCTGCGTTCCGGTCACTTGGAATCACCTGCGCACCCGGGCGCCTTGCCCGCCAGTGCCAAACCGATCGGCCTGGAGCGCCTGCTGCATCCTGAGCTGTGGGGCGCGTTGCTGCACACCGAGTTCCCCGAGTTCTCGGCCACCATGTTTCAGCCGGTCGGCGGCATGGACCGCATCACCGATGCGTTCTACCAGCGCGTCAGCCAGCACGTGCAACTGGGCGCCCAAGTGCGGCAGATTCGCCAGCTGGAAGATGGCGTGGCAGTGACCTACCACGACACCCACAGTGGTCGCGAACAGGTGGTGCGCGCCGATTACCTGGTGTCGACCTTGCCGCTGCCGCTACTGGCCAAGCTCGACACCGACTTCAGTGACCCGATCAAGGCCGCGCTGCTCAGCACCCGCAGCGACCAGGCGACCAAAGTGGCGTGGCAATCCCCGCGCTTCTGGGAGACCGACTACCGCACCTACGGCGGCCTGTCGTGGATCGAACACCCAGCGCGCCTGCTGTGGTACCCGAGCAACGACCTCAACACCCGCGAAGGCTTGCTGGTGGCGGGTTACGTGACCGGGGAGGGCGCCGATGTGTTTGGCGCTCAACCCTTTGAGAAGCAGTACGCCACCTCGAAAGAAGCCGTGGAGCTGCTGCACCCCGGCTACTCGAAACACCTGCGTAACCCGTTGGCGGTGTCCTGGGAACAGATCCCCTACAGCGAAGGCCCGTGGTTGCAACGCGAACACTTCCCGGCCGACGCCAGCGCTTTATTGGAAGAAAGCCACGGCCGCGTGTACTTCGCCGGTGACGGCCTGGTGCAAAGCGGCGTGGGCATCTGGCAGGAATCGGCGGCCAACTCGGCGCGCCATGTGGTCGGGCAACTGGCCGAGCGCGTCACTCAACAGCGACAGATCGCGGCAGTAGCCGCCTCGTAAGGAGAAACACCATGAGCGACAGCATTCAACGCACCAGCGTCGGCGATTTCCCGATCTCGCAGACCGTCACCATCCCGGCGTCCGCCAGCCTGATCTTTGTCAGCGGCACCTTGCCAGACCTCGCCGATGCAAACGCCCCGGCCGGCACGCCGGCGGCCTACGGCAACACCGAAGTGCAGACGGTTTCGGTGTTCAACAAGCTGCGTAAAATCCTGCGCCAACAAGACCTGAACCTCGGCGATATCGTGCAGTTACGGGTGTTTCTGGTCGGCGCCGAAGAGACCGGCGGCAAACTGGACTTTGCCGGGTTGCAGGCCGGGTATACGCAGTTCTTCGGTACGCCCGAGCAACCCAACAAACCGGCGCGCACTGCGTTGCAGGTCGTCGCGTTGCCATTGCCCGGTGCGCTGGTTGAAGTGGAGGCGATTGCTGCCAGGACGGTGTAATCACCTCACTCGGTGGCCTCAAACGCCGGGTGGTAGCTGACAACACCACTCGGCAGCTCGCCGCTGAACGACAGTGCCTGGAAGTACTGCGCAGGGACGCCAGGCAATTCAAGGCCAGGGCTGACCTTGAACCCGAAGCGGCCATAGTAACCAGGGTCGCCGAGTACCACGCAGCCCGCTGCGCCCAGGCGTTGCAGCTCGGCGAGAGCGGCCTTCATTAGCGTCGAGCCAATGCCTTGGCCTTGACGATCCGGCCACACCGAAATCGGCCCCAGGCCGTACCAGCCAGTAGCCCCCGAAGAAATATTGACGGGTGAAACGGCGACATGACCGACCACGTACTCGTTGTTCGTCGCCACCAGGGAGACGCTCAATTGGCCGGCGTTCCTGAGTGCATTGACGATAAATTGTTCCGTGTGGCTGGAGTGCTCTTCGTTTTGGAAGGCAGCTTCGGTGAGTTGCGTGATGGTCTCGATGTCTTGGCTGTTTTCAGCGCGAACGGTCAGGGCCACGTTGATCTTCTCCTCTGTCACTGAGTCAGTGAGGTGGCGCAGCACCTTGAATATCGATGCGGCAATCGTGTGTTTTTTGTGCCGATTATGACACTCACGGCTTACCGTGACTGCTCAGATACTCAAACAGCTTCTGCGCCTGCGGAGCCAGATGAGCCAGGCTACGGATGCCCACGAATAATGTTCGGTGCGCCCACTTATCGCGTAGCGGTACTGCAACCAGGCGGCTGCCCAGCAACTCGTCGCGCACCGAAGACAACGGCAATATGCCAATCCCCAGCCCGGCCTCGATCATCCGGCAAATTCCATCGAAACTGCTGACTTGGATGCGCACCTTGAGGACTTTGCCTGCGCCCACGGCGGCATCGCTGATACGGCGCAGTAGCGAGCTGCCCTGATTCAGCGCGACGTAATCGAAATCCAGAGTGTCGGCGAACGACAGGCTGCGCTCCTGTGCCAGTTCATGGCCAACCGGCACCAGCAGCACCAGCCGATCTTCGCGGTAGGGCAGTGTGTACAGCCCTTCAGCCGGGACGTTGTCAGCAAAGATGCCGATATCGGCCCGCCCGCTTTCCACCGCCTGGATGATCGGTTCGCTCAGCGCTTCTTCCAGACCGATGCGCACATTCGGGTTCTGACGCAGGAAAGCCGCCAGGTCGTCCGGCAAAAACTGCACGACTGCCGAGGTATTGGCAAACAGCCGGATATGCCCGCGCACCCCCACGGCGTAGTCGCTGGCATCGCTGGCCATGCGGTTGACGCCATCGAGGATGCTCCTGGCGTGTTCGACTATGCCTTGGCCCGCTGCCGTCAGTTCCAGCCCGCGCGGCAGCCGCACGAACAGCGGGCACTGGGTGGTGCGCTCCAGCTCAGCCAGGCGTTTGCTGGCGGCGGAGACCGTCATGTTGGCCTTTTCTGCGGCGCGGGTCAGGTTGGCAGTCTCGGCGGCGAAGATCAGCAGGCGCAGGGACAGCAAGTCGAAATGCAGCGGGTTGATCATAAAGCGTTTCCCGTTTGGAAAGGGTGGTGGCGAAAACTGCAATTTTCATCCGCCGGGTTTGTGTCGATCATCGAGGTCATACACCCCCAACAAGAACGGAAAACGTCATGCGTCTACCGCTGCAAGGTCTCAAGGTCGTAGAGCTCGGTCAACTGATTGCCGGGCCCTTCGCGGCAAAAATGCTCGGTGAATTTGGCGCCGACGTTGTGAAGATCGAACCCCCTCTCACTGGAGATCCGTTGCGCAAATGGCGTTTGTTGCACGACGGTACCTCGGTCTGGTGGGCTGCGCAATCGCGTAACAAACGCTCGCTGACCCTTGATCTACGCCAGCCAGAGGCTCAACAGGTGGTTCGCCGGTTGGTAGCCGGGGCTGATGTGCTGATCGAAAATTTCCGCCCCGGCACCCTGGAAAGCTGGGGCCTGGGTTGGGACGTGCTGCATGCGCTGAACCCGAAGCTGATCATGCTGCGCGTTTCCGGTTATGGCCAGACCGGCCCGTATCGCGATCGCCCCGGCTTCGGCGTGATCGGCGAGGCCATGGGCGGGCTGCGCCATCTTTCCGGTGAGCCGGGACGCACGCCAGTGCGGGTTGGTGTTTCCATTGGCGACTCACTGTCGGCGCTGCACGGGGTGATCGGCATCCTGCTCGCCCTGCGCCATCGCGAGCAAAACGGCGGTGAAGGCCAGCAGATCGATGTGGCGTTGTACGAGTCGGTGTTCAACATGATGGAAAGCCTGTTGCCTGAATATTCGGTGTTCAACACGGTGCGCGAACCCGCCGGCAGCAGCTTGCCCGGTATCGCCCCGACCAATGCTTATCGTTGCCGTGATGGTGGTTTCGCGCTGATTGCCGGCAATGGCGACAGCATCTATCAGCGCCTGATGGAGGTGATCGGCCGTAAGGACCTGGCCGCCGACCCTGCGTTGGCGCAGAACGATGGTCGGGTGCTGCAAGTGCAGCGTATCGACGCCGCCATCTGCGAGTGGACCGCACGTCTGCCCCTGGATGAGGTGCTGTCGGTCCTCACCGACGCACGTATCCCCGCCGGCAAGATCTACAACGCCGCCGACATCGCCCATGACCCGCATTACCGTGCGCGCGAGATGTTGCTCGACAGCCATTTGCACGACGGCACGCCGGTGACCTTGCCCGGTATCGTCCCCAAGTTGGGCGCCACCCCCGGTCAGGTCACACGCCCGGCGCCAACCTTGGGCCAGCACACCGCTGAGATCCTGGGCGAGCTGGGTATCGACACAGCACAGCAAGCCGACTGGCGCCAACGCGGCATTATTTGAACCGGAGAAGTCCCATGAGACGTCTGTTTTTGCAGGAAGTCGCGACCCGTGACGGCTTCCAGAACGAAGCACGCTTTATCGACACCGCCGACAAAGTCGCGTTGATCGACCAACTCAGCGTCTGTGGTTTTGCCAAGATCGAAGTCACCTCGTTCACCTCGCCCAAGGCGATTACCGCGCTGCGCGATGCCGAGGCAGTGATGCACGGCATTCGCCGCAACCCGGCGGTGGAATACACCGTATTGGTGCCGAACGTACGCGGTGCCGAGCGAGCGCTGGCCTGCAACATCGACGAAGCCAACCTGGTGATGTCGGTGAGCGAACCCCATAACCGTTCCAACCTGCGCATGAGCCGTGAGCAGTCCTTTGCCCAATTGCGCGAGGTCTTCAGCGTGATCGGCGGCCAGGGCCCGGTAGCGATCAACGTGTCGCTGTCCACTGTGTTCGGCTGCCCGATGCAGGGCGATGTGCCGGTGGGAGAAGTGCTGCATTGGGTCGAGCGGTTTGCCGAGCTGGGCGCTCGTGGCGTGACCTTGTGCGACACCACCGGCATGGCCTACCCGAGTCAGGTCGAAGCGTTGTCGCGCGCGGTGCGTGAGCGTTTCCCGGCGCTGCAATTGACCCTGCATTTTCACAACACCCGCGGCATGGCGCTGGCCAATGCCTTGGCGGCGATTGACGCCGGTATTGACCGCTTCGACGCCTCGCTCGGCGGCCTCGGCGGTTGCCCCTATGCGCCCGGCGCCAGTGGCAATGTGTGCACCGAAGACCTGCTGCACATGCTGCAACTGATGGGCTTTGACACCGGCGTCGACCTCGACCGCGTCCTGGCACTGGCTGCGCAGTTGCCGGGGCTGATCGGCCATGACGTGCCGAGCCAGGTGCTCAAGGCCGGTAAACGCCTGGACCTGCACCCCATTCCCGCCCATGTCGCCACCCTGGAAAAGCAGGTGGCTAACACCCTGGAGCTGCGCCCATGATCGACCATCTTGACCACTTGGTACTCACCACCTTCGACCCGGTCGCCGCCGAAGATTTCTACGTGCGCGTGATGGGCATGCAGGTGCAGACCTTCGCCGGCGGGCGCAAGGCCTTTGCTTTCGGCCAGCAGAAAATCAATCTGCACGTGCGCGGCCATGAGTTCGAGCCCAAGGCACACCTGCCGGTACCGGGGGCACTGGACCTGTGTTTTATCGCCTCGATTGCCCTGGATGAGGTCATCGCCCATTTGGCGCGGATCGACTGGCCGATCATCGAAGGCCCGGTACTGCGTACCGGCGCCACGGGGCCGATCCGCTCGGTGTATGTGCGCGATCCGGACCTTAACCTGATTGAAATCTCCGAATCCGTACAACCGGAGAGCGCCCGATGAATGTGGTGTTTCTCGACAGCGACACACTGCCGCTGAATCTTCTCGTGCCGGAGTGGGTCACTGACTGGCAGGACCGTGCCGCCACGTCAGCCAACCAGGTGGTACAAACCGCGCTGCATGCCCATGTGCTGATCACCAATAAGGTGCGCATTGGCCGCGAAGAGCTTGAGCAATTGCCGAATTTGCGGTTTATCTGCGTGGCGGCCACCGGTTACGACTGCATCGACCTGGTGGCTTGCCGGGAGCATGGTGTCCAGGTCTCCAATGTGCCGGCGTACTCGGCGCAAAGCGTCGCCGAATCGGTGATTGCCTCGGTCTTCAACCTGCGCCGACAGTTGCTTGCCTACCGGCATGCCGCTCGCCACGACTGGCCGACATCGCGACATTTTTGCGTGCACCGCCAGCCGATCCAGGATGTGCAGGGCAGCGTGCTCGGTATCGTCGGCAAAGGCGCTATCGGTCTCGCCACTGCACGCCTGGCCAGTGCTTTGGGGATGCGCCTGCTGTTTGCCGAGCACCGCGGTGTGACGGCGGTTCGCCAGGGTTACCAGGCGTTTGAAACCGTGCTGGCGCAAAGCGATGTGATTTCCCTGCACTGCCCACTCACTGAACACAACCGCCACCTGATCGGCGCTGCAGAACTGGCGCAAATGAAGCCCGGCGCCTTGCTGATCAACACCGCGCGTGGGCCGCTGGTGGATGAGCTGGCCGTGCTCGAGGCCCTCAACCGTGGCCGTCTGGGTGGCGCAGCCCTTGATGTGCTGTGTGAAGAACCGCCGCCTGCCGCTCACCCGCTGCTCAACAGCCGCCACCCCAGCCTGATCGTCACGCCCCATGTGGCCTGGGCCAGCCAGAGCAGCCTGCAACGCCTCGCCGACGGCATCCACGCCAACCTGCACGGTTACTACGCCGGGAGCCTGATCAACCGCGTGGCATAGCCTCTCCCATAAAAAGGTCCACTCATGAAAACAATAACAACCATGATTTCGGAACAACCGCCACGCCCATCACGCCTGCGCCGCGTGTTGCGTCACCTGTATGTGCAGGTGCTGCTGGCGATCATCCTCGGGGTGATCGTCGGGCATTTTTACCCCAGCGTCGGCGAGCAGATGAAGCCTCTGGGCGATACGTTCATCAAGCTGATCAAGATGCTGATCGCGCCGATCATCTTCTGCACCGTGGTCAGTGGCATCGCCAGCATGCAAAGCCTCAAACGTATCGGCCGGGTGGGCTTCAAGTCGCTGCTGTACTTCGAGGTGCTCACCACCTTGGCGCTGGTGATCGGGCTGATGGGTGTGAACCTGATGCAGCCTGGTGCGGGCATGCATATCAACCCGGCGACCCTGGACGGCCAGGCCGTTGCCGGTTACAGCAAACTGGCTCATGAACAAAGTGTGGTGGGGTTCCTGACCCATATCGTGCCGAGCACGGTGTTCGGCGCGTTTGCCGAGGGCGACATCCTGCAAGTGCTGTTTATCTCGATTTTGTTTGCCTTCGCCTTGCAGATGCTTGGCCCCATCGGCAAGCCCTTGCTGAACTTGATCGACCTGGTGGCCCAGGCGTTTTTCCGCATGGTCAAGATCGTCATGTACGCCTCGCCACTTGGGGCGTTTGGCGGCATGGCCTTTACCATCGGCAAGTACGGGGTGGGGTCGCTGGGTGCCTATGGCAACCTGCTGATCTGCTACTACGTGACGGCCGTGTTTTTTGTGTTCGTGGTGCTTAACCTGGTGGCGCGCCTCGCGGGGTTCAGCTTGTGGCAGTTCCTCAAGTACATCCGCGATGAGCTGTTCCTGGTGCTGGGCACTTCGTCCTCGGAGTCGGCGTTGCCGCGCCTGATGGGCAAGCTCGAACGCCTGGGCTGTGAGAAATCGGTGGTGGGGCTGGTGGTGCCATCGGGCTATTGCTTCAACCTCGATGGCAGTTGCATCAACATGACGGTGCTGGCGATTTTCATCGCCCAGGCGTTGGATATTCCCCTGGACCTGTGGCATCAGGTCACCTTGTTGCTGATCCTGCTGCTGACCTCCAAGGGCGCCGCCAGCGTCACCGGTGGCGCCTTCATTACCCTGGCGGCCACCCTCGGCAGTCTGGATGTGATCCCGGCGGCGGGCTTGGTGCTGGTGCTTGGCGTGTACCGCTTTATTTCTGAAGGCGGCGCGTTGATCAACGTGATTGGGAATGGGGTTGCCACCTTATTTATCGCCAAGTGGGAAGGGGCGCTGGATGAGGAAAAATTGGCATCCGAGCTGCGCAATGGCTGTGCCAAGGAGGTAGAGGCACAGGCATGACTGAGTTGTCGCAAGACAGCCCCAAGCCCACTGGCCCACGAATGCCAGGGGCTTGGGTTTTCATGGTTATGCGATAGTTGAATGTTGTTGCTTTAAAGTAATCAATAGTTTTGATAATTAGCATAGACCTACAAAGCCTTTCACAAGCCACTCGCGCGAGTATTAAGTTCAGCCTCCACTGCCATCCACGGAGGATCAACTCAATGTCCACATCACCCCGGCAACTCAAGTTCGGCGCCATTCTTACCGGCGTCGGCACCGCGCAAAACGAATGGCTGCACCCGCAAATCCCTGGCGATGCCAGTGTGGACATCGACTGGTACCGCGCCCAGGCACAGCAGGCGGAGGCGGCGAAGTTTGACCTGGTTTTCATTGTTGACAGCCCTTACATCACCCCCGATTCCGCACCGCATTTTCTCAACCGGCTGGAGCCGCTGACGCTGTTGTCCGCCGTCGCCGGTGCAACGTCGAAGATTGGCCTGGTGGCGACCCTCACCACGTCCTATACCGAGCCCTTCAACGTGGCTCGCCAGTTTGCTTCGCTGGATTTGATCAGTGGCGGCCGTGCTGGTTGGAATGTGGTCACCACTGGCCTGGAAGGCGCTGCCGGCAACTTCGGTCGCGAGCAGCATATCGACCATACCGAGCGCTACCGGCGGGCGGCGGAACACCTGGAGGTGGTGCAAGGCTTGTGGGATTCCTACGAGGATGACGCCTTTGTGCGTGACCGGCAGACCAAGGTGTTCCTCGACCCGCAGCGCCAGCATCGCCTCGATCACCACGGTGAGTTTTTCTCGGTGACCGGGCCGTTGAACATCGCGCGGTCGGCCCAGGGCCAGCCGGTGATTTTCCAGGCGGGGATCTCCGAATCCGGGCGCAGCCTGGCGGCAAACTACGCCGAGGGCATTTTCGCCGGTGTCGGCAACTTTGAAGATGCCCAGGCCTACTACCGCGACATCAAGCAACGCACCGCAGCGGCCGGGCGCAACCCTGATCACGTGACCATCCTGCCGGGCATTTCGCCGATCATCGCCGACACCGACGAACAGGCCCGGGCCATCGATCGGGAGCGCAACGGTGAACTCGACTTGAACAAGGCGCTGGTCCAGTTGGGGCGGCCGTTCAACTACCACGACTTCACGCAGTACCCGCTGGATGCACCCTTCCCGGACCTGGGTGACTTGGGCAGCAATGGCTACCGTGGCCACGCCGAGAACATCAAGCAGGTGGCCCGCGACCAAGGCTTGACCTTGCGTCAGGCAGCGCTGCGTTTTGCCAAGCCGTTCTCCAGTTTTGTCGGTTCACCCAAGACCGTGGCTGATGAGATCGAGCGTTGGTTTGTCGAAGAGGCGGTGGATGGTTTCAACATCCATGTGGGGGCCCCGGATGACTTCGCGCGCTTTACCGACCAGGTGTTGCCGCTGTTGCGTGAGCGTGGGTTGTTCCGCCGCGAGTACAGCCACAGCACGCTGCGCGGGCATCTGGGGTTGCCGGTGCCGGTGAATCGGCACACCGCCGCGCGGGCTGAGGCGGCAGTGGAGTCATTGCAGGCAGTCGGGGCGTAAATGGGTGGAGCTTTGGCTACCACCATTTCCAGCGGCCCTGCTTTTTCAGGGGCGCGATGATGTCTTGGCGTTTTTTCCGGATCTCGACCATTTTGTGGCGCATTTCGCGGCAGCGGTTGCTGTTGAGGATGAGCAGACCGATCAGGGAGCTGAGGAGGGCCATGGAGTAGAGATAGGCGTTGGGGCGGTAAACGATTGTGGGGAGTGAGGCCACTAAGCAGATGAGATAGACGCTGACGTTTATCCAGACCCATTGAATACGCCCATACAACACTTCTGCTTTGGCCAGGGCGAACACGCCACCTAAAACCATGATGCCCCCAAAAACTGTCTTGGCTACAACGTCTACGGCGTAAGTAGAGAGATAGGTGAGCATCGCAAGTATTGCTGTCAATGCAATCGAACCGCATCCGGCAAGAAGGTCGCCTGCGATAACCGGCATATACCGCCTGAGCAATCGCCAGGGATCTTCAATAAACGCTGTTGAGTAATGGTGGGTTTTTATCTTGCTTCGGTTACTCACTGACGGTATTCCTCGTAGATGCCTACGGCCAGTGTTTTGACGTTTCCGTTCGTTGCACTGCTGGTGAAGCTCAGCGAGGCGGCTGCGGCCTCCAATATATGGACGACGGTCGCCTTTTGCAGGTAGGCAGCGCTAATACGTTTGGGAGAACTGCCAGCAGCTTTTTCCAGCTTGAGCAGTTTGGGCGTTAGCCTTGGGTCCCGGATTCTTAGTAACTCATTGTTGAGTTTTACGCGCTCCTGCCGAGTGAGTCCTTTGAGCATTTGGCGAGTCGTTTTCCCGGTTGCTTTCGTGGTTGTCGCGATCACTTTCATTATGACCAACGCTGACGTGGCCACCCCCAACAAAGCAATAGCGTCCAGTATGGCCGTTGCAGCCTCATACCAGGCTTCATTATCCAGATAGTCATTAAACTCGGGAAAAGCGGCCTCTGATCCTATCCGTACAACGCCGGCGATGCATTGAAACGTACCGGCAATAGCAGCAGCTTTTCCAATAAATGAAATAACCGCACTTGTCCCTGCTGTAAACGGCATCAATGCCACTCCACTCGTAACCACCACCCAACTCAATATTGCCCCCGTACACGTCACCGCTGTATTCATCACTTCAGCCACCAATCGCGACTGCCGCGGTTCATGCTCCAGCATCCGCTTGAACTCCGCAGGCCCGACATATCGAGGGGCTTCGCGCAGCACCACCTTCTTCGGCACCACACTGCAAATCGCCTGAAACTCACGCAATACCACCACGTTGAATTCCTCGTCGATGTACACAACCCCAGCGCCAATCAATACCGGGTCCGCGTCAATGGCAGAGAACAACCGGCGCAGATCCAGGCTGCTTTCAAGTCGTTGGCGTGTGGTGCGGTGGGCTGAGGGGAACCCATCTTTCAGCAGGGAAGCCGCCATTCCTAAACTCCTTTTATGCGGGAGCCGAGAGAGTAGAGACGGGCAGGCAGGGCTGAATGTCGGAAGGTTCGCCAATTCAGGTCAGGTGCTTCCTTATCCTGCTTTGGCGTCTTGTTAGCACCTGTCGTGTTAGTGAAAAGTGCGCGCCACGTCAGTACCGACGCCTACAGAGACAGGGAAGAACCATGGCAGTTGATATGTTTTTGAAACTGGGCGATATCAAGGGTGAATCACGGGATCAAGCCCATCGCGACGAGATTGATATCACCGAGTGGGCCTGGGGTTTGGCGCAGTCGGGGTCCATGCATAGCGGTACGGGCGGTGGTGCGGGCAAGGTCGATATTGCCAACGTGAACCTGAAAAAACCGCTGGATAAATCGAGCCCTAATTTGATGATGGCCTGTGCCAGCGGCAAACATTATCCCGAAGCAAAACTGGTGGTGCGCAAGGCCGGGGGAGCCAGCCCGGTAGAGTATCTGGTGATCACGCTCAAGGAAGTCATGGTGGTGTCTTACAGCGCCAGTGCTGAAAACAACGCCGACGTGTTGCATGACAGCTTCGCCTTGAATTTCGCCACCGTCGACGTCAGCTATCAGCCGCAGAAAGCCGATGGTGGCAAGGACGGCGGGCCGGTGAAGTTTGGCTGGAACATCCGACAAAACGTCAAAGTCTGATGCCCAGTTGGTGTCGGCCAGGACGCTTCGTCAAGGGGTGCACACCAACGCCTGGCGTTCATAGTTCAGCGCTTTGTTCTGCGGTGGCAGCGCATAGGTTGCACTGCATTGTTGCTCGCCCCACTTGATGGTCAGGGTGCCTTGGTCTTGTTCCACCAACGCCAAAGCATTGCCATTGGGATCGGCAATCGCCAGTTGTTTACCAGAGGCGTCCTCCAGCGACGCGCCAAACGCTAATGGCTGGTGTTGCGCATCAAACAGCTCAAACAACACGCGTCGCCCGGTGGTCCCACTGTAATGCGCGACCACGATGGCACCTCGGCGCGGTACCAACTGCTGGGAGGCGTTGGTGATTTCTACATCCCCGCCCAGGTCGCGGGTGTCCAGGCTGATCCAGTTCACCCGGTAGGGTTGCGCTGTGGGGATCACCGCATAGCCGTTGTAACCAGTCTCCACCCCGCTGTAGCTGCTGATCTTGGCACCGGAGATGCCCGGCACTTCGGCCAGTGCGAAGGTTTCACTGACCGTCTGCCCCAGGTTGATCCCACCCGCGTGGGCCACCACGGAACCGGCAAGGTTGAGGTTCTGCGAATTGTAGCCCTGGCCCTGGCTGTAGCCGAGGCTGACGTCCGCTACGGAGGTGCGGCTGTTGATATTCACCGAGCCCGAATCGCCACTGGTATCGCTGTGGCCGGCCTGCACCGAATAGAACGTGTCACTGGTATCGGCGACGTAGCCGTTGATGCCGGCTTGGGTGGTGGTGTCGCCGTGAGTGCTGCTGGTGGTGACAAACGCGCGTGGCGCGCGGGCCTGGCTTCCCAGCGGGAACGAGATGGACAGGTTCACCTGGGTGTCGCTGCTCGGCTCGCCCCAGGTGACGATTTGTTTGGTGCGCGTCACTCCCAGGTTGTAGCTCAAGTCGCCCCAGTTACTGGTGTAGCCAGCGGAAAAGCTCTGCGAGCCCCCGCGGTTCCAGTAACGCTGATCGCTGGCGTTCATGTACAGGCTGCCGAACTCGTTGTTGCGGCCGATGCTCTGGTTGATGGTCAAGTCGGTACGGGTTTTCGAATTGCCGGTGCGCACGCGGGCGCCTTCGCTGATGTCTTCGACATGGTCGGAGAGGCTGCGGTAGCCCTCGGTGGAGTAGCGGTAGGCGGCCAGGGTGAAGTTGGTGTCGGTGCCGGCGAACGTCTTGGCATATAACGCCCGTACGCTGTTGCCCTGAGTGCTTTGGCCACGGGCTTTGCTCGACGAGTGGGTGACATCCAGCGACACCGCGCCCAGCGAGGTGTTCTTGCCGGCACCGAGCGACAACGCGTTGTAATCCTCGCTGGCTTGCACGCCGACGATGCCACTGAGGTTGCTGGTCAAGCCGTACGCCACGGTGCTGCTGATAAAGCGCGGCGTCGCCAGGCCTTCGGCATTGCTGTTGAAGGTACCCGCCGAGACGCTGTATTTGACCTGGCCTTCACGCACCATGATCGGCAGGCTGGAAAACGCCTGCCGGGTCACGCGGCGGCTACCGTCGGCTTCGATCACGGTGATTTGCAGGTCACCGTTGGAGCCGCTGGGGTAGATGTCGTTGATCTCGAACGGCCCCGGCGCCACGTTGGCGGTGTAGAGAATGTAGTCATTCTGACGGATTTCCACCGTCGCGTTGGTCTGCGCCACGCCACGAATCACCGGCGCATAACCGCGCTCGCTGTCGGCGCGCATGCCTTCGTCGGACGCCAATTTCAGGCCGCGATAGCGCACGCTGTCGAACAGGTCGGTGTCGGAAAAAATTTCACCGGCGCTGAACTGGCCCTTGATCGCGGTCACGTCATGTTGCAGGTACGTGCGGTTGCTGGTGAAGGTGTTCGGGCGCCCGGTGCCGCTGCTCAGGTTGGACTCGTTGCGCAGCCGCCAGGCACCCAGGTTGATGCCGTTGCGCAGGCCCAGGTTGTTGGTGGTGCGGGTTTTATAGTCGCCTGCGGTACGGCTGCTGTTGAGCTGATAGTTGATGAACGCGGCAGGCACGCCCTCGTCCCATAATTGTGGGTCGACATACCCACGCAGGCCACGCTGCATGGCCGCTTGCGGGATGCTTGCAAGCAAGCGCAGGCGGCTGCTGTCGTAACGCACGCTGGCCTCTTCGATCAGGCCCGCCAGGGGGTAGCATTCCAGTGGGTGTTGCGGGTCGACTTTGCCTTCGGTCTGCAAGCGGGTCATGTCGATGCCCAACTGCTTGAGCAGGTCGAGGGTCAGGCAGGCTTCGACGCGGCCGGTTTGCGGGTTACGCTTGAAGTCGATATCGCGCCGTCCCACCAGCACTTCGTTGCTGTACAGGTCGACGCGGTAATTGCCCGGCAGCACGCTGTTGGCCGAGAGCAACTGCTGCAGGTCGACCGATGACTGCGAGCCCTGCAGGAACGTGGTGTTGAAGGTTTCCGCAGCGTCATCGGCCATCGCCAGAGCCGGCAGGCTGGCGGCAATCGCCAGCGACAGCTTCTTCAACTTCAGTGCACAACGTGCGGGCCTGGTGCTGGAAAGAAAAGACATGCGAAGACCTATGACATCCAGATCAGCGAACAAGCGGGCACGCAAACGCGCCGGCGAAGTACGCCTGAGGGTTAGCGGAAATGCTTAGGGGTTCAGAAGTGATTCAGTCGCGTACACGGCCGTGGAAGCGCCGCTGGACAGGCGCGCCGAGTACTGATTCTGCGCGCCGTAGTCATTGATGCTGGAGAACGACAGTTGCACCGGGCCGTTGGCGGGCGGGGTGTTGAGCGGGAACTGCTTTTGCTCGCCGGGCGCAATCATCGTGGAGTCACTGGCCAGTTGCGCCTGCACTTTGATGTCGGCCATGGACACGTGATACAGCGTCGGGTTTTTCACCTGCAACAGTGTCTGCGTGCCGTGGCGAACCAACGCCCATTCAAGCTGCGCCGGGGCTTGCAACGCCGTGCCGGACAGGCCGGCGGGGCGGTAAAAAATCTTGATGCGTTGGCGGATTGCCAACTGCAAGGTGTTCTCGGCCGCACTGGCCTTGGGGATCTCCTGCACATTGAGCCACACCACAGATTCTCGGTCCGTGGGCATGCCGGTACCTTCGTACAAAATGCGCAGCAGTTGTTGCTCTTTGGCAAACACGCGTGCCAACGGCGGGGTGACGGCAAACGGTGCACGGCTGCCGCTGGCATCGTTCATGTCGACCCAGGACTGAACCAGCACATCCTGGTTACCGTTGCGCACGGTGATATTGGCTTCCTTGTGGTCGCCATCAAACACGATGCGGGTGGCATTCAATGAAATGCTGGCGCTGGCCGGGGTAGCCAAAAGCATGCCCAGCAGCCCCAGGCACGCGGCAATAGTACGAGGCAGCATGAGGTTTATCCGGTGGAATCAAAAGGAAATGGCGAGGCCAAGTGGCCTCGCGCGCTCGGTTCACAGACGCCGAGTTACTCGTATTGCAGGATGAACGGCAGGGTGGCATCACCACGACCGGCAACGGCCGAACCGGCAGCACCGGTAGTGACGTAAGCGGCCGCGAAGCTCAGGGTGGCGTCGCCGCCCTCGGTGCCTTGACCGTGCATGGTGCTTTCAATGCGCGCGGTGGTTGGCGAGCTGAGGTTGATCAGGCCGCCGTTGCTGTCGAGCAGGGCGATACCCACGTTTTTCGCCGACGCCGAACCTGCGTTCAGAGCCAACACGTTCTTGCCGGTGACCAGGCCCGAACCGCCGTTGTTGGCATCAAAGATCATCGCGACTTTGGTGCCCTGGTTGCAGTTGACGTTCAGGTTAAAGTCTTTGGCAGTCACGCGGCCGGCGGCCGGGTTTTCTGCGGTGCCCATGTCCTTGATCGAAACGTTGCCCATGTCGACCGAGATGCTGCGATCGGAGTTGGCACCGTCTACCGAACATGCGTCGTTGTTGATCACGCCGGTGAAGGTGATTTTGCCGCTGCCACCCAGGGTTGGAGTGGGCGCTACCGGGTCATCGGCAAACGCACTGCCGGAAGCGGCGATAATGGCCGAGGCGATAACAGCCAGGGAAAACTTCTTCATGATGATGTCCATAAGTGTTAGTTGGAAAATGCTGTTGTTGAACTGCCAGGAAAGAGTAAGCGGCAAAGGCGGGCGGGCGAATAAGACGATTCTTATAAGCCGCGAAGCAGACGGGCCAATGGCCCTGAAACGTAGGCGGGAGCGTAATAAATAAAGGGCAAAGCCATTGCCAGGGAATGGCTTGCAAGTGGTGCGTTAGTTAAAAATGTTGCGCGCCAGACAATAAGCCAACAGGTCCTGGTCACTGCTGACTTCAAGTTTGCGCATGGCCGAAATTTTTTGTGCGCTGATGGTTTTCGAACTGCGGCTCTGGCAACGGGCAATATCACTTACGCTCATGCCGGAAATAAATAAGCGCAGGATCTCGAACTCTTTGGGCGACAAGGTGGAAAAGCGTTCGTCGATGGCGGTGAGCGTCTCGATCACCGAGGTTTTCGGCGGTTCCAGACTGCGATAGGCGCCTTGTTGCGCAATGGCCTTGAGCGCGAGCTGAATCTCAGTGTGCAACTGGCTCTTCTGGATGATGCCCACCACCCCCAGTTCCTGCAGACGGGTGAGAATCAGGTGATTGGAAATCATCGTCAGTATCAGAATCTGCACCTGCGGGAAGTGCCGTTTCAGGTACTCCACCAGCTTCAGGCCATCGCCATAGGGCGAGTCGCCCGGCATGTTGTAGTCGGTGATCACAATGTCGGCGCCCTGGCGTTGCAGCAGCTCGATCAGGCCCGCCGAGCAGACGGCCTCGCCCACGACCTGAAAGCGCGTATCGCGCTCCACCAGTTCGCGTACCCCGAGCAGCACGATCGGATGATCGTCCGCGATAACCACGTTGAATTTTTTCATAAGGGCCGTCCGTAATGCCGGTTCAAGTGAGGGAATCGTTCCCGGGCTGAAGTTCAGTGCTCAGTCGTCACGTGAGTGTCTCCAGAACGGTCGACAGCCGCTGTGCCACTGCCTTTACCTTGAGCACCAGCACGGCGTCCAGACTGCCACGATTGAGTGCGTTTTCCAGCTCGATACAGGCCTGGGCCAAGCTCAGTGCCTGCACCGCGCCGAGTGCGCCGGCGGTGGCGTGCAGCAATTGGCCGAGGCGATGCGCATTACGCTGCTCCAGCGCCTCATCGATGCGTTGCAGGTCTTGCTGCAGGCTGCTGATGAACAGCGGGCGCATCGTGTCCGACATTTGCACGCTGTCATCGAACCGCTCGGTGGGCGGTTCGATCGGGCCCCTGACCTTGCACAACTTGACCAACTGGGCGCGCAAGGTTTGCAGGCTCAAGGGTTTGACGATCCAGGCATTCATTCCCACGGCCAGGCAACGCACGCCTTCCTCACGCATTGCGTTGGCGGTGACGCCAATGATTGGCAATTGAGGGTCATGCTCGCGCAGCGTCCTGGCCAGTTCATAGCCGTTCATCAACGGCATGTTCACGTCGGTCAACACCAGGTCGAAGGCCTGCGGTTGCCAGCGCTGCAACGCCTGCTCGCCGTTGGCGTCCAGGGTGACCGAGCAGCCGAGTGCCTGCAGTTGTTCCTTGATCACCGCCTGGTTGACCGGGTTGTCCTCGGCTACCAGGATGCGCAGCCCCAATTGCCCGGCGCTCTGTGGCCGTGCTGTTAGAGGTGGCTCATCCAGGCCATGCTGTGCCAGTGAAACGGTGGCGGCGATCGCGCGCACGTCATGCATATCCACCACCCAGCCCTGTTCCGTGCGCAATGGCGGGCTGTGTGCGTCAGGCACACACAAGACGCGCTGGCCCGCCCAAGGACGGGCGCTATCGTTGGGCAGCACATCCACCAGCACCCCGCGCTCGCGGTGCGGTTCCTGTGTGGGCGCGGCGAGGGCAGCGGTGACCCCCAGGCGATTGAGCCAGTCACACAGCGATTGCGCCAACTCGCGCACCGGCGCCTGCACAGAGACCGAAGTCGCGCAGGGTTCGATCAGCGGCATGTTGGGCAGCACGCCGGCGCTCAACGGCAAGCGCATTTTCAAGGTAAAACTGCTGCCCAAGCCAGGCTCACTGACCACGCGGATTTCGCCGTCCATCATCTGTGCCAGCCACCGGCAAATCGGCAGCCCCAAGCCGGCGCCGCCTTCACTGGCGGTGTCGGGGGCCTGATAAAACAGGTCGAACAGCTTGGCTTGCTGCGCCTCGGGGATGCCCACGCCGGAGTCGGTGACTTGCCATTCCAGGTCGACGCCCTCGGTGTCGCGTGCGGCCACCCTGGCGCGGATGACTACGCGCCCGACGTCGGTGAACTTGAGGGCATTGCTCACCAGGTTGTTGAGGATCTGGCGGATGCGCATCGGGTCGCCCACTACGCAATCCGGCAGCCTCGGGTCGATGCAACTGTAGAGTTGCAAGCCCTTGCGCTGGGCGAACGCTGCGTAGGTGTGGAGGGTGTCTTCAAGCATGTCCAGCGGGCAGAACTCCACGGCTTCGATTGCCATCTGCCCGGACTCGATTTTCGAGACGTCCAGTACATCGCTGATCAGCTGGAACAGTGTGGCCGACGAGCGTTGGATGGTGTGCAAGTAAGCATGTTGCTGCGGGTCCAGTTTGGTCAGCCCAAGTAATTCAAGGGTGCCAAGCACGCCATACAACGGCGTGCGGATTTCATGGCTCATGGTCGCCAGGAACAGCGTCTTGGCTTCATTGGCAGCATCGGCGGCGCGGCGTGCGTTTTCCAGGGCCGAGGCGTCGTCGACATGCCGGGTGATATCGTTGAACGCATACAGGCGCACGTCCTCGGATTGATAACGCGTGGACACAAAGCCGATCTGCAGGTGCCGGCCTTCGATTTCAAGGTGGGTCTCACCGCTGTCGGCGCTGTCGTGCACACCGGCCAGGGCCGCCACCAAGCGTGCGGTGCCAGGCCATTGCTGGGCGCGCTGGTTTTCGATCAACACCTGACCGTCGCTGCGGCGTACCACGCACAACCCGGTGGGGGCGGTGTCGATGATCACGCGGCTGAAGGCCACACTTTCGGCGATACGTTCGTGTGCCAGGCGTGCAGGCGTTATTACTTGGTGCCGATGCCAGCGGTTGCCGGCCCAGCCCAGGGCAATCAGGCTGCCAAAAACAGTGCCAGGCTGCTCAGCGGCCACAGGGCATAGTGGAAGAAATGTGCGTAACTGAGCACGTAAACCGCGCTCCAGGGCTGTTCACCGGCCTGGGTGATCTTGAATTCAAAGCCGTCTGCCTTGAAGTGCACGCCGTCGCTGAGTGAGGTCCCCAGGGCTTCGGTGCCATTCAAGGTCGTGCCGTCGGGCGCGATCAGGGTGAAGCGGTCGAACGCCGAGCGGTCCAGCGCACGCTGTATATCATCGACTTGAGTCAGGTCGAGCAGGGTGCCGACCACTGTCTGGCTCTTGCCGTCGAGTGGAATGCCGATGTACGCCAGCAGATGTTCGGGCTCAGGACCTGCCTGCCAATACACGCGATCCTGTTCCAGTACCTGGGGCGTCTGCGCAAGGGTTTCCTGCACCGCGTTGACCAACCCCGCCGGGTTGCCGGCGTTCGTCGGGCTGTCGCCGTGACGGTAGCCCATGGACGGAATGGTGATGGTGTAATTGGCCTGGCGATTGGACACAAACGTTTGTGGCGCCTCGTACGGCGAAGACGACCAAAAGGCGCTGTAGTAACTGGTGAGATGGGCGCCGAGGGCGAAAATCTGCGGCCTGGCGGCGAGGCTGACCAACTGTTCATCGAACTTGACGCTGAACGGCACCGAGAACGAGTACTTTTGGCCTTCGTACAGCGTGCGGCGGGTATCGACCATCCGGCTTTTCAGGCTGACCTGAACGTGGGTGTCCCGCAGCAGTTCAGCCTGGATACCCGGGTGCGCCAGGGTCTTGAGGTACGTTTCCTGCTGCTCGAGGTTTTCCATCAGGCGCACGAAATGAAAACGCATGGCGCCGTAGCGGGTATCGATGGCCCGTTGCACCGACCAGAAATTGGTGAGACCGAGCAGCAACACGAGCCCGAACATCACCATCAGGCCTTTGTTCAAGCGCAAGGAGCTGCGAGTAAAGGCTTCGAGAACCGCGTTGTTGTGCTTCATCAGGGGGGTCCGCAGGCGGAGGAAAAATCGGCACTGGCTGGAGCTTACTCCTTATATCGGGCAGATAATCCATGGCCGGCTGCTAGTGAGATGTCGCGGGGCCATCATTGTTCAAAAGTTGCTGAAATTGTTCAGAAGAGACGGCGTGGGAGATCAGAAACCCCTGCACCTGGTTGCAGTCGATCTTGCGCAAAAGCGCCAATTGTTGGGGGGTCTCGACGCCTTCGGCGACCACGGTCAAGCCCAGTTTTCGTCCCAGCGCAATGATGCTTGCCAACGCCTGCGCCATGCCTTCGTTGTCGTGGCTGCCCTGGACCAGTGCCTGGTCGATCTTGAGTTCGGTAAACGGCGTCGACACCAGGTTGAGGTACGAGCTGTAGCCTTTGCCGAAGTCGTCCTGGGACAACCCGAAGCCCTTGATGCGCAAGCGACAGGCGCCGGCGTAGAAGTTGCTGATGTCTTGCGGCACCGAGCACTCCATCAACTCGAAGCAGATCATTCCCGGGATGCCATCGTAGTGCAGCACGAACTCCAGCAAGCGATCAGCCAGGTCATGGCTGTTGAGCAGGTGCGTGGGCAGGTTGATCGACACCGGAATTTCGTAGCCGCGCAGGCGCCAACGTTCCTGGGCGTGGATCGCCTGTTTGAGTACCAGCCATAGCAGGCGCTCTTCCAATTCGAACGCCTTGATGGCTGGCAGGAATGCGGCGGGCAGCATCACGCCCTGCTCGGGGTGCATCCAGCGTACCAGCGCTTCGGCAGCGACAATGCGCCCGTTGGCCAAGGATTTTTTCGGTTGAAACCAGGCCTGAAGCTGGCCGTTACCCATGGCTTGGACCAGCGTGTGACGGTCGATGTCCATGTGTTCGGACAAGGCGGGGGAGGGTTTGCGCACCTTGTTCTTGAGTTGATCCACCAAGCTGCGCAACGCGTCGGCGGCGACCGGCTTGGAAATCAGCCCGATGACTTCCACGTCGAGGTTCTTGGCCACCAGGCTTGCCGCCATCAACATACGCCGCGATGCCGCGCTCATGATCGCCAGGGCCGGCTTGCACCGCAGATTGGCCAGGCACTGGATAAACTGTACGCCGTCCATGCCGGGCATCAGCAGGTCGGTCAGTACCAGGTCGAAATCCCGTTGGCGCAGACGCTCCAGCGCTTCTTTGCCATCCTGGGCGGTTTCGAGCATGAAATCCCCCAACTCACTGAGCAGGTGCTGCAGGTAGATGTGCTGCAGGGGATGGTCCTCGACAATCAAAATACTAAGAGGCTTCATGGGTGATCCGTGCATAAGGCGCCAGGGAGTTGAATAGAGCTCGCAACGCAAAGGGTTTGACCAGGCAATGGTTCATGCCGGCGGCCAGGCACAGGTCGGCCTCGCCGCGCATGGCGTTGGCGGTGGCCCCGATAATCGGCAGCGGGCAGCCCTGGCGCCGCAGTTCGCGCGCCAGTTCATAGCCGTTGATGTGGGGCATGTTCACGTCCGTCAGGACCACGTCGAAATGGCCGGCGCTGTACAGCTGCAGCGCTTCCTGGCCATCGGCTGCCAGCTCCACGGTGCAGCCGAGTTCTTCAAGTTGGTCGCGCAAAATCAGTTGGTTGATGATGTTGTCCTCGGCCACCAGCAGGTGCAGGTTGAGCTTTTGCAGATCACGCTGGCGCGTCGGTTCATCGGCGCGGGCCACCCACAGCCCTTGGGCCTGGCTGACCGCCTGGTGAATCGCACCCAGGTGGTTGAGGTTGACGTGCCACGCACCCACATCGGCTTCCGGGGTGTTGCAGGCGTTGCCGCTCACGTGGATCACCGGGCCGGACCAGTCGGGTGCCAGCAACGGATCGACGCTGCCGGGGTGCAACTGCAGCAATAGATGATTGTCCGGCAGCGTCGGCAGGCCGCTCTGCGCACGAGCGCCCCAGCGGCGTAACCAGCCGCTGATGGCGTGTGCCAGTTCCGGGATAGGTGAGGCGACGTAAATGGTCTCGGCCAACAAAGGTGTCATCGGCGCGGTGGGCGCTTCTTCCAGCGGCAAGGTGAGGCTGAAACTGCTGCCCAGGCCCAATTCGCTGACCATGCGGATATTGCCGTTCATCAACTCGGTCAGGCGCTGGCAGATCGGCAGGCCCAGGCCGGTGCCGGCCACCACGTTGGTGTTGCCTTCGCTTTGGTAGAACGGCTCGAAAATCAGCGCCTGGTCTTCCTGGGTGATGCCTTTGCCGGTGTCCGAGACTTGCCACAGCAGGCTGGAGCGCTCGCCGTCGCGGCCCAGTACTTTGACCCGCAGCACCACGCGCCCGTAATCGGTGAACTTCACCGCGTTATTGAGCAAGTTGTTCAGAATCTGGCGAATACGGGTGACGTCGCCAATCAGCCGTTCCGGCAGCTTTGGGTCGAAGCAGGCGTAGAGTTGCAGGCCTTTACCCTGGGCCGCTGCGGCGTGGCCCTGGATGATTTCGTGCACCAGGTCCAGTGGCGAGAATTCGCTCAGTTCCAGGGCAAGCTGCCCGGCCTCGATCTTTGATACGTCGAGCACGTCGCAGATCAATTGCAACAACGTCGAGGACGATCCCTCGATGGCATGCAGGTAGTCCTTTTGCTGGGCATCCAGTTGCGTGCGTGCCAACAGTTCCAGGGTGCCGAGCACGCCATACAACGGCGTGCGGATCTCATGACTCATGGTCGCAAGGAACAGGGTCTTCGCGGCGTTGGCCGCATCCGCCGAGTGCCGGGCTTCCTCCAGTGCGGCCTCGACCTGCTTGCGCGCACTGATATCGCTGAATGCACAAAACAGCACGTCTTCGCCTTTGTAGCGGGTCGGTGCGCTGCTCAGGTACAGGTGACGGCCGTCGACCGTTTCAAAGTAATCGGAGCGCTCGCCCGGGTCGCCGGCGAAGGCTTGTTCGATCCACCCCGCGCGCAAGGCTTCGCGTTCCGGACCGTCTCCCAGCCATTGCTGGGCCAGGGTGTTTTCCAATACCACTTGGCCGTCGGTACGACGCAGCACGCAGAGCGCGACCGGAGCGGTCTGGATCACATCGCGGCCGAATGCCTCGCTTTCGATCAATGCCTGGATACGATGGATCGAGGGCATGATGAAGCGCTGGTCGACGCGCCGCATCAGCAGCCAGATCAGCGTCAGGCTGAGCAGGCAGAACAGCAGTGAACCGAGCAGCTGTTTCCACAAACCGGTCACCACCGCGCGCAGGTCGATGGAGTACATCAGTTGCCACTCCGACGATTTCAGGTGCTTGCGAATCACCAGGTGGTCGGGCAGGAAGCCGCTGCCGACGAACCCGAAAAAACTGTCTTCCCCAGGCCTGAGGCGTTGCTGGCTCAGGTGTGGGTCGACGCTGTTGGTGAACACCAGCAGGCCCTGGGAGTTAAGCATCATGAACTCGCCCGCACTCTGGTCGCTGAGGGTCGAGGACACCTCGCTGCTCTCCATTTCCAGGCCCAGCCAACCCGACTCGGCATCGCGTTCGTCCAGGCGGATAAAAATGTACAGGTGTGAGTGATGCTCGGTCCTGTCACTCAGCCATAACTCGTTGAGTGTCGCCGGGTCGCTGTGCTGCAGGGCCTTGAGGCGGTTGAGCATGCACTTGGAAATTGGCAACACCCGCGCAGTCGCGTCGTACAGCCGAGTGACCTGCGGGTTGGGGCCGACGTTCACGTAGAGCAGGTTCAGTTGCTTGGCTTTAAGGTAGTTGCGCATGCGCGCGGTCAGCCAGATGCTCCACTGGTTGCCCGGCGTGTCACCCAGCAATAGGTGCTGTTCTTCATCCGAGGGCGGGTAGGTTCTGGACTGCTTGCGTACCGCTGACAGGCTGAGGCTTTCGAGCAGGGCCTCGCGGTTGGTGAAAAAAGTGTGAGCTTCGGCGATGGCGCTGCTCATATAGCCGCGTCGCTGGGAAATATCGTTGTTGAACGTGGACAGCAGGAACGTATAGACCCCGCTGAGGATGCCGATGAGTAACACGGTGGCGAAAATACGAAGCAGCCTTCTGGCTGCTTCGGGTCGGGAGAGGAGGGGGTTGATCTGGAGCAGATAACTTTTCAATCGCATCGGCAGACTTTAATTGCCTGCCGGTGGCGATGGCATAGGACGATTCTTAAAAAGTGGCTATTTGTAATACATGTCGACCACCACGGCGGCGTCGAATGCGCCGGGGATCGGCAGGGTGCGCCATTTCAGATCCGCGCGAAATTCATCGTGGCTCTGGCCCAGCCTCATCAGCTCTTGCAACGTGAACCAGTTGTTGAAAGGCAATTGCTGTTGGCTCTCGGCGCGGGACAACGAGATCCCCACCGAACTGTTGTTAGCCGGCACCAGCAGCCCATTGATCAAGCTACCGCCCCCCGGCGTGGTCGCGAAGCGTGCGCTGACGGTGTAGGGCGTGTCGCAGCCCTTGCGCAGGCTCAAGCTGAAGTTCGCCGTGCTGGCGACTTCACCGATCGAAGCTTTGCGCGACGGTGTGGGGAAGTTGACCACGCTGGGGCTGATGGTCAGCTCGGGGGTGCAAGGCACAAAGCGGATACCGTTCATGCCGGTGACCACGTAGTTGAAGTTGCTGTCGGGCCGCGAGTTTAGCCCGCGCACACCGTCCAGTTGGAACACGCGGTACGAGGTCAACTGGCTGGCCTGGCCGCTCGGTGGCGTGGGGTCGTACTTCTCGATGAATACGCTGAAGTTGAGGGTGAACCGGGCCTTGTCCCAGCCGACGCAGTTGGACAAGTTGCAGCCGCGGTCGGAAAAGAACCCCGTACCGACTTTGCCGGTGCTTTGGGTGATCGGCATATTGTTATAGCGGATGCCTACGCGGATACCCGTGCCGATGCTGACGCTGGCCGGGTTGACGTAGAAATACACTTCCTCGCGGCCATGGTTGTAGTCGTCCTTGCAAATCACATTGGTCGAGCGTGGGCCCGACTCCCAGATGATGGTGCCGTTGGGGGCGTCGGCAGCGACTGCCAGCGCGGTGCCCAGCGCCTCTGAGGTGATGATCGAGCCGCTGCCGTCCTCGCGACAGGCCAGTGCATAGCTGGTGCCGGGCAGGACGGCACACCCCAGCAGCAACAAGGGTAGAAAACGTTTGGTGAGTGACATAGGTGCAAGTACCCCGCGAGCTATCACTTGAGTGCCGCGCTGTGGCGGGCCTGCAAGCCGATATCGGTGATTTCGGTGAAGTGGAGAGTGACGCCTTTTGGCAGCATGCCGGGCGCGGTCAGGGTTTTGCTTTCCCGTGGCTTGAGCAGCAGGTAGTCGCTGAGCGCTTGAGTGTCTGTGTGCAGGTTCACCAGTGACAGGTGAAACGCGCTGGGATTGCTGACGGTGAGGGTGTGCCCATCGGTGTGCCAGACCAATTGCTGCACCGCCTCGGCCGAGCCGCCGGTGAGCTGCGGCGGGCGATAGAGCAGCTTGAGGCGCTGGCGTATCGCAAACTGCACGGCGTTGGGGGTTTGTGGCTTACGCGGGATTTCCATGATGTTCAGCCATAACAGCGATTCGCGGTCGTCAGGCAGGCCTTCACCGGCATACAGAATCCGCAATGGGTGATGCTCCCCTCCGCCGAGTTTCACCAGCGGCTCTGTCGCGGCAAACGGTACGTTGCGGCTGGTCGAGTCGTCCTCATCGGTGATCCAGGTTTGCACCACCACTTCCTGTGACGCCTGGTTGACCACGTTGATGGAGGCCGCCTTGTCCTGGCCAAAGTAGATCAGGCGCGTGCCTTCGATCTTCAGTGCTGCACGGGCGGACGGTGCGAGAGCGAGCATCGTGCCGGCGAGCAGCAGCATTCTGAACAGTGACATCAGCACAGGCGAATTCCATGGGGTGTTGGGGGACGCAAACCAGGGTAGAGGGAGATGCGCGCGAAGGCTTTCAGGCGATTCTTAAAAGTTGCTCGCTGCTTCGGGGTACCGTTTCAGAATCGCCTTAAAGGCATGTTTGCTCCCTGACCGTTACCGTGTTCACCGTTGAATGATCGACGTTGATGCCCAACTGTCAGGTTTACCCTATGTCTAATAAAGCGTTACGCCTTCTGATTGCCGATGCGGACTTTCTGCAACGGATCAAGATCGAGAAAATGCTCAACCAACTGGGCTACCACCGTATTGCCCCCCTTAGCTCATTTGATGAGCTGTTGGGGCTGACCCGCTCGGTGGGCGTAGCGTTCGACCTGTTGATCATCAACACGGCGCTGGTGCATTCGCGGCAGGTAAACCTGTTGAAGTACTGCCATGACAACCCGATGATTCGCCACACATTGATCTATGACGGCCAATGCGCATTGAGTTCAGTGGTGTCGGTATCGGTGAGCCAGACGCTGCATTTGTCACTTTCGCAGTCTCCCGACTTCAACTCGTTGCGCCGTTGCATGGAAATTGTTGACCCGGCACACAGCTCTCCGACCGCTGAACGGCCGACATTGCGTGCCGTTGACAGCCGCATCTGCCCCTCATCGATCACCCCGCGCACTCTGTACGGGGGCGATCCGGCGGTAGTGGCTTGCGCAGTCGGGTTGTCGCCCAAGCGCTGAATGGATGCCCGCGCCATAAGCCTCGGGCATCGCACAACGATGAGTCGTCAATCACGCCTTAACGGCTGGTTGTCGTCTATTGCCCAATGGGGTTGACGGGGTTTCAAGCAGACTCCGCCGACCCAGCGCTCATGGCTGGCGTGGTCCAGCCAATAAGCACTGGCGTTCAGCACCGCGTGCCCAAGCGGTGTCAGCGCCAACTCACGGCCTGGCCAAGCGCTGTCAGCGCCCGACTCTGTCAGCAACGGTTGTTCGCCATCGATCAATGGCCGCAACAGCGCATAAAACATCATGTCCCCCAGAAACGGCAGCGGTTCGCGCTTGGCCATCAACTCGGCAAATACCCGTCCGAAGGGCACCGGCCCAGCCTCGGCGATGTAGGTCAGGGACAAGCGTTCAGTGAGTGACAAGCCATCATGAACTCCCGGTAACTCTTGCAACTGTCGCAGTAAGGCGGGCGCGAGAAAGGGCAGGCAAGGATGCGTGCCATGGGCCAGTTCCGCCAGCTTGACCGGCGAGCTGTCGCAATAGGCCGACCATGCCTGTTTCGCCAGTTGCACCGCGTTGTCATCAATCAAGCGTCGTTGCGGCCATAGCCAGGCCAGCACATCGGGCGCCAACTGGCCGATACCGATAAAACGTTCGACGCCTGGAATACCATCGACCTCGATCAGCTCCAGCTTTTTCGGTGCGCGTTCCAGGCCTGCCAATGCGCGGATCAGGAACAGTTGGTCATAGGCATCCGCTTCGCACCACAACACGCTGTGCTCGGCGCTGGTCAATGCGTCAAGCTGATCGTATTCATCGGCGATCCTCCGTGCTGCATCGGTTGGGCTCAGGGCAAACGCCTGGCTGATAAACGCGCTGCGCAGGGCGCGAAAATCTTCGCGGGGTAAATCGCGAACCGGCCCCATGCACAGTGGGTCGGTAAGCATCCGGAACTGCCCCTTGAACCCTGCCAATTGGAGGCTGTGGGCGATGTCATTGCCGCAGCGCCAGTGGGTGGTGCGAGCTTCATCGCTTGCCGCGAAGTTGGGATGGCGGGCGGCAAAGTCGAGGGCATCGACATGCGCCTTGAGCTTGGGCCAACTGCTGAAACCCAGCTGCTTGGCGACCTCCCATTGAGCCTGGGACAACGTGGCGCTTGGGTCTTGGCTTTTCAGGCGTGGTAACAGTTCCTTGGCGCGCTTGCGCTGCTGCTCAAGGTTGAGACGGCCGTTGGAATTGGAAGGTAAAGGGCGCTGCGACATACGATCTCCTTGCACAAACCTTGTCCGCTTTAAGGTTGGGAGTCGTAGAAATGGGATATTTCAGTCAAGATCCTGGGCGCAGCCCTTTCCGCGGAAGGTGGCGTAGAGGGCGCCAGGCCCGAAATATAGGCAGTGGGTGAGTTGATTGCAAGCCGTTCAACCGAGTAGTGAGTTCATGACAGACACTGCGTTAATTGAAACCCGAGCCCTCACGCGCAAGGACGACCGGCGCCAGGTGCTCTTGCTCCAACCGACCGACTTCACCTTGAACCGCGCCGACCGCGTATCGATCACCGGCTCCTCCGGCTCCGGCAAAAGTGTGTTCCTGCGGGCGCTGGCCTTGCTGGAAGCGCCCAGCTCCGGGCAGATCCTGTGGAATAACCAGCCGATCGCCAATGCGCAGATTCCTCACTATCGCAGCCACATCAGTTACCTGTCCCAACGCCCGGCGCTGATCGAGGGCACGGTGGAAGACAACCTGCGTTTTCCCTTCAGCCTCAAGACTCTGCGCCAACGCCGCTTCGACTTGCAGGCCGTGACTACGCTGTTGGGGCATGCCGGTAAAACCCCAGACTTCCTGGAAAAGAATGCCGGCGACCTGTCGGGCGGTGAATCCCAGGTGGTCTCACTGATTCGTACCCTGCAACTCAACCCCGAAGTGCTGTTGCTGGATGAACCCACCGCCGCACTCGATCCCACATCCTCCCGTGATGTCGAAGCGCTGATCGACGCCTGGTTTGCCGGCGATAACTCCCGCGCTTATATCTGGGTGTCCCACGATCTGGATCAGGCCCAACGCATGAGCGCGATCCACCTGCACATGGACGCCGGTGTGTTGAGCGGAGCCGCCCAGCCATGAACTATCAAAACCTTACGGCGTTGGACATGGGCATCGCCGCCTCGCTGATCCTGATCAACGGCGCACTTTCCTTGCTATTGCGCCTGGGGCTGGAGCGCCAGTTGCTGTGGGCGGCGGTGCGCACCGTGGTGCAACTGATGGCCATCGGTTACCTGCTCGGCTGGGTATTCGAGTTCGCCTATTGGTACGTGGTGCTGCCACTGATGTGTGCGATGACCTTGATTGCGGGCATGTCGGCGGCGGGGCGTGGTCGGCGCACGTACAAAGGGCAGCGGCTCGACAGCATCGTGTCGGTGTGGGGCAGTTCGTGGCTGGTCACGGCGGTGGGTTTGTTTGCGGTGATTCGCATCCATCCGTGGTACGAGCCGCAGTATGCGATTCCGATCCTCGGCATGATCCTGGGCAATACCCTGACGGGCGTGTCCTTGGGCATCGAGCGCATGACCCAGGAACTGACCTCGGGCCGCAACACCATCGAGATGATCCTGGCCCTCGGCGGTTCGCGCTGGGAAGCGGCGCAAGAGGCGATTCGCCAGGCGGTGCGCGCCGGGATGATCCCGACGCTGAACCAGATGACGGTGGTGGGTATCGTCAGCCTGCCCGGCATGATGACCGGCCAGGTGCTGGCGGGGGAGAGCCCGGTGGACGCGGTGCGTTACCAGATCGTGATCATGTTTTTGATCGCCGCGTCGTCGGCGCTGGGCACGGTAGGTGCGGTGTTGCTCACCTACCGGCGGTTGTTTTCCGCGAGCCATCGGTTTTTGCGCGATCGGCTCGAGGAGCGTGCCTGAGGTCTCAACTCAGGTGTTGTTGCAGCCCTTGGCAATCGAGTCTTCGTTGGAGGTGTAAGGGCGCGACGGCTCCAGGTTCCACTGAGGCTTGTTGCGCGCAATGTTGAAGTGGCAGACCAACTGACGACGCATGCTGCCGACGGTGCTGTCGCGGTTGTCCTGGTTATCTTTCCAACTGGAATCCAGGTAGTGATCGGCGGCCAGTTCGTTGAAGAAGTTGTTGGTCTGGCCTTCTTTCACCTGGCGCCCGCAGTCGGTCGGTGTCACCTCAAGGGTCATGAGCTTTTTGCCAAAGCCTGGGTCGTCACGTTCGACCCATGCTGCGCTTTGCACATAGCGATCACAGGTGTTTTTCTCGGTGGTGGGGTAGATCACCTGCTTCTTGCTGTCGTAGACGAAGCTTGCGTCCTGTTGGCGGGTTTGTGGCAGTTTCATATTGATGACCGGCAAGAACTGCTGAACCGATTTGTACCATTGGATTTGATTGAGCCGGGCGCCTTCCAGTCCCGCGTCTTCGGTGTAAAAAGCGGCCATGATCGACGGTGATTTCGGTGGGTCTTCCTCCCACTTGGCCAGGCGCAGTTCGTTCTGGGTGGTAAAGGACTCGTCGGCGATCGTGGCCATGGCACGGATGCTCTGATAGAAGGCCGGGCCGGCGGCGGTGTTACGTTCATCACGCACGTCGAATGAGCATTGACGTGAATGGTCGCCGCGGTTTTTCTGGTAATCGGCGAACCATTGCTCGGCGGTGGTGATGCCGCTTTCACCGCAGAACTTCTCCACAGCCCCAGGGGTTCGCTTGGAGTCTGTGCAGCCTTGCCCGGCACGGTCATCGGTGGCCGCGTCGATGGGGAACGAACACAGTACCGCGTAATCCTTGTTTTGCTTGGGGTTGCCGAAGATGGGGTTAAAGATGAAACCGCTTTTGAGCCCGTAGGCCAGCTTGCGGTACTTGGAGTCTTTACGCAGGTACGAGGCCGACACCCCGCCGCTGACCTGGCTTTTCGGGCTGACGCTGTAGAACTGGTAATCGGTGGACGGCCAGGTGGCGCGGAACAATACGCCGGAGCACAGGAATGCAGGTTTTGACGGCCCGCCGCAGTCTTGTCGGGTGTCGTTATACAGCTTATTGAGTTGGGCAACGGTGTCGGTGCCTTGATCGGCCTGGGCGGTCAAGGCCAGTGCGGCGAGGGCAATGGCAAAGGGTATGCGTGATCCATTCATGGGGACTGCTCCTTCAATGACGTGAAGCGACTGGAACGACTCCTTGCTCCACTCGGTGGTGAGCGTAGACAGACACTCGCCAACGGTCCAGTCGCTTTCAGGGCTTAATCAGCCACGCCAAAATCCAGCACCACCTTCATCGCCTGACGCTTATCCGCCGCCAACTCAAATGCCTGCACGGCATCGCCAAACGGCACGGTATGGGAGATCACCGGGCGCACATCGATGATCTGGCGATTGAGCAAGTCCACCGCCTGGGCAAACTCCGAATGGAAGCGGAAGGTGCCACGCAGGTCGATTTCCCGGCTCACCAGCAGGTTGAGCGGCAGCGACACATCACCACCCAAACCCACGGTGACCAACACTCCGCGTGGCACGATGCACTCCAGGCCGTTACGCAGGGCCTGGGCGCTGCCGGACACTTCGAACATCACGTCGAAGTAGCCCTTTTCAGCGGTGTAGCGTTTAAGTGCGTCGGCGTCGTCGGCCATGTTGTGGGTGCGGGTGGCGCCCATTTTTTCGGCGCAGGCAAGGGCGCCGGCAGACAGGTCCACGGCGACGATTTCACCGGCACCGGCGGCGCGCAGACTGCCGATCAGCAGGTTGCCGATCGGGCCGCAACCGGTCACCAGCACGCGCTTGCCGAATACCGCACCGGCGCGTTGGATCGCGTGCAAACCCACCGATAACGGCTCGGCCAATGCACCTTCGGCGAGGCTGAGAGTATCGGCCAACAGATGGGCTTGATGGGTCTCGATCACCAGGCTTTGGCGAAACGCACCCTGGATATGCGGGAAGGGCATCGCGCTGCCGTAGAAACGCATGTTCAGGCAATGGTTGGGCAGGCCCTGATGGCAATATCGGCAACCACCGCACGGGCGTGACGGCGACACCGCAATGCGCTGGCCGACCTTGAACGGCCCGGCGTCGCTGCCTACCGCATCGATCACGGCCGAGACTTCATGGCCAAGCACCATCGGTTCACGCAGGCGCACAGTACCGAAGCCGCCGTGCTGGTAGTAATGCAAGTCCGAACCGCAGATGCCGCCACGGGCGATGCGCACGCGCAGTTGGTCGGGGGCGAGGGTTTGCGGCTCATCCTGGGGATCGACCCGCAGGTCTTTCGAGGCGTGGCAGACAATAGCGTGCATAGCGTTCTCCTTTCTTTACGGCGGCCAGGATCACAGCGACGCGGTGATGCCACCGTCGACGTAGAGGATATGGCCGTTGACGAAGCTCGCGGCGTCGCTGGCGAGGAACACCGCCGCGCCGGCCAACTCCGCCACGTCGCCCCAGCGTCGGCTTGGGGTGCGTTGCACCAGCCACTCGCTGAATTCGGGGTTGGCCACCAGGTTGGCGTTGAGTTCGGTCTTGAAATAGCCCGGGCCGATGCCGTTGACCGTCAGCCCATGCGGGCCCCAGTCGATGGCCATGCCCTTGGTGAGCATTTTCAACGCGCCCTTGCTCGCCGCATATGGCGCGATACCCGGGCGGCCCAGTTCACTTTGCACCGAGCAGATATTGATGATGCGCCCACGCTTGCGCGGGATCATCGCCCGCGCCACGGCCTGGCCCACCAGGAACGCGCTGTCGAGGTTGGTGCTGATCAGTTCGCGCCAGTGCTGCTCGCTGTAGTCCTCCAGCGGCCCACGGCGTTGCATGCCGGCGTTGTTCACCAGAATTTCCAGCGGGCCGAGGCGCGACTCGATATCCGCCACGGCCGCCTGAATCGCCGCGCTGTCGGTTACATCAAACGCCTGGGTGTGCACCTCCAGGCCTTCCGCCGCCAACAGTGCGGCGGCATCGCGCAGGGTGCTGCGGTTGCGCCCGTTAAGCACCACCCGCGCACCGGCCTGAGCCAGGCCGCGGGCAAGCGCTAGGCCGATACCGGCGCTGGAACCCGTGACCAGCGCGAGCCGGCCGTCGAGGCGGAAGTTATCTAAAACGTTTTGCATGGGATACCTCTCCTAATGCTGAACACCATAGACGACAGCAGCATGATGAACCCCAAGGCGACAAAGGGGTGGACCATGAAGCGGGTGATCAACAATAACAATCCGATAGTTGTGATTAGCGCATCCAGCAGCAGATAAGTGTCGTTAGTCATGCCGAGCAGGGTGCCTCCTTGTTCTCATTGTTATAGGCCAAGCCCTGTCATATTGTGTATGACGCAGGGTTACTTCACCGCAGTCGCGGGTCAGCGTCCAATTTTCATTTGTGATCGGGTGATCAATATTCGTGATAACCAGGGAGGCTTGATGGAGCTCAAGCACTTGCGTGCCTTTGTGGTGCTCGCTCAGGAGCTGCATTTCGGCCGGGCGGCGGCGCAGCTGTCGATCGTGCAACCGGCGCTGAGCATGCAAATCAAGCTGCTGGAAAGTGGCTTGGGCGTGCGCCTGCTGGACCGCAATCGCCATTCGGTGACGCTGACGGAAGCCGGCCGGGTTTTCCTGCCTGAGGCCCAGGCCACCTTGCACCAGGCTGCCCGCGCGGCGGACGCGGCGCGGGCGTCCAATCGAGGGGAAATCGGCCGGGTACGCCTGGGCTTTGTCTCGTCGGTATTGCCGCAACTGTTGCCGCAACTGATCCGCGCGGTGCACCAGCGCTACCCGCGTATCGAGCTGGAACTCAAGGACATGCCCGGCCCCGATCAAGCCGCCGCCTTGAAGAACGGCCAACTGGACTTTGGGCTGATGCGTCTGCCTGCGGCCTATCCCGGCGTGCAAACCCGCGCCGTGCTGCACGAGAGTTTTTGCGTGGCGTTGCCGATGGATCATCCGTTGGCGGCTCAGGAATCGATCCAGCCTGCTGATTTGCTCAAGGTGCCGGTGTACATCCTGGCGCGGCGTTATGCGCCGGGCTTCTATGACGAGTTTATTCAGGCTGTGGGCATGACTCTGGACATCGCCTCTGAACTGGGTGAGTTCACCACCATGCTCGCGCTGGTCTCAGCCGGGTTGGGCATCGGCGTGTTACCGCAGCAGGCTGCGCGGGCACTGCCGGCCAACTGCGTGTCGCGGCACCTGGAGTTGGGCGCGTTCCAGGCCACCACCGGCTTGGCTTGGACCGAGTTGGACAGCGCGGTAAAGACCACGCTGTTCAATCTGATTGTTGAATTGTTTGGCGAGTGATTGTTTCGCTGGATGAAATGCTTGATTGTAATTTCTGGTGATTCCATCGGTTGGGGCAGCGGTGGAGCATGTGTCGCGTCGATACCCTCTCATTTTTGGAGCCTGTCATGACCCAGCCTGCGATCAAACTCTATGGTTTCCCACTGTCCGGTCACTCGCATCGGGTTGAACTGATGCTGTCCCTGTTGGGTTTGCCCCACGAATTTATCCTGGTCGACCTCAAGCAAGGCGCCCACAAAACCCCCGAGTTTATCGCCACCCTCAATAGCTTCGGCCAGGTGCCGGCGATTGATGACAACGGCACCGTGCTGGCGGATTCCAATGCGATCCTGGTCTACCTCGCCAACCAATACGGCAACGGCCAATGGCTGCCGAGCGATCCGGTAGGGCAAGCCCGCGTGCAACGCTGGCTTTCGGCGGCAGCCGGCCAACTCCACGGCGGGCCTGCCGTTGCCCGACTGGCGGTGGTGTTTGGGGCCGAGGTCGACACCGTTGCGGCCATCAACCGCTCCCACGCGTTGTTGCAACTGGTGGAGGCACAATTGAGCAAAAGCCGCTTCCTGGCCAGCGAACAGCCGAGCATTGCCGATATCGCGTTCTACACCTACGTATCCCATGCGCCGGAAGGCAATGTGTCGCTGGCCGACTACCCTCATGTGCGCGCCTGGCTCGCCAGCATCGAAGCGCTACCGGGTTTTGTCGGGATGCCGCGCACGGCGGCCGGTTTGCAATCACAGTAACCTTCAAGAGGCGGGCGGATGGATCGATTTCATGAAATGCAGGTGTTCCTGGCGGTGGCTGAGGAGGAGGGCTTTGCCGCCGCCGCGCGCCGCCTGAAAACCTCGCCGCCCAGTGTGACTCGGGCCATCGCCGCCATGGAACAACGCATCGGCACCCAACTGTTGGCGCGCACTACCCGCAGTCTGCACCTGACCGAAGCCGGGCAGCGTTATCTGGAAGATTGCCGGCGCATCCTCGCCGAACTCGATGAAGCCGAGGAGGCGGCAGCGGGCAGTTATTCCATCCCTTGCGGCCACCTGACAGTGACCGCGCCGGTGCTGTTTGGCGAACGCTATGTGGCGCCGGTACTTGGCGATTACCTCGACCGGTTTCCCCTGGTGAATATCAACGCCTTGCTCGTCGACCGTGTGGTGAGCATGGTCGATGAAGGCGTCGATGTGGCCGTGCGTATCGGCCATTTACAGGAGCCGGGGCAGCAGGCGATCAAGGTCGGGGAAGTGCGCCGGGTGGTGTGCGCATCGCCCAGCTACCTCAATCAGCAGGGGCGGCCGCAACACCCCGAACAATTGCGTGAAGCGAAGATCGTCGCCTCGTCCGCCAGCCAGTTAGTGAACGAATGGCAGTTTGTCCACGAAGGCCAGGCGCTGGTGGCGCCTATCGCACCACGGCTGGTCGTCACTGCGAACAATGCGGCGATCAACCTGGCGCGCCTGGGTTGGGGTGTGACTCGCGTGCTGTCCTATCAGGTTGCGTCGGCGGTGGCGGCGGGTGAGCTTGAGATTGTGCTCGAAGCGTTTGAACCCGCACCACTGCCAATCCAGGTGGTGTTCCAGAAAAGCGGTCGAGTACCGGCCAAGATCAACACGTTTGTGGATTTTCTTACCCAGCGCCTGGGCCAGGACGTTGCCCTGAACCCGGCGATGAAGCGGCGCGGCTGATGGAGCGCTATCGCGACATGCAACTGTTCGTGGCGCTGGCCGAGCAACCGAGCCTGGCCGCGGCGGCACGTCGTGCTCAAGTCTCTGGCCCGACCCTGATACGCGCGATTGCACGCTTGGAAGCCCGCCTGCGCGTGCCGTTGCTGGCGCGCAGTACCCGAGGTGTCAGCCTGACTGAAGCGGGCAGCGCTTACATGGCCGACTGCGAACGCCTGCTGGCCGCCGTGGACGCTGCCGAAGCCTCGGCCAAAGGCTTGCATGTGCAGGCCCAGGGCAATTTACGGGTGTTTTTGCCGTTGCTGTTCAGTCGCTACGTGATGGCGCCGGTGTTGGCCGACTATATGGAGCGCTACCCCGATGTGCACTTGGTGGCCCGCTACCACGACTATTACCCGAATCTGCATGAAGAGGGGCTGGATGTGGCGATCCTTGTTGGCGAGCTGCCCAGCTCATCGCTGATCGCACGAACGGTCGGGCAGGTGCGGCATATCCTCTGCGCCAGCCCTGAATACCTCGCGGCGAACGGCGAGCCTCAACGCCCGGAGGATCTCAAGCAACATCGGTTGATCGCCAGTGCCGACCAGGTCTATTGGGACTTCCAGGGTTGTCAGCTCAAGGCCCGCGCGCGGTTGAGCTGCGCCACGGTGCAAGGCGCGATCAATGCCGCTGTGCATGGCGCGGGGCTGGTTCGTTGCCTGAGTTACCCGGTTCACGAGCATCTGCTCAGTGGGCAATTGCGCCGGGTACTGTCCACTTATGAACTGCCGCCCTTGCCGGTGCATGTGGTCTACCGCGAAGGCCGCAATGCACCGCTGCGCGTGCGCAGTTTTGTCGATCACTGCGTGGCGGCGTTGCGCGAGCATCCGGCATTTCAGTGGGTGTAACAGTGGATTGCTTTGCGTGGGCATTCTCTCGCTGGCTGGAGGGGCGCAGCATTGGGGCATCTGACCTGAGGTGATTGCCATGAACCCGATCGAACAGTCCCCCTGGCATGCCGGGGAACGCCAATTGCAAGAAAGTGCCGGTGTCGCTGAGCGCATGGCGACGATCGGGCCCAAGGTTATTCGTGACCACTTGCCTGAGCAGCATCGGGATTTCTATCCGTTGCTGCCGTACCTGATGCTGGGCGCCGTGGATGAGCAGGGCATCCCGTGGGCGACGCTGCTGGAAGGTGCGCCGGGGTTTGCTCATTCACCCGATCCGCAGACGTTGCAGATCGATAGCCTGCCGTCCAAAAGTGACCCGGCGTGGTCTGCATTGGGCCGTGGCGCCTCCGTGGGCGTGCTCGGCATCGACCTCAACACCCGGCGCCGCAACCGTATGAATGGTCGGGTCAGCACGCTGGATCACGACGGCTTCTCGGTCGACGTGGTGCACACTTTCGGCAATTGTCCCAAGTACATCCAGCTGCGGCCCGTTGACGCCATCGCCCGTAAACCTGGCACCGTGGCCGAGCGCTCCAACAGCCTGGATGAAGCGACACAAACCATGATCCGTAAGGCCGACACCTTCTTCGTCGCCAGCTACGTTGACGTGGACGGCCAACGCTCGGTGGACGTCTCCCATCGTGGCGGGAATACCGGCTTTGTGCGCGTCGACGGCAATCTGCTGACCATCCCCGACTTCGCCGGGAACCTGTTCTTCAACACCTTGGGTAATTTGCAGGCCAACCCGGTAGCGGGGTTGTTGTTTATCGATTTTGAATCGGGGGACGTGTTGCAAGTGGCCGGGCGGACTTCGCTGATTCTCGGTGGCCCGGAAGTGGCACAGTTCGAGGGCGCCCAGCGGTTGTGGACGGTGACCGTGGAGCATGCAGTGTGGCGCCCGGCCGCGTTGGCGTTGCGCTGGCAGTTTGTCGAGTTTTCACCGCACAGTTTGGCGATGGGCAGTTGGTAGGGTCACCACACCTCATCCATCCCTACGAAGATCAACTGTAGGAGCTGTCGAGCTTTAGCGAGGCTGCGAAGGCGATCTGTCAGTTGACAACTTTATTACCTGACACGGCCCCATCGCAGCCTCGCTAAAGCTCGACAGCTCCCACAGGGAGTCTGCTTTGTTTGTTGGATGGGCGTTGTTTGATCAGGCGCCACAGGTAAAAAGTGTGTCCAGTCTGTGGGCCTCAGTAGCGAATCATCACCGACTTAAGCTCGGTGTAATCCTCAATAAACGCACTGCCAAACTCCCGCCCAACCCCCGAAGACCTATTGCCCCCAAACGGCACCGCCGGGTCGAGCAGGGTGTGCATGTTGATCCACAGCGTGCCCGCATTGATGGCCGGCACCATGCGCAGCGCCTTGCCGAGGTCGTTGGTCCACAGGCTGGCGCTGAGGCCGTAGGGGCTGTTGTTCATCAGCGCGAGCAGTTCGTCTTCGCTGTCGTAGGGCAGGAAGGTGGCGATGGGGCCGAAGGTTTCTTCGTTGAGCAGGGTGTCGTTGGCGTTGTTGGCGAGGATCACCGTGGGTTCGACGTAGCAGCCGGGGCGGTCGATGAGGTTGCCGCCATGGATGATCGTATTGTTTTCGGCGCGGGCCTGATCGATGTAGCCGAGCAGTTTCAGTTGGTGCTGGTGGTGGGTCACCGGGCCGAATTCGGTGCGTTCGTCCAGGGGCGAGCCGATGGTCAGGCGACTGAGGCGCAGGCTGAGTTTTTCCAGCACGGCATCGATCTGCGAGCGGTGCACGAAGAAACGTTCGGCTGCCGCGCAGATTTGCCCGGAGTGCAGGAAGCCTGCTTCGATGATGCCGTCCACCGCTTTGTCCACGTCCATGTCACGCAGGAAGCCGGCAGCGTTTTTGCCGCCCAGTTCCAGGGTCGCGCGGGTGAGGCCGGCGCCCATGGCGCTGCGGCCTACGGCGATGCCGGTGGGTACTGAACCGGTGAACGATACCTTGTGGGTGCCGGGGTGTTCGACTAAGCCTTTGCCGACGTGGCCGCCACCGGTCAGCACGTTGAGCACCCCCTTCGGCAGCCCGGCGTCGATGGCCAGTTCGGCGATGCGCAGGATCGTCAGTGGCGTGAATTCGCTGGGTTTGATGATGATGCTGCAACCGGTCACCAGCGCCGAGGCGAGTTTCCAGATGGCGATCATGGTGGAGAAATTCCACGGCACGATGCCCACCACCACGCCCACCGGTTCGCGCAGGGTGAAGGCGGTGTAGCGCTCGCCGTTGAAGGAGGGCAGCGAGGGGGTGAGGGTCTGGCCGCTGATTTTGGTGGCCCAACCGGCGTAATAACGCAGGAAGTGCGCCGCCTGGTCGACCTCGAAGGCGCGGGAAATCTGGATGATCTTGCCCGACTGGCAGGTCTCGATCTGCGCCAGTTCCTCACGGTTCTGCTCCAGCAGGTCCGCCAGTTTCAGTAGCACGTTACCCCGCGTTGCCGGTGCGGCTTGCGACCAGTGCTGGAAGCCCTGGTTGGCGGAGGTCACGGCCGCGTCGATATCCGCCAGATCGGCGTCGGCGACATGGGCAATGACAGTGCCGTTGGCAGGGTTGGTGACGGCCAGGGTCTGGCTCGAATGGCTGGGTACGTTGGCGCCGTCGATAAACAGTCCATGGTGCCGACGTAGAAAAGCGTCGACTTGAGGCAGCAGCGGGATATCGCTCATGGCAGGTTCCTGGCAGTTCACAAAGGAAAGCCCGAGGGTAACCAGCAGTGGTCGACGGAGCTTGACTGTGCCTGCCACGCGATATGTCTGTGCCTGCCACGTCTATGAAAAGTACAACCTTGCCTGTGGAACGTGCATTTTCCGCCCCGGCAACGCGTTCGATACTGGCCCTGCATCGGGTGCCGCTCCTCGCTTCGGAGCGCGTGCCGGACTTCCAATAATAAGCAGGGCCGTCCATGAAAAAGCCAAACCCGCTCCTCGAAGACCTCAAGCCCATCCTGCCCCTTATCGCTGCGAACGCCGCGCGTGCCGAACAGGAACGCAAGGTGCCGGAGGAAAACATTGCGTTGCTCAAAAGCATCGGCCTGCACCGCGTCTTTCAACCCAAGGCGTTTGGTGGCCTGGAACTGTCGCTGCCCGAATTCGCCGACTGCATCGCGTTGCTCGCCGGTAGTTGTGCCAGCACCGCCTGGGCCATGAGTTTGTTGTGCACCCACAGCCATCAGTTGGCGTTGTTCTCGGCGACGTTGCAGCAGGAGGTCTGGGGCGAAAACCCGGACGCCACGGCCAGCAGCAGTATTGCGCCGTTCGGGCGTGTCGTGGAGGGCGAGGGCGGTGTGCATTTCAGCGGTGAGATGGGCTGGAGCAGTGGCTGTGACCATGGCGAGTGGGCGATTGTCGGCTGCCGCCGCCAGAACCCCGAAGGCACCCAGGATTACTGTTTCGCCGTGCTGCCGCGCAGCGATTACCAGATCCGTGATGACTGGTACGCCGCCGGCATGAAAGGCAGCGGTACCAAGACCTTGATCATCGACAATGCCTGGGTGCCCGAGCACCGGATCCAGAAGGCCAGGGACATGATGGAGGGCAAGTCCGCAGGTTTTGGCCTGTATCCCGACAGCAAGATTTTCTACGCGCCGTATCGGCCGTATTTCGCCAGCGGTTTCTCCACCGTCAGCCTTGGGGTGGCCGAACGCATGCTGGAGGTGTTCCGCGAAAAAACCAAAAACCGCGTGCGTGCCTACACCGGTGCCGCCGTGGGCGCGGCCACCCCTGCGTTGATGCGCCTGGCCGAGTCCACTCATCAGGTGGCCGCCGCCCGGGCGTTTCTGGAGAAGACCTGGCAGGAGCACGCTGAGCACAGCGCCGCGCAGCGTTATCCGAGTCGAGAAACCCTGGCGTTCTGGCGCACCAATCAGGCCTACGCGACCAAGATGTGCATCGAGGCGGTGGATCGGCTGTTCGCCGCAGCGGGCGGCAACGCCTGGTTCGAACACAACGAAATGCAGCGCCTGTTCCGCGATTCCCATATGACCGGCGCGCATGCCTACACCGACTACGACGTCTGCGCGCAGATCCTCGGCCGTGAGCTGATGGGCCTGGAGCCTGACCCGAGCATGGTGTGACGGGTTCTTTTACAACAACAATCAGGGCGCTCGTTTGAGGGTGTCCGGGAGTCTTGCATGTCTGACAGCAGCGTTTTCGATCCACGCGCTTTTCGCCGCGCCCTGGGCAACTTCGCCACCGGCGTGACCGTGGTCACCGCGGCCACCGCGTCCGGGCGCAAAGTGGGCGTGACCGCCAACAGTTTCAATTCGGTATCCCTCGACCCGCCGTTGGTGCTGTGGAGCATCGACAAGCGCTCCAACAGCCACGAGGTGTTTGAGGAGGCCAGCCACTTTGCGGTGAATGTGTTGGCCGCCGACCAAGAACACCTGTCGAACAATTTTGCGCGCCCGCGTGAGGACCGTTTCGCCTTGATCGAATACGAACCCGGGGAGGGTGGCTCGCCGGTGTTTGCCGATTGCTCGGCGCGTTTTCACTGTGAGAAATACCAGCAGATCGACGGTGGCGACCACTGGATCATGATCGGCAAGGTGGTGGCGTTTGATGATTTCGGCCGTGCGCCGTTGCTGTATCACCAGGGCGCTTATGCACAGATTCAGGCGCGGCGTCCCTGCGCGCCCGAGGCGGTTCAGAACGGTACGGCGACGACCAACTGACTGTAGACGTTGGTGCCGTTGCCCCCGACCTGGTTGCCGCCGGTCTGCGCATCCTTGTCGGGTTTGTAGAGGCCGATCAGCGGGGTGATGATCAGATGCTCGTTCACCGCCCATTCGGCGTACAGGTCCAGCTCGCGGCCATCGAGGTTCAACTGGTCGCGGGTGCTGACGGTGCTGTAGTTGAAGAACAGCGCGCCAAGGGTGACGTTCGCCAGCGGCTTGACCTTGAGTGCCACGTGCTGCACCGCCGTGTTGCTGTTATAGGGGCCGGAGTAGTTGCCCGCCACTTCGCCCTGCACCCAGGTGCCATAACCGCGATTGAAGCCTGAAAACATCCCGTCCCAGTTTTTTGAATAGCGCGCGTAGCGGTAGGTCAGGTCGGGTGACCACGGCAGGTCGGCGAAGGTGTAGCCCGCTTCGGCGTAACCGGCGTTTTCCTGGCCGGCGCGTTTGTCCTGGCGTGCCAGTTCAAAGGCGAAGTGCGCGTTGTCGATGCCGGCATTGCCGGTGCCACGCAGGCTGTAGAGGTTCATGCCCTTGCGCTGGCGTTGCAGGTCGGTGGCGAAGCGCTCATCCACGTCGATGCCGTGAATATACGTCAGCCCCAAGGTGCCCGGTGCGGCGGTGTATTCCAGGGTGCCCGCGGCCATTTCGGTCATGGCCTGGGCGGGGTTGTCGGACTTGATCCACATCAGGCTGCCATGCACGCCGTCCTTGCCGCCCAAGCGGATCACCGCGGTCTTGTCAAAAGCGTGTCGCGCGGCAATGTAGTAGGCGCCGCCGCGATTGAACTCGCCATCACCCACACCGTTGCCCAGGTTGGGGCCGTCGTCGTTGATGATGAAACCGTCGCCCAGGGTGATGATCTGCCGCCCGAACGACAGGTCGAGACCGTCCTTGCCCAATGCCGGGAACAGGTCCCCGGAGCGCCAGCCAGCGAAGGCTTCGTCAAACTTGGTGGTGCGTTCGGTGCCATTGGTGACCCCGGACGCATCGCCATCGCCCCAGGTGCCGGAACTCACCAGATTGGCCGTGCCATACACCCCACCGAAGTTGCCCAGGCTTTGCTCGACACTCAGGCCGTACTTGATAAACGCCTCGCGCCAGGTGGAACCACCGCTGCGGCCGTCGTAGTTTTTCGGGCTGTTGAACATCCCATACACGGCGAGGAAGTTGCCGGTGACCTTGGTGTCGGCGTCGGCGTACAACTCGACCGCCTGGGCCTGACCGACCAGTAGCGCGATACCCAGGCCGACCGCCTGGCGCAGGCGGCGATTTTTCAGTGTGTGCTCCATTGTTATTGTCCCCAGCTTGGTTAAGAGTGAGGGCGCATTAGGGCGAGCGGTGGGAGGCCAAGTCTTTCATTTGCGTGCCAGGGAATTGACCCTGGCCGCCAGGCAGCACGTCGTGGCAGGGAGCAACAAAACCGGCGGCAGACAGGGGCAAGACGATCAACTCGAGTGGGGCGCACAGTGCCGACACACTAAAAAAACCGCTTTCGAGGACCCCACCATGTCGATCAACGACCGACTCACCGCGCACCTCAACCGGGGCACGGTAGGTTTCCCCACCGCGTTGGCCAGCACCATTGGCCTGATCATGGCAAGCCCGGTGATTCTCACCGCCACCATGGGCTTTGGCATCGGCGGCAGTGCGTTTGCCCTGGCAATGCTGATCGCCGTGGTCATGATGTTGGCCCAGGCGACCACCTTCGCTGAAGCCGCCTCGATCCTGCCCACCACCGGCTCGGTGTATGACTACATCAACTGCGGTATGGGCCGATTCTTTGCGATCACCGGGACCTTGTCGGCCTACCTGATCGTGCATGTGTTTGCCGGCACCGCCGAAACCATCCTGTCCGGGGTGATGGCGCTGGTGAACTTTGAACACCTCAATACATTGGCGGAGTCCGCAGGCGGTTCGTGGCTGCTGGGCGTAGGGTTTGTGATTGTGTTCGGGGTGCTGAATGCCTTTGGCGTCAGCGCATTTGGCCGCGCGGAAATCATCCTCACCTTTGGCATGTGGACCACCTTGATGGTGTTTGGCGTGCTGGGCTTGATCGCCGCGCCAGCGGTGCATCTGGAGGGGTGGTTCGGTGAGTCGTTGGTGGGCACCGACCTTGTGACCGTGCTGTCGCTGGTGGGCATGGCGATGTTTATGTTTGTCGGTTGCGAGTTCGTCACGCCGCTGGCGCCGGACTTGCGTCAATCGGCCAAGGTGATGCCGCGCGCGATGATGCTCGGGTTGATGGGCGTGGCGAGCTGCATGTTCATCTATGGCGCGGCGATGAAGCGCCAGGTGGAAAACGTGGTGCTGGACGCCGCGTCAGGCGTGCATCTGCTGGACACGCCCATGGCGATCCCCAAGTTCGCCGAGCAGGTGATGGGGCAGGTCGGCCCACTGTGGCTGGGCATCGGCTTTCTGTTTGCCGGTGCTGCGACCATCAACACCTTGATGGCCGGTGTGCCACGGATTCTCTACGGCATGGCGGTGGATGGGGCATTGCCCAAGGTTTTCACCTACCTGCACCCGCGCTTCAAGACGCCGCTGTTGTGCATCCTGGTGGCGATGCTGATTCCCTGCCTGCACGCGCTGTACCTGGGCGGCAACACCGACAACATCATGCATCTGGTATTGGCGGCGGTGTGTGCGTGGAGCTTTGCGTATTTGCTGGTGACGGTGTCGGTGGTGATCCTGCGCATTCGTCGCCCGGATTTGCCACGGGCCTACCGTTCGCCGTGGTTTCCGCTGCCGCAGATCGTGTCGAGTATCGGCATCCTGCTGGGCATGTGGTTTATCACGCCACCAGGCATGAACCCTGCGGATATCTACGTGCCGTTTGCCGTGATGCTTGGGTTGACGGCGGCGTATGCGTTGTTCTGGACCCTGGTGGTGCAGAAGGTCAACCCCTTCAAGCCAGCCTCCGTGGAGGAGGTGCTGGCCAAGGAATTCAGTCATCAACCGGGGCACGCTGACGATGGTTATAGCGACTTTGCGGCAAAAACTGTTTGAGCTGTTTCGTGCTGACCGTGCCCCATCGGGGTATCGGCCAGGGGTGACCCTGGAGCACTTACGGCGCAACCTGGGGCTGGCGGGTTTCGAGCGGCTGTCAGCGACGCGGGCGCAGGTGCGTGTGGACGGCTTGGTGTTGGAGATTGCCGAGCGCACCGAATCCCAATTGTTGATGCACCTGGTGATGACCGAATTTGTGTTGCACGTGCCTGCTTTGACAGAGAGCACGGGTAGCTTAGAGGTGCACCATGGCGGCGCGATTTGGCGCAACGGAATACGCGTGCGACGCAGGTCCGGCAACTCAGCGCTGGCCGGTGAGTTGCAGGCGCGAATGCTGGCGGACGATGCGCTGTTCCAGGCACTGATGCCGCTGGACTTCAAGCGCCTGCGTATCGAGCTGTTGGGTCGGCAATGGTGCGTGCGCCTGGAGCATATGGGCGGCAGCGAGGTGGTCAATCGCATGCCGGCGTTTCGGCGTTACATCGCCCTGAGTCCTGCGCAGCGCAACCACTTGCTGACGAGCATGGCGGGGCTGCAACGGGTGCTGTCGAACCTCTGATTGGCATCATTAGTGCTTCTGCAATGGCAAACAGGTAGTTGTTGCGTGCATATAGATAACATGTTAACTATTGCTCGAGAACAACAAAAAGAAGCCATTGCGGAGACACCCATGAGCATCCAACAGCATGCACACGACGGGCTGGACAGCTGGAACCGAGAGCTGCGCGACGCGTGCGGTCATTTCGATACCGAGTTGGCCTTCAACCGCTCGCTGTTTATCGGTGAAATCAGCAACTTGCCGCGCGGCCTGGCCATCCTGCGCACCAATGCCGGCCTGATCAAGCGCCCGGCGCACCATGCCGACCACGACAACGACCAGGATTGTTTCCTGGTCAGTCAGCGCAGTGGTTATTCGCAGATAGCCCAGAATGGCCAGACCCTGCAACTGGCCCCTGGCGAGATGCTGTTGATGGACTCTGTGGGCTCCATTGAAATCACCCCCTTCGGCCTTATCGAACATGCCTCGCTGTCCCTGTCGCGCCCTGATGTGTGCAAACACTTGGGCGGTCATGCTCGCGTCTTCGGCAAGATCTCTTCGACCAAAGCCTGTGGGCGCATGCTGCATGTGCTGATGGATCAACTGTGCAAAGACGACACCGAGGACGGCGCGGGCGAGGTGGAGGCGCTGCAATCGGCGTTCGTTTCGCTGCTGGGTTCGGCCCTGGAGCAGGGCGATGAATGCCGCGAAGGCGTGGCGTCGTTGCAGGGGAATAACCTGCGCAGCTATGTTCAGAAGGTCATTGACGAGTCATTGAGCCAGCCCGGTTTGAGTCCGATCGGCTTGGCTAATCGGCTGAATATTTCGGTGCGGCATCTGTATCGATTGTTTGAGGAGCAGGACGACAGCGTCTGTCGCTATATCCAGCGGGCGCGGCTCAAACGCAGTGCGGATGATTTGACCAACCCGTTTCTGCGCAGTGAGTCGATCACCTCGATTGCCTACAAATGGGGCTTCACCGACTCGGCGCATTTCAGCCGATCGTTCAAGAAGCAATTCGAGGTGTCGCCCAAGGATTTTCGTTCCGGCCGGTTGCAGGCGGTGGGGGTATAAGACGATCCAATGGTGGGCTTTGGATTGGTCATATTCTTTAGGTTGATTGAGTACATATCCGTTGTTTGGGTAACGGCGGCTTATGGTTTCGCCCTTACGGCGACTCACTTTGGAAAAGCCGGAATGCCGGCCCAGCCCAAAGTAAGCAAAGGGCTCTTGCCCCACCACTCGGCACCTCGCCTAGGCTCGGTGTGCCCGCACGCAGGCTTGAATCCGTGGGCCGCCGCGATGGGCCATCCTTGGCCCAGCGCGGCTAACCCGGCGTCCTGCCGGGTTACCCACGGATTCAAGCCTGCGTGCGGCCAGCGTGGTTTAATGGGGCGCCTGAGATCAAGATCAAGATCAAAAGCAGAGCACGGCGGCCTGAAAGCCGACCTGAGTGGTGTGAAGCAAAAGCCAGATCAAGAGCAGAGTGATATCTATCTGGTGTATGGAGATCCAAATGTGGGCTTGCTCGCTTGTTTTACCGCTTTTGATCTACACCACTCAGGTCGGCTTTCAGGCCGCCGTGCTGTTGCTGTTGATCTTGATCTTGATCTTAGGCGCCCCGTTAAACCACGCTGGCCGCAAGTAGGCACGGTGGAGCGGGTAAACCGGCAAGGATGCCGGTTTAGCCGCGCTGGGCCAGGGATGGCCCATCGCGGCGACCCGCGCAGCCGTGCCGGAGTGCGGGCACACCGAGCCTAGGCGAGGTGCCGAGTGGTGGGGCAAGTGAAGGGATCAACCACATAGGTAACAAAAGAGTTCAGTCACATGGGTAACACCAGGTCACTTACTTCTGATCACTTTGAGTGTTACGTAATCTTCCTTTACATCCTTTTCATCGATGCGGCCCAAGACAATCGGGCCAAAAACAATGTCCCAAACACCTTCGCTTATGCTCTCTAAACCTACTATTTCATGCTTGAG
>NZ_MDDR01000038.1:0-62500 GCF_001870435.1 Pseudomonas costantinii | reverse complement strand
AAGCAAACTGCGACGCTTCATGGCTGGCCCGTTGCGGCCAACGCTGGGTGATCGCCTTACGACGCGTGTAGAAACGCACCCCATCCGGCCCATAGGCATGCAAGTCGCCAAACAACGAACGCTTCCAGCCACCAAAGCTGTGATACGCCACCGGCACCGGCAGTGGAACGTTAACCCCCACCATGCCTACTTCAATCTCGTCACAGAACAGACGCGCCGCTTCCCCATCACGGGTAAAGATGCAGGTGCCGTTGCCGTATTCGTGATCGTTGATCAGTTGCATCGCCGCTTCCAGGCTATCCACCCGTACCACACAGAGCACCGGCCCAAAGATCTCTTCTTTATAGATACGCATCTCAGGCGTCACACGATCAAACAGGCTACCACCCAGGAAGAAACCTTCTTCATGGCCAGCAACACTCAACCCACGACCATCCACTACCAACTCGGCGCCCGAAGAAACACCGTCTTCTATATAACCACTGACCTTATCCCGCGCCTGCCCCGTCACCAACGGCCCCATATCCAGACCGCAAGACGTGCCCGCACCGATCTTCAACGCCTTGATCTGCGGAACCAACTTGGCGATCAACGCATCCGCCACCTGATCACCCACGCACACCGCCACCGAGATCGCCATGCAACGCTCGCCGCAAGAACCATACGCCGCGCCCATCAAGGCACTGACCGCGTTATCCAAGTCCGCATCCGGCATCAGTACCGCATGGTTCTTCGCACCACCCAGCGCCTGCACGCGCTTACCGCGCTTGGTCGCCTCGGAATAGATGTACTCGGCAATCGGCGTCGAGCCTACAAAACTCAGTGCTTTCACTTCAGGCGCTTCGATCAGTGCATCCACCGCACCCTTGTCGCCGTGCACTACGCTCAGTACACCTTTAGGCAGACCCGCTTCCTGCAACAACTGCGCGATCAGCAGCGTCGAGCTCGGGTCACGCTCAGAAGGTTTCAGAATGAAACAGTTACCGCAGACGATCGCCAACGGGTACATCCACAACGGCACCATCGCCGGAAAGTTGAACGGGGTAATACCGGCCACCACGCCCAGCGGCTGGAAGTCCGACCACGCATCAATATTCGGCCCAACGTTACGGCTGTATTCGCCCTTGAGAATCTCCGGCGCCGAGCACGCGTACTCGACGTTCTCGATCCCACGCTTCAACTCGCCAGCCGCGTCTTCCAGGGTCTTGCCATGCTCTTCGCTGATCAACTGCGAGATACGGGCTTCGTTCTGCTCCAGCAATTGCTTGAAACGAAACATCACCTGAGCACGCTTTGCCGGCGGGGTATTGCGCCAAGCCGGGAAAGCGGCCTTGGCCGAGTCGATCGCGCTTTGAATGGTTTCACGGCTGGCCAACGGCACCTGGTGAATCACCTGGCCGGTGGACGGGTTGTATACGTCGGCACTACGGCCGGTGTCGCTGACCATCTGGCCATTGATCAAATGCTGGATGAGGCTCATGCAGGGCTCCTGGAAAATTGTTCTATATAGAAGGAGAAATCAGTCGATCTTGTTCAGCACTTCGCCGACCGCATCGAACAAGCGATCCAGGTCCTGCGGCTTGCTGTTGAACGTTGGCCCGAACTGCAAGGTGTCACCGCCAAAGCGCACGTAGAAACCAGCTTTCCACAAGGCCATGCCAGCCTCAAATGGACGCACGATGGCATCACCGTCTCGCGGGGCAATCTGGATCGCACCGGCCAGGCCGTAGTTACGAATGTCGATTACGTTCTTGCTGCCCTTCAAACCGTGCAACGCATTCTCAAAGTGCGGCGCGACTTCGGCGACGCTCTGTACCAGGTTTTCCTTCTGCAACAGGTCCAATGCCGCCAGGCCAGCCGCGCACGCTACCGGGTGTGCCGAGTAGGTGTAGCCGTGGGGGAACTCCACTGCGTACTCAGGCGTCGCCTGGTTCATGAAGGTCTGATAGATCTCGCTGCTGGCAATCACCGCACCCATCGGGATCGCACCGTTGGTGACTTGCTTGGCGATGCACATCAGGTCCGGGGTCACGCCAAAGCTGTCGGCACCGAACATCGAGCCGGTACGACCGAAACCGGTGATCACTTCGTCGAACACCAACAGGATATTGTGCTGGTCGCAGATCTCACGCAGACGCTTGAGGTAACCCTGTGGTGGTACCAGCACGCCAGCAGAACCCGCCATCGGCTCGACAAACACCGCCGCAATGTTCGACGCGTCATGCAGTTCAATCAGCTTGAGCAACTCATCGGCCAAAGCGATACCGCCCAGCTCCGGCATTCCGCGGGAGAAAGCATTGCTCGCCAGCAGGGTGTGCGGCAGATGGTCAACATCCATCATCGCCTGACCAAAAATCTTACGGTTGCCGTTCACACCACCCAGGCTGGTACCGGCGATGTTCACACCGTGATAACCACGGGCGCGGCCGATCATCTTGGTTTTGGTGGCTTGGCCTTTCAGGCGCCAGTAGGCGCGCACCATTTTCACCGCGGTATCGGCACACTCGGAACCGGAGTCGGTGAAGAACACGTGATTCAGGTTGCCCGGAGTCAGGTCGGTGATCTTTTCCGCCAACTGGAACGACAGCGGATGGCCGTATTGAAAGCCCGGGGAGTAGTCCAGGGTGCCCAGTTGTTTGGACACCGCTTCCTGGATTTCTTTACGAGTATGCCCGGCGCCACAGGTCCACAGGCCAGACAACGAGTCGTAGACCTTGCGCCCCTTATCATCAATCAACCAGCTACCTTCGGCGGCCACGATCAGGCGCGGGTCACGTTGGAAGTTACGGTTGGCGGTGTAAGGCATCCAGTGAGCGTCCAACTTCAGTTGGCTGGCCAGGGACGAAGGGGCGTTTTCGGGCATGTTCATCAGCAAAACCTCGCAAGGCAAAAGGCAGCGTCGGGATTGAAAAGCGTTGTTGCAGCTAAATTGCCACGGCGATAAAGTCGGTGAAATTCAACTCTTCTAACCTTCAGTCAGGCCTTCACTAAACTATGAGCAGCCGTCGACCCGATCCCCTGGCACAAGTCAGTGACTTCGATATACGCCTGCTGCGTATCTTTCGCAGCGTGGTGGAGTGCGGCGGCTTCTCGGCAGCGGAGACAGTACTCGGCATCGGCCGCTCTGCGATCAGCCAGCAAATGAGCGACCTGGAGCAGCGGTTAGGACTCAGACTCTGCCAACGTGGCCGTGCCGGGTTCTCCCTGACCGAAGAAGGCCGTGAGGTCTATCAATCGGCGCTGCAACTATTAAGTGCTCTGGAAAGCTTTCGCACTGAGGTCAATGGCCTGCACCAGCATTTGCGCGGCGAGTTGATCATTGGCCTCACCGACAACCTCGTCACCCTGCCCCATATGCGCATCACCCATGCCCTGGCGCAGTTGAAGGAACGCGGCCCCGACGTGCAGATTCAGATCCGCATGATCGCCCCCAACGAAGTGGAGCAAGGTGTACTCGACGGCCGCCTGCATGTCGGCGTGGTGCCCCAGGCCAGCGCGCTGTCAGGCCTGGAATACCAGCCGCTGTACAGCGAACGCTCGCTGCTCTATTGCGCGGTCGGTCACCCGCTGTTTTACGCCGACGACAAGCAGTTGGACGACCCACGCATCGACGGCCAGGACGCCATCGCCCCCACCTTCCGCCTGCCCGCTGAAATCCAGGCCCATTACCAGGCCCTCAACTGCACCGCCAGCGCCTCGGACCGCGAAGGCATGGCGTTCCTGATCCTCACCGGCCGCTACATCGGCTACCTGCCCGATCACTACGCCAGCCTGTGGGTGCAACAAGGCCGACTGCGCGCGCTGAAACCGGCTACACGCTTTTACGATTTGAGCCTCGCATCGGTCACGCGCAAAGGGCGTCGCCCTCATTTGGTGCTGGAAAGCTTCCTCGAAAGTCTCGCAGCAACGCGCTAACTCGGGCCTCTTGTTAAAAGCTGAGCAACTGGACAGCTTTTTGCAAGAGACCAAGGACCTTGAACCGTCCGCCTTGAGTTTGCCCGCCATGCCACCAGAATCGTCCAGCCCCAATGACCTCATCTACGGCCTCAACGACCGCCCAAAACCCCTGCCCGCCATACTGGCCGCCCTGCAACATGTGCTGGCGGCCTTCGTCGGCATCATCACGCCACCTCTGATCATCGGCTCCACTCTGGGCCTCACTGCCCATCTGCCCTACCTGATCAGCATGGCGCTGATGGTTTCCGGTGTCGGTACATTCATCCAAGCACGTAGGCCATTTGGCATCGGTGCGGGGATGATCTGCCTGCAGGGCACCAGCTTTGCGTTTCTCGGCGCAGTGCTGTCGGCGGGGTTCCTGGTGAAGCAACGCGGTGGTAGCCCGGAAGACATCATGGCGATGATCTTTGGCGTGTGTTTCTTCGGCGCGGCGGTGCAGATAGTGCTCAGCCGTTTTATCGGCCAATTGCGCCGGGTGATCACGCCGCTGGTGACCGGAATTGTCATCACGCTGATCGGTATCAGCCTGATCAAAGTCGGCATCACCGACCTCGGTGGCGGTTTCAACGCACCCGACTTCGGCGCTCCCACCAACTTGGCACTGGGCCTGTTCGTGGTGCTGACGATCATCCTGCTCAACCGCTCGAACACCCCGTGGGTACGGCTCTCGGCCATCATCATCGGGCTGGGCCTTGGCAGCCTCGCGGCGTGGTTCAGCGGGAAACTGGTGCCCCAAGCCCTGCCTGATTTGCCGTTGATCAGCATGCCGATCCCCTTTCGCTTCGGTTTCAACTTCGACTGGAGCGCCTTCCTACCCATCGCGCTGATTTACCTGATCAGCAGTATCGAAACCGTCGGCGACCTCACCGCCAACTGCATGATTGCCCGCCAACCCATCAGCGGGCCCTCCTATATAAGCCGACTCAAAGGCGGCGTACTCGGTGATGGCGTCAGTTGCATGATTGCCGCGACCTTCAGCGCCTTCCCCAACACCACCTTCGCGCAGAACAACGGTGTGATCCAACTCACCGGCGTGGCGAGTCGTTACGTTGGCCTCTATATAGGCGTGGTGCTGTTTTGCCTCGGTTTGTTTCCGCTGATTGGTGCAGTGCTGCAGCAAATCCCCAAGCCGGTGTTGGGTGGCGCCACCTTGGTGATGTTCGGCAGTGTGGCCGCCGCCGGTGTGCGCATTCTCGCCCAGGCGCCGCTGGACCGACGCAGCATGCTGATCATCGCCACCTCGTTCGGCGTCGGCCTGGGCATCGCCGCGCAACCGAACCTGCTGCACTTGATGCCAACCCTGGTGCAGAACCTGTTCGACTCGGCCATCACCAGCGGCGGTCTGACCGCCATCGTGTTGTGCCTGTTATTACCGGAAGCCAAAGCAACCAGCGCTGCCGCAAACCGCGCGCCGGAAAGCGACACACTGGAACCGCTTTGACGGTTTTATTGCATCGGGACTTGTCTGGGGCTTGAGGGTGGGTTATCTGTGCACACGTCGTCTCTATCGATCAGCACGGAAACCTCCATGAGCCTCGAAGTTCCTGCCCACAGCATCCACGCCGGTAAACCCGCCAGCCGCATTCGGCAAAAGAACGAGCAAGCAATTCTCCAGGCTGCTGAAGATGAATTCGCGCGCCATGGCTACAAAGGCACCAGCATGAACACCATTGCTGCCAGCGCCGGGCTACCCAAGGCCAACTTGCATTACTACTTCACCAACAAGCTGGGCCTGTATATCGCGGTGCTCAGCAATATCCTCGAACTGTGGGACAGCACCTTCAACGCGCTGACCGCCGAGGACGATCCGGCAACGGCCCTCACCCGCTATATCCGCACCAAGATGGAATTCTCGCGGCGTCACCCGCAAGCCTCTCGGATCTTCGCCATGGAGATCATCAGTGGCGGCGAATGCCTCACCGAATATTTCAGCCAGGACTACCGCGCCTGGTTCAGTGGCCGGGCGGCGGTGTTCCAAGCCTGGATCGACGCCGGCAAGATGGACCCCATCGACCCCGTGCACCTGATTTTCCTGCTGTGGGGCAGTACCCAGCATTACGCTGACTTCGCCACCCAGATCTGCCGCGTCACCGGTCGTACCAAACTGACCAAACAAGATATGGAAGACGCCGGCACCAACCTGATCCACATCATTCTCAAAGGCTGTGGCGTCAAGCCAGCCCTATAAACGAAGCGACTTATGCCTTTCACGCTCACCGGCCTTTGCGAATTTCGTGAAGAAATACGCAAAAGCCGCTTCATCACCCTCGCCGCGCCGATCACCAGCCCGCAAGACGCCCAAGCGTTTTTCGAGCAACACAGCGACCTCAACGCCACGCACAATTGCTGGGCCTGGAAGCTGGCGGATCAATACCGCAGCAACGACGATGGCGAACCCGGCGGCACCGCCGGGCGGCCGATCCTCGCCGCCATCGAGGCCCAGGGTTTTGATCAAGTCGCGGTGCTGGTGATTCGCTGGTACGGCGGCATCCAACTGGGTACCGGCGGTTTGGCCCGTGCGTACGGCGGCGGTGCAAATAAATGCCTGCAAACCGCCGAACGTATCGAACTGATCAGCCGCGTGCCGCTGACCTGCGCCTGCGGGTTCTCCGAGCTGACGCTGGTGAAACTGCGTGTGGCTGAACTGGGCGGGTTGGTGGTGGAAGAGACCTTCACCGCCAATGGCGTAGAGCTGCAGCTAGCGATGGGCGAAGCGCAGATCGGCACGCTGCAAACGCAGCTCGCCGACCTGAGCCGTGGGCGCATCCTGCTGCAGCGCTGAAACTGCCCACATCTACTGTGCACCTGCCTGTGGATAACCTGAGCACACTCGCCTGTAACCCTTTTGTCATAAGGGCTTTCAGGCTCCGGTTGTTTTTTGATCAGCACGCACCGGCCATAGTTGCGCGATACCCCACAGCACCTCAAACAACAGAATGCCCCACAACACCGACGTGGCGCCGTGCATCAACGCATAGAGCTGCCACGTCGCGAACAGCACACGCCCCGCTGCGTCGTATAGGCCAAATTTGCGCTGGGGATCACGTATACGCAGCACTGCCCACACGCAGACGATTGAGCCCAACAGATTCGCCATCAACACGTGCGCCGGCGCAAACGGCGGAAATTCCCCGGGCAGGTTCAAGCCTTGCAACAGGCTGTGCAAAAACAGAAAACTCCACGGCGTGACAAACGCCGCAGTGACGATCAAGTCGTACCAGGCGCTGGCACGCACCAGTGTTCGGTATTGGTCGGTAGTCCACATATCAACAAGCTCCTTTAATTCAAGAAGCCAGCAGGCTAAAGCCTGGAGTATGCTCCAAGGTCAAGCCCCCTCGAGCCCATTCCATGCGTATCGGCGAATTAGCCCAGGCCAGCCAGGTCAGCCGCGACACCTTGCGCTTCTATGAGCAGCGCGGGTTGATTGCCGCACAACGCAGCGCCAACGGTTACCGCGACTACCCGCCGGACATGCTGCAATTGGTGCTTTACATCAAGACCGCCCAGCGCCTGGGCTTCAGCCTCGGCGAGATCGGCAGCAGCGTCGCCGCCCTGTGGCAGGCGCCCGACCCCGAAAGCGCCGTCACACAACTGCTGCAAGACAAGCTCAACCTGATCGAAACCCGCATCAGCGAACTCGACCAACTGCGCCAGGAGTTGCAGCAAAGGCTCGGGCAGCGTTGCCCATTAAATCCGTGAACCTCCATTCCAAAGGAAGCCCTTCATGTCTACGCCAAAAACCGCATTGATTATCGGCGCCTCACGCGGGCTGGGCCTTGGCCTGGTCAAGCAACTGCTCCAGGACGGCTGGGACGTGACCGCCACCGTGCGTGATCCGAACAAAGCCGATGCCCTGAAAGCCGTTGGCCCGGTGCATATCGAGAAGCTGGATATGGACGATCAGCAAGCCGTGATCGCCCTGAGCCAGCGCCTCAAGGAACGTACTTTCGACCTGCTGTTCGTCAATGCTGGCGTCAAAGGCCCGGCCAATCAGGAACCTGGCCACGCCACCCTGGCGGAAGTCGGGCAGCTGTTTTTCACCAACGCCGTGGCGCCGATCAACCTCGCACAACGCTTTGTCGGGCAGATCCGCAAAGACAGCGGTGTGCTGGCGTTCATGAGTTCGGTATTGGGCAGCGTGACCATTCCCGACGGCTCGGACCTGGCGCTGTACAAGGCCAGCAAGGCGGCACTCAACTCGATGACCAACAGCTTTATCACCCAACTGGGCGATCACACACTCACCGTGCTGTCGCTGCACCCGGGCTGGGTGAAGACCGACATGGGCGGTGAAAACGCGCACATCGACGTCGACACCAGCGTGCGCGGCCTGGTGGATCAGGTGAATGCGTTCACCGGTAAAGGCGGCCATCACTTCGTGGACTACAAAGGCGACACCATCGCCTGGTAAACCACGGTCAACATGTGGGAGCGGGCTTGCCCGCGATAGACTCAAGGACACCACGCTCCTACAGCTAGACCAGATCTCGAACTACACGTAATCTACCCACCTCGCCTTCACCGGCGACCCTGGATCAGCAGACAGGGCAACACTGAGCTGGCAAACCTGAACCCATCATTCAGAGGAGCCGGCCAATGCCTGCGACCCGTATCTGGTTAAAAAGCCCCCTCGCGATTTTCACTGCCAATGGCCTCGACGCCCGTGGCGGCTTAGTGCTGCAAGACGGTGTGATCACCGAAGTGCTGGCCTGGGGACGAGAGCCCGCGGTGCCCTGTGGGCAAGTGTTCGACGCTCGCGAACATGTGATCCTTCCCGGGCTGATCAACACCCACCACCACTTCTACCAAACCCTGACCCGCGCCTGGGCACCGGTGGTTAATCAGCCGTTGTTTCCATGGCTGAAAACCCTGTACCCGGTCTGGGCACGGCTAACCCCGGAAAAACTCGCGCTGGCGTCCAAAGTCGCACTGGCCGAATTACTGCTCTCGGGCTGCACCACGGCGGCGGACCACCACTATCTATTCCCCGAGGGTTTGGAGAACGCCATCGACGTGCAAGTTGAAAGCGTGCGCGAACTGGGCATGCGCGCCATGCTCACCCGCGGATCCATGAGCCTGGGTGAAGCCGACGGCGGCCTGCCACCACAGCAAACCGTGCAACAGGGCCAAGTAATCCTCGAAGACAGCCAACGCCTGATCCGCGAATACCACCAACGCGGCGACGGCGCGCAGATCCAGATTGCCCTGGCGCCCTGCTCACCGTTTTCTGTCACACCGGAAATCATGCAAGCCAGCGCCGAGCTGGCAGACAACCTCGACGTGCGCCTGCATACCCATCTGGCGGAAACCCTCGATGAGGAAGACTTCTGCCTGCAGCGTTTCGGCCTGCGCACCGTGGACTACCTCGACAGCGTCGGCTGGCTCGGGCCGCGCACTTGGCTGGCCCATGGCATTCACTTCAACCCGGACGAAATCGCACGCCTCGGCGCCGCCGGCACCGGTATCTGCCATTGCCCTAGCTCAAATATGCGCCTGGCGTCGGGTATCTGCCCGACCCTGGACCTGCTCGCCGCCGGCGCGCCCATCGGCCTGGGTGTGGATGGTTCCGCCTCCAACGATGCGTCGAACATGATCCTTGAAGCACGCCAAGCCCTGTACATCCAGCGGCTGCGTTACGGCGCGGAAAAGATCACCCCCGAAGGTGTGCTGGGCTGGGCCACCAAAGGTTCGGCGCAGTTGTTGGGCCGTACGGATATCGGTGAGTTGGCTGTTGGCAAACAGGCTGACCTGGCGCTGTTCAAGCTCGACGAGCTGCGCTTCTCGGGCAGCCACGATCCGATTTCGGCGCTGCTGCTGTGCGGCGCCGATCGTGCGGACCGGGTGATGGTGGCGGGCAAGTGGCGAGTCATCGACGGCCAAGTTGAAGGCCTCGACCTGAAAGGTTTGATCGCCGATCACACCCAGGCGGCGCGGCAACTGATCGCCGGAACCTAAGCCAAACACACACCAAAATGTGGGAAGGGGCTTGCTCCCTCCCACATTAGGTTCTGTGGTGTTCTGGAAAAGCGATTACAACCCCAACAGCGACAACATGATAAAGGTCGCAAACAACACGAAATGGGTCATCCCTTCGATGGCGTTGGTTTCACCATCGTTGAGGTTGATCGCGCTGACAATCAGCGTGATAAACACCATCACGGTTTGCACCGGCGTCATCGCCATCTGGAACGGCTGACCTGTGTAGAGCGCCATGGCCTCCATCACCGGCACCGTCAGGATCACCGTCGACAACGACGCACCCAACGCGATGTTGACCACCGACTGCATGCGGTTGGCCAATGCCGCACGCAATGCGGTCAAAATTTCCGGCGCCGCCGAAATGGCGGCGACCACGATCGCCGTGATCACCGGCGGAGCGCCCGTCCCTTCCAGGCCCAGATCGAGGGTCTTGGACATCACCTCGGCCAGTGCCCCAATCACAATCACGCCAAACACCAAGGTGCCGATGGAAAACGCCAGGTTGATCGGCGGCGACGCCTCTTCTTCCGCCTGCTTCTTGCGACGTTTTTCCGGGTAGCTGTAGCTGAAGAAGTAACTGTGCGGCCCAACCTGCATGCGCAGGAAGAGGGTGTAGAGCAACACCATCGCGCCGATGGTGAAGGCTGAGTAAATTTTCCAGTCGGCCTCGGGAATAAACTCCGGTACCACCATCGACACGCCCATCGCGGTGAGGATCATCACGCTGTAGCTGCGCGCGGAGTCATCGTTGTAGGACTGCTCGCCATGTTTGATGCCGCCCATCAGCGCGGCCAGGCCGAGAATGCCGTTGATATCGAGCATCACCGCCGAATAAATGGTGTCGCGCACCAAGGTGGGCGATGGCTCGTTGCTCATCATGATCGCCAGGATCACCACTTCCACCAGCACGGCAGCCAAGGTCAAGATCATGGTGCCGTAAGGGTCGCCGACCTTTTCCGCCAATTGTTCGGCGTGGTGCGCCACGCGCATCGAGGCCACGACGATAAAGCCGATCAACACCATGCCACCGAGCAGAGCCACCCCCTGCCCACTGTTCAGCATCCAGTGCTCCAGTGGGTAAGCGGCGATGGCGGCAATCAGCGCCAGGAACATGAATTTTTCTTGCTTGAGGGATGTGAGCATTCCGGGCCTTTTCGTACGGCTAATCAGTCATTGATGGGGTACAGACTGCACCACGTCGCTAACGTTTCGTTACACCTTAGTTCACGCCGCCCTTGCGTGAATAAATCCAATACTCTCCTGCTGGTCAGGTTTTGCCGATTATTTCAGCCATGGCCTGTAGAATGCCACCATTGCACCTGATGAGAATTTAGAAAATGTACGATTGGCTCAATGCCCTGCCCAAGGCTGAATTGCACCTGCACCTGGAAGGCTCGCTGGAGCCTGAGCTGCTGTTCGCGCTGGCCGAACGCAACAAGATTGCGCTGCCGTGGAACGACGTCGAAACCCTGCGCAAGGCCTACGCCTTCAACAACCTGCAAGAGTTTCTCGACCTGTATTACAAGGGCGCCGACGTGCTGCGCACCTCCCAGGATTTCTACGACCTGACCTGGGCGTACCTGCTGCGCTGCAAAGCTCAGAACGTGATCCACACCGAACCCTTCTTCGACCCGCAGACCCACACCGACCGTGGCGTGCCGTTCGAAGTGGTGCTCAATGGCATCGCCGCAGCACTGAAGGATGGCGAGCAGCAACTGGGCATCACCAGCGGTTTGATCCTCAGCTTCCTGCGCCACTTGAGCGAAGCCGAAGCCGAGAAAACCCTCGACCAGGCGCTGCCGTTCCGTGATGCGTTTGTAGCCGTAGGCCTGGACAGTTCGGAAATGGGTCACCCGCCGAGCAAGTTCCAGCGCGTGTTCGACCGTGCGCGTCACGAAGGCTTCCTCACCGTGGCCCACGCCGGCGAAGAAGGCCCGCCCGAGTACATCTGGGAAGCCATCGACTTGCTGAAAATCCAGCGTATCGACCATGGCGTGCGCGCCATCGAAGACGAGCGCTTGATGCAGCGCATCATCGACGAGCAGATCCCGCTGACCGTGTGCCCGCTGTCCAACACCAAACTCTGCGTGTTCGACGACATGTCCCAGCACAACATCCTCGACATGCTTGAGCGTGGCGTGAAGGTAACGGTGAACTCGGATGACCCGGCGTATTTCGGCGGTTATGTCACCGAGAACTTCCATGCGCTGTATACCTCGCTGGGCATGACCCAGGACCAGGCCAAACGCCTGGCACAAAACAGCCTGGATGCGCGGTTGGTAAAGCCATAACTGAGTAAGCGCTGGCTAAAAAATGTGGGAGCGGGCTTGCCTGCGATAGCGGTTGAACAGTCAACATTGAAGGTGACTGACACACCGCCATCGCGGGCACGCCCGCTCCCACAGTAGTTTTGTGTTGCCTGTTAAATTTCGCTCAGCTCTTCGAGCGTCTTCCCCTTCGTCTCCATCCCAAACAGCCACACCACCAGCGCCGCCACCGCAAAACACAGCGCGCCCAAGGCAAACACCCCGCCCTGCCCGGTAATCGGAAACACCAGCCCGGTCACTAACGGCCCCAACAACGAGCCCACCCGACCAATCGCCGAAGCAAACCCGGAACCGGTCGCCCGCGCCGACGTGGGATACAGCTCCGGCGTGTAGGTGTACAGCACTGCCCACATGCCAAACAGAAAGAACTGCATCAACAAACCTGAAGTAATCAGCAACCCCACGTTGCCGCCAAACACAGCGCTTTGCCCATACAGAAACGCCATCACCCCGCCGCCCAGCAAGGTCACGACGCACACCGGTTTACGGCCCCAGCGCTCCACCAGCCAGGCCGCCATCAGGAACCCGGGAATCCCGCCCAGGGAAATGATCACCGTGTAATACACCGACTGGGTCACGGCAAAACCCGACTGCTGTAACAGCGCACTCAGCCAGGACGTCAGCCCGTAGAAGCCGAGCAAGGCAAAGAACCACACGCTCCAGATCATCATGGTGCGCTGGCGATACTGCGCCGACCACAGTTGCTGAAACGCCGAGAAGAAATTCCCCGGCGTACTCTCCACCCTCGGTAAGCGGATCGGTTCCGGCAAATCGGCACGGCCCAGCGAATGACGGACCTTCTGCTCAATGCCCTGCAACACCTTATCCGCAGTCTCATGCCGCCCGGCCTGCTCAAGCCAGCGCGGTGATTCCGGGATAAAAAACCGGATCGCCAACACAAACACCGCCGGCACCGCCAACACCAGGAAGATGTCGCGCCAGCCAATTACCGGCAGCAAGAAGTACGACAGCACGCCCGCCGCCACAAAGCCCAGCGGCCAGAAGCCATCCATCAAGGCGATATACCGCCCGCGTCGTTTGGCTGGAATCAGCTCCGAGAGCATCGACTGCGCGATGGGAAACTCCATGCCCATGCCAATCCCCAGCAGGATACGAAACAGCGTCAGTGTCTCCACCGTCTGCGCCGTGGAACACAGGTAGCTGGCGATACCCCACAACACGATGCTCCACTGGAACACCGGCTTGCGCCCGAAGCGATCCGCCAACATCCCGGATAAAGAAGCCCCCACCACCATGCCGAAAAAACTCGAACTGGCGAGCAACCCGGCCTGGGCCGTGCTCAGGCCGAACTCGGTTTTGATCGAACCTAAAAGGAAGGTCATCATCGCCAAATCCATGGAGTCGAAGAAAAACGCCAGGGCAATGATGATGAAGATGATTCGGTGGTAACCGCTGATGGGTAACCGTTCCAGCCGTTCCGCTGCGCTATAGCCTTGCATACCCATGCCGCACCCCCTATGTGAAAAATCCCCAAAGCGAGTGTGCGGCATCGTTTTGCCTGGTTATTGCTGGATACGACCTGATTGAAACTCTGAACGACGCTTGATCTTGCAAGGGCGAGACTAAGACCGTTCGGGCGCGGCCAGTCGGTTGATTTCCGAAACCCCACTGTCAGTGACGAGCAACGCGCGGGACTCGTTGATCAGGCTGACCCAATTGGACTGTAAAAATAGCTGCAGCAACCCCGCCCCCAATGCACCACCCAGGTGCGCTTGCTGCTGACTCCAATCAAAACAGTCGCAGGCCACGGGCGATGCCAACGCCTGGGTAAAAATACCCAAGCCCGCCAAATGCCGCGCGCCCTTGACGGTGACGTCGGTGCGCTGCTCATGACGCTCGATCCAACCCGCTTCCAGCATCCGCTGGTAAAGCCCCGCCGCCAGCTCACCGCCCAGGTGACCACGGCACAACCGCGCATGCCGTAATGGAGACGGCGCCACCAAGGCCAGCGGTGGAGTATTCGGCGTACTGCGCGCAGCACTGGCCAAGGTGGTACTGGCCAAGGCGTCGATGGCAGAGCTGACATCATCGGCCGCCACACGAAACAGCCGCTTGCCACGCTGGGCCTCAATCCGCAGCAAACCGCCCCCGGTCAGCCGCGCCAAATGGGCATTGGCCGACGCCGGTGACAGCCCGGCAAGCGTCGCCAATTCCTCTGAAGACTTGGCCGAGCCGTCCATCAAGGCCCAGAGCATGGCGGTGCGTTTGGGCTCGGCGAGCAAGCTGGCGATCTGACTGATGCAAGGTGCCTCTTCCATGTGTTCACTCCCTGTTAAATCATTTGTCTGCTGCGGTTGGCGCCAAAGTATAGGGGCGCAAGCCGCCGGTTCCGCGACGTCTGACAGCGTGGATAGGGACGGGATCTGAGGGAAATTTCCTGCTTTGCTGGAGGCTATTGCGTAGCGGTCAATCGCTCCGGCCATTGCGCAGTCAATGTCGCACAGCGGGACACGAGCATTTCCCGCAGCAGGTTGATGGGTTTGCTCAATTGCGCGCGATGGGCACACAGCAAATTCAGCGGCGTACGCTCGCCGCGCAGCTCCGGCAGGATCACGCGCAAGCGCCCCGCCAATACGTCAGCGCTCACATCCAGCCAGGACTTGTAGGCAATACCCACACCCGCCACCGCCCAGCGTCGCACTACGTCGGCGTCGTCACTGAAGCGGTCACCGGTAACCGTCAGGCTGACTTCGCGCTTGCCGTCGTGAAAACTCCAATGGTCGTGCACCCGGCTGCCGAGCATGTACAACAAACAATTGTGCTGGGCCAACTGCTCCAGATGCAGGGGTTCGCCATGCCGTGCGAGGTAGCTGGGGGCGGCGCACAAAACCCGCAGATTGTCCGGGGCGATGGGCAGCGCGATAAGGCTGGAGTCCTCGGGCTCGCCGTAGCGCAAGGCGATGTCCACCGGCTGGCGGAACAAGTCGGCAATCCGGTCGCCCAGCAACAGGCGCACGCTCAGTTGCGGGTATTCACGCTGAAACTCATCCAGCCACGGCAACAGCTGGTTGCGACCGAAGTCCGAGGGTGCCGACAGTTGCAGCACACCGCTGACATGATCCTGGCCACTGGCTAATAAACGTCGTCCTTCGTCCAGCGAACTCAACGCAGCGCGGGCGTATTCCAGGAAGCCTTCACCTTCGGCGGTCAAACGCAGGCTGCGGGTGGAGCGCGCCAGCAAGCGCGTGCCCAGTTGCTGTTCGATACGCTTGAGCGCAGCGCTGGCCACTGCAGGCGACAGGTCCATGACCCGTGCTGCGGCCGACAAACTGCCGAGGTCCGCCGCGCGCACAAACAATTGCAAATCATCAAAGCGCAGCATGCATCTCCGTCCATTATCAAAATTTTGTTGAAACAGACCTCTGTTTTAGCCGCTTTTATCTTCACGGGAAATAGCCAATCATCTGCCCATCCCGTTCATCACGTGCCAGGAGTTGAAAATGTCCACAGCCTTTAACGTCATCGCCACGCTGATCGCCAAGCCCGGCCAACACGCCATCCTCGAGTCCCTGCTGCGCGGCCTGCTGGAACCCACTCGCCTGGAAGCCGGTTGCGAGCAATACGACCTGCACCAGGACCTGCAACACCCCGAGACCTTCTACATGCTCGAACGCTGGAGCGACGACGCGGCGTTGGCCGATCATGACCAAAGCGCGCATATCCAGAATTTTCGCGCCAAGGCTGCTGACGTGCTCGAACATTTCGACCTCAAGCGCCTGAAGTTTCTCGCCTGACTACCACCCTTTTCCGGAGCCTCCATGAAAGCCATTGCCTACTACGCCTCACTGCCGATCAACGACCCAAAATCCCTGCAAGACATCGAACTGCCCGAGCCGGTCGCCGGCCCACGCGACCTGCTGGTGGAAGTCAAAGCCATCTCGGTCAACCCAGTGGACACCAAGGTGCGCCAGAACGTCGCCCCGGAAAACGGCGCGGCCAAAGTGTTGGGCTGGGACGTGGCCGGTGTGGTCAAGGCCGTCGGCAGCGAAGTGACACTGTTCAAGACCGGTGACAAGGTGTTCTACGCCGGCTCGCTGACTCGCCCAGGCGGCAACAGCGAACTGCATACCGTTGATGAGCGCATCGTCGGCCATATGCCAGAAAGCCTGGGTTTTGCCGAAGCCGCCGCGCTGCCGCTGACGGCCATCACCGCCTGGGAATTGTTGTTCGAGCGCCTGCAAGTGCGTGAGGGTAAAGAGGATGAAGGCCAAAGCCTGCTGATCGTCGGCGCCGCCGGTGGCGTGGGTTCGATCCTGACCCAACTGGCCAAGCAACTCACCGCACTCAACGTCATCGGCACCGCTTCGCGCCCGGAAACTAAAGAGTGGACCAAGGCCCTGGGCGCAGACTTAGTCGTCGACCATAGCCAACCACTGAGCGAAGTGTTGAAAACAGCCGGCCACCCGCACGTGACCCACGTTGCCAGCCTGACCCAGACCGACCATCACTTGGATCAACTGGTCGAAGCCCTGCAGCCCCAAGGCAAGCTGGCTCTGATCGACGATCCAAAGGCGCTGGACATCAGCAAGCTCAAGCGCAAGAGCCTGTCGTTGCATTGGGAGTTCATGTACACCCGCTCGATGTTCGAGACGCCGGACATGATCGAACAGCACAACCTGCTCAACCGCGTGGCTGAGCTGATCGACGCCGGCACCCTGAAAACCACGGTAGGCGAGCACTTCGGCGTTATCAACGCTGAGAACCTGCGTCGTGCCCACACGTTGCTGGAAAGCGGTAAAGCCAAGGGCAAGATCGTGCTGGAAGGGTTCTGAAAAAGAGGTATCGGTGCCGTCTGTTATTCACCGCAGTGATGGATGGCACCATTAGTCCGAGAGTTGATCTTTGTCATATTTGTGAACGTATTCGGGTTTATATTGGCCGCCTTTGCCACGATTCTTTTACGTGAGGAAGTCAGCAATGAAGATCCTGATAAAAGCGTTAGCAAAATCCCCAGGCCACAAATGGCAGGTCAGTCTCGACGGCGACGCTTTCACCTTCCGCAACGAAGCCGAGGCCCGCGCCTTTGCCGACACCCTGCAAGCGCGTATTCAGGCGCCCCACCGCATTCCCCTCAGCCAGCAACGCTCCGCCGCTGGCTGATCCGCACTTCAGACCTGCGCCTGCGCGGCTCTCGCCCGTTGCAGGCGCTGGGTCGATACGGCCACCGTCACCGCCAATACACCGCACAAGCTGATGACCATCGCCATCGGCATTGCCGTGCCATCGTGCAACACGCCAACCAGCGACGCGGCACCCGCCGCCACACCAAACTGAATGCAACCGAGCAACGCCGACGCGCTGCCGGCCCGTGCGCCCTGCCCGCTCATGGCGCAGGCCGAGGTGTTGGGCAAAATGCAGCCCAGGCTTGCGATGCAGATAAACAACGGCACCAGCAACGGCCATAGGGCATCGGTGTGCAAGGCGGTGATGCCCAGCAGCGTCAACGCGGCCAGCATGTAAAGCCATACCGTGCGCGACAGCAAAAACGCCGGGCCACGTTTAGACAGCAATCGCGCATTCACTTGTGCCATCAGAATAAAGCCGGCGGCGTTGGAGCCGAACACCCAGCCGTAATGCTCTGCGGGCACGCCATACAGTTTGATAAAGACGAAGGGTGAACCCGCGATGTAGGCAAACATCCCGGCTATCGAGATGCCACCCGTGAGGGCGTAACCGAGATAGACCCGGTCTGACAACAGGCTGACATACCGGCGTAGCGACCCGGACAGCGGCTGACGTGGTTGATTGGCCGGCAAGGTCTCCGGCAACCCGAGCGCCACGGCGATGGCCGCCATCACGCTGAAGATCGACAAGGCCAGGAAGATCGACTGCCAGCCCCATATCCCGACCATCACACCGCCCGCCAACGGCGCGAGGATGGGTGCCAGGCCCGTTACCAACATCAGTTGCGAATACACCTTCGCCGAACCCACGGCATCACACTTGTCGCTGACCACTGCACGGGAAATCACCATGCCCGCACAACCGCCGAGGGCCTGCACGAAACGCGCGCCGATCAGCCATTCCAGGGACGGCGCATAGGCACACGCGAAAGACGCCAAGGTAAACAGGGTCACGCCACTGAGCAGCGGGCCGCGCCGACCAAAGCGGTCCGCCAGCGGGCCATAGATCAATTGGCCGATGGCCAAGCCGCCGAAATACACCGCCAGGGTCAGTTGGATATGTTTTTCGTCGGTGGCAAACGCTGTGGCCATTGCCGGAAAGCCCGGCAAGTAAAAGTCGATCGCCAACGGCGCGAAGGCGCTCAAGGCGCCCAGAATCAAAATTATGCGGAGGTTCATCAGACACCCAAGTGAGTCGGCAGCCCGACAGTCTAGCCGCGCTTGGGTGCCATGAACATTACGTTAGCTCGCTAACTATCGGAAATATTACGCGAGCTTGGCGCTGTAGCCTTCTTCGGTGATCAGGCTGATGACCTGATCGGCAGACAGACGGCTTTCAACGCCCACTTCTTTTGCCGCCAGGTCGACCTTCACACTCGCCGCCGGGTCTTGGCTTTGCACCGCCTGGGTCACCGCCCGAACGCAATGGCCGCAGGTCATTCCTTCAACGCTGAATACTTGCATGACATGACTCCTTTAATGAGGGTGAGTGCAGTGTCGACCTTGCCATGATGGCAAGGTCAAGTTCTGAAAATATCGGCCGGGCTGGTATTCGGCAGCCGCCTCGGCCAAGCTTCATCCATCTTAGATATGAACCACGGAGCATTCGCCATGCGCTGGTCGTTTTTTGCCCTTGTCGGCCTGATGAGCTTGTCTGCTGTTGCGCCCCAGGTCAGCGCCGATCAGGACTATGCGGTGCTGATCATTTCCCGGGAACGCCTGGAAGTGCCGACCAATTGCGAGATTGGCCTCTACATTCAGGACCAGTTGGCCGGGCGCCTGTTCCAGGAACAGGCCACCTCGTTCAACTTGCCTGCTGGCAATGTGTCATTGCGCCTCAAGCTGCTGCCGGGCCAGTCGCCAGGCTGCCTGCCGGGCATGCTCGCGCCGCCGGCGCAGAACATCACGCTGAAAGCCGGTGATGTGCGCAAGCTGCGCATTGCCCAAGGCCCGGACGGCATGTACCTGAAACCCGCCGCATTGGAATACTGATTTCCTGAAGGATCGTTCCCACGCTCTACGTGGGAATGCCTCATAGGACGCTCCGCGTCCCGACACCTCAGCGCAAGGGTGACGCAGAGCGTCACGGGGTGTATTCCCACGCAGAGCGTGGGAACAATCGGCGCTTGACCTTCCCCACAGGTCAAGGTTGATCCTAGGGGCAACTTCTCTTGGAGGACTGCCCCATGAATGGATCGACCACGTTTGACCTGCCCATCAGCGGCATGACCTGCGCCAGCTGTGCCGGCCGTGTCGAGCGCGCGCTGGGCAAAGTGCCGGGAGTGCAAAGCGTCAGCGTCAACCTGGCCAACGAGCGCGCCCATGTCGAAGTGCTGGGCCAGATGGACCCCGGCGTATTGATCGCCGCCGTCGACAAAGCGGGCTACACCGCCACCCTGCCCCAAAGTGAAACCACCACCCAAGCCAATCAAGCCCAGCGCCTGCATCGCGAGCGTTGGGCCTTGCTGCTGGCTATTCTGCTGGCGTTGCCATTGGTGCTGCCGATGCTGGTGGAACCCTTCGGCCTGCACTGGATGCTTCCCGCCTGGGTGCAGTTCGCCCTGGCCACGCCGGTGCAATTCATCCTGGGTGCGCGTTTCTATATAGCCGCATGGAAAGCCGTGCGCGCAGGCGCCGGCAATATGGATTTGCTGGTGGCCATTGGCACCAGCGCCGGTTACGGCCTGAGCATCTATGAATGGCTTACCGCGCCAGCGGGCACCATGCCCCATCTGTACTTCGAAGCGTCGGCGGTGGTGATCGCCTTGGTGCTGCTCGGTAAGTACCTGGAAAGCCGCGCCAAACGCCAGACCGCCAGCGCCATCCGCGCCCTGGAGGCCTTGCGCCCGGAGCGCGCGATCCGCGTAGTTGAAGGTCGCGAAGAAGACGTCGCCATCAGCACGTTGAAGCTCAATGACCTGGTGCTGGTTAAACCCGGCGAGCGCTTCCCGGTGGACGGTGAAGTGGTGGTCGGCCAAAGCCATGCCGACGAGGCATTGATCAGTGGCGAAAGCCTGCCGGTGCCGAAACAACCGGGCGACATCGTCACCGGCGGCGCCATCAACGGCGAAGGCCGTCTGCTGGTGCGCACCCTGGCCCTCGGCGCTGAAAGTGTACTCGCGCGAATCATTCGCCTGGTGGAAGACGCACAGGCCGCCAAGGCGCCCATCCAGAAACTGGTGGATAAAGTCAGCCAGGTATTTGTACCGGCCGTGCTGGTGCTGGCCTTGATCACGCTGGTCGGTTGGTGGTTCTACGGCGCATCGCTGGAGACTGCGATCATCAACGCAGTCGCCGTATTAGTGATCGCCTGCCCGTGCGCCCTGGGCCTGGCCACACCAACCGCGATCATGGCCGGCACCGGCGTTGCTGCGCGCCACGGCATTCTGATCAAGGACGCCGAAGCCCTGGAGCGCGCCCATGAAGTGAGCGCCGTAGTCTTCGATAAGACCGGTACCCTGACGTCCGGCGCACCCAAAATCGCCCACTTGGCGGCGGTGGACGGCAATGAAGCCCTGCTACTGCAACAAGCCGGCGCGCTGCAACGCGGCAGCGAACACCCGTTGGCCAAGGCCGTACTGGATGCCTGCCGCGAGCGAGGCTTGAACGTGGCCGATGTGAGCGCCAGCCAATCCCTGACCGGGCGCGGTATTGCAGGCACACTCGAGGGTCGGCCACTGGCCTTGGGCAACCGCCGTCTGCTGGAAGAAAGCGGTTTGAACGCGGGTGACCTGGCCAGCTCCGCCAAAGACTGGGAAGCCGAAGGCCGCACATTGTCCTGGCTGATCGAACAAGGCGCACGACCCCGCGTGCTTGGGCTGTTCGCGTTTGGCGATACGCTCAAACCTGGCGCGCTGGAGGCCGTAGAACAACTCAGGGCCAAGCACATCAGTAGTCACTTGCTCACCGGCGACAACCGAGGCAGCGCTCGCGTAGTCGCCCAAGCCTTGGGCATCGACGATGTACACGCCGAAGTGCTGCCCGCCGACAAAGCCGCCACCGTCGCCGAGCTGAAAAAAACCGGCGTGGTGGCCATGGTCGGCGATGGTATCAACGATGCCCCGGCGCTGGCGGCGGCCGATATCGGCATCGCCATGGGCGGCGGCACCGACGTGGCGATGCACGCGGCCGGTATCACCCTGATGCGCGGCGACCCACGCCTGGTGCCGGCCGCGCTGGAGATCAGTCGCAAGACCTATGCAAAAATTCGCCAGAACCTGTTCTGGGCCTTTGTGTATAACTTGATCGGCATTCCACTCGCAGCGTTCGGCCTGCTCAACCCGGTACTCGCAGGCGCGGCCATGGCGTTATCCAGCGTCAGCGTCGTGAGCAATGCCTTGCTGTTGAAAACCTGGAAACCCAAGGACTTGGAGGATCAACGCCCATGAACATCGGCCAAGCTGCCCGCTCCAGCGGGTTGAGCGCGAAGATGATTCGCTACTACGAATCCATCGGCCTGCTGAAAGCGGCCCACCGTACCGACAGCGGCTACCGCGTGTATGGTCCTGACGACTTGCACACGCTGGCGTTTATCAAGCGCTCGCGGGATCTGGGGTTTTCATTGGAAGAGGTCGGCAAGCTGCTGACCCTGTGGCAAGACCGGCAACGGGCCAGCGCGGACGTGAAAGCCTTGGCGCGCCAGCATATTGAGGAGTTGAACCAGAAGATTCGCGAGCTGGGACAACTGCGCGATACGTTGCAGGACCTTGTGGAGCACTGCCAGGGCGATCATCGGCCGGATTGTCCGATTCTCAAGGAGTTGGCATCGGGCAACTGCTGCGCCTGAGATCGTTCCTACGCTCCGCGTAGGAACGCCTCACTGGACGCTCTTGAGACGCGGAGCGTCCCTGGCTACATTCCCACGCGGAGCGTGGGAACGATCATTTTCCGGGAGATCACTGCATCCAAGGCGGTGGCGGTGGCTCGTCGGACACCTTGCTCGGTGGCGCGTCATCCGCCGCACGAATCGCCTGGCGACGCTCTTCATCCAGCCGCGCCGCTTCGATCTCGCGGATTACACCGCCCACGTCCGCCAGCTCTTCCGGCTCGTCGAACTCGCCGGTCAAGACGCTGGCCGGGTGCAAGGTGCCGGCTTCGTACAACGCCCACATTTCCTTGGCGTACTTGGTCTTCTTCAACTCCGGGGCAAAGCGCCCGAAGTAGGAAGCCATGTTGCCCACGTCCCGCTCCAGCATGCTGAACGCATGGTTGTTGCCCGCCGCATCCACCGCCTGGGGCAGGTCGATGATCACCGGGCCGGTTGGCGTAAGCAGTACGTTGAACTCGGACAAGTCACCGTGCACCAGGCCGGTACACAGCATCAGCACGATTTGGGAAATCAGGAAGGCGTGGTATTCGCGCGCCTGGTCCGGCTCCAGCGTCACGTCGTTCAGACGCGGCGCTGCGTCGCCGTACTCGTCGGCCACCAGTTCCATCAACAGCACGCCTTCAAGGAAGTCGAACGGCTGGGGCACGCGAACGCCCGCACCGGCCAGGCGGAACAGCGCCGCCACTTCAGCGTTCTGCCAGGCATCTTCGGTTTCTTTCTTACCGAACTTGGAGCCCTTGGCCATGGCGCGGGCCTGACGGCTATTACGGACCTTACGGCCTTCCTGGTATTCGGACGCCTGACGAAAACTTCGTTTGTTTGCCTCCTTGTAAACCTTGGCGCAACGCAATTCATTGCCGCAGCGCACCACATAAACAGCTGCTTCTTTACCACTCATGAGTGGGCGCAGCACTTCGTCGACCAGACCGTCTTCGATCAGGGGTTCAATGCGTTTAGGAGTCTTCATCAGCTTTTATTGTGGGTCCTGTATTACCAAACACGCGTGTGGCACTCGTTATACGGCAATCGGCTCGCCGGTGGGAGGGGCTACCGACCTCTGACCACCGAAGAATGCATCAGATATGCCAATTTCATGCTTTATCAGCGTTCGATAATCGCCGTCACACCCTGGCCTCCGGCGGCGCAAATCGAAATCAGCCCACGCCCCCTACCGGCGGCGTCCAACAGCTTGGCCAGGTTGGCGACGATGCGCCCACCAGTAGCAGCAAACGGATGCCCTGCTGCCAGAGAGCTACCTTTGACATTGAGCCGGCTGCGGTCGATGGAGCCCAGTGGCGCGTCCAACCCCAGGCGCGTCTTGCAGTAGTCGGCATCTTCCCAGGCCTTGAGCGTGCACAAAACCTGGGCAGCGAATGCCTCGTGGATTTCGTAGTAATCAAAGTCCTGCAATGTCAGGCCATTCCTCGCCAGCAAACGAGGCACGGCATACACCGGGGCCATCAACAGGCCTTCGGCGCCGTTGACGAAGTCCACCGCCGCCGCCTCACCATCACGCAAGTACGCGAGGATCGGCAAGCCGCGCTCTTTGGCCCAGGCCTCACTGCCCAGCAGCACCAACGATGCACCGTCGGTGAGTGGCGTAGAGTTGCCTGCGGTGAGTGTGCCCTTTTCGCTGCGCTCAAACACCGGCTTGAGGCTGGCGAGTTTTTCCAGGGTCAGGTCGGGGCGCAGGTTGTTGTCACGGGTGAGGCCGAGAAACGGCGTGAGCAAATCGTTGTGCCAGCCTTCAGCGTAGGACGCAGCCATTTTCTGGTGACTTTCCAGTGCAAGCTGGTCCTGTTCGGCGCGGGGAATCTGCCAGGTCTGCGCCATCAATTCGCAGTGTTGGCCCATGGACAATCCGGTACGCGGTTCGCCGTTGCGCGGCAGCTCCGGCTTGAGGTGATGCGGACGAAGTTGTAACAGGAGTTTTAATTTATCCGCCATGGATTGGCTGCGGTTGGCTTGCAGCAGGATCTTGCGCAGCCCCTCGTTCACGCCGATCGGCGCGTCGGACGTAGTATCCACCCCGCCCGCAATGCCGCACTCAATCTGGCCCAGGGCGATCTTGTTAGCCACCAGCAACGCCGCCTCAAGCCCGGTGCCACAGGCCTGTTGAATGTCATAGGCCGGGGTTTGCGGCGACAGACGCGAGCCCAGCACACATTCACGTGTGAGATTGAAGTCGCGGGAATGCTTGAGTACCGCGCCAGCGGCCACTTCGCCCAGACGCAGGCCGTGCAGGTTATAGCGTTCGATCAAGCCCTCCAGGGCAGCGGTCAACATGTCCTGGTTGCTCGCCGTGGCATACGGGCCATTGGAACGGGCGAAAGGAATGCGGTTACCGCCAATGATCGCTACACGGCGCAATTGAGTCATGGAAAGCTCCCTGATGGATGTGGGTGGAATCATCAAGCCTAGCCTAGGCTGATCGAACGACTACCGCCCCGGGGTGGTCAACCTTTTGAACCCCAGCCTTTGGAGAGCGTTCCATGTCTGACCGTTATATCGACTTCGCCAACTCAAGCCTCGGCCATCGCTTGGTCGCCGCCATTGGCCTGCCGTCGCCGGTACGCTTGGAACGCTGGCAAGCCGGGCGCCTGCGCCCGGTGGAAGGGGCGTTGCTACTAGGCGGAGGGGCGCTGGCAGCCAAGGTAGCGGTGTTTGCCAACAAACTTACCGACGCCATTTACCGCTACGGCCCTGAACCGTTGACCCTGACCGCATGGATTCCTGGGCACAGCCCAAAACTCAAGGCGGTGGTGTTCGACGCCAGCGAATTGCAGCACACCGACCAGCTCAAGCAACTGCGCGAATTCTTCCAACCGCTGCTGAAAAACCTGGATAGCAGTGCGCATCTGGTGATTCTTGGTCGTGCACCAGAAAGTCTCAGCGATCCATTCGCCGCCAGCGCCCAGCGAGCCCTGGAGGGTTTCAGTCGCTCCCTGGCCAAGGAATTGCGCAGCGGTGGTGTGTTGCAACTGCTGTATGTGGGCGAAGGCGCCGAGGACCAATTGGAAGGCGCGCTACGGTTTTTCCTGTCGCCCAAAAGTGCCTATATCTCGGGTCAGGTCATTCGCCTGGCAGCCTGCGCCACGCCCGTCGAGGATTGGACTCGCCCCCTGGCCGGGCGCAAAGCGCTGGTCACCGGCGCCGCCCGTGGCATTGGTGCGTCCATCGCCGAAACCCTGGCGCGCGACGGCGCCGACGTGATCGTGCTCGATGTGCCCCAGGCCAAAGCCGACCTCGAAGCCCTGGCTGCACGCTTGGGTGCGCGCACTGTTGTGCTGGATATCTGCGCCGAGGACGCTGCCAGCCAATTGGTTGAACATCTGCCGGACGGCCTCGACATTCTGGTGCACAACGCAGGTATCACACGCGACAAGACGCTGGCCAATATGACCCCGGAATATTGGGATGCGGTGCTGGCGGTCAACCTCAATGCACCACAAGTGCTGACCAAGGCCCTGCTCGACAGCGGCACACTGCACGACAACGCTCGCGTGGTGCTACTGGCATCGATCAGCGGCATTGCCGGCAATCGCGGGCAAACCAACTATGCCGCGAGTAAGGCGGGCTTGATCGGCTTGGCCCAGGCTTGGGCACCGCTGCTCAAAGAACGCGGCATCAGCATCAATGCCGTGGCGCCTGGTTTTATCGAAACCCAGATGACTGCGCATATCCCCTTCGCTCTGCGCGAAGCCGGGAGGCGCATGAGTTCGTTGGGCCAGGGCGGCCTGCCGCAAGACGTCGCTGAAGCGGTGGCCTGGCTCGGTCAACCGGGCTCCGGTGCAGTCAGCGGTCAGGCACTACGGGTATGTGGGCAAAGTTTACTGGGAGCGTAAGCATGGATTGGCAGACCTTAGGCAGCACGCCGTTTTTACCGCCGCTGTATTGGCGCGCGGCGCTCAAACGCAAGATCACCGGCAGTACATTGCCAGAGCAAGGGTTGCGCTGCCGAGTGAGCGTCAATCCCAAGGACGTGGCGGCCTATCGCAAAGTCTGTGGCTTTGCCGACAGCCCGTTTCTACCGGCGACTTATCCACACATCCTTGCGTTTGGCCTACAGATGCAACTGCTGACCGCCAAAAACTTTCCGTTCCCACTCCTGGGGCTGATTCACCTGCGCAACTGCATACGTATCCATCGACCACTGGGTTCCGTGAGTGATCTGACTGTCACTGTGCACACGCAAAACCTGAAGCCGCACGCCAAGGGTGCAACCTTTGAAGTGGTGACCCGCATCGAGGACTCCCTCGGCCTGCTGTGGGAAGCCGAGAGCCGCATGCTCTGCCGAGGCGTGAAGCTCGAAGGCGAGTCGGCGGATGGCACCTTACCCAGCCCCACGCGGGTCAGCGAACTGACCCGCTGGAAAGCCCCCGCCGACATCGGCCGGCGCTATGCCCGAGTGTCTGGCGATTACAACCCGATCCATCTGAGCGCACTGACCGCCAAGTTATTCGGTTTTCCCCAGGCCATCGCTCATGGGTTGTGGAACAAGGCGCACGCCCTCGCGGCGTTGGGCGAACACCTGCCTGTCGCCAACGTTGAAATACTCGTCGAATTTAATAAGCCGGTACGCCTACCCAGTGAAGTCACCTTACTAACCAGCGCTCCCGGCCCCCGCGGTGAATTACTGTTAAACGGAACGAACAACATTGAACACATGATAGGCAAGTGGCAGCCCATCGCCTGAAAAACACGGCTTAATTGTATATATACACCTTAAGTTATAGCGATACTTATCAAGCTATCTACTTTACTTAATACACTGATTTTAAACACATAAACCCCACACACAACCCACCAACTACACCTTTAGGATTAGTCACCAAGCACTTAAGCCTCGTCAGTATATAAATCGTTAATACCAAGTTGAGCATTGCATGAAAGAGTGCCCTGGCCTGTTATAGCCACACGGACAAACGCATCGTTATCCCTAGAAATAACGAGTGTTTGAAAACAACCCAGGTTGTACAGGTGCAAGGGAACTCAATCATGAAAACTCAAACTCAAGTAGTGCTGTGGAAAACAAGTACCGCGCTGGCCCTGATCATGGCGATGAGCCTCGGCGGCTGCAGCAGCGGTGGTGGCGGACACCACACCAGCGTTGCGGCGTCTTCTCCTGATTCCGGGGCCGGAACCGGTAGTGGTTCAGGCGGTGGCACCGGTGGTGGTACTGGTGGTGGCACTGGCGGTGGCACTGGCGGTGGAACAGGTGGCGGTACTGGCGGTGGCACCGGTGGTGGAACAGGTGGCGGTACTGGCGGTGGCACTGGTGGTGGAACAGGTGGCGGTACTGGCGGTGGCACCGGCGGTGGAACAGGTGGTGGTACTGGCGGCGGCACAGGTTCGACAACCCCTCTGGTCACGGGCCAAATTGTCGGCGCCGTGGGCGGCACTGTGGGTAATGTAGGCTCGGCGGTCGGTGATCTCGGCTCGGCCTTGACCGGCGTTCCCATTGTCGGTGTGACAGCTGGCGGTCTGGTCACTGCCACCGGCAACGCCGTGACCAGCATCGGTACCGGCGTTACCACGGGCCTTGGCTCCCTGGGCACTAACAGCAACTCCCTGGGCATAACCGTCGCTGGCGTAGGCAATGGCGTCGCTGATTTGGGCACCGGCGTTTCGGATGTGGGTCAATCCCTGGGAACCACGCTGGGTGGTATTCCAGTCGTAGGTGGTTTGACCGGTGGTGTCGGCGGCGCAGCGGGAGGCCTGGTTGATAAGGTCGGCCAAGCCGTGACCATGCTCGGCGATACCCTTAGTACCGCCAGTACAACTGGCCCACTGGGCTCGCTGACAAATACTGTCGGAGGCAAAGTCCTCGTGCCTGTGGTGTCCCTGGTGGAAAACACCGTCGGCAACCTCGGCACGGCCACCGGCCTGGGCAGCCCAGTCAATGGCCTGCTGGATAAAGTCGGCTCCACCGTGACAGGCCTGGGCACTCAAGTCGCCAGTGCGGGCGGTACAGGCAACCCTGTCACCACGGCCGTAGGCGGTGTACTGACTGGCGTCGGCGGCGTGCTCGACAAATCCGGTGGCTATGTCGCACCCGCCGGTGGCGGCTCAGCTTCCGGCCTGCCGGAACTGCTGGGTGGCCTGATTGCCAACGTGGGTAACGGCCTGAATGCCGGCAACACCAACGGCACTGTCAGTGCAGCCGGTGTAACCGGTGGCGCACTGGGCGGCACTGTCGCCTCCCTCGGCACCATCATCGGCGGCAATGGCATCACCAACACCGCCGCCACGTCTCCGGTCGCAGGCCTGGCCACTAATGTCGGCGCAGCCCTGAACCCTGTGACGTCCGGTGTCGCCAGCCTGACTCAAAACATCGGTAACACCACGGGTCTTGGCGCTCCAGTCAACGGTCTGGTGGCTCAAGTCGGCGGTGCTGTCAGTGGCCTGGGTACTAACCTGACCGCAGCCAACGCCAACCCGATCACCAACACCCTGGGCACCACCGTAACGGCAGTCGGCGGTACCGTGGCCTCGGTGGGTGGGCTGGTGACTGGCGGTACCAGCAGCGGTGGCGGCCTGCTCGGCGGCCTGAACATAGGCGGCGCCTCGACCGGTGGCAGCACAAGCACTGGCACCAGTGGCGGCCTTGGAGGTTTGTTGGGTGGACTGACCGGCAAAAAATAGAATTGCACCTGGCCGAATAGACGGCCTCCCCTACAGCGCCTACGCTTGGTTGAGACGAGAGACCCTATAAGTCTCTCGTCTTTTTTATGGGGCTTGTTTTAAAGAACGATGCTTGGCTTTCCCGAACCGCGTCCCAGAACGCGGCGGGCCCGAAACGCTGCTGCAGTTTGACCATGGAGTGTCCTATGCGCGTGTTGACGCCGTTGTTATTGCTTACCCTCAGTGCCTACGTCCAGGCCGAAACCCTTCCCAGCTTCCTTAACAGCAACGACACCATCCGCAACCTGCCGGTGCCTAACCTCCCCGCCGACGCCTATCGACCTGTCACACCACAGACCCAAGTGCCGGAGGCGTCGCCCACCCAAGGCCAACCCTTGTTGATGGACACCAAGGTCACCATCCGCAAGTTGCAGATCGACGGCGGCACGATCTACCCACTCACCGAGACGGCCAAGGCCTACGCGCCGTTGATTGGTCATGAGACCAACCTCGCACAATTGATCGAAGCCACTCGCAGCATCACCCGTCGCTACCAAGAGGACGGCTATCTGTTGTCCTACGCATTCCTGCCGCAACAAAATTTCGAAAACGGCCTGGTTCGCGTGGTGTTGGTGGAGGGTTACATCAAGGATTACCAACAAAGCGGCGACATCGGCTCGGTGTCGGCCTACGTCGACAAGCTTGCCAACAAACTCCTGGCCGAACGCCCGCTGACGCGCAAGACCTTCGAACGCTATACCACCCTCATGAGTCGTATCCCCGGAGTGACCCTGCAAGCGCAAGTGCCCCCGCCGGGCACTACCGATGGCGCCACGCACATGGTGATCCAGGCCAGCCGCAAGCCGTTCACCACCAGCATGAGCCTGGTCGACAACAACCGCAGTGGCACGCAAGCGTTGCTCACCGCCACCAGCAACTCCCAGACATCCATGGGTGAGCAGCTCAACGTCAGCGGCCTGTTCCCGCCAGGCGACGACAAAGAGCACTACTACCGCGTGGGCTACAGCCAGTTCATCAATGCCGAGGGCAGCCAGTTGGCGTTCGGCGCCGAACGTTATCGCGCCGACCCCAAGACCAATGTACAACTCGATGGCGGTTTTGAACTCAAGCCGCACCAGTCGATTGATCGCTACACGATTGGCCTGAGCCACCCGCTGATTGCCTCGCCCACCGAGTCCTTGACCCTGGGCACGCGCCTGTATGCAGTGGATCAAACCACACGCTATCAACTGGTGGGCTACCCGCAGCGCTTCGACATCGAAACCAACCTGCGCGCGCTGGCCTTCGAGGGCGACTGGCGCAAATCCGACACGCGACAATTGCGCATCCTCAGCGCCGGTTTGTACCAGGGCATCAACAGCCTGGGCGCCAGCACCCGCAGCGACCTGGCGGGGATAAAGCCGGACTTGGACTTCTTCCGCCTGCGTCTCTCTGGTGTGCAAAGCGACAAGTTCTTCGATAACTGGCAAGGGGTGGCGTCGGGGGCGTTCTACTGGAGTGATAACACCCTGCCCGACAGCGAGCGCGCTACTTTCGGCGGGCAAAACTTCGGTCGGGGCTACCCCGATGATCAGGCCTCGGGCGACAAGGGCTGGGGCGTGGCATATGAGGTCAACTACAGCTTCAACCGCGCCGGTGACTGGGTGAAGATCCTGCAACCCTACGTCGTGCTCGACCGCGCCAAGACCTGGTTCAACGAGCTGCCGGTCAAAGGTAACGACATGTCATCGGCCGCTGTGGGCCTGCGCTTCGGTGATAACAAGTACTACAACATTGCTCTGGAGGCAGCTAAGCCGATGTCGGATATCGCCCTGGACAGTTTCAACCGGCGGCCGCGGTATACGTTGAGTTTCAGCTACCAACTCTGAATGAGAGGACGGGGGATGTGTGGCGAGCGGGGTAACCCCGCTCACCACAAGAAGCCCGCGCCTACAGCGAAGATTTTCTCAGGGGGAAAAGGCTGTCGAGGGTATCGATCAGCCGCACCAGGTAGATGGGCTTGCGAAACAGATCCAGCACCTGCAAGCGCAGCATATCGCTGACGTCATCCATCTCGGCATGCCCCGACATCACAATCACCGGCAAGTGTTGGCGATCGGTGTGTTCACGCAGGCGCTTGATCAGGGAGATACCACTTTCCTCAGGCATGCGCAGGTCAGTGATGACCAAAGCGATATCGGGATTCAGGGTCAGTTCCTGTAAAGCGGCAGTGACGGAGGTGGCGGTGAAACAGACGAAACCCTCGTTCTCCAGCGACTCAGCCAGTTCAACGAGGGCATCTTCTTCGTCGTCCACCAACAGGATCTGTTGGCGAAGAGGTGAAGCAGCATTCATGAGCAACTCCTAACGTGACCAGTCACTGACGAGTGTGCTCATAAGGTGCTGTGAAGGTCACTAAATGGCGTTTGTGATTTTTGTAAACAGAGCAGTGATCTGTGGTGACAGCGTAGTCCCGGCGGCCAGTATGATCAACGCCACAATCGCCACGAGAATCAGGTATTCAATCGCCGTCGCGCCATCTTTGCGATTAAAAAGCAGCTGGAGTTGAACGTTAAGCTTCATCAAAAGATCAAGGAACATAAGACTCTCCTTTGGCGACTCGGCGCCCTATCACAGTGCTGCACAGTAATTGCGATGTGCCACTGGAGCATTGTCAACAAACCTCACCCTCACAACTGTAAGAATGGATTAATCACAAAGTAGTAAGCGTTTTATTGGCGCCTTAAATCCGTGTTTTCAAAGGATCCTTTCGTATTTGTAAGAAATCTTTCTGTCAGTAATGGCATTTTGTCCTAGCTGAACTACCTTCAAATAGCGAAATAGTTAGTCACTGTTCATAGCAGCCAAGTTGCGAAATGAGTCCGTTCGGATACACGGGCTGTGTGGTGCAACAGGAAAAGGAGAGCCGTCATGAACACTCGTCTCAGCATGATACTGGCCGGTGTGCTCTTGGTCGGTGCGTTATTTGCCGGTTATTGGGGGTTGGTCCTCAGCCGGGAGCCTGCTCCAGCACCGCCTCCGCCGCCACAGGCCGCTCCTGTCGAAAAGACCATTGCCGTGGTGGAAGACCAAACCCGCCAACCGGTAGTCGTACTGGCTCACGATGTGCCGCCCTTTGTTGCCCTGACCACCGCTGACCTCACTGTAGAAAAACTGCGCACGGCGCCGGCTGGCAGCATGACCAATGTTGACCAAGCCATCGGCCGTACGCCGTGGAGGGCCTTGCGCGCCGGCACCTGGCTAAATGAAGAAAGTTTCACCTCGGGTGGCCCGTTGGCCCGCATGATCCGTCCGGATGAACGCGCCCTGGCCGTCGCCATTGATGAAGTGATTGGCGCTGGCGGCCAGTTGAGTCCAGGCGACTACGTGGATGTGCTGCTGTACCTGCGCCAAGACGCCGCCAACCTCGAGCAATCGGCACAAGTCGTGGTCCCCGCCATGCGGGTACTCAGCATCGGTGACCAAATGGGCCTGAGCAACGACGGCACGCCCGCCTCGCTGCCACCGGCAACCGCTGAAGAAAAAGCCCAACGCCGTGCACCCGCTCGCACCGTGGTGCTGGCTGTGCCCGAACCTTTGCTGAGCCGGCTGATGTTGGCCACCCAGGCCGGCACTTTGCGCCTGGCCGTGCGCAGCGCCGATGAACGTTTGCTGAGCCACTACTGGGCGGGCGAAAACGATGCACCGGACAAGTTGCAAAGCGCCAACCGCGACCTCTACCAATTCACTCAACTAGCCTTCGCCCAAGCACCGAAAAAACTGGCCCTGAGCGGCCCACGCCGTTCCGGCGTCGAGGTGATACGCGGCAATCAAGCAACCCAACAAACGCCCGACTGAACAAGGATGCTTTGCATGAGCCGACGTTTCGCACCAGTGTTCACGCTGAAAATCGCCTGCGCCCTGATGCTGTCGAACCTGTCTGTGGGCCTGGCCCTGGCCTCCCCAGGCAACTGCGGCAGCCTGGGCCAATTGCCCGCCGCCCTCTCGGTAGGCGAGGGCATGCAACAGGAACTGCAGTCACCGGTCGCCATCACGCGCCTGGCGATTGGCGACCCGAAAGTCGCCGATGTCCACCTTAATGGCGACCGAGGGTTTCTGTTGACCGGCGTTGCCCCCGGCACCACCAGCCTGATGGTCTGGACTGCGTGCTCCAACACGCCACGCCAGAGCATGGTGTTCGTCAAGGGCAAGGCCACCTCGGCACTGACCAGCTTGTCTTTGTCGCCGTCGGACGACCCCTCGCTGCCCAGCCAAGTGCAGACCGACATCCGTTTTGTCGAGGTCAGCCGCACTAAGCTCAAGGAGGCCAGCACCAAGATTCTGGGCATCGGTAACAACTTTTTTCTCGGCAGTCCCAACCTGGTCTCCCCCACACCCAGTACCTTCAAACTGCCGGTGAGTACTGACAACTTCAATATAGGATTTGGGGGTGGCCGAGTCTCAGCGATGATCAACGCCCTGGAAAGCAGTGGCTTTGCCTACACCCTCGCCCGCCCAAGCCTGGTGGCCATGAGCGGGCAAAGCGCGACCTTCCTCGCCGGTGGCGAGATACCGATCCCGGTGCCCAGCAGTGGCAGTAACAACATCTCGATCGAGTACAAAGAATTCGGGATTCGCCTGACCCTGACCCCCACCGTGATCGACCACAACCGGATTTCCCTCAAAGTGGCACCGGAAGTCAGCCAGTTGGACTACACCAATGCCGTGGTCATTCAAAATATCTCGGTGCCGGCCCTGACCGTCCGCCGCACCGACACCAGCGTGTCCCTGGCTGACGGCGAAAGCTTCGTGATCAGCGGCCTGATCAGCAGCACGAATACCACCAGCATCAGCAAGTTTCCCGGCTTGGGCGACATCCCGATCCTGGGTGCGTTTTTTCGCGACTCCTCGGTTAACCGCCAGGACAAAGAGCTGCTGATGATCGTCACGCCGCACCTGGTGCAACCGTTGGCGGCCAACGCCCAATTGCCATCCTTACCGGGTGAGAAGCTGCGCAATTACGACCCGAACTGGTACCGCCTGTACTTCCTGGAAAACGGTAATTTTGACCGGCTCAACGGGTTGTCCCAATGAGCGATAGCCTGAGCCAGACGTTTCTGGCAATCACCCGTAACACCACCGACCTGGAATGGCTGCAGGGCGCGCTGGCGCCGCTTGGTCAAGTGGTTAGCGCCGGTAGCGGCACCCTTGATGAATTGCTTGCCCTGGTGGACGTGACCTTCTCCAACCTGGTGTTTATCGGCCTCGACCGCGAGCATGTGGTCGCCCAAAGCGCGCTGATCGAAGGCGCGCTGGAAGCCAAGCCGATGCTGGCCATCGTCGCCCTCGGGGACGGCATGGACAATCAGTTGGTACTGAATGCCATGCGTGCCGGCGCACGGGATTTTGTCGCCTACGGTTCACGCTCCAGTGAAGTGGCGGGGCTGGTGCGCCGCCTGAGCAAACGCATGCCTCCCGTGACCACTAACACCCAACTGGGCGGCCTTACCGTGCTGTACGGCACCCAAAGCAATGCCGACGGCGCGCTGTTGTCTAGCCACCTGGCGCTGGTGGTACAAAATAGCGGCCAGCAAACCCTGCTGCTGGACCTGGGTCTGCCCCGAGGGGACAGCCTGGCGCTGCTGGGGCTGGAAAGTTCGTTCAATTTCGGCGATGCGTTGCGCCACCTCAGGCGGTTGGACACCACCTTGATCAACAGCGCCTTTACCTCGACGGAAGATGGCCTGCGCATCCTCGCCTACGCGCCCAATGATGAGCCCCTGGAGCTGACCAGCGCCGCCGAGCTTTACATGCTGCTCAGCGCGTTGCGCCAGCACTTCCAGCACATTGTGGTGAACCTGTCCGGCCAGCCGGACAGCGAAGCCTTGCGCACCTTTGTCAGCCACTGCGACAAGCTGTTGTGGTGTACCGATCAGAGCGTGCTGGACTGCCGCCGCAACCTCGCCGTGCTGAACCAGTGGCGCGAAAAAGGCATGAAGCTGGAGCACGCCAAGCTCTTGGTCGATCGCTATATCAAAGGCTGCGCGCCCGACGCCGAAGCCTTGGGCAAAAGCTTTGGCCTGGAGGTGATCGCCGTGTTGCCGTTAAGCCCGGAGGTACGCCTGAACGCGAAAAACCAGGGGCAAACCCTATTCGCCCTGGTCCCGCGAGAAAGCCTGACACTCGGTCTGAAAAGCCTCGGCGAGCGCCTGGCAAAACGCTCGGAAACTGGCCAAAAACCGGCTACCCGCTGGTTGGAACGTTTGCTGGGAACGGGTAAATGAACGGCGAGAAACTCTTCGGCGCGCCCGCTCGCGGTATCGGTGGTAACACCGACCACGATGGCCTGAAGCTGGTGCTGCATCGCTACATCATCGATGCCATTGAGGAGTCGGGGAAAAATCTGCTGGAAGGTTCGCGCCAATTGTTGACGCAATTTGTCATCGACAAGGTGGCCGAATACATCAACCGCATGCACCTGGCGATTTCCCGCTACGAGATGGAGCGCCTGGCCGAAGAAATCGTCGACGAGCTGACCGGTTTCGGCCCGTTGGAAGTGCTGCTACGCGACCCTTCCGTCACTGAAATCCTGGTCAATGGCCCGCACCGGGTGTTTATCGAACGTGACGGTTTGCTGCACCAAAGTGACCTGCGCTTTATCGACTCCCACCACGTAGAGCGCGTCATGCAACGCATCCTTGCACCCTTGGGTCGGCGCCTGGACGAGTCGTCACCGATGGTCGATGCGCGCTTGCCCGATGGCAGCCGGGTCAACGCGATCATCCCGCCGATTGCCCTGGACGGGCCGTGCTTGTCGATCCGAAAGTTTCGCAAGGACATGCTCAAGAGCAGCGATCTGGTGGCCATGCAAACCATCGACCAGAACATCTTCGATTTCTTTCAGGTGGCGGTGGGCAAGCGCTGCAACATCCTCATCAGCGGGGGGACCGGCACCGGTAAAACTACACTGCTGAACATCCTCAGCCAATTGATCAACCCCCATGAACGTCTCGTCACCATCGAAGACGTGGCCGAATTGCAACTGGGCCACCCCCACGTGGTGCGCCTGGAAACCCGACCGCCGAACGCCGAAGGCCACGGTGAAGTCAAGGCCAGCGACCTGATCCGCAACGCCCTGCGGATGCGCCCCGACCGTATTATTCTCGGCGAGATCCGTGGCGTGGAGGTGCTCGACGTACTGACCGCGATGAACACCGGTCACGATGGCTCCATGAGTACCGTGCACGCCAACAACGCCATGGATGCTCTGCTGCGCCTGGAAACCCTGGTGGGTTTGACCGGTCGGGTGGTGGCCGAAAAGACCCTGCGGCAAATGATCTGCGCGGCCCTGGATGTGGTGATTCAACTGACCCGGCTGCCGGATGGCCGCCGCTGCGTCAGCGAAGTGGTCGAGGTGGTGGGCATACGCGAAGACGTGTATGTGACCAATACCCTGTTTCGCCATGACCGGCGTACCGGCTTCGGGTTCCTGCGTGAGGCGGTCAACCCCGCCGGCGAGAAACTGCGCCACGAACCGGCACTGCCTTGAAAGGGACACAACCATGACCGGGGCCATCCTGCTACTCATCTGCCTGATCCTGATCGGACTGTCGATTCGATCGTTTCAAAACGGCCTGCGCCGTGCGCAGACCGAACGCGTCTTGAGCCGTCTCGCCGAAGGTCAGCCGCAGTATGCCGAAGAGGCCAGCCGATGGAGCGGTGTAGAACGCATGTTCCTACGCGCAGGCTTGGGCAAACCCACCGACAGCCTGGGGCTTTGGCTAGCAGCATGGGCCCTGGGCGCCGTGCTGGGATTGATGGTTGCCAGTTGGATCGGCCTATTGGTGATGTTGGTATTGCCGCCTCTGCTGCTGCGCCTGTACATCGCCTGGCGCTACCAACGGCTAATCACGCGAATGATCGAACAGTTGCCGCAATTGCTCGACCACACGGTGCGCAGCCTCAAGGCCGGGCGCACCCTGGCCGACGCGGTGCTGGGCGGCATCGAGGTTGCCGAGGACCCACTGCAACGCGCCATGGGCCGTATTCAGCGCAACGTACAGTTGGGCGTCAGCCTGCCGGAATCTGTCCACGATTTCGCCGAATTCTATGAGCGCGACGAGTTCCGCCTGTTCGCGCTGGGCTTGAAGGTCAACCACCGCTATGGCGGCAATGCCAGCGAATTGTTGGAGAACCTGATCAAGATGATCCGCGAGCGCGAGCAAGCCGCTCGCCAGCTACGCGCCTTGACCGGTGAGACCCGTGTGACCGCCTATGTACTCTGCGCCCTGCCCATCTCGATGATCGGCTATTTCCTGGCGGTCAACCCCGCGTACCTGATGACCATGTGGAACGACGGCACCGGCCGCATCCTGTTATTCGTGGCCCTGGGCATGCAGATGCTGGGCGGCCTCACCTTGTGGCGCATGTTGAGGAGCGTATGAAATGGCTATTTCGCTGCTGATCAGCGCCGTGATGTTCCTGGCAGCCCTGGCGCTGCTGCTTGCCAACTTGATGAAACACCGGCGCGGCCAACGCCTGGTTGCCCAGCGCTTGCAGGGCCGGATGGGTCGTGAAAACACCTTCGGCAGCGTGATGCGGCAATTGGGTAACAGCCCGATCGCGCAACGCTCAGTCAGTCTGGACAACGAAACCCAAATACTGCTCAACCGGATCGGCTGGCGCAAATCCAGCCAGCGTGCCATGTTCGCGGCCTGCCAGATCGGCACGCCGCTGGTGCTGTTGGGCATTGTCTTGGTGGCCCAGGAGTTGCTGTTTCCCAAAGTTGCCTCGCCGTGGCTTGCGCCCTTGATCGCCCTGGGGGTCGGCTACCTGCTGCCCAAGCGCATCCTGGCCCGCGCAGCCAAAGCCCGGCAACAACGCATCTCGCGCGAAGTATCAACCTTCATTCCGCTGCTACGTATCTTGTTCGAGGCCGGCATGGCGGTCGAACAAGCGCTACGCGTGCTCAGTATTGAAGCGCAGCGCTTGCTGCCGGCCCTGACCCATGAACTGCGCCTGGTCCTGGCACGGGTCGACTCCGGCCTGGAACTGAGCGAAGAGCTGGGCAAGACCGCCAAGCTGCTGGCCGTGGATGAGTTCACCGACACCTGCGTCATTCTCCAGCAACTGGTTCACCAAGGCGGCGGCGCGATGAAATCGTTGCTGGCGCTCAAGCAATTGCTCGATGACCGGCGCCTGACCCGGATACAGGAATTCGTGTCCAAGATGTCGGCGAAGATGTCGGTGGTGATGATGGTGTTTTTGTTTCCCGCCTTGCTGATCGTGCTCGGGGGGCCGGCGTTTATCGGCATCACCCGGGCGTTGAGTAACTTATGAGGAGCGCCCGATGAAAGCGTTGATAGCCGGTTTGAGCCTGTTGCTGCTTGGCGGTTGCGCCACTAATGGCCAAAGCCCGTGGGGCGCCCTGACGGCCACCGGCAGTTGCCCCAAGCCCGGCTCCGACCAGGAATTGTCGCTGAACCTGGCCGATGAAATGGCCAACGACGGCAAGCTGCACGCCAGCCTGGCCAATCTGCAGAACTTGCCGGCCAACCTGCCTCAGGTCCGCCTGCGCCAAGCCAAGGCGTATCGATTACTCGGCCGCAGTGAGGCCGAGCCGTTGTACCGCAGCCTGCTCGGCACCTGCATGGCCGCCGAAGGTGAACACGGCCTGGGGCAATTGGACTCGGCCAAGGGCAACAATGGGCAAGCCATGGCTCACTTGCAGCGCGCCGCACGGCTGGCCCCCACTGACGAGAAAATCCGCAATGACTTGGGCGTGGTGTACCTCAACCAACTGCGCCTGGAAGACGCCCGTTTTGAATTCATCACGGCTATGGAACTCAAGCAGAGCGACCCGCTGGCGGCGATCAATCTGGTGACACTGCTGATCTACCAGGACGACTGGAAGCAGGCCGCGCAACTGGTCAGCCAAATGAACCTGAGCCCCGAACAAGTCACCGACGCCCAGGCCAGGGCCGAAAAACTCAAGGGCTCAAGCGCACCCGTCGCCAAGGCCAAAGACCAGATCGCCACGGTCAGCGATGCATCCAGCAACCCGAGGAATTGATGATGAAAGTGACTTATCTCGCCAGCCTGGCAGTGCTGGCATTGCCCCTGAGCGTCATGGCCATTGAACCCGGCCCCTCGTCCCCGCAACAGGCCGTCACCGAGAGCTGGCTGACGTTGCAGTCCAGCGGAAAAGTCGCGTCAACAACACCACAGAAGGCCTCCGCCGCCGAGCGCGACCTGACGTCCCAACGCTTGCTGGAAAGCTTCAAGCACCCGATTCCGGAGTATTTTGAGCAGAAGGTGGGGGGGCAGGCTAAAAGCGGCAGCAATTAGCTGCCGCTGGATTTTACTCACCGCTTAGTGGGCCGTTACGCGTTGGCGCATCGCCGAATTGTTAGGCGAAAGTGCCAGCGCCAACTGGGTGCGGTTGTGCATATGCGTCAGACGCAACACCTGGGACACGTACAACTTCACCGTGTTTTCAGTGATGCCCAGTTCGCAGGCAATTTGATAGTTGGTCTGCCCTTTCCCAACCAGTCGGGCGACATCCAATTGGCGCGGTGACAACTGGTTGAAGATTGCCGGAATTTCCACCGGCCCGGCGTCTTCGGCCGACACGTCTTCACCCTCCAGACCTGGCGGGCTGCGGCGCACTTTGTCGAGGTCCTGGTACAGATCGTTGATGGACTCGGAAAGGAACTGCAGCTTCTGGTTCAAGTGCCCCAGTTGCAGATCCTTTTTGCGCTCTTCCAACGCGGCTTCCTGGCGCTGCAAACCTTCCAGCAATTCTTCGAGATTGATCGGTTTCTGGTAGTAGTCCGCGATCCCGGCGCGCAGGGCCTTGATCACATCCTGCTTGTCGGCGCGACCGGTCAGCATGATCGCTTCAAAGACCCGCTGTTTTCCGGCGACCTTTTGCAGGGCCTTGACCAATTCGATGCCGTCCATGTCCGGCATATGCAAGTCGCACAGCACCAGGCCGATACCATCGTCTTCACTGAAACGCTTCAAGGCCTGCTGGCTGGATTCACACGGGACACAGCGGAAACCGCTGCTTTCAAGAAATTCACAGAGTTCTTCCACGATCAGCGGCTGATCGTCGACTACGAGCACTTTTACCGCAGAGGCTAGCTTGTTCACGCGCTACTCCATGCCTGGACAGCCAAAAGATTGACCCATCCCTAACGACGAATATTCCTACACACCTATTTATTAAACGTAGACCTACTTTCCTACTATGTACATAGCGTTAGTCCGATATGACGACTAATGGATCCAAAACCAGGCAGCGGCAAAGCCCGCCAGCAAAAAAGGGGCAAAAGGCAGCTTTTTTGACGCTTGCGGTGCCAGGTAGCCCAAGCAGGCTTTAACCCCCGGACTCATAAACGGCCACAGCTTTGGCGCCAGTAAGATCCACAGTAAATTGGCTACCGCAGCCCCTATAAACGACCACAGCAGGTACTGGGCATTCGATGCCAAGGCCAAGGCCACGAGCAGCTTCACGTCTCCGGCACCCAGGCGGCCCAGGGCATAGCCCGGCAAGGTCAACAGCAGCGCCAAAATAAACGCCAACACTCCCTCACCTACGGACGCACCGAGCCAAGTGGTCCCCGTCCAAAGCAGATAGATCAACGCCAACAGGGCTGCGCCCAGCGTCAGACGATTGGCGAGCAGTCGCTGCCGAACGTCCTGAACCGCACACACCACCAACCACACCACCACCACCACGCACTGGATCACGTAAAAAACATCCCTTTTCGCTGAATGATTCTATGCTGATATCAAGTAATAGCCGTCAGGGTAGACGCGGTGATGAAAACAAGCCTCCCCAGAAAGCAAAAAGGCACGGCAGCGATCGAGTTCATTGGCGTGTTCGTGATTTTTTTCGCCGTATTCTACGGGATGGTCAGCTATAGCCTGCCGTTGCTGTTAATGCAGTCGTTCAACCAGGCGACCGCCGAAGCCGTGCGCGTGAGCGTAGGGCTGGACCCCACCATGCAGGGCTACAATGCCGCGGTGGTGAACGCCGCCAATACGGCGGTCGCCAGTCGCTTGGGGTGGATTCCACCCGCGTTCAATTTCAACTCGAGCCAAATCAGCACCACCTTCGTCAACGGCTTGTTATTGGTGCAAATCAACTACCCATCGACCAATCTCCAGAACGTGATGCCATTTATTGTCTTGCCCGGCATTGGCAGCGTGCCGCAATTGCCGGTGACGCTGCAGGCCCAGTCGAGCCTGCAGTTTTGACTTCGGGGGACAAACTCTTCGGTCGCCTGCTCGGCCGCGCCAGCGCGCTGGCCATCGACACACCGGCGCTCTCTTGCGCCGGGTTGCACGTGCAGTTGGACGCTCAAGGCCATGTGCTCGACATCAGCGGCACGCTGCGCCCACAACTGGCGCAGTACGCTACGTCGCCGCGCCTGCAAGACCTGCTGTGCGCGCATAGCGCCCTGGCGGTTGAAGGCGTTCCAGCCGATTGGCAGCGCCACAGCCTCGACCTGGATTTCCAGGGCACCGCCGGGCAAGTCCTGCACACCCGAGGCACGGTTGAAGCGCACGGCAACGGGTGGTTGTTGCATGCAGTGGATATCGGCGATTTGCTTGGCGGCAGGCAACTCGCCGAGCAACGCGAACAGAATCATCAATTGACCAGTTTGGTGAGTGAGCAACTGCGCGTGTGCAGCCTCACCCGACTGCCCGAGGTGTTCAACGAACAACTGTGCAGCGTGGCGCAGCGCTGGCGCATCCCCTGTGTGGCCCTCGCGTTGCTCGACCAAGAGGACCAGGGCTGGCTGATCTACAGCCAGTACGCCAACCATGACGCGCCGCTGTTCTGGCACACCGGGCAGCGCCTCGGCACTTGCCTGGACAGCCTCGACGGCACCACCCCGTTGAGCCTGCAAGCGCCGTATGGGCGTGGTGAGCACCCACGTTTGCACAGCATATTCGGTAATGCCGATGGTTTCCTTGTGCCCTATCGCGATGGCCAAGGCATTGCTGCGTGGTTGTTGTGCGGCGCTTACAGTGGCCAACCGCACACCCGCGACCGTGACTGGCTGAACCTCGCCGCCGCCCTCGCGGCACCGCTGCTCAGCCGCCTGCGTGAACAACGCCACCACCAACAACTTGAGCGCCTGGAAGCCCTGCAAGGTTTGCTCGGTACCGGCTGGTGGGAGTTACTGCCCGCCAGCGGTGAAATCCAACTCGCTCCCCAGTTGATGCGCAACCTGGACCAGGAAGAAGGCCCCACCCGGCAAGCGCTGGACACCTGGCTGAACCTGATCCACCCTGCCGACCGCCAGGAACTGCACAGCCGCCTGCGCGATTTGCAGACCCTGGGCAAACCCTTGCTCGCCAGCGTGCGCCTCAACCGAGACGACAGCGCCCAGGCGCCTATCTGGTATCGCGTGCAGGGCCAAGTGCTGGGCGCGGGCGAACGGCGCCGTTGCATCGGCTTCATGCTCGATATCAGCGACATCAAGAACCAACAGCTGGAAGCCGCCGCCGCCCATGCGCGCCTGGACAACGTGATCGCCAGCTCACCGGCGGTGATCTACGTGCAGCGCTATGTGAACGGCGCCCTGCAGCCGGTGTTTTTCAGTGACAGCCTGCTGCCACTGCTGGGCCGCACCCTCGCCGAATGTACCCACGACAGTCTGGTGCAATGGGTGCATCCCGACGACCGCGACCTGTACTTCCAACGCACCCGCCAACTGCTGCGCGAAGGCAGTGCGCGCAGTCGTTACCGTGTGCAGGATAAACAAGGCGACTACCACTGGCTGCTCGACGAAGCCAAGCTGTTGCGCGACGACCTCGGCGTGCCGGTGGAAGCGGTCGGCCTGTGGCTGGATGTCACCGAGGCGACACTGGCAGCGCAACAGGTCAAGGACAGCGAAGAGCGCTACCGAATCCTTGTTGAAGACTCCCCGGCGATGATCTGCCGCTACCGCCCCGACCTGACCTTGACCTTCGGCAATACGCCACTGGCCAACTACCTGGAATGCCTGCCTGCACAGTTGCGGGGAATAAACCTGGGGAACTGGTTGTCGGCTGAGCAGCGCGAGGCATTTGTGCTGCGCATACAGCAACTGACGCCGGAGTTTCCCGTCAGCACCGCCGAAATCAGCCTGCAACTGCCCGGGCGCGAACATGCCTGGTGGGTGTGGTCTGACCGTGGTGTATTTGATGAGCAAGGCGTTTTGGTGGAAGTGCAGGCCGTGGGCCGCGACAACACCGAAGTGCGTCGCTCCCAGCAGCAACTGACCCAAAGCGCGAAAATGGCCACCCTCGGCGAAATGGCCACGGGCCTGGCCCATGAGATCAACCAGCCACTGAACGTGATGCGCATGGCCATCGTCAATGTGCTCAAGCGCCTGAGCAATGGCGATGTGCAAATCGATTACCTCACCGAGAAACTCCAGCGCATCGACGCACAGGTACAACGTGCGGCGCGGGTGGTAGACCACATGCGCGTGTTCGGCCGCCGCTCGGAAGTCGAACAGCAGCCCTTCGACCCGGCGCAGTCGGTCGAGGGCACGCTGTCGTTGCTCAGCGAAGGTCTGCGCGGCAAAGGTGTGGATGTGCGCCTGACCCAGGTAGAGATTCCGGTGCAGGTCAAAGGCTACGTCGACCAGCTTGAGCAAGTGCTGATCAACCTGATGGTCAACGCCCGCGATGCCCTGCTGAGCCAGCGTGAAAAAAACCCCGAGCTGCGCCCGTGGATCGCCTTGCACACCGAGCACGACAGCCGTCACGTGCGCATCTGGGTCGAAGACAACGGCGGCGGCATCGACCCACGGTTACTGGAGCGGATCTTCGAGCCGTTCTTCACCACCAAGCCGATTGGCGTGGGCACGGGCTTAGGCTTGTCGGTGAGCTACGGCATCGTAGAAAACATGGGCGGGCGCCTCAGCGTCAGCAACGGCGAGCACGGCGCACGGTTTTGCGTGGAACTGCCAAGGGCCACCGACGCTTAAATCACCAGGTAGGCTCCGCCGGTCTGGCCGCAGGTCAGGTTGGCACCGACGTTCACATTCGCCAGGCTGATGCCCAGCATGTTCAGCAGGTTGTTGAGAATCGGGTTCAGCAGTGGGCCCAGCAGGTTATCCACCACCGACGCCACGACGGCGCTAACGCCGCTGAGCAACGACACCGTGTTCGCCACCAGGCTGCCCAACGGATTGCTCCCCACCGGCTGATAAGCCGTGATGCCTACGCCATTAAGCGTGGTGGAAAGGCTGCTGACCACGTTAGTGGCTGGTGCGGCGGCCTGGTAGGTGGGTGTAAGACCGACGTTAGGCGGTGTGGCAAACGGTGTGCTACTGGAAAACACCAGGGTTTGGTTACTCCCAGCGATCGGGCTTTGCACCATGATTCCAATCCCCCCACCGGCGAATGGCACGCGGGTATCACAGGAGCCAATACCGAGGATTTCATGGCAGGTCTTGGTGCCAATATCAATCAACGCCAAAGGCGCCACCGTCATCGGCTGCGTGGTGGAAAATGCATTGGTGATGGTCCCCACATTCAGTGACGCCAACGAGGTGGTGGTGTAAGCCGTCAGACTCTTAGTACCTGCATTGCCGGTTGGGCAGCTGTAAGCGGTGACATAACTGCTGGCGCCCCCGGCATCCAGCACGATATTGAGCGACAGGTTGCCCGGCAACACCAGCAAATCCAATTGCTGGCAGCCAGCCCCCAGCAGGCACAACGCCGAGTTCAGCGTGGTAACCAGGTTCAAACTCAGCAAGCCGTTAACCACCGGCGTCAGTGGCCCCACTAGGTTATTCACCGCCGTGGTCAACCCCGACAAACTACTCAGCACCGGCAAGCTGACCGTCACCTCGGTGCGCACCTGGGCGGTACGCACGTAAATCTTGTTCGGCCCCAGCGGGTTGGCCACCGCCAGCGCCGGGTTACCGATCGCCGACAGTTGCGGCGGCTCGATCACCTTGACCTGGGTCGTGATATTCGCCAGCCCCAGCAGGTTCACAGGCAAGGTCGCCGCCACCGCGCTCTGGCTGTTGGACAGTTGCACCACGCCCTGGATCAGTTGAAACACCTGCAGGTTGGCATTCAGCGCCGCAGCAGTGGTGCCTGTCTGCAATTGCAGGATCTGCCCCAGCGTCAGCGGCGCCTGATTGATCGCGGCGACTTGCAGGCTGCCCAACGCAGTCAACACATCGGCTGTTGCACCGTTGGCGGTCAGCACCGTGATCGCAGCCTGGATCAACTGCGTGGCGGTGACGTTGGTACTGAGCAGTTGGGTGTAGTTACCGGCGGCCACGTTCAGGTTGATCGCCAGTTGGTTGAGGTAACTGAGCAGGTTGATGTTGGTATTGAGCAAACCATTCCAGCCGGCGACCGTCAGGTTGACGTTGCCGCCGAGCAATCCGCCGAACAGCGGGTTCAACAGACTGGAACTGCCAGTGTCGATGCTGACCAGGGTGCTGTTGATGGTCAACTGGGCCAGGGTTGGCGCGGGCGTCGCCGCCACCGCTGTCGCCGTCAACACGGTGTTGAGACTGACCGTTGCGCCGGAAACCATTGCCCAAATCCCACCGGCCACGCTGGTGGTGACGGTTTGCGTAACCACCACTTGAATCGCCGACGACACTGCCGGGTTTGCACTGAACGTGCGAAAACCCGAGGCACCGGTGGTCACGGTGCCGCAACTGGTCACCAGGGTATTTCCGTTACCCACCACAAAATTATTGCGCGCCACACTCTGCGCCGCGTAAGTCGCCGCACTCAAGCCCGCCAGGCACGTTCCACTGCGGCTGACCGCCTCCAGTGCCGCCGTGTCCGCCACCCCTTGCAACTCGCGTTTTTGCAGGTACAAGCGGCCGCTGTCGACCACCAACAATGTGCAGATCAAGACCAATGACAACACGCCGGCTGCCATCAGGCCAATGACACCTTGCTGCTTGTTGTGAAATCGGGGAGACATCGAGCACTCCTGTGCCGGCGAACTGTTCGGCGCTTACGCTCCTGAGGTGTAGATGAGTGTAGACAAGGGCTGGGGCGTCGCCATGAAGGCGACTGACAGAAAACTTGAGGACGCCCCAAACTAACGTAGACACTGTCGAGCGCAAGCGAGGCTGCGATGCAGACGACTCGGGCTGGCAGGTAGGCCGAGGCGATCCCATCGCAGCCTCGCTTGCACTCGACAGCTCCTACGGGGTTAGGTGGCGCTGTTAATGGGGTGGATAGTTGGAAAGGATTTGGGTGACGGTGGCGCGGATGGCAGTGCTGCGATCCTGCGGATTCGGCGTGCTGCTCATCATCTGCTCGTCACTGCCGCGCCATACCAGCTTGCCGTCCTTGCCGTCGAGCAGGTCGATCTGGATGGTCGCCACTTTGTAGGTAATGTTGCGCGTTTCGTTGTACATCGGCGCGCCCCAATAGCCATTCCATGGGCCACCCCAGGCGCCACCGTAGTTCGTAGTGACTTGCTGTTGGCGGTCTTCGACGATCAGGTAGGTCTGCACATTCAGGTCGGCCTTGGTACCCGCTGCGGCAGGACGCAGCCCGCGTTGATCGAGTTGTTCGCCAACGGCTTGGCGGATGCGTTGCTCGGTGAGATCACTCTTGATCCGTGGATCATCCGGGCGGTATTGCAGGGCCGGGTCTTTCCAGGCCCAACTGCGATAGGCGCCGAAATCGCGGCTGGCGTCAAAGTCGTGGTTGACCTGACTGGTCTGGCAACCGCCCAGCAACACTACAAAAGCGAGCGTAGCGATACGACGAAACATGATTGTTCTCCAAGAAGCGACCGGCGCTTTAGATGAGAATAGCTGTTAACTGGGCGGATAGGCCGTCATTGCCTTTTGCACGGCTTCGCGCAAGGCATCGGCGCGCTCGCTGAGGCTGCCTTGGCTGGCGGTTTCAGCACTGGTGCTCCAGACCGGCTGGCCATTGCGGGCATCAAACAAATTGACCCGCACCACCGCCACCGTCACCTCGTAGGTACGCACCACCGGCACCGAGTTGTACATGCCATAGCCGTTGCCGTAGCGGTTGTAACCACCATATCCGTAGCCGTAGTCGTCCTGGACTTGTTTGAGGCGCTTCTCCAGACGCACATCGGCGCTGACCAGAAGGTCCGGGGCGCGGTTGTCATGCAGCGGGCGCAGGCCACGCTGGTCAAGCGCACCGCTGACCGCCTCGGCAATCTGTGCCGAGTCGGCCCAGGCCGAACCCGCCGGCAGTTGGCCGTTGAGCCAGCCCCAATTACGGTAGGCGCCGTAGTCACGTACTGGCGCCGGATAGGCGCTGGCATCAAAGGTAGTGGCCGCTTGGGGCGGAGCCGGCGGCATGGGAGCCGAGGCGGCCACGTAAGGATTAGGGGTAGAACAAGCCCCCAAACCCAAAGACAACAGGATCAAACAGAGACGACGCATTTCGACCTCCGCAAACTGGGCCGCTTAAACCGGACGGCAGATCCAGTGCAAATAACGCCCAAGTCCGGCAAAGCTTGGGTGACGACGGTGAGCAAGTTCCATCTCCAACAGATCCTGTAAATCGGCGCGGGCCTGGAATTCCACCGGCATATAGTCGTGGAACACCCGTACGCCACTTTGGCTTTCGACCTGCCAAAGCCCTTCTAGTTGCGCCGCCAGCTCGCGTGGGTCGAGCGGTTGTTGCGGTGTAAGGCTCTGCTTTTCGCCGGCCATGTCGTTCTTGCGCATTTTGCGAAAGTGCCCTTTAAGCAAATTGCGGTAAATCAGCGCATCGCGGTTGTAGAACGCCAAGGACAACCAGCCGCCGGGCACCGTGAGTTGGTGCAACACCGGCAGGATTGCGTGGGGTTCAGCCAGCCATTCCAGCACGGCGTGGCACAGCACCAGGTCGTAGGGCTCGGTGAGTTGGCCGAGCAGGTCTTGCCAGGGTGCGTGGATAAAGGTTGCGGTCTGCCCCGCCTCGGCAAAACGCTGACGCGCACCTTCGAGCATCGGCTCGGCGGGTTCGGCCAGGGTCACTTGATGACCACGCTCGGCCAGCCATAACGACATATGCCCCAGGCCCGCGCCGATATCCAGCACACGCAGCGGGCGATCCGGCAGCGCTTCGGTCAGGTCGGCCTGCAGCACCGCCAAGCGAATTGCACCTTTGGCGCCACCGTAGATTTTCTCGGCGAAGCGCGTGGCCAGTTGGTCGAAATGACGATCACTCATGGGCAAACCGCCGCTCGCTGTCGGCCAACTTGGCGCGTACCACCTCGTTCATGTCCAGGCCCAACTCACTGCACAGCAACAGCAGGTACAACACGATATCGCCGACTTCCTGCCCAGCATGCGCGAGTTTGTCGGCAGGTAACTGGCGCGACTGGTCTTCGGTCAGCCATTGGAAGATTTCCACCAGCTCAGACATTTCCACACTGGCGGCCATGGCCAGGTTTTTCGGGCTGTGAAACTGCTTCCAGTCATTGGTATCGCGGATGCGGTGCAGGCGTTCGGTGAGGTGTTCAAGGTTCATGCGGGGGCTCCTGAAGGTGTATAGCTTCGGGGGGATGATCGGCGAAGGCAAGTGAATCCCTGCACGCCATAAACCTCTATGCTAGAAGGGAACTCGCGCGAGCCAATAACGACCAAAGTCTCAGGTCCGGCAGCTACGCCCACCCTTTCATCAGGACACATACATGCAAACAGACTTTTTCGGATGGCTGGGTCTCAAAATCGGCCAGATCATCCACTTTATCGTCGAGTTGTTCAGCGGGCTGTTTAACACGCTGTCACATGCCGGCGGCGACTTTGTCGACGGGCTTTCCAAGTCCCTGGGCATGGACACATCGATAATCAGCATCATCACCCTGATCCTCGGCCTGATGCTGCTGTACTCGGCAGTGCGCGCGTTTATGCGAGCGTCGATTATCGCGGGGATTATCTGGTTGATGCTGGGGTTGTGGTTGCTGAGCTGGATCGTGCATTAAATTTCAGATTGCGGGGCGGCTCTCAAACGCTCCCAGTTACACTACCGCTCCCCCAAGGAGCCTGCATGCCCACCTTACTCACCGACTGGCGCCACCGCCCCACCCATCGTCGCGTCTGGGCCCTGGCTGCGCCGATGATTCTGTCGAACATCTCGGTGCCGCTGGTAGCGCTGGTCGACAGCATGGTCATCGGCCACCTCCCCCACGCCCATCAATTGGGCGCCGTGGCCGTCGGAGCCAGCCTCTACACATTCCTCGCCTGGGCCATGGGCTTCTTACGCATGGGCTCCACCGGTTTCGCCGCCCAGGCAGCCGGGCGCAATGACGGCGCAGCACTCCGGCAAATCCTGCTGCAAGGCCTGCTGCTCGCCCTGGGCCTGGCAATGCTTTTGGGGACGGTGGGTATCCCCCTGAGCCAACTGGCCCTTGAATGGATGCAACCCTCTCCCGAGTTGAATCAACTGACCCGCGATTTTTTCCACACCCGGTTGTTCGGCCTGCCCGCCGCATTGGCCAGCTATGCCTTGGTCGGCTGGTTCCTTGGTACACAAAACGCCCGCGCGCCACTGGCGATTCTGCTGACCACCAACCTGGTCAACATCGCCCTGAACCTGTGGTTCGTACTCGGCCTGGACTGGGGAGTCGTCGGTTCGGCAAGAGCTTCCGTTGTCGCCGAATGGACCGGCGCCCTGCTCGGCCTGGCCCTGACGCAAAAAGCCCTGCGCGCCTACCCCGGGCATATCGCCTGGGCGGCGTTGAAATTGTGGGAGAGCTGGCGCCCGCTGCTGGCGGTGAACCGTGACATCTTTATCCGCAGCCTGGCGCTGCAATCGGTATTTTTCATGATCACGGTACAAGGCGCGCGACTGGGCGATGCGACCGTAGCCGCCAATGCATTGTTGCTCAACGGTCTGTTGCTGACCGCCCACGCCCTGGACGGTCTGGCCCACGCAGTCGAAGCCTTGTGCGGCCACGCCATCGGTGCCCACGACCGCCAATCCTTGCGCCGCTCGCTGGTGGTAGCAGGCGGCTGGTCGCTGATCGCCAGTGTGGGTTTCGCCCTGCTGTTCACCTTCGCCGGGCACTTGTTTATCGCCATGCAAACCGATATTCCCAGCGTGCGCGAAACCGCCGACCTCTACCTGCCTTACTTGGCCGTGCTGCCGTTGATAGCTGTGTGGAGTTATCTACTGGACGGCCTGTTTATCGGCGCCACCCGCGCCCGGGAAATGCGCAACGGCATGCTGTTGACGGTGTTGCTGACACTGCCGTTTGCCTGGGTATTACAGGGTATGGGCAACCACGGCCTGTGGATAAGCTTCCTGCTGTTCATGGCCCTGCGCAGCCTCACTTTATGGGCGATTGCCTGGCGCTTGAATCGGCAAGATCAGTGGCTTGGATAAAGGCCGTCACCCGATCCAGCACCGGGGCCAACCAACGCAGCGGCCTTGAGATAGACGCCACCAGTGTCGCGTGGTTAGTCCGGGTGAAATAAAACGCTTCAACCGGAACGCCCGCTGCCCGCAACTTGTTCGCCAGCCCGCCGGTATTACGTGTGGGGTTGACCAGATTGTCGTCCGTCGAGGCGATCAACAGCGTGGGTGGTGCTGCGGCGCTGACGTGGTTGATCGGTTGGGAATCAGGTGGCGAATCCGGGAAGAAAAAAACCGGCCGCACCTCCCTGTTTTCAATCGGCAAGAAGTCATACGGCCCAGCCAGGCCGATCCAGCCCTTGAACACCGAAGGCGACAAACCCACCTCGCTCAGCCAGCGCGCGTCCAGCGCCAGCATCGACGCGTTATAGGCCCCGGAGCTGTGGCCCATCACATACATCTGCGTGGGGTCGGCGCCGTACTCGGCGATGTGCCGATGGGCCCAGGCCACGGCTTTCGCACCGTCCTGAAGAAAAGCGGGGTAACGCACTTGTGGATAAAGCCGGTAATCGGCGATCACCACCACGATGCCGCGCGAGGCCAAGGCTTCGCCGACAAAACCGTAGTCATCTTTAGAGCCGTAGTTCCAACTGCCGCCGTAGAAAAACACCACCACGGGGGCGTCAGGCAGAGCTGTGACGGGGCGGTAGATATCGAGTTTTTGGCGGGGATCATCGCCATAAGCAATGGCCGATGTTTTGGTGAAGGTGCTGGAGGGAGTCAGTGCGTTAAGCACTTTGATCGGGGAGCAAGCCGCGAGAAGTGCGGCGATCGCCAGGGTGAACGCTTGCAGCAGTTTGCTCGACATCGTTCAGACCCCACAAAGAAGGTACTGCCAAACGAAGGTCTAAATGTGGGGGCGGGCAAGCCCGACTCCCACACTAGAACGGGTCACTTCACTTATGACGACAGGTACGAAGAACGGGTCAGCCCCAAGCGCAATGCGTCGAGGAACTGGGTGCGCTCCGATGTGGAGATCTTCGCGCTCGCACACTTGTCACGGTAGTGCGTCATCAACTCCTCCGGCGACAAGTGCACGTAGCGCAGCATGTCTTCGATGGTGTCGTGAGTCTCGATACCGGCGCTGTAGACCGAGCCGTCTTCACGCTGGTAGATGTTCACCGAGTCGGTGTCACCGAACAGGTTGTGCATGTCCCCGAGGATTTCCTGGTAAGCGCCCACCAGGAAGATGCCAAGCAAGTAGTCTTCGCCTTCGTTCAAAGCGTGCACCGGCAGGCTGGTCTCGATGCTCTGCTCGTCGACGTATTGCTTGATCTTGCCGTCGGAGTCACAGGTCAAATCCTGCAATACCGCACGGCGCAACGGCTCTTCGTCGAGGCGGTGCAGCGGCAGAATCGGCAGGACCTGGCCGATCGCCCAGGTGTCCGGCAGGCTCTGGAACACCGAGAAGTTGCAGATGTACTTGTCGGCCAGCTTATCGTTGAGTTCGTCCAGCACTTGGCGGTGCGAGCGCTGGCGGGCTTTCAACGAGTTGTGCAGGCGACGACATACGGCGAAGTAGCACTGCTCAGCCAGGGCTTTCTCCGCCAGAGTCAGTTTGCCGTCGGCATACTGGGTAGCCACGTCACTCATATAGTGGGTGGCACGCCAGTAGGTTTCGGTGACCATTTCAATGTCGGTCGGGCCCAACAGGTCCACCAGCCATTGCACGGTTTCCGGCAGGTTTTCCTTGTTTTCAATCTCTGGAATTTCGTCGTTGTGTTTCTCGACGTCAGTGACTTGCACCACCAGCATGGCGTGGTGGGCGGTCAGGGAGCGGCCACTCTCGGAGAAAATATGCGGGTGCGGCAAGCTCTGCGCATCGCAGAATTCCTTGAGCATGCCCACAACTACACCGGCATAGTCGTCCATGTCGTAGTTGATCGAGCTGGCGTTACGCGAGTGAGTACCGTCGTAGTCCACGCCCAGGCCGCCGCCAACGTCGATGTGGTCCACCGGCAGGCCGAGGTTGCGCAGTTCGCCGTAGTAACGAATAGCCTCCTTGAACCCGTGCTGGTAGTCGGCCAGGTTGGCGATCTGCGAGCCCATGTGGAAGTGCAGCAGGCGAATGCCCTGGTCCAGGCCCGCAGCGCGGAAGCGCTCAACCACCGACAGCAGCTGCGCCGCCGACAAACCGAACTTGGACTTCTCGCCACCGGTGTCCGCCCACTTGCTCGAGGCCAGGGACGACAAACGCACGCGCAGGCCGACCTGAGGCTTGACCTTGAGGCTGGCGGCCTCTTCGATCACCAGGCCGACTTCGGATTCTTTCTCGATCACGATAAACACATTGTGGCCGAGCTTCTGGCCCATCAGCGCCAGGCGGATGAACTCACGGTCTTTGTAGCCGTTGCAGACGATGGTACCGCCCTTCGGCGCCAGGGCCAGCACGGCCAGCAGCTCAGGCTTGGAGCCGGCTTCAAGGCCGATGGAGACGTTCTGGGTGGCGATGATGTTCTCGATCACCGCTTCCTGCTGGTTCACCTTGATCGGGTACAGCGCGGTGTACTGGCTCTGGTATTCCAGGCGTTCGATGTTGGAGTCGAAGGCACCGGTCAGCTGGCGTACGCGGTCTTGCAGGATGTCGGGAAAACGCACCAGCAGCGGCAAGGACAAACCGCTTTTGCGCAGCTCGTCGACTTGCTCGTACAGGTCGACGGGCGTGCTGTTCGGGCCGTTCGGACGGACTTCAACGCGACCGGCATCATTGATCGCGAAATACCCGGCCCCCCAATGGCGAATCCCGTAAACACTGCGGCTGTCCGCAACTGTCCATTGGCTGCCATCGTCTTTGCGTGTGCGTCGTACGGACATCGAAGTCCCCTATATATGAAGTCGAAGTACACCGGCCCGCTGTCGGGCTGGCGCAGTCTAAAAAATGAAAATGACGATTTGCCTGTGAGAGGGGTAGACCCCACTCGCAGGACAGAGTTTAGACACAGGTCGGGAAGAGGCTCTCAGCCGCCGGACTTCTTGGCCTTGTACCCGAGCTTGATCAGCTCGGCCAACAGCAACTCGACGTGATCACCCTGAATCTCGATGACCCCGTCTTTCAACGCGCCACCGGTGCCACAGCGCTTCTTCAGCGTAGTGGCCAACTCTTTCAAGGCATCTTCGGCCAGCGGCACGCCGGTGATGGTGGTCACCGTCTTGCCGCCACGGCCTTTGCTCTCGCGTCGCACGCGGGCAATACCGTCGCCTTCAGGGATCAGGGTCTGTTTGCAGGTGCACGCGTCCACGGGCTGACGACAGTCCGGGCAGTGTCGACCTGCGTCGGTGGAAAATACCAAGCCACCAAGGGCGGCGAAGGATGCGGCTTTTTTGGCCACCGGCAATCCTCTTGGGAGGACAAAGACTGATCGGCGCCCGGCTTTCGTAAAAGAAGAGGGACCACCGACCGCGAAGCCCCACTCAGGCAGGGGCAGCGCTACCGAACCGCAAAGGTGGTTCGGGTGAAAAGTCGCGCAGTGTAACGGCAAAAAGCCGACTTGCTAAGAGCCAAATGGCGCCAATTTATGCAACTTTAGCGACGCGAGGCCAGATAGCGCCGCAAGCCCTCTTGAGCGTCCGGGCAGTAAGGCTTTTGTTCGGCCTCCTGCAGGACAACATCGATGGGTAAAAATCGCGCTTCCATGACTTCTTCGGGCTGCAAACGCAGCGGGCCATCCCAGATCGCGGAGTAGGACTTGCACCACAACCGGCTGTCGCCATCTTCAAAGAAAAAATGGTCGTGTTCGGTCAATTCCACACCGGCGACGCCCAGTTCTTCTTCCAGCTCCCGGGCCGCTGATAAGGCATAGGGTTCACCCGCCGCCACCATCCCGCCCGCCGCCGTATCCCAGAAGCCCGGATACAGGGCTTTGCTCAGGGTGCGTCGATGCACACACAACAAACCCGCCGAATTGAACAGGAAGATAAAGGTGCAACGGCCGATCAGGCCGCGCTGGCGAAGGTCGGACCTGACAAGCTCGCCGAGCAGGTTGTCTCTCTCGTCGACCCAGCAGATCAGTTCAGAATCGGAGGCAGCGCGGTGCGCGGCCTCCTTTTGAGTAGCGTCCATCATCAACCCTGATTGAGGAGCTGACGCAAGTCGATCACTGCAGCGTTTGCCCGGGAAATATAGTTGGCCATGACCAGAGAGTGGTTGGCGAGGATGCCAAAGCCACTGCCGTTAAGAATCATAGGACTCCAAACGGTCTCCTGCGAGGCCTCCAGCTCACGAATGATCTGGCGCACGCTGACGGTAGCGTTTTTCTTGGCCAACACGTCGGCAAAATCGACTTCGATGGCGCGCAGCAGGTGGGACAAGGCCCAAGCCTGGCCACGAGCCTCGTAGAACACGTTGTCGATCTGCATCCATGGGGTTTCCACCACTTCTTCATCAAGCTGCGGCACTTCACCCGGCGCTAGGGTTTCAGTCTTCAGCGCCGTGTTCAGCTTGACCCGGCCAACACTGGCCGACAGGCGTTGCGACAATGAACCCAGTCGAGTGGCGACATCGCCCAGCCAATTGTTCAGGTTGTCGGCACGCGCATAGAACAGTGCACCGCGTTGATTCGGGTCAGACAGGCGCGCTTCATAGCGGCTCAGGGAATTGATGCCTTCCTGGTACTCCGACTCACTGGACGGCAGTATCCAGCTCTTATTGTCGAAGTTGAAACGTGGTTCGGCCTTGGCCAAATCGGCGTCTTCAGCCGACTGCGATTGGGAGCGAGCGAAATCTTTACGCAGGGCACGGGTCAGGTCACGCACCTGCACCAGTACGCCGTACTCCCAACTCGGCATGTTGTCCATCCACAGGCCTGGCGGAAAACGGTCGTTGGAAATATAGCCACCGGGCTTGTTCAGCAAGGTACCGGCTACGGTTTTGAGGGTTTCGACGGTGGTGAAGCCAAGCACCATCTGCTTGCCTTCCTTCTCGGCGGCAAGCTGGGCATTTTGCTGGACCGGGAACAACGCCGGCTCTTCGCTCCAATACCAACCCAGGGCTCCAGTGACCAACAGGTACAGGGCCAGCACGCTGAGCAAAGCCTTGCTCATCAGCAAGTTGCGAAAGTAGCTGCGGTTGGTAGGTTTGGGCTCAGGGGCGGGGCCTTTGGCACTGCCTGCGCGATTTTTCCAGTCCAGCATGGCGATATCCTTTCAATCACTTGAGTTCATGCACGTCATTTGTCCGGGTGCGTTCAAGCACTCCGACCACAACCCTACCCCATCGTGCCCATCGGCGCGGGGCTTTTAAGCAAAGTAGCGCGTGCGAGCTTTAAATATAGAGAGCTTCGACTATAAAGAATGCACGTTTTTTACGCGGCGCGACCATAAGGTCAAAAACTGAATAACAGAGACTCGTACTTAATTGACGTATGACACTCATGTAACAGAAAAGAGGTGCTAGCATAGAGCCATCAGTCGACCTCAGCATGCACCCTAACTAGTAGTCAGGATATGACCGAGCCAGAAGACCCCAGCCGTGAGCGTCTCAAGCACCATTTTGCCCAGCGGGTAATTCATCAGGCACGTCAAATTCTTGAGATCTGGCAACGCCTGCAACGCAGCGAATGGTCGAACGTGGATTTTTCCGAACTCAGCGAGGCTAACCTGCGCCTGCTGCGCTTTGCCGAGCGCTTCGAACAACCGGAACACGGCCAGTTGGCGCGACATATTGGCGAATCCCTGAAGGCAGTAGACGAAAATCGCGGTCGCCTGAGCAGCCAGTTAATCACTGAACTCAATCGCTTGATGCAGCGCCTGTCCCGCACCGGCCTGCGTCAAGGCGACCATCTGGAACAAACGTTCCTGCCACCCATGCGCAAGCCGATCTACGTAATGCTGGCCGATCACGACCGCGCCGAACGCCTGGCCAAGCAGCTGGAATTCTTTGGCATGAGCGCCCAGTCCCTGGACAGCGTGGCGGCCTTTCGTTCGTCCATGGCCGAGCGCCTGCCGTCGGCGATTGTGATGGATGTAGACTTCTGCGGCGCAGGCCTGGGCCTGACACTCGCCGCCGAAGCCCAGGAAGGCCTGGAGCAAAAGCTACCGCTGCTGTTTTTCAGCCTGCATGAAACCGACACCCCGACCCGCCTGGCCGCCGTCCGCGCAGGCGGTCAGGAATTTCTGACCGGCACGCTGGAAGCCTCGAGCCTGCTGGAAAAGATCGAAGTGCTGACCTGCGTCGCGCAATACGAACCCTATAAAGTACTGATCATCGATGACTCACGCGCCCAGGCGCTACACACCGAGCGGCTGCTTAATAGCGCCGGCATCGTCACCCGCACCTTGATCGAACCGATCCAGGCCATGGCCGAGCTGGCGGACTTCCAGCCCGACCTGATCATCCTCGACATGTATATGCCAGCCTGTACCGGTACCGAACTGGCCAAAGTGATTCGCCACAACGACCGCTATGTCAGCGTGCCGATCATCTATCTGTCGGCCGAAGACGACCTGGATAAACAGCTGGACGCCATGAGCGAAGGCGGCGACGACTTCCTCACCAAGCCGATCAAACCGCGCCACCTGATCACCACCGTGCGCAACCGCGCAGCGCGTGCGCGAAACTTGAAAGCGCGAATGGTGCGCGACAGCCTGACCGGGCTGTACAACCACACCCATATCCTGCAATTGCTCGAAGACTGCAGCTTCCGTGCTCGCCGTGAGAGCAAGCCGTTGAGCTTTGCCATGCTCGATATCGACCACTTCAAGCGGGTCAATGACAGCCACGGCCACCCGATGGGCGACCGCGTGATCAAAAGCCTGGCGCTGTTTCTCAAGCAGCGTTTGCGCAAAACCGACTTTATCGGGCGCTACGGCGGTGAAGAGTTCGCCATCGTGATGCCCGACACCGACCTGGAATCGGCCTGCAAAGTGCTGGATGAAATTCGCGAGCGCTTTGCCGAAATCCACTACCCGGCCCAGCCCCAGGATTTGTGGTGCACCTTCAGCGCCGGGCTGGTGGAGCTGTGCGACGGTTCCGACAGCTTGATGATGGCCGCCCAGGCAGACGAGGCGCTGTACCGCGCCAAGGATGCTGGTCGTAACCGCGTACACACCGCACGCACGTCAAAGCAAAGTGCCACCTTTTCACCGGAATCCACTGATTCCGTCATAACGCTGTAATGAAAACGCAATAACTTCAGGCACTTACTTTTGCTGTCGGTTGAAACCACGCATGCGCCTGAAGCTGCTGACCAATCTCAATACCCTTCTTCTGGTGGCCGTGTGCCTGGCACTTGGGGCGACGCTCTGGTGGTCGCAACGGGCGCTGGAACGACCTTATTTGTTGATGGAACGCTACTTGGGCCTGTCCCAGACCTTTCAGAATCAGGCCGCGCGCAATATCGACGACTACCTGGCCAGCGGCGATGCCTTGCGCTTGAGCAGCGCCAGCCAGAGCCTGGAAAACCTCTTACAGCACCTGGATGAACTGCCCGCCGACCTGGCGCAAAACCTGCGCCCCAGCCTGGTAGACCTGGATACGTTCAGCAAGACCGATCTGCTGGCCGCCGGCAAACTGGCTGGCGACCCGCAAGCGTTGCTGCTGCAGGCAGAGCGCGAGTTGGGCGCGAACCTGGAGCAACTGGGCCAATACGCCATGGGCGTCAATTCACCCGAGGCCGCACGCTATCTGCCACCACTGCTGGCTGCATCCCAACACCTGGGCAAGCTCTCCCTCGCCCGCGACAAGCTGGTGAGCAGCGGGCGCGCAGAATTGGCGGATGACGTAGAGCGTGAGATCGCCAGTATTCGCACCCAGGCCGATCTGTTGGCGCAGTTGCCATTGCTTGGCGTAAAGGCGAGCGCCGAATCCAGCACCGATGATTTTTCCGCCATGATGGGCTTGGAAAACAGCGAAAAAGCCGAAGCCCAGGACACCGGCGTCGACCTCAAGCGCGAACTCAACAGCCTGCTGACCCGCTACCCCGCCGAACTCAAGCGCACTCGCGAGCAGATCCAGCAACGCACCGCACTGGGTGCCGGCACCCATTTGAAGATCGCCGCCGTGCAACAAGCCATCGCTGGCCTGGAGCCGGTGGTGCGTGCGCAACACGGCAAGATCCAGGGCGAAGTGCGCCTGATGCAAGGCGTGATGATCGGGTTGATTCTGCTGATTGCACTGTTGATCGACACCTTGCAACGGCGCCTGGCGCGCGTACTGACCAACCTGGCACCGGCCTTGTCGACCTGGGCCGAAGGCGACTTCAGCCAACCGATCGCACTCGGCAAGACCAACCGCGAACTGCACGATATCGAGGCCTCCCTAAACCGCTTGCGCGCTTATCTGGTGGACCTGGTGGGCACCATTCGCGGCAATGCCGAAGAAGTGGCCGGCAGCAGTCGCGCCCTCGCCGAACTGAGCAGCGGCCTACATGACGGCGCCGAACGCCAGGCTGGGGACACCGCGCAGATTCGTGATTCGCTGGGCGAACTGGAAGCGACGATCCAGCAAGTGGCCGGTGATGCGAGCCAGGCCGCGGGTGCCAGTCGCAGCGCGGGCCAAGCGGTGCAACAGGGCCAGCGGGTGATCGGCCTGAGCCTGACCGGGCTGCATGCCTTGGTGGGTGAAGTGCAACAAAATGCGCAGATGATCGAGAAACTCGCCGAAGAGTCCGCCACCATCGGCGGCGTGCTGACGGTGATTCGCTCGATTGCCGACCAGACCAACCTGCTGGCGCTCAACGCGGCCATCGAAGCCGCGCGTGCGGGTGAAGCCGGACGCGGCTTTGCCGTGGTCGCCGATGAAGTCCGCTCCCTGGCCCAGCGCACCGCCGGTGCCACCGCCGAAATCCAGAGCCTGATCGCCAGCCTGCAGACCGCCGCCCACCAATCGGTGGAGGGCATGCGCGCCCAGGTCGAACACGCCGAAGCCACCGCCCAGCAGGCCCAGGCAGCCGACGGCGCATTGGACGAAATCGTCGGGGCGATCCAGACCATTTCCGACACCGCCGTGCGCATCGCCGATGTGACGGCGCAACAGAGTGGCGCCGTCAGTGAGATTCGCGATAACAGTGAGCGAATTCATCAGTTAGGTGAGGATAACTTGCTGCGGATTGGGCAAGGACGCAGTCAGGGTGAACACTTGCTGGTGTTGGGCGGGCAACTCAACACTGCCGTGCAGGCATTCCGCGTCTGAACACCACCCGCTGTAGGAGCCGGCTTGCCGGCGATGTCGGTCTATCAGGATATAAATCTGGCATAGACCCACTGCTATCGCTGGCAAGCCAGCTCCTACAAAGAATTTGCGCCAGGTATTACCAATGACCGAATTCTGAGCCGCAGTCACAAATTTTGCGCAATCCTCGCTAATCGTGCCGCCTACTGCATAGAACTGGACAGTCACAAAGGCTTTGCGGCATAGTCGCCGAGTTCTGCCGTACTCACATCAATAACAAGGAACAGCCGATGGCGACCTTACTGGTTCTTCACGGACCCAACCTGAACCTGCTCGGCACCCGCGAACCGGGCGTCTACGGGGCAGTGACCCTGGATCAGATCAACCTTGATCTGGAACAAAGGGCCCGTGTTGCCGGCCACCATTTGCTCTACCTGCAAAGCAATGCCGAGTACGAATTGATTGATCGCATCCATGCCGCGCGCAACGAAGGCGTGGACTTTATCCTGATCAATCCCGCCGCTTTTACACACACGAGTGTTGCATTACGTGACGCGCTGCTGGCGGTGAGCATCCCATTCATCGAAGTGCATTTATCGAACGTGCACAAACGCGAAGCTTTCCGCCATCACTCCTACTTCTCCGACGTAGCGGTAGGCGTGATCTGCGGCCTTGGCGCCAGCGGTTACCGACTGGCCCTGGAGGCCGCCCTGGAACACATTGAACAACCGGCCAAGCGCCCCTGACCGACCCTTGGGAGTTGATGATTCATGGATATCCGTAAAGTTAAGAAACTGATCGAACTGCTGGAAGAATCCGGTATCGACGAGCTGGAAATCAAGGAAGGCGAAGAGTCCGTACGGATCAGCCGTCACAGCAAGACTCCGGCCCAACAGTTCTACGCACCACAAATGCAAGCACCAGCGCCAGCCGCTGCTGCTCCGGCCGCTGCACCTGCTGCCGCTGCCGCACCTGCTGCGCCAGCCGCACCAGTACTGAACGGTTTCGTGGTCAAGTCGCCAATGGTCGGTACCTTCTACCGCACTCCGGCACCGACCTCGCCAGCCTTCGTTGAAGTCGGCAAGACCGTGAAAGTGGGCGACACCATCTGCATCGTTGAAGCGATGAAAATGATGAACCACATCACGGCCGAAAAAGCCGGCGTCATCGAATCCATCCTGGTAGAAAACGGTCAGCCGGTTGAGTACGACCAGCCGCTGTTCACCATCGTTTGAACCGCGGAGCGCCTTCGATGTTGAAACCTGCGAAGAAACTGCAAAAAGTCCTGATCGCCAACCGCGGCGAGATTGCGCTGCGTATCCTGCGCGCCTGTAAGGAAGAGGGCATCAAGACCGTCGCTGTTTACTCGACGGCTGATACCGAATTGATGCACGTGAAACTGGCGGACGAAAGCATCTGCATCGGCCCGCCATTGGCCTCGAACTCGTACCTGAAAGTCTCGAACATCATCGCGGCCGCTGAAGTGACCGGCGCTGATGGCATCCACCCAGGCTACGGCTTCCTCGCGGAAAACGCCGATTTCGCCGAACAGGTGGAAAAATCCGGTTTTGCCTTTATCGGCCCGAAAGCCGAGACCATTCGCCTGATGGGCGACAAGGTATCGGCCAAGGACGCCATGATCGCAGCCGGCGTGCCAACCGTTCCCGGCTCCGACGGCCCGTTGCCTGAAGACGAGGAAACCGCTCTGCGCATTGGTCGCGAAGTCGGTTACCCGGTGATCATCAAGGCCGCCGGTGGCGGTGGTGGTCGCGGCATGCGCGTGGTGCACAAGGAAGAAGACCTGATCGAAGCTGCCAAGCAGACGCGTTCGGAAGCTGGCGCCTGGTTCGGCAACCCGATGGTCTACCTGGAGAAGTACCTGACCAACCCACGTCACGTGGAAGTTCAAGTACTGTCCGACGGACAAGGCCACGCCATCCACCTGGGCGACCGCGATTGCTCGCTGCAACGTCGTCACCAGAAGGTTCTTGAAGAAGCACCGGCACCGGGCCTGGATGAAACTGCCCGCGCCGAAGTGTTGGCGCGTTGCGTCAAGGCATGCATCGACATCAACTACCGTGGCGCGGGTACTTTCGAGTTCCTCTACGAGAACGGCCGTTTCTACTTCATCGAGATGAACACTCGTGTGCAGGTAGAGCACCCGGTTTCGGAGATGGTTACCGGTATCGACATCGTCAAGGAGATGCTGAGCATCGCCGCCGGCAACGTGTTGTCCTTCACCCAGGACGACGTGAAGATCCACGGCCACTCCCTGGAGTGCCGGATCAACGCCGAAGACCCGAAAACCTTTATCCCGAGTCCAGGCCTGGTCAAGCATTTCCATGCTCCGGGCGGCAACGGCGTTCGCGTCGATTCGCACCTGTACAGCGGCTACAAGGTTCCGTCCAACTATGACTCGTTGATCGGCAAGCTGATCACCTGGGGCGCGACGCGCGATGAGGCCATGGCCCGCATGCGTAATGCCCTGGATGAGATTGTGGTGGATGGCATCAAGACCAACATCCCGCTGCATCGGGATCTGGTTCGTGACGAGGGCTTCTGTGAGGGTGGTGTGAATATTCACTACCTGGAACATAAGCTGGCTAATCAGTAAATTGATTGGTTTGACAGAGCCGCCTTCGGGCGGCTCTGTTGTTTCTGGGGGGGGCATATCCGTTATTTGCGTAACGGCTAATATGGGTTCCGCTTTTACAGCGGGTCACTTTTGGAAAAGAGCCCCAAAAGTAACCAAAGGGCTCTTGCCCCACCACTCGGCACCTCGCTGTGGCTCGGTGTGCCCGCACTCCGGCACGGCTGCGCGGATCGCCGCGATGGGCCATCCCTGGCCCAGCGCGGCTAAACCGGCATCCTTGCCGGTTTACCCGCTCCACCGTGCCTACTTGCGGCCAGCGTGGTTAATGGGGCGCCTAAGATCAAGATCAACAGCACGGCGGCCTGAAAGCCGACCTGAGTGGTGTAGATCAAAAGCGATAAAACATGTGGGAGCAAGAAAGCCCGCTTCCACATTTTTAATCTCCATACATCAGGAAAACACCCACTGCTGTTGATCTGGCTTTTGATCCACACCACTCAGGTCGGCTTTCAGGCCGCCGTGCTCTGCTTTTGATCTGCTTGTGATCTTGATCTCAGGCGC
>NZ_MDDR01000037.1 GCF_001870435.1 Pseudomonas costantinii | reverse complement strand
CCACATTTTTAATCTCCATACATCAGGGATGACTGCAATCTGCCCTGCTTCTGATCTGGCTTTTGCTCCACACCACTCAGGTCGGCTTTCAGGCCGCCGTGCTCTGCTTTTGATTTTGATCTCAGGCGCCCCATTAACCACGCTGGCCGCACGCAGGCTTGAATCCGTGGGTAACCCGGCAGGACGCCGGGTTAGCCGCGCTGGGCCAAGGATGGCCCATCGCGGCGGCCCACGGATTCAAGCCTGTGTGCGGGCACACCGAGCCACAGCGAGGTGCCGAGTGGTGGGGCAAGAGCCCTTTGCTTACTTTGGGGCTTTTCCAAAGTGAGTCGCCGTAAGGGCGAAACCCTAGGCGGCCGTTACCGAAATAACGGATATGCACTCAATCAAGAGCGAGCCCGCATAAAATCCCCCCACCGCCGCACCAAATAATTGTGCTCATCCATCACCGAATTCCAAACCGCGACGTGCCCCATCCGCTGCTCATACGACCCCCCATCCCGCATCTCACCGATATCAATCAACGGCAACCCATCACTCCCCAACAACTCCTCCCGAGCAGGCTTCCCGGCATACCAGTAATCCCACTCGGCACTGCTTAAATGATCACGAGTGCGTGCGGGGTTGCCGATGTAATACCCCTGGCGCGCCATGACCGCCCCCGGCCACCCCGACAACCACCAATTCAGATAAGCATAGGCCGCATCCAAAACAGGCCCTTGGGCATGCCGCGACAACGACAACCCACCAAACCAAGCGCGATACCCCTCACGCGGCACCGCAAGCCGATATTTCACACCCGCACGGTGCAGGCGCATCAAGGTCGGCGACCACAGGCTCTGGATGTCGATACTCGGGCTGAGCATCAACTGCGCAGCCTCTTCATCGTCCGACCAGAACGCCGCAAAGTGCCCTTCCTTCTGCTTGCGCACCAGAATGTCAGCCAGCACATCGATCTCTTCGATGCTCATATTGCCGATGTCCTTGAAACGCGCCAGCCCCGCGCCCTGCACCGCCAACGCGGCATCCAGGGCGCCAATCGCGGCATCACTTTGCAGGGCGGTGCGCGCCCGCCATGCAGGGTCAAGCAACCACCCCCAACTTTCATTGCCGTGGGTAAAACCTTCGGGCAAACGCTCGGGGCGGTAGGCGAAGCTGTCGGCGTTATGGGTCAGCGGCAGCATGCTGATGCGTTCGGTCACGGTGCTGCCGAGGCTGCCATCGTGCTGCACGAACAAACGCTCACTGGGCACGCTACCGCTGCCCAGCCGGTCATTGGCCGACAAACGGCCACGCTTGGGCAAGTCGTTGATCTCGTGCCACAGCGCAATGCGCCGCGTGTCGATAGGCTGGATCGCCCGCGCCGGCCACACGAAATCAACGTTGTGGAACCACTGGTCGTACAGGTCGTAGCTGTCGGGCTGCATCACCGCAATGCGCTGGGCCTGTTCAACATCGTGCACGTGATACACCAGGCGAATGCCCAGCTCCTGCTCGGCCCTCACACGCAAGCATTCCAGCAAGGTCACGGAAGTACCCAGGACGCGTAATGTGATCATGCTGCAAACCGCCGGGAGAACACTTCAAAGGACCGGCGCAACAACGCGGGGTCGAGGCCGCGCAGGATAAACACCAGGCGTGATTGCCGGTCGGTGCCTGGCCATGCTGGCAGGTGGACCGGGGCATGCAGGCAGTGCTGCACGCCATGAATGACGATGGGGGCCAAGCTTGCGTTCACGTTGAGCAGTCCTTTGACGCGAAGGATTCGTTCGCCGTGGCATCTTAGCAGCATCGACAACCACACCCCGAAACCGACCCAGTCCAGCGGCTGTTCGAAGGTCAGGCAGCACACCTGCGCCGCGCCGTGGGTGGCCGTGGTGGTTTGATGCAGTTGCCAACGGCTGACTTCCACGGCAGGTTCGGCGCCGCGCAGGCCTTCGCCAAGCAGCAGTTGATCGCCGCTGTGAATCTCATGGGTATTGAGGATTGGCGTACCCGCATTGAGCGCCTGCAGGCGCGTGCGCAGTGCATCGCAGTCGTCGACCAGGTCGGTCTTGCTCAGCAGCAGCCGATCAGCCGCGGCGACCTGGGCCAGCCATTCCGGGTGCAAGCGCTCTTGCAGGGCGGCGTGGCTGGCATCGACCAAGGTGATCACCAGGCCTATATGGAAGCGCCCGCGCAGTTGCACATCGTTGTTCAAAGTGGCAAGGATTGGCGCCGGGTCGGCCAAACCGGTGGTCTCCAGGACCACCCGTTTGAAGGCCGGAATTTCGCCACGCTCACGGCGTTGCAACAGGCCAAGCAGCGCGTCTTTCAATTCACCCCGAATCGAGCAACAGACACAGCCACTGGGCAGCAGCACCGTGTCCGGCGCGACCTCTTCCACCAGCAGATGGTCGATACCGACATCGCCAAACTCGTTGATCAGCAATGCGGTGTCACCGAGGCTTTCGCCTTGCAGCAGGCGCTTGAGCAAGGTGGTTTTGCCACTGCCAAGAAAGCCGGTAATAACGTTGAGGGCGATGCTCATACGGATGACTCCAAGTGATCCAACAGACGCGGATCAAGCGGGTCCAACGGGCGGCCGAGCATGCTTTCAGCCGCTTGCCACAGTTGATCCAGACCACTGGCCAATGCCTGCTTGCCGGTAGCGCCCAACAACAAATAGGAGGCGCCCTGAAAGTCTTCGACCTTGAGCCGAAACACCGCCAGCACTTGGTTGATCGCGGCGATCCTGCGCAAGCGTTCGCGGCGTCTGGGCAACTCATCGCCCAACGGGTCGCTCCAGTGCAGGTCTTCGCCGAGCAATCCGCAGAGTCCGCACATGGCTACACCTCACTCATGGCATGACATCGCCGGAGTTCGGGCCCAGGGTCTGGCCCACGAACAGATTGCCGCCTGGCTCACTGGCTAACAGCACAGCGGTGGGCGCGACTTCGTTCGCCAGGCCAAAGCGGCCCAGGGGTAGCTCGGCAGCCTTGGCACGTTTCCAGGTGTCGCTGATGCCGCCCACCAGCGGCGTTTCGATAGGGCCCGGTGCGATGGCGTTGACCAGCACATTGTCCTTGGCCACCTCCAATGCCAGGGACTTGGTAAAGCCAATCACCCCGGCCTTGGCCGCGGCGTAGTGCGTCAGTTCGGCGCCGCCCTTGATACCCAATTGCGAGGCAACATTGATAATTCGCCCCCAGCGCTGCGCGAGCATATGCGGCAAGGCACGCTGGCTGGCGACGAACACGCTGGTGAGATCGACGCGCAGCATGTCGTTCCACATCTCGATGGACAGATCGACGCAGCGCGCCTGGGTGAGCATGCCTGCGTTGTTGACCAGAATGTCGATGCCACCGAAGTGCTCGACGCAGCGGTCGACACCGGCTTGGGCACCTTCGACGGTGCCGACGTCAGCCACGCATTCGAAGACCTCGGCGCCGAGGTTGCGACAGGTGATCGCGGTTTCGGCAAGGCTGACGGCGTTGCGGTCGGCCAGCAGCAAGCGTGCGCCTTCGATGGCATAAGCACGGGCGATGGCGGCACCGATGCCGCTGCCGGCGCCGGTGATCACGGCGCGGCGGTTAGTCAGTTGAGGCATACAAATAACTCCTGATACAAACACAGTTCCCACATTTTGACCGCGCCGTTAATCCGGCCAGCGAACGGTCAGGCCCCCATCGATCACGATGCTTTGCCCGGTCAGATAACTCGACGCCTCACTGGTCAAGAACTGCACCAATGAAGCCACCTCATCCGCCCGCCCTACCCGGCCCAACGGAATCGCGCGCGCCGCCTTGGCCAAGCCTTCAGGACCAAGAGAGTTTTTCGCATCCAACGACTGCGGCGTCTCGATCAACCCCGGAATCACCGCATTACAACGAATCCCCAACGGCGCCAGTTCCACCGCCAACGACCGACACAACCCCGGCACCCCCGCCTTGGCCGCCGCGTAATGGCTATGCTCCTGCCAGCCATACACACCGCCGGCAATCGACGAAATCGCCACCAGCGCGCCGCCTTCGCTCATATGCCGAGCCGCCGCGCGAAAGGTGCGCATCACCCCCGTCAGGTCGACATTGAGCATCTCGTTCCACAGCGTATCGGTCATCTCCAGCAGCGGCGCGCGGCGCAGCAGACCGGCGTTGGCCACCGCGTAATCCAGGCGCCCAAAATGCTGCACGGCTTGCTCAGCCAAGGCCTCTACCGAGGCGGTATCGCCCACATCCAAGGGCAGCATCAGGCATTCGCCACCGGCCTCTTCCACCAGGGAAACAGTGGTGTGCGGGTCATGAGGATCGGCCGGGTAATACCCACCCACCACCGCTACGCCAGCACGCGTATAGGCCACGGCGAGGGCTTGGCCGATGCCGCTGGCGGCACCGGTAATCAAGGCAACTTTACGGCTCATCAAACACTCCTTACTGAACGGTTTCCGGACGCACATGGCGTGCGGCAAACATCAGGGCGCCGGACAAGAAGCACGGCAGCGCACCGAACCACAGGGCGGCGGTTTGCCAGTCACTGCCGGCGGACAACACTTGGGTCGCGCCAAAGCCTGCGACTACCGCACCAATCGGGCCCATGGCATGGATGATCGCGCCGCCGGTGGCGCGGATGCTGGTAGGGAAACTCTCACTGATGAAAAACAACGCCGCCGAATATGGCCCAATCAGGAAGAACAGGCCCAGGCTGTACAGGCCGACCACCATCGGCATATTGCTTGGGCCAAACAGCATCCCGGCGAACGCCAGGCCGCCGAGCATCCAACCCAGGCCGATCACGTTGCGACGGCCGATCTTGTCGCCCATCCAGCCGTGAGTCAGGTAGCCGCAGTAACCCACCAGGTTCGACAGCACGAGGATGATCAGCGAGTTCTCGAACGAGATGTGGTGCACGCTGACGATCACTGAGGTGCCGAGTACGCTGAACACCTGGATCGCTGCCCAGTTGAGCAACAGTGCGGCGCCGATCACCAGAGTGGCGCGGCGGGCCGGGCCACGGAAGGCAGCTTTAAGACCGGCCTTGCTGTGTTCGTCGTAGTCCACACCGTAGGTGACGGCGACGTTCTGCGCCTCGGTCACCGCGCCGCTTTTACGCAACGCGCTGATGCGCTGGTGAATCTGGAACTGCGGGCTCTCCTTGAGCTTGCGCGCCATGATTGCAATCACGACGGCCGGGATCGCTGCGAAGATGAAACACCCCTGCCAACCAATGATCGGCAGCAACAGCGCGGTCAACCCGGCAGCAATCAGCGCACCGACCGGCCAGCCGCCCTGTACCAGGCTGTAGATAAACCCGCGACGCTTGGTCAGTTTCGGGTCTTGCGAGGCGCCATACAGCTCGCTCAAATACGTAGCGTTGACGGTTTCCTCGGCATACCCCAGACCACCCAACGAACGAATCAAAATCAGCGGCGACTTGCCCCACGCCCCGCCAATCGCGGTGAGTGCCGAACACAGCGCGGAACCGGCCACGGTGAAAATAATACCTTTGCGCCGACCCAACTTATCGACGACGGGGCCAATGGCAAAGGCGACCACTGCCGTGCCCACCGCCACCCACGTCGCAATTTCAGCTTGCTCCACTTCACCCCAGCCAAAGTGCCGGCCGATCTCCGGCAACAAAGTGCCGAACAGGATGAAGTCATACACCGCAAACACCCAGGCAAAAAACGCGATCCAGGTGGCGAAGCGCACTTCCTGGGACGTCAGTTGCCGGGGTTTCCAGCCAGTCAGGTCAAGCTTGTTGTAGATGGACATGAGTCGCGCCTCAAGGGTGTGGGCAAAGGGTGCTTTTGCAGGGGTTAGCTACGCGGCTGCCGGCGGATAAAGTCGTCGGCAATTTCATCGAAGGTGACGAAGCGCACGCCGGCATGGCTCTGGATGTGTTCGATCAAACGCTCGAGCATCAGCAGCACTTGCGGGCGGCCGGAGACGTCGGGGTGGATGGTCATGGTGAACACTGCGTGCTCGTGTTCGCGGTAGACCCAGTCGAACTGGTCACGCCACATTTCTTCCAGATGGCGCGGGTTGACGAAACCGTGGCTGTTGGGGGCTTTCTTGATGAACATCATCGGCGGCAGGTCGTCGAGGTACCAGTTGGCCGGGATCTCCACCAAGTCGGTTTCTTCGCCGCGCACCAGGGGTTTCATCCAAGTGTCGGGGTGCTGGCTGTAATCGATCTTGGTCCAGCTGTCGCCCACTCGCACGTAGTACGGGTGGAAGTCGTTGTGCATCAGGCTGTGGTCGTACTTGATGCCTTTTTTCAGCAGCAGCTCGTTGGTGACTTTACTGAACTCCCACCACGGAGCGACGTAGCCGGTGGGGCGTTTGCCAGTGACTTGGGTGATCAACTCGATGGATTTATCGAGCACGATCTCTTCCTGCTCGGCGGTCATCGCAATCGGGTTTTCGTGGCTGTAGCCGTGCACGCCGATTTCGTGGCCGGCATCCGCCACGGCTTTCATCTGCTCGGGGAAGGTTTCCATCGAGTGGCCTGGGATAAACCAGGTGGTGCGCAGGCCGTAGCGTTCGAACAATTTGAGCAAGCGCGGCGCGCCAATTTCACCCGCGAACAGGCCGCGAGAAATGTCGTCGGGCGAGTCTTCGCCGCCGTAGGAACCGAGCCAGCCGGCCACGGCGTCAACGTCGACGCCAAATGCACAAAGGATGTCTTTAGCCATGGTGTGTCTCCTTAAAGAGTGAGTACGGATTCGACGGACAACGCCGCGCGTAGCAGGCGTGCGTCTTCGCCCGTCGGGGCGCTGAGCAGCAGCCCGGTGGGCAAACCCTGGGCATCGCGGCCGCTGGGCAAGGTCACGCCGGGCATGTCGAGCAAGCTGCCGGGCATGGTCAGGCGCAGGGTGGCGAGGTTGGTTTTGACGAAGAGGTCGTCGTCAGCTTCCAGCGGTGCCAACGCTGGCGCTACATGGGCGACGGTTGGAGTGATCAGCAAGGCGCCGTCGAGATCATCAAGCAGTTGTTGTTGCAGACGGCGGCGCGCGTCGACCAGGTGGATAAGTTGGTTGGCGGGCAGTGCGCGTGCGGCTTCGAGGCGACGGCGTACACGAGGGTCGAGTTTTTGCGCATCGGCGCTGTCGAGCAGGGCTTCGTGCAAGGCGAAGGCTTCGAAGGAGCCGAGCCAGCCGTGGTGCTTGATCAGGTCTAGAGTGGCTTGAAAGGTTGGGCTGCCACGCTCTTCGATCAGTGCGCCCTGGGCCTTCAATTGCTCCACTGCTCGCAGCAGATTGTTGCGTACGGCCGGTTCAACATCGGCCAACACACCTTGCTCCAGCACAAAACGCTGACCCTTGGGGCTGCGGGCGCTGTGGGTTTGGGCGCGGCCATGGAGCAAGTCGTCGATGGCCAATGCATCGCGCACACTGCGAGTCAGCGGGCCGAGGCTGTCGAGGGTGCGTGACAGCGGGAACACGCCGTCGCGACTATAGCGTCGGCTGCTGCTGCGGTAACCCACCAACCCGTTGAAGGCAGCCGGAATGCGGATCGAACCGGCGGTGTCAGTGCCCATCGCGATGGGCACGATACCGGCGGCGACGGCCACCGCGGAACCTGAGGACGAGCCGCCGGGAATACGCGGCTGAGCATTGCCGTGTGGGTTATGCGGTGTACCGAAATGCGGGTTCAGGCCCAGGCCGGAATAGGCCAGTTCGCTGAGGTTGGTCTTGCCGACGCTGACCATCCCGGCGCGGCACAACAGGCCAACACTCGGCGCATCGAGCAAGGCGGCAGGCGCATTGCGGCGATACTCGGCGCCGGCGGTGGTGATGCTGCCGGCCACGTCGAACAAATCTTTCCAGGCCAAGGGCACGCCGTCGAACACACTCAACGGCTGACCAGCGCGCCAACGGGCCGCAGAGGCTTCGGCTTCGCGGCGGGCGCGCTCGGCGATCAGAGAGATAAAGATGCCTGCCGACCGACTCGCTGAATCGAGCGCCTGTTCGAGAGCTTGCACCGGGTCACTACGACCGCTGGCGAACGCCTCGGCCATTGAAGTGGCGTCTGACATCAAGATGACCCTCATTAAACGTACATATTAATAAAATGTACATTTCACAAAGGCAGCTTTCGTGCCAGTCTCTGCATACGATTCTTTGCGCGATCACGGTTTATCGCCAAGAGCTACGAGATAGATAGTTTTGTAGGAAGCAAAAAATCTTGCGAGGCCGCTTCAGCAAGCCCTCAATGAAATAATGTATTTTTTATTAATAAGTACATTTTGGTGCAAAAAAGTAACATCCCTATCCTCAGGCCCCAAAAAAGTGCCAGCGACGTGGCGCAGAGTGACAGGCGCAACTTATGAGAGAATCCCCGGCCACCTTCCTACATGCCCCAGACCTCTTTACTTCAGAGAATGCGATGAAAGCAGTGTCCGCCTCGGCCTCCCGTTACGCGATGATTCACAAGCTGTTGCGTGACGCGATCGTCAACGGCACCGCCCGCCACGGGCTGGTCTTGCTCGAAGCGCCGCTGGCCGAATTGTTCGGCACCAGCCGCGTACCGGTACGTAAGGCGTTGGACCTGCTGCATGACGAAGGCCTGATCTGCCGCTTCAACGGCCGAGGCTACCTGATCAACCCCGAAGGTCTGGCGATGGAGCCGCTGCGCCTGCCCTTGAGCCATGCGCACCTGGGCCTCAATGGCGAGGATGAGCTGGTGGACACGCGACCGTTGGGCGAGCGGATCGTCGAAGAAATCGGCGCGGCACTGTCCACCTGCATCGCCTTTGGCCACTACCGCCTGGATGAGCAAGCCGCCGCCGAGCATTACGGCGTCAGCCGTGCGGTGGTGCGTGAAGCACTGATGCGCCTGCGCGACCGTGGCCTGGTAGAAAAGGAACCCTACTCGCAATGGCTGGCCGGGCCGCTGACCGCACGCGAGGTTACCGAAGACTACGAACTGCGCGCCTGCCTGGAACCCGAAGCCCTGCGCCAAAGCGCGCCGAACCTGGACCGCGAACTGCTCGAAGCCATGTTGCAGCGCGTGCTGGACGCCCAGGAAAGCCCCCACTGCAGCCTGGAAGCCATTGAACAAATCGAAGAAGATTTACACCAGCGCTGCCTGGCGGGCCTGCAAAACCGCAAGATCGCTGCGCTGATTCGGCAAGGCCAAAGCCCGATGATCATCAGCCGGATTTTCTACCGTTTGCTGGGAATCGGGGCTGATCCAGCCATGCTCGCCGAACATCGCTTGATCCTGGAGTTGCTGCTGCATGGCGCCTTTGATGCCGCGGCGCTGAACTTGCGTGAGCATTTGCAGCGGGCACGGCAGCGGATGTTGCAACGGCTGAAAGTACTGTCAGTACTGCCGGAACAGCCCTTGCCGAGCTACCTGCACAAAATCAGCTGACCACACGCGGCTAAACATGTGGGATTTGTGTCATGGCAAATCTATGCAATATGTTGCTATCTCGTCCCTGCCATTGAAACCACCGTTACCCCGCCCCATCTAACTTGCATACTTCCTTATGCAGGTGCCCCATGAGCGACCAGCAAGAATTCCCTGATCTAGACCTCAACGACTACGCCGACCCCGAAAACGCTGAATCCACGTCGTCCAATACCGGCCTGGCGCTGCCTGGGCAGAATCTGCCGGACAAGGTCTACATCATCCCGATCCACAATCGGCCGTTCTTCCCGGCGCAAGTGTTGCCGGTGATCGTCAATGAAGAGCCGTGGGCCGAGACCCTGGAGCTGGTGAGTAAATCCGACCACCACTCCCTTGCCCTGTTTTTCATGGAGACGCCGCCGGAAGATCCGCGCCACTTCGACACCTCCAGCCTGCCGCTGTACGGCACCCTGGTGAAGGTGCACCACGCCAGCCGCGAGAACGGCAAGTTGCAATTCGTCGCCCAGGGCCTGACCCGCGTGCGGATCAAAACCTGGCTCAAGCACCACCGCCCACCGTACCTGGTGGAAGTCGAATACCCACACCAGCCCACCGAGCCGACCGACGAGGTCAAGGCCTACGGCATGGCGCTGATCAATGCGATCAAGGAACTGCTGCCGCTCAACCCGCTGTACAGCGAAGAGTTGAAAAACTACCTCAACCGCTTCAGCCCCAACGACCCATCGCCACTGACCGACTTCGCCGCCGCGTTGACCTCCGCCACCGGTAATGAGTTGCAGGAAGTGCTGGACTGCGTGCCCATGCTCAAACGCATGGAAAAAGTGTTGCCGATGCTGCGCAAGGAAGTTGAAGTCGCGCGCCTGCAAAAGGAAATCTCCGCCGAGGTGAACCGCAAGATCGGTGAGCACCAGCGTGAGTTCTTCCTCAAGGAACAACTCAAGGTCATCCAGCAAGAGTTGGGCTTGACCAAAGACGACCGCAGTGCGGATGTCGAGCAGTTCGAACAGCGCTTGGTGGGTAAAGTGCTGCCGGCCCAGGCGCAAAAGCGCATCAGCGAAGAAATGAACAAGCTGTCGATCCTGGAAACGGGCTCGCCGGAATACGCGGTCACGCGCAACTATCTGGACTGGGCGACCGCAGTGCCGTGGGGCGTGTATGGCGAGGACAAACTCGACCTCAAACACGCGCGCAAGGTGCTGGATAAACACCATGCGGGCCTGGACGACATCAAGAGTCGCATTCTCGAGTTCCTCGCGGTGGGCGCCTATAAAGGCGAAGTCGCCGGTTCCATCGTTTTGCTGGTGGGCCCGCCGGGTGTGGGCAAGACCAGCGTCGGTAAATCCATCGCCGAGTCCCTCGGGCGGCCGTTCTACCGCTTCAGCGTCGGCGGCATGCGCGACGAGGCCGAAATCAAGGGGCATCGCCGCACTTACATCGGCGCCCTGCCCGGCAAATTGGTGCAGGCGCTCAAAGATGTGGAAGTGATGAACCCGGTGATCATGCTCGACGAGATCGACAAGATGGGCCAGAGCTTCCAGGGCGACCCGGCTTCGGCGTTGCTGGAAACCCTCGACCCGGAGCAGAACGTCGAATTCCTCGACCACTACCTGGACCTGCGCCTTGACCTGTCCAAAGTGCTGTTCGTGTGTACGGCGAACACCCTGGATTCAATCCCGGGCCCATTGCTGGACCGCATGGAAGTGATTCGCCTGTCGGGCTATATCACCGAAGAAAAAGTGGCGATCGCCAAGCGTCACCTGTGGCCGAAACAGTTGGAAAAAGCGGGCGTATCGAAAAATACCCTGACCATCAGTGACGGCGCGCTGCGCGCATTGATCGACGGTTATGCGCGGGAAGCCGGTGTACGTCAGTTGGAGAAACAGCTGGGCAAACTGGTGCGCAAGGCGGTGGTCAAGCTGCTGGATGAGCCGGACTCGGTGATCAAGATCGGTAATAAGGACCTGGAAGCCTCCTTGGGCATGCCCGTATTCCGTAATGAGCAAGTACTGTCCGGCACCGGTGTGATCACAGGCCTGGCCTGGACCAGCATGGGCGGCGCGACGCTGCCGATCGAGGCCACACGTATTCACACGCTCAATCGCGGCTTCAAGCTCACCGGGCAGTTGGGTGACGTGATGAAGGAATCCGCCGAGATCGCCTACAGCTACATCAGCTCGAACTTGAAGTCATTTGGCGGTGATCCGAAGTTCTTCGACGAAGCCTTCGTCCACCTGCACGTGCCGGAAGGTGCCACACCGAAAGACGGCCCAAGTGCCGGGGTGACCATGGCCAGTGCGCTGCTGTCGCTGGCGCGTAACCAGCCGCCGAAAAAAGGCGTGGCCATGACGGGTGAGCTGACGTTGACCGGGCATGTACTGCCGATTGGCGGCGTGCGTGAAAAGGTGATTGCAGCGCGGCGTCAGAAGATTCATGAGTTGATCTTGCCGGAGCCTAACCGGGGGAGCTTTGAAGAATTGCCGGAGTACCTGAAGGAAGGCATGACCGTGCATTTTGCCAAGCGCTTTGCGGATGTGGCGAAGGTGCTTTTCTGATAGGTCTCTAGCCTGAGTGGGCCTCTGTGGCGAGCGGGCTTGCCCCGCGTTGGGCTGCGAAGCGGCCCCTGTTAAAAGCACCGCGCTCTTTCAGACAGAATGGGGGTTTGTATTGGGGTCGCTTCGCAACCCAACGCGGGGCAAGCCCGCTCGCCACAAGGGGCACTCTGTTGCCCTCTTGTCACACCTTGTCTCATCTTCGGTTATGCTCGCCCTTCGTCGTAAATCAACGGAGCCCCCATGACCGCTGCCCGCCTGCTTCTCCCCTTGAGCCTTGCCCTGCTGGCCGCGTGCGCCAGTGCCCCCAAGCAAAACGTCACCGTGGAAAAACAGAGCGCCTGCCCACTCCAGCTTAAAAATGGGCAAAACCTGATCATCACCCTACCGAGCAACCCTACTACCGGCTACCGTTGGGCCATCCAGGATTCCGCCGGCGGCGTGCTGCGCGCGTTAAGCCCTGAGGTCTACAGCAGCACAGAGACTGGCGTGATCGGCGGCGGCGGCCAATCCACTTGGCGCTTCCAGGCCTTCGCCACCGGCCAGGGCCGTTTGCGCCTGACCTCCCAGCAACCTTGGGAGCCGGAAGCCGAACCTGCCGAAACCTTCGACTGCGCCATTACGGTGAACTGATATGCCATGGTTGATTCTTGCGTTGATGGGCGCCGGTACCTTTATCTACGGCCTGACCACCCATGCGACGTTGTTATGCCTGCTGGTCAAACCGTTGCCGGTACTCGCGTTGTTGGGCTGGCTGCATGATGCGCCGCCGACCGACTATCGACGCTGGATCAGCCTGGGGCTGATTTTCTCCTTGGTGGGCGACGTGTTGCTCGCTTGGCCGGGCGATCTGTTTATCTTTGGGCTTGGTGCGTTTTTATTTGCCCACCTGGCATACCTGAAAGCCTATTTCAGCGATTGCCGCCGCTTGGCGCTGTTGCCGTTGGTATTGGCGCTGGGTGTCGGGGCGATCCTGCTGAGCATCCTGATTTCCCACGGCCTTGGCGACTTGCTGATTCCGGTGGTGGTTTACGCGTTGGTGATTAGCGCAATGCTCTGGCGCGCGCTGGCACGGCTGGGCAGCGACGTGCCGAAGCGCTCGGCGTTATTGGCGGCGGCAGGCGCCGCGTCGTTTGTGTTTTCCGACACGCTGATTGGGATCAACCGGTTTGTGGTGTCGTTTGAAGCAGCGCCGTATTTGTTGATCGCCACTTATTGGCTGGGCCAGTGGGGGATTACGGCTTCGGCGTTTTCACAGTCGCCTCGATCTCATTCATCGACGTAAGGTCGAACGCGCTGTAGATATGCAAATTTTAATAAAATCTTATGACAAACCAATATATAAAACTGTCATTTCTAACAGTTCATAAAGCATTCTCAACCTCTTAAAGTCGTCTACGACGGGGAATACAAGATTCGCCGCATCAAGGACGCAAACCACCATGGCAAACTACCCACGCCACACAACAGGCACGTTTGAGGCCCAATCCAACCAAATCTCTATCCTGTCTCCAACCAATGTCAGCGCCACCTATGCAAACGGCACGCTGTCGCTTAGCGCGACGGACAGCGATCAAAGCTCACTGATCATGGCGTTACGCATTGACCTGGCAAGCGACGTCCAAAGCGGAACTTACGTCTGGGGAACTCACTCGATTTTCAAAGGTGTGAATGTAACGATCTCAGAGTTCCCTGTTCTCTACGACATCATGAAAGCCTTCGTACGTATTGACGTTAACCACCAAACAAAAATGTACAGCGGGGAACTTCAATATACGGGTGTCGCCACTTTCGGCCCCAAAATCTTTATCGATATTTCGGCGCAGTTCGCCCTCTCTGGTGCGCTGACATTCCCTTAACACACAATGCCTGACTTCAGCTGTATGGCTGCGAAAAACGCAAATTTACCTTCTCACCCACCGAGCGCGGTTTATCAGACAAACCGCGCATCCCCTCACCACATTGGCTAAAATACCGGCCTTTCCCCCTTCGTCGCCGGAACAACCGTGAGCAAAGAACCCGATCGCCTATTCGCCCAGCCCCTGCCCCAGGTGCCGGACTTCGCCTTTAACGAGGACGTGGTGCGGGTCTTCCCGGACATGATCAAACGCTCGGTACCGGGTTACCCGACCATCGTTGAGAACCTTGGCGTACTCGCGGCGCAGTTTGTTCAACCCAACAGCGTGCTCTACGACTTGGGGTCGTCCCTCGGCGCGGTGACCCAGGCGCTACGTCGCCATGTGCGCACCGACGGTTGCCGCGTTATCGCTGTGGATAACTCGGCGGCCATGGTCGAGCGTTGCCGCGAATACCTCAATGGTCAGGACTCGATGTTCCAGGAGTTGCTGCCGGTTGAAGTGATCGAGGGCGATATCCTCGCGCTGCAGTTCCAGCCGGCCTCGGTGGTGGCGCTGAACTTCACCCTGCAATTTATTGCTCCCGACGAACGCCTGGCGTTGCTCGGGCGCATCCGCCAATCGCTGCTGCCGGGCGGTGCGTTGATCCTCTCGGAAAAGCTGCGCTTCAATGATCCTGAAGAACACGCCTTGCTCACCGATCTGCATATCGCGTTCAAACGCGCCAACGGCTACAGCGAACTGGAAATCGCCCAGAAGCGCAGCGCCATCGAAAACGTCATGAAGCCCGACAGCCTCGAAGAACACCGTGAACGCCTGCTGGCGGCCGGGTTCTCGAAAGTCGTGCCGTGGTTCCAGTGTCTTAACTTTGCCTCGTTGATTGCCTTGCCATGATTGATCTATCCCCCCTCGCCCGCCATTTGGTGGGCACTCCTTTGGCCGTGTGGGCCCAAGGCCTGCAAGCGCAACTCGATAGCAAGATGGAGAAGGGTCATGGCGACCTGGAGCGCTGGCAGAGTGCGCTGGATGCGCTGCCGAATATCATGCCCAGCGAAGTCGATTTGCTGAATGGCCTGACGCTGGACACCGATTGCGACGACGACACCCGCGCACAAATGCACACCGCGCTGATGGGCTTGAGCCCGTGGCGCAAGGGGCCATTCGACCTGTTCGGCGTGCACGTGGACACCGAATGGCGTTCGGACTGGAAGTGGTCACGGGTTGCACCGCACCTGGACCTGAAGGGCAAGCGCATTCTCGATGTGGGTTGCGGCAACGGTTACTACATGTGGCGCATGCTCGGCGCCGGGGCTGACAGTGTGATTGGCGTGGACCCGAACTGGCTGTTTTTCTGCCAGTTCCAGGCGGTGCAGCGTTACCTGTCGGCGCCGAAGGCCTGGCACTTGCCCTTCCCGTTTGAAGATTTGCCGCCGAACATGGAAGGCTTCGACACCGTATTTTCCATGGGCGTGTTTTACCACCGTCGCTCGCCGATCGAGCATTTGCTGGCACTCAAAGATTGCCTGGTCAAAGGCGGCGAGCTGGTACTGGAAACGTTGGTGGTTGATGGCGATCAGCAGCAAGTGCTGGTGCCGGAAGACCGTTACGCGCAGATGCGCAACGTGTGGTTCCTGCCGTCGGTACCGGCGTTGATGCTGTGGCTGCGCCGCGCCGGGTTCAGTGATGTGCGCTGCGTGGATGTGAGCGTGACCACGGTCGAGGAACAGCGCGGGACGCAGTGGATGAAGTTTCAGTCGCTGAGTGATTTCCTGGATCCGGAAGATCACAGCAAGACCATTGAAGGGCTGCCGGCGCCGATGCGCGCCGTCATCATCGCCCGTAAGTAAAAGATCGTTCCCACGCTCTGCGTGGGAACGCAGCCCGGGACGCTCTGCGTCCCAAAGCATGACGCGGAGCGTCACAAGAGGCATTCCCACGCAGAGCGTGGGAACGATCATTAGCGGGCTCTGCGGGCCTTGAAGAACTCACTCAACACCGCCCCACACTCCTCCGCCAGCACGCCCCCTTCAAACAACACCCGATGATTCAGAAAACCCTGGGTAAAAAACTGCCCCTGGCTTTGCACAATCCCGGCCTTCGGCTCCAGTGCGCCATACACCACTCGCGCAATACGCGAATGCACAATCAAACCCGCGCACATGCTGCACGGCTCCAGCGTCACATACAGCGTGCTGCCGACCAGGCGATAGTTGCTGATCGCCTGCGCCGCCGCGCGGATGGCGACCATTTCGGCATGAGCGCTGGGGTCATTGCCGCTGATGGGGCAGTTGAAACCACAGCCAATGATTTCACCGTCCTGCACCAACACCGCGCCCACGGGCACTTCGCCCAATGCGGCGCCTTGGGCGGCGAGGGCCAGGGCTTCACGCATGAAGTCCTGGTCGCGGCTGCGGTCGATAATCGCCGTCGGTCGAATCTGGCGCATCACGCCACCTCGATGGCGGCCATCAGGCCGGTTTCCATATGGTCGATCACATGGCAATGGAACATCCACACTCCCGGGTTATCCGCCACCAACGCCACGCGGGCGCGTTCGTTCTTGCCCAGCAGGTAGGTGTCGGTGAAATACGGAATGACCTTGTGACGGTTCGACGCGATCACCTTGAAACTCATGCCGTGCAGGTGAATCGGGTGTTGATATTGGGTCATGTTCTTCAATTCAAAAATATAGCTCTTGCCCTTCTCAAGCTTGGCAATCGGGCGGTCGGCGCAGGTCTTGTCGGTGATATCCCACGCCTTGCCGTTGATTTGCCACAGGCTCGGCGGCTTGCCATTATCGACGTTGACCGACACCGAGCCGACCCATTCGAAATTGAAGTTGAGTTTCTCGGCATTAGCCAGATCCGGTTCGGCAATCGGGTTAGCGGGCAGCGCCGGTGGCCATTCGCCAGGAGCATCGGTGTTGGCCACCGAGCGGAAGGTGCCCAGCCGCACCGGACCGTTGCGGATGGAAAGCTCTTCACCCGCTGGCGGCGCCTTGATCGCCAGGCAGATGCGCATGCCCGGGCCCAGCCAGTATTCCTTGCCCAGTGGGCGCGGCTCGATGGGGTTGCCGTCCAGTGCATAGATCTGCGCTTCGACGTCGGGGATGTTGATGCGATAAGTCAGGGTGTTGTCGAGGTTGAGCAGGCGCACGCGGGTGATCTGCCCGGCCGGCAAATCAATCACCGCCTGCGACACACCATTAATCGTCGACAAACGCCCCGCCGTCCCGCCACGCGCCGCCTCACGCGGAATGCTGAAGGCCACAAAGGCGCCCTCTTCATCCACGTGCCAACTTTTCAGGCTCAGGGTGCGTTCGTGTTTGAAACCGGTGGGTTCGCGCTCTTCGATGATCAACGGGCCGACCAGGCCACGGCCGAGTTCTTCGCTGCTGTTCACGTGGGGGTGGTACCAGTAGCTGCCGGCGTCGGGTACGCGGAATTTGTAGTCGAAGTATTCGCCGGGCAGGACCGGCAATTGCGAGACGTAGGGCACGCCGTCCATTTCCAGCGGCAGGCGGATGCCGTGCCAGTGAATGGTCGTGGCGACCGGCAGGTGGTTGATAAAGCGCACCCGCAGCCATTCGCCCTGACGCACGCGCAACTCAGTGCCTGGTGCTGAGGGGCCAAACGCCCAGGCTTCAGTCTTGTGACCCGGAACCAATTCGACGTCGAGGGGCGCAGCGATCAGCTCGTAATCGTGCCCAGCCTCGGCCTCGGCGACTTTCCCCAGCCAATAGCGATAGGCGCCACCGGCACCAGTACCCACTACGGCCAGACCGGCGAGACCACCGAGGATTTGTCGACGGGAAAAAGATCGGGACACAACAACCTCACGTATCGGCCGCGGGCCAGGGACCCGCAAAGGGCAGATACGATACACCTGCACCGGCTAAACAGTAAGGCTTCGCATTGCCGCAGTCGGCAGGTCAGACCTTGGCAGCAGCCAGAATCAAGGCTTTCATTTCAGCTACAGCGCCTTTGAAACCGACGAACAGTGCGTGCGCCACCAGCGCATGGCCGATGTTCAGTTCGTTGATGCCTTTGATCGCGGCCACGGCTTCAACGTTGTGGTAGTGCAGGCCATGGCCGGCGTTGACGATCAAGCCTTCACGCAGGCCGCAAGCGACGCCGTCGACAATGCGTTGCAACTCGTCAGCCACTTCGGTGGGCGTGGTGGCATCGGCATAACGGCCGGTGTGCAGTTCAATGGCGGGCGCGCCGACACGGCGCGAAGCTTCGATCTGGCGCTCGTCGGCATCGATGAACAGCGACACTTCGCTGCCGATCTTCGACAGGCGCTCCACGGCGGCTTTGATCCGTGCTTCCTGGCCGGCCACATCGAGGCCGCCTTCGGTGGTCAGTTCCTGGCGGGTTTCCGGCACCAGGCAGATATGCGCCGGGCGGATGCGCTCGGCGAACGCCATCATTTCTTCGGTGACGCCCATTTCGAAATTCATGCGGGTTTGCAGCACATCCTTGAGCAGCAGCACGTCGCGCTCCTGGATGTGGCGGCGGTCTTCGCGCAGGTGCACGGTAATGCCGTCGGCGCCCGCTTCTTCGGCGTCCAGCGCGGCCTTGACCGGATCAGGGTAACGGGTGCCCCGGGCCTGGCGCAGGGTAGCGACGTGGTCGATGTTGACGCCAAGAAGAATGCGATTGCTGGTGGTCACGGAAGCGCTCCTGAAAAGGGAAAGAAACGGTGCACAGCATACACGGGGATGTCAGGGCTTTCGAAACAACTCGCGACTGACCAGCGGCCGTCCGCCCAAGTGCACGGCCAACGCTTGGCGCATCAGGCGCTTGGCGGCGGACAAGGCACCTGGGGCCGTCCAGTCGGCTTCGCTCATGGCCAACAGCTCGGTACCCTGGAACAGGCCCGGTTGCAGCAGGTATACGCGCTCAAGACCAGCGTCCACTTGCAGGCGATACATACCGTCGGCAGCGATGGGCTCGCCATGCAGGTCGTTGCTCAGTTCAAAGCCGTAGCCCAGGTCGTCGAGCAGACGCCATTCGAAGGCACGCAGCAGCGGCTCCAGGGGGCGGCCTTCGGCCAACGCCAGCAAGGTGGCCGCGTAGTGATCGAAAACGGCGGGGTGCGGGTCCTCGGCGGGGAGCAGGCGAATCAGCAGCTCGTTGAGGTAGAGGCCGCTGAACAGGGCCTCGCCATTCAGCCAGGCGGAGGTACCAACGCTTTCGAGGCGGCCGACGTTTTTCAACTCGCCCTTGCCACGAAACTCCACGTCCAGAGCCACGAACGGCCGCGCCAATGTGCCCGCCTTGCCCCGTGCACTGCGCAAGACTGCGCGCAGGCGACCTTGAGGCGTGAGGAAATCCACCAGGGCGCTGGTCTCGCGGTAGGCGCGGCTGTGCAGGACGTAGGCGAGTTGGCTGGGAGGGGATTGGGACATGAGACGGGGAATCTCTAAAGAGCAATCAATGTGTTGAGTGAACACTTGTCGTGGCGAGCCTGCTCACCACAACAAGCCCGCGCCCACATTTATAGCCCTGCGGTGATTCAGAGGTCGCCGTAGCCCAAGGAACGCAACGCGCGCTCATCATCGGACCAACCACCCTTAACCTTCACCCACAGGTTAAGCATGATCTTGGAATCAAACAGCAACTCCATGTCCTTGCGCGCTTCGGTGCCGATACGCTTGATGCGCTCGCCTTTGTCGCCAATGATGATTTTCTTCTGGCCGTCACGCTCGACGAGGATCAGCGCATGGATATGCAGGGTCTTGCCCTGCTGCTTGAACTCTTCGATCTCGACAGTGATCTGGTACGGCAGCTCCGCGCCCATCTGGCGCATGATTTTCTCGCGGACCAGTTCGGCGGCAAGGAAACGGCTGCTGCGGTCGGTGATCTGGTCTTCCGGGAAGAAGTGCTCGTTCTCCGGCAGGTGCTCGGCAATCACGCGCTCCAGAGCATCGAGATTGTGGCCGTGCTGGGCCGAGATCGGGATGATCTGGGCGTTCGGCAGTTGTTCCTGCAGCCAGCTCAGGTGCGGCATCAGCTCAGCTTTGTCTTCGATGCGGTCGGTCTTGTTCAAGGCGACGATCAAAGGGCCGGTGACGTACTGCACGCGCTCGAGGACCATCTGGTCTTCATCGGTCCACTTGGTACGGTCGACCACGAAGATCACCACGTCGACGTCTTTCAACGCCGCCGAAGCGGTCTTGTTCATGTAGCGGTTGAGGGCCTTCTCGCCGCCTTTGTGCATGCCCGGGGTATCAACGTAGACCGCTTGCACGTTGCCTTCAGTCTTGATGCCCAGCATGTTGTGACGGGTGGTCTGCGGCTTGCGCGAGGTGATCGCGAGCTTCTGGCCCAGGATGTGGTTCAGCAACGTGGACTTGCCCACGTTCGGACGGCCGACGATGGCAACATAGCCACAGCGTGTTGCGGTTGAATCAGTCATGGCCATTCTCCACGCCCAGGGCAATCAGTGCTGCAGCGGCCGCTACCTGTTCGGCAATACGACGGCTCACACCCTGACCTCGGCTTTTTTCATTCAGTAAGGTGATTTCACATTCCACGAAGAACACGCGGCAATGAGGCTCACCCTGGATATCCACCACTTCGTAGCGTGGCAGTTCGCAACCACGGGACTGCAGGTACTCCTGCAGGCGGGTCTTGGGATCTTTGTTGGTGTCGACCAGCGTCAGGCTTTCGATTTCCGAAGCCAGCCAGGCGACCACGCGCTCCTTGGCCGTCTCCATACCTGCATCGAGGTAGATCGCACCGATCAATGCCTCCAGGGCATCAGCCAGAATCGACTCGCGACGGAAACCGCCGCTCTTCAATTCACCGGAACCCAGCCGCAGGTACTCGCCCAGGCCAAAACCACGGGCCAGCACGGCCAGGGTCTCGCCTTTCACAAGGCGCGCACGCAGCCGCGACAGCTGGCCTTCGCGCGCTTGAGGGAAACGCTCGAAGAGCGCCTCACCGGCTGCGAAGTTGAGAATGGCATCACCGAGGAATTCCAGGCGTTCGTTGTTACGCCCTGCAAAGCTGCGGTGTGTGAGAGCAAGGACCATCAATTCCTGGTCCTTGAAGGTGTAGCCGAGCTGGCGCTCGAGACGGCTTAAAGAAACGGTCACGGTTTACCCATATCTAGTTGGTGGCACCGGCGGCCATCGACGATTGACGCAGTGTTCAAATTCAAATCCTGGTTGGTGCTGCATGAGGCCGGACAACGAATTGTCCCAGCCCCAGAAAAGCATTCGGCGCTGTGTTCACAGCGCCGCCTGTATTACTTGATCAGCCCGACCCGCGAGAAGTTCGGCAGGTGGCTGAGTTTGGGTTCCGGCCAGCTCATCCAGACCGCAAAGGCCTTGCCGACAATGTTCTCATCGGGAACCATGCCCAGCATGTCCTTGGGAATGTTGGGGTCATCCCAGTAACGGCTGTCGTTGGAGTTGTCCCGGTTGTCGCCCATCATGAAGTAGTGCCCGGCAGGCACTTTCCACTCACCATCAGGCGTCGCACGGTAGCGGCTCATTTCCTTGCGGATTTCGTGCTCTACCGTGCCGAGTTTTTCCTGGTACAGCTCAGCACTGCCCAACGTGTTCGGCTCGGTGCCGATCAGTTTTTCGGCCACTGACTCACCGTTGACGAACAGACGCTTGTCGCTGGTGTAGCGAATCACGTCGCCCGGCAAGCCTACTACACGCTTGATGTAGTTGACGTTCGGGTCGCTTGGGTAGCGAAACACCATCACGTCGCCGCGCTGCGGGTCACCCACCGGGATGACTTTCTTGTCGATCACCGGCAGGCGAATCCCGTAGGAAAACTTGTTCACCAGGATGAAGTCGCCCACGTCCAGGGTAGGTTTCATCGACCCCGAAGGGATCTGAAACGGCTCCACCAGGAACGAACGCAGCACCAGCACGATGAACAACACCGGGAAGAACGACTTGCCGTATTCAACCAGCAAAGGCTCTTTGTTCAGCTTCTCGACCACCACCGCATCGGGCTGGCTGACGCTGCCCTGATAGGAGGCGATAGCCACCCGCCGACGCGGGGCGAAGAACACCAGATCGAGCAACGCCAATAGACCGCAAACGGCAACGGCGATGACCAGCAACAGCGGGAAATTTAGTGACATAGGACCTAACTATCCAACCTGAGCACCGCAAGGAAGGCTTCTTGTGGAATTTCCACGTTGCCCACTTGCTTCATGCGTTTTTTACCGGCCTTTTGCTTCTCAAGCAGCTTGCGCTTACGGCTTACGTCACCGCCGTAGCATTTGGCCAGTACGTTCTTTCTGAGTGCCTTGACGGAGGTCCGCGCAATGATCTGCCCGCCAATGGCGGCCTGGATCGCGACGTCGAACATCTGGCGCGGAATCAGTTCCTTCATCTTCTCGGTCAACTGACGACCTTTGTAGTGCGCATTGTCCTTGTGCACGATCAAAGCCAGTGCATCTACCTTGTCGCCGTTGATCAGCACATCCAGTTTCACCAGATTAGCCGATTGGTAACGATCGAAATGGTAATCCAGCGAAGCATAGCCGCGACTGGTGGATTTGAGACGGTCAAAGAAGTCCAGGACCACTTCGTTCATCGGCAAATCGTAGGTCACTTGCACCTGGGTGCCGAGGAACAACATGTCGTGCTGCACGCCACGTTTTTCGATACACAGGGTAATAACGTTGCCCAGGTGCTCTTGCGGTACCAGGATATTGGCCCGCACGATCGGCTCGCGCATGTCCTCGATAGAGGACAGATCCGGAAGCTTGGACGGGTTGTCGACGTAAATCGTTTCACCGGTTTTCAGCAACAGCTCAAAAATAACTGTCGGGGCGGTAGTGATCAGGTCCAGGTCGTATTCGCGCTCCAGGCGCTCCTGGATGATCTCCATGTGCAGCATGCCCAGGAAACCGCAGCGGAAGCCGAAGCCCAGGGCATCGGAGCTTTCCGGGGTGTACTGCAACGACGAGTCGTTGAGGGTCAGCTTTTGCAGGGCTTCGCGGAAGTCTTCGAAGTCGTCGGAGCTGACCGGGAACAGACCGGCGTAAACCTGCGGCTGGATGCGTTTGAAGCCCGGCAGCACGTCGACGTCAGGCGTGGTGCTCAAGGTCAGGGTGTCACCAACCGGTGCACCGTGAATGTCCTTGATCCCGGCAATGATAAAGCCTACTTCACCGGCCTTCAGGTCAACGGTTGCAGTGTGCTTGGGGTTGAATACACCGACGCTGTCCACCAAGTGGATCTTGCCGGTGGATTTGACCAGGATCTTGTCGCCCTTCTTCACACGGCCGTGGCGCACGCGTACCAGGGAGACAACCCCCAGGTAGTTGTCGAACCAGGAGTCGATGATCAACGCTTGCAGCGGATCTTCGTAGTTGCCGGTAGGCGCGGGAATGGTTTTGACCAGGCGCTCGAGCACTTCGTCGACGCCCAGGCCGGTCTTGGCGCTGCACTCGACGGCGTCGGTGGCGTCAATGCCGATGATTTTTTCGATTTCTTCTTTTACGCGGTCCGGATCGGCCTGAGGCAGGTCGATCTTGTTCAGTACCGGCATGACCTCAAGGCCCTGCTCGATCGCGGTGTAGCAGTTGGCTACGGATTGCGCTTCAACGCCCTGGCCGGCGTCAACCACCAGCAAGGCACCTTCACAGGCCGCCAACGAGCGGCTGACTTCGTAGGTGAAGTCAACGTGGCCGGGGGTGTCAATGAAGTTCAGTTGGTACTTGATGCCGTCTTTGGCGGTGTAGTAAAGGGTAACGCTGTGGGCCTTAATGGTGATCCCGCGTTCACGCTCAAGGTCCATGGAGTCCAGTACCTGGGCTTCCATTTCACGCTCGGCAAGGCCGCCGCACATCTGGATGAACCGATCGGCCAGCGTCGACTTGCCATGGTCAATGTGGGCGATGATGGAGAAATTGCGGATATGACTCAAATCACTCACGGATCAACACTCAAAAAGGCTGCAGGCAGATTGCCCGCTGAAAAATAGCCGGGAATTGTACCTGATGCTCAGGCCAGACGTCATCTTTGCTGACCAGAACAAAAATGCCCCGTTCTCTCGAGCGGGGCATTTTTTGTTCATAAGCGCGCTATCAACCGGCTCTACGCAACAGCCAGAACCCTGCCAGGGCACATATGACGGTCGGCACCAGCACCGCAAACAGCGGCGAGAAACCGAACACCAGGCTCGACGGGCCGAGCAAGTCCTGGGCGATGCGGAAGGTGAAGCCCACCAGCACGCCGGTAAACACCCGCTGGCCGAGGGTCACGGAGCGCAACGGGCCGAAGATGAACGAGATCGCCATCAATACCAGCGCAGCGGTCACCACCGGCTGCAACACCTTGACCCAGAATGCCAGCCAGTAGCGACCGTTATTCAGGCCCTGGTCCTTGAGGTAGTGGATATAGCTCCACAACCCGGAGATCGGCAGGCTTTCCGGGATCATCACCACAGTATTGAGCAGTTCCGGCTTCAGGGCGATGTCCCATGGCTCGGTCGGCACATTGATGACTTCGGTGCTGGCCTTGGTGCCTTGGCCCACATTGCGGAAGTAGGTGGTGGTGACGTCGCTCAGTTCCCATTTCTCGGCGCTGTACTGCGCGCGCTTGGCGAAACTGGAGGTCAACATGTGCCGCTCTTTGTCGAACGTATAGCGCGTCACACCAATCAACAGGCCGCCCGGCTGCACGGCGTTGATGTGGATAAACTCATCACCCTGGCGATGCCATAGGCCGTGCCTGGCGCTTTGCGCGTCACCCGAACCCTGGGCCAGGGCGCGATTGGCCTGGGCCGTCGCCTCGGACGGTGGCGCTACGTATTCGCCGATCAGCACGCTGCAGGCCATCAGCAACAGCATCGGCTTCATCACCGCCCAGACGATACGGCCGATGGAAACACCCGCCGCCCGCATGATGGTCAGTTCACTGTTGCTGGCCAGGCTGCCCAGGCCGATCAGGCAACCGATCAGCGCGGCCATCGGCATCATGTCGTAGAGCCGACGGGGCGCAGTCAGCGCTACGTAGCTCAATACATCCATGACCGTGTAGGTGTCGGTGACGTTACCCACTTCATCAATGAAGGCGAACAGCGAGGCCAAGCCCAGGATAATACCCAGCACCGCCAGAATGGCGATCAGTACGCTGCTACCAATGTAGCGATCGAGCTTAGTCACGCGCCAACTCCTTCAGGCCACGACGGCTCTTCATTTTCAGACGTATAGGTTCCCAGTAGAGCAGCCCCAGGCCGATCACCAGGAAGATCCCGTGCACCCACCACAGGCCCAGGGTCGGCGACAAGTTGCCTTTTTCCAAGGAACCACGGGCGGAAATCAGCATGGTCAGGTAGGCCATGTACAGCAGGATCGCCGGTAACAGCTTGAGGAAACGGCCCTGGCGTGGGTTGACGCGGGCCAGCGGCACGGCCATCAAGGTCACGATAAACACCAGCAGCGGCAGGGAAAGGCGCCATTGCAGCTCGGCGATGGAGCGCAGTTCCTTGCTGCCTAGAAGCGATGCAGTCGGGAGTGCATCGCGGTCAGTCACTTCTTCACTTATCTCAGGCCTGGCCAGCATGACGCCATACGTGTCGTATTTGATCGCCCGATAGTCCGCCAGCCCAGGGCTGCCGTCGTAACGGTAGCCATTTTCCAGGATCAGGTAACGGCTACCGTCAGGGCGCACTTCCTGGCGCCCACTGTCGGCAACCAGAATCGAAATGCCACGGTCTTTCTGGTTCTGCCCCAGGTTTTTCTGGGAAATAAACACGCCGCCGAGGTTGGCACGGTCTTCCGTCATGGTTTCGGTATAGGTTACCCGCGTGCCGTCATTGAGCGCTTGAAAGCGCCCAGGCTCGAGGGTGTCGAACTCGGTCATCGCATCCTGTTTGTTCAGCAGCAGTTGAAACTGCATGGCGCCCTGGGGCGCCAGGCTCATGCTCAACCAGGCCACCACCAAGGCAACGCCGGCAGCCGGCACCATGGTCATGGCCAACAGACGCTGCTGGCTCATACCGGTGGCCGATAGCACGGTCATTTCACTTTCAAGATACAACCGGCCATAGGCCAGCAGAATGCCGAGGAACAGGCCAAGCGGCAGGATCAGTTGCAAAAACCCCGGCAGGCGAAAGCCCATGATCAGGAACAACGAGCCCGGATCCAAAGCGCCCGAAGCCGCCTGGGCAAGGAATTTGACGAAACGACCACTCATGGTGATGACCAGCAATACCGCACTCACGGCACTCAGGGTCAACAGGACTTCGCGGGACAGATAACGGAAGACAATCAAACCAGACACTCCAGGGTTGTCAGGCTAAGGCGGCCAAACAAGCAAGCATATCGAGTCGACCCGTTTACACGGGCCGGCTAAAAAGATGGCGCATTATCCTGTGATTGGCCGCGCCTGTCACGGAGCTTGCTCGTACGCGTGCACAAAGCATGCGGCAAGGGTTGTCAGGCTCCTCCGGCGAGGTTCAAACTGCGGCCTTTGTCGCGGGCGGTTTACACAGCTGCCTAGCTTTAAAGCCTGCGTACAGACGCCAGGCTCACAGACCTTGATAAGGGACCCGAAAATGGAATTGGTTGTAAAAAGCGTTAGCCCCGAAACGTTGAAAACCGCCACCCTCGTGGTCGCTGTCGGCGAAGGCCGCAAGCTCGGCGTCGCCGCCAAGCAACTGGATGAACTGAGCGGTGGCGCCATCAGCGCCGTCCTCAAGCGCGGCGACCTGGCCGGCAAAGTCGGCCAGAGCCTGCTGCTGCAAAGTTTGCCTAACCTTAAAGCCGACCGCGTATTGCTGGTGGGCGTGGGCAAGGACGCGGAACTGGGCGACCGTCCGTTCCGCAAGATCATCAGCGCCATCCTCAACACCCTCAAGGGCCTGGGCGGCAGCGATGCGGCACTGGCACTCGATGAAATCGTCGTAAAAGGCCGCGACAGCTACGGTAAGACCCGTCTGCTGGCCGAAAGCCTGCTGGACGGCGGCTACCTCTTCGACCAGTTCAAGAGCCAGAAAGCCGAACCTCGCGCCCTGAAAAAAATCACCCTGCTGACCATTAAGGCCGCCCAGGCTGAAGTCGAACGCGCTCTGACTCACGCCCAGGCCATCGCCAACGGCATGTCGTTCACCCGTGATTTGGGCAACCTGCCGCCGAATATCTGCCACCCGATTTACCTGGGCGAACAAGCCAAGGCGTTGGGCAAGGAGTTCAAGGGCCTGAAAGTCGAAGTCCTGGACGAGAAGAAAATCAAAGAACTGGGCATGGGCTCGTTCTATGCCGTGGGCCAGGGCAGCGACCAGCCGCCACGCCTGATCGTGATGCAATACAACGGCGGCAAGAAGTCCGAGAAGCCTTATGCCCTGGTCGGCAAAGGCATCACCTTCGACACCGGCGGTATCAGCCTCAAGCCAGGCCTGGGCATGGATGAGATGAAGTACGACATGGGCGGCGCCGCCAGTGTCTTCGGTACCCTGCGTGCCGTGCTTGAACTCAAGCTGCCGATCAACCTGGTGTGCATCCTGGCGTGTGCCGAGAACATGCCGAGCGGCGGCGCAACCCGTCCGGGCGACATCGTCACCACCCTGAGCGGCCAGACCGTTGAAATCCTCAACACCGACGCCGAAGGTCGCCTGGTGCTGTGCGATGCCCTGACCTACGCCGAGCGCTTCAAGCCGCAAGCCGTGATCGACATCGCCACCCTGACCGGTGCCTGCATCGTTGCCCTGGGCTCCCACACGTCGGGCCTGCTGGGTAACAGCGACGAACTGATCGAGCAACTGCTCAGCGCCGGCAAGGCGGCCGACGACCGCGCCTGGCAACTGCCGCTGTTCGATGAGTACCAGGAACAGCTGGACAGCCCGTTCGCCGACATCGCCAACATCGGCGGCCCGAAAGCCGGCACCATCACGGCGGCCTGCTTCCTGTCGCGCTTTGCCAAAAACTTCAACTGGGCGCATCTGGACATCGCCGGCACGGCCTGGACCAGCGGCGGCAAGGACAAGGGCGCGACTGGCCGTCCGGTTCCACTGCTGACCCAATACCTGCTGGATCGCGCCAAAGCCTGAAACTGAAGACGCCGGGGTCGCCATTGCGCCACCCCGGCCGTAGCAGCTGTCGAGTGCAAGCGAGGCTGCGTCGGCGGAGTACCTGATACACCGCATCGCAGCCTCGCTTGCGCTCGACAGCTGCTACGGGCTTTCGTGGTGACCGATTTATTTAAACGGTATCTGCAATTTCGGTGCGGCTATCAGGACCCCCAATGACCCAAGTCGACTTCTATATATTGCCCAGCGCCGATCCGTCCGCGCGCCTGGACTTTGCCTGCAAACTCACCGAAAAAGCCTGGCGCATGGGGCACCGCATCTACCTGCATTGCAGCGATGCCGCCCAACGCGATGACCTCGACGCCCGTCTATGGCGCTTCAAGGGCGAAAGCTTCGTGCCCCACGGCCCCGCCGAGTCGGAGCCCGAAGGCCTGGTTGTGCTGGGTTTAGGCGACAGTTGCGGCGATCACCATGACCTGCTGGTCAACCTGGACCTGAAAGTACCGGCCTTTGCCAAAGCTTTTGCCCGTGTGGCAGAAGTGGTGGTGGAAGACCCGGCTATTCGTCAGGCCGCGCGGGAGAGTTTCCGTTTCTACCGCGAACAGGGCTATCCTCTGCAAGATCACCGGCTACAACGACTTTGAGCACATGATGGACACTCCCAACCCTGTAAAAAAAGACGACCACCTGCTGGATGACCTCGAGTCGATCCGCCAGTTGCTCGGTGATGATGACTTGCAACCGCCGCTGCTGACCGACTCGGTTGACGGCGAGGTACAGATTCCACTGTTGTTCGACATGGTCGGTGGCAAACACGCTGCGCCTGAACCTGTTGCAACACCCCCCGTAGCAGAACCCGCACCGGTTGCCGCTGCCACTGAAAAGGCACCCGACGCCCTGCTGCTGCACCTGGACAACGAACTGCGCGCCGCCGCGCAACTGATCATGCAAGACGTGATCGACGACTTTGCCCCGCATATCGAAACCGAAATCAAGCGCCGGATGGATGCGCGGATGGAGCGGTTGCTCAGCCAATACCAATCCTGAGTTTGAGTACAAATCCTTGTGGGAGCCGGCTTGCCTGCGATATCGGTGTATCAGTTACAGAAGATGCTGACTGAGAAAACGCCATCGCAGGCAAGCCAGCTCCCACATTGGTTGTCCATCTACCTTTAACCCGTCTTCAACTCGCCCTCTCCCCTATCCCCCGTTATACTTGCCGGCTTTCCTGAATAAATGCCAACTAGGGTCCCGCCGCGCATGGATAAGACCTACCAGCCGCACGCTATTGAAACTTCCTGGTACCAGACTTGGGAGTCCGAGAATTATTTCGCCCCACAAGGTGCGGGCGACTCGTACACCATCATGATTCCGCCACCGAACGTCACTGGCAGCCTGCACATGGGCCATGGCTTCAACAATGCGATCATGGATGCGCTGATCCGTTTCCGCCGCATGCAGGGCCGCAACACCCTGTGGCAGCCGGGCACCGACCACGCCGGTATTGCCACCCAAATGCTGGTGGAACGCCAACTCGAAGCCACCGGCCAGAACCGTCACGACTTGGGTCGCGAGAAATTCCTGGAAAAGATCTGGGAATGGAAAGACCAGTCCGGCGGCAATATCAGCCGTCAAATCCGTCGCCTGGGTTCGTCCGTAGACTGGAGCCGCGAGCGCTTCACCATGGACGATGGTCTGTCGGAATCCGTGAAAGAAGCCTTTGTGCGCCTGCACGAAGACGGCTTGATCTACCGCGGCAAGCGCCTGGTCAACTGGGACACCAAGTTGCACACGGCGATTTCCGACCTCGAAGTGGAAAACCACGACGAGAAAGGCTTCCTGTGGAACCTCAAGTACCCGCTGGCCGATGGCGTCAAAACCGCTGAGGGCAACGATTACCTGATCGTCGCCACCACCCGTCCGGAAACCATGCTCGGCGATGCCGCCGTGGCCGTTAACCCGGAAGACGAGCGCTACAAGGCGCTGATCGGCAAGTTCGTCGAACTGCCGCTGGTAGGCCGCCGTATCCCGATCATCGCGGACGACTACTGCGACCCTGAATTCGGCACCGGCTGTGTGAAAATCACCCCGGCCCACGACTTCAACGACTACGAAGTCGGCAAGCGCCACAACCTGCCGCTGCTGAACATCTTCGACAAGAACGCCGCCGTACTGCCGGCCTGCCAGGTGTTCAACCTGGACGGCACGCTGAACGACAGCATCGACGGTAAGATCCCGGCCGAATACGCCGGCCTCGACCGTTTCGAAGCCCGCAAGCAGATCGTTGCTGCGTTCGACGCCGCTGGCCTGCTGGTCAGCGTCGACGACCACGGCCTGAAAGTGCCGAAAGGCGACCGCTCCGGCACCGTGATCGAACCGTGGCTGACCGACCAATGGTATGTATCCACCAAGCCGCTGGCAGAACCTGCCATTGCCGCAGTGGAAGATGGCCGCATCCAGTTCGTGCCGAAACAGTACGAGAACATGTACTTCTCGTGGATGCGTGACATCCAGGATTGGTGCATCAGCCGTCAGTTGTGGTGGGGCCACCGCATTCCGGCCTGGTACGACGAATCGGGCAAGGTCTATGTAGGCCGCGATGAAGCCGAAGTACGTGCCAAGCACAACCTCGGTCCGGACGTGGCGCTGCAACAGGACAACGACGTACTGGACACGTGGTTCAGCTCGGGTCTGTGGACCTTCTCCACCCTGGGCTGGCCGCAGCAGACCGATTTCCTGAAAAAATTCCACTCCACCGACGTGCTGGTTACCGGTTTCGACATCATTTTCTTCTGGGTTGCCCGGATGATCATGCTGACCATGCACCTGGTGAAGAACGAGGATGGTACGCCGCAGGTTCCGTTCAAGACTGTGTACGTACACGGCCTGGTGCGTGATGGCCAGGGCCAGAAGATGTCCAAGTCCAAGGGCAACGTCCTGGACCCATTGGACATCATCGACGGTATCGACCTGGAAACTCTGGTGCAGAAACGCACTTCGGGCCTGATGCAGCCGAAACTGGCGAAGAAGATCGAGAAGCAGACCCGCGACGAGTTCGAAGGCGGCATCGCCAGCTACGGCACCGACGCCCTGCGCTTCACGTTCTGCTCGCTGGCATCCACCGGTCGCGACATCAAGTTCGACATGGGCCGCGTCGAAGGCTATCGCAACTTCTGCAACAAGATCTGGAACGCGGCGCGCTACGTGCTGGATAAAGGCGAAGACTGCGGTCAGAACGGCGAAGCCGTCGAACTGTCCCTGGCCGACCGCTGGATCATTTCGCAGCTGCAACGCACCGAAGCCGAAGTGACCCGCCAACTCGACCAGTTCCGCTTCGACCTGGCCGCACAGGCCTTGTACGAGTTCATCTGGAACCAGTATTGCGACTGGTACCTCGAACTGTCCAAGCCCGTGCTGTGGGACGAAAACTCGCCAATCGAACGCCAACGCGGCACTCGTCGCACGCTGGTGCGCGTATTGGAAGTGGCACTGCGTCTGGCGCATCCGTTCATGCCGTTCATCACCGAAGAAATCTGGCAGCGCATCGCGCCGCTGGCCGGTATCGAAGGCAAAACCATCATGCTGCAGCCTTGGCCGGTGGCCAACGAAGCGCGCATTGATGAGGCGGCCGAAAGCGATATCGAATGGCTCAAGACCCTGATGATGGGCACGCGTAACATTCGCGCCGAGATGAACATTGGGCCGGGCAAGCCACTGGCAGTGTTCGTGAAGAACGCCAGTAGCGAGGATCAGCGTCGCCTCACCGAGAACGATGCGTTGCTCAAGAAGCTGGCGAAGCTGGAGTCGATCACCGTATTGGCCCCTGGCGCCGAAGCACCACTGTCGGCGACCGCATTGGTCGGTGAGATGGAAGTGCTGGTGCCGATGGCCGGCTTGATCGACAAGGGCGCAGAACTGGCCCGTCTCGACAAGGAAATCCTGCGCCTGCAAGGCGAAGTGCAGCGAGTGGGCGGCAAGCTGTCCAACGCAGCGTTCGTCGACAAGGCTCCGGCTGAAGTGATCGACAAAGAACGCGCCAAACTGGCCGAGGCTGAACAAGCCCTGGGCAAACTGGCGGAGCAACATGCGCGGATATCCAGCCTGTAAGGTGGAACCCGTATAAAAAAGAGACCTTCGGGTCTCTTTTTTTTTCCCCGAAAACACTAAAGCTCTCCCCTGCAATCCCTATCAATGTAGGAGCTGGCTTGCCTGCGATGCTGACGACTCGGTCTATCTGCCAAACCCTGTTGATGCCATCGCAAGCAAGCCAGCTCCCAGATTTGAACGAGGTCGGCCCAGGAATGTGTGACAATAGCCGCCACTTTTGAAACAACCCCAGAATCGACGCAGCCCATGACCGCCCCCAGCACACCTAAACCACCGCGCAAGAAGCCTAAAACCGCCGCCACGGCCAAACCCGTGGTGCCGCGCAAAGAAGCTACCCTGCACCCGCGCAACCGTCACACGGGCCGTTACGACTTCCCGGCGTTGATCAAGACCACGCCAGAACTGGCGAAGTTCGTGATCCTCAACCCTTACGGTAAGGAAAGCATCGACTTCGCCAGCCCTGATGCGGTGCGTGTATTCAACCGGGCGTTGCTCAAGGCGTTCTATGGCATCCAGCATTGGGACATTCCGGCGGACTACCTGTGCCCGCCGGTACCAGGGCGTGCCGACTACGTGCACTTCCTCGCCGACCTGCTGGCGAGCGTCAACGACGGCAAGATCCCGCGCGGCTCGATCGTCAAGGTGCTGGACATCGGCATGGGCGCCAACTGCGTCTACCCGCTGATTGGCTATATGGAATACCGCTGGAACTTCCTGGGCTCGGAAGTCGACCCTATTGCTGTGGCGGCCGCCAAGGCGATCGTGCAGTCCAATGACCTGAGCAAGGTCATTCAACTGCGCCAGCAAACCAACCCCAAGCAGATCCTGCTGGGCTTGCTGGAGCCGGGTGAGCGCTTTGACCTGACCATGTGCAACCCGCCGTTCCACGCATCCATGGACGAAGCCACTAAGGGCAGCGAACGCAAGTGGCGCGCCTTGGGCAAGGCAGACCCAAAACGCAAGTTGCCAGTACTGAACTTCGGCGGTCAGTCGGCGGAGTTGTGGTGTGAAGGCGGCGAAGCACGCTTTGTGACACAGCTGATCGCTGAAAGCGCGCATTTTGCCCACAAGGTGTTGTGGTTTAGCACCCTGGTGTCAAAAGCCTCCAACTTGCCTGTGATCGAGACAGCGCTGAAAAAAGCCGGCGTGCTGGAAAGCCAGGTAGTGGAGATGTCCCAAGGCCAGAAACAAAGCCGTTTTGTAGCCTGGACGTTCCAGACCAAAAACGAACAGCAAATCTGGCGCCAGCGCTGGGTCCGTGACTAGCCCTTCATCACAGTAAAAACGCAGGCAACAAAAAACCGTGCCCGGATCGCTCCGGAGCACGGTTTTTTTTGCTGCGTCTTACTTGTTAACAGCGTCGGTCAGGCCTTTGGCCACAACCAGCTTGATAACTTTCTTGGCAGCGATTTCGATGGCAGCGCCAGTCGAAGGGTTACGGCCAGTACGGGCAGGACGCTCGGTCACTTTCAGTTTGCCAACGCCTGGCAGAGTGATTTCGCCGCCGTTTTCCAGCTGATCAGCAACGATCTGGCTCAGTTGGTCCAGCAGAGCGCGCACGGTAGTTTTCGGTGCGTCTACTGCTTCAGCCAGATCAGCGATCAGTTGGTCTTTAGTAATAGCCATTGTGGTGTTCCTTCCCTATCAAATTCATATGGATTGCAGAGTGCAGTGTCAGCCATCGAGCCCGACCGTCATGGCCTGGCACCCCAGGCTATAACCACGGAGATCGGGGTTATAGATGCTTGAAACGGGGATTGGTTCGACCTGACAGATGCTGAATGCACGCTTAACGCCGAGACTTGGCGTAAGACGGGGCAAAACTAGCACAGAGACGGGGAAATATCCGCCTCTACCTAGCCATTTGGTCAGCTTTATCGCTCTAAACCGTGAAAAAAAGGCATATAGGCCGTCGGAGGTCGCCCAAAACAGCCTTCCAAGCGTGTCTTGGCCAACGGGTGCGGTACACTGGGCGACTTTTTGGGGGGGCCAACCGCTCCCCTTCAACCAGCCGAGAAGCCTATGCCGATCCGTCATTGCATCGTCCACCTGATCGACAAAAAACCCGACGGCACACCCGCAGTTCTCCACGCCCGCGATTCGGAGCTGTCCGAATCGGCCGCCATCGAGAACATGCTTGCCGACCTCAACGAGAGCTACAACGCCAAACAAGGCAAGGCCTGGGGTTTCTTCCATGCCGAGTCCGGCGCGCACCCGTTCAGCGGCTGGTTGAAGGAGTATTTCGACGGTGGCCAGGATTTCACCACCTTCAGCCGTACGGCGGTCGAGCACCTGCAAAAGCTGATGGAAGAATCCAATCTCTCCACCGGTGGTCATGTGCTATTTGCCCATTACCAACAAGGCATGACTGATTACCTGGCCATCGCCCTGCTGCACCACAGCGAAGGCGTGGCGGTGACCGACGAGCTGGACGTAACCCCCTCGCGCCACCTGGACCTGGGCCAACTGCACCTAGCAGCACGGGTCAACATTTCCGAGTGGCAGAACAACAAGCAGTCCAAGCAGTACATCTCCTTTATCAAGGGCAAGAACGGCAAGAAGGTCTCGGAATACTTCCGCGACTTTATCGGCTGCCAGGAAGGCGTCGACGGCCCGGGCGAAACCCGTACCCTGCTCAAGGCGTTCAGCGACTTCGTCGAAAGCGAAGACCTGCCGGACGAATCCGCCCGCGAAAAAACCAAAACCCTGGTGGACTACGCCAGCAGCCAGGCCAAGCTCGGCGAGCCTATGGGCCTGGAAGAACTCTCGGGCTTGATCGATGAAGATCGGCCAAAAGCGTTCTACGACCATATCCGCAACAAGGATTACGGCCTGTCACCGGAGATCCCGGCCGACAAACGCACCCTCAACCAGTTCCGCCGCTTCACCGGTCGCGCCGAAGGCCTGTCCATCAGCTTTGAAGCACACCTGCTGGGCGACAAGATCGAGTACGACGAAGCCGCCGGCACCTTGATCATCAAAGGCCTGCCGACCCAACTGACCGACCAGCTCAAGCGCCGTAACTGATGCTCGGCGGGGTCCTCAAGAAAGTCCTGTTGGTGTTGCTGGTCGTGGTGGTTATCCAGAACTGGGGCAAGATCGAGCGGCTGTTCAACCCCTCGCAGGTGGTTTCGGAGCAGGTACGCACTTCGGCGCGTGTGGTGCTCTATTTCACCGAGTGGTGCGGGTACTGCAAGCAGATCCGCCGCTTTCTGGACCAGAAAGGTATTCCGTACCAGGCGTTCGATATCGAAAAGGACGCCCAGGCGCGCAAGGCGTATGAGGCGTTGGGCGGAGGCGGGATTCCGTTTGTGGATGTGAATGGAACGCTGATTCGCGATTACAACCCAGAAGCAATTATGGCGGCCTTGAAGTAACCCAAACGCTGTGAAAGCTGGCTTGTGTGGGAGCTGGCTTGCCTGCGATAGCCTCACCGCGGTGAGGCTGACATACCGAGGTGTCTGCATCGCAGGCCAAGCCCCTCCACATTTGGCTTAGAAGTTGGCTTCCAGCGACACCATCGCCGTACGCTCTTCACCCACGTTGTAATACGCCGTGCTTGGCGCCAAGCCGTTCACCGGTGCCGAGTTGAACGACACGGTACGCGCCGAGCTCAAGTATTCCTTGTCGAACACGTTAAGCATCGAAAACCGCAGCGTCGCCGACTTGATGACTTTCTTGTCCACCGGCAAGTAGATACCGGCGTTCAGGTCAAACACGGTACGGCCGTCGATTTTTTCGTTGTTGGTCAAGTCACCGTAGAAACTGCCGACGTACTTGCCCGCGATGTTGCCGTAGAAACGCGAGTCGTCATACCCGAACACCAGGTTGAACATGTTTTCCGGCACGTTGGCCAGTTGCTTGCCCGCCGTCGGCAACAGCACGTTCTTGCTCAGCAAATTATTTTTCTGTTCGGACTGGGTGTAGGTGTAAGACGCGTAGTAGTTGAAGTTATGCGGCAACAGACCACTCCACTCCAACTCCAGGCCTTTGTTGTCGACTTTGCCGACGTTGATCACCGCGTAGTCACCGTTCAGGTCGGTGGTCGACAGTTGGCGATCCTTAAAGCTGATGTAGAACAGGGTCGCGCTCAGCGCCATGGCGTCTTCGGTGTAGCGCCAGCCCAACTCTTGGTTCCAGCTCAATTCAGGCTTCAGGCTGACGGAGTCGCCCTTGTTGTACAGCACATAGTTCGGTGGCGTGCGCATGTTGCGGGTGACGTTGTAGAACGCCTGGTTGCTCTCGTCGACCTGGTACTTGGCGCTGAAGTTCGGCAAGAACTGGTGGTAACGGGTGTTACGTTTTTCCGGTTTGTCGTACAGGCTGCCCAGGTTGTTGCCGTCGCGCTCGACGTATTGGTACGCCACCCCACCGACAAAGCTCAGGTCCGGCGTGGCTTGCCAGCTGTCCTGGACCCAGAGTTTTTGTGCCGGGGTGATGGTGTAGTAGTGGCGGCCTTGTACGGTCGCGCCGTTTTTGTCGACCACCTGGCCGCCGCTGTTGTAGTCACCCCATACATCGCTGGGTGCGCCTTCGCTGTTGATCCCGATAAATGGCTGTGTCTGGCGCTGGCGAGCGCGTTCATACCAGTAGCCATAGTCCAGGCTGTGTTCTTCGTTGATGTCCCACTTCATTTTGGCGGTGACGCCAGGGCGCCAGGTTTCGGTCCACGATGGACGGTAGTAGTTGGCCGACTTCAGGTTGCTCAGGTCGTAGTTGCCGGCCTTATCGGTCTTTGGCCCCAGGTTGGAGGCAGTCTGACCGCTGAAACTGCCACCGTTGGCCCAGTAGTAATACGGGGTGACTGTCAGCGACAGGTTGTCTTGCAGGCGCCAGCGCTGGGTGAGCGTGGCGTTGACGCTTTCGAACGGGTTACGGTTGAGCTTGTAGGACGCAGACAGCAAACCCGACTTGTAGACCGGCGTTTCCGAGTAATCCTTACGTCGCCCTTCGCTCTCGAATTGCGCTTTGCTCAGCGTGTTGTAGTTGTAGTTTTCCTGGTTGTTGTACTTCACCGTGGCCAGGGTCGAGTTGCCGTTGCCGTCTTCGAACAGGCTGCTCCACTCGACTTTGTCGCTGCGCAGGGTGCCGCTACCGCGCCACTTGTCACCTTCAAGGTGAGACGCCGACACCCAAGTCTTAAGGCCACCGAAATCGCCGGTGTTCACCCGTACGAAGGTCTTGCGCAGGGCATTGGCACCGACGATCTGTTTGGCGAAAACCCCGGACTCCTTGGTCGGCCGAAGGGTGATCATGCCGATGTTGCCACCGCTGGAGCCGATGTGCGGGCCGTCCGCCTCGGAGGAACCCTGGGTGACAAATACTTCAGCGAGGTTTTCCGGGTCGCCCATCTGGTTTGAATAAACGCTGTAGTTGCCCGAATCGTTGATCGGCACGCCGTCGACGGAAACCCCGATCTGGTCGGAGTTCATCCCGCGCATGGTGAAGTTGGTGCCGCTGGTACCGCTGGCGTCGTCACTGGAAACGTTGATGCCCGGTGTGTATTTGAGTTTGTCGATGGCGTTGGCGGTCGACGACATTTCATCCATGGCTTCCTTGGTCACCGTCGACCGCGCCTTGGCACTTTCCTCCCGAATCATATGGCCGTTGCCCAGGGTTTGTTTGCCGGCGACATTCACCGAACCCACGTCCTGAGCGTCGTCCGCCAAAACCAGCGGCGCAAAGCCACCCAGGCCAGCTGCTAAAAGCAGGGCAGATAGATTGTTGTAGTTCACGGGTAGATCCCTTACTTACATTGATCTGTTGTATGGGGCAGTTGCGCCGGGCCTGGACTGACAGACGACGCGATCCTTCCTGACCACTCGCTCAGGAACCCGGGGATGATCCACGCCGCGTGTAACCGTTTGGTGACAGGTTTTGGCAATTGCGATGAAGGTTCGGTGAAAGGTCTGCATGCAGCGATAGGCGCGGCTTACAGAGACCGAGTGAGGAGTAGAGAGGGGTAAAACGGACCCTGAATGTACCTAACGCAACACAATCATCCGACCCAACACGCTGTGCTGCTCGAACCCCAACACCGCTTGCAAGGCATTCAGCACCGCCTGCGGGTCTTTGCTGGGAAAGCTGCCGCTGACGCGCTTGGTAGCGAGTTCATCGTTGAGCAACAGAATGCGACCTGGGTAATAGCGCCCCAGGTCCTTGACCACATCGGCCAACGGCGCCTTGTAGTAATTGAGCCAACCCTCACGCCAGGCCAGGCGTGATTCGCTGTCGACCGGGTGCTGGGGCTGCGCCACACCTTCGGCGTAGGTCACTTGCTGGCCTGCCGTCAGAATCTGTTGCTGGCCCTGCTTGGATGGCGTCACACCAACCCGGCCGGACAATACCGTGACCTGGGCCCCAGCCGGTTGCAGACGCACCTCGAACTGCGTGCCCAGCACTCGCGCTTCACCGCTGCCCGCCTCCACCACAAAGGACTGGCCGGTGTGGGTCACGCTGAAAAAGCCCGCACCGCGACGCAGCTGGATGTGGCGTTCACCGTGGGCGAAATCCACGCTGATGGCGCTGTCGGCATCCAAGGTGACTTGGGATTGATCGGCCAGGATCACGGTCTTCACCTCCCCCGGCGCCGTCACGTAATCGGCGCCGAAGTCATCGACCCAACGCGACGGCTGCCAACCGGCGCCCATCGACACCATCACCAGCAGGCACGCGGCCATGGCCAAGGCGCCGGACCAACGCACGACGCGCGAGCGCTTCGAGGTGTTCATCGCCTTGAGGTAGCGCTGCAAGGCCAATGCATCTTCGTTCGCCAAAGTGCGGGCCGGCACTTCGCTCAACTCCCACAACACCTGGGCCTGGGAATAGGCCTCGACATGCGCAGGGTCGGCCCGCAGCCAGCGGCTGAACGTGGCTTGGTCGCCACTGCTGGGCTGATCATGCAGCAGGCTCAACCAGTCGAGTGCGGCCTGTTCCTGGGCGGGCGTGGGGATGACGTTCACGGTGCTTTCCCTGGCGTGCGTGCTGGAGATGGTTCGCGAAGGCTGGCTTTGCAGGCTTCAAGGGCACGCATCATATGTTTTTCCACCGCGCTTTGGGACAACCCCATGGCCTTGGCGATTTCCGCGTACTTGCGGCCGTGAATACGGTTGAGCAGGAAAATCTGCCGGGTGCGCTCCGGCAAGCTGCGCAGGGCGGCTTCGACATGACGCAAATCATTGCCTGCTTCAAGCGCAGCCTGGGGTTCGGAACCCTGGTTGTCTTGCTGTTCCGGCAGCCAGCCTTCGTTGCTGCGCACACGGGCGCCTTCGCTGCGCAGGTGGTCGATGGCAATGTTGCCGGCGCAACGCAACAGGTAGGTGCTGAGCTCTTCGACCTGCACCAGCGGCCGGCGCCAGAAGCGCAGGAACAAATCTTGGACCAGGTCGGCGGCCGTGGCGCGGCAACCGACACGTCGACTGACCAGTGCTTCCATTTGCGAACGCTGGGACAAAAACACTTGCAGGAAATGCGCACGCCCACCGGCCGCATCCGTGTGCTGGCTGTCTTGAGATTCCGGTGGGGTGCTGATCATCATAAGAGGCTCAGAATAGGGCGAAGGCCGCAACAGGACTGGTCAACAGGCCGACGCCCGCCAGGATCAAGGCCAGCCTTGGCCAATACGGCAACAGCAGCACCAGCAGCAATGCGCTGAGCATCAAGACGGCGCACCACTCCACCAGACCCTGGCTCCAACCTGTGACCGCAACGGCCGGCCAGATCGACAGCGTCAGCAGCAACCAACCGGCCGCACGCAAACTCAAGCGTCGACCGGGCGATGGTTTGCCGTGCAACAGCTCGCCGTGGTGGCGGTCGGTGGACAGGCACAATGCGCAAAATCCGGCGTAGCACATCAAGAGCGCGAGGAGCATTCAGTTCGCCTCCTGCTTGAGTGTCAACGAACGAACGCCTTCAGCCTTGGGTTGCGGCGCCGTGCGGTGCTGCATCTTCCAGGCCGCCCAAGCGAGGAACACGCCGCTGCCCAGGCAGGTCAGGTCGAAGCCGGCCATGGCCCAGTCGCCTGTCACTAATGAAGCGCCCAAGTGGTGCGACGTGGTGATTGCGTTGAGCAGTGGAATCGAGGCAAACAGCAGCGCACCGACACTCAATTGCTCGACCCAGCCCTGGCGACCTCGACGCAGCACCGCGTGCAACAAACTCAGGCCCCAGGCAATAAAGAAGGTCTGTACTTCCCAGCCGGAGCGCTCGGCGAGGCTCACCGGCAACAGTCGATTGGCCCAGAAAAATGCGGCGATGGCGATCATCAGCCCAGACATGCTGGCGATATTCAGCACCTCCACCAGCCGCAGTTCAAACGGCATGACCCCGGTTTTAGCGTGCTTGAGTTGGCGCTTGCCGAGCCAGATCACCAACCCGGTGCCGATCATCGCCGTGCCCGCCAGGCCGCAGATAAAGTACAGCCAACGCAGCACCGGGCCGGCGAAATGGCCCATGTGCAGGCCATAGAAACTACCGCCGATGACCGCTGGCAGGGACGGTTCGCCGCTCACTCGCAACAGTTCACCCGTGGTGCCATTGAAAGACACGGTACTGGAGAAATCATGCACCACGCGATCAGAGCCGGCGCGAAACACATTGACCGAGGCGTTCACATCACTTGGGTTATTCACCGCTAGCCGTCCGACATGCCCGCCCGCCCATTGTTCGCGCGCTTGCTTATACATCGGCAGCAGCGGCAGCAACTTACCCGGCTGGCCGAGCGCGGGTGCATTGTTAGTACTCGGGAACGCCGCATTGAAGAACGCACGACTGTCGGTGCCGTAGGAAGCCACGATAGGCGCCGGCATCACCATGCTCATGAAAATCACCAGGCTGCTGTAGGTGATCATCAAGTGAAACGGCAACACCAACACGCCCACCGCATTGTGCCCATCCAGCCAGGAGCGCTGACCCTTGCGAGGACGAAAGGTGAAAAAGTCCTTGAAGATTTTCTTGTGGGTGATGATGCCGGTGATCAGCGCGACGAACATCACCATGGCTGCGGTGGTCGACAGCCAGCGGCCCCAGGGGTGAGGCATTTGCAGTTGGTAGTGAAAACGATAGAAGAAGTCGCCGCCCATGCTTTCCCGGGCCTGGATGGGTTGGCCGGTGATTGGATCGAGCGTTTTTTGAATGAAGTTGCGGCGCTTACCGGGGTCGATCTTGTCTTGCCACATCACTGATAAACCGGGGTCGCGGCTGTCCGGCAGGGTGATAAACCAGCGTGCGGCATTCGGCGCCTGTTGCTGCAGGTAGGCTTGGGCGACGCTCAGGCTGCGCGCATCGTCCAATGGATAGGCCTGCACTTCGGGCTGCATCCAGTGGGTAATTTCGTCCTTGAAATAGGACAAGGTACCGGTCAGGAAAATCGCAAACAGCAGCCAGCCAAAGATCAAACCGGCCCAGGTGTGCAACCAGGCCATGGCCTGGCGAAAGCCCTCTTTCATGTGCGCGCCATCCAGAACCCCACGCCCGCCAGAGTCGCAAACATCGCGCTCGGCAGCATCACGCCAAACCAGGCGCGCCACGCCGTACGGCAGGCGAAACACCAAAGCACCGCCAACAGGTAGAACACAAACGAACTCATCATCCCGGTGATCACCGCATCGGCGCGGGATGTAGGCATCCACAGCGCCAGGCAGACGGCCGCCAGGGAGGCCATCAGATAGCCGCCGACCACTGCAGCCAGCACGCGCGACGTGACGGCGAGGCGGTAGGAGACGGGAAGTGAGGTTTTGCTTTTCATGCGGGAGGCGCCAGGTTCATCAGCGCGCAATATTAATGATAAATATTCTCATAAGCAAAAGAGAACGGATGAATCACCTGTCCGGGCGGATTGCCGAACCTTGTCACGCGCCCTACAATGCGAACAATTCTTGTTCTCTAAAGTATGCCAATACTGTGGAGTGATCGCGTTGCAGCCGTCCAACACTGTCGAAGTCTTGTACCACGACCATCACCACTGGCTTACCGGCTGGTTGCGACGCAAACTCGGCTGCCCGGAAAGCGCGGCCGATCTGGCCCAGGACACATTCATTCGCGTGCTCACCGCACGGGAAACCCCGACGCTGATCGAACCTCGCGCCTTCCTCACCACCGTCGCAAAGCGCGTGCTGTTCAACTTCTACCGTCGACAGGACCTGGAACGCGCCTACCTCGAGGCCTTGGCGCAAATGCCCGAACACGTGGCTCCGTCGGAAGAAGAACGCGCAATCATCCTGCAAACCTTATTAGAACTGGACCAACTGCTGGATGGCCTGCCCGCCCCTGTCAAACGCGCCTTCCTGCTGGCCCAGCTCGACGGCCTGACCTACGAGCAAATCGGCGCCGAACTGGGCATCTCCATCGCCACGGTCAAACGCCACCTGAACAAAGCGGCCATGCGCTGCTACTTTGCCCTATGAACTTCTCAACCCAAGTCGCCGAACAAGCCGTGCACTGGCTGATGGAAATGCAGCAAGGCGCGCTCAACCCGCGTAAACAAGCAGCTTGGCAGCAATGGCTGGATGCCCACAGCGAACATCAACGGGCGTGGGACCAGATCCAGAGCGTCAACCAGCGCCTGCGCGGCATGCCCTCGCCTCTGGCGCATGCCGCGCTGAACGCACCGAAATCCAGCAGCCGGCGTCAGGCTTTGAAGTTGCTGTTGATCCTCGGTGCCGGTTCCGCCGCAGCCTGGGGTTTACGCCAGCAACATGTTTTGCCGCCTCTGACCGCCGACTACCGCAGCCCCGTCGGCCAGCGGCGCAAAGTGCAACTGGCTGATGGCAGCCAGTTGCAGCTCAACACCGGCAGCGCGGTGGACGTACATTTCGATGGCCGGCAGCGCTTGATCCGCCTGCTTGAAGGCGAAATCCTGCTGACCGCCCGCGCGGGCAATGCACCACTGAAGGTACTCACTGGCCAAGGCCTGCTCAGCAGCCAGGCAGCGCGACTCAACGTGCGCCAGTTCAACGACCACACCCAACTGGCGGTACTCGAGGGCCACGTCGACGTGATGCCCAACAGCTACAACGGCCTGCCGCTGGCCGTCGAGGCTGGGCGCCAGGTCAATTTCACCCGCAAAGGCTGGGACACCCCGCGCGCCAACGATGCCAACAGCGGCGCCTGGGCCGACGGCATGCTGGTGGCCGCGCATATGCGCCTGGAAGACTTCCTCGCCGAACTGGGCCGCTACCGTCGTGGCCAGCTCAATTGCGACCCGCAAGTGGCCAACCTGTTGCTGTCCGGCAGTTACCCGCTGGACGACAGCGAACGCATTCTCGACCTGCTGGAAGTCAGCCTGCCAGTCAAAGTGCGGCGTTTTACCCGCTACTGGGTGACCGTTCAGGCACGCGCCTGAATTATTTTTAGAAAACCATGAGCCGTTTTCCACACCTCGCGTGACAGAGAAGGAAAGCCACCTTGATCCTACCTTCTCAGGACCGCCCTTCATGCCCCAGCAACCGACACTTCTCGCCCGCACTATGCGCCAACTCCTTCTCGGCGCCAGCCTCAGCTTTACCGTGCTCCCGCAGGTGATGGCCGCTGATGCCAAGCCCTATCACATCGCCCCCGCGTCACTGGAAGCAGCCCTGAATCAATTTGGCCGCGAATCCGGCGTGCTGATTTCCTTCGGATCCGAAGTAACGGCGGGCATGCAGAGCCGTGGTTTGTCGGGCAATTACAGCGCCGCCGAGGGCCTGCAAAAACTCCTGGAAGGCACCGGCCTGCAAGCCCGCGCCGAGGGTGACAACGCCTACAGCCTGCAACCGGCCAACGCCCCCGCCACCCTCGAACTGCAGACCTCCAACGTGGTCGGCGACTGGCTCGGCGATGCGGCGCAAACCAACGTATTCGAACACCCCGGTGCACGTGACGTCATCCGCCGCGAAGAATTCGAACGCCAGGGCGCGACCCAAGCTCGCGACGTGCTCAACCGCATTCCCGGCGTCAACGCCCCGGACAACAACGGCACCGGCAGCCACGACATGGCGCTGAACTTCGGCATTCGTGGCCTCAACCCGCGCCTGGCATCGCGTTCCACGGTACTGATGGACGGTATCCCGGTACCTTTCGCGCCTTATGGCCAACCGCAGCTGTCGTTCGCGCCAATCAGCATGGGCAACATGGACGCGGTGGACGTGGTACGCGGCGGCGGCGCGGTACGTTATGGCCCGCAAAACGTCGGCGGCATCGTCAACTTCGTGACCCGCGCGATCCCGGACGCGCCGACGGTCAAAGGTGGCTTGCAGACCGAGACCAGCCCGTCTTCCAGCCACGACGGTTTCAAAACCACCGGCAACCTGCTGGCCGGCGGCACTGCCGACAACGGCTTGGGCGGCGCGATCCTGTACTCCGGCACCCGTGGTGGCGACTGGCGTGAAAACAGCAACACACACATCGACGACCTGATCCTGAAAGGCAAATATCAGCTCGACGACGCCAACAGCTTCAACGCCATGGCGCAGTACTACGAGGGCCAGGCTGATATGCCGGGCGGCTTGAACGTCAAGGACTACAAGGCCGACCCGTACCAGTCCACCCGCCCCTACGACAAATTCTGGGGCCGCCGTACGATGTTCAACGCCGGTTACCGCTACCAGGAAGACCGCCGCGAATTCACCGCCAACACCTTCTTCACCACCACGTTGCGCAATGGTTACCTGGACCAGGGCAGCTTCCTTTCGCTGTCGCCTCGCGAGTACTGGGTGCGCGGCCTCGAAACCCGCTTCGCCCAAGGCTTCGACCTCGGCCCGACCAGCCATGAAGTGGGCGTCGGCTACCGCTATATCAATGAAGCCGGGCATGAGTTGCGCTACCGCACGCCGATCGCCGCCAATCAGCAACTGCCCACCACCAACAGCCGCAACGACCGCGACACCCGAGGCGCCACCGAAGCCAATGCGTTTTTCGTCGATGACCGCATCGATATCGGCAAGTGGACCATCACCCCGGGCGTACGCTACGAGATGATCGAGTCCCAGCAGACCAACAACCTGACAGGCGTCAAATACAAAGGCGACTACAACACCGCGCTGCCGGCGTTGAACGTGCTCTACCACCTGACCGAAGACTGGAACCTCTACGCCAACACCGAAGGCTCGTTCGGCAGCGTGCAGTACAGCCAGATGCCGAACCGCGTGACCAGCGGCGAAGTGAAACCGGAAAAAGCCCGCACCTGGGAACTCGGCACGCGCTATGACAACGGCAGCCTGCGTGCGGAAATCGGTGCGTTCCTGATCAACTTCGACAACCAGTACGACAGCAACCAGACCAACGACTCGGTGATTGCCCGCGGCGAAACGCGCCACCAGGGCATCGAGTCGAGCATCAACTACGCGCTCGATGGTTTGAGCCCGGCACTGGCAGGTTTTGATGTGTACGCCACCTACGCCTACGTCGATGCAACCATCCGCGAAGACGGCCCGAACAAAGGCAACCGCGTGCCCTTCTCGTCCAAGCACAAAGGTACCCTTGGCGTCGGCTACACCGAAGGCCGCTGGAAACTCAACCTAGACAGCAGCTACCAAAGCAGCCAGTTCGCCGACAACGCCAATACCCAGGCGGAAAGTGCCGACGGCAGCAACGGGCGCATCCCAGGCTACATGCTGTTCAGCAGCCGCGCGGCCTATGACTTCGGCCCGCAACTGTCGGATTTGAACGTGGCGGTCGGCGTGAAGAACATCTTCAACAAGCAGTACTACACGCGCTCATTCGACGATAACAACAAGGGCAAATACGTCGGCGAGCCGCGCACCCTGTACGTGCAGACCTCCATCGCGTTCTAACTGCCTGCCAGGCAACTGGGGGTGGCCGCGACCAACGCGTCGATTGCGCAGCGTGTCTTGGCGGGCATATGCGAGGCGGTTGGCCAAATGACATGGATCGGCGAAGGCTGGTCGCGGTAGCTCGGCAGTACCACTTCCAGTTGTCCACGCAACACGTAGTGCGCAATCAGCCAACTCGGCAACCAGGCCAGGCCCACGCCCGCGATGGCGGCATCGGCCACGGCCTGGAGGTCGTCCAGCATCAGGAGTGATTTCACACCCGAGCGATGCGAGGTATTGCAGCGGTAGGCTATGCCTCGGTGACCGACCAAGTCATCGATGCATTCAATCCGTCCGACACGTTGCAAGTACCCCGGCGAAGCGGCCAGCCCCACGGATTGCTCACCCAAGCGGCGTGCGCTCAGGCGGTCTGTGTCGGGTAGCGGGCCAATGCGCACCGCGACGTCGAAGCCTTCCTGCACCAGGTCCACCAGCCGGTCAGAAAAAGAAATCTCGATCTCCAATTCCGGATAACGGTCCATCAGCCCCCATAGCGCAGGCGCCGCATAGTGGTGACCAAAGGCCAACGGCAAGCTGGCTCTTAACCGTCCGCGCGGCTGTTGCCGGCCACTCTCCAGCACCGATTCGGCGGCTTCAAGCTCCGCCAGCGCACGCAAACAATGCTCGTAGTAAGCCTGCCCGTCTTCGGTCAAACGCTGACGGCGGGTGGAGCGCTGCAACAGGCACGTCCCCAGGCGGGCCTCCAGTCGCGCCAACCCTTTGCCCACGGCGGAGCGCGTAAGGTTCAGACGCTCGGCGGCTTCAGTCAGATTGCCGCTCTCTACGATTTGCAGAAAGAGTTCAACGCCATCAAAACGCGGAGTGGCCATGATTGGATTGTCGCCCTTGATTCCCTTATCAGCGGAAAACTTATCACAAATAAAGAACCAGATTCCCCTGAGAATAGCTCGGTCCCCATCAACAGGAGAATCCCATGCCACCCGTCGCCACGTTATCGGCCGTCAGCCCCCCGCGTACCGCCAGGAATGGCCTCGCCCTCACCGCCGTGTGCCTGGTGGCGCTGATGTTCGGCCTGGAAATTTCCAGCGTGCCCGTCATCCTGCCCACCCTCGAGCTGCAACTGGGCACCGGCTTCCAGGATGCCCAATGGATCATGAATGCCTACACCCTGGCCTGCACCAGCGTGTTGATGGCGGCAGGCACACTGGCCGATCGCTTCGGCCGTCGGCGCATGCTGGTGTTGTGTTTGTGGCTGTTCGGACTGGCCTCGTTGGCGTGTGGGTTGGCAAACGATGCCTCTACACTGATCGCCGCACGTTTCGTCCAGGGCGTGGGCGCCGGGGCGATGATGATCTGCCAGTTCGCGATTCTTTCGCACCAGTTCCGTGAACCGGCCGCCCGTGCGCGTGCCTTCGCCGTATGGGGCGTGATCGCGGGTGTGGGCCTGGGTTTCGGGCCGATGGTGGGGGCGTTGATTCTGGCAGTAGCAGACTGGCGCTGGGTGTTCCTGGTACATGTGCCACTCACCCTGCTCACCTTGGTGTTGCTGCGCATCAGCGTGCAGGAATCCCGCGACCCGGCCGGCCATCGTCTCGACATCGCGGGCATGCTCACCTTGACCCTGTCGGTGTTCGCGCTGGTGTACTTCATCACCCAAGGCACCGAGAACGGCTTTAGCACACCGGCCATGCTGGGTTGGGCAGGTTTGTCGCTGGCAGGGCTGCTGCTGTTCATCTTTATTGAGCGACGCAGCGCACACCCGATGTTCGATTTCTCGGTGTTCCTCATCCAGCGTTTCAATGGCGCGCTGATGGGCTCGATCGGCATGAACTTCAGCTTCTGGCCATTCATGATCTATCTGCCGCTCTACTTCCAGGCGGGCCTGGGCTACGACACGATGACCACCGGCGGCGCGTTGCTCGCCTACACCCTACCCACCTTGCTGGTCCCGCCGCTGGCCGAGCGTCTGGCTCTGCGCTATGGCGCCGAACGCATCATTCCTGTGGGCCTGGGCTTGATGGGCGCGGGCTTTATGGCGATGGCCGTAGCCAATGCTGCCCAGTATCCGAGCATCATTTGGGTACTTATCAGTTGTGCGATCGCCGGTGTGGGATTGGCGCTGACCAACTCGCCGACCACCAACACCACCACCGGCTCAGTCTCGGCTGACCGCGCGGGCATGGCCTCGGGCATCGACCTCAGCGCGCGGCTGATCACCCTGGCGCTCAACATCGCGCTGATGGGCCTGGTGCTGTTGCTCGGGATCAGCCACCACCTCGCAAGCCTGCTGCCCGAAACCACGGCATTGGATTGGCCGGCCATCAGCCAGAACATTGCAGTGGGCAAACTGGACGTAGCGGGAATGACCCTCACCGACACCCAGGCAGCACTGCGTCACGGCGCCGGTTGGGCCATGCTGTTTGCGGGTTTGGGCGCTTGTGGGTTGGCGATGTTGAGCGGGTATTTCTTCCGGCGCGGCCAGTAAACGAAAACGGGCCTGCATCTGCAGGCCCGTTTTAAGGTGGAAAGTGAAAAAACGGTTAGCCGTTAATGACAGCGTTTTCGTTTTCCAGGAATTCCTCTTCAAGCGCGTGTTCATCCACTTTGTTGGCCGGCAGGTTTTTCCCGGCAGCGCGTGGCTTGCCTTGCAGTCGGCCAAACAAATGTTCCAACGCATGATCCAGCTTGGTGGCGGCCCCGTCGATCGCCTGTTCCAGGGTATCGGCCTTATGCAGCACCGAGAGCGGTTGATGGCCCTTTGGCCGCGCTTCCAGGCGGCAACTCAAATCATGTGGGCCCGGCTTGTCGCCGTTCTCATCTTTCAGATAGACCTCGACGCGTGTCAGGTCCTCTTCATAACGTTCAAGCGTGCTCTCAATGGTGGTACGTACCCACTCCTCCAGTCGGATGCTGCTTTCAATATGGTTATCGCTATTGACTTGGATTTGCATAGTTTTTCCCTTATTTCAGCTAGCTCGCGAGAGGTCACAACTGCAACACCGATGCGGTGAAACCATGACCTCTTGATGACACAATTGAGCAGTCAGAGAAACAATTCAAGCCCTTTGCAAAGATAAATCCCACATTACAAATTAAGTCTGACTACGAGCAAAAACGCTGTTAGGGTGGGGAGTTAGTTACATCTTCTTACCCCCCCCGCGATCCTCATAATTGCCCCTCTCCCAACGGGTGCAATCCGCGAAAAATCCCTGCTTCCTCCACCAGCCAGTCATGCACCGCCCGCACACCCGGATGGCTCAGCGCGCCCGGCGCATACAGCAACACGTAGCGTTTGTGGTTGGGCACGGCGAGGCCGAACGGTACGATCAAGGTGCCGCGTTCCAGCTCATCGTTGAGCAGCGTACGCCGGGCGATGGCCACGCCCATGCCGGCGATGGCGGCTTCGATGGTCAGGTGGTTGCGGTTGAAGGTGTGGCCACGCCGCACGTCGGCATCGTGGTAGCCGATGGCATTCAGGTAAAACTCCCACTCGGCGTATTCATAACTTCCACGCCAAGCGGTGATGTCGTGCAGCAGGGGGAAATGCATCAGATCTGCCGGGCCATGCAACGGCGGTCGACCGCGCAGCAGGCTGGGGGCGCAGACCGGAAATATCTGCTCGTCCAACAAGGCTGTGGATAACAGGCCGGGGTAGCTGCCGTCATTCAAATCGATAGCCAGGTCGAAGTCGCCTTCGTGCAAGGCGATGCTGCTGTCTTCAGCCACCATGCGCAGTTGGATATCCGGAAAGCGCTGCTGCAAACGCGGCAAGCGCGGGGTCAGCCACTTGCCGAGAAACGACGGGATCGAGCGCAGGCGCAAGGTGCCGCTGATCATGCCCGCGTCCAACCGCTGCAATTCCGCATCGATGCTGCCATAAGCCTCCCCCACCGTCGCCGCCAACCGCTGCCCCTCGGCACTGAGTTCTACCCCACGTGCGCGCCGATGAAACAGTCGAAACCCTAGACGCTCTTCCAATTGGCGAATCTGCTGGCTCACCGCCCCCGGCGTGATGTGCAGTTCTTCGGCGCAGCGGGTGAATGACAGATGCCGCGCGGCGCAGGAAAAAACGTGCAACCAGACGTAGGTCTGGCCATGAAGATGGCGGCTCATAGAGTTTAGTCCTGCTAAAGGGTGTCTTAGGATAATTCGTTGGTCAGTGCCGATCCAGAGGATCAGTATCGCGCCAATTCCGCTCGTCCTACAAAACATGGCAGCGATTTCTACTCCATTGCTTGTAAGGCTTTAGCATGGCTATCAGTGTTTTCGATCTATTCAAGGTGGGCATTGGTCCGTCCAGCTCCCACACCGTCGGCCCGATGCGGGCGGCAGCGACCTTTGCTCAAGCACTGATCGACCAGCATTTGCTGAGCGACACCCGCCGCGTTGAAGTGCGTCTATACGGCTCGCTGTCCGCCACCGGCGTCGGTCATGCCACCGACCGCGCCTGCGTAATGGGCCTGATGGGCGAATGGCCGGACCAAGTCGACCCCACGTCGATCAACGCGCGTATCCAACAATTGCGCGAGTCCGGTCAGCTGTTGCTCGCAGGCAAGCAGAAAGTTTCCTTCAACTGGCACACAGACCTCCTGCTGCTGGACGAAAGCCTGCCCTACCACCCCAACGCCATGTCCCTGCACGCCTATGGCGAAAACGGCCTGCTGAGCGAACAAACCTATTACTCGGTGGGCGGTGGTTTCATCATCGAAGCCGCTGAGGCTGAGTCGGGTATCGCGCCGACCAGCGACGTGGAATTGCCCTACGACTTTTCCAGCGCCGTCGAGCTGCTGGCCCTGTGCAACAAGCACGGCCTGCGGGTTTCCGAACTGATGATGGCCAACGAACGCGCCTGGCGCAGCGACGAAGAAATCCGCAACGGCTTGCTGCATATCTGGTCGGTGATGCGCGAGTGCGTGGAGCAAGGCCTGCGCGATGAAGGCATCTTGCCAGGTGGTTTGGATGTGCCGCGCCGCGCCGCTAAATTGCACCGTAGCCTGTTGGAAATCGGCAAGCCGAATGTGATTACGTCGACCTTGTCGGCGATGGAATGGGTCAACCTGTTCGCCCTCGCCGTCAACGAAGAAAACGCCGCCGGTGGACGCATGGTCACCGCGCCGACCAATGGCGCGGCAGGGATCATCCCCGCAGTGCTGCACTACTACATGAAATTCAACGCCGATGCGTCCGACGACGACGTGGTCAATTTCTTCCTTGCCGCTGCCGCTGTCGGCATCCTGTGCAAGAAAAACGCCTCAATCTCCGGCGCCGAAGTCGGCTGTCAGGGCGAAGTCGGCTCGGCCTGCGCCATGGCTGCCGCCGGCTTGGCCGATATCCTCGGCGCAACGCCTGAGCAATTGGAAAACGCCGCCGAAATTGGCCTGGAACACAACTTGGGCCTGACCTGCGATCCAGTCGGCGGTTTGGTGCAAGTGCCGTGCATCGAGCGCAACGCCATCGCCGCCGTCAAGGCGATCAACGCCACGCAAATGGCCTTGCGCGGTGACGGTAAGCACTTCATTTCCCTCGACCGGGTGATCCGCACCATGCGCGATACAGGCGCCGACATGCATGACAAATACAAAGAAACTTCACGGGGCGGCCTGGCGGTCAGCTGGGTGGAGTGCTGATCGGAGCACTTCTACCCGCCCCATACGTGAGCCCGCGCAAAAATAATAACGAGGCAATAACGATGACCGATGTACGTACACCTGCTGCCGAAAATTCTGCCGTAACAAACACCGTTACAACCGGCTGGACCAAACACGACACCACCTGGATGCTCGGCCTCTACGGCACAGCGATCGGCGCGGGTACTTTGTTCCTGCCGATCAACGCCGGTGTCGGCGGTTTCTGGCCGCTGATCGTGCTGGCGCTGCTGGCTTTCCCGATGACCTTCTTCGCCCACCGTGGGCTGACGCGCTTCGTGCTGTCAGGCAAATCCGGCGACATCACCGAAGTGGTCGAAGAGCACTTCGGCGTCGGCGCGGGCAAGCTGATCACCCTGCTGTATTTTTTTGCAATCTTCCCGATCCTGCTGGTGTACAGCGTGGCGCTGACCAACACCCTGAGCAGTTTCATGGAACACCAACTGCACATGGCACCGCCGCCTCGGGCGATCCTGTCCTTGCTGCTCATTCTTGGCCTGATGGCTATTGTGCGTTGCGGCCAGGGCGTAATCGTCAAGGCCATGAGCGTGCTGGTGTACCCGTTCGTCGCCGCCCTGCTGTTGCTGGCCGTGAGTCTGGTCCCGAACTGGAACGGTGCGTTCTTTGCCTCCGCCGCTGATGGCATGCCCCTGCCACTGTTCTTCAAGACCCTGTGGCTGGCGATCCCGGTGATGGTGTTTTCCTTCAACCACTCGCCAATCATCTCTGCGTTCGCCGTCGACCAGAAACGCGTGTACGGCGCCCAAGCCGAGCGCAAAAGCAGCGGCATCCTGGCCACGGCCCACGGCATGATGGTGCTGACCGTGATGTTCTTCTGCTTCAGCTGCGTGCTGGCCCTGTCGCCGGCTGATTTGGCGGCTGCCAAGGCGCAGAACATTTCAATCCTGTCGTACCTGGCCAACCACTTCCAGACCCCGGTGATCGCCTACGCCGCGCCGTTGATCGCGCTGGTGGCCATTACCAAATCCTTCCTTGGCCACTACATCGGCGCCAGCGAAGGCTTCCAAGGGCTGATCGTCAAATCCCTGCGCGGTCGCAACCGCTCGATGTCGTCCAAGTGGCTGGAACGTAGCACCGCGCTATTCATGGTGTTGACCTGCTGGGCCGTGGCTACCTTCAACCCAAGCATCCTGGGCATGATCGAAACCATGGGCGGGCCGATCATCGCGTGCCTGCTGTTCCTGATGCCGATGTACGCCATCCGCCGCGTGCCATCTCTGCGCCAGTATTCGGGGCAGGTGTCCAACGTGTTTGTGGTGGTGATCGGGCTGATTGCGCTGTCTGCGATCGTTTTTTCCGTGCTGCCCTGAAACAGGTCACCCAACAAAAAGGCGAACCTCGGTTCGCCTTTTTTTCGCCTGCAATATCGAGCTGGCGCCGTCTACGGCACGCCCTTTGCTGTACAGCTCTTGAGGGAAACGGACCTTGTGAAAACCTCAGCGAGTGAATGGCCGGTGGTCAGGAAACGCGAACTAATCCCGACGCCGGTCGTCAATGACTGCATGTTCTTATCAGGCGGTAACGCACCATGGACAATCCTTTTCAGATCATCACCGACACCTTCACGCCCAAATACCGCGTCAATTTGAGTATCCAACGGCTGGACGGCAGCATCATGCTCACCCTGTCAAACGAGGGTGGCGTGGTGGCCAAGCGCATGATCAGCGCCGAGCAACGCAACGACCCGCAACGGCTTAAACGCCTGGTACAAAGTATTCAGTTCGGCATCGCCATTGAGCAGGGCCACAGCGCCATGGAGATCCTGGCGGTGATGACGGACGGGGATAGTCACAAATTGTTGCAACGGCCACCCAACCACCCCCTGCCCTTCAGCGTCGGGCTTTAAAGCTCGCCCTTTTCGGTTTCCTGGCTCGCCTGCCCCTTACGACGCGGGCCTTCGATCTTCACCGACGGGAACGCCGACGAGGCGTAGCGCACCACCAGAATCGAGAACGCCAACAGCAGAATCCCGCCGCACAGGTAGATGATGCCGATGTCCGGCGGGTTGTGGTGCGACACGTTGGAGATCAGCAGACGCGTCAACGCAGTGATCGCCACGTAGATCAGGAAACGCACCGGCATGTGGTTGGTCTTGAAATAAATCCCGACCATCGCACCCAACTCCAGGTAGATGAACAGCAGCAAGATGTCATCGATCTTGATATGCCCATTCTCCAGCATCCCCAGAAATTCCATCACCGCCGCCCAGGCGGTCACCGCACCAATGGCGAACAACGCCAGGTAGTGGAACGTCTCGACAAACAGATTGCCCAGGGATTCGGCTAGCCCGTGTACATTCTGGCGCAGCTTTTCAGCCCAGTTGATTTTCACGATGATGCTTCCTTAGGTCGATTCGACCGGATAATACGGGATGGACATGACGGCTGCTCTGCATGCAGAAAAAAGGCCAGCGGCCGGTATAAGATGATGGCGGCGTGATATGAGGCACTCCAAACCTGTTTTTACGGGCTACATTAAAAAGCTGCTACCCAAACCCTGCGGTTTGGCTTATCCTTTTTGCTGTATATAAATACAGTAGTCGCAAAAGACAACTATCGTGAAGGCATGTGAGGTGGTGAATGGCCGTCGAAGTGGTATACCGCAGCAGCCGAGATCTGGAGCGTTTGTTCATGGATAAAGCCGAAGCTGACCGTCATGACAAGATGCTTGAACTCGCTGAGTTGCTGGCAGAAGTGTTGCAAAAAGCCGTGCCGTCCTTGAGCGAGCAGCAGGTGGAAGAAGCCGGGATCTACATGGCGAAAAACCGCGATGTATTTGCCAAGGCGTTCAAGAGCCAGCCGGACGCGTTGTCCGAGTTGCTGAACGCTCCGGCGGAGTAAAGCCCGAATTGAACAGGCCCTGAATCATCGATTCAGGGCCTTTTTAATGCCTGGCTTATTGGTACAGCAGGCGTTCGGCCAACTCATCCGCAACGCGTGCGGGTGAGCGTTTTTCGGCTTGAGCGTGGGCGAAGATTTCCGTGAGGCGCGTGCCGATGTTCGACAGGTGAGCGGTGATGTCGGGAAGGTCTGCGCCGCCGTGTTTGAGGGCAACGTAGATCAAGCCACCAGAGTTGATCACGTAGTCCGGGGCGTAGAGGATGCCGCGTCCCTCCAACTGGTCGGCTATGTCCAGATTGGTCAGTTGTGTGCTGGCGGAGCCGGCTACCGCCGCGCAACGCAGTTGGCCGACGCTGACCCGGTTGAATACGGACCCAAGACCGCAGGGTGCGAGGATGTCGCAGGGGGTGCTGAGCAGGGCGTCGTTGGCGATGGGATGGGCGCCGAGCTGCTCCATCGCCAGTTGCACCTTGCCATGGTCGATATCGCTGACCAACAGTTCGGCGCCCGCCGCATGCAGTTGTTCGGCCAGGGCGTAACCGACATTGCCCAAGCCTTGGACCGCTACCCGCAGGCCTTCGAGGTTGTCGCTGCCCAAGCGGGCCATGGCTGTGGTACGGATGCCGGTGAACACGCCCATGGCGGCATGGGGCGAGGGGTCGCCGGCGGCGGTGGTGCTGGTGACGAAGCGGGTGTGTTGGGCGATGCAATCCATGTCGGCGACCGAGGTGCCGCTGTCGATCGCGGTGATGAAGCGGCCGTCGAGTTTTTCGATGCAACGGCCAAACGCCTCAAACAGCGCCGCACGACTTTCCACATGCACGGGGCGGATGATCACCGCTGTGCCGCCGCCCACCGGCAGGCCGGCCAGGGCGGCTTTGTAGCTCATGCCTTGGGCCAGGCGCGCGGCATCGGCCACGGCACTTTCATCGTCGGGGTAAGAGAGATAACGACAGCCGCCCAAGGCAGGGCCCAGGCGGCTGTTGTGAATGGCTATGATCGCCTTCAGCCCGGTCACCGGGTCGACGCTCAGGTGCAGCGATTCAAGGCGGGTGCTGTGCATGAGAGCAAACATCGTCAAGCTCCCGAATCACTTCTGGTAGAGGCCCAAGTATAGGCTTGCGGCAAAAAAATGCCGAAGCACGCTGGAATAAGCCGCCCGATTTCCCGGACCCTGCGACATAAGCAGGCAGGATATTTCTCAAGTCACTGGACGAAAATCTACAGCAAGGATAAAACGAGAGCATCCGCCGGAGAACGCAATGAATCCCCGCAAAGCCTTTTTCGCCTGCCTGGACCGCTCACCCACAGCGCTATTTGAAGCCGCGCTGTGGATTGCCGCAGAGCACGACCCGACCGTACAGCCGCTGGTGATCCTGCAAGACCTGGCATTGCTGCAACAACAGGTCGGCGTGGGCATGCCCATGCTGCCGGCGGATGAACTTGGCCAACCCTTGCTACGGCGCATGAATGACCTGGGGTTTGCCCAGGACGATTTCACCCCGCTGCGTCCCGCCGCGGCCCTGCTGGACAAGGTATTGCAGCGCAAACGCGGGCAGCCCTTGGCCATGGGGCTGATCGCGCTTGAGATGGCGCGGCGGTTGAATATTCCCATGGTAGGTGTGAACTTCCCGGGCCATTTCCTGCTACGGGTGCCCGGTGCCGACCACCTGCTGGACCCCTGCGGCGGTCGACGCCTGTACCCCAATGACTGCCGCGAGCTATTGCACCGTCAGTACGGGCCGAATCTCAAGTTGCAGGCCGACCACCTGCACACCGCCGAACCCCGCTCGATTCTGCAACGGCTGTCACGCAACCTGCGCCAACTGCACCTCTCCAACGACGCCCCGCTGGACGCCCTGATCGACGCAGAACGCGTGCTGGAATTGGGCAATGCCAGCGCCGCCGACTACCTGGCACGCGCCAGTTTGTACCAACGCCTGGATTGCCCGAGCGCTGAGCGCTTTGACCTGGAACACGCCTTGTTGCTCAGCGAGGACCCGATCCAGCGCCTGCGCCTGACCGAGCGGCTGGGGCATCTGCCGCCCAACTCGGTAGTGCACTAAGACTGTGGCGCCTTAAGAATATCGCCATGCAGTGGCCCCTTCGGTGCAATGGCCCCAGGCGAGCGCACCTGAATGATCAACAGCGCCGCAATCACCGCCGGAATCGCGCAGAAGAAGAAAATCTGCTGCACCGGAATATGCATTGCCAGCAGCATGCTGCCAAACAACGGCCCCAGGATTGACCCAAACCGCCCCACGCCCAATGCCCAGCCGGTGCCAGTCGCTCGTACGTGCGCAGGGTAAAAGTTGCTGGCGAACGCGTTGAGCGTCAGTTGACCACCGATGATGCAGAACCCAGCGGCAAACACGCTGGCTACCAGATAGCGCGGATTGTCATGGTTCAGGCCCAGCAGGATGGTGCACACCGCAGCCGCCGCCAGCACGCCGGACAGCAACCGCACTTTGCTTTTCAGACGGTCGGCGAACCAGGCCATGCCAATGGCGCCCAAAGTGCCGGCGAACAGGAACATTGAGGTCACCAGATTGGCTTCCTTCAGCGCCAGCCCGCTTTCCAGTAGCAGCGACGGCAGCCAGCTGATCATGAAATACAGCAGGATCAGGCTGACAAAAAAGGTCGCCCAAATCAGCACGGTCGGGCGCGCGTAGCCGTTACGGAACAGCTCTACCACCGTCAGTTTGCTGCCCTGTTCCTGGAGGTTCTCTGCCTCATTCGCCTCTGGCGGTTGCCAGGTCGGCAGCATGCGCGCTGTGACCTTTTGCAGCCGTGTATACGGCGGCGCATCACGCAGCAGACGCGGCAAGGATTCCGGCAACAGCCAAAACAGAAAGGGGAACAGCAACAACGGGGTCACACCACCCGCCAGGAATACCGCCTGCCAACCGTAGCCTTCGATAAACCCTGCCGCCACAAACCCACCCGCTGCACCGCCGAATGAGAAGCCGCATGCGGCCAAGGTCACCATCAAAGTGCGCATTCGGGGTGGGGAATATTCCGACATCAACGCCATGGCGCTCGGCATCGCGCCGCCCATGCCGATGCCGCAGATAAACCGCGCGGCCATCAGCGTGGTCAGCGAATTAGCAAACACCATCAGCACCGTGAGACTGGCGTAGATCAGCACGCAGCCCAACAGGATACGTCGCACACCAAACCGATCCGCCAGCGGCGTTACCAACAGCGAGCCCAACGTCAGCCCCAGCAGGTTGGCACTGAACACTGGACCGAACGCGGCTTTTTCCAGGCCCCAATCCTTGGCCAGCGCCGGCACTACATAACCCAGCACCTGGGCATCGTAGCCATCGGTTACCAGCAGCAGCGCCAGCAACAGGAGAATCAACCACTGATAGCGCGACACCGGACGGGCGTCGAGTGCCGCGCGAAAGCTGGCAATCTGATTGTGCATCGCAAGGTACCTATTATTTTTATAAGGGTGACGCCGATCAACATGTGGGAGCTGGCTTAGGGTGTATCCGGCTGATTGGCGGGGTGGGCCTTGATAAATGCCGGATGCTGCGCCGCCAGCGCCGCCACTCGCGCAATGCGGGGATAGGCCGCCAACGGCACCTTGAAGCGCTCCGCCGCATACAGCTGAGGAATCAAGAATGCATCGGCCATCCCCGGCTGCTCACCAAAGCAGAAGCCTTTATCGCCAATCAACTGCTCCACCGCACTTAATCCCTGGCTGATCCAGTGGCCGATCCACTCCAGCAATTGCGCCTCATCATGCCCCCATTGCCGTAGCAGGTTCTGGGTGCTGGAATTGTGCAACGGATGAATATCGCAGCCGATGATCGACGCCACCGCACGCTCATGGGCGCGGGTCGCCAAGTCCTTGGAAAGCAGCGGCACCTGTGGATAACGTTCTTCCAGGTACTCGATGATCGCGGGCGACTGAATCAACAACTCACCCTCATCCGTACGCAACGCCGGTACCCGACCTTGTGGGTTGATCGCCAGGTATTCCGGCTGGCGATTGGCACCGCCCGGCGGCACCAGCAGGTTGACCGGCACTGCCGTGAAGTCCAAACCCTTGAGCGCCAGGGCGATACGCACCCGGTATGACGAGGTGGAGCGGTAATAGGTATAGAGTTCCATCGCCCTGCCCTCTTAGCGCGCCGCGACCACAGTGCCACGGCATTCGCCGAAGCCGATGGAAGCAAACCCTTCACGGTTGCAACGGGCGCGCAGGATGATTTCGTCGCCGTCTTCGAGGAACTTGCGTACCTCGCCAGAGGCCAGTTCAATCGGCTTTTTACCGCCTTCGGTGATTTCCAGCAGGCTGCCGAATTGCCCCGCTTGCGGCCCCGACAAAGTGCCCGAACCAAACAGGTCACCGGCCTGTAACTGGCAACCGTTGACACTGTGGTGCGCAACCATTTGCGCCACGGTCCAGTACATGTGCTGGGTGTTGCTCAGCGTCAGGCGATGGGCCGTCAGGTTTTGTTCGCGCATCGAAACGGTGGTCAGCAGCACTTCCAATTCGATATCAAAGCCGCCAGCGGCCTGATCACGTTTATCCAACAGATACGGCAGCGGTTGCGGGTCACCCTCGGGCCGTGCCGGTTGCGCTTTGCGGAAAGGCTCCAGCGCTTCGGCCGTCACCACCCATGGAGAGATGCTGGTGATAAAGCTCTTGGACAGAAACGGCCCCAACGGCTGGTATTCCCAAGCCTGAATATCGCGCGCCGACCAGTCGTTGAGCAGGCAGAAGCCGGCGATATGTTCGGCTGCGTCGCCAATGGCAATCGAGTCGCCCATGACATTGCCCTGGCCGATCCAGATGCCCAGTTCCAACTCATAGTCCAGGCGTGCACACGGGCCAAAGGTCGGCTCGGTTTGACCGGCCGGCAGCGTCTGGCCTTTAGGGCGACGAACATCGGTGCCCGACGGGCGAATGGTCGACGCGCGGCCGTGATAACCAATCGGCACGTACTTGTAGTTCGGCAGCAAGGGGTTATCCGGGCGGAACAGTTTGCCGACGTTTTGCGCGTGTTCGATGCCGACGTAGAAGTCGGTGTAGTCATTGATCTTTGCCGGCAAGTGCATCTGGCAATCGGCGGCAAGGTGCAGAACCTGCGCCTCACGCGTTTGCAGCGGGCTGCCTTCAGCGAGCAATTCGAGCAGGCGCTCGCGCAGGGCAACGCGCGGGCCACGGCCCAGTTCGAAAAACGCATTCAACTGGCCGCCAGCGGTCGCTTCAACGGCACGTCGGGCTTGGCCTTCAAAGGCGTCCAGTGCGGCGTGCAGGTCGAGGATCGAGTCGCCAATCGCCACGCCGCTGCGCGGTGCCGAGCCCTTGATGCTGAACACGCCCAATGGCAGGTTTTGCAGAGGGAAGTCCGCGTGACCGTTGGCGGAGGCCACCCAGCTGCGGGTAAGCGTTGGTTGAGTCATGGGTTATCTCCGGTTCGGGTTGAAGGTGGCGGGCAGCGAGGCCCAGCACGCGTCGTAAGTGTTTTGCAGCTGCGGGCATTCCAGGGCGAATTGGGTCGGGCGCAGCACTTGGCTGGTCTCGAACATAAAGGCCATGGTGTTATCGATCTTGTGCGGCGCCAGCTCCACGTTGATCGCCTTGGTGCAGGTCTCGCCGTCCGGGCCGTGGGCGCTCATGCAGCTGTGCAGCGACGCGCCGCCGGGCAGGAAGCCTTCGGCCTTGGCATCGTAGGCGCCCTGGATCAGCCCCATGTATTCGTTCATCAGGTTGCGGTGGAACCACGGCGGTCGGAAAGTGTTCTCGGCCACCATCCAACGCGGCGGGAAGATCACGAAGTCGAGGTTGGCCAAGCCGTGCACGCTGGTGGGCGAGGTCAATACGGTGAAGATCGACGGGTCCGGGTGATCAAAACTCACCGTGCCGATGGTGTTGAAACGGCGCAAGTCGTATTTGTACGGCACGTTATTGCCGTGCCAGGCGACGACGTTCAGCGGCGAATGGTCGAGTTCGCAGGCCCACAGTTCGCCGAGGAATTTCTGCACCAGCGTTGTCGGTTGCTTGAGGTCTTCATAGTGGGCGACCGGCGTGAGGAAATCGCGCGGGTTGGCCAGGCCGTTGCTGCCGATGGGCCCCAGGTCCGGCAGGCGCAGCGGGGCGCCGTGGTTTTCAGCGACGTAGCCGCGCGCCTGGGCATCCAGCAGTTCCACGCGAAACTTAAGGCCGCGTGGCAGCACGACGATTTCCAGCGGTTCAACGTCCAACACACCCAGTTCGGTGGCGATGCGCAGGCGGCCCTGCTCGGGAACGATCAACAGTTCGCCATCGGCGTTGAAGAACACCCGCTCCATCGACCGATTGGCGCGGTAGTTGTAGATGCTGATGCCAGCCGGTTTTTCCGACCCCGAATTGGCAACCATGCCCACTAGGCCATCGACAAAATCTGTCGACTCGCTGGGAATATCCAACGGGTTCCAGCGCAACCGATTCGGCGTCACCGCGCCCAGCGGACCACCGGCCAGTTGACGCTCCAGCTTGACGAACGCCGGGTGATTGGCCGAAGGCTGAATGCGGTACAGCCAGGTGCGACGGGCTTCGCTGCGCACCATGGTGAACGCGGTGCCGGAGAAGAGTTCGGTGTAGAGGCCGTAGGGCGCTTTTTGTGGCGAGTTCTGACCAACGGGCAGCGCGCCGGGCAGGGCTTCGCTGGCGAATTCATTGCCGAAGCCCGACAGGTATTCGAGGTTCATGGATCATCCTCAATGCGGAAGTTGTTTTTATCGTAATCCAGTTACGCATAACGTAATTTGATCACTATCGACCGTCAAGCTATAAAGACGCCCATTCATCTCTCGGATTCTCGCCCCTCCATGGAAAAGCCCCGCGACACCGGTAAACAGAAAGTCCGCTCGGCCGAAGTGGGCACCGATATCCTCAAGGCCCTGGCGGAACTGTCGCCGGCCACCTCGCTGTCACGCCTGGCCGAACATGTGCAAATGCCTGCGAGCAAGGTCCATCGCTATTTGCAGGCGTTGATCGCCTCAGGTTTTGCCGAGCAGAACACCGCCACCAATCACTATGGCCTAGGCCGCGAAGCCCTGCGCGTGGGCCTGGCCGCACTGGGCAGTATGGATGTGCTGAAAGTCGGCGCTATGCCCCTGGCGGAACTGCGCGACGAATTGAATGAAACCTGCTTCTTGGCGGTCTGGGGCAACCAGGGCGCAACCGTGGTGCATATCGAACCAGCGGTGCGTGCGGTGACGGTGGTGACACAATTGGGTTCGGTTTTGCCGCTGCTCAGCTCGTCCACCGGGCTGGTGTTCAGCGCTTATTTGCCGTCGCGGGAAACCGTGGAATTGCGTGAGCGGGAGATTCAGGCCGGTATTGCCCATGCTCTGGCCGACGATCAGGCCTACGCCACCGCGTGCGAAGAGATTCGCAAGCGTGGTCTGCACTTTGTGCATGGCCTGCTGATGCCGGGCGTGGATGCGTTGTCGGCGCCGGTGTTCAACGCGGTCGGGCAAGTGGCGGCGGTGATGACCGTGGTCGGCCCCACCTCACTGTTCCACGCCGACGAAGATGGCCCGGCGGCGCAGCACTTGCTGGCGGCGACCCGGGCCGTGAGTTGGCGGATGGGCTATCAGCCCTGAATCAATCGTCCCAGCCTGACAGGGCCACCGCCACGCGATTCTCCAAGGCCTTCACCTGCGCGCCGGCCACCACATAATTGTTGGTGATCATGGAGAACACCAACCGGTGCCCGCGAGCGTCGGTGATGTAGCCGCTCAATGAGGATACGCCGCCCATGGAACCGGTCTTGGCATGCAGGTTGTTTTCCGCCGGCGTTCCGCGCAAGCGATAGCGCAGGCTGCCGCCGGTCATGCGGTCGGTGTTGCCGGCAATCGGCAGCGCGTTGTACCAGGCGTTGAACCATGGCTGTTTACTCGAGGCCAACAACAGATCGGTGATGGCTTGCGACGACACCAGGTTAAGCCGCGACAGACCAGAACCGTCGACTTGGTTCAGCGCCGTCGTATCCAGCCCCTGGCGCTTGAGAAACCCGGCAACCGCCACCGCACCCGCCGCCGCCGTGCCACTGTTAGACGCCTTGCGACCCATGGCCTTGAGCAAGGCTTCAGACATGTTGTTGTTCGAAAGCTTGAGCAACGGCGTGATCAGTTCCTGCAACGGCGCCGATTGATGCTCGGCCAACACCGTCGCCGCAGCCGGACTTGCACCGCCGATGACTCGACGCCCCAGCACCGTGATCCCCTGTTGCGCCAACGCTTGCTCAAACAGGTTGGCCACCAACTGCGTCGGCTCCCAGACGCTGACCAATTGCTGGCTCTGCCTGCCCGGCGCAACGGCGCCGCTGAGTTGCAACAAGTTGGTGCCATGGCGGCGGTTGATCCCGTAGGTGTTGCCCGGCCCGCTGATGGCACGGTTGCTCAGTTGCAGGTAATCGGTGGGCGGGAATATCTCGACACTGACGGGCTGGCCGCCGCGCACCGGCGCCTTGGCCGTGACTAGAACGGTGCCCGCATCAAAATCCGTATTGGGTGACACGGTCAGCGCCGAGATCTGCGCGCCGTAGTAGGTGCTTTCATCATCATGGGACCAGTCGACACCCAGCCGCTCGGCATCGAACCACGTGTCGTCAAACACCAGATCGCCCTGTACTTGACGAATGCCCTGGCTGGCCAATTGCGCAGCCAGCGCCTGGTAGTCGGCGAACTGAATGGTCGGATCACCCAGGCCGCGCACATACAGATTGCCGGTCAAGCGCTCGCCTTGCCGCGTGCCGCTGCTCAACAGTTGCGTGGCGAAGCGGTATTGCGGGCCCAGCACATCCATCGCCGCCGCGGTGGTCAGCAACTTGAGATTGGAGGCGGGAACCAGCCGCGTGCGTGGGTTGTGTTGATAGAGCGTATTACCGCTGCGGGCATCGCGCACCATCAGCGAAACCGTGGCGCCGTGCAGCGCCGGTTCGGCGAGCAACTGGTCCAGGCTGTGCCCGGTCGCCGTCTTCGACGGTGTGGCGCAACCACCGAGCAACAAACCAAAGCCCAGCACCATAGCGCTGGTGTGAATCCATCGTCCCAACCGCATAAACCTGGCGTTCCTGAATCTACGAAAGTGCGCAGCTTGGGTAATTCACTGCGCTCAATCAAGTGCCAAGGTGGTGATGGAGAACGTACCGGCCTGAAACTGCGGGTCGGGCTTGGGCACGGTCGCGCTCGGTGCGGACTGCACAAAGTCCATGGCAGGCAGGTAAACCCGTTGGCGCTGGGGGTCGAACGCCATGTTGTAGGCCATCGGCAAGGTGCTGACGCTCGCCGCGACGGCGTAATGATCGGCATCCCGTTGGTCGATTACCATCAGGTTTGCATCCACGCCGCTGGGAATCAGTAGACGACGATGCTGCGCGTCATACGCCACGGCGTTGACGTCACGCCCGATCGGCAACTTCGCCTTGACCTCACCCGTTTCTCGATCCGCCACGATCAACAGCGGCGCATCACCTCGACACGCCACAAACAAGCGCTGGCGCTCAACATCCTGGGCCAATGCGCTGGGCTTGGGGCAGTCGGCAAACTGCCAGGTATCGAGCACGGCAAAGTTGCTGGCCGCATACCGCGCAACCTTGCCTTCATCGCGCATCGGCAGGAAGAAACTGCCGTCACCCTTGAGCAACAGCGGGTCGATTTTCTTTACCGCCAGTTCATGGGCGCCGGTGATGCATTCGGTTTTCGGGTCAAACTCAAACAGCGTCGAGCGGTCCGCACGGCGCCCGCTGACGATAATCACCTTACCGGTGGAAGGCTCGTACACCGCGCTGTTGAGGTTGCTTTGCGCCACCGCGATGCGCTTCAGCGGTTTGAGTGTGGATAACTGCACCACACCCAAACTGCCATCGGTATTGAGCACGAACACGCGGTCCAATCCGGGCACGAACACCACACCATTGGCGCCGTCGGATTGGGCCACGGTCTTGACGGCTTTCTGGTGCTGCACGTCAAACACCGTCAGGCCGTTTTCGCGGCGGGCCAGGAACAGGTAGGGGCGCGTCGGATCGAGGCCGACAAAGCCCCAGCTGTGGCCGGAACCGGGCAAGGTCACCCGGTGTTCGCGGTGGTAAACGGCATCATCTGCTGCCGCTGTAGTGGTGATGAAAAGGGCCAGGAGCCAGGCGTATTTTTTCATCAGAAGGTCAACGTACTGGAGACCGACACCTGCCGCGCATCGCCGATGGACACGAACTGCGTGTTCACCGAAGAGGTGTAGTAGGTGCGGTCGAACAGGTTCTTCACGTTGAGCTGGAACTTGACCTTCTGTCCATCGATCTTGGTGTCATAGGTGGCAAAGGCATCGGCGACGGTGTAGCTCGGCAGCTCGAAGCTGTTGGCCGCGTCCCCTGCCCGCTCGCCGACATAGCGCGCACCGGCACCGACCCGCAGTTGGTCACCGCCCAGGATGCTGCCGAAGTCGTACACCGCCGACAACGAGGCGGTGTTCTTCGCAACGTTTTGTAAGTCGTTACCTTTGTACTTACTGTCTTCAACCACCACCGCGTCGGTGTAGGCATAGCTGCCGATCAGGCTCCAGTTGTCGGTCAACTGGCCGCTGGCATCCAGTTCCAGGCCACGGGAGCGCACCTTGCCGGCCACGCTGTAGACCGAGGCCAGGCCGTCGCCCACCTGCACCAGAACGTTGCGTTTTTCGATATTGAACAACGCCGCACTGGCGGTGATGCGGCCCGGCATGTCGAACTTGCTGCCCAGTTCCCACGCCTTGGACTGCTCTGGCTCCAAGCTACCATCCAGCACGCTTTTATTGGCCAACGGCGCGATGGTGGAGTTGGGTTTGAACGACTCGGTGTAGCTGCCATAGAACGACAACTCGTCGTTGTAGCGGTACACCAGACCGGCACGCGGCACCCATTTTTGGCCGTTGCCATCGGTGTTGGCGGTGAACGGCACGCCTTTGCCGGCGTATTGGTCATACATCTGGTAGCGCGCACCGCCCACCAGAATCCACTGGTCGTTCAGGTGAATCGCGTCCTGGAAGAACAGCGAGTCGCTGCGTAGTTGGTCCATCTGGTTGCTGTCCGGAGCGCTGACGGTGCTGCCCGCGACTTCGTTGCCGTACACCGGGTTGTTGTAGTTGAAGGTGCCACGTGGCGACTGGCGAATCAGGTCAGCTCGGTAGATTTTGCGGTACTCATCGTCCAGGCCAAACACCAAGTCGTGCTGCATGCCAGCAACGTTGACCTTACCTTCGAGGCTGGTGGTGGCAAAGCGGTCGGTAGTCAGTGCACCTTGAGTACCATCCATGCTGCGGGTCAGGGTGCCGTTGGTATTGACCTTGACCACGCGCACCTGACTGGCATCGTAGGTCTCTCGGTTCCAGCTGTAGCCGAAGTGCGCTTTCCAGTCATCGTTCAAATCGTGGTCAACTTCAAGGCGGTACAGGTCGGAGCGGCCTTCCATGTTGTTGAACGGCTCATCCAGGCGACGGGTTGCAGGGATGTTCAGTGGGTGGTTGGTCTTGGGGTCGATGGCGGTGCCACGGTCGAACGGCGAAAGGAATTCGCGGTGTTCATAGGCGAACACCACCTTGGTGGTGTCGCCATACCAGGCCAGGGATGGCGCCACCAGCGTCTCGCGGTGGGTGCCGTAGTTACGCCAGTAGTCTTCGTCTTCATGGTCGACGATCAGCCGATAAGCCAGGCCGCTGTCGCCAATCGGGCCGGTGGTGTCGAGGTTGCCACCGCTGCCGTTTTTGCCGTCGCCAAAGGTCGAGCCACGTACGGTCAAAGAGGTGGACTGCACCAGCTCAGGCTTTTTGCTGACGATATTGACCACACCGCCCGGGTCCTGAATGCCATACAGCAACGACGACGGGCCCTTGAGCACTTCGACGCGCTCGGCCGTAGCGTTCAACGCACGGCCCTGCACCACCGGCATGCCGTCTTGCATGATCGAGCCGTTACGGTTGTCACCAAAACCGCGCAGCATCACTGCGTCCTGGGTGCTACCGAGGGTGTTGGCCTGGGTGATGCCGCTGATATTACCCAGGGCATCATCCAAATTGCGTGGCTGTTGATCGCGCAACACTTGGGCGGGCACCACGTTGACGGTTTGCGGGGTTTCTAGCAGCAGGGCTCGGGAGCGCATCACCGAGCTGGTGGGCGGCGGCTGATAGCTGGTGCTGTCCTGGGTTTGGCTGGCACCACTGATGGTGGTGGCGCCAAGGTTAACTGCGCCGTCGGTGGGCACCGGTTCAAGGGCCAAGGTGCGGGCGTCAATCTGGCGGAAGGTCAGGCGGGAGTTACCCAGCAGGCGTTGCAGGGCCTGGGTTGCGCTCATCTGCCCGCTGACCGCCGGGGCACTGAGGCCATAGGGCGCTTCGTCGGTGTAGATCACGCTGATCCCGGTGACCCGGCTGAAATCGCTCAGGGCCTGGGGCAGAGGTTTGGCTGCCAGGGCAAAGTTGAACTGGGTGCTTTGCTGCTCCTGCGCCTGCGCCACGCTCAGGGGCAGCAACGCCAGCCCCGACACCGCCAGTACCGAGGCACCCAACCACTGTTTAACCAAACCGCCCGCCGTCGACTTCATGCTGTGAGACCCGTGTAGAAAACGCTGTTAATGCGAATTAATCGCAATTTCAAACACTACACGGATGGGCTGACGATTTACCTCACCTTTCTTTGAAAATAATTTTATTTACTGCGCCTGAAGGCGATAACCAAAGCGAGGGAAGTGCACATGCACGGTGCCGCCGCGTTCATCGGTGCGGCGCAAAATCAGTTCCTCACGGCCAGCAAAGAGCAATTCGCCCGCGACCAGATCGACGCCGTAATCCGTTGCGTTGATGGTCACCTGTTGACCGAGCTTGAAGCCATTGGGGTCTTCGAATACTTCGTCCGGCAAGGCAGCGGGTGTGGCATTGTGGGCGATTTCCAACGCTTGGTCCGCGCTCATCTCGCTTGCGGTGCCATGACCAAAGCCCAATACCCGACCCAGCCAGGCCACTACGGCCGGGTACTCATCCACCAACGGCGCGGTTACCGCTGAGCCCTTGAGAAACCACAGCACATGGGCCAAGGAAAAGTCTGCAATCGACGGTTCGCCAAACAAAAAGTCACCCGGTTCGTGCTGCAGTTGTTGCTCTACGCGCAACATGATTGCCGGCCACTGATGCAGGGCCAGTTCAAGCGGTATTTTGCTCGCCGTACCGCCGGTGAACAGTACAGCCCGGTCCGCGACAAATGCCTTCAACACCTCAGGTGGTAATTTAGCGAAGCGCACGGCCACGGATGCCGGCTGGAATACCAGGCTGATGGCATGGTGAAACACCACACTGTCGACCCAGGCGGCAAACACTTGGGCATTCATTTCCTGCCCAAGGGGAAACAGTGCCGGCGCAGCCTTTTCCTGCTCCAGGCGCCGAGCGATCAGTGCGGTGTCGCAGTAAATATCAGCGCCTATCTGCAAGACGGGTGTCTTGCGATAGCCGCCCGTCAACGCCGTCAGGTCGGGCTTTGGCAGCATTCGAGGAATGTCTACGGAGCGCCAGGACAACCCCTTGAAGCCCAGCAGCAGCCGAGCCTTCTCAGCAAATGGAGATTGCGGGTAATGGTGAAGGATCAACTCAGACATGCCAGGCTCCGCTTAACAAGTGAGCCGCTAGCTTAGCGCGCAAAACCGTGTGCTGGGGTGATGAAAACGCATCAGTCAGCGTGATGAACCACTCGCCGCCAAACACTCCTTGGCGCTCTTCTTCAATTTCTTGATCAAGCGTTCCTGGCGCAGCGCCTCGCCCTTACTGGCACACATCTCGGTGTAGACCAACGCCACCGCCGGGCTGGACAGAAAAAACCGTGCGCCCTTGCCGCTTTGATGGGAGGCAAATCGACGCACTGGGTCATTGCTGATGCCGCAATACAACGCGCCATTGGCGGCGCGCACCAAGTAGACGAACCAGGGTTTGGGTTCAGGACTGTTCACGGATGGATTCGGCAAGGCAAAAGAGCGCCCAGCTTATCAACGACTGGCCTGAAATGCCTTCAAACCTCGCAGTGCCTGGGCACGCACGGCGTTTCTCACCAGTGGCGTCCAGCCCAGCAACAGGCCCTTGGTACCCAATGCCTGGCGCGACCAACGCCACAGATCGAAGCTATCGTGGTGCTCGCAGATCTTGCCATCGCGAAATACAAAACGCGCCTGGATATCGTTGACCACCGTGTTGCCGGTGGCGCTGAACAGGTAGGTCGCCACCCAATGCGCGCTGCCGCTGCGGTCATCGCTGCGGACGCTGTCGAAGGTCAGGGAAAAGTCCTTGGCCCGAGTCGTGAGCATGCGCCACATATCACCGGCATCACGGCCGTGCAGCTCGCCGAAAGCCGGGTCGCTGAACACCACATCGTCGGTGTAGCAAGCGGCCATGGCGTCGGCGTCCAAGCGTTGGAACGCTTGGTAGAACTGGGTGATCAGGGCGTCGTGGGCATCACTCATGGGCAGGCTCCGCAATCAATTAGTGTCAGTAGGCCTGCACGATAATCCGCGCAGCGGGGGAAGGCCATGGGCATTCACCAGAAAAATATCCACAGTGATACTTCCCAGGGTTATCCGCCAGAAACACTAGTTGCTCGGCATATTCAAAAAATATAACTTCTGGAGGCATCAATCTTTCAACAAAATTTACCGCAACAAAACTATAAGTTTCGCAAACTAAGGCACCATTCCGTTCTCTCGAGCATATACAAAAAGATCAACATCGGTGGATATACACAAACGGTTCATCGCCGTGCTCTTTTGCTTACTGATCGTTGAAATACTGCGGTTTACCCGAGCAGCAATCTGACTAACCGTCATTCCACTGGCCAACATCCGCACCACCTCCCGCTCTTTACCGGAGAGTTGTGGCGTCTCGGTAGGTTGGGCGACCGAAGCCATGTCGAGTTGCAGTCGCAGGCATTCGCTGACGAATGGCTTGCCAAGCATCACGGTCTTGAGCGCCTGGGGCAACTCCCGGGCCGAAGCACTTTTGGCAACAATAGCCCGCGCACCGTGGGAAAACGCTGCGCGCAGGGTCGCCACATTCGCGAACATGGTCACCAGAACGACCGGCAACATGGGGTACTGGCGGTGCAGCAAACCCAGCAAGCTATAGCCATCGGCCTGTTGATCCCCCGGCATCGCAAAATCTGTGACGATCACATCGCACGGCGTACTCGCAACCAACGCCAGCAGTTGATCCGGCCCGTTCGCCTCGCCCACAACCTTGCACGTGCCACTGGCCTCAATCACCACTCGTTGCCCCACACGGACAATAGGATGATCGTCAGCAATAATTACGCGAAACATTGATATTTCCATGATGGCAATTTGAGGCCCCGCAAAATACCTTGGGAATACTTAAGCAACAACTGGCAATAATTAGCCTATTGCAAACTTCCCCTTTGTTTCAGGCGCCACGAAATTCAACCTACAAAATAAAGAGAAAACACATACGGAAAAGTACTACATATCAAACAGGTAAATTCCCTCAACTCACACGTAAGTTCAGAGATCTGCCAGGCGTTGCAAGTATTGCTCGATGTCCTGCTGGAACTGCTCCAGCACCCAGGCATTCATCACCACACCTGAGCAATTCACTTGGGCAATCAACTCTATCGCCCGGGGCTCCAGGTCAGTCGCACCGAGGAAAGCCACACTCCCAACCAGACGGTGCAAGCGTTGTGTGGTCAGCGTCACATCCAGACGCGCCCGCGCCTGGGTCAGCACCGCCAGGTCTTCGTAGGCTTCCTGCAGCAAGTTGAATAGCAAGGGCTCTACCACATCCCACGAACCGAAGGCTTCAATCAGGCTGGTGCGGCTGGCCTGGTTTTTTCGCCAGCACACCGGCACATAATCACGCACAGCCATGCAGGCCCGGGATGCAGGCGCGCTCAACCAGTACTGCAACACTTCGCGTAACGGCGCCAAGGCCAGGGGCTTGATTAACCAGGCATCCATGCCACATGCCCTACACAACCGCACATCGTCCAGGGTAAGGCTGCCGCTCAGCGCAATGATCGGGATACCAACGCTGCCGACCTGCTGTTCTCGCCGGCGGATTTCGCGAGTCAGGTCGTAGCCATCCATCACCGGCATTCGACAGTCGCTGATTACCAGGTCAAAGCGCTGCACGCTCATGGCGTGTAATGCTTGTTCGCCGTTACCACACTCGGAGTGGGCCACGCCGAGCGTTTCCAACATGGCGCCCAACAACAGCCGATACATGCGGTGGTCGTCAACCACCAATACTCTGACCTCGTGCCCATCAAAGAGAGAATGCGCTTGCAGTGCACGATCTGAAGAGTTGCCCAGCATAACAACCTCATGCAGAGCGATCAGCTCACCAGGCCCCCCACCCTGAAGCAAGGCGTCGCCTGAAAATTGCCGCCCCACAGGGCGTCGATAGTCGAACTTTTCGCGCAGGAACAATCACCGGCACCACTTCCTCACGGAGCTCGGGTGATTGAAGAGCGCGAAAAAATAGCTGAATGGTTACTGTGCGGCGATACAACAACTACGACAACTGCAACTTGGTTTTTCCTACACGCAATCCTCCCTTTTCCCTCGGCTAACGCCCTGCCTGAACAGTCCTCCGGCAATGTCGTAATAGTTGCATTCCCCGCCGGCTGGCCCGGCGCTAAATTCGCCACCGTTCCAGGTACATAGAAGGCGCGACCGGTCAGTTCCAACACCATGACAACTTGACCGGTCAGCGCACTGCCTGGGCGATGCCTACTTGCACATTTTCCCGAGGAACATCCAATGAAAGTCCCTTTTGTTGTCTGCTCGGCTGCCTGGTTGCTGGCCTGTACGTCGGCCGCCCAAGCCGCCAGCAGTGTTGACCTGTCCGTCACTGGGGTGATCACTCCGAGCGCCTGCGCCCCCAGTTTGAGTGAAGGTGGACGGGTCGATTTTGGCAAGATTTCTGCGAAGGATCTGGCCCTCGACCGGACCACCGAACTACCCCCCGTCACGCTCAAACTGAGCGTGAATTGCGAAGCCCGGACCTTGTTTGCCCTGAACGGCAGGGATAACCGGCAGGGATCGGCCCATTATTTCCAGCCTCTCTACTACGGCCTCGGCTTGGTCAACGGCAACCAGAAACTGGGCAGCTATGAGATAGGCGTGTTCAACCCGGTTTCGGACGTTCCCGTGGTTCCCCTGCTCTCCTTCGACCATGGCCAAACCTGGTTGATGAACTCCTTTGGCAGCTACATGGGGCATGACTATTGGAATGCATTTGGCGACTCCCTCACACCCAAAGCGCTGCAAAACGTCACCGTCGACCTGCGGATATCCACCAGCATCGCTCCCGCCAGAAACCTGACCCTGACCGACGAAGTTCCCTTGGACGGTAGCGCCACGCTGGACGTGGTGTACCTCTAAACCCCTGCCCCACCCCCACAAGGAATTGTGCCCATGAATAAACATATCCCCGCCTCCATGGCCCTGCTTCTCGCGGCCTGCGCCCCCGGCGCCTTTGCCGCCAGCAGCACGGACCTGAGTGTCACCGGCGTCATCACCCCAAGTTCCTGCACGCCCAGCCTGTCGGGCGGCGGCATCGTCGATCACGGCAAATTGGCTGGCAAAGACCTCGACGTATTGCTGCCCACCCCGCTGCAGGTCGCGGAAATGGCGCTTGAAGTCCACTGCGAAGGTCGCACGCTTTTCACCCTGACAACCGTGGACAACCGCGCAGGTTCGTCAGCCATAAACCCGGACCACCACGGACTGGGAATGGTTAATGAAGACCAGAAACTGGGCAGTGTGGCACTCGCTGTACTCGAACCGATGGCGGACAACACGGCGGTGCAAACCATCACATCCCGTGATGGCGGCACCACCTGGGCCCCTTCGAGCTACTTGGGCCATGCGGCACTGACCTCATTTGCCGCTACCGCGGCCCCACAAACGCCTGTTGCGCTACAGGATCTGACCGCACGCCTGCACGCCTCCACGGTCATCGCGCCGGCAGGTGACCTGAGCCTGCAAGACGAATTGCCCATTGATGGCCACGTCACGCTGCAACTCAAGTACTGGTAAGTCACCCCATCCCTCTCTCGGAGTTTCACCATGAATAAAAGTCTCAAACCCCTGATCGCCAGCCTGTTGCTGACTGGCAGTGCGAGTGTCTTCGCCGCTTCCAGCGTCGACCTCACCGTCGTAGGTCTGATCACCCCAAGTGCCTGCGAGCCCACCCTGTCCAACGGCGGGTCGGTGGACTACGGCAAGATTTCCGCCAAGGACCTGAGCGCCACGCAATCCACTTTTCTTGACGCGCAAACCGTGCAGATCACCGTTACCTGCGACGCGGCGACCCTGATGGCACTGGAGGGTAAAGACAACCGCGAAGGCTCCGACTTCAACAATGACTTGATGGAGTTCGGCCTGGGGCTGATCAACGGCACAGAGAAACTCGGCGCCATGACCTTGCGCTTGCTCACCCCCGTTGCCGATGGCGTGGCAGCCCGGACCATCGGCTCCGATGACGGCGGCTTGACCTGGTTCGTCAATCGCTACCTGATGCGTAACAACATCATTTCGGTGGCCGATGCCACCACCGTGGCCCCGATGCCGGTGCAGCTGTTTACCTCGCAACTGAGCATCCAGCCACGCATCGCGCCCACCAGCCAACTGACCCTGAACAACGAAGTGGCCATCGACGGCTCCGTGACCGTGACCGTTCGCTACTTGTAAACCGCAACACCCTTTTTCCTATAAGGACCTGATCCGCTATGAAACCGCTACCTCGCCTTCTGCTGACCTCCCTGCTGTTCGCCGCTGCTGGCAGTGCAATGGCCGCCTCCAGTGTTGACCTGACCGTCACCGGCCTGATTACACCTAGCGCCTGCACGCCCACCCTGGCGAGTGGTGGAACCGTCGACTTCGGCAAAATTTCCGCCAAGGATCTGAACGCCGATCCTGCTCAACCAACCCTACTCGAGAAACGCACCCAGGCGATCACCATCACCTGCGATGCAGCAACATTGGTTGCCCTGCAAGGCCAGGACAATCGCGCAGGCACGGATTGGGGCGGCACCGGAAATCAGTACGGGCTGGGGATGGTCAACGGCACGGAAAAACTCGGCGACTTCGGCCTCAGTTGGAGCAGCCTCACCGCCGATGGCGTAGCCGTTCGCTCTATCGCCTCCTACAACAACGGCTCTACCTGGCAGACCTCAACCACACTACGACCGGGAGCGCTGGCATCGGTAGCCGACAATACCACTGTGGCACCCATGCCCCTGACTGTGCTCAGTGGCGACATTGAACTGGAAACCTACATCGCCCCCACCAACGAACTGACCCTGGGCAGTGAGTTGACGATGGACGGCTCGGTGACCTTGCAAGTGGTCTATCTGTAAACCAAGGCGCGGCAGTCTGTTAAGTACTGCCGCTCTCGTTCCGGCAACCCGCCAAGGCGTTGCCGCCGATGAGTTCCCACCTCGATAACCCTGGTATCCGGTAACCACTTCCATGAAGAACGCGACTGCACACCTGCTTGCCTTGCTCTACCTGCTTGGCGTCGGCCCCATGGCGCTGGCGTCGTCCAGCGTAGTACTCAACGTCACGGGATTGATCACCCCCAGCGCCTGCGAGGTTGTGCTGTCGGACAATGGCATCGTCGACCACGGCAGAGTTCCGGCCCGCAGCCTCAACCAGTACGAGTTCAGCGCGTTGCCCATGCGGCCGCTGGACCTGAGCGTGAGTTGCAATGAGCCGGTGCTGTTTGTGCTGGTGGGTATCGATAACCGGGCAGCGTCATCCCTGGGCCCAGGGTTTTACTACGGGTTGGGCAACAACATTCACGCACCGGGCGAACGCCTGGGCACTGTCTCCCTGACCTTTCGCAACGTCATGGCCGACGGCCAACAGGCGCTGGTGCTGGCCTCCAGCAACCAGGGCCTGACCTGGTTTCCCGAGGTCAATGCCTACCCCGACAACTTCATGGGCTTCGCCAAGCCCGGCACCCTGGTGCCGGAGCCCCATCGCTTGCTGAACGCCACCTTGCAAATCAACACCTCGATCAATGCCGCAGCGGTCCTGACCCTCAACCAGGAAGTGCCGCTGGACGGTTCCATCGTGCTCGACCTTAGGTATATGTAGCCATGTTGACCTTCCCTGGTTTTCCTTTTCATACCCTGCGCCTGTATATCGGCGCCCTCGTTTTGCTGCTCAGCCATCAAGCCCTGGCCGACGGCATGGTGCCGGACACCTCGGTGGTGATTGTCAACGAGGCTGACGGCGAAGCCTCGGTGTCGGTGACCAACACCGATACCAAACTGGCTTTGCTGCACGTGACCCTGGAAGACATTCCCGAGGACACTAAGTCGCTGCTTTTTGTGACCCCACCCCTTTCCCGGGTAGAGCCCTCCAAAAGCCAACTCGTGAGGTTCATCCTGCAATCCCCCGAACCCTTGACCACCCAACGCCTGAAACGGGTGATCTTCGAAGGCATGCCCCAAGGGCGTTCGGAAGCCCAAGCCGGGCATGCACGGGTGGGCGTGACGGTGCGCCAGAACCTGCCCGTAATCATCCACCCAAAGGGCCTTGCGCCAAACCGCACGCCATGGGAGGGCCTGATATGGAGCCTGAAAGGCAACCAGTTGAAGGTGCATAACCCGACGCCTTACGTCGTACGGATGGCACAAGAGCTTCGGTTACTGCCCGGGGACGTTTCGGCGCTGTTGCCACGCACTTACGTACTGCCGGGGGAAACCCTCAGCGTGACCGCCAGCGCCACGGCGGCAAACACCGTGCAACTGCAACCCGCCACCGTGTACGGCTTTGCCGTCGAGCCCTACGTTGCACCGCTCAACCTATAAAAACAGGCGCCGGTAACACCGCGCCAACCCTCAAATAAAGAAGTGGCCTCATTGAAGGCCGCCAGGAAGCCTGGCCCGCTGAAGCGGCCTGCACGTTTCCATTATTGAGTACGACCTTGTGAGCACAGTAATGACTGACCGCGACGGCGAAGCCGTGCCCGACGTTTCACCGCGCCGCGCCCTTCTGGCAGGGCTGGCATTGACCCTAGGCGTCTTCTGGCCCTCCAGCGAGCCGTTGGCCAATGAAGCCGGTTCATTCGATCCACAAACCTTGTCCCAGCGCGGTATCGACCCGGAGCTGGCCAACCTGCTGCTGGACGCACCACGCTTTACCACCGGCCGACACGCCGTCAACCTCAGCGTCAACGGCCAGCGCCGGGGCCGAGTGGACGTGGCGTTCGACCGCGAGGGCACCTTGTGTTTTGACCGCCCCCTGCTGGACACCGGCAACCTGGTGGTGCCGAGAACGGATGCACCCTGCCAGAACTTCCTCGCAGCGTATCCGCAGACCGTCATCGAGCAAGACCCGGCCGCCCTTAACCTCGCCCTGATCGTGCCCACCGAGGCCCTGCGCCCGGCGGTGCAGGACGTGTCCGGCTACCAGAGCGGCGGTTTTGCCGGTTTGCTCAACTACGACCTGACCGGCTTGTATAACCAATACGGCGACAACACCAACCGCTTCGGCTCGGCCAACACCGAAGTCGGCTTCAACGCCGGTGACTGGATCGTGCGCAGCCGCCAAGTGCAGACCTGGCAAGACAAGGTTTCACGCACCACGCACCTCGACGCTTACGCCCAACGCACCTTCGCCGAACAACAGGCCGTGTTCCAGGCCGGGCAGATCAGCCTCTACAACCCGGTGCTGGCTGGTACACAGATCACCGGCGCCCAGGTGCTCAACGAAACGGCCCTGCAGGACCAGAACCAGAGCGCGACGATCACCGGTATCGCCAACAGCCCGGCGCAGGTCGAAGTGCGTCAGAACGGCGCGTTGATTCACTCCACGGTGGTGCCCGCCGGGCCATTTTCCCTGACCGATGTGCGACGCCTGAACAGTCGTTCCGACGTGGAAGTCACGGTCAAGGAAACCAGCGGCGAAGAGCGCCGCTTTACCGTGCCCGCCGCGATGCTCGGGCTCGGCCTGCCTGCACCGGGTTACTCGGTGGCGGCCGGCCGCGTGCGCAAGATTGGCGACAGCGATGGCGCCGAACCCTGGGTGGTCAGCGCCGGTTGGAGCGGCGCGTTGCTCTCCCAAGTCAGCCTCGGCGGCGGTGGATTGATCGCCGACGAATACCGTGCGGCGGGCTTGAATCTGGGTTGGTTGCCGCGCCCGGATAGCCAGTTGCAATTCACCGTGCAAGGTGCCCAGGCCACGCGTGTCGGTAACGATCAAGGGGTACAGACCGACTTGTCCTGGTCCCAGCGAGTGAGCGACAACTGGGCGGTCACCACCGCCGCATCCTGGCGATCACTGGGCTATCGCGACCTCGATGAATCGACCTACTCCCGCTACACCCAAGAACAGGAACGCTCGCGTTATCGCGACCAGCAAAGTCTGACCGCGTCGTGGGCCAGCCCCTGGCTCGGGGCGTTTAGTGCCGGGATTTCGCGCTCCGCGTCTTATGCCGGCTTCAGCAGTAGTCGGGCGCTGGCCTCGTGGGGGACATCGTTCGCAGGCGTATCGGTTTCCGCCAGCGCCGAATGGCAGGTGGGCGGTCGCCAACAAAGCGACGACAGCATTTATCTGAACATCAGCCTGCCCCTGGGTGAGAGCCGTCGAGGCCGCGCCTGGGCACGTAACACGGGGGGCGAGCACCGTGTCGGCATGGGCATGAGCGAGCAGCTCAACGACCAGCTGGCGTATCGCGTGGGGGTGGAGCGCGACAGCCGTGACCGTGAAGTGGAGTCGTCCCTCGGCGTGTCGGCGCTGCCGTACTACAGCCAGCTGGACTTCAACTACACCCGCTCCGACGACGAACGTTCCAGCTACCAAGGCGGCGCGCGTGGCGGTGTGGTGGTGCACGGCGATGGCGTGACCTTCTCGCCGTACCCGGTGCGCGACACCTTTGCCGTGGTTTCGGTAGGTGATATGGCCGGGATCAAAGTCTCTACCCCAAGCGGCCCGGTATGGACCGACTGGCAAGGTCAGGCGGTGGCGCCACAACTGACCGCCTACGGCCGTAGTCCGGTGGAAGTGCAAACCCGCTCGCTGCCGCGCAACGCCGATATCAGTAACGGCATGGCGGTACTGACCGCCGGGCGGGGCAGCGTGGATAAGGTGCAATTCGGCGTCACCGTGACTCGCCGTGCACTGTTGAGTGTGACCACCGACGACGGTCAGCCATTGCCTCGCGGTGCAGCGGTGAGCACTGAAAGCGGTGAGTTCGTGACGTTGGTCCAGGAAGGCAGCCAGGTGTTTTTACCCAACGTACTCGACGAGCGCCCGCTGTGGATCAAAGCCCCTGACCGGCCTCGCTGCTTGTTGAATTTCGAACTGCCGAAAACCGGCGACCTCGACGTGTATTTCGAAACCGCACCCGCTCGGTGTCTGAAACCATGAGGAAGATCATCATGAAGCCAGCCTTGTTGCCATTAGGCATTTTGCTGCTGAGCACCAACGCGTGGAGCGCGGATGAATGCCAGCTCAATCTGAGCGAGACCCGGCTGGATTTCGGGTTGATGAACCGTGCCGTGGCGCTAATACCCAGTGCGGAGCGACTGCTGGGTGAGCGCCGCGTGAGCCTCACGCTGAACTGCCCGCAACCCACAGACATGAGTGTGTTTTACCGGGGCCTGGGGGTGGGTGCGGAGCGTTTTCGCTTTACCGAGCGTGGCAGCTATGGCCTGAAAGTACGTGACGCCGTGCTTGATGGCCAGGCGGTCGAACTGGGTTTAATCGCAGGTGCCGGCCAAGCCCCGGTGGTAACCGCGACCACGCTGGCGTGGCGCCCTGAGCACGGCATAGTGCCGATGCGTGGCGGGTTGCCCGTCACCGGGCGCAGCCTGTCGGTGCAGATTGACGCCAGCGCCTGGGCCCGTGAAGAGGCGTCCCGGGTACGGGATGCGGTCACGTGGGAAACCAGCGGGTTGTTCGACGCCACCGGTGCTGGGCGCTCGCGGGAGTTAAACCTGCTTGCCCGATTCGCACCGGCTGCGTGTACACCGAGCCTGTCCAACGGCGGCAATGTCGACCTGGGCAAGCTGTCGGTTATTGACCTGAACCAGAACCAGGAGACAACGCTTGCACCACGCCCGGTGGTGCTGAGCGTGGCATGCGATGCACCCACCGCCTTTGCCGTGCGCATGCAGGACAACCGCCAGGGCTCCGCCACCGGGGCGGCCGATGAAAGTATCTACGGGCTGGGGCTGGACGCCAAGCAACAGAAGATCGGGCGCTACCGGCTGACCTTCGATCCGTCGCGGATAACTGCCGACAACTTCGCTCAACTCTACCGCACCGACTCCGCTACCGGCGGCGTGCCCTGGAGCAGCGCAAGTGCCAACCCGCAGGCGGTCGCGGCTAACCGCTATCTGGGCTTCACCGCCAACGCTGGCAGCATCAGTGGCCCCATGGCCATTCAAAACCTCAGCGCCACACTGAGCCTGGAAGCGGTACTTGCCCCGCTGGGCTCCCTGGATCTGGGCAGCGAAGTTCGCCTCGACGGCTCGGGCACGCTCGAAATCAACTACCTCTAAAGGAGCAACGCAATGAATCTTCACCTGATGCCCGTAGCTGCCTTGACCTTGCTGGGCACCTACACCCTGGCCAACGCAGCTTCTACCGTGGAACTGACCGTGACCGGGCTGATTACGCCGATGGCCTGCACCCCGGTGCTGTCCAGCGGCGGGCTGGTCGACTTCGGAAAGATCTCCCAGAAAGACCTCAACCAGGCCACCGGCACCCGGCTGCCCCTCAAGTACCTGACGCTGACAGTGAGCTGTAACGCCCCTGGTCGCTACGCCCTGCGCATGCGCGATAACCGCGACGGCACGGCCCACGTCAACAGCGAGATTTACTACGGGTTGGGGCTGGACCACAGCGGCAACAAGCTCGGCGTGTATTCAGTGAGCTTCGATCCCAAGCAGACCGTCGTCGATGATTTGCCGCAGATCTACGGCACCGAATCCACCACCGGCGGCTTGGCGTGGCGCACCTCCAACACCAACCCCATCGACATCGGCTCACGCAGTTTGCTGGGCTTTACCGATGTGGTCGGCAGCACCGCAGGCCCGTCAGCCGTCCAGAACCTGAGCAGCACCTTGAAGCTGGAGGCGGTGATCAACGCCAAACAGAACCTGGACTTGAGCACCGACACCCCCATGGATGGGTCGGCTACGCTGGAAGTGGTTTATCTCTAACCCTCAAACCTTCTCGCTGCGCACGCCCACGAACATCGCCCGGCCTGCCCCCAGGCCGGCAACGATGGCGCCGAGGCCAAGCACCGCGAAGATCCAGCCGACGGCGGCCCAACCGCCGGTCCAGTCATGCACCAGGCCCACGGCCAACGGCCCCATCGACGCCAGGGTGTAACCGATGCCCTGGGCCATGCTCGACAGGTTGGCCGCCACATGGGAATCGCGCGAACGCAACACGATCAAGGTCAAAGCAAGGCTAAACGTACCGCCCTGCCCCAGCCCGAGCAAAATCGCCCAACCCCACAAACCGTCAATCGGCGCATACAAGCAACCGAACAGGCCCCCGAGGGTCAGCACCATCACCACCACAATCGCCAAGCGCTGGTCCTTGCCGCGCGTGGCCAACCACGGTGCTGCGAGGGAGCTGGCCAGTTGCACAATCACCGAGCCGGACAACACCAGCCCCGCCTGGGTTGCGGTGAGACCGCGGCCGATCAGGATCGAGGGCAACCAACCAAACACGATGTACGCCAGCGACGACTGCAGGCCCATGTACAAGGTCACCTGCCAGGCCAGCGGATCGCGCAGCAAACCTTTGACCCGATAGGAGACCTGATGCGCGCCATGTTTTTGCCCCACTTGCGGAAGCCAGAACAGCGCCGCCACCAGCGCCGGCAAAATCCAGAAGCCCAGGCCGATGTTCCAACTGTCACCAAAATACTGACTCAACGGCACCGTTGAACCTGCCGCCAGCGCCGCGCCCAGGCACAGGGCCATGGTGTAGACACCGGTCATAGTGCCTGCCTGTTTGGCGAAATCGCGTTTGACGATGCCCGGCAACAACACACCGATAATGCCGATGCTCGCACCGGCGACAAGGCTGCCGGCGAACAGCCCGACTTCGCCAAACGAGCTGCGCAAGATGATCCCGGCCGCCAAGACCAACAGAATCCCCAGCACCACACGCTCGGCGCCAAAACGTCGAGCAAGGATCGGAGCGGTGGGGGCAAACAAGCCCAGGCACAACACCGGCAAGGTGGTCAGCAAACCAGCCTTGGCCGCCGACAACCCCAAGCTGTTGGAAACCTCGCTGAGCAGTGGCGACATGCTCGACAACGCCGGGCGCAAGTTCAGCGCCACCAGGATCAGGCCCAGCAGCAATAGCCACGGGCGGCTCACCACGGGGTGGCTGTGCTGGACGACATCGTCATCGGCTTCGGCGTCGATCAACAGTTCTTCCAACTCGGTCGTACGTTGTGTGCTTTGGGCTTCAAGGTTCATTGATCAACTGCCGGCAGAGGGATTTGGCGTGCTCGGGATCTTGCTGTTCCACGGCTTCGAGCAGGGCTGTATGCAGGTCAAAGACTGCCTGACGACGCGGAGAAATGTTCAGGGTCTGGCGCAATTGGGCGCCAACGATGCTGGAAAAATACTGGTACAGCTCGCTCAAGGCCGGATTGTGGGCGGCGTCTACCAGTCGCTTGTGGAACACCAAGTCGGCACTGATGTAGGCCTCCAGCTCTCCGTGATACAACTCGGCGCTGACGTTGAGTGCCTCGCGCAACGTCATCAGGTCTTGCTCGGTACGGCGTAACGCTGCGAGGCCGATGGCCTCCACTTCCAGAATCTGCCGCGTCTCCTGCGCCTGCTCCAAGGTGCAATGAGACAGCGCCCGCATTGCGCCCAGCGGGTCGGTCATCGAACGCAAATAACTGCCGTCACCCTGGCGGATTTCAATCAAACCCGAAAACGCTAATACACGCATGGCCTCACGCACCGTATTGCGGCTGATGCCCAGCTCGGCGGACAGCTCAGGCTCGGTAGGCAGGCGCTCGCCGATGGCCCACACGCCTTGGCTGATGCGCAGGCGCAGTTGCTCAAGGGCCTGATCGACCAGAGAGCGTTTGATCAATGGGGCGATGTCTGTCATGGGATTTGCGCTTTCGTCCAATCATAGGATGAATTTTCCTACAGCCTATTCGGAGTTACCTACAAGAGCAACGCACTAGGGTTTTTAAGCAACAAAAGGAACTGAATTTTCGATTGGTAAAATTACCCTTAGAGGGTAATTATTGGACTCAGGTGTCTTATGGAAAAGTACACACCTCATTACGATTTGGCGGTGATAAAGGCGGATGTGAGGCGGCTTGGCAGGAGAGCGTTTACCCAGACAGCACAACGGTGCGGCAGGGAACTCCACTTCAGTATCAAGGAGATGCAGCATGCCATCTATGAGTTACAAAACTGGATGCTGTACAAGTCGATGACCACTCATAGGGACCATCGAATTTGGCAGGACGTGTATCACACGCACTCAAAAGATAGGGAGATTTACATCAAGGTCACTTACTCCCCGGACGGTGACCCTCCGGTGATCTCCTTCAAGGAGAAGAACCTATGAAGGTAAAAAATTGCTACATCTGTGGCGCCCCCGAAGCATTGCATTATTTTGAGGGCCGCAGTGAAACCATCAGGGTCAAAGGTATGGAGCGCCGGGTAGACAATCTTTCCGGCTGGGAATGTCACGTATGCGGCGACGGCTTTTGGGACCCAGAAACCGATAGTGCGGATCGTTATGGAGAAGCAGGCGATGAACTCGTCATAGCTGCCCAAAAGATGATTGGCGCGGAGATGAAACGTATCCGCCGCAAATTGCACCTTACCCAAAAAGAGGCGGTGAAATTGCTGTCCGGTGGCGGCCACAACGCCTTCTCTCGCTACGAACGTGGCGAGCTTCTTCCCCCCAAGCCGCTGGTATTACTGATGCGGTTATTGGATCGTCACCCGCATTTGCTGGCGGATGCAGAAGTCTTAGCCGAAGGCGCTGACATGCGTGGCGCCTTCACCTACACCGTGAACAACGACACTGAAGCACTCAAAGCGTCCTAGCACCAAAAAATAAACCCGGCACCAGGCCGGGTTTATTTATTCAAACCTCGATCAATGCAAAATCTGGCTCAAGAACAACTTGGTCCGATCATTCTGCGGATTGTCGAAGAAGTCATTCGGCGCAGCCTGTTCCACGATTTCGCCCTTGTCCATGAAGATCACGCGGTTGGCCACAGTGCGCGCAAAGCCCATTTCGTGGGTCACGCACAACATGGTCATGCCGTCTTCGGCCAGGCCGATCATGGTATCGAGTACCTCCTTCACCATTTCCGGATCGAGTGCCGAAGTCGGCTCATCGAACAACATGATTTTCGGCTTCATGCACAGCGCACGGGCAATCGCCACACGCTGTTGCTGCCCACCGGACAGCTGCCCCGGAAACTTGTGAGCCTGCTCCGGAATGCGTACGCGCTCCAGATAATGCATGGCGATCTCCTCGGCCTTGCGCTTGGGCATCTTGCGCACCCACATCGGCGCCAGCGTGCAGTTCTGCAGGATGGTCAGGTGTGGGAACAGGTTGAAGTGCTGAAACACCATGCCGACTTCACGGCGGATCGCTTCGATCTGCTTGAGGTCGTTGGTCAGTTCCACGCCATCGACCACGATGCGGCCCTGCTGGTGCTCTTCCAGACGGTTGAGACAGCGAATGGTGGTGGACTTGCCCGAACCCGACGGGCCGCACAGCACGATACGCTCGCCCTGCTTGACGTTGAGGTTGATGTCTTTCAACACATGGAACTGGCCGTACCACTTGTTCACGCCCTGCATCTGGATAATGCCTTCAGGGCTCACAGGCTGTTTGATCGCTTCACTCATGACAAAACTCCTAACGCTTGTGGCCAGTGTCCAGCTTACGTTCCAAATGCATGGAGTAGCGGGACATACCAAAACAGAAAATCCAGAACACCAGGGCGGCGAACACATAGCCTTCGGTGGCCATGCCCAGCCATTTCGGGTCGGCGGCAGCTTGCTTGACACTGTTAAGCAGGTCGAACAGGCCGATGATGATCACCAGGCTGGTGTCCTTGAACAGCGCAATAAACGTGTTGACGATGCCCGGGATCACCAGCTTCAGGGCTTGCGGCAGAATCACCAGGCCCATGCTGCGCCAGTAACCCAGGCCCATCGCTGCGGCCGCTTCGTACTGACCTTTAGGGATCGCTTGCAGGCCACCGCGCACCACTTCGGCCACGTAGGCCGACTGGAACAGGATCACACCGATCAGCGCCCGCAGCAGTTTGTCGAAGTTCATGCCTTCGGGCAGGAACAACGGCAGCATCACCGAGGACATGAACAACACCGTGATCAACGGCACGCCGCGCCAGAACTCGATGAAGGTCACACAGACCACACGAATTGCCGGCATGTTCGAGCGCCGCCCGAGTGCCAGTACAATGCCCAGCGGCAATGCACCGGCGATGCCGACGGTGGCGATCACCAGGGTCAGCATCAGGCCGCCCCATTGGCTGGTCGCCACGTTGCTCAGGCCAAAGAGGCCGCCATGCAGCAGGAAGTAGGCAATGATCGGGTACAACACCAGAAAGCTCAGGCCGTAGATCGCCTTGCGTTGAAAACGCGAGATGAACAACGGCGCCACGCCAACAATGGCCAGCCACACGGTCAGGTCCACGCGCCAGCGCAGGTCGGCGGGATAGTAGCCGTACATGAACTGCCCGAAGCGCTGTTGGATAAACACCCAGCAGGCGCCCTCTTTAGTGCAGTCAGCGCGAGTGGTACCGACCCAATTGGCATCAAGAATGGCCCAATGCAGGATCGGCGGTACCACCAGGTACACCAGGTAGATCGCCAGCAAGGTCAGCAGGGTATTGAGCCAGCTGGAAAACAGGTTGGCGCGCATCCATGCCACCGGCCCGAACACTTTGCCCGGCGGCGGCATATCAGGTTTAAAAGTATGCGTACTCATGCGTGTTTCCTCACCGCTCGATCAGCGCAATGCGCTTGTTGTACCAGTTCATCAGCAGGGAAATGCTGATGCTGATCGCCAGGTACACGCTCATGGTGATGGCAATGACTTCGATGGCCTGGCCGGTCTGGTTGAGCACCGTGCCGGCAAACAGCGAAACCATTTCCGGGTAACCGATACCGGCGGCCAGCGAGGAGTTCTTCGCCAGGTTCAGGTATTGGCTGGTCAGCGGCGGAATGATCACCCGCAGGGCTTGCGGGATGATGACCTTGCGCAGCGTCGGCCCGGGGCGCAGGCCCAGGGAACGCGCGGCTTCGGTCTGGCCGTGGCTGACGGACTTGATGCCCGAACGCACGATTTCGGCGATAAACGCTGCCGTGTAAACGGTCAGCGCCAGGGTCAACGCCAACAGTTCAGGGATCAGAACCCAGCCGCCGACAAAGTTGAAACCTTGCAGCTTGGGCATTTCCCAGTGCAACGGCGCGCCGAAAATCAGGGCGCACAACGCCGGGATCACCACGAGCAGCGCAAGCCCCACCCAGAACTTGTGGAACGGTACACCGGTCGCTTCGAAGCGTTTATTGGCCCAGCGCGTCATCAGCACAATCGCGATGATTGCCACGACCACACTGACCAAAAATGGCCAGAACCCGTCAGCAGCAAGTGCCGCCGGCATGTTCAGGCCACGGCTGCTGACAAAGAAGGTATCGCCAAAGTTGTGGCTGTTGCGCGGCCCCGGCATGGTCAGGAACACCGCGAAGTACCAGAACAGGATTTGCAGCAGCGGCGGAATGTTGCGGAACACTTCCACATACACGGTCGCCAGCTTGTTGATCATCCAGTTCGGCGACAAGCGTGCCACGCCGATGATGAAACCGAGCAGGGTCGCCAGGACCACACCGATCACCGTCACCAGCAAGGTGTTGAGCAGACCGATCACAAAGACGCGGGCGTAGGTGTCCGATTCGGTGTAGTCGATCAGGTGCTGAGCGATGCCGAAGCCGGCACTGCGCTCAAGAAAGTCGAAACCCGAGGTAATGCCCCGGTGCTGAAGGTTGGTTTGCGTATTGTTGAAGAGGTACCAGCCCAGCGAGACCACCGCCACAATCGTGATGATCTGGAAGAGCCACGCACGCACTTTGGGATCGCTGAAGCTGAGCTTCTGCTTTGGTGCGCCGATTTGATTTTGCATGAAGTGCCCCGGAAATAATGGAACAGAACATCACCCGGCGGTTGGCCCACCGGGTGACAGAACCATCAGCGATCAGCGCACAGGTGGTGCGTATTGAATGCCGCCGTTGTTCCACAGCGCGTTCAGGCCACGGTCGATTTCCAGCGGGGTGCTCTTGCCGAGGTTGCGCTCGAACACTTCGCCGTAGTTACCGACTTGCTTGACGATCTGTACGACCCAATCTTTCTTCACTTTCAGGTCTTTGCCGTATTCGCCATCAGCACCCAGCAGACGAGCTACGTCAGGGTTCTTGGTGGACTTGGCTTCAGCTTCGACGTTCTTCGAGGTGATGCCGGCTTCTTCAGCGTTGAGCATGGCGTAGCCAACCCAGCGCACGATGGCCAACCACTCGTCGTCGCCATTACGTACGACTGGGCCCAGTGGCTCCTTGGAGATGGTTTCCGGCAAAACCACGAAGTCTTTCGGCGAGGCCAGCTTGCTGCGCTGGGCGAACAGTTGGGACTTGTCGGAGGTCAGCACGTCGCAACGACCGGATTCCAGCGACTTGGCGCTTTCGTCCGAGGTGTCGAAGGTGATCGGGGTGTATTTGAGGTTGTTGGCGCGGAAGTAATCGGAAACGTTCAGCTCGGTGGTGGTACCGGCCTGGATGCAGATGGTTGCACCGTCCAGTTCCTTGGCACTTTTCACACCCAGCTTGTTGTTTACCAGGAAGCCAACACCGTCGTAGTAGGTGATGAAACCCGGGAATTTCAGGCCCATGCCCGCATCGCGAGAGCTGGTCATGGTGGTGTTGCGGGACAGAATGTCGACTTCGCCGGATTGAAGCGCGGTGAAACGCTCCTTGGCATTCAACTGGCTGAATTTGACTTTGGTTGCGTCACCGAACACGGCGGCGGCCACAGCGCGGCAAACGTCAGCGTCGATCCCGAGGATCTTGCCGCTGGCATCCGGCACCGAGAAACCCGGCAGACCGTCACTCACGCCACATTGCACAAAGCCTTTCTTCTGCACGGCGTCCAGGGTGGCGCCAGCTTGGGCAAAACCACTGACACCCAATACAGCGGCCGCGGTTACGATGGCCAGGGTGGATTTCAATACCTTCATTCAAACCTCCAGTTGCTCTTGTTGTGTCGGAGCTCAAACCTCAGCGCACCCTTATGAGGCGATATCGACCTGTGTTGGCTTTTTTTAGGTCAAGCGGCATGAAGTTGTCGCAGTAATTCCAGCTGCTATCCCATGAGCGGCTGTCACTGATAGTGTTACCGTCCTGGGATAGTTCTGACATCGACATACACATAGCAAGGCGCGTACCAGAGTGCTGGCTGAGTCGTTTCAGCCCTTGGTCAATAGAAAAAGATTCAACCTTGCGACATTCTCTTAACAGATCAACCCGTCGCGCACCGTTCCGACGCACCCAATCGGAGCGCACGCACATATATGGAGCAGACATGACCGAACCCTTGATTCTTCAGCCCGCCAAGCCCGCAGACGCCTGCGTAATCTGGTTGCATGGCCTGGGTGCCGATCGCTACGACTTCCTCCCGGTGGCCGAAGCGCTGCAGGAAAGCTTGCTGACCACCCGCTTCGTGTTGCCCCAGGCACCGTCCCGCCCGGTGACGATCAACGGCGGCTATGAAATGCCCAGTTGGTACGACATCAAGGCCATGAGCCCGGCCCGCTCGATCAGCCTGGAAGAGCTGGAAGTGTCGGCCAAAATGGTCACGGATCTGATCGAAGCACAGAAGAGAACCGGAATAGACGCTTCGCGAATTTTCCTCGCGGGTTTTTCCCAGGGTGGCGCCGTGGTGTTCCACACTGCCTTCCTTAATTGGGAAGGCCCCTTGGGTGGCGTGATTGCCCTCTCCACGTATGCACCCACCTTTGGTGACGAGCTGGAACTATCTGCCAGCCAGCAGCGTATTCCCGCCCTTTGCTTGCACGGCCAATACGACGACGTGGTACAGAACGCCATGGGCCGTAGCGCCTATGAGCATTTGAAGAGCCGTGGTGTCACCGTGACATGGCAGGAATACCCAATGGGCCACGAAGTGTTACCCGAGGAGATACACGCTATCGGTGCCTGGTTGACCGCTCGCCTGAGCTGAACGCCACACATTATGTAGCCGTATGACAGACGCACTACGCCGCGCCCGATTCTTGCATTACACTGGCCGGCGTACATTCCTTAACCAATTAATGAGATCACCGTGCTCAAAGCACTCAAGAAGATGTTCGGCAAAAGCGAGGCTGAGCCGCTCGCGCCTGTTCCCACTGCTCCTGTCCCAACGCCCGGCAGCCGCAATGACGGTAAACAGCCAGGCCGGACCGCACCTGACGCCCAGCCGAAGAAGCCGCCGGTGACACCGCCTGAACAGGCAAAACCTGCTGAGGCCGCCCCAGCGCCTCAGCCCAAAGCACCACGTCGCGAACGTGCACCCAAACCGCCCGTGATCCCGTGGAAACTCGAAGACTTCGTCGTCGAACCCCAGGAAGGCAAAACCCGCTTCCACGATTTCAAACTGGCCCCGGAACTGATGCACGCCATCCAGGACCTGGGCTTCCCGTACTGCACGCCGATCCAGGCGCAGGTGTTGGGCTTCACCCTGGCGGGCAAAGACGCCATCGGCCGCGCCCAGACCGGTACCGGCAAGACCGCCGCGTTCCTGATCTCGATCATCACTCAACTGCTGCAAACGCCGCCGCCGAAAGAACGCTACATGGGTGAGCCGCGCGCACTGATCATCGCCCCCACCCGTGAGCTGGTGGTGCAGATCGCCAAAGACGCCGCCGACCTGACCAAGTACACCGGCCTTAACGTCATGACGTTCGTGGGCGGCATGGATTTCGACAAGCAGCTCAAGCACCTCGAAGCCCGCCATTGTGACATCCTGGTTGCCACCCCCGGCCGCCTGCTCGACTTCAACCAGCGTGGTGACGTGCATCTGGATATGGTCGAAGTGATGGTGCTGGACGAAGCCGACCGCATGCTCGACATGGGTTTCATCCCGCAAGTACGCCAGATCATTCGCCAGACCCCGCCGAAAAACGAGCGCCAGACTCTGCTGTTCTCCGCGACCTTCACCGAAGACGTGATGAACCTCGCCAAGCAGTGGACCACTGATCCGTCCATCGTCGAAATCGAAGCGGAAAACGTCGCCAGCGAAAACGTCGAACAGCACATCTACGCTGTGGCCGGTGCCGACAAGTACAAGCTGCTCTACAACCTGGTCAACGACAACGGTTGGGAGCGTGTGATGGTGTTCGCCAACCGCAAGGACGAAGTGCGCCGCATCGAAGAACGCCTGGTGCGCGATGGCGTCAACGCCGCGCAACTGTCGGGCGATGTGCCGCAACACAAGCGCATCAAGACCCTGGAAGGTTTCCGCGAAGGCAAGATTCGCGTGCTGGTGGCCACCGACGTGGCCGGGCGCGGGATTCACATTGACGGCATCAGCCACGTGATCAACTTCACCCTGCCGGAAGTGCCGGACGACTACGTGCACCGCATTGGCCGTACCGGTCGTGCCGGCGCTGCGGGTGTGTCGATCAGTTTTGCCGGTGAAGATGACTCGTATCAGCTGCCGTCGATCGAGGCGCTGCTGGGTCGCAAGATCAGCTGCGAGACACCTGCGACGCACTTGTTGCGGGCTGTTGAGCGCAAACGCCCTTAAGCTGCAAAGCGGTAAAAAATGTGGGAGCTGGCTTGCCTGCGATAGCATCACCTCGGGGCATCTGAAGAACCGAGGTGTCTGCATCGCAGGCAAGCCAGCTCCCACATTTGCTTCTGTGTTTAGCCAGCTACTTCCAGCGATCCGCCGCCGCGTGATCGCTGCTGCGCCCTTCCACCCAGCGCGGCCCCTCACTGGTACTTTCTTTCTTCCAGAACGGCGCCCGCGTCTTCAAGTAGTCCATCACAAACGCACAGGCATCAAACGCAGCCTGGCGATGGGCACTGGCGGCGGCAACAAACACAATCGGCTCGCCCGGTTCAAGCGCGCCGATACGGTGCAGCACTTCCAACTTGAGCAACGGCCAGCGCTGCTCGGCTTCCACGGCGATCTTGGCCAGGGCTTTCTCGGTCATGCCGGGATAATGCTCAAGAAACATCCCCGCCACTTCGAGGCCATCATTGAAGTCGCGCACATAGCCGACAAAACTCACCACGGCGCCCACGCCGACATTGGCCGCGTGCATCGCATTAACTTCGGCGCCAGGGTCAAAAGCATCGACCTGCACACGGATAGCCATGGTCAGCCTCCGGTAACAGGTGGGAAAAACGCGACTTCATCACCTGCTTGCAGCGGTTCGTCGAGGCTGCACAGTTCCTGGTTGCGAGCGCACATCAGGCTGGTTTCGTTAAGCACCTCAAAGCCCTGGTCGGCTGCCAGGGTCTGGCGCAGGGCTTCGACCGTAGAGAAATCGCCTTCAACCTCCAGTGAATCCCAGCCCACCGCTTCGCTGTAACGCGCAAAAAACAATACGTTGATGCTCATGCCTGGTCTGCCTTGAAATGCCCGCTTTTACCGCCAAGCTTTTCCAGCAGGCGAATACTTTCGATGGTCATGCCGCGATCCACCGCCTTGCACATGTCGTAGATCGTCAGCGCCGCGACGCTGGCGGCGGTCAGTGCTTCCATCTCAACGCCGGTCTGGCCGGAGAGTTTGCAGCGCGCCAGGATATGCACGACGTCCACACCCTCGGCGCTCAGCTCGACCTTGACGCCGGTGAGCATCAGCGGGTGGCACAAGGGGATCAAATCGCTGGTTTTTTTCGCAGCCTGGATCCCGGCAATGCGGGCCACGGCAAACACGTCGCCTTTGGGATGGGCGCCGTCGACAATCATTTTCAGGGTCTCGGGCAGCATGCGCACCCGCGCTTCGGCCACGGCCTCACGGAACGTCACGGCTTTGTCGGTGACGTCGACCATATGGGCGCGACCTTGGGAATCGAGATGAGTCAGCACAGGGATACTCCTGATCAGGAGCAGGGATTGTAAACCTGTGGGTCAGATTTGCGCACGAAGGAATAAAACCGGGCGACCGTAGTCGCCCGGTGTGGCATTACAGATGGGACTCGGCGTATTCAGCCAAGATCGAACGAGGTACCCCTTGCAGCGCAATATGCACGCCGTTCGGGAAGTCCTTGAAGCGTTCCGTCAAGTAAGTCAGCCCGGAGCTGGTCGCGGACAGGTAAGGGGTGTCGATCTGTGCCAGGTTGCCCAGGCACACCACTTTGGAACCGGCGCCGGCACGGGTGATGATGGTTTTCATCTGGTGCGGGGTGAGGTTCTGGCATTCATCGATCAAAATCAGGCTTTGCTGGAAGCTGCGACCTCGGATGTAGTTGAGGGATTTGAACTGCAACGGCACTTTGCTGAGGATGTAGTCGACGCTGCCATGGGTGTTTTCGTCATCCATGTGCAAGGCTTCGAGGTTGTCGGTGATCGCCCCCAGCCACGGCTCCATTTTTTCCGCTTCGGTGCCGGGCAGGAAACCGATTTCCTGGTCCAGGCCCTGCACGCTGCGGGTGGCGATGATGCGGCGATAGCGCTTGGTCACCATGGTCTGCTCGATGGCGGCGGCCAGGGCGAGGATGGTTTTCCCCGAGCCTGCGGCGCCGGTCAGGTTGACCAGGTGGATGTCCGGATCGAGCAGCGCATACAGCGCCAGGCTCTGGTAGATATCACGCGGTTTCAGGCCCCAGGCTTCCTGGTGCAACAGGGGTTCCTGATGCAGGTCGAGGATCAGCAGCTTGTCGACCTGGATCTCTTTGATCCAGCCCACAAAACCCTGTTCGTCGATGATGAATTCATTGATGTGCACGGCCGGCAGGTTGTCGATCAGCTGCACCTGGTGCCAGGTGCGGCCATGGTCCTGACGGGTTTCGACCTTGCTGACGAGGTCCCAGAACGAACCGGTCACAGTGTGATACCCACGGGACAACATCGACACGTCGTCGACCAGTTGATCCGTGCTGTAGTCCTCGGCAGCGATCCCACACGCTCGTGCCTTGAGGCGCATATTGATGTCTTTGGTCACCAGCACCAGGCGCAGATCCTTGTCGCGCGCATGCAGGTCGATCAATTGGTTGATGATTTTGTTGTCGTTCAGATTTTCCGGCAGCAGGCTGTTGGGCTCACCGCCCTTGCTCATCAGAATCGACAGCAAGCCCTTGGGCCCGCTTTTGCCACGCTGGATCGGCACGCCGACTTCAACGTCCTCAGGCGAGGCTTCGCCCAGGGTTTTGTCGATCAGGCGGATGGCCTGGCGACATTCAGCGGCAACGCTGTGGTGCCCGCTTTTGAGTTTGTCGAGCTCCTCAAGCACGATCATCGGGATGGCGACGTGGTGTTCTTCAAAGTTAAGCAGCGCGTTTGGATCGTGGATCAATACGTTGGTATCAAGCACATAAAGGATTGGCTGGTTGGAAGAAGGGTTACGTCCATGATCATCCATACTCGGTCACCTTTGTGGGAGCCAGTCGACGCAATACCTGGGCGGTGCTGCGCCTCGATTCGACCACCGAATGCACCTGAGGGACGTCAAGTGCATGCCCACATGAGGAGTCTTGGAAGACGCCACCTGTGTTGCAGGTTTCGGCGATCTGACTTCGTAATACCGCAAAAACCATGACAGGAAAAAGCACTTTGACGTTTTTTTGAAGTTTATTTTTCAGGATGACGAATAGCACTAGCCGAGTGCCATGGACCTCGTTAAAGTCGGAAGTCCGCCTGCATCGAAATGTCACACAAAATCACCCCCAAAACGCCTCATCCCCAACAGGGCCGGGCATTTGCGCTTTTCAGCGAAACGCCTCCCGACAGTCCTCCCAACCCAGCCCGCTTTGCCCCGTTGCCTGCATCAACAGAGGCAATGCCACCCGCGCTTTGTCCTGGGTGTCGTGAAACACAATCACGCCTTTGCGCCACAGCAACATCAGCGTCAACAACCGCTGTGCCGACTCATCGGCCTTGAGTTTGCCCGGCTCGTCCTGGGAATCGATGTCCCACAACGCCACCTGCAAGCCCTGGGACTGGAAAAAGCCCTGGCTGTCTGCACGGCGCTGGCCGTACGGCGGGCGAAACAGCGGCACGTAATTTTCCGGCATCAGGTTCTGTGCCAGCGATGCCGTACGGGTGATGGAGCTTTGCCAGTCGACCCAATGACTGTGAGAGCGATACTGCCAGCCCTGGATACCCACGCACTGGCCTTGGTACAACGCCTGCACATCAGCAGCGGAACTGCGCTCCACGCGGGCTTTCAGGCTGCTGCCAAGGACGAAGAACGTGGCGTTCATCTTCTGCTTACGCAAATAGTCGGTAAGCCAGTCGGTATTGCCGCTGACCGGCGCCGGGCCACCGTCGAAGGTCAGCAGGAACATCCGGTCTTTGAATTCATCGCCATTGCGCTCGTGGTCGCCAAAACGCGCGATTTCGCTGCTGATCTGTGGGAACAGCGCGGCTTTGCGCAGCAGCTCGTCCAGGTAGCGCTCATGAAAGTTATGGCTGGGGCCGGCCCAGCCTATATAGAAGGAGTTGTCGCCGACCTGGAATTTGCCGGCTTGCTCGCGCAGGTCGTCCATGTTTTCCACCAGGTAGCAGAAGGAGGCATCTTCCTCGCAGCTTTGTTGGGCGAAAGTGTAGTTTTCCAGCAAGCGTTGCCAGAGCTGGCGGCGCAGGTCGTCGATGGAGGCCAGGTTGATAATCTTCAGGCCCAGACGCTGTTTGAGCGCCGTGTCATCCTGGGCCTCGCTGTTCAGCAGGCTGTGGGCGAACATCAGGATTTCTGCGCGCGAGGCGACATCGAACAGCGCGGGGCTGCTGAGTTTTTCGGGCCAGGTGCCACGGTCCAGGCTGGCTACATCCACTGGCGCTGCGTTAGCGTTCAGACATAACAGACAAGCTGATAATAAAAGCGCAATTCGCACCTAGGGTCTCCCTCTCCAGAGTCACCGCCCATCATAGCGGATCGTACCTATCGCCATCATAGGTGGAGTCAAATCGCCTGAGCCCCTAGAATCCCCCCACGATTACAGGAGCCAACTTCATGCTGATGGTGATTTCCCCCGCCAAAACCCTCGATTTCGAGACCCAGCCGGCAACCCCGCGCTTCACCCAGCCGCAATACCTCGACCACTCCCAAGAGCTGATCGAACAATTGCGCGAACTGAGCCCAGCGCAAATCAGCGAGTTGATGCACGTCTCCGACAAAATCGGCGGACTCAACGCCGCACGTTTCGGCAGTTGGACCCCAGCCTTCACCCAGGCCAACGCCAAACAGGCGCTGCTGGCCTTCAAGGGCGACGTCTACACCGGCCTGAACGCCGAAACCTTCAGCGATGCCGACTTCAGCTACGCCCAGGACCACCTGCGCATGCTCTCTGGTCTCTACGGCCTGCTGCGCCCCCTGGACCTGATGATGCCGTATCGCCTGGAAATGGGCACCAAACTGGCCAACGCCCGCGGCAAAGACCTCTATGCGTTCTGGGGCACGCGCATCAGTGAATGGCTAAACGAAGCGCTGGCCGAACAAGGCGACGACGTGCTGCTCAACCTGGCGTCCAACGAGTACTTCTCGGCGGTCAAGCGCACGGCGCTGAACGCGCGAATCATCAACACCGAGTTCAAAGACCTGAAGAACGGCCAATACAAAATCATCAGTTTCTACGCGAAAAAAGCCCGAGGCATGATGAGCCGCTTTGTGATCGAAGAACGCATCAACGACCCAGCCAAGCTCAAGCAGTTTGACGTGCAGGGTTATCGCTTCAATGCGGAGCAGTCCAAGCCGGACAACCTGGTGTTCTTGCGCGATCACGCGCCGGAATAAGGCCGTACTCCGCACGCCCGGACGCTAAAAATCAAATGTGGGAGTGGGCTTGCCTGCTCCCACATTTTTGTCCGTATTCCAATCACGGACCAGTCATCTATTTGTCGTAAAATTACCTTGACGCATTCATAACGAATATTTCACTCGACATTTCTGAAATTTTTTCGTAGTGGCACCATTTTTTTCAACCAGTGGTGGCATAAAACTATCCCCGCGCGCCAACTCCCTATAACGACTGGCCTAAATAGCAAGTGCTATCAATATAGTACCAGTGCCATCTTTTCTAATATTTCAAGAAATGTCGGCAAACAAGATGAGCGGGCAGGAACTTCGTCCTGAAGCACCGCTCATACCACCGGTAGCGAAATTCTATGTTCCTGTAGGAGATGGCTTACATAGCAAACCTAATTAGCAATTAAGTTTCCACAAAAACTTATAAGGCTGGGTTACATCATCAACTGATTGAGTTGAGGGCGGCGATAAGGATTAGTTGCTATCCCCTAAAGGCCAAGGCAACGCTTACCTAAATGTGTCAGCGAAAACACCCAAGGCATTGATACTCAAAGGCTAAACGCCTGTATCACGCCTCTTCGACACTGGCGTCAGGCTCGCCTTTCAGGAAGCCAGGCTGCATTTAAGGGCAAGCCCCAACAACAAGGCCACGTTACGCACAACTTGAGTGCACTCATTCGTCACTCGTTATTCAACATGCCAGCACGTGATAAGTCTGCGTCTACTCGCACAACTTTCGCGGCATCAGTGACGTTTGCAAACATGAACTCCAGCCATCTAATGGCGCGATTAAAATCGTCTTCAATGACAAAGAGGTAACTGCGATGCGCATCAGCATATTTGGTTTGGGTTACGTAGGCGCAGTCTGTGCCGGTTGCCTGTCTGCCCGTGGCCACGAAGTGGTCGGCGTAGACATCTCCAAGGATAAGATCGACCTGATCAATGCAGGCAAATCGCCAATCGTTGAACCGGGCCTGGGCGAGCTGTTGAGCCAGGGCATCGAAACCGGTCGACTGCGCGGCACCACCAACTTCGCCGACGCCATCCGTGACACCGACCTGTCGATGATTTGCGTCGGCACGCCGAGCAAGAAAAACGGCGACCTGGAACTCAACTACATCGAATCGGTATGCCGCGAGATCGGTTTTGTCCTGCGTGACAAAACCACCCGCCACACCATCGTGGTGCGCAGTACCGTGTTGCCGGGCACCGTGGCCAACGTGGTGATCCCGATCCTCGAAGATTGCTCCGGCAAAAAAGCCGGCGTCGACTTCGGCGTCGCGGTCAACCCGGAATTCCTGCGCGAGTCCACCGCCATCGCCGACTATGACCTGCCACCGATGACCGTCATCGGCGAGTTCGACAAAGCTTCCGGCGATGTCCTGCAATCGCTGTACGAAGAACTCGACGCACCGATCATCCGCAAGGACATCGCCGTTGCCGAAATGATCAAGTACACCTGCAACGTATGGCATGCCACCAAAGTCACCTTCGCCAACGAGATCGGCAACATCGCCAAGGCCGTCGGTGTCGACGGCCGTGAAGTGATGGAAGTCGTGTGCCAGGACAAGACCCTCAACCTGTCCCAGTACTACATGCGCCCAGGCTTCGCATTCGGCGGCTCTTGCCTGCCAAAAGACGTGCGCGCCCTGACCTACCGCGCCAGCTCCCTGGACGTGGAAGCGCCGCTGCTCAACTCGCTGATGCGCAGCAACGAGTCCCAGGTGCAGAACGCCTTCGACATCGTCGAAAGCCACGACAAACGCAAAGTCGCCCTGTTGGGCCTGAGCTTCAAGGCCGGTACCGATGACCTGCGCGAAAGCCCGTTGGTTGAGCTGGCGGAAATGCTGATCGGCAAGGGCTACGACCTGAGCATCTACGACAGCAACGTCGAGTACGCCCGCGTCCACGGTGCGAACAAGGACTACATCGAAGGCAAGATCCCCCACGTGTCGTCCCTGCTCAACTCGGACTTCGATGATGTGATCAACAACTCCGACGTGATCATCCTCGGCAACCGTGATGAGAAGTTCCGCGCCCTGGCGCACAGCGCACCGCACGGCAAGCAAGTGATCGACCTGGTGGGCTTCATGTCCAAGGCCACCAGCGTCACTGGCCGTACCGAAGGCATTTGCTGGTAACAGCAACGGCAAGTTTCCGGCTGCAGGCGTACTTCCCCAGCGCTTGCAGCCCGGAGCCTTTTTCACCTTCGGATGACACTTATGTCCAAGCTAAAACACCTACTTCTACAATCGGCCGGCTGGCTGTTGTTTTTGAGCCTGCTGATGGGACTCGCCCTGCTGTTACCGGCGAGTACATTCGACTCCGAGTCGAAGAATTTTATTTTCCTGATTGGCGCCGTCGGTATCTGGCGTTACTCGATGGGGGCTACGCATTTCTTTCGCGGCATGCTGTTCCTGTACGTGGTCTACCCCCACCTGCGGCGCAAAGTGCGCAAGCTGGGTAAGTCAGCGGACCCGTCCCATGTATTCCTGATGGTCACAAGCTTTCGGATCGATGCGCTGACCACCGCGCAGGTCTACAGCTCGGTGATTCGCGAAGCCATCGAATGCGGCTTCCCCACGACCGTGGTCTGCTCGTTGGTGGAAATGTCCGATGAGCTGCTGGTGAAAAGCCTGTGGGAACGCATGAACCCGCCGGAGCACGTGAAGCTCGACTTCGTGCGCATTGCAGGCACCGGCAAGCGTGACGGCCTAGCCTTCGGTTTTCGCGCCATCTCCCGCCACCTGCCGGATGAGCGCGCGGTGGTTGCAGTGATCGACGGCGACACCGTGCTTGCCGAAGGTGTAGTGCGCAAGACCGTGCCGTGGTTCCAGCTGTTCGGCAATGTCGGCGGCCTGACCACCAACGAGTTCTGCGAAGTGCGCGGCGGCTACATCATGAGCGAATGGCACAAGCTGCGCTTCGCCCAACGCCACATCAACATGTGCTCCATGGCCCTGTCCAAACGTGTGCTGACCATGACCGGACGCATGTCGGTATTCCGTGCCAGCGTGGTCACCGACCCGGGCTTTATCGCCGACGTGGAAAGCGACTCGCTGCAACACTGGCGCCTGGGCCGCTTCAAGTTCCTCACCGGTGACGACAAGTCCAGCTGGTTCAGCCTGATGCGCCTCGGTTACGACACCTTCTACGTGCCGGACGCCGCGATCAACACCGTGGAACACCCTCCGGAAAAGAGCTTTATCAAGGCCAGTCGCAAGCTGATGTTCCGCTGGTACGGCAACAACCTGCGCCAGAACTCCCGTGCCCTCGGTCTGGGTGTGAGCCGGCTCGGTTTGTTCACCAGCGTGGTGCTGTTCGACCAACGCGTGTCGATGTGGACCTCCCTGCTCGGCCTGACCGTGGCCTTCATCGCCACCTTCAAATACGGCGGCGCGTTCATCCTCGCGTACTTGCTGTGGATCGGCATCACGCGCTTGATCCTGACCCTGTTGCTGTCGTGCTCCGGCCACCGGATCGGCCCGGCTTACCCGGTGATTCTCTATTACAACCAGATCATGGGCGCGCTGGTGAAGATCTACGTGTTCTTCCGCCTTGATCAACAGTCCTGGACCCGCCAGGACACCAAACTGACCCGCGATTTGGCCAGCTTTCAACGTTGGTTCAACACCTGGTCGTCTCGGACCATGACCTTCTCCGCCGGCAGCATTTTCGTCGCCGTGCTGCTGATGATGGTCTGACCCTGCCAAGCCTGAATTAACTCTAGGAAATGCCCTGATGAACAGCCCAGTAAACGCCAATGTTGTCCACGAATCCGAAGCCCAGCGCCAACACGCCCGAGTCAAAATCCCGGCCAAGCTGCGCTTCTTCAACACCGACCGCACCCAGACCGAAGCACGGGTGATCGACCTGTCCGCCGGTGGCCTGGCGTTCACCGCCACCCAGCCGTTGACCGTCGGTGAAGTGCACAAAGGCCGCCTGCAATTTGTGATCGATAACCTCGGTCTGGCGATGGACGTGGAGTTGCAGATTCGCTCCTACGACCGCCAGAGCGGCCGCACCGGTTGCCAGTTCCAGAACCTCGACGCCCAGGACATTTCCACCCTGCGCCACCTGATCACTTCGCACTTGTCAGGTGACATCGTGACCATGGGCGACGTGCTCGCCACCCTGCAACGGGATAACTTCACCAAGGCGCGCAAGGTCAAAGACAGCGGCAGCGGCATGAGCGCATTCGGTCGCCTGCGCGCCGTGACCTTCAGCCTGGCGATCTTCCTGGTGGGCCTCACCGCCTTCGGTTTCATCTTCAAGTCGCTCTACGGTATGTACTTCGTCAGTCACGCCCAGGCCGGCCTGGTCAGCGTACCCGGCATGAACGTCACCATGCCGCGCGACGGCACTGTGCAAAGCCTGATCAAAGGGGATGCGGTTGCCGCCAAAGGTGCACCACTGGCGACGTTCAGCACCAGCATGCTCGATGTGCTCAAGGGCCATCTGGACGAAGAACAACTGCAACCGGCCAAGGTTGAAGAGCTGTTCGGCAAGCAAATGACCGGCACCCTGACCTCGCCTTGCGATTGCGTCGTGGCGCAGCAATTGGTCGCCGACGGTCAGTACGCCAGCAAGGGCGACGTAATCTTCCAACTGGTGCCACGCACCAGCCTGGCCAATGTTGAAGCGCGCTTCACCTATCGCCAGTTCGCTGATGTTCGCCCAGGCACTGCGGTGAACTTCCAGGTGGCTGACGAAGAGCAGATCCGCACCGGCACCATCGTCAGCAGCACCAGCCTGAACAGCGCCGACCTGTCCTCCGATATCCGCGTGCAGATCAAGCCGGATACGCCGCTGGACAGCACCTACGCCGGTCGCCCGGTGGAAGTGACCAGCGACCGTGGCCCATCCCTGAACTGGCTGATCGATAAAGCCATGGCTTCGGGTCTTTAATCATGAGCGCCCTTCGATCCCTGCCGGTTCCATTGGCGCTGGCCATTGCCCTGACCGGTTGCGCCGGTCTGCCCGACCAGCGCTTGGCCAACGAAGCCCTCAAGCGTGGCGACACCGTCACCGCCCAGCAGAATTACCAGCAACTGGCAGACCTGGGTTACAGCGAGGCCCAAGTAGGCCTGGCCGATATCCAGGTAGGCACCCGCGATCCGGAGCAAGTCAAAAGGGCCGAAGCCACCTACCGCGCGGCTGCCGACACCTCGCCGCGTGCCCAGGCACGCCTGGGTCGCTTGCTGGTCGCCAAGCCCGGCGCTACCGAAGCCGAACAGCACGAGGCCGAGGGTTTGCTGAAAAAAGCCTTTGCCAATGGTGAAGGCAACACCCTGATCCCGCTGGCGATGTTGTATTTGCAATACCCGCACAGTTTCCCGAACGTGAACGCCCAGCAGCAGATCAGCAAGTGGCAGGCCGCGGGTTACCCGGAAGCCGGTTTGGCCCAGGTGCTGCTGTATCGCACCCAGGACATCTACGACCAGCACTTGGATGACGTGGAGCGCATCTGCAAGGCAGCGCTGAACACCACCGATATCTGCTATGTCGAACTGGCCACGGTCTACCAGAAAAAACAGCAGCCAGAAAAACAAGCCGAACTGCTCAAGCAAATGGAAGCAGGCTACAGCCGTGGCGCCGTCACCGCCCAGCGCGTCGACAGCGTGGCCCGCGTCTTGGGCGATGCGACCCTGGGCAAGACCGACGAAAAAACCGCCCAGGCCCTGCTGGAAAAAATTGCCCCCGGCTACCCGGCCTCTTGGGTCAGCCTGGCGCAACTGCTTTACGACTTCCCCGAATTGGGTGACGTCGACCAGATGATGAAGTACCTGGACAACGGCCGCGCCGCTGACCAGCCCCGCGCCGAACTGCTGCTGGGCAAGCTCTACTACGAAGGCAAGTGGGTACCGGCAGACGCCAAGGCCGCCGAAGCGCACTTCGAAAAAGCCGTGGGCAAGGAAGTGGCCGCCGATTACTACCTCGGCCAGATCTACCGCCGTGGCTACCTGGGAGAGGTCTATTCGCAAAAAGCCCTGGACCACTTGCTGACCGCTGCGCGCAACGGCCAGAACAGCGCCGACTTCGCCATCGCCCAACTGTTTTCCCAAGGTAAGGGCACCCGGCCCGACCCATTGAACGCCTATGTCTTCAGCCAGTTGGCTAAAGCCCAGGACACGCCAGAGGCCAATGAATTGGCCACGCTGCTCGAAGCCCCGCTGACGCCGGACCAACGCGCACAGGGCCAACGCCTGGTGCAACAGGAACTGGCCGCACGCGGCACCCTGGCCCAGAGCACGCTGCAACTGCACGCCCTGCAAGAAGAAGACGGCGAGGAATCCCTATGAAGCTCAACCCATTCGTCAAGGCCGGCATCGGCCTGACCTGCGCCCTGCTGTGGTCGTGCCCGACCCTGGCGGCGCTGACCGAAGCCAAGAACTTCGGCCTTGAAGTGAAAATCACCGGTCAATCCGAAGACGACCGCGACCTGGGCACCAAGCCCGGCGGCGACGTCAACGGTATCGGCCTGGACCTGCGCCCGTGGGTCTATGGCGAAAGCGGCGCCTGGAGCGCCTACGCCATGGGCCAGGCGGTAACCTCGAGCGACATCATCGAGACCGATACCCTGCAACAGTCCTCCGATGACAGCACCGAACAATCGAGCAACAACGACCGCAAGACCAAAAAGAACTACCTGGCCCTGCGGGAATTTTGGGTCGGCTACAGCGGCTTCACGCCCTACCCCGGCGAGATCCTCAAGCTGGGCCGCCAACGCCTGCGCAACGACGACGGCCAATGGCGCGACACCAATATCGAAGCGCTGAACTGGACCTTCGACACCACCTTGCTCAAGGCCAATGTCGGCGCCGCCGAACGTTTCAGCGAGTACCGCACCGACCTCAAGGAACTGTCGCCAGTGGACAAGGACCGTCAGCACTTCTACGCCGACGCGTCCTACCAGTGGACGCCGGGGCAGTGGATCGGCCTGCGCGGTCACCACACCCATGACGACGGCAAACTCGACTATGCCGAACCGGGCGTGGCCACCGACCCGTTGGACAAACGCGAAAACGGCGACCTGACCTGGCTCGGCATCGAAGCCAACAGTGATGCGTATAACTGGCGCAACACCAACACAGTCAACTACTGGGCCAGCGTCACCGGCATGCGCGGCAATCGCGACAAGGTCAACGCCTTGCAGGCCGACGGTTCGCGCCCTGACCAAGCCAAGCGCAGCGACGACTTGAGCGGCTGGGCCACCGACATCGGCGTGCGCCTGCGCCTCGACCCGCAATGGCAAGTGGGCGCGGCCTACTCCCGCGCCAGTGCCGAGTACGAGCAGAACGGCCTGCAAAGCAACCGTTCGAACTGGACCGGCACCCAGTCCCGCGTGCATCGCTTCGGCGAGGCGTTTCGTGGCGAAATGAACAACATGCAGTCCATGAGCCTGTTCGGTTCCTGGCAACTGCGCGAGGACTACGACGCAAGCCTCGTCTACCACAAGTTCTGGCGTGTGGACGGCAACAAGCCGGTGGGCAGCAACGGCATCGATGCCGTGCAGAACAACACCGATGACGTGACCGGCGCGATCCTGTCCAGCACGTCCCTGCCCCTAGAAGATGGCAAGAAAGACCTGGGCCAGGAGATGGACCTGGTGGTCACCAAGTACTTCAAGAAAGGCCTGCTGCCGGCCGCGCTCAGCCAGTCGATCGACGAACCGTCGGCCCTGGTGCGTTTGCGTGCCGGCGTGTTCAAGCCGGGCGATGCCTATGGCAGCGGCGTCGACTCGTACATGCACCGCGCCTTTGTCGACGTGATCTGGCGATTCTGATGGGAGCCTGCGCAATGAATGCTCAACGCCTACTCGTCGCGGCGATGCTGATGGCCAGCGCCACGGCCTTTGCCGATACGGCGGCCAAGGCGCCGACTATCGCCAAAGGACTGCAACAGGCCAAGACCTACACCATTTCCAGCCCACCCACTGCGCCGTTGGAGCTGCCCAAGCCTGCCCTGCCGGACCTGTCGGGTTACACCGCTGCGGCGGTTGAAAAGAAGATCGTACGCACCAAGCCCGGCAAGGTCAGCATCCGCCGGATGATGCAGGAGGACGCCCTCAAAGACTTTATCGGCGGCGATAACAAGATGGCTGAATGGGTGGTGCGCCAGCACGGCATTCCCCAGGCAATTTTTGTCGATGACGGCTACATGAACCTCAAGGACTTGCTCGGCAAAGTGCCCAAGCAGTACCTCAGCGAGACTTCGCCGGGCGTGTTTCTCGCCAAGTTGCCAATCGTGGTCGGGCGCAAAGGCATCCTGGAAATCGACAAGCACACTCAGGAATTGCGCCTGTCCCAGGAAGCCGGTTCGTTCCTGATCAACGATGGCCTGCTGTTTGTGCGTGACACCAAGATCACCGGCTGGAAAGAAAAAGCCAACGGCCCGGCAATCTTCCAGTCACCCAAGGAATTCCGCCCATTCCTGTTGGCCTGGGGCGGTACCGAGACCTACATATCCAACAGCAAGATGGCCAGTTTCGGCTATGCCAACAGCAAGTCGTACGGGGTGAGTATTTCCCAGTACACGCCGAACATGGCCAAGGTGCTCAAGCGTGCGGAACCCACCGGCTGGATCATTGATTCCGAGTTCTCGGACATGTGGTACGGCTTCTACTGCTACGAGACCACAGGCTTCGTGATCAAGGGCAACACCTACAAAGACAACATCGTCTACGGCATTGACCCCCACGACCGCTCCCACGGCCTGATCATCGCGGACAACACCGTCTACGGCACCAAGAAGAAGCACGGCATCATTATTTCCCGGGAAGTGAACGACAGCTTCATCTTCAACAACCGCAGCTACGACAACAAACTCTCGGGCCTGGTGATCGACCGTAACAGCGTGAACAACCTGATCGCCGACAACGAGATCTACCGCAACCACACCGACGGCATCACCCTCTATGAGAGCGGCGATAACCTGCTGTGGGGCAACAAGGTGATTGCCAACCGCCGCCACGGTATCCGCGTGCGTAACAGCGTGAACATTCGCCTGTACGAAAACACCACCATGGCCAACGGCCTGACCGGTGTCTACGGCCACATCAAGGACCTGACCGCCACCGACCGCGATATCACTCTCGACCCATTCGACACCCAGGTCTCGCTGATCGTGGTCGGCGGTGACCTGGCGGGCAACGGCAGCGGGCCGCTGTCGATCGACTCGCCGCTGAGCATCGAGCTGTACCGCGTGTCGATGCTGGCGCCGACTAAATCCAGCGGCATCAGCTTCAACGGCGTATTGGGCGATCGCCAGGAAGAAATTCTCGACCTGCTGGTGCGCCAGCAGAAAGCCGTGCTGATCGACCCTGTCGAACGCCAGACCGAAATGCAGGACTGAGGATGACCCTTATGCACCCACACATGATCAAACTGCTGAGCCTCTCGGGTCTGACCCTCGGCCTGCTCGCGGCCAGCCAGGGCGTGCGCGCCGATGAAGTCAAAGCACCCAACTTCACCGCAGAACCCTGCTGCAGCCTGTGCCCGGCAGCCCATGATGCAAAGAACTACACCACGCGCTACCAGCAGAACTTCACCACCCTGGTACAAGCCCAAGGCGACTGGCTGTTCCGGACCCAGGAAGATTTGCGCACCGAATTCGACACCAGCCCCGCCGGCTATAAGCGCATGCAACAGTTGCACGACGCGTTCAAGGCCAAGGGCGTTGAGTTGGTGGTGGTCTACCAGCCGACCCGTGGTTTGGTGAACCGCAACAAGCTCAACCCCGAGGAAAAAGCCACGTTCGATTTCGACAAGGCGTTGGGTAACTACAAGACCATGCTCGGCCGTTTCGCCAAGATGGGTTATGTGGTGCCGGACCTGTCGCCGTTGACCAACGAACAGCTTCCTGACGAACTGCCGGCCCACGACTTCTACTTCCGTGGCGACCAGCATTGGACGCCTTACGGCGCCCAGCGCACCGCGAAAATCGTCGGCGCCACAGTGCGTGCAATGCCGGCGTTTGCCGGCATCCCCCAGCGTGAATTCGAAACCAAGCGCTCCGGGCGCATGGGCAAGACCGGCACTCTGCACAATATGGCCGGGCAACTCTGCGGCACCAGCTACGCAATTCAGTACATGGACCAGTTCACCACCGAGCCCAAGGGCGAAGCGGGTGACGGCGACCTGTTCGGCGATTCGGGCAACCCGCAGATCACCTTGGTGGGCACCAGCCACAGCGGCAAGAACTACAACTTCGCCGGCTTCCTGGAACAGGAAATCGGTGCCGACATCCTCAACGTCGCCTTCCCCGGCGGCGGCCTCGAAGGCTCGATGATCCAGTACCTGGGCAGCGATGAATTCCAGAAGAGCCCGCCGAAGATTCTGATCTGGGAGTTCTCGCCACTGTATCGCCTTGACCAAGAGACCATCTACCGTCAGATGATGTCGCTGCTCGACAACGGCTGCGAAGGCAAGACTGCGCAGATGAGCGCCAGCACCACCTTGAAACCCGGCAAGAACGAATTGCTGGTCAATAGTTCGAACAAAGACCTGCGTAACAGCAGCCACCAAGTCGACATCCGCTTCGCCGACCCGTCGGTGAAAACCTTGCAAGCCACCCTCTGGTACATGAACGGTCGCCACGAGGACCTCAAGATCGAAAAACCCGAAACATCAGACACAGACGGGCGTTTCGCCTTTGAATTGCGCACCGATGACGACTGGGCCTCGCAGAACTTACTCGCCGTGGAAGTCCAGGGCCCTGAAGCAGGGCAAGCCGCGCAGAAGGTTGAAGCGAAAATTTGCACACGCAACGTATTCCCAAGCGGCGGTCAACAGACCGCTCAACTCGGGCAATGAGGTTACCTATGCAGAAATTATTGATTCCAACGTTACTGGGCATGGCGATCTTCGCCGGCTCCGTCAACGCCGCCGCGCAGCTGCGTCCACCTCAGGGCTACTTCGCACCGATTGAGGCCGTCAAGACCGGCGACTTCAAGAATGACTGCGACGCCATGCCGGCGCCGTACACCGGCTCGCTGCAATTTCGCAGCAAGTACGAAGGTTCGGACAAGGCGCGCTCCACCTTGAATGTGCAGTCGGAAAAAGCCTTTCGCGACAGCACCGCCGATATCACCACGATGGAAAAAGACACCAGCAAACGTGTGATGCAATTCATGCGCGACGGTCGCCCGGAGCAGTTGGAATGCACGTTGAACTGGCTTACGAGCTGGGCCAAGGCTGATGCGTTGATGTCCAAGGACTTCAACCACACCGGCAAGTCCATGCGCAAATGGGCGCTGGGCAGCATGGCCTCCGCCTATGTACGCCTGAAATTTTCCGACTCCCACCCATTGGCCAACCACCAGCAGGAATCACAACTGATCGAAGCCTGGTTCAACAAGCTTGCGGATCAGGTGGTGAGCGACTGGGACAACCTGCCGCTGGAAAAAACCAACAACCACTCGTACTGGGCCGCCTGGTCGGTGATGGCGACGTCCATCGCCACCAATCGCCGCGACCTGTTTGATTGGGCAGTGAAGGAATACAAGGTCGGCGTGAACCAGGTCGATGACCAAGGCTTCTTGCCGAATGAATTGAAGCGTCAGCAGCGGGCTTTGTCGTACCACAACTACGCCCTGCCGCCGCTGTCGATGATCGCAAGCTTTGCCCTGGTCAACGGCGTGGACCTGCGCCAGGAAAACAACAGCGCGCTCAAACGCCTGGGCGACAAGGTGCTGGCCGGGGTCAAAGACCCGGACATCTTCGAACAGAAGAACGGCAAAGAACAGGACATGAAGGACCTCAAGGAGGACATGAAATTTGCCTGGCTCGAACCGTTCTGCACCCTCTACACCTGCGCGCCGGATGTGCTCGAGCGCAAGCATGGGATGCAGCCGTTCAAAACCTTTCGGCTCGGCGGCGACCTGACCAAGGTCTACGACCCGACGCATGAAAAAGGCAACAAAGGCAACTAGTCGCTGATCGTTCCCACGCTCTGCGTGGGAATGCAGCACGGGACGCTCTGCGTTCCAAAGCGTGACGCAGAGCGTCACAAGAGGCATTCCCACGCAGAGCGTGGGAACGATCGCAACCTCCCCCGAAATTCGTGGGGGGGTTTGGGGGGGGCTGCGGCCCTTGACTGTCTGTTAAACATGGAGAGATCGGGATGGTTTTCTCGTCCAATGTGTTCCTGTTTCTGTTCTTGCCGATCTTTCTCGGCTTGTACTACTTGAGCGGGCAACGCTATCGCAATCTGCTGCTGCTGATTGCCAGTTATATGTTCTACGCCTGGTGGCGAGTGGACTTCCTGGCACTGTTCGCCGCCGTCACGCTGTGGAATTACTGGATCGGCCTCAAGGTCGGTGCGGCAGGCGTGCGCACCAAACCGGCCCAGCGCTGGCTGTTGCTGGGCGTGGCAGTCGACCTGTGCATCCTCGGCTACTTCAAGTACGCCAACTTCGGCGTCGACAGCATCAACCTGATGATGAAGTCGGCGGGCCTGGAGCCCTTTATCCTCACCCACGTGCTGTTGCCGATCGGTATCTCGTTCTACATCTTCGAGTCCATCAGCTACATCATCGACGTGTATCGCGGCGACACTCCGGCAACCCGCAACCTGATCGACTTTGCGGCGTTCGTGGCGATCTTCCCGCACCTGATTGCAGGCCCCGTACTGCGCTTTCGCGACCTGGCCGACCAGTTCAACAACCGCACCCACACCCTCGATAAATTCTCCGAGGGCTGCACACGGTTCATGCAGGGTTTCATCAAAAAGGTGTTCATCGCCGACACCCTCGCGGTGGTGGCCGATCATTGCTTCGCCCTGCAAAACCCCACCACGGGTGATGCCTGGCTCGGCGCGCTGGCCTACACCGCGCAGCTGTACTTTGACTTCTCCGGCTACAGCGACATGGCCATCGGTTTGGGCTTGATGATGGGTTTTCGCTTTATGGAAAACTTCAAGCAGCCGTACATCAGCCAGTCGATCACCGAGTTCTGGCGCCGCTGGCATATCAGCCTGTCGACCTGGCTGCGTGATTACCTCTACATCACCCTGGGAGGCAACCGCAAAGGCACGCTGACCACCTACCGCAACCTGTTCCTGACCATGTTGCTCGGTGGTCTGTGGCACGGCGCGAACATCACTTACATCGTGTGGGGCGCGTGGCACGGCATGTGGCTGGCGATTGAAAAAGCCATCGGCCTCAACACTTCGCCGCGCAGCTTCAACCCGGTGCGCTGGGCCTTCACCTTCCTGCTGGTGGTGATGGGCTGGGTGATCTTCCGCGCCGAAAACCTGCACGTCGCCGGCCGTATGTACGGTGCGATGTTCAGCTTTGGCGAGTGGTCGCTGTCGGAACTCAACCGCGCCAACCTCACCGGCCTGCAAGTGGCAACCCTGGTAGTGGCGTACGCAACGTTGGTGTTCTTTGGCCTGCGCGATTTCTACCGCGACCATCCGGCCGCCGTCCGTGTCACTCAGTCAGTGCCGGGCTACGCCGTGCGTACCTGTGTGTTGGTGCTGTTCGCAGCGTCGATTTTCAAACTCTCGGCGCAGAGCTTTTCGCCGTTCCTTTACTTCCAATTCTGAGGGAGCCGAGATGACCCGTTCATTCCGCGTGCTCTATATCGCCTTGTTCCTGGCCATGCTGCTGGTGCTGGGCCTGTGGTCGATGCGCAGTTTCTTCGGCTTCAGCACCAACGCCGACGCGACGGTGCTTAACGGTCGCTGGACCAAAGCCGTCGAGACTCACTACGACGACGCGTTCCCGATCAAGCGTTTGGGCACCAACCTCTGGGCCGCGTTGGACTACAAGCTGTTTAATGAAGGCCGCCCTGGCGTGGTGCTGGGCCGCGATCACTGGTTGTACAGCGACGAGGAGTTCAACCCCGCCGTCAACGAAGAGCAGAACCTTGAGGGCAACTACGCCCTGGTCGAAGGCGTGCGCCAGAAGCTCAAGGCCCAAGGCATCCAATTGGTGATGGCGATCGTGCCGGCCAAGGTGCGCCTGTACCCGGAACACCTGGGTGAGGTGAAACCGGCGAGCATCCACGCCAACCTGTACCAGGGCTTCCATGCCCGCGTAGCGGCCGACAAAATCATTGCCCCCGACCTGCTCGGCCCGCTGCAACAGGCCAAGCTCAGCGGCAAGCAAGTGTTCCTGCGCACCGACACCCACTGGACGCCTGACGGCGCTGAAATCGCGGCCAAACAACTGGCCAAGGTGATTGCCGACAAGACGCCGCTGAGTGGTGAGCCTCAGCGCTTTGTCACTGAAGCCGAAAAAACCGAGCCGCACAGCGGCGATCTGCGCCTGTTTCTGCCGCTGGACCCGCTGTTTGAAAACCTGATGCCGCCCAAAGAGCCGCTGCAAAAACGCGCCACGCACTTGGCCGACAGCAAGGGCGAGGACACGTTGTTCAGCGACAGCGAAACCCCGGTGGCTCTGGTGGGCACCAGCTACAGCGCCAACCCCAACTGGAACTTCGTCGGCGCGCTCAAGCAAGCCCTGCACAGCGACGTGATCAGCTACGCCGAAGACGGCCACGGCCCGATCCTGCCGATGCTCAGCTACCTGAAAAGCGATGACTTCAAGAACAGCCCGCCACAGGTGCTGATCTGGGAGTTTCCTGAACGTTATCTGCCTGTGAACAACGAAATCGGCGACGCCGACCCGCAGTGGGTTGCGCAACTCAAACAAGCCGGTATGCGCCAACAAGACATGGCTTTGAACACTCAAAAATCCGAGACGCCCAACCGGGCGCAAAACTGAAAGAGAGGTCACTCACATGACATTCACTACTACTCCCCGTCGTCTCGCTAAAACCCTGGCACTGGTTGCCGGCATGAGCGTTATTTCGATGTCTGCCTTCGCCGGTGATGCCGCCTTGTACGGCCCCGTCGCGCCAAAAGGCTCAAGCTTTGTGCGTATCTACAACGCCTCCAACCAGGAAGTCAGCGCGACAGTTGGCAGCACCAACCTGAGCGATGTTGCGCCACTGGCCAGCAGCGACTTCAGCTTCATGCCGGGCGGTGACTACAGCGCCAAGGTCGGCAGCCAGACCGTGCCGCTCAAACTTGCCGCCGATCACTATTACACCCTGGTCAACAGCGGCAGTGGTCAGCCACAACTGATCGAAGAGCCACCGTTCAAGAACAAGCAAAAATCCCTGGTGCGCGTGCAGAACCTCAGCGACAAGGCCCTGACCCTGAAAACCGCCGATGGCAAGACCGACGTGGTCAAGTCGGTGGCCGCCAAGGGCCGTGGCGAACGTGAAATCAACCCGGTGAAGGTGAGCCTGGCGTTGTACGACGGTGACAAGAAAGTCGGCGATGTGAAGCCGGTTGCTTTGGAACGTGGTGAAGCAGCGGTGCTGTATGTGACGGGCTCCGGTTCGAGCATCTCGTCAGTCTGGGTGAAACGCCCGGTGTCGACCCGCTGATTAGCTTTTCAACTTGAGGCCCGCCCCTGTCGGGGTGGGCTCTGACCCCAATCGATTCAAGGAGAAACACCCATGATCCCAGTAATCCTTTCCGGTGGTAGCGGCTCACGTCTTTGGCCGCTTTCCCGCAAACAGTTTCCGAAACAATTCCTGGCCTTGACCGGCGAACACACACTGTTCCAGCAAACCCTGGAGCGCCTGGTGTTCGACGGTATGGACGCCCCAATCGTGGTCTGCAACAAGGACCACCGTTTTATCGTCAACGAGCAATTGAGCAACCGTAAGCTGGAATGCCAACGCATCCTGATGGAGCCCTTCGGCCGCAACACTGCCCCGGCCGTGGCGCTGACCGCGATGATGCTGGTCAACGAAGGCCGCGATGAACTGATGCTGGTGCTACCGGCCGATCACGTGATCGACGACCAGAAAGCCCTGCAACGCGCTCTTGCCTTGGCCACCGTGGCCGCAGAGCGTGGCGAGATGGTGCTGTTCGGCGTACCGGCCACTCGACCGGAAACCGGTTATGGCTACATCAAGTCCACCGCTGATTCGCTGTTGCCCGAAGGCGTGAGCCGCGTGCAACAGTTCGTGGAGAAACCCGATGAAAAACGCGCCGTCGAGTTCGTCAAAAGCGGCGGGTATTTCTGGAACAGCGGCATGTTCCTGTTCCGCGCCAGCCGCTTCCTTGAAGAGCTGAAAAAGCACGATCCAGATATCTACGACACCTGTGTGCTGACCCTGGAACGCAGCGAGCAGACCGCCGACACCGTGACCTTCGACGACGCCACCTTCGCTTGCTGCCCGGACAACTCCATCGACTACGCCGTGATGGAAAAAACCCAACGCGCCTGCGTGGTACCGCTGAGCGCCGGCTGGAGTGATGTGGGTTGCTGGGCGTCGCTGTGGGCGGTCAACGATAAAGACGCCAACGGCAACGTCACCAAGGGCGACGTGGTGATCCAGGACAGCAAGAACTGCATGATCCACGGCAACGGCAAACTGGTGTCGGTGATCGGCCTGGACAACATCGTGGTGGTGGAAACCAAGGACGCGATGATGATTGCCCACAAGGACAAGGTCCAGGGCGTCAAGCAGATGGTCAACACCCTCAACGAACAGGGCCGCAGCGAAACCCAGAACCACTGCGAGGTCTACCGCCCATGGGGCTCCTACGACTCGGTGGACATGGGCGGGCGTTTCCAGGTCAAGCACATCTCGGTCAAGCCAGGCGCGTGCCTGTCGCTGCAAATGCACCACCACCGCGCCGAACACTGGATCGTGGTCAGCGGCACGGCCGAAGTCACCTGTGACGAAAACGTGTTCCTGCTTTGTGAGAACCAGTCCACCTACATCCCGATCGCCTCGGTGCACCGCCTGCGCAACCCGGGCAAGATCCCGTTGGAAATCATCGAAGTGCAATCGGGCAGCTATTTGGGCGAAGACGATATCGAGCGGTTTGAAGATATCTACGGGCGCTCGACGCCGGTTGAGCGGGGTGTGTCGGTGAAAACTATCGCGCAGTAACCGACGATGAAACCGGCGCCCATCACTCATTGCGTCCCCTATCCGCAATGAGTGATGGGCGCCGCCTGGCTTCAAGCAAGCTCGGTGAATGGCGTCTCACCATGACTTATGATTCGACTGACCGGCTCACCATTGGCCCTGTACTTCAAGGGCAAAGCGAAGGGGGTGTCCACATAAAAAATATGCGGATTATCGGTTTTCATGATCGTCAAACCCGAGGTATTAACCTCGTAGTAATGCGTCATTTTGTCCAACGCATTACCATGTTTTCGACGCCCAAAAATGGTCTCGGAGATTTTTGTGCTCGCCATATCTTCAGGAGCCAGATCAGTAAAGTAATGCCTGCCCTGCCCTCTTGATAAAGGTTTACCTGCTGGATTTAAAACTGAAGATTCAAGATTCCAATCTCGGACGATTGAGTCATGGGACCTTTTTCCAGTGTAGTGATAAAACTGATTCACGCCTTTGACGGGCGGGTCCATAAGCGCTTTTTCGCCTGGAAAACTTTCAGGCACCTTCGGCCGTTTAGCGATAGGTTGCCCACCTGACACCCCACCCGAACTACCCTGCCCGGCAGGACGCTTGCTCGCTGGCGGCCGGATAATGCTCATTCCGGTCGCGACTGATTGCTGCGCTTCGGGTCTGACGCCACCCAGCAACCTGTTCAATCGCCATTCGCCATTGCCTGTAGGCTCCAGGAACGCCACGGTTTTCTGGTTGGCAGGATCAATCACCCGGACATGCCCGCCGTTGACTTTGTAGACACGACTGATTTCAAAGACCTTGTTGATGCCGGTGCCATCGGTGTAGCGAACATAGTGCTGCTCGCCGACTTGATAAGTGCCGTCTCCTTTTATCGTGCGGCCCTCAAGCAAACTGTCAGGCCGCGAGTGAGCACTGAGGTCGGGCAACTGGCGACTGCTCGGTAGTGCGCTCCCGCCGTTGCTGACACCCGATACTTTGCCTGAGCCGCCCACATTGAAATGCTGCCCCTGCAGTATTTCCTTAAGTTCCTTGTAACTGCGCTGCATCACTGTCTTGCCGACCTTTGCGGCCCCGAATGCCACGTTTCCCAAACCATCGGCGGGATTCAGACCACTGGCTGTTGCCCGCAAAATAGTCTCCGAAGCCTTGAAGGCCCGCGTCCCGAGCTTCTCGCCCACCTTGCCAAGTGCTTTACCCGCCAGCCCCACCCCTTTGCCGAAAGGAATGACAAAGCCGAAAATATCCAGTGCGAAGTCCCTGATAGCCGCTCCGGTATTGCCTTTGACGGCATGCTCTATAGCGGTCTTGAATGGAATCAGCCCGGTGACAAAATCATGCCCGGCCTTGATGTCGGCCTCTTCCTTTTCCACTTCCGTCACGCCTTTGGCATCGGCCTTCATGCCTTCGCGATCATGCAGCAGGTGGTCGGCCATCACCTTGCCAATCATGGCAAAGCGCGGATTTGAGTGAACCGCCGCATTGGCGTCCTGGCCTCGCTTGGGTTCAGGCATGTAGGGAGCACTGACCTTCTCGGTCAAAAGCCCATAGGAGAGCGTTTCCAACTGTGGTTGGGCACCGCTCGCATATGCCTCGTAATCAACCCAGACACCCACCCCTTTAGCCTGACGTTCGACGTAGGTTTCGGGGCCGGCCACTCTGGGAGCGGGGTTCGGCGGATACCTGGGCAGGTCGTCACGGCGGCGGATGATCCCTTGCAGGGGAAGCACTTCGTAGTAGACATAGCGCAGATTTTTGTAGTCCTGGTCACTGCCATTCTTATCTATCTTGGATTCCACTCGCATCAACAGCCCATAACGCGCTTTGGCCGCTTGCGCCTCAGTCGAGGACTCGGTCTCGGTCTCGTCAGCTTGCGCGACACTGGCTTTGCGCAAGGAAAAAAACTCGACCTTGCCCGATGCGATAGTTTGTCTGTCTTCCAAAGGCAGCTGCGACAACTGATGTTTGACGCTCGTCGCAACGCCCTCTTTCACGCCGCTAAAGTAATTATCGAACTGGCTGCTGAACTGTTGATTGATATCAGGCAGCGGCTTGACGCGCAGGAAGCGGTCACCTATCTGAAAATCGTAGCGTTCCCCCCGAGGGATACGGTGCATTTTCCCCGCCATGTAGATGTCCAGTAACGAGTGGTACTCGCTCTCGCTGGCATCGATGTTGGTAATGCGAATATTGCGTACCCCAAAGGGCCCGTCAGGACCATAAGCTTTTTTCAGCTCTTCAAGCGCTATGGCCCTTCGGCTTGGCAAGCGGGTGCCTAGTTGCTCCTCAGCTTTTTTCAGCGTACCGAGCTCTTGGTTGAAAGCATCGCGTAACCCCTCCACCTCTACCGACGTATAGGTTTCATGGTCCTTTCGGGGAATTCTGCCCTGGGCCACTCCCCACTCAATCAGCGCGTGGGACTGGGCCTTGACCTCAATGGCTGCCTCGACGTCCGAGACAGGGCTGTGGCCAGCTAATCTCATGAACGTTTGAAAATCGGTGACTGCCGCAATACCCGGCGCCGACACCTCTTGCACCGCCACGACCGTCGACAGCTTGGCAAAGGCCGCAGAACCCACCACCAGATTATTGGGCATATCGGCAACGATATATTCAGGCGCCGCGCCCGCCAGCAACAAACGTGCGGCGGCCGGCGCCATATCGGCGCCGACCTTGCCCTGCTCCACCAGGTGCCGGGCCAGACGCTCCACCACGACCGAAGGCCTGACACCCCAGTTGGTCGGTTGATAAAGCTCATAGCCTGCCACTACACCCCGCTTACTGCCCGCCTGCGGATCGAGTTCCAGCACCATCGCAGCCATGGCCCAATCAGAAGAGCGGGCGGACATCGGCGTATCCCCCCCATTGAAAGCCACCTCCAGTGTTTGACCCAACGCTTGAAGCTCAGGACTCGCAATCATCCTATCGAGGACGTCGGCTGCGCTCTTCCCTTGGACCGAAGCAGCGTGTTTCCCATGAAAAACCGCGAACATGCCGTTGCCGGGCGACAACTTGGCCATCTCTTCAGTCGCCAGGGTGCGTAACTTCGTACGCTGTTCAGCCTCCAGCGTGGCTGGCTGGGACAGCAGGCCCCAAAAATTTCCGAGATCTGCCTCCTCGGGCAAAGGCTCATTAGTCACTTCGATGAGGTTAACCAGTTGCTCAAGGTCCTTCGGGACATACAGCTTGTTTTCCCTCAGAAACCAGGCCACCGGCACTTGCTGGTGCGGCGCAATATCATAGGCACGGCCAAAAGCAGACAGTGAATGAACGCTGAACGTCTTCGTTTCCAGTAACGCCGCAACATCCTGGCCGGAGCTCTTGGCCAAGGACTCTCGGACTTCACCCAAAGCGATAATCAGGCTCTGGGCGTTATGGACATTCCCAACCTCCGTGAGCATGAGCTGACTGATTTGCGATCTGTCGCTGACAGGGTCGCCTTGCAATTCAATGCTGCGTCGCAACCGTGGGCGTGAACGTACGTCCCGTTCAGAAGGTATCTCAGGTTCGCTATCGGGCACGGGCTCAGATGTAGACGCGACCAGCATCGTAAGAACAGCAGTCGGTTGCTGATGAACCGAGCTGAGGGGGTTAATAATCATAGGTTCGATCTCACACTGGATGACAGACAACAGGGAATCGCCACACATTCACGTGGGCAAACGCCTGCACCCTTGAGTGTTATCTGGCGCAAATACGGCGAAAAAAACCTATTAAGGGATATGTCCTGTGGCAGACGCCCTGGATTTCAGCCTCCCAACCCGACCTGTACCAGCCAACACACCTCTCAAGCCAGCCAATCCCACCTACGCTTAAGTTAGGATGCTCGTTCCCTACTCGAGGTGGTTTCCATGTTCTTCGGCGTTCTATTGATCATCACCTGGCTGATCCTGCTGTTGCGCTACCCCGCCAAGGCACTGCCGGTATCGCTCGCTGCTGCCGTCGGCCTGGGCTTCGTGGCCATTTGGGTGGTGTGGCTGGATAGCCGCGAAGCCTCGCAACTGGCACGCCTGGAACTGCGCATCAGTTATGCGCCGCAAGAATGCCAAGCCGACAGACCGTTAAAGCTGACATTAAAGAACACCAACGATGTTCCCCTGACCGAACTGCGCTGGCGCGTCGCAGCCTACGCGCCGGGCGACACGGTCAACCTGGCCGATAACGTCTATGCTGCCCCGCGCTATCGCGGCCCGGGCGAGTTGCAAGCCGGCGAGACCTGGGATGACTGCTTGCCCGCTCCCCCTCTGCGCCCTGGCTACCGCCCGCAAACCCTGGAATTTCGCGCCGAGCACCTGCAAGGCAGCTTCTCGGACTGACAAAGGACTGATCCATGCCTAACGTACTCATCACTGGTTGCTCCAGCGGTATCGGCCGTGCCTTGGCCGATGCCTTCAAATCCGCAGGCTTCAACGTGTGGGCCAGCGCTCGTCGTCCGGAAGATGTCGCCGACTTGTCCGCCGCCGGCTTCAATGCCGTGCAACTGGACGTCAACGACAGTGCCGCCTTGCAGCGCCTGGCCGAACAACTGGGTGAGCTGGATGTGCTGGTCAATAACGCCGGCTACGGTGCCATGGGCCCATTGCTCGATGGCGGCACCGAGGCCATGCAACGGCAATTCGAAACCAACGTGTTTTCCATCGTCGGCGTGACCCAGGCGCTGTTCCCGGCCCTGCGTCGTCGTAAAGGGCTGGTGGTAAACATCGGCAGCGTCTCGGGTGTACTGGTTACGCCGTTTGCCGGCGCGTATTGCGCCTCGAAAGCCGCCGTGCATGCCTTGAGCGATGCATTGCGCATGGAGCTGGCGCCCTTTGGTGTGCAGGTGATGGAAGTTCAACCAGGGGCTATCGATACCCGCTTTGCCAAGAATGCCGGCGCCCAGGCCGAGTTGCTGATCAATGAACAGTCACCTTGGTGGCCATTGCGCGAAGGCATTCGTGCGCGCTCCCAGGCGTCGCAAAACAACCCGACCCCGGCCAACCAATTTGCGGCTCAGGTGCTCAACGCTGTGCAACAGCCAGCGCCGCCCCGGCTATTGCGTGCGGGGAATGGCAGCCGGGCGTTACCGTTGATGGCGGCGTTGCTGCCCAAGGCACTGCTGGAGAAGGTGCTGAAGAAACGCTTTGGGCTCGTGGGCTCACTCTAGCCTTTCATAAAATCAATAAACGCCCGCACCTTCAGCGGCAAATGCCGGGTGTCCGGATACATCGCATAAACCCCTTGTGAGGCAAAGCGATGATCCGGCAACAGGCGCACCAACCGCCCTGCCTCCAGATCCTCCTGCACCAGCCATTGTGGCAAAACCGCCACACCATGCCCGCGCACAGCGAAGGCCTGGAGGACCGCCGCATTGTCGGCCACCAGCGCCGTTTGACCGGTGCGGTATTGATGCTCGTCTCCAGCAGGGTCAATCATCGTCAATTCAGTCAACCGCCCATGCCCCAATCTCGGCACCTGCTCCAACTCATCCAGCGTGTTAACCCCAGCAAACTCCGGCGCCGCAACGGCGAACACCTCAAACGTCGACAACTGTACCGCGCGATGATTGGAGTCCAACAAACTGCCCAGCCGAATCGCCACGTCAAAGCGCTCAGAGATCAAATCAGCGTGGGTGGAGGATGTGGATAAGTGAATGTTCAAATCCGGATGCAAGCGGCGGAAAGCTTCCACCGCCGGAGCGACCACCGCCAGCGCATATTCCACGGTGGTGGTAATGCGCAACGTGCCTTTGAGCTGGGCATGTTCCGAACGGGCCTCCTCCACCGCCAGCCGCGCCTCTTCAAGCATGCGCGTGCAACGCAGGTAGAAGCGCTCCCCGGCGTCGGTCAGCGCCAGTTGGCGCGTGTTGCGCGTCAGCAGGGTGACACCCAATTCGGCCTCCAGGCGCTTGAGGTTGAAGCTGACCACGGCACGGGTCTGTCCCAGCAGGTCCGCCGCGGCGGTGAGCGAGCCGGCCTCGACCACGGCCTTGAAGGTATCGAATCGATCCAGGCTTACCATCGGCCACGCCCTCCATTGTCAAAATATTTTTGACAAACTAACAGCCAAACCGGCGTATCCCAACCCCCAGCATCACGCCTACCCTGCCCGCTTCTTTCGCAGGATCGCGCTCATGAACTACCGCTCGAAAATCGCCTGGATCTTTTTGCTGGGCTTCGCCCTGGACTTGGTGAACATGTTTGTCGCCACGGTCGCCTATCCGGATATCGCGCGGGAGTTGCACGCGTCGGTCACGCAACTGGCCTGGATCAGCAATGCCTACATGCTTGGGCTTACGCTGATCATTCCGTTAAGTGTGTGGCTGGCGGCAATCATGGGCGAGCGGACGCTGATCGCGGCAAGCCTGATGTTATTTGCCGGTGCCTCGGGGATGGTCGGCCAGGCAGGCTCGATCGACGCGCTGATTGGCTGGCGTGCATTGCAAGGGCTGGGCGGTGGGTTGCTGATTCCCGTGGGGCAAGCGATGGCTTATCGGCACTTTCCGGCGGCAGAGCGTAGCCACCTGACGGCGCGAGTGATGTCGGTGGCGCTGCTGGTGCCAGCGTTGTCCCCGGCGTTGGGCGGGATGATTGTCGACAGCGTGTCCTGGCGTTGGATCTTCTACGCCAACCTGCCGCTGGCATTGATCACTTTGCTGCTGGCACTGCAGTGGATAAAACCCGACGCCCCCACGGCTATCCGCCCAAGCCTGGATCTGGGCAGTATTTTCAAACAGATCGCCAGCCCGATGTTGCGAGTGGCGATGCTGGTCTACCTGTGCATTCCCGGCATATTTATCGGCACCAGCTTGATCGCCATCCTCTACCTGCGCGGCCTGGGTTATGACGCAACACGCACCGGCGCACTGATGTTGCCGTGGGCGCTGGCATCGGCGCTGGCGATTTTTCTCAGCAAACAGCTGTTCAACCGTTGCGGCCCAATACTGTTGCTACTGGCGGGCATGGCGTTGCAGTGCATCGGCATCCTGCTGCTGAACAAACCCGAACCGACCCTGATCATCAGCGCCTACGCCTTGATGGGCCTGGGCGGTAGCCTGTGCAGCAGCACTGCGCAGACCCTGGCATTTCTCGATATTCCGGCCGAACACATGGGCCATGCCAGTGCCCTGTGGAATATCAATCGGCAAGTCAGTTTCTGCCTGGGCGCCGCCGCGCTCAGTGCTCTGCTGTCGGCCTTGGATTCCTTCTCGATAACCTTCACGATAGCGGCAGCCCTGACACTGCTGCCGCTCTTTGCAGTGCTGCGCCTGGATACGTCCAGGGTTCGGACACTGCTTCACCCTGCCAACGAGCCTCAACAATGATCGATTACAGCGATTTTTTTGACGAAGTGATCCAGACCCACGTCGAGATCGAGCAATGGTTTGCCGGGGTTGCACCGCAAGGTACACTGCAGCGCTTGCTCGCACGCTTCTCCCCGGAGTTCAGCATGATTGCACCGGCCACCGGCACCAGGGTAAATACCGCCGGGGTCAATGCCCTGTTCACTCGCCTGGGGGGCATGCGCCCGGGATTGAAAATCACCTTGAGTGAATTGGCGGGGATTGACCAGCATGCGCGCGGTGCCACGGTGACTTACCGCGAGCATCAAATCGATGACAGCGGCACGCAGACAGATCGCCGGGCCACGGTGGTGTTTGAGAAGCTGGCCGACGGTGCGTTGCTATGGCGCCACCTGCATGAAACCTTTATCAAGGCTTGACTCAGCCAAATGTCCCAAGTATCTACAAGCCACTCATTACGCTTCAATACAATTTCGCTACAGAACTGAACGGGGGCTACGAGTAAAGTGGCGCCCTGATTCGACACTCGACGTTACAAATATTCACCTCGCCCCAATCCCGTTTGTCTTTGATCGCAGTCCGCACAGCTCCACTAAAGCAGTCCTGGTATCTCTTGGGTGAACCCTATCAAGCCTTTTAACAGATCGCGCTCTTGCCGCACGCTTTGCACACTATCACTGGTGCTGATAGCGGTGACTGGCTGTTCAGTAGCTCCTTTGCCGGCGTTAAAGCCCCCCACGCCAGAGGCATGGCGTAACGCGCCGTCTCCTCTGTTGCCGCTCAAGCCCGACCTGACTCAGTGGTGGCATGCCTTCAATGACCCCGAACTCGATACCTTGGTGGATCGGGCATTGCAAAACAATCTGGATGTTGCAGCGGCAGTCGAGCGCCTGCGTGCCACGCGTGTACTTACCCAACATTCACAATCTCCCTATTTACCCTCGCTGGCGATAAAGACCCACGACGCCATAAGCCCTGACACCAGCACGTCGTACTTCCTGATCGGCTTCGACTCGCAGTGGGAGCTTCCATTGTTTGGGGCCAAGCAAAGCGCCGATCGCCTGGCCCAAGGCAACGAGGCCTTGGTACAAGCCGACTTGCGCAGCATCCAGGTGTCCTTGGTCGCTGAGGTCACACGGCATTGGATTGAATTACGCTCGGCGCAGCAGGCAGAACGCGCGCTGACGGCCATCCGCGACACTCAGCGTGAAAAACTGCAGCTGTTGCGGGTACGCGAACAACTCGCACTGGCGCCGCACTCTGACGTGGTTGGCGCGCAGGCTGAACTGGCGCGGGCCGAAATGATGCTGACCGGGCCGCGACAACTGATTAACCGCAACGCGCAGCAGTTGGCGCTGCTGTCAGGCAAGCCTGAACCCGACGCTCTCTGGCTGCGGCCCGGCCCACAACCCACGCTTGGCCAATGGCAGCTCAACCGCGTACCTGCGGACCTGTTGCGCACGCGTCCGGAAATTGCCAGCGCTGAAGCCGAGGTCCTGATGGCCGCCGGGGAACTGGGGATGAGCCGGGCCGATATGTACCCGCACCTCAGCTTGGGCGCCTCGTTGCAGTGGTCGCTGAACATTGCCAGCAATCGCAAGCACACACCCAGCGGCAACAGCATTTTCTCGGCCGGGCCGGGGATCAATATCCCGTTGCTCGACTGGGGCCAACGTGCCGCGTCTGCGCAAGCAAAAGATCACCAGATGCAAGCGGCGGTTCTGGCTTATCGGCAGGCGGTCTTGCAAGGCGTCGCTGAAGCCGAAATCGCCATGGGTGATCTCGAGCAGACGCGCCTACGCGAGCAAGCGTCCCGCCAGGTCTATACCGAGACGCAAACACGCCTGGAGGCGTTGCAACAGCGGGCTAGCCTGGGGCTGATGAGCACACTGGACCTGGCGACTGCCCGGGTAGAAGAACTACACGCCAAGCAACAGGCCGACAGCGCGAGCACCGAACGGGGCATCGCCTATATAGCGCTCTACAAGGCGCTCGGCGGAGCACCCTTGCCGGCGCCTACGTTGAAGGATGCTGACTGATGGTAGCGCTTGCCCGTCTGACACTGATCCATGAGTGGCGCCGCTTCCTGCCCGCGATGATTGCGGTGGGCTTCGCAGGCTTGCTGCAGCTGCTCCAGGCCGCCTTGGTACTGGGGATCTTCGGCAGTGCCAGCCTCTACATCACAGGCTCTACGGCCGACCTTTGGGTCGGTTATCCCGGCACCCAAAGTGTCAACCTCGGGAGGTCGATCGACCCAGGCGTAGAAATGCGCTTGCGCATGGACGCCGACGTACTCAGGGTGGAATCGTACCGCTGGGTGGACGCCGACTGGCGCGGTACGCGAGACACCGGTGGCGTGTCGGTCTTTGTCTCCGGTATCGATGCCGGGCCGCAAGGCATGATATTTGGTCGCGTACTGTCGCCGCAGCTGCGTGCTCGCCTGGACGAACCCGGGGCAGTGATCGTTGATCGGGCCGACCTGAGCAGTCTGGGCGTCAACCTTGGGGATAACGCGACCATCAATGGTCATCGTGTCCGCGTGGTCGGCGTCGCCAGCGGTTTGCGCGCGCTCGGCGGGGTGAATGTGCTGGCGTCACTGTCCACCGCTCGGCAACTCGACACCACGGCCACGACTGACGGCATTACCTACCTGGTGGCGAAGCTACGCGATCCCGCACAAGCGGATGCGGTTGCCGCGCGCCTAGGCACCGGTTCCGCGTTCGGCAGCTACGCCGTATGGACAGCAAAAGAGTTCGCCCAGCGCTCCCAGATGTATTGGATGTTCGACACCGGCGCCGGCGCCGGCGTGCTATTTCTGGCGGCGATTGTCTTCCTGGTGGGCGCCGTAATTACCAGCCAGACGCTGGTTGCCGCCATCGTGGGTTCAATCCGCGAATACGCAACCTTGAACGCCCTTGGCGTCGGCGTGAATGCCTTGCGCAAAGTGGTGATGGAGCAGGCGTTTTGGGTCGGGGCACTGGGGCTGCTTGGCAGTTCGGTCCTGGCCGGCCTGTTCTTCGTACTGGCGGGGCACTACAACGTGCCGGTGGAACTCTCGCCCGTTGCAGCCCTGGCTTGTCTGTTCCTGAGCATGGTCCTGGCACTTGTGTCGGGCCTGGCGGCCATCCGCACCTTGCGCCACGCCGACCCAGCAAGCCTTTTGAGATAGACCGCCCATGAGCCTCCTGACATCAGCCACACCCGTCACGCTTCAAGCCAGCGGTATCAGCAAATCGTTTACCTCGGGTCGGGTCGTAACGCCCGTGCTGCATGATATTAGCTTGGCGATATGCCCCGGCGAACTCACCCTGATCTCAGGTCCGTCCGGCTGTGGCAAAAGCACACTGCTGGCCATTCTCAGCGGCTTGCAGCGACCTGACCAAGGCAGCGCCACGGCGCTGGGGCAAGACCTGGCCAGCCTCGATGCGCGGGCGCTGGAGGACTTTCGCCTGCAGCACACCGGCTTCGTATTCCAGGGTTTCAACCTGTTTCCAGCCTTGACTGCGCTGCAACAGGTCGAGTTGCCGTTGAGCTACCTCGGGCTCCCGGCACAGGAAATACGACAACGCGCCATCGAGGCCCTGGAAGACGTCGGGCTGGGCCCGCGCATGAAACTGCGCCCGGCCGAGTTGTCCGGCGGCGAAAAGCAGCGCGTCGCCATTGCCCGCGCCGTGGCCAAGGCCCCCCAGTTGTTATTCGCTGACGAACCCACCAGTGCCCTCGATGCCGCTAACGGCCAAATCGTGATCGACATTTTGCACAGGATCGCACGCACGCGTGGGACCACGGTGCTGTGCGTCAGTCACGACCCCCGGCTGATCAGCAACTCTGACCGGGTATTGACCATAGAAGACGGCCGCATCTTGAGCGATCACCCCATCCCCTTCCAACCGGCCACTACGGCCGGAGCCCAGGAACACTCTGTATGAACGCGCGTTCGCTTCGCCCATGGCTGGTTCTAAGTACCGCACTTTTGCTGCTGCCCGGCTGCTCCCGTGAAGACCCACCCTCGAAGCCCGCGGCATCGACCCCGACCTACCTGGCGGTGGCTCGCGGCCGTATTGATGTGGAAGGCGGTTTGCTCAAGCTGGGCATCACTCGCGACGGCGTAGTTGCCGAGATCAAAGTCAGTGAAGGTGAGCATGTCAAGAAGGGCCAACTGCTCGCCACCCTGGACAGCGAACTGGCACAGTTGGCCGTCAGTGCCGCTCAGACCGAGCAACAACAGGTTCAGGTTCAAGCCAAACAACTCGCAAGACAGCTTAAGTTTGCCGAACAGAAGGCCAGTCGCCTGACAACGGCAGCCACTGCGGGTGCGGGCGACAGGCAGAGTGCCGATGAGGCTCACGAAGTCGCCGAACGGTTACGCGACGATATTGAAAGGAATCAAGGAGAGGCCGAAGTTGCAGCGAGAAAACTGACGGCCGCACGTTACGAATTGGCGAAGCGCAGCCTGCGCGCGCCGATCGACGCCGAGGTGGTCCGTCGCCTGATCCAACCTGGCGCCGCAGTCTCGTCACAGTCCGGACCCGCCTTCGTCTTGCTGCCGAACCAGGCACGTATCGTAAGGGCCGAACTGAACGAGTCGTTCACCGGCGCGGTAGTCCCTGGAATGAAGGCCGAAATCACGGATGACAGCGGCAACGCTTTAGCACCGCTGTCGGCCCACGTTGTGCGCATCAGCTCGGTATTGGGCAACAGCACCCTTGAAGAGGATGCATTGGTCAGGGCCAACATGCGCACGGTTGAATGCATATTGGCGTTCGATCAGCCACCGCCGGAGTCACTGCGGGTGGGTCAGCGGATGCTGGTGCGGTTTGGGCCGTAGGTATTAGTCATGAACCGGCAGCGCGACCTGCACATTCTCAGTGGTGTGTTTGGTCGACGATTACCGTGCAAGTAATCCCCGCTGCCAGCAACACCCCCTCCGGTACTTCATCAATGTGAATCCGCACCGGCACCCGCTGGGCCAAACGTACCCAGTTGAAGGTCGGGTTCACATCCGCGATCAACTCGCGACTCTCGGGGTTGTCGCGGTCATAGATACCGCGCGAGATGCTTTCTACGTGCCCCTTCAGCGTCTCGCCGCTCATCAGTTGCATATCGGCTTTGTCACCGACTTTCACATGGGGCAGCTTGGTCTCTTCAAAGAAGCCATAGACCCAGAACGAGTTCATATCCACCACGGCCATTTTCGCTTCGCCGATGCGTGCGTAGTCACCACGGTGCACATTGAGGTTGGTGACGTAGCCGTCCACCGCCGCCACCACTTGGGTGCGTTTGAGGTTAAGTTCGGCGGCCTCCAGTTGCGCCTGGGCGTGTTGGTAATCCGCCAGGGCCGAGTCAGCGATATTGCTGGCGTCGTCGCGGTTTTCCTTGGAGATCACCAGGGCGTCGAGATCGGCTCGGCGGTGGGCGTTGACCTTGCGCATTTCCCAGGTGGCTTTGCGGGAGGCAACCAACGATTGAGCTTGTTTGACCGCGATGCGGTAGTGCTCAGGGTCGATCTGCATCAGCAGGTCGCCCTTTTTAACAAGCTGGTTGTCATGCACCGGCACGTCGATGACTTCACCGGTGACGTCGGCAGCGACATTGATGATGTCGGCGCGCACGCGGCCGTCGCGGGTCCAGGGCGTCTCCATGTAATTGACCCACAACGTGCGACCAATCCAGATCGCCAGGGCCAGAACCAGCAAGGTCGCGAGCAGGCTGAAAAACTTTTTCATCGGGGCATTCTCAACGGTAGACGGTCAGCGCCAGCGCGCCGAACAAGCAAACGAACAGGCTCAAGCGCAACAACGCCGGGTGCCAGAAAAAACGGTACAGGTCGAACCCGGCCAGGAAGCGGTCCAGCGCCCAGGCCAGCCCTGCCGCGATCAAAAACATCAACGTCATGGTCGGCATGTAGATGCCGTGGAAGGCGATTTCACGAGGCATGCGGGGCTCCTTTAAGGGCCGCGAGTGGCGATTGCGGGTCCAGCAGTGAAGTGCGGATAAAGTGCAGATAACTTTTCACCCGACGCAGGGCCGACGTGTCGAAGTGCGGGGCGAAGGGTTCGTCGGTGGCCTGCACGCGGCTGATGGCGTGGTCGACGGCGATCAGGCCGCGCTCCAAATTGCTCGCACTGGGTTGCAGGAACAACCGCATCAGCGAGCGGCCCATCACGCGGATCGCCTGGCGCCACGGCTGGGATTCGGCGTACGCCGGGTGTACCGGCAGAATCGCCTGCTCCTTGCGCAACTCGATGATCGCGTGGCCGACCTCCAGCACCACGAACATCCAGCGCAGCAAGTCGCGCTGCACTTGCGGCTGGCCGACGGCGAGGCCGTAGGCCTGGTGCAGCAGGTCGCGGGTACGACTTTCAAAACTCGACGCCAGGCCCTTGAGCTTGCCGCTGATCGCGTAAACCACCTGTTCGCGTAAATCCTGCTCCAGGCGGCGCCATAGCCAGCGGCTGTTGGGCGGCAGAATGATCGCCCCCGCCGCCGCGCACACCAGCATGCCAATGACCATGGCGATGTAGTCGTTGATAAAGGTGTAGGGGTTGTAGACGGTGAGGTTATCCGGCACCGAGCCGGTGCTGAAAAAGATCAGCAAACCCACGCCGACCCCTGCGTATTGCGGGCGTGAAGCGAGGAAAGAACCGAAGATAATCACCGGTGCGAGCATCACGCACAGCAGCGGGAAGCCGTCGATCCAGGGGAACACGAAGAACATTTCGACGAAGCCCACCAGCGCGCCGATCAAGGTGCCACAAGCCATCTGGAACGCCATACGCTTGGGGTTGGGTGTGGCGGCGGACAAGCCAACGGTAGCGGCGGCGATCAGGGTCATGGTCGCGCCGCTGGGCCAGGCGGTGGCCACCCAGTAACTGCCCAGCACAATAAGGATAAAAGACGCGCGAATTCCCGACGCTGCGCAGGCCAGCCAGTTAGTTTTGGGGGTGTAGGGTTCGTCCCAGTCTTCGCGTGCATGGCTGTGGTCGGCCAGGGACGCGTGGGTTTGCGCGTAGTTGTGCAGGTCGTCGACAAAGCGATAAAGCAGCTCGTACGCGGTATGGAAATCCAGTTGCTCGGCCTCGCTGGGGTTGCCCTGTTGGAAGGCCGCCCGCAGGCTGCGCACCTTGGCGGGCAAGCCGTCCTTGTAGGCGCTCAATTGATTGACCAGGCGCACGGCGTCGGGGCTCGTAAGAGAGCGGCCGGAAAAACCGTCGAGCACTTCGGCGAGGTCTTGCAGGCCAGGTTTGATCGCGGCGAACACGTGATCCGCCTCATTCGTGCGCAACCGCTCCAACAACTGGTGCAAGGCATTGAAACGCGTGGTGATGCTCATGAACTCACTGTTGAGGCGACTGAGCCGACCGTTGCGCCGTCGCATATGCGGGTCTTCAAACACAGTGAGGCTGCGCAGCCCTTCCAGGCCCACGGCTTCGGCGATAAAGCGCACGTTGCTGGCCTCGAACTCTTCGCGCTGGCTACGCCCACGCAGGCCGTCGGTAACGAATAGCGCAAACACACCGAAGCGTTGGTACAAGGCGTTGCGCATAGCGGCGCTGCTGGTCTGCGGCAGGATCGCGGCGCTGACCAGCGTGGAGCAGAGAATCCCCAGGGAGATTTCCAACACCCGCCACACCGCCGCCATAAAAGCACCGTCCGGATGGGCCAGGGCGGGTAAACCGACCATCGCCGCCGTGTAGCCCGCCAGTACAAAACCGTAGGCGCGAAAGTTGCGATTACGCGTCGCGCCAGCGGTGCAAATACCCACCCAGATCGCCAGCGCGCCGAGGAACAATTCAGTGTTCTGCGCAAACAAGGCGATCAACAGCACCATCACCGCCGACCCTGCCAAGGTGCCAAGGAAGCGGTAAAAGCTCTTGGCAAACACCTGGCCGCTCTGGGGTTGCATCACGATGAACACGGTGATCATCGCCGTGCGCGGTTGCGGCAGTTCCAGGCGCATGGCCAGCCACAGCGTGAGGAACGCGGCGATCAGCACCTTGAAGATGTACACCCAGGTCACGCCATCGCTGCGTGCCCAGTCGAATAAACCACGGCGCCATTCAAGGGAATGCAGCCAGCGCAACGGTGCAGGCAAGGGGGTCATCAAATCCTACTCAGTGATCAAACACGGCGAGCGCCGCCGGGGTCTTGCTTGGGAGGGTCTTGGCGTCTTGCGCAGCGTCGTTGCCGGCGCCAAGCCCGCCGCCCAAGGCGGTCACCAGTTCAGCGTGGGCACTCAGGCGCGCAGCCTGCACTTGCTGCTCGACCTGCTGCTGGCGGAACAGCAGGGTCTGGGCGTTCAGCACATTGAGGTAATCGGTGAGGCCACGCTGGTAGGCGATCATCGCGATATCGTAGGTTTTCTGCGCCGAGGCCACCGACTGCGCAGCAAAGCCTTGTTGCTTGTCCATGGATTCGCGGCGGATCAACTGGTCGCTGATGCCCTTGAGCGCATTGACCAGGGTCTGGTTGTACTTGGCGACTGCGATGTCATAACCGGCGCTGGCCTCGCCCAATTGCGCACGCAACCGGCCGCCGTCGAAAATCGGTAAGGTGATTGCCGGGCCGACGTTGTAGTTGAATTTCTGGCCGCCGAGAAAACCCAGCATAGTGCCGCCGGTGGCCATGTAGCCGAGGCTGCCGACCAGGTCGACGTTGGGGTAGAAACCGGCGTGGGCCACGTCAATGCCACGCGCCTGGGCGGCGACCTGCCAACGGCTGGCGACCACGTCCGGGCGCTGGCCGAGCAGTTGCGCCGGTAAACTCGACGGTAACTTCAGCGCAGCCGCGAAGGACAGCGTCGGGCGTCGAAGTTGCGCCCCCTCCCCCGGCCCTTTGCCAGCCAACGCCGCCAACTGGTTACGGCTCAGGGCGATTTCTTCGTCCAGGGCGTCCAATTGGCGATGGGTTTCCGGCAGCGGGGTTTCGGCCTGGCTGACGTCGAAATGCGTGCCGATCCCGGCGTTCAGGCGTTTATTGGCCAAGTCGAGAATCTGCTGTTGCTGCACCAATGTCGCGGCGACGATATCGCGGTTGGCATAGTGCAACGACAGCTGGATGTAGGCGCGCACCACGTTGTTCTGCAATTCGAGCTGGGCCTGGCGCGCTTCGGCGACGCTCATATGCGCCAGGTCGACGGCACGTTCGGCGGTGTTGCTTTCGCGGCCCCACAGGTCAAGGGCGTAGCTCAATCCCAGTGTGGAACTGTTGTCCCAGGTGTTGGCACCACTCAGCTCGCCAGGGCCGTAGAACTGATCTTTCGGCCAGTTGTGGCGCTTAAGCGTGGTGTCGCTGTTGACCTGTAAAGACTCGGCCGACTCGGCAATTCCCGCCATGGCCCGCGCTTCACGCACCCGAGCGGCGGCCATGGCCATGCTTGGGCTGTTTTGAGTAGCGAGTTCGACCCAGCGGTTGAGTTGGGGGTCGCCGTAGGCTTGCCACCATTGCGCGGTAGGCCAATGGGCGTCCCTGGCGGCGCTCTGGATTGCTTCGTCGGTGGCCAGATTATTGGCGTTGAGGGCCTGGCCTTGGGGGGCGATTCCTCCGGTTCCGATACAGCCGCTGATTGCTAACGATAAGGCCCAAACACTGAGAGTCTTCAGCTCTCTGCTGATGCGACGCGGCACGGCAAGCGAATTCCTGAGATGGTGAAGCGGGAGAGATAGCGCAATTCTAGGGGGCGCAATGGAGGACGATAAGCTGGCATTCCTGTGAATCTTTGTTACCGTTCAAGCGATAATCCGTTGGTAGGGATCACTGGACGGCGTAACTTTCTGTCACAATTTGCTATCTCCCCTGAGAACACCCCATGGACACTTTGCAAAACATGCGCGCCTTCAGCTGCGTGGCCGAAGCCGGCAGCTTCACCGCCGCCGCCGTGCAACTGGACACCACCACGGCTAACGTCTCGCGCGCGGTCTCCAACCTTGAGGCCCACCTGCAAACCCGCTTGCTCAACCGCACCACCCGCCGCATCGCGCTGACAGAGGCCGGCAAACGTTATTTGCTGCGCTGTGAGCAGATTCTCGCCTACGTCGAAGAAGCCGAGGCCGAAGCCAGCGATGCGCACGCGCGCCCCGCCGGGCAGTTGAAAGTGCACACCATGACCGGTATCGGCCAGCATTTCGTCATCGACGCGATTGCCCGTTACCGCCGTACTCACCCCGATGTGACCTTCGACCTGACCCTGGCCAACCGCGTGCCGGACCTGCTGGACGAGGGCTACGACGTGTCCATCGTGCTCGCCAGCGAGTTGCCGGACTCAGGCTTCGTCTCCCAACGCCTGGGCATCACCTACAGCATCGCCTGTGCCTCGCCGGACTACGTCAAGGCCAAGGGCTGTGCCCATCGCCCCCATGATTTGCTCAACCATGCCTGCCTGCGCCTGGTCAGCCCGGTGATCCAACTGGACAAGTGGACCTTCAATGGCCCCGAAGGCCAGGAAAGCGTGGCCATTAACACCTCGCCATTCCTGGTTAACTCGGCCGATGCGATGAAAACCGCGATCACCAGCGGCATGGGCGTTGGGCTGCTGCCGGTGTACGCGGCCATCGAAGGACTGCGTAACGGCACGCTGGTACGGGTGATGCCGACCTACCGCTCCCAGGAGCTGAACCTGTACGCCATCTACCCATCGCGCCAATACCTGGATGCGAAGATCAAGACGTGGGTGGAATACCTGCGCGGTTCGTTGCCGGAGATTCTGGCGGCGCATCAGGCGGAGTTGGCGGCGTATGAGTTGAGTGGCAGTGTCGGCGGCGCTCGCCTTGCGAACTGATTGCTATCAGTCGACAACGGTTCAATGTGTGTGTGTGGCTTGCTTGCGATGGCCATAGAGATTTACACAGCCTTGGACTCTGTGGTTTTCAGTTGGTCCGCTGAGTACATATCCGTTGTTTGGGGTATGGCTGAAATGGGTTCCGCTCTTACAGCGGGTCACTTTTGAACAGCGCAAAAGTAACCAAAACGCTCTTGCCCCACCACTCGGCACCTCGCCTGGGCTCGGTGTGCCCGCACTCCGGCACGGCTGCGCGGGTCGCCGCGATGGGCCATCCCTGGCCCAGCGCGGCTAAACCGGCATCCTTGCCGGTTTCCCCGCTCCACCGTGCCTACTTGCGGCCAGCGTGGTTTAACGGGGCGCCTAAGATCAAGATCAAAAAGATCAAAAGCAACAGCACGGCGGCCTGAAAGCCGACCTGAGTGGTGTAGATCAAAAGCGGTAAAAAATGTGGGAGCGGGCTTGCTCGCGAATGCGGTGGGTCAGTCAACAGATTCATTGGCTGATCCACCGCATTCGCGAGCAAGCCCGCTCCCACATTTTTAATCTCCATACATTAGGGATGACTGCATTCTGCCCTGCTTCTGATCTGGCTTTTGCTTCACACCACTCAGGTCGACTTTCAGGCCGCCGTGCTCTGCTTTTGATCTTGATCTCAGGCGCCCCATTAACCACGCTGGCCGCACGCAGGCTTGAATCCGTGGGTAACCCGGCAGGACGCCGGGTTAGCCGCGCTGGGCCAGGGATGGCCCATCGCGGCGGCCCACGGATTCAAGCCGGAGTGCGGGCACACCGAGCCACAGCGAGGTGCCGAGTGGTGGGGCAAGAGCCTTTTGGTTACTTTTGGGCTCCTTTCAAAAGTGACACGCCGTAAGGGCGTAACCAATAGCCGCCGTTACCCAAACAACGGATATGTACTCAGAGAACCAGCTGACAACCCCCACATTTTGAACAGTGCCCACTTTGGTTCAGCGGCGCCCTGACAATTGTCGGCAGGAATGTTAGCTTGCTTGGCATTCTCCCGTAGTCGATGAGCCCGCCTGCAATGAAAAAGACTGTCCTCGCCTTCAGCCGCGTCACCCCGCAAATGATCGAACGCCTGCAACAGGATTTCGAGGTGATTTCGCCCGACCCCAAGCGCGGGGACATCAACGCTCAGTTCAATGAAGCCCTGCCCCACGCCCACGGCCTGATCGGCGTGGGCCGCAAACTGGGCCGTGCGCAGCTCGAGGGCGCGAGCAAGCTGGAAGTGGTCTCCAGCGTGTCGGTGGGCTACGACAACTACGACGTGCCGTACTTCAACGAGCGCGGAATCATGCTCACCAACACCCCCGATGTGCTCACCGAAAGCACCGCCGACCTGGCCTTCGCCCTGCTGATGAGCAGTGCGCGGCGCGTGGCCGAGCTGGACGCCTGGACCAAGGCCGGCCAGTGGAAAGCCAGCGTGGGCGCGCCGCTATTCGGGTGTGATGTACACGGCAAGACCCTCGGCATCGTCGGCATGGGCAATATCGGCGCGGCCGTGGCCCGACGTGGGCGCCTGGGTTTCAATATGCCGATTCTGTACAGCGGTAACAGCCGCAAGACAGAGCTGGAGCAGGCACTGGGCGCGCAATTTCGTAGCCTGGACCAGTTGCTGGCCGAAGCGGACTTCGTGTGCCTGGTGGTGCCGTTGAGCGAGAAAACCCGTCACCTTATCAGCACCCGCGAGTTGGGGCTGATGAAGTCCAGTGCGATTCTGATCAATATTTCCCGCGGCCCCGTTGTCGATGAACCGGCGCTGATCGAAGCCCTGCAAACCCAGCGCATTCGCGGCGCCGGGCTGGATGTATACGAGAAGGAGCCGTTGGCTGAATCGCCATTGTTCCAACTGAGCAATGCCGTGACCCTGCCGCACATCGGCTCGGCGACCCATGAAACTCGCGAGGCCATGGCCAACCGAGCCCTGGAAAACCTGCGCAGCGCCTTGCTGGGCCAGCGCCCGCAGGATCTGGTGAACCCACAGGTGTGGAAAGGCTGACACATAAATCCGGTTAAAGCCTGGCTCCCCCAAGTCGATAACTCTCTATAGATCGTCATCCCTGATCCACAGAAGGTTTTTATGTCCACCACCAAAGCCCGCGCAGATTCACTCTCGCTTCTGCTCTTTACCTTGCGCAGCGGCAAGCTGATGGCCATTAACCTGCTGAAAGTCAGCGAAATCATCCCCTGCCCGCCGCTGACCAAGTTGCCGGAGTCCCACCCCCACGTCAAAGGCATCGCCACCCTGCGCGGTGCCTCGCTGGCGGTGATCGACTTGAGCCGCGCCCTGGGCGAAATGCCGCTGCAAGACCCGAACGGTGGCTGCCTGATCGTCACCGATGTCAGCCGCTCCAAGCAGGGCCTGCATGTGCAGGCGGTGAGCAAGATCGTGCACTGCCTGACCACCGATATCCGCCCGCCGCCGTACGGTTCTGGCGGCAACCGCGCGTTTATCACGGGGGTGACCCAGGTTGAAGGCGGGCTGGTGCAAGTGCTGGACATCGAAAAAGTCATCCACGGCATCGCCCCGGCACCGATTGAAGCGGCGCCCACCGACTTGACCATGGAAGAAGCGGAAGTACTGGGCAATGCGCGAATCCTGGTAGTGGACGACAGCCAGGTCGCTCTGCAGCAATCGGTACACACCCTGCGCAACCTCGGCTTGACCTGCCACACCGCACGCAGCGCCAAGGAAGCCATCGACGTGCTGTTGGAGCTGCAAGGCACGGTCGAGCAGATCAACGTGGTGGTGTCGGATATCGAAATGTCCGAAATGGACGGCTACGCCCTCACCCGCACCTTGCGCGAAACCCCGGACTTCCAGGAACTCTATGTGCTGCTGCACACCTCCCTGGACAGCGCGATGAACAGCGAAAAAGCCCGCCTGGCGGGTGCCGACGCGGTGCTCACCAAGTTCTCTTCACCCGAGCTGACCAAGTGCCTGGTCGTCGCGGCCCAGACCGTGGCGCAAAAAGGCCTGTAACCGGTGGCCGAGTATTTCCAGCTGCTGCGTCGCGACCTCACCGGCAGCCTGCCCGCGCCGCAGTGGCCGGCGGGTACGCGGATGGATCATTACCGTGATGAGCTGGCGCCAGCGGTTCACGCAGTATTGCGCATGACCCAGGAACAGGGCGGTGGCCGTGTCGCCAACCTCGATGAGTGGCGCCGCCAGTTCGTCACCGATGCCGAGTTCGACCCCACGCTGTGCCTGGTGGCCAGTAACGCCGACGGCATTCTCGGCGTGGCCCAATGCTGGACCAGCGCGTTTATCAAGAACCTCTCCGTACATCCTTGCGCACAGGGCCAGGGGTTGGGCCGTGCCTTGTTGCTGCACACCTTCCACGTATTCAAGCAGCGCGGGGAGCCCTATGTCGACCTCAAGGTGCTGGAAAGCAACAGGCGCGCCCGTCACCTCTATGAAAGTACGGGCATGCTGTTTGTGCTGCGCGACCTGGTGACCGAGGACTGACAGGCACTGGCGCATAACTTGCTTCCACTGAGCCTGAACCGTGGACAGAGGTAAAAACCCGTCACGGTTCAAGAGTGCCCTCTGACCTTGCCTGGTGACAGATCCTCCATGAATACTCACTTTTCCTGCGTGGGTTGCGGCAAATGCTGCACCGACCACCACGTCCCCCTGACCCTCGTAGAAGCCCGACAGTGGGCGGCGGACGGCGGTAACGTCATTGTTCTGGTGGAAGGTTTTCTCGGCAACGGCCTGGGCTTGCCCCAGCAGCAACGCGAACACGCCGAACGCCGTTCAGTGGTGGTGCCCAGCGGCAATACCCAGGCGTTTGTGGCAATCACCTTTGCCGCTTACAACGCCGGACGCTGCCGGAATCTTGACGAAGACAACCGCTGCGGCATTTATGAACGTCGCCCGCTGGTGTGTCGTATCTATCCGATGGAGATCAACCCGCATATTCCGCTGAACCCTGCCGCCAAGGATTGCCCGCCGGAATCCTGGGAACAGGGGCCAGCGCTGATCGTGGGCGGCGAGTTAATGGATCAGGAGCTGGCTGAGTTGATTCGCCGCTCACGCCAGGCCGACCGCGACGATGTGCAAACCAAAGAAGCAGTGTGTGCCTTGCTGGGCATTCGTACCACGGCGCTCAAGGGCGACGGGTTTACTGCCTACCTGCCGGATATGAACGCCTTTGCCCAAGCGATCGAGTTGGCGGTTGATCAGCCATCCGTGGCCAATGAGTGGGTGTTTCATGTGTCCGGCATGGACATCGCCGAGCAGCTATTGGATGCCGGCGCTCAGATCGCAACCCAAGTGCCGGCCAACTACGCATTTATTTCATTGCGGGCGTCTTAGGGTTACTTGCTGGCCGTACAGTCGATTTCGATCCGAGCATCCGCTAGCAGCTTGCCTGCGGCAAAGGTCGTCCGGGCAGGCAGGCGGTCCTTCGGAAAGTAGCTGGCATAGACTTTGTTCATTGCCGCGAAGTCTTTGATGTCGGCCAGAATCACCGTGCATTTGGCAACGCGATCCATGCCAATGCCATTTTTCTTGAGGGTGTCGCGCAAGGTCGCAAGAGCTTGGGCCGTTTCTGCGCGAATGCCCCCGCGTACAAGATTGCCTTTGTCATCAAGCCCCAACATCCCTGAGATGTAGAGAGTTTTCCCGACTTGCACGGTCTCCGAGAAAGGAAAACCACCGTCTGCCGGTGTGTAAATCATCTGGGCCGGTTCAGGGTTGCTTGCCGAGGACGGCAGATATCGATCGATAATGGGCTGGTATTTGCCATTATCTTTCAAGCCTTGCAGCCCCCTGTTCAGCGCATCACGCAGTTCAGGGTCGGTTTTACGAACAGCAAGGCTTGGGCCGCCCCCCAGCAATTCATTTTCAATTGCGGGCCCCACAATGGCGTAGTCGTTGCCTTCAGGCTTGTTTAAGAACGCAGTCCGAATTTCCACGATGTCTTGCACAGTTGCTTGAATTTGACCGGTTCGCAAGCCGTTGATCAATTCACTGTTGAGATTGTAACTGCGCACCAGCACCCCTCGAGGGGCCCACTCCTGCCGAACGAAAGCTTCCCGAACAGTGTTCGCCAACACGCCAACCGTTACACCCTTAAGTGAATTTGGGTCGGGCAGCAGGCCGGAATCCTTGCGGGCTACCAACGCGCTCTTCAGGGGATAGAGCGGGTCGGTAAAGGTCACGAACTCCTCCCGCGCCGTTGTTTTCGTCATGGGCACGATTACATCGAAACGCCCGGCTTGAAGTGCCGTAATGTTGGTGGCGTAGGGTTGGTCGACCCATTCACAACTCGCCTTGATCTGAGCACAAATAGCCTTAAGCAGGTCAATATTCAAACCCACCAACTTGCCTTGTTCATTACGGTACTCAAACGGTTCTACATCCGCCTCTACCCCGAGACGAATCTTTTCCCACGGTTTTTCAGGAGGGGCAGTCACTGCGCATCCCGTCCCAGCCAACATAACCAGGGCGAGCGCCAGCATTCTTGTGGTCGTAGACATAAACTTGTCCTGTGCGTAAGTGGTATGAGGCGTCCGGGCTCAACGACTCACGACCCGAACACATCAAACGTTCTAACAAGCACAAACCGGTCTTTAACTACGACACGCCTGTTTATTTCGTAGGGGAATTCCCAAAGCAACAGTAGACGACTTTTCACTCTCCTAACGCCGATTCAGTTCTGGTCCGTGCAATAAAACGGCAGTCACGGAGCGGAAGGCGGTTCATCCAGGTTGTACGACTTGAGGATCCGCAGGTACTCACCGTTCTGCATCAACTGTTCAAGTGCGTGGTTGAGTTCATCACGTAAAGCGGAATCGGGTTTACGTACTGCGATTGCCACGCCGTCGCCCAATAGTTCGGCCGAAACAGCGGGGCCAAGGAAGTCGAAATCCTGGCCGTCAGCAGTGTCGAGCAGCGCCCTGCGGATTTCCACCGTGCCTTGCAGCGTCGCATCGATATTGCCGGCCACCAGACTGCGAGTCAGTTCATCGTTGAGCCAGAAACTCTTGATGATGACGCCCGCCGGCGCCCACTTCGCTCGAGCAAAGGCTTCGCGATTGCTCCCCAGCAACACGCCGACTCGCTTGCCCTTGAGCGAACGTACGGTGGGCATCAAACCCGATGTTTTGCGGGCCACCAACCGTGTGGTGAACGGATAAAGATTGTCGGTGAAGCTTACCCATTGGCGCCGTATGGAGGTGGGGGCCATGCCCATGATCGCATCGAACTGCCGAGCCTCGAGGGCGGGAAAGTTTTCGACCAGGACCTGATCGACCCAGGTACAACGCACGTTGAGCTGTTGGCACAAGGCATTGCCCAAGTCGATATTCAGCCCCACCAGTTGGCCTTGTTGATTACGGCTTTGGAAGGGCGGGAATTGCGCTGCGACGGCGAAACGAATGTCGCGCCGTGGTTCATCAGCGGCCGCAGCGATGCAGAAAACAGCGGCCAAAAGCGAAAAGGCCCACACAACAACGACGCGTATCAAAGCCACAAGGAACGCCCTTTTCCAGAAAGACCAGCCTCACCACACCCCAGAGAGAAATCACCGGGGCGGAGCAAATGCCGTGCAAGCTTTCAAGAATCGGACGTAGACCTACAAGCAGAAATATCAACGAGCGCTGTAGGCAAAAGTCGACACAGTGCGTGACCTATTACTCTCAGCGTTTACCCATCGAACGGCGAGTACCCGGTGGGGCCATGCCTGGCGTCTTGGTATGACCGTTCTTGGCGCCACCCTTGTACCAAGGTTGGGCACTCTTGGCCCCGGCCAGCTCACCCGGCTTGAACGGAAACTTGAACGCCGGGATCTCGGCTTTTTCAACGCTTTCAGCGCCGGCCGGATCGACGAGGTCGGCCGCTTCAACAGGGGGTTGTGTCGGGGAAGTCATGAAAGCTCCGGGGCGTGCAAAAAATGAGGTGGGCCAACTTGCAGGCCACACTGGCGCGCAGTATACCTGCGCGCTTCGGATCTTTAACCACCGCCTGTACGAATGGTCGGACTTTACTGACAGCGCTGTCAGTTAGCAGTCACTGTGCTGACCGGGTTGGCGGGCTATAAAGAATCTTCATTCTCCCAATCCTTTGCCCCGGCGCCCCACCCCATGCACATTCAACGAAAAACCGCCCTGATTGTGGGTGCCCTCGTGGTCGTGGCGATTGCAGCCTGGGTCCTGACCCGGCCGGCCAAGACCAAATTGGCGGCGTCGAGCGCAATCCCGGTGCGGGTGGTGAGCGTTTCGCAACAGGATATTCCCCGGTTTGTCAGTGGAATCGGCTCGGTGCTGTCGTTGCACAGTGTGGTGATCCGCCCGCAAATTGACGGCATCCTCACCAAGCTGCTGGTCAAGGAAGGCCAACTGGTCAAAGCCGGTGACCTGCTGGCGAGCATCGATGACCGCTCGATTCGCGCCAGCCTCGACCAGGCCAAGGCGCAGTTGGGGGAAAGCCAGGCGCAGTTGCAAGTGGCGCTGGTCAACCTCAAGCGCTACAAGGAACTGAGCGTCGATGACGGCGTGTCGAAGCAGACCTACGACCAGCAACAAGCGTTGGTCAACCAGCTCAAAGCCACGGCGCAAGGCAATCAGGCCGCGATCGACTCGGCCCAGGTACAGCTTTCCTACACCCAGATTCGTTCGCCGGTCAGCGGTCGCGTCGGTATTCGCACCGTGGATGAAGGCAACTTCCTGCGCATGAGCGATACCCAAGGCCTGTTCTCGGTCACCCAAATCGACCCGATTGCCGTCGAGTTCTCCCTGCCGCAACAAATGCTGCCAACCTTGCAAGGCCTGATCGCGGCGCCCACCCAGGCTAGCGTCGACGCCTACCTGGGCGCCGACACCGACGGCCAGACCGGCGACTTACTCGGTGAAGGCCACTTGAGCCTGATCGACAACCAGATCAGTTCCACTACCGGCACCTTGCGCGCCAAGGCCGAATTCAATAACGCCTCGCAACGCCTGTGGCCAGGGCAACTGGTGACCATCAAGATCCAGACCGCCGTCGACAAAAATGCCTTGGTGGTGCCGCCGACCGTGGTGCAGCGTGGCTTGGACTCACATTTCGTGTACCGCGTCAACGGCGACAAAGTCGAAATAGTGCCGGTGCAGGTGGCCTATCAAGACAGCGATGTGAACATCATCAAGGGCGTGCAAGCCGGTGACGTGTTGGTCAGTGACGGCCAATCGCGACTCAAAGCGGGGGCTCAGGTGGAAGTGCTCAAGGAGCCACCACAAGTGATCCAGACCGTCGACGCCAAGGTGCAACCATGAGCGGCAGCCGCTCGCCGTCCGCCTGGTGCGTTGATCACCCGGTCGCCACCCTGCTGCTGACCTTCGCGCTGGTGCTACTGGGGTTGATTGCCTTCCCGCGCCTGGCTGTCGCCCCACTGCCGGAAGCGGAATTTCCGACAATCCAGGTCACCGCCACCCTGCCCGGTGCCAGCCCGGACACTATGGCTTCGTCGGTAGCAACGCCGCTGGAGGTGCAATTCAGTGCCATCCCCGGCATGACCCAAATGACCTCCAGCAGCGCCTTGGGCTCGAGCCTGCTGACCTTGCAATTCACCTTGAGCAAAAGCATCGACACCGCCGCTCAGGAAGTGCAGGCAGCGATTAACACCGCGTCCGGCAAGTTGCCCAGCGACATGCCGAGCCTGCCGACCTGGAAGAAGGTCAACCCGGCGGACAGCCCGGTGCTGATCCTCAGCGTCAGCTCCGACAGCATGCCCAGTACCGAGCTGAGCGACTACGTAGAAACCCTGCTGGCCCGGCAGATCAGCCAGATCGACGGTGTCGGCCAGATCAACATTACCGGCCAACAGCGCCCGGCGATTCGCGTACAGGCTTCACCCGACAAGCTTGCGGCCATCGGCCTGACCCTCGCCGACGTGCGCGTGGCTATCCAACAATCCAGTTTGAACCTGGCCAAAGGTGCGATTTACGGCGAAAACAGCGTGTCGACCCTGTCAACCAACGACCAGCTGTTTCACCCGGAGGAATACGGCCAGTTGATCGTTTCCTACAAGAACGGTGCACCGGTTCAACTGCGCGACATCGCCAAAGTCATCAACGGTTCGGAAAACGCCTACGTCCAGGCCTGGTCCGGGGATACCCCCGGGGTCAACCTGGTGATTTCACGTCAGCCCGGCGCGAACATCGTCGAGACCGTCGACCGTATTCAAGCCGAACTGCCGCGCCTGGTAGGCATGTTGCCAGCCTCGGTGCAGGTCAGCGTATTGACCGACCGCACCAAGACCATCCGCGCGTCCCTGCATGAAGTGGAAGTCACCCTGCTGATTGCCATCTTGCTGGTTGTAGCAGTAATGGCGCTGTTCCTGCGTCAGTTGTCGGCGACGATGATTGTGTCCAGCGTGCTCGGCGTGTCGCTGATCGCCAGCTTCGCGCTGATGTATGTGATGGGGTTCAGCCTGAACAACCTGACCCTGGTGGCGATCGTGATTGCCGTGGGCTTTGTGGTGGACGATGCCATCGTGGTGGTGGAAAACATTCACCGCCATCTGGAGGCCGGCCTCGACAAACGCGAAGCGGCGATCAAGGGTTCCGGCGAGATCGGTTTTACCGTGGTGTCCATCAGCTTCTCGCTGGTGGCGGCGTTTATTCCGCTGCTGTTCATGGGCGGTGTGGTCGGGCGTCTGTTCAAGGAATTTGCGCTGACCGCCACCTCGACCATTCTGATTTCGGTGGTGGTCTCGCTGACGTTGGCACCCACGTTGGCCGCGCTGTTCATGCGCGCGCCCACCCATCACGCCCACGATAAACCCGGCTTCAGCGAGCGCCTGCTCGCTGCCTATGCGCGCAACCTGCGCCGCGCGCTGGCCCATCAACGCACCATGGCGGCGATCTTTGTGGTGACCCTGGCCCTGGCCGTGGTCGGCTACATATTTATCCCCAAGGGTTTCTTCCCAGTACAAGACACCGGCTTTGTGCTTGGCACCAGCGAAGCGGCGGCCGACGTGTCGTACCCGGACATGGTCGCCAAGCACAAAGCCCTGGCTGAGATCGTCAAGGACGACCCGGCAGTGGAAGCATTTTCCCATTCGGTGGGCGTCACCGGCAGCAACCAGACGATCGCCAACGGGCGCTTCTGGATCGCCTTGAAGGACCGTGGTGACCGCGATGTGTCCGCCAGCCAGTTTATCGACCGCATCCGTCCGAAATTGGCGAAGGTGCCAGGGATCGTGCTGTACCTGCGCGCCGGCCAGGACATCAACTTGAGTTCCGGCCCCAGCCGCGCCCAATACCAATATGTGCTCAAGAGCAACGACGGCCCGACGCTGAATACCTGGACCCAACGCCTGACCGAAAAACTGCGTGCCAACCCGGCATTCCGCGACCTGTCCAACGACCTGCAACTGGGCGGCAGCATCACCCACATCAGCATCGACCGCCAGGCCGCCGCACGTTTCGGCCTGACCGCCACCGACGTCGACCAGGCGCTGTACGACGCGTTCGGCCAGCGCCAGATCAACGAGTTCCAGACCGAGATCAACCAGTACCAAGTGGTGCTGGAACTCGACAGCCAACAACGCGGCAAGGCCGAAAGCCTGAACTACTTTTACCTGCGTTCACCGCTCACTAACGAGATGGTGCCGTTATCAGCCGTAGCCAAGGTCGACCCGCCGACCGTGGGGCCGTTGTCCATCAGCCATGACGGCATGTTCCCCGCCGCCAACCTGTCGTTCAACCTGGCGCCCGGCGTGGCGTTGGGCGATGCGGTGATCATGCTCAACCAGGCCAAGAACGAAATCGGCATGCCCGCCACCATGATCGGCACGTTCCAGGGCGCGGCCCAAGCGTTCCAGAGTTCGCTGGCCAGCCAGCCCTGGCTGATCCTCGCGGCACTGGTGGCGGTCTACATCATCCTCGGTGTGCTGTATGAGAGTTTCGTCCATCCGCTGACGATCATCTCGACCTTGCCGTCGGCGGGGTTGGGCGCCTTGATCATGTTGTGGCTGCTGGGCCAGGACTTTTCGATCATGGCGTTGATCGGCCTGGTGCTGCTGATCGGTATCGTGAAGAAAAACGGCATCCTGATGATCGACTTCGCCCTGGACGCCCAACGCGTGCGTGGGCTACCGCCCGAGGAGGCGATTTATGAAGCCTGCGTCACACGGTTCCGGCCGATCATCATGACCACCCTCGCCGCCTTGCTCGGCGCAGTGCCGCTGATGCTGGGCTCGGGCCCGGGTGCGGAACTGCGCCAACCCCTCGGCATTGCCGTGGTCGGCGGGTTGCTGGTGAGCCAGGCGCTGACGCTGTTCACCACTCCGGTCATATACTTGTACCTTGAGAAGTTTTTCCACAGGCCCAAACCAGCGCTTGAGCTGGCGACCACACACTGAGGCGGGGTCATGCGCGTCCTGATTATTGAAGATGAAGAAAAAACCGCAGACTACCTGCACCGCGGTTTGACGGAGCAAGGCTACACCGTCGATGTGGCGCGCGAAGGCATCGAGGGTCTGCACCTGGCGTTGGAAAACGATTACGCGGTGATCGTGCTCGACGTGATGCTGCCCGGCCTCGACGGCTTTGGCGTATTGCGTGCGCTGCGTGCGCGCAAGCAGACGCCGGTGATCATGCTCACCGCCCGCGAACGCGTGGAAGATCGCATTCGCGGCCTGCGCGAAGGCGCTGATGATTACTTGGGCAAGCCGTTTTCCTTCCTGGAATTGGTGGCGCGCCTGCAAGCGCTGACCCGCCGTAGCGGCGGCCATGAACCGGTGCAGGTCACCGTCGCTGATCTGTGGATCGACCTGATCAGCCGCAAGGCCAGTCGCAACGGCCTGCGCCTGGACCTGACTGCCAAGGAGTTCTCGCTGCTCAGCGTGTTGGCGCGACGCCAAGGCGAGATCCTGTCCAAAACCGCGATTGCAGAAATGGTCTGGGACATCAATTTCGACAGCGACGCCAACGTAGTCGAAGTGGCGATCAAACGCCTGCGCGCCAAGCTCGATGGGCCATTCGAGCATAAGCTGTTGCACACCATTCGCGGCATGGGCTACGTGCTGGAGAACCGCAGTGTCGGCTAACTCCATTGCCTTGCGCCTGAGTGGCATGTTCACCCTGGTGGCGCTGTTGATCTTCGTGTTGATCGGCGGCGCGCTGTACCAGCAGGTGGACCGGGGCCTGGGGTTGTTGCCGGGCGCCGAGTTGGATGCGCGCTACAGCGTGCTGGAATCTTCGGTTAATCGCTTCGGCACACCGGACCATTGGGCAAAAATCACCGCCAAGCTCAAGCTGTTGAGTGAAGAAGACAAGCGCATCCGGTTCTGGGTAGTCAGCAGTGACCCTACTTACGAATACGGCGACCCCGATGCGCAGATTCGCGCCTTCGCCGAAGGGCCGACCGGCAAGCGTGACTTGCGCCTGCCGGGGCGTGAATACCCGTTCAAGGTGCTGGTGAGCCAGTTCCCAGCCAAAGAACAACGCCCGCCCATGCGCTTCATGATTGCCATCGACACCGAGAACTTTCGCGCGACCCAGCACCAACTGCTGATCGCCTTGATCAGCCTGGCATTTGTCGGCGTGGTGCTGGCGGCGCTGCTGGGGTTCTGGGTCTCACGCATCGGCCTCAAGCCGTTGGGCAAACTCTCGGATGAAGCGCAGAAACTCGCGCCGCCAAAACTCTCCGGGCGCTTGCACCTGTCGCCGTTGCCACCGGAACTGAGCCAGTTCGTCAATTCGTTCAACTCCACGCTTGATCGGGTGGAACAGGCCTATTCGCGTTTAGAATCGTTCAACGCCGATGTGGCTCACGAACTGCGTTCACCGCTGACTAACTTGATCGGCCAGACCCAAGTGGCACTGACGCGTGGGCGCTCGGCCGAGCATTATTTCGAGGTGCTGCAATCCAACCTTGAAGAGCTGGAACGCTTGCGTTCGATCATCAACGACATGTTGTTCCTCGCCAGCGCCGACCAAGGCAGTAAGGCTACCAAGCTGATCGAGAGCTCCCTGGCTGATGAAGTGGCGACCACCCTCGATTATTTGGACTTCATCCTCGAGGACGCCCAGGTCAAAGTTCGGGTACGTGGGGATGCCTTGGTGCATATCGAAAAAGCCCACCTGCGCCGCGCACTGATCAACCTGCTGAGCAATGCGGTGCAGCACACCGCGCCGGGGCAGGTCATCGATGTGAGCATTGAAGTGCAGAACCATCAGGTGGCGATTGGAGTGACCAACCCCGGCGATGAGATTGCCAGCGAGCATTTGCCACGGCTGTTTGAACGGTTTTATCGGGTGGATGCGTCGCGTAGCAACAGTGGGGCGAATCATGGGTTGGGGCTGGCGATCGTCAAGGCGATTGCGTTGATGCATGGGGGGGATGTGTTTGTGCGCAGTGATGGGGGTGGGAATACGTTTGGCATTACGTTGCCGGTGTGATGCCGCTTGGCGGTGTGCATATCCGTTATTTTTGTGATGGCGGATATCGGTTCCGCTTTTACAGCGGGTCACTTTTGAAAGGAGCCCAAAAGTAACCAAAAGGCTCTTGCCCCACCACTCGGCACCTCGCTGTGGCTCGGTGTGCCCGCTGAACCAGCTCCCACACAAGACCCCACCCACTCAAACTGTTGCGATTTGGGCAACAGTCATTATCTTGTTACACTCTATATCACACCGCCCACCTGCGTTACTTTGACGCACCGATGAGCGCGACGGCAAAGACAGCTACCCCGCTCACCCCAATTCCCCTCGACTTATTTCCAGGGCTCTACACTGGGAATCTGTCTTAAAGCCGCTGACTTCAGCGGCTTTTTTTTGCCATAAAAAAGGCCAGGCACACCCCACGACATTGGCCGTTTTCGATTGACCCAAAGGAGCTCCACCGGTGAAGAACTCGCTGACGTTCACCCCGTTATTCCTAGCGATTGCAGCAACGATCGCCCCTTTCGCCCACGCGGCAGACACCACTCCCACCGACGGTTTCATCGAAGGCTCAAGCCTCAAGATCAATACCCGCAACTACTACATGAACCGCGACCGGCGCGACATTCACACCGATGACAGCAAGGAATGGGGCCAGGGCTTTATCGGCACCTTCGAATCCGGCTACACCCAGGGTACGGTCGGTTTTGGCCTGGACGTCAATGCCATGCTCGGCCTCAAGCTTGACGGCGGTGGCGGCACCGACGGCTCCAGCATCCTGCCCGTGGGCTCCGGCAACGGCAAAGCTCCGGGATCGTTCTCCACCGCAGGCGGCACCTTGAAAATGCGCGCCTTCGACACTGAGCTGAAAGCTGGCGACCTGTTCCTCAATAACCCGGTGATCGCCGGCGGCATGACCCGTATGTTGCCGCAGACCTTTCGTGGCGTGAGCCTGACCAACCACAGCTTCGACGGTTGGATGATCGAAGGTGGCCAGGCCAGCTTCACCAAGCTCTACAACCAGAGCGGCCACCGGCGCATCGGCACCAGCTACGGTACGCTGCCGGACCACGCCGACAATCAGCACCTGAATTGGGCCGGCGTGTCATTCAGTGGTGTTCCGGGCCTGACCAGTAACCTGTACGCCTCCGAACTGAAAAATGTATGGCATCAGTACTACTACGACCTGGATTACACCTACGCGCTGAACGACTTGGTCAGTCTCAACCCAGGCCTGCACTACTACCACACCCAAGACACCGGGCAGTCGCTGCTGGGCAACATCAATAACAACACCTACAGCCTGCATTTCACCGTGGGAGTGGGTAACCACAGCGTCACCGCCGCCTACCAGCGGGTCAACGGCAACACACCGTTCGACTACATCACCCAGGGTGACAGCATCTACCTGGACAACTCCCAGCAATACTCGGACTTCAACGGCCCTAACGAGCGCTCGTGGAAACTCAAGTACGCCTATGATTTCGCTGGCCTCGGCCTGCCCGGTCTGACGTCCGCCGTCTCCTATATCAGCGGCAAGACCGACCTGACCAAGGTCGCCCCAAACAGCCGCGGCTACAGCACCTGGTACAGCGCCGATGGCAAGGACGCCAAGCATTGGGAACGGGATATCGACGTGAAGTACGTGGTGCAGGGCGGCAAGGCCAAGGATTTGGCTGTGCGTCTGCAATGGGCGACTAACCGGGGGAGCAATGGCTACTCGGCAGTGGATCGGGACGTGGATGAATACCGGGTGATCGTGGACTACCCGATTAACGTGTTCTAACGAGCTGATATTTCTTATTAACCAATGATTTAATTTTCATCGCGTAGATCTAAACTGCCAGCATCTTCCTGCTGAAGTCTGCGCGATGAGCCAACCCCGCACTCGTACCCTGCCTGCACGCCCAGAGCTTCTGCTGATTCTGGGCAGTGGCCTCACTGTCACGCTGATTGTAGTTATCGTCGCTGCGTTGTTGATCCGTGAACACGCCAGCACCCTGCAGGCGGCCAAGCGCGCAACCACCAACATCACCCAACTGATCAACGCCGATGTACTGCGCAACGTTGAACTCTACGATATGGCCTTACAGGGTTTGATTGTGGCCACCACCCGCAAAGACTTGACGCAGGTGTCCCCGGATATCCAACACCTGGTGCAGTTTGATCAATCCACCGCGGCGCCCTTCAAAGGCGAAGTGCTATTGCTGGACGCCAATGGCGCGGTGATTGCCGACTCCTCGACCCTGCGGCCTACGCCGCGCAACTTCGCCAACCGTGATTACTTCCAGGCCCATAAACAAAATAGTCAGGCGGGACTGTTTATCAGCCGCCCGTTCAAGATCCACTGCGACTGCGATCAAGTGTGGCGCCTTGCATTCAGTCGCCGAGTAGCGGGGCCCAACGGCGAGTTTGCCGGTGTGGCCGTGGCGACGATGCGCCTGGCGTATTTCGATCAGTTGTTCAACCGCCTCACCATCGGTAATGGCAGCACCGTCAACCTGCTGAACACCCAGGGCATTCTCCTGGCCCAGCAACCGTTGCTGGAAAGCGACATGATTAATAAGGACTTAAGCGATCGCCCCAATTTCAAGCGCATGCTTCGCGAGGGCGACGGCAGCTTCCAGGCTATCTCCGCCATCAGCGGCATGGAGCGTTTTTTTACGTTCACTAATGTGGGCGAGCTGCCGCTGATTGTAGTGGTGGCTATGTCCAGCGAGGATGTGTTCGCGCCCTGGAAACGCGCCGCGCTGCTAACCAGTGGCGCCACCGGCGTGCTCTGCATTGGCCTGTTATGGCTGACCTGGATGCTGCGCCGGGAACTGCGCCGCCGCCATCGCGCCGAACAGGTGCTGTCAGAACTCGCGGCCACCGATGCCCTGACCGGCCTGGCGAACCGCCGCACCCTGGACCAGCGCTTGCGCCTGGAATGGGACCGCGCGCAGCGCTCAAGCGAATCGCTGACGCTGCTGATGATCGACGTAGACCACTTCAAGGCTTTCAACGACCGCCATGGCCACCACGGCGGTGACGAGGCATTGCGCACTGTGGCCCAGGTGATCGACGACAACATCCGTCGCCCAGCCGACCTGGCTGCACGTTATGGCGGGGAAGAATTTGCGGTGGTGCTGCCGCATACCGACGCCAAGGGCGCCTGGGTAATTGCCGAGTCTATCCGCAGCAGCGTCGAGCACTTGCCCCGGGTAGCGGGCGCTGAACGACCGATTACCGTGAGTATTGGCATGAGTACGTGGGATAAACACAGCCACATATCACTGGAGGGGTTGTTGCTCACTGCAGATCAGGCGCTGTATGAGGCCAAGCACACTGGGCGAAATCGGATCATGGAGGCGGCCACGCCCTGACCTTGATCGCTCCCATGCTTGGGCGGGAACGATCAACAACCTGTCCCCGGCAAAGCCTGACAAGTACTACGCTATTGGCATCCTCGAAGCAGAAGTAAGTCCGATGAGCCCGAGCCTCTCCCGCCCAACACGTCGCCCGGAACGCTTGCTGATTCTGGGCAGCGTCCTCACGGTCCTGCTGATCGTGGCGATCGTGACTGGCCTGCTGATTCGTGAACATGCCAATACCCTGCGGACCGCCCAACGCACCGCGAACAACATCACCCAACTGATCGATGCCGATGTGCTGCGCAATGTCGAACTCTACGACACGACCCTCAAAGGCCTAATCTCCGCCACCGAGCGCAACGACTTGCAAGACGTCTCGGCCAGCATCCGTCATTTGGTGCTGTTCGACCGCTCTGCCGCCGCGCCGTACAAGGGCGATATCCTGCTGCTGGACGCCCATGGCGAGGTCGTCGCGGACTCTTCGCTGCTCACGCCCAAGGCCGGTAACTTTGCCGACCGTGACTACTTTCAGATTCATCGCACAAACCCTGACATCGGGCTGTATATCAGCCGACCGTTCATGGCGCGCTGCGAGTGTGACGACCAGTGGCGTATTGCATTCAGCCGCCGCATTTCTGCGCAGGACGGACGTTTCCAGGGGGTCGCGGTGGCTTCCATGCGCCTGTCGTACTTCCATCAGCTGTTCAGCAGCCTGAATATCGGCACCAACAGCACCATCAACCTGATCAACCACCAAGGCATCCTGCTGGCGCAGCAACCCATGTTGGAGCCTGATATGGTCGACAAAGACCTGAGCCTGCGGCCCAATGTAGCGCGCATGCTCAAGGAGCGAGACGGCAGTTTTCGTGGTGTCTCAAGCGTCGACCGCCAGGAGCGGCTCTATACGTTCTCCAGCGTCGGCAGCTTGCCGCTGATTGTGGCTGTGGCGCTGTCTACCGATGAAGTCTTCGCCCAATGGACGCGAGCCGCACTGCTGATCAGCCTTGCGGCGTGTGTACTGTGCAGTGGTCTACTTTGGCTGTCCTGGATGTTGAGCAAGGAACTGCGCCGCCGTCATCGCGCCGAACAGGTGCTGTCAGAACTGGCAGCCACCGATGCTCTTACAGGCCTGGCGAACCGTCGCACCCTGGACCAGCGCCTGCTCCTGGAATGGGAGCGCGCGCAGCGCTCGAGCGAGCCGCTGACGCTGCTGATGATTGATGTGGACCACTTCAAAGCGTTTAACGACCGCCATGGCCACCAAGGCGGTGACGAGGCATTGCGCACGGTTGCCCAAGTGATTGAAGACAACATCCGTCGCCCTGCTGATCTGGCAGCTCGGTACGGCGGGGAAGAATTTGCGGTAGTACTGCCGCATACAGATACCAAGGGCGCATGGGTAATTGCCGAGCAAATCCGCAGCAGCGTTGAGCACTTGCCATGGGTTACCGGTGCTGAGCGGCCGATTACCGTGAGCATCGGCATGAGTACTTGGGATAAACACAGTCGCACGTCTTTGGAAGTGCTACTGCTCAGCGCGGATCAGGCGCTGTATGAGGCCAAGCACACGGGGCGAAATCGCATAGTCGAGGCTAGCCCCTTACGTGACCACCCATAGTCGTTTTTACAGGCATAAAAAAAGGCCACCCGAAGGTAGCCTTTCAAAACTAAAGAAAGAGAGTTGTTACTTACACCGCCGCAACGGGACGCATGTAAGAGATCGGTGCAGTGCTGGCATCTTCGAAGGTCACGACTTCCCAAGCGTCTGTCTGCTCAATCAACTTGCGCAGCAGCTGGTTGTTAAGGGCGTGGCCCGACTTGAAGCCTTTGAACTCACCTATCAGGCTATTGCCCAGCAGGTAGAGGTCACCAATTGCATCGAGGATCTTGTGCTTCACGAATTCGTCTTCGTAGCGAAGGCCGTCTTCGTTCAGTACACCATCCGCGTCGACCACGATGGCATTTTCAACGCTACCGCCGAGTGCGAGGTTGTGCTTGCGCAGGTACTCGATGTCACTCATGAAACCAAAGGTACGGGCGCGGCTGACTTCTTTTACGAACGAAGTGCTGGAAAAATCCACGCTTGCACTTTGGGTGCGGTCACGGAATACCGGGTGATCGAAATCGATCTCAAAGCTCACTTTAAAGCCTTCGAACGGGACGAAGGTAGCGCGCTTGTCGCCATCTTCTACTGTCACTTCCCGCAGAATGCGAATGAACTTCTTGGCTGCGTCCTGTTCTTCCAGGCCGGCAGATTGAATCAAGAATACGAAGGGACCAGCGCTGCCATCCATGATGGGGACTTCGGACGCGGAGAGCTCGACGTAGGCGTTATCGATGCCCAGGCCAGCCATGGCCGAGAGCAAGTGCTCCACCGTGTCCACTTTGACGTCACCGTTGACCAATGTGGTCGACATAGTGGTTTCGCCAACGTTTTCCGCGCGAGCAGGAATCTGCACCACAGGGTCCAGGTCGGCACGAACAAACACGATGCCGGTGTCGACAGGTGCAGGTTTGAGGGTCAGGTATACCTTCTCCCCGGAGTGCAGACCTACACCTGTGGCACGGATAATATTCTTCAGGGTGCGTTGTTTAATCATGGCTTGGACCGCTTCAGCGCAAATTGCGAACTGGTATCAACAAAGGCTGGCGATAATAGCAGACCAGACCTTTGCTGAACACCAATCACCTTCATAGCCCTGATACATTCCATTAATCGGCCTGACGACGCAAGAATGCCGGGATGTCCAGATAGTCCAGATCATCTTGCGGATTCAGGCTACGGGACGCCGCAGCACCGGCCTGAGCCTGGTTGCGCATCACGGTCGGACGGTCCAGATCACGGTAGTTAACAGACGGCAGTTCCTGGCGCGCAGGCGCTGGAGCGGCAGCTTGCTGGCTGGCGTGACTGTTGTGGCCGGTGTGAACGGTATTGTCGATGACCTTCACAGGCTTCTCGATTTTTGCGCCCAGGCCGGTAGCAACCACGGTCACGTGCAGCTCGTCACGCATGTCCGGATCGATAACGGTACCGACTTTGACCATCGCGTGCTCGGAAGCGAAGGCTTCGATGATGCTACCCACGTCGGAGTACTCACCCAGGGACAGGTCAGGACCGGCGGTGATGTTCACCAGGATGCCGCGTGCACCTTGCAGGTTCACGTCTTCCAGCAACGGGTTGCGGATGGCCGCTTCAGTGGCTTCACGTGCACGGTTAGGACCGCTGGCGCAGCCAGTGCCCATCATCGCCATGCCCATTTCGCTCATCACGGTGCGTACGTCGGCAAAGTCGACGTTGATCATGCCTGGGCGCTTGATGATGTCGGAGATACCGCGAACGGCACCGGCCAGTACATCGTCAGCCTTGGCGAAAGCGGACAGCAGGCTTGCGTCCTTGCCCAGGATGGTCAGCAGCTTCTCGTTGGGAATGGTGATCAACGAGTCGACGCTTTCAGACAGCAGACGGATACCTTCGTCAGCGATCTGCATGCGCTTGCGACCTTCGAACGGGAACGGACGGGTTACAACAGCAACCGTCAGAATCCCCATTTCCTTGGCCACTTCGGCAATGATCGGGGCTGCACCGGTACCGGTACCGCCGCCCATGCCCGTGGTGATGAACACCATGTTGGTGCCTTGCAGCACTTCGGCAATACGCTCGCGGTCTTCCAGGGCGGCTTGACGGCCGACTTCCGGATTGGCGCCAGCGCCGAGGCCCTTGGTCACGGCTGTGCCCAATTGCAGGATGGTCCGCGCGCCGATGCTTTTCAGCGCCTGGGCATCAGTGTTGGCGCAGATGAATTCAACGCCTTCAATGTTGCTCTTGACCATGTGATTGACAGCGTTGCCGCCGCCACCGCCGACACCGATTACTTTGATAACCGGGCTTGCGGGGATGTTGTCTACGAGTTCGAACATGTTCCCTCTCCTTTCGTTTTCTCTAGTTTTTTCGCCTACTGCTTACTGCTGTGTTGCGGTGTCGCGGTAAATCTTTAGAAATTGCCTTTTACCCAAGCCTGCAAACGCTCGAACAACGGTGCTTTGGCTTCGTCGTCGTTATTGCGGTAGCTGTCACGGATGCTCGGGCCCGACAGGGAAATGCCGTCGGTCTGCTTTTGCAGCCCGTACAACAGCAAGCCCACACCGGTGGAATAAATCGGGTTGCGCACCACGTCGCCCAGGCCTTTGACGCCATGGGGCACGCCCAGGCGCACTGGCATGTGGAAGATTTCCTCGGCCAGTTCGACCGCGCCTTCCATCTTCGAGGTGCCACCGGTCAGCACGATGCCGGCCGGGATCAAATCTTCGTAGCCACTGCGGCGCAGTTCAGCCTGGATCAGGGTGAACAGTTCGTCGTAGCGCGGCTCAACCACTTCGGCCAGCGCCTGACGCGACAGCTCACGCGGTGGACGATCGCCCACGCTTGGCACCTTGATGGTTTCACCGGCACCGGCCAGCTTGGCCAGGGCGCAGGCGTAGCGGATCTTGATTTCTTCGGCGTACTGGGTCGGTGTACGCAACGCCATGGCAATGTCGTTGGTCACTTGGTCACCCGCAATCGGGATCACGGCGGTGTGACGGATCGCACCTTCGGTGAAGATTGCGATGTCAGTGGTGCCGCCGCCGATATCCACCAGGCACACGCCCAGTTCTTTTTCGTCGTCGGTCAGTACCGAGTAAGCCGAAGCCAACTGTTCAAGAATGATGTCGTCGATTTCCAGACCACAGCGGCGCACACATTTTTCAATGTTCTGTGCGGCATTGACGGCGCAAGTCACAACGTGAACCTTGGCTTCCAGACGAACGCCCGACATGCCCAGGGGCTCGCGAACGCCTTCCTGGTTGTCGATCACGTAGTCCTGCGGCAGGGTGTGCAGCACGCGCTGGTCAGCCGGAATCGCAACGGCCTGGGCCGCATCGAGTACGCGCTCAAGGTCAGCCGCGCTGACTTCGCGGTCGCGAATTGCCACAATGCCGTGGGAGTTCAGGCTGCGGATATGGTTGCCGGCAACGCCGACGAACGCCGAGTGAATCCGGCAACCAGCCATCAGCTGTGCTTCTTCAATGGCGCGCTGGATCGATTGCACGGTGGACTCGATATTCACCACCACGCCCTTCTTCAGGCCCCGGGACGGATGCGTGCCAATACCGACGATTTCAATAACACCGTCTTCACCGACCTCACCGACCAGCGCCACCACTTTGGAGGTGCCGATATCGAGACCGACGATCATTTTGCCGCTTTGCACGTTTGCCATGGGTCCTGCCTCTTCTTAATTCTTCGCGACAGCGGGTTTGGCTGTCGTCGGCGCAACTGGTTCACGCCAGCCGACGGCCAGGCCGTTGGCGTAACGCAGGTCGACGCTCGCAATGTTCGTAATCTGTTCTTTCAAGGTCTTGTCATAGATGGAAATAAAGCGGCGCATCTTTTCCACCAAGTTGCCGCGTCCCAGCAACAACTCGATACCCGGGCCGGAACTGCCTGCACCCGTGGTCAAAAACCAGCTGCCTCGCTCACGCAACTCCAATCGTGCAATCGAGAAACCCAACGGCCGCAACATCTGGCTCAAGGCCTGGTATTGCTGCATCACCTGCTGTTGCGCCCGCTGCGGCCCGAACAACTGCGGCAGATGTTCGTAGTTGGCCAGCTCACGCGGGGTGAACGCCTGGCCCTGGTTGTTCAACAGCGCGCCATCGCCCCAACGGGCCACAGGCAGTTGTTCTTCCAGACGAATCGTCACCTGGTCCGGCCATACGCGGCGGACTTCGGCGTGGGCGATCCACGGCATCTGCTCCAGCTCCGAACGCATGCCAGCCAGGTCGATGGTGAAGAAGCTCGCCGCCAGGTAAGGGCCGATGCGCTGCTGCACTGCTTGCTGACTGATGTAGCTCAAGTCGCCCTGCACGCTGATCTTGGTGATCGGACGATCGGCATACGGCAACAGGCGCTGTGCGCCCTCGTAGGTGCCGAAGCCCAGTACCACCAGCAACACCGGCCAGAACAGCGCCTTGAGGAAACCAAAGTTGGCTTTCGGCAAGCGCACCGACATCGGCTCTTTAGCCACCATCCGACTGGCACCCCGCGGCACCGGCTTGCGACCGGGTACTTGGGGTTGCTGATGACGAAGCGATGCGCCGTTCATGTTCTTAGCCTCTTGGCTCAATGCTTGCCGCGAGGATCGCCAGCACCAACTGCTGGAAATCCAAACCGGCGGCACGAGCAGCCATAGGTACCAAGCTGTGGTCGGTCATGCCGGGGGCGGTGTTGACTTCAAGGAACCAGAAATTCCCTTGGTCATCCTGCATCACGTCTGCCCGCGCCCAACCGGCGATACCCAGCGCCTCACAGGCTTTCGCCGTGAGGTCCATCAATTCCTGTTCCTTGGTTGCGTCAAGGCCGCACGGGATCCGGTACTGAGTATCGGAAGCCAGGTACTTGGCGTCGTAGTCGTAAAAAGTGTGGGGCGTGCCCAATGCGATAGGCGGCAATACCTGACCACGCAGGGTGGCGATGGTGTACTCGGGACCCTGGATCCACTGTTCCACCAACACTTGCGAATCGTAGGTACTTGCCGCTTTCCATGCGTCGATCAATTCGGCGGCCGAGTTCACTTTAGCCATGCCGATACTGGAGCCTTCATGGGCTGGTTTGACGATCAAAGGCAGGCCCAGTTCCTTGGCCGCAGAAATACAATCGTCTTCGCTGCACAGAACGCTGTGACGCGGGGTTGGAATACCCAGGCTGTGCCACACCTGCTTGGTGCGCAGCTTGTCCATCGCCAGCGCCGACGCGAGGATGCCGCTGCCGGTGTAAGGAATGCCGGCGCACTCCAGCAAGCCTTGCATGCTGCCGTCTTCACCGCCACGGCCGTGCAGGATGATGAAGGCACGATCGATTTTCTCGGCCTGCAGGCGGGCGAGGAAATCATCGCCCACGTCGATACCGAACGCGTTCACACCCGCGCTTTGCAGCGCTTCAAGCACGGCATTGCCGGACTTGAGCGACACTTCGCGCTCAGCGCTCTTGCCGCCGAACAGCACCGCCACGCGGCCGAAGTCGGCAGGCGTGATGGTGGAAAACAGGGCGTCGTAGTGAGTGGTCATTTCGACTTCCCCTGCGCAGCGGCAAATAGCGGGCTCGCCAACAATTTAGGGGCAAGGCCGCCGATATCACCGGCACCTTGGCACAGCAGGATGTCACCAGCACGCAGCAACGGCTTGACGATGGGTGCCAGGTCCACACCACGCTCGATGTAGATCGGGTCCAACTGACCACGCTGACGGATGCTGTTGCACAGCTTGCGGCTGTCTGCACCCGGAATAGGCTCTTCACCCGCCGGGTAAACTTCCATCAGCAGCAACACGTTGGCATCGGCCAATACATTGACGAAATCGTCGTACAGGTCACGAGTACGGCTGTAGCGGTGCGGCTGGTAAACCATTACCAGGCGGCGCTCCGGCCAGCCACCGCGTACGGCTTTGATGACTGCAGCGACTTCGGTCGGATGGTGACCGTAATCGTCCACCAGCATCACGTCACCGCCGTCTACCGGCAGTTGGCCGTAGACCTGGAAGCGGCGGCCCACACCGGCAAAGCGCGACAGGCCTTCAACGATGGCTTCATCGCTGACGCCCTCATCGGAAGCAATGCAGATGGTCGCCAAGGAGTTGAGCACGTTGTGGTTGCCCGGCATGTTCACCGAAACGTCCAACGGCTCGCGGTCAGGACGCAGCACGGTGAAGAAGGTTTGCATGCCTTCCTGGCGCACATTGATCGCACGCACGTCAGCATCTTCGCTGAAGCCGTAGGTCACGGTCGGACGCTTGACCAGCGGCAGGATTTCACGCACCACAGGGTCGTCCAGGCACACCACCGCCAAACCGTAGAACGGCAGGTTGTGCAGGAACTCGACGAAGGTTTTCTTCAACTTGTTGAAGTCACCGTCGTAGGTCGCCATGTGGTCTTCGTCGATGTTGGTAACCACAGCCACCAGCGGTTGCAGGTGCAGGAAGCTGGCATCACTTTCATCGGCTTCGGCGATCAGGTAGCGGCTGGTGCCGAGTTGGGCATTGGTGCCCGCGGCATTCAGACGACCACCGATTACGAACGTAGGGTCCAGGCCACCGGCAGCAAACACCGAGGCGATCAGGCTAGTGGTAGTCGTTTTGCCATGGGTACCGGCGACGGCGATGCCGTGGCGATAGCGCATCAGCTCGGCCAGCATCTCGGCGCGTGGTACCACAGGGATGCGACGCTCAAGGGCGGTGGCCACTTCCGGGTTGGACGTGTTCACGGCGCTGGACACCACCAGTACGTCAGCCTCAGCAGCGTTCTCGGCGCGGTGGCCGATAAAGATCTGCGCGCCAAACGTTTTCAGGCGATCGGTAACCGGCGACTCTTTCAAGTCCGAGCCGGACACTTGGTAGCCCAGGTTCAGCAACACTTCGGCAATGCCACACATGCCCACGCCACCGATGCCAACGAAGTGGATGCGACGGATGCGGCGCATTTCCGGTTGAGGCATGGCTTTCTGATTTTCAACCATGGGCCACCTCCAGGCAGATATCGACCACGGTGCGGGTTGCGTCAGGTTTGGCCAGGCGGCTTGCGGTGCTCGCCATGCTGTTGAGTCGTTCCGGTTGCATCAAAACCTCGGTCAGGCGAGCGGCCAAATCGGCCGCGCCAGTCGTTCTTTGCGGCAGCAGGAAGGCAGCGCCCTCCCCGGCCAAATATTCGGCGTTGCGGGTCTGGTGATCGTCGATGGCGTGGGGCAAAGGCACCAGCAAGGACGGCAGACCGGCGGCGGCCAGTTCACTGACGGTCAACGCACCAGCGCGACAGACCACCAGGTCGGCCCAGCCATAGGCGTGGGCCATGTCTTTGATGAAGGGCTGCACATTCGCTTCCACACCCGCTTCGCGATAACGCGTGGCGGTGACTTCATCGTGATTTTTGCCGGCCTGGTGGAAGATCTCCGGACGCAGCTCCACGGGGAGTTGCGCCACCGCTTCCGGCAGCAATTTGTTCAAAGGCTCAGCGCCCAGGCTTCCGCCCAGGATCAGCAGATGCGCCTTGCGCCCGACCAGTGCCTGGCGAGCAATGTCCATGAACAGTTCGGTACGCACCGGGTTACCGGTGGTGCGCAATTTGTCCGAGGCGCCAAAGGTCTTCGGGAACGCTTCACATACCCGTGCGGCCAACGGCACCAGCAGGCGGTTTGCGGTACCGGCGACGGCGTTCTGTTCGTGCACGATCACCGGCACGCCCGCGAGCTTCGCGGCAACACCGCCAGGACCGGTTACATAACCGCCAAAGCCCAGTACACACACAGGCTTCAATTCGCGAATCACTTTGCGTGCTTGCCACACTGCCTTGAGCAACACGAACGGTGCCTTGAGCAGGGACAACTTGCCCTTGCCACGCAGTCCGGTGACGTTGATCAAATGCAGTGGTAAACCGGCATTCGGCACCAAGTCATTTTCGATGCCACGCGGCGTACCCAGCCAGTGCACGGTGTAGCCACGGTTCTGGAATTCACGCGCGCAAGCCAGGGCCGGGAACACATGGCCCCCAGTGCCGCCTGCCATGATCAGCACGTTAGCGCCCATGGTTCGGCTCCTCGGCGAAGTCGCTTTCGCTGAACTCCATCTCTTCGCTGCCCAAGTGGGTTCGACTCTCCCACTCGATGCGCAGCAACAAGCCGAGACACGCGCAGCAAATCACCAACGAACTGCCGCCATAACTGAGGAACGGCAAGGTCAGGCCCTTGGTCGGCAGCAGGCCGACGTTCACACCGATATTGATCAGGAACTGGCCGATCCACAGGAACGACAAGCCGTACGCCACATAGGCGGCGAAATACTGTTTGGCCTTCTCGGCCCACAAGCCGATGTACATGCCGCGTACACACACGAACACGAACAGTGCGACGGTGCACAACGAACCGACCACGCCCAGCTCTTCGGCAAGTACCGAGAACACGAAGTCGGTGTGTGCTTCCGGCAGGTAGAACTGCTTCTGCACGCTGTTGCCCAAGCCCACGCCCAGCCACTCGCCGCGACCGAAAGCGATCAATGCCTGGGTCAACTGGTAGCCGGAACCGAACTGGTCGGACCAGGGGTCGGTAAAGGTAATCAGACGCGCCATCCGGTAGGGTTGCGCCTGCACCAGCACCGTCACCGCAGCGACCGCCAGCACCACCATCAAGGTGAAGCGGAACAGACCGACGCCCCCAAGGAATAGCATCGCCGCTGCCGCGCCCATCATCACGACGGTGGCACCGAAGTCGGGCTCCATCAACAACAGGCCGGCCATGGGCAGCAGCACGATGAAGGGCTTGAAAAAGCCCATCCAGCTTTCGCGTACTTCTTTCTGACGGCGCACCAGGTAGCCGGCGAGGTAGATCACCACGAACACTTTGGCGATTTCCGACGGCTGCACGTTGAACGCGCCGAAGCCGATCCAGCGCATCGAACCGTTTACCTCGCGACCGATGCCGGGGAGGATCACCATGATCAGCAAGCCAAATGCACCGATCAGCATCAGCCAACCCAGGCGCTGCCAGGTGGCGATGGGGATCATCATGGTCACGATGCACGCGCCGAGACCGATCACCAGGTACACCAGGTGACGAATCATCATGTACAGCGTGTTGCCCGACTGCACGGCCGCCACTTCGGAGGATGCTGACGTGATCATCACCAAGCCCAGGCCCAGCAGCGCAAGGCAACCGGCGAGCATTGGGAAGTCGAGGTCGATACCGCGCCCGGTAATAATCGGCGAGGGGTACGGCTTGATGATGTTTCTGAAATTAATGCTCATGCCAAGGCCTCCACGCCGCGGGCGAACAGCTGGCCGCGCTCTTCGTAGTTCTTGAACATGTCGAAACTGGCGCACGCCGGCGACAGCAGCACGGCATCACCTGGCTGGGCCAGGGCTTTGCACTGGGCAATGGCGTCGTCCAGGGAGGTGGCGCGTACTTGCGGCACACCGTCACCAAGGGCGGCGGCGATCAAGTCAGAATCGCGGCCCATCAGCACCACGGCGCGGCAATGTGCGGCTGCGGGTCCTTTAAGGTCCTTGAAGTCGGCGCCTTTGCCATCACCACCGGCGATCAGCACCAGCTTGCCTTCGATATCGGCACCGAGGCCTTCGATGGCAGCTAATGCAGCACCGACGTTGGTGGCCTTGGAATCGTTGTAATAGCTGACGCCGTTGAGGTCGCGCACCCACTGGCAGCGGTGCTCAAGACCGGCGAAGGTGCGCAGGCTCGAAAGCATGGCATCGAACGGCAAGCCGACGGCGTGCCCCAGTGCCAGCGCCGCCAGGGCGTTGGACTGGTTATGCGCGCCACGGATTTTCAGTTCGCGCACCGGCATCAGGTTCTGGAATTCGAACGCCAGGAATTTCTCGCCGTTCTCTTCGCGAATACCGAAGGCCTTGAAATCGGGTTTGCTGAGACCGAAGGTCCAGCACGGCAGGCCCTCGCCCATCAGCGGACGGCTCAAGGCATCCTGGCGATTGACCACGACTTGCTTGGCGCCACGGAAGATCCGGTGCTTGGCCAAGTGATATGCCGGCAGGCCGCTGTAGCGGTCCATATGGTCTTCGCTGACGTTCAACACAGTGGCCACTTCAGCCCCCAGGTCATGAGTGGTTTCCAGCTGGAAGCTCGACAGTTCCATCACGTACAGCTCGACGTCATCGCTGAGCAAATCCAGCGCCGGGGTGCCAAGGTTGCCGCCCACCGCCACGCGCTTGCCGGCCGCAGCCGCCATCTCACCGACCAGAGTGGTCACGGTGCTTTTCGCGTTGGAACCGCTAATGGCCACGATCGGCGCCTTCGCGTTGCGCGCGAACAGGTCGATATCGCCGGACAGTTTCACGCCACGCGCCGCTGCCGCTTGCAGGGCCGGTGTCGCCAAGGCCAGGCCTGGGCTCACGTAAAGCTCATCGGCGCGGCACAGAAACTCGACATCCAGCTCGCCACAACGCACTTCCACGTGCGGGTAGTCACGGCGCAGCGTGACCAGCTCCGGTGGATTTTCCCGCGTATCGGCCACGGCAAACGACGTGCCCCGGTTCGCCAGGAAGCGAACCAGGGACATGCCGCTCTTGCCGAGGCCGACAACGATGCGGAAGTGGTCTGAAGCGATCAGGGACACTCGTTTCTACCTCAGTTTCAGGGTGGCAAGGCCAATCAGCACGAGAATCACGGTGATAATCCAGAAGCGGACAATCACGCGAGGCTCGGGCCAACCCTTGAGTTCAAAGTGGTGGTGAATCGGCGCCATGCGGAACACACGACGCCCGGTCAATTTGAAGGAAGCCACCTGGATGACTACCGACAGGGTCTCCATCACGAACACACCGCCCATGATGAACAGCACGATTTCCTGGCGGACGATCACCGCGATGGTGCCCAAGGCTGCGCCCAGCGCCAGTGCGCCGACGTCGCCCATGAAGACTTGCGCGGGGTAGGTGTTGAACCACAGGAAACCCAGGCCGGCACCGATCAGCGCACCGCAGAACACAATCAGTTCACCTGCACCCGGTACGTAAGGGATCAGCAGGTATTCAGCGAACTTCACGTTACCCGACAGGTAGCAGAAGATGCCAAGCGCGCCGCCCACCATCACCGTTGGCATGATCGCCAGGCCGTCGAGGCCGTCGGTCAGGTTCACTGCGTTGCTGGAGCCGACGATCACAAAATAGGTCAGCACCACGAAACCAATGCCCAGTGGAATGCTGGCGTCCTTGAGCATCGGGATGATCAAGGTGGTTTCTACTGCGCTTGGGGCGGTGGTGTAGAGGAAGATCGCGGCGGCGAGGCCGAACACCGACTGCCAGAAATACTTCCAGCGGCTTGGCAGCCCCTTGGAGTTTTTCTCGATCACTTTGCGGTAGTCATCGACCCAGCCGATGGCGCCGAACAACAGGGTCACCAGCAACACAGTCCAGACGTAGCGGTTGTGCAGGTCAGCCCACAGCAAGGTGCTGATGCCGATGGACGACAGGATCAGCGCGCCGCCCATGGTCGGAGTGCCGGATTTGGACAGGTGCGACTGCGGGCCGTCATTACGAACCGATTGACCAATTTGCAGGTTCTGCAGGGTGCGGATCATCCACGGCCCCAGGAACAGCGACAGAGACAGCGCCGTCAGCACACCCAGAATCCCGCGCAGGGTCAGGTACTGAAAGACCGCGAAGCCTTTGTGGAACTGTTGCAGATACTCAGCCAGCAGCAGCAGCATTAATGTTTCTCCGTACTTGAGCCACACAAGGCCGCGACGACGTTTTCCATCACCGCGCTGCGCGATCCCTTGATCAAAATGGTTGTGTGTTTGTCTTGTTCAGCCGCAGCCAGCGCCTGGATCAGCTCAGCCTGGGTCGCGAAATGCCGCGCACCTAGGCCGAAGGCGCCCACCGCGTGGGCCATGTTCGGGCCGACGGCGTAGAGCGCGTCGACTTTGCCTGCTGCGTAGGCACCGACTTCGCGGTGGCCTTGCTCAGCCCAATCACCCAGCTCGCCGATATCACCGAGCACCAGCACCTTGCGCCCGGTAAAGCCTTTGAGCAGATCAACGGCGGCGTTGATGGAGGACGGGTTGGCGTTGTAGGTGTCGTCGATCACCCGCATGCCGTTGGTAGCCAGTTGCGCCACGGTGCGGCCTTTGACCGGCTGTACTGCGCCCAAGCCGGTGGCAATACCGAACAGCGACACACCCAAGGCATGCGCAGCAGCAGCAGCGGCCAAGGCATTGGCGACGTTATGGTTGCCCAGCAGGTTCAACTGCACATGCTCGCTACCTTGCGGGGTGTGCAAGGTGAAGGAAGGACAGCCACGGGCATCGACCGTGATATTCGAAGCATGGAAATCAGCCGCCGCATTCAACACGGCAAACGTCAGGACCTTACGACCGGCGGCACGTACACGCCAGGTCTCGAAGGCCTTGTCGTCAAGGTTCAGTACAGCGGTACCCGAGGCATCGAGGCCTTCAAGGATTTCGCCTTTGGCTTCGACGATTTTTTCCGGGCCGCCGAATTCGCCGACATGAGCAGTACCCGCGTTGTTGATAATCGCAACGTGGGGTTTGGTCAGCGCCACGGTGTAAGCGATTTCGCCGACGCGCGAAGCCCCCAGCTCGATCACCGCTGCCGTGTGTTCCGGGGCCAGTTCAAGCAGGGTCAGTGGCGCGCCGAAATCATTGTTCAAGTTGCCACGGGTGGCGAGCACCGGCCCGCGCGTACGCAGGACGCCAGCGAGCAGTTCCTTAACCGTGGTCTTGCCGCTGGAGCCGGTGATGGCTGCAACCGGCTTATTAAAGGCTGCGCGGTTCAGTGCACCCAGTTGACCCAAGGCCAAACGCGTATCAGCGACCAGCAATTGCGGCAAAGTGGAGTCCGCGACTTCACGCTGGACCAAGGCACCGACGGCGCCTTTGGCGGCGACTTCGCTCAGGTAGTCGTGACCATCGAAACGCGGGCCTGCCAATGCGACAAACAACTGCCCGGGTTTGATATTGCGACTGTCGATACTGACGCCGTCGAAGCTGCAATCGCTCGACAGTACTCGGGCCGACAGGGCCTGGGTCAGTTCACTGAACTTCATCGCTTTAAGCATGGGCGACCTCCCAGGCGGTCAAGGCGTGATCGGCCTCGACCAAGTCGGAGAAGGCGTGACGCTCACCGTTGATTTCCTGATAGTCCTCGTGACCTTTACCGGCCAGCACCACCACGTCATCAGCACCAGCGCTGGCGATCAACTGGGCAATGGCCGCGCCACGACCAGCAACGAAGGTAGCCTTGGACACGTCTTTGAAGCCGACGCGGATATCGTCGAAAATCTGGCTCGGGTCTTCGCTACGCGGGTTGTCGTCAGTGACGAGCACGCCGTCGGCCAAACGCTCGACGATCTCCGCCATCAGCGGACGCTTGCCGCGATCACGGTCACCACCGCAACCGAACAGGCACAGCAGCTTACCTTTGGCATGTGGGCGCAGGGCTACCAACACTTTTTCCAGCGCATCCGGGGTATGGGCGTAGTCGACCACCACCAGCGGCTGTTTACCGCCACCCAGGCGCTGCATGCGCCCGACCGGACCTTCCAGCTTCGGCAGCACGTGAAGTATTTCATCCAGGGCGTAATCCAGCCCCAGCAACGCGCCGATGGCGGCGAGGACGTTGCTCAAGTTGAAACGACCGAGCAAGGTGCTGCGCAAGTGGTGCTCGCCCTGGGGCGTGACCAATGTGGCGCGCACACCTTCGTCATTAAATTGGGCTTCGCGGCAATACAGGTACGCGCTGGAATCTTCCAGGCTGTAGCTGATCAAGCGTGATTCACGGTCTTCAGCGGCCAGTTGGCGACCGAATTCGTCGTCCAGGTTAACCACCCGGCACGTCAGGTCATTCCAGGCAAACAGCTTGGCCTTGGCAGCGGCGTAGGCTTCCATGGTGCCGTGGTAGTCCAGGTGATCGCGAGACAGGTTGGTCATCACCGCCACATCAAAGGCCAGAGCAGCAACGCGCCCCTGGTCCAGACCGTGGGACGACACTTCCATGGCAACCGCCTTGGCGCCGGCCTTTTTCAGGTCAGCCAGGGTGGCTTGCACGGCAATCGGGTTTGGCGTGGTGTGCAGACCGCTTTGCAGCGCGCCATAAAAACCGGTACCCAACGTGCCGACAATGCCGCAGTGCTGGCCCAGCAGATCAAGCGCTTGCGCGACCAATTGGGTCACGCTGGTCTTGCCATTGGTGCCGGTGACGCCCACCAGGTTCAGTTGACGACTCGGGTCGCCATAAAAGCGCCCAGCGATATCGGACAGTTGCGCCGCCAGGCCTTTGACCGGAATCAACGGCACGTCGGTGATCGGCAGCACGGTGGCGCCTTCCACTTCATAAGCCACAGCTGCCGCACCGCGCTGCAAGGCATCCGCGATATGTGCACGGCCATCGAATTTACCGCCAGGCACCGCCAGGAACAGGTCACCGGCGCGCACATTACGGCTGTCCAGGCTCAACTCGCGAATCAACAGATCGCGACCGGCGTGGGCAAAAATCTTGTTCAGGCTAAGAGACATCAGCCGCGCCCTCCATTGGCTTTTACAGCAGCGGCCGGTGGTCCGGCGTTCGCTTGTTGAGTCGGCGGCAAGTTGTCCGGCGTGATATTCATCAGGCGCAGGGTGCCGGACATCACTTTGCTGAACACCGGCGCCGATACCAGACCACCGAAGTAGCCGGCTTTACTCGGTTCATCAATCACTACGACGATGGCGTAGCGCGGATCGCTCATCGGGCCGAAACCGGCGAACAACGAGCGGTAAGAGTTTTCGGCGTAGCCCTTGGTACCCACCGACGTTTTACGCGCGGTACCGGACTTGCCTGCCACGTGATACGCCGGCACCTGGGCACGGAATACACCGCGCGGCGCTTCGATCACTTGTTGCAACATGCCCTGCATCGTCTTGGCGACATTTTCCGGGATCACCTGGGTGGCCTTCGGCGCCTCGTCGACGTGGATCAGGCTCAAGGGAACCATGCGGCCGTTATTGGCCAATACAGAGAAAGCGTGGGCCAGTTGGATCGCCGTTACCGACAGGCCGTAGCCGTAGGAAAGCGTAGCGGTCTCAGCCTTTTTCCAGTCGCGGTAGTTCGGCAGATTGCCCACGCGTTCGCCTGGGAAATCCAGGCCGGTGGGTTGGCCCAAACCGATTTTTTGCGCCAGGTGATAGATGGTTTCGCCGCCGATATCGAAAGCGACCTTACTCATGCCCACGTTACTGGAGTTGATCAGGATACCTGTCAGATCCAGCACTGGCCCTTCGGTACGGGACACGTCACGAATAGTGTATTTACCCAGCTGCAAAGTACCTGGGTAGACCTCGACTTTGTCGCTTGGCTTCCAGCGCCCGGTTTCCAGAGCAGCACTCATGGAAATGGCTTTCATGGTCGACCCAGGCTCGAACACGTCGATCATTGCGCGGTTACGCATCATCGCCGGTTGCAGGTTGCGACGGTTGTTCGGGTTGTAGGTCGGCTGGTTGACCATGGCAAGAATCTCGCCGGTCTTCACGTCCATGATTACCAGGCTACCGGCCTTGGCGCCGTTCTCGATAATGGCGTTACGCAGTTCGCGGTTGGCCAAGTACTGCAGGCGCAGGTCAATCGACAACGCCAAGGGCTTACCAGCCTTGGCGTTTTTGGTGACCTGGACATCTTTGATCAGTCTGCCGCGACGATCCTTGATGACTTGGCGCTTGCCAGGAACCCCGGCCAGCCATTCATCGTAGGCCAGTTCGACACCTTCGCGACCGTGGTCATCGATGTCGGTAAAGCCGACCATGTGTGCGGTGGTTTCACCGGCCGGATAGAAACGACGAAACTCCTCGATGCCGTAGACACCGGGGACTTTAAGGTCGAGCACTTGCTGACCTTGCTCAGGGGTAAGCCCGCGAACCAGATAGATGAATTCTTTATTGGCCTGGGCGTCCAGGCGCTCAGCCAAGGCTTTCGGGTCCTGCCCCAGCGCAGCAGCGAGTTCCGGCCATTTTTCCTTGGCGGTTTGCAGTTCCTTGGCGTTGGCCCACAGGGTGGTCACCGGGGTACTGACAGCCAGGGGCTCACCGTTACGGTCGGTGATCAGACCGCGGTGTGCAGGAATCGGAATGTGCCGCAGGCTACGGGCATCGCCCTGCCCGATCAGGAAGTCGCGATCGACCACTTGCAGGTCAATGATCCGCCAGGCAATCGCGCCGACCATCAAGGCCAACAGACCGAGCATCAGGCGGAAGCGCCACGGGTAGAGTGCACCTTCGAGTTTCATCATGGCGCCACCATGCGAACTTCGGCCGCGCCCGGAATATGCATTTTCAGCTGTTCAGTAGCCAGCACTTCGATGCGGCTGTGGGCCGTCCAAGTGCTTTGCTCAAGGATCAGCCTCCCCCACTCCGCTTGCGCTTTGTCACGCACACTCAATTCCCCATACAAGGTATTGAGCAACTGGCGGTTGTAGTGCGCGCTGTAAGACACCGCAATCGCGGACACCAGCACGCCGATAAACAGCAGCAACATAAAGAAGCTGCCGCCCGGGAGGGGCTTGGCGAAAAGCTTGCTCACCGCAACTTCTCCGCAACACGCATGACGGCGCTACGGGAACGTGGGTTGGCCTTGAGTTCAGCTTCGGAAGCGAACTGCGCTTTGCCATGGATTTTGATTTTCGGCACAAAGGCTTCGAAACGCACCGGCAGATTGCGCGGCAGGTTGTCGGACTCGCCCTTGACCAGACGACGCATGAACAGTTTGACGATGCGGTCTTCCAGGGAGTGGAAGCTGATCACCACCAGGCGGCCGCCCACTTCCAGTGATTCCAGGGCAGCCTCGAGGCCAGCCTCCAAATCGCCCAATTCGTTGTTGACGTGAATTCGCAGGCCCTGGAACGCACGGGTGGCCGGGTTCTTGCCCTTTTCCCACGCCGGGTTGGCGACTTTCAGTACTTCGGCCAAATCGGCGGTGCGCTCGAACGGCTGGATTTCGCGGCGCTCGACCACGGCACGAGCCATTCGACCGGCGAAGCGCTCTTCACCGTATTCCTTGAACACACGGGCGATTTCTTCATGGGGAGCGGTGGCGATGAACTGGGCAGCACTGACGCCACGAGTGGGGTCCATGCGCATGTCGAGCGGGCCGTCGTTCATGAAGCTGAAGCCGCGCTCAGGGTCATCTAGCTGTGGCGAAGACACACCCAGGTCGAGCAAAACCCCGGCCACCTTGCCTGCCATGCCGCGTTCGGCCACTTCGGCACCCAGTTCGGCAAAGCTGCGCTGCACAACGACAAAGCGGCCGTCTTCGGCCGCTAGCGCTTGCCCGGTGGCAATCGCTTGAGGGTCTTTGTCGAACCCGAGGAGTTTACCGTCGGACCCGAGCTGGCTGAGTATCAACCGGCTGTGCCCGCCTCTGCCGAAGGTGCCATCCAAATAGCAGCCATCCGCGCGTACGGCGAGAGCCTCAACGGCTTCGTCAAGCAGTACGGTGATGTGGTTAAAGCCGCTATCAATAGTCACAGGATCAAATCACGCAGTTCATCAGGCATAGCGCCCGGTTGTTGAATAGCAGCCAGGTCTGCTGCAGAAACAGCATCCCAGGCATCTTCGTCCCACAATTGGAACTTGTTCAGTTGGCCCACCAGCATTGCGCGCTTGTCGAGCTTGGCGTACTCGCGCAGACGCGGAGGCACCAGGAAACGACCACTGCCATCGAGTTCGAGATCGACGGCATTACCAATCAGCAAACGCTGCAGGCGGCGGTTTTCTTCACGCAATGAAGGCAGAGCGCGCAACTTGGTTTCAATCAACTCCCACTCATCGAGGGGGTAAACACACAAACAAGGGTCAACGGCATCAATCGTGATGATTAACTGTCCGGAACTTCGCGAAATGAGCTCGTCACGATACCGGCTCGGCATAGCGAGACGGCCTTTTGCATCGAGACTGATAGCGTTAGCTCCGCGAAACACAGATGCGTTTCTCCAAATTTTAGCGTTTTACGTTCAAAAAACCCACTTTATGCCACTTTCCGCCACTTGCGCACACTATAGGAATGCGCCCACCACACCGTCAAGGCGCGGATTCAAGGAAAAGCCTTACAGAACGGAGATTTAGGAACGTAAAAGGAGAAGAAACGAGAGTTCGGCGGTGTTTTTGACTCAACAATCGCAAATAGCTCATAGAGCTACGGCTTAAAGTTAAAGTAATTTATTAAGAGTAAGATTTTTTTGGTATTACGAAGATGCATCTGCCAATGATTTGGCAGGGAGGGATTCTTGCGTTACTACCGGTTTTCTGCACGAGATTCGGACAGAAGGAAAAAGGTGGAGAGTCGATCTGTAAGCCGGGTTCTGTCTTGAACAGTCATTCGTCTACGATGGCCATCACTGGACATCTTTAGCAACCTACCCGGTCCCAGCGCGGGCCACGCCTTGGGACCCTATTTGGTCTTGCTCCAAGTGGGGTTTACCTAGCCACGAACTGTTGCCAGTCGTGCGGTGCGCTCTTACCGCACCTTTTCACCCTTACCGGCACCGAAGTGCTTAGGCGGTTATTTTCTGTGGCACTTTCCGTAGGCTCACGCCTCCCAGGCATTACCTGGCACTTCGCCCTATGGAGCCCGGACTTTCCTCCCCCCCCTAATTTTCATAGAGGGCAGCGACTGTCCAATCGACTCTCCGCCGCGCAGGTTAACGGCACAGCGGACTTAGGACAAGTATTAAAGTGCAGGTGTGCCATCACGTTCGGACGGAATACCAGTTTAACCCCGGAACTATTCGCCTTTCTGTTTATCCAGCGCCACTTGATACAACACATTTTTGCGCACGCCGGTAATTTCCGCGGCGAGGGCGGCGGCCCGCTTAAGTGGCATCTCCTTAAGTAACAAATCAAGGACACGCATGGCTTCGCTGCCAACAGCATCTTCATCTTCCGGCGCGGTCCAGCCGGCCACCAACACCACGCACTCACCTCGCTGCTGATTGCTATCGCCCTCGACAAAGGCGCGCAACGCTTCCAGTGGCAGGCCCTTGAGGGTTTCAAAGGTCTTGGTCAGTTCGCGGGCCAGCAACGCCAGACGCTCACCGCCGAACACCAGCTCCATATCCTGCAGGCACTCCAGAATGCGATGCGGGGCTTCGTAGAAGATCAGAGTGCGCGGTTCTTCCTTTAAGGCTTGAAGACGTGCGCGACGCCCAACAGCCTTGGCCGGCAGGAAACCCTCAAAAATAAAGCGGTCCGACGGCAAGCCGGCAGCGGATAATGCAGCAATCAGCGCGCACGCCCCCGGAACAGGCACTACATTGATACCAGCGGCGCGCGCTTGGCGCACCAAGTGGTAACCAGGATCGGAAATCAGCGGCGTGCCCGCATCGGAGATCAGCGCCACGTCATCCCCGGCCAGCAATCGGGTGATAAAACGGCTGCCCTCTTCGCGCTCGTTGTGCTCGTGGCACGCGGCTAATGGCGTGCTGATACCAAAATGCTGCATCAAACGTTGGGAGTGACGCGTGTCTTCCGCCGCGATCAATTTAACCTCGCGCAACACTTTCAGCGCCCGGGCACTGATGTCGTCCAGGTTGCCAATGGGCGTCGCCACGACAAAAAGCGAGCCTGCAGTGGAATTCAAAGGACCTGGAGCAGTCAAAACGCACACCTCGATGGTTGGCAAAAGCCACATTGTAGCGCGTAGACGCCTTGAAAATGCGCCATCAAGGTCGATGCCTTTTTAGTAATCGATGGCCAATCGCAACATTTGCACGACCTAAATCGACGGTTTCACGCCAGTAACATCGCGCCTGAGCCAGTGCTTGGGTACAATTCCACGCTAATTTGATCGGTATCAGGAACACTTACATGATCGCTTGCCTGCGGCTGCTCTCCGCCCTCTGCCTCGCTGCCCTGTTGGCCGCTTGCGCCAGCTCGCCCTCGTCCGGTCTTGGCGACCTTCCACGGACCCCGGACGCCAGTATCGAGCAACTGCTCGAACAGGCCTCGACCGCCAAGACGCCAGAAAAGGCCGCATTACTGCGCCTGAGTGCGGCAGACCTGGCGTACCACCAGAACAACCCCAGTCGCTCGTCGCAGATTCTTGCGCAAGTGCCCCTGGACACCCTGAAGCCGGCCGCACAAGTTTTTGCCAGTACCCTGGCGGCTGAATTGGCCATGGCGCGCAACCAGCCCAAGGCAGCGTTGACAGCCCTGAGCCACCCTAGCCTGCAAAGCCTGAAGGACCTGCCGACAGACCAGCAGATCCGCACAGGCACCGTGCATGCCCGTGCTTATGAAGCCGATGGCCAGACCCTGGCCGCCGCTCGCGAGCGTGTCGCCCTGGCTCCGCTGCTCACTGGCGATGCTGCCAAAAGCAACCACGAAGCCATCTGGGCGTTGATTGCTGCGCTACCTGCGGAACAACTGCAAGCCAGTGGCAACCCGGTACTGGACGGTTGGATCACCTTGGCCCAGGCGGTCAAGGGCGCCGGCACCCTGGAGCAACAACAAGCCGCCATCGATACCTGGCGCGCTCAGAACCCAGGCCACCCAGCGGCGGTACAACTGCCATTGCCGCTGACCAAGCTCAAGGAACTGGCAAGCCAGCCCCTGAACAAGATCGCCCTGCTGCTGCCACAGGAAGGTCCGTTGGCCTCCGTAGGCAAGGCGCTGCGTGAAGGCTTTATGGCCGCTCACTACCAAGCCGAACAAGCCGGGCAGAAGCCGCCGGTTATCGAGTTCTATGACAGCTCGCGCCTGACCTCCATCGACGATTTCTACGCCAAGGCCCAGGCCGCTGGCGTGCAACTGGTAGTCGGCCCACTGGAGAAGCCGCTGGTCAAACAACTCAGCACCCGCCCGCAACTGCCTATCACCACCCTCGCGCTGAACTACAGCGAAATCAACCAGAACCCGGCGCAACTGTTCCAGTTCGGCCTGGCCGCCGAAGATGAAGCCCGCGAAGTCTCGCGCCGCGCCCGCGCTGACGGCCTGCACCGCGCCGCTGCCATGGTGCCGAAAGGGGAATGGGGCGAGCGGGTCTACAAAGCCTTCCGCCAGGATTGGGAAGCCAATGGCGGCACCGTCGTCGGCGTCGAGTACGTCGATCAGCCGGTTGCTCTCGCCCAGCAGATTGCCGACCTGTTCCAACTGCGTAAAAGCGAAGGTCGCGCCAAGAGCCTGCAAAGCACCGTCGGTACCGACGTAGCCGCGCAGCCATCACGTCGCCAGGACATCGAATTCATCTTCCTGGCCGTGCCCCCGCAACTGGCACAGCAGATCAAGCCGACCCTGAACTTCCAGTACGCCGGTGATGTGCCTGTCTACGCGACGTCCCATGTATTCAGCGCCAGTGGCGACAAGAACCAGTACCTGGACATGACTAACGTGATGTTCTGCGAAACGCCTTGGTTGCTTAACACCACCGACCCGCTGCGCAACCAGGTTGCCGCGCAATGGCCACAGGCCAACGGCAGCCTCGGCCGCCTGTACGCGATGGGCGTCGACGCCTACCGCCTGGCACCACGCCTGGGTCAACTCAAGGCGCTGCCGGATACGCGTGTTGACGGCCTTTCAGGCAGCCTGGGCATCAGCGCCAACCAGCGCGTTGACCGCCAGATGCCATGGGCCAAGTTCGTCGGTGGCGATATCCAGCGCCTGCCGGACACCCCGCGCTGATGCCCGAGCGGTCCAGCGCACAAAGCGGCAAGGATGCCGAACTTCAAGCCCTAAAGTATCTGCAACAACAGGGTCTGCGCCTTCTGGCGCAGAACTGGTTGTGTAAACGCGGTGAGCTTGATCTGGTCATGCTTGACGGCGATACAGTAGTATTCGTCGAAGTCCGCTACAGAAAACATGCACAATGGGGTGGCGCGCTCGCCAGTATCGACGGGCGCAAGCGTCAAAAGCTGATACTCGCCGCGCAGTTTTTCCTGCAAAAAGAGCATCGCTGGGCTGACTCCCCCTGTCGTTTCGATGTGGTTGCCATAGAAAGCACACCGCCTGCTCACGCTGATCTGAACTGGCTCAAAAATGCCTTCGACAGCTGATTCACCGGACATCTTCACCACACACTTTTGCTCTTTGCTTTGCGGGCTGCACATTCCTGTGCCAAACAGCCGCGCTACTTAAGGTCACACAGATGGACATGCAATCCCGAATTCGCCAGCTTTTCCAGGCCAGCATCGACACCAAGCAACAGGCGATGGACGTACTTGCACCGCACATCGAGCAAGCCAGTCAGGTCATGGTCAATGCCTTGCTCAACGAGGGCAAAATGCTTTCGTGCGGCAACGGCGGTTCGGCCGGTGATGCCCAGCATTTCTCCTCCGAGCTGCTCAACCGCTTCGAGCGCGAGCGCCCGAGCCTGCCGGCCATCGCCCTGACCACTGATTCGTCGACGATCACCTCGATCGCCAACGACTACAGCTACAACGAAATTTTCTCCAAGCAGATCCGCGCCCTGGGCCAACCAGGCGACGTGCTGCTGGCGATTTCCACCAGCGGCAACTCGGCAAATATTATTCAAGCGATCCAGGCCGCACATGATCGTGAAATGATTGTCGTAGCATTGACTGGACGCGATGGCGGCGGCATGGCTTCGTTGCTACTGCCTGAGGACGTGGAGATTCGCGTCCCGGCCAATGTCACTGCACGCATTCAGGAAGTCCACCTGCTGGCGATCCACTGCTTGTGTGATCTGATCGACAGCCAACTGTTCGGGAGTGAAGAATGACCGTTAACCGCATCAGCCTTTTGGCCATCACGCTGTGCCTCGCCATCAGCGGCTGCAGCACGGCAATCACTGCGACACGTGACACCCCCATCCAGGACGACAAGGGCACACGCACCTTTGGCAGCAAAATTGACGACTCGTTGATTGAAACCAAGGTCGAAGTCAACGTCGCCAAAGCCGCAACGGATCTGGGCAACGGCGCATCGCGCATCGTCGTGACCAGCTTCAACGGTGTGGTACTGCTCGCCGGCCAAACACCGCGTGCCGACCTCAAGGCCCAGGCCGAACAAGCCGCTGCCGCCGTGCAACGGGTGAAGAAGGTTCACAACGAACTGCAGGTCATGGACCCGATCACACTGCTGGCCATCAGCAACGATGCCTTGCTGACGACCAAGATCAAGGCACAGATGCTGACTGATAACGCGGTTCCCGGCTCGCGGATCAAAATCGTCACCGATAACGGTATCGTCTACATGATGGGCCTGCTGACCCAGGCGGAAGCCACCCGCGCGGCCAACCTGGTACAAGGCGTATCCGGCGTGCAGAAGATCGTGAAGGTGTTCGAATACATCGACTGATGTAAACGACAGCCACAAAAAAGGGCGCCGTGCATTGACTGCACGGCGCCCTTTTTAGTGTCCAGCGTTTATTGGTACTGCTGGTACGGGTTGCCTTGGAACTGGTTATTCTGCTGTGGCGCCTGCTGTTGCTGCTGAGCAGGCTGGCCGTATTGCTGGCCAGGGATCGGGCCGAGGTTGACCTCTACGCGACGGTTCTGGGCACGGCCATTCACGTCGGCGTTGCTGGCAATCGGGTTATCCGGGCCGGCACCGCGAGCGCTGAGGTTGGTCGGGCTGACACCCTGGGAAGTCAGGTAGTTGGCCACGCTCTGCGCACGGCGCTGGGACAGGTCCATGTTCAACTGACGGCTACCGGTACTGTCGGTGTAGCCGACGATCTGGATAGTGTTCTGATTGAACTGCTTGAGCGAGTTAGCCAGGTTGTTCAGCGGCGTGTAGAAGCTGCTGGAGATCGCGTCCGAGTTGGTGGCGAAGGTGATGTTGCCCGGCATGATCAGCTTGATCTGGTCGCCCTGGCGCTGAACTTCAACCCCGGTATTGGCCATGCTGGCCCGCAACTTCTTTTCCTGCTGGTCGGCGTAGTAGCCATAACCCGCACCACCAAGACCTGCGACAGCGGCACCAATCAGGGCGCCCTTGCCACGGTTGTTATGGTCGATCGCGGCACCGGCCAACCCACCGGCTATTGCCGCCAGGCCACCATACTTGACCGTGTTGCTGACACCCGAGGAGCCGTTTGCCTGTCCTTGGCTACCATCATAAGGGTTGGGGGAAGCACAGCCGGACAACAAGGCAACAGCCGTGGCAACGACAAGCAGACGACGTGACGTGAACATGAAGGAAGCTCCTACTTTTGCATTCTGTGATGCAGAGGACGTTGGCAAAAGACCTGTGCCGAGCTTGGAACGCGACAAACGGTAAAAATTCCCTGCCCGGCAGGCCCGCGCTCTACAACAAGTGAGCACACTAAAACCCTAGCAGAGACTTCCTGAACGGGAATTGTCGTTTTCTCTATATGGATCGCCGGACGGTCGCCACTTGGTATCCGCAAATATACCGACTTGTCACTTAAGCCCTCACGAACGGATTCTCACGCATTTCGTCGCCCAGGCGCGTGTCAGGCCCATGACCTGTCACCACCGTCGCGCCCTCATCCAAGGTGTACAAGCGCTGCTTGATCGAGCGTACGATGGTCGCCTGGTCCCCACCCCACAAGTCCGTTCGCCCCACACCTCGACGAAACAACGTGTCGCCGGCGATCAGCAACTTGGCATCGGCAAACCAGAAGCTCATCGAGCCCGGTGTGTGTCCAGGAGTGTGCAACGCCACACCGCAACCACAGGCCAACTCCTCCTCATCTTCCAGCCAGCGATCAGGCGACGGCACCGGGGTATAAGGCACACGAAACATCTGGCATTGCATTTCCAGGTTATCCCACAGGAATTGATCCTCCTTGTGCAGGTGCAACGTTGCACCGGTCTTCTCCTTCAACTGGCCGGACGCCAGGAAGTGATCAAGGTGAGCATGCGTGTGGATGATGCTCACCACTTTGAGGCCCAGCGCATCAAGCCGTGCAAGGATCAGCTCGTGATTGCCGCCAGGATCCACCACAATCGCTTTTTTGGTGATCGGGTCACCGATGATAGTGCAGTTACACTGCAACGGGCCGACGGGAAAGGTTTCGCGGATCAACGCGTTTTTTTCGATATTCATGGGCGTTCCTGAAAGCTCTGTGGCACATTCCAGACGCAGTATGGGTGACGCTGCCCCGATTCCGGAAGGGATCAAGCCTGTGATGCCCCCACTGCTAAGCTTGGCAAGCGCCATTAAATCAGTTGAATCATCCAAGACCGCAGCGCTTCGCGTTGGGAGCAAGACCTATGGCGAATCAACGGATCATCTGCGAACACTGCGACTGCGTGTACGAAAAAGTCACGCTCGCCAAACATCAAAAAGCCCTGTGCACACGCTGCGCAGGCGTACTCCAGCGCTACAACGGCCTGTCGGTGCAACAGCGGCTCGCCCTGACCGTCACTGCCGCTGTTTTATGGACGTTCGCCAATTTTTATCCGGTGATGAGCATCAGCCTGCAGGGCTTGAAAAGCAGTGCGACCCTATGGGACTCGGTGGTCGCGTTGAGCCTGGGGCCGATCACCTTTATTGCGTTGGTGGCGGCGATTTCCATCATTATCGCGCCGGTGTTTCAACTGGTTTTGCTGACCTGGGTCTTGAGTTTCGCCCTGTCCGGCAGGCGCTCTCCGGCGTTCAAACTGTGCATGCGCTGGCTGGAAGCACTCAGGCCCTGGAGCATGCTGGAGGTCTGCCTGCTGGGCGCCATGGTGGCGGTGTTCAAGCTGGCCGGCATGCTCGACGTGGTGCCCGGTACCGGACTGTTTGCGCTGGCCGTCCTCAGCCTGTTGCTGATCCGCATTGCCGGGCGCGATGTGCGCGACCTGTGGGACACCGTATGAACTCACCGCCGACTGCCCGCGAACTCAACCTGTGCCTGTGCCACACCTGCGGCCAGACCTGCGACATGAGCACTGGGCCCACCGAGTGCGACCGCTGCGGCGCGCCCCTGCACCGACGCAAAGTACAGTCGCTGACTCGGACCTGGGCCTATATGCTCACAGCACTGGCGTTTTATATTCCAGCGAATTTATTACCCGTGATGAACACCACCATGCTCGGCTCGGGGGCTGACAGCACCATCATGAGCGGCGTGTTGGAGTTTTGGCAGCACGGCGCCTGGGACATTGCCCTGATCATTTTCATCGCCAGTATTGCGGTGCCGGGCATCAAGTTCGTGTCGCTGACGCTGCTGCTGGTCACCGCGCAACGCAACAGCCTCTGGGCGCGCAAGGAACGCTCGAAGCTGTTTCGGTTTGTCGAACTGATTGGCTACTGGTCAATGCTGGATGTGATCGTGGTCGCGTTGGTAGCCGCGTTGGTGAAGTTCCAGGCGCTGGGCACCATCGAGCCACGCCTGGGCATCCTGTTTTTTGGCCTGGTGGTCGTGTTTACGATGCTGGCGGCCATGAGTTTCGATCCACGATTGATCTGGGAAAACCCACACAACAAGGAAATCTTGGATGACGCCACACAACACTGACACGCCCCCAGGATCGCCCGAGATCAAGACACGACGCTTCAGCGTTTCGCTGGTGTGGATCGTGCCAATTGTCGCAGTGCTGGTGGGCATATCGCTGGTGGTTCACAGCATGCTTCAACAGGGCCCGACCATCGTCCTCAACTTCAAGACCGGCAGCGGCCTGGTCGCCAACAAAACCGACGTCAAATACCGCAACGTGGTAATCGGCCAAGTCTCCGACGTCGCCTTGAGTGATGACCAGAAAAGCGTCAACGCCACCATCAAACTGGCCAAGCAGGCTGAAAGCTTCACCCGCGAAGATTCGAAATTTTGGGTGGTCAGGCCGCGCATCGGCGCCGGCGGAGTTTCCGGCATCGATACCTTGCTCTCAGGTGATTATATCGGCGCCGACATCGGCCAGTCCGACACGCGCGCCAAACAGTTCAAAGGCCTGGAAAACCCGCCGCCCATTACCTACGGCGAGCCAGGCAAACGCTTCACCCTGCATACCCAGGGCCTGGGCTCGCTGGATATCGGTTCGCCGGTCTACTACCGGAAAATCCCGGTAGGCCAAGTCGTGGCCTACGAGCTGGACGCCGATGGCAAGGGCGTGAATATCGAGGTCTTCGTACATGCACCCAATGATGTGTATGTCACCGAAAACACCCGTTTCTGGAATGCCAGTGGTGTAGACCTCAGCGTCGGCGCCAATGGCTTCGCGCTGAAAACCGAATCCTTGTCGTCAATGTTGGTTGGAGGAATCGCCTTCGTGGCGCCCCCCTACAGCCCCAACGACAAGCCAGCCGACGAAGAGCACTCCTTTGAGCTGTTCGACGATCAGCAAAGCGCCCTCGCCCCGCCCAGTGGCGAGGGGCAATATATGACCCTGCGGTTTGATCAGGCACTGCGGGGGCTGAAGGTTGGTGCGCCGGTGGAGTTCCTCGGTGTCGAATTCGGCAAGGTGGTGTCGGTCAACCTGGACTTCGATGCCCAGAAACGCAGCTTTCCGATCAACGTTGGCATTGTGATCTATCCACAGTTGCTTGGTCAGGCGCATACCAAGCTGCTCAAGACCATGAATCATAATGTCAGCGATGAAGTGGGCGGCGTACAGTTGATCGGCACGTTTATCGAAAACGGCCTGCGCGCCCAAGCCCGCAGCGGCAACCTGTTGACCGGCCAGTTGTACATCGCCCTGGATTTCTACCCGAAAGCCGAGAAGGTGAAGTTTGACCCGAGCCTGCGCCCGGTGAGCATTCCGACCATTCCCGGCAACCTGGAGCAGTTGCAGGAAAAACTCGAAAGCATCGTCAACAAGATCAACCAACTGCCCATCGAACGGATTGCCGGCAACCTCGACAGTAACCTGGTTGAGCTGCGTAAGGGGCTGACCCAGTTCAACGCCAAGACCCTGCCCGGCGTGCAGAACACCCTGGCCGACGTGAGCAAGACCTTGCAATCAGCCAGTTCAACCTTGGCCGAAGACTCGCCGCAGCGCGAGCAACTGACCCAAACCCTGGATGAACTGAGCCGCATGTCGCGCTCGTTGCGCGAGCTGTCGGATTACCTCGGCCGGCATCCGGAATCGCTGATTCGCGGTCGCCCGGACAACGCCGCGCCACTGGACCTGCAAGGGCCACCACGCAAATGAGCATTGGAGCAGCCATGACGTTTCCGTTGAAAATCACCTCTGTTGCCACGTTGCTGTTACTCGCAGCGTGTAGCAGTGAGCCGATTGCGTTCCACACCCTGACCCCGGCGCACTGGAGCAACACGACTCGGTCTGATGCAGGCGATATCCGCATTGAAAGCATCAGCGTCCCGCCCCAGGTGGACCGCCCGCAGATTGTGATTCGCCAGGGCGACAGTGGCGTGGCGATTCTTGAAACCCAGTGGTGGGCCGCCAGCCTGGCGGACGAGCTCAAGAGTGCGCTGGTGGACCAATTGGCCAACAGTCACGCCCGGCAAGCCGTGTCCTTGCGCCTTGAAGTGCAACGTTTTGACTCGGTGCCCGGGCAGTACGCGCTGCTCGACGTCAGGTGGCGTCTCAGGCAAACCGGTGGTGGTGATCGCCCGCCGTTGACCTGCCGCACAACCTTGCAGTCACCCGCCGGCCCGACCATTGATGACTTGGTGATTGCACACCAGAACAACCTCAAGCGCTTGGCGACTCTGATCAGCCAGGTGGCCGACAAGCCCCTGACAGAGTGCCCGACCACGAAGTGAACCGCCGTGCACTCAGACCAGCAAACCCATTGACTTGGCCCGCGCCACCGCCTGGGTTCGGCGCTCCACGCCTAACTTGCTGTTGATATGGCTGGCGTGGGTTTTCACTGTGTGCAGGGAGATGAACAGCTGATTGCTGATCTCCTGGTTTGAGCAGCCTTGGGCGATCAGTTGCAATACCGCCAGTTCGCGGGTGCTCAGGGTTTCGTGGCTGGACGAGGCCTCAACGACAACGACTGCCGGCAGAAGCGCCAGCAAGCTCTGGTTCAGCAAGCCATGCGGGTCTTTGCCGAGTTGTTCGCGCATCCAGTCCGGGTAACTTTCCAGCAGACGCTGGAAAGGTTGCAACGCACCACCAGCACCCGCCTCAAGAGCCTGGGCCACTATCCGCCGCGCCTTGGCTTCCTGGCCGCACTCCAACAGCAAATGCGCCTGCTGGGTCAGAGCCATCAAGGCAATCATCTGACGCCCACTGTTATGGGCCTGTTGCGCCAGCTCTTCGAGCCGTTGCAACGCCGCGGCGGGCTGATGGCGAGTGGCATCCAGCGCCGCCTGTTGCAGCTCGATATGTTGCGGCAGGTGCGGATGAAACTCCGGTGCGGCGGCCGCGTGCTCGCCGTTGTAAGTCTGCCCCAGCCGGGTCAACCAGGCGTCAGCCAGGTCTGTGCGGCCTTGGGCCAGCCACAACTCGCATTTGATCAGGGTGATCATCGCCAGGTAGTAGATCGGCGGCACATCCCAGATATGCATCAAGCGCTCGGCCTCAGCGAGTTCGGCGAAGGCTTTGGGAAAGTCATTGCGTCGCCCTTCAAAATTGGCGATGACGCAATGCCCGATCAGCACACTGATATCCCGGCAGGCGCGTGCTTCGCCGAGGCCCGCGCGCAGGCGGGCAAGGCCGGCGTCAGGCTGATAACGCACCAACAGCAAAAAACCTTCATAGAGTGATAACCGGGCGCGTACGGCGTACAGCCTCTGGGGCGCCAGGCCATGCAGCCGTTGCAAGCCCTGGCGGACTTCGTCCAGGGAACGCAGGATTTCGCCCCGCGCTTGTAAGACACGTGCCCGGTCGTAATGGGCCAAGGCTTCAAACAGCGGGTTGCCGACGCGCTGCGCCAGCTCAAGGGATTCGCGGTTCAGGCCACGGGCACGCCACAGGTCGGCGTCGACGATGGCCAGGTTGGAAAGGGTCGACAGACACATCAGGCGTTGGCCGTAGCGCTTGTGCGGCAGGCTCTCCAAAGCCTCGCCGCAATAGCGCTGGGTCAACTCGCGATCCCCTCGCCCCCGGGCAATGATCCCGCTCAGCGCCAGCCATTGGGCCAACATCGATTTTTGCGCAGTGGCCGACGGTGCCGGCAAGAAGCGGCTAAGGTAGCCGGACAACTCTTCTGCGGCATCCAACTGACAGGCCAGACCCAAGGCCCAGCTGTAGAGCACGATCAACCGCGGCGTGCTGATCAGCAGGCTGTCGGGCAAGTCCATTTTCCAGCGCAGCAGCATGCCGACATTCTGCTCCGCCAGCAGTTGCTCCTCCGACAGGTTCTGCACCAGGTTCGCCGCCACATCGAGGTGGCCCGCACGCAACGCTTGCTCCACCGCCTCATCAATCAAACCCTGGGCGTTGAACCAGCGACATGCACGCAGGTGAAGGCTGGCAATCGACAATGCGGCATTGCTTGCACGGCGAGTACGCAGCAAGTCGGAAAACAGATGGTGGTAGCGGAACCAGTGACCCTGCTCGTCCAGCGGCACCAGAAACACTTGATGAGCCTGCAAATAACGCAGGACTTCCGCGCTGTCGTGGGCCTCACGTACAGCGTCACACAGTTCGCTGCAAAAACGATCCTGGGGGGCGGTGTCGTACAAGAACGCTTGAACTTCTGCGGGCAGGCAGTCGATGACTTCTTCGAGCAGGTAATCACGAATCAGCCCTTCCCCGCCGTGCAGATTTTGCGGCAACGAACCTTCATTGCCCGCTTCGGAGACGGCCAGTAACCAGAAACGCAGACCGGCCACCCAACCCTCGCTGCGACGAATCAAGTTGTCCAAAGCCTCGCCGCGCAATGAGCTGCTATGCCGATCCAGCAAAGCCAGGGACTCGTCGTGGGTCAGGCGCAGGTCTTGTTCGTGCAGCTCCAGCAGGTGCCGCGACAACCGCAGTCGTGCCAGGTGCCAATCCGGGCGCTGGCGACTGGTGACCAGTACAACCAACCCATCGGGCAAATGATTGAGGAAAAACTGCAGGCAGCGATCAAGTACAGGGCCTTGGGCCAGATGGTAGTCATCCAGCACCAGCAATAAAGGCGCGCTTGTGGACAAATGCTCCGCCAGCTCATCGAGTAAACCATCAAGCCATTCCTCAAAGGCAAAGGGTTGATGGCGCTGACGCATTTTCAGCAAGCCCAAGGATTGAGCGCCGAGTTGCGGAAAGTATTGTTGTAAACCGTCGAGCAGGCGCTCGAGGAAACGGCCGGGGTCGCTATCCCGTGGGCTCAGGCCTAGCCACAGGCTTTGCCAATGCGCCGGCAGGCTCTGGCAGAACTCCACCGCCAACGAACTCTTGCCAAACCCGGCAGGCGCGCTGACCAGTAACAATCGCCCTTCCAGGCCAGCACTCAGCCGTTCGCACAGGCGCGGTCGCAGCACGTAGCCGTCAGGCAGCGGAGGCCTGTAGAAGCGCGCTTCCAGGGTCGGAATCACTGCGCTAGCAGGCCCTTGGATTCGGGACAGATCAGTCATCGCCGGGCTCTTGTAGAAGGCTGTTGTCGGCATTGCAGATGTCCGCAGACTAGCGGTAAAAGTGGTGGTTTTGTAGATCTTTGCAACATTTGCCTGAAAAAGAACTGCGACAAAAAATATCGCCACATAAAAAAGCCCCGAACCAGTCGGGGCTTCCTTCCGAGGATGCGGCCTCGGTTAACGCGGTTTAGCGAACACCGTCCTGGCGCAGGGCCGCTGGGGTGAAGTCGCTGGTGGTGGCGGTGAAGCCGAAGTCATAGGCCTGCTTCTCTTCGTTCTTCATGCCCAAGGCCAGGTAACGGCCGGACTGCAGGTCGTAGAGGGTTTCCAGGGCATACCACGGCACTTGCTTGTCGTAGTAGTTCTCGGCATGGGCTTCGGCGACGCGCCACAGTTGGCCACGGCCGTCGTAGTGGTCGATCACGGCAGCCTGCCAGGTGTCTTCGTCGATGAAGAAGTCACGCTTGGCGTAGATGTGACGCTGACCTTCCTTCAAGGTGGCGACCACATGCCAGACGCGGCGCAGCTCGTAACGCGCCAGGTCCTGGTTGATGTGGCCAGCCTTGATGATGTCGACGTATTTGAGCTTCGGATCGTCGAGCTTGTAGCTGTTGGAGGCGATGTAGATTTCTTTCTTGCCTTCAAGTTTCCAGTCGTAACGATCCGGTGCGCCGTTGTACATGTCGAGGTTGTCGGACGTCCGCAGGCCGTCGGCGGCAGTACCTGGGCCGTCATAGGACACTTGCGGTGCCCGACGCACACGGCGCTGACCCGCGTTGTAGACCCACGCCGAACGCGGCTCTTTCACTTGGTCCAGGGTTTCGTGCACCAGCAGCACACCACCGGCCAGACGCGCCGGGGCGGTCACTTGCTGCTTGAAGTAGAACAGCACGTTGCCCGGGTTTTTCGGGTCAAAGTCCTTCATCTTGTCGCGGAACACGAACTGGTCGCGGAAGTACACCAGGCTGAACGAGCCGTTGGTTTGCGGGGTAGCCTGGGTCACCAGACGGGTCACACTGCCACCGCGATAACGGGTGATGTGGTTCCAGATGACTTCGACGCCGCTTTTAGGAATCGGGAACGGCACGGCGGTTTCGAAGTTCTCCAGGCCATTGCCGCCGGACACCAGGTTGGTGTTGGTGGCGTTCTTCTTGATGGCGGCAAACACATCAGCCGGCACGGTTGCGCCGCGATGGGTCGGGTAGACCGGCATCTTGAAGGTGTCCGGGTAACGCTTGAACATCGCGTACTGCCCTGGGGCCAGCTTGTCTTTGTACTGCTCGACGTTCTGCGCGGTGATGGTGAACTGCGGTTGTTCGCTGGCGTAAGGGTTGGCCAGGAAACCCCGGGCGTCGACGGCACCGGCGTTGGTGGGCAGTGGCGACCATTTTGGGATGGTGCCTGCCGCGTTACCGGCCATCTCGGCGCCCATCGGAGTCAGGGTCGTACCCAGCTTGGCGGCTTCATCCGCCGACACTGCCGCCATGACGTTGCTCGCCAGGATCGACAGCCCAAGCACACCCACGTGCAACAGACTTTTAGTTATTTTCATGTTCTGGTTCTTCCTGAAATACAGTGTGCTTAGAAGTTCACGCCAACGCTCAGAGCAATAAAGTCGCGGTCATCCACGGTGCTGTAGTCCCCACCAAAGAAGTTGGTGTAGTTCAGGCTCGCGGTGTAGGTGTTCTGGTATTCAGCATCCAGACCCAGGCTGACGGCCTTGCGACCTTCTTCGAAGTTGCCGCCAGGGCCAGGCGAGTAGCCTTTCACATCGTGAGACCAGGCAATGTTCGGCTTGAGGTTCACACCGGCAAATACATCCGGGTATTCCCAGATGGCCCGGCCACGGTAGCCCCAGGAAGTGGCGGTGGTGAAGCCGTCGTTATTGCAGTTGGTGTTCAGACTCGACGCGTTAGGCAGCCCTGCGCCCTGAGCTGTCGAGTTGTTGAGGGCAGCGCACGCACCGTTAGGCAAAGTGCCTGGGCCAAACACCGGATCACGACCGTAACGGACCTTGGACTTGCTCTCCAAACCACCGACATAAGTCATACCGATTTCACCCACCAGCGTCAGGCGACTTGCCCCCATGACCTGATCGAAGAAGTGCGTGAACGTGGTTTGAAGCTGAGTGATTTCCTTACGACGATAACCATCGAGGTCTTGCCCTGGAACACCCCTCAACAGCGAAGCATTACCCAACAGCGGGCCACCCAGCGGCACCACGCCTGCGTACAAGATATCGGTAGAGTTCAACTGCACCGGCGCATTCGGCCGATAGCTCAATTCACCGCTCCACGCCGTGCCTGTAGGCAAGGTGGTCGAGAAGCTCAAACCGTAGAGACGAATGTCTTCCGGGTAATCAACGAAGTAATTGGAGTTACCTGCGACCACCAGCGGAGCAAGCGCGCCAAAAGGCCCCAAGCCACCGGAGCGGATACGGTCATACACCGACTGCGGAGCGCCGTGTGCACTGAATATCGGCGCCCGGCTGTGGTAGTTCATGAAGTACGCGCCGAACTCGGTATCGAGCGGCTCGAAGTTGTAACGCAGCGCTACACCAAACTGGCCGCTATCCCTCGCGTTATGGTTTGCACCACGACGAACCAGAACACCTTCTTCGTTCACGTCCACGCCATTTCTTGCGAGCAACGGCAAAGTAGCCGACGGCACTGGAATCGTCGAACGCTTGTTGAGAACCCGCAGGTTATCGTTACAACCGGTGGTAATAATGTCCGGCTGCGAGAAGAAGGTCCCGCAGTTATCAGTAACGGTCTTGTCCCAGCCAATCTGATAGAAGCCCTCAGCCGACAAGTTATCGGTCAAGGTCTGCGACAGGTAGAACATGTTGACCGGAATCAGGCCTTCCTTGATTTCAGCCCCTGGACGACGGAACGCGGACACGTCAATCGGGTTGATGGCGTTGATACCGCCACCAATAAAGGTGCTTTCACCCCAGCTCACCACCTGCTTACCCAAACGCACGGAACCCGGCTCATCGGCAATCGAGTAGTTGTGGTAGACGAAGGCGTCGAGAATCTGCGCGCCGGAAGATCTGGCCCCCGTTGGTCGATGCTCGTTACTGACGTTCTTGAAGTCCAGGTCTTCATTTTGCAGCGCGAAGTCATACCAGTACTTGCCCCGGACAAATACGCCGGTATCGCCGTATTTCAACTCAAGGTCATGGATACCCTTGAAGATCTTCGAGAAGGCATCGCCCTTGTCGAAGTTCAGGTGACCGTCATCAGACGTTTGCGACAACCCTCTGCCACCGTTGTTAACGCCGATCAGGTCTTTATTGCGACCGGCAGTCGACCAGCTCGCCCCTACCGACAGGGATGAGTCAAAGCTACCTTCGATTTCACCAATGTTGAAACTGACGCCGAATGCGGGCCCGGCGAGCGTAGAAGCGAGACTGACGGCCAGGGGCAATCTCGCCCGGCGCCAGAACTGGTTTACTGAGGTCATCGACGCTACTCCATGTGCATTATTGTTATGGCAGTGAGTTCTTTCTTCTGGATGCATGTAACGGCCGGAATACAACGATTCCAATGCCGCACGGCAACCGAGCCCCCATGGCCCGAAGCGCAACATCCTTGAAAAACTCTGGAAGGGACTATAGCCAGCAGGGGGTACCGCTTGATCCCTCTAAAGTGTGATTTGCATCACCAACCCGTCTGCCACAGCCCTTTCGCCACGCCGACGAAGGTCGACGCGGCAAGGATGGCTGAAAATCGGTAAATCACAAGTGAAGGCGCAAGATAGAGCATTGCCGCGCCCGGACGGGCGCGGCGAGAGGCCTCAAAGGGTGGACAGGAACGTGCTGTTGTTGGCCTGCCATTCAATGATGTCAACGCGGATACGTTTTTTGTCGAGCTTGCCGACACTGGTCTTGGGAATTTCAGTAACAACGGCGATCTGACTCGGAATCGCCCACTTGCTCAAATGGCCCAATTCGACGAAGGGCTTGAGATGTTCCTTGAGCTCGCGGGCATCTATCACATGGCCATCACGCACTACCAGCAACGCAAATGGGCGTTCGCCCCATTGCGGGTCGGCGATGCCCACTACCGCTACTTCACGTACCGCCGGGTGACGGCTGACCAGGTCTTCGAGGGCCAGGGAGGAAATCCACTCGCCGCCGGTCTTGATCACGTCCTTGATGCGGTCGCGGATATCGATCACCCCGAAAGCATCGAGGGTGGCCACATCGCCCGTGTGCATCCAGCCGCCGGCCCACAGCTCGGCGCCCTTCTGTGGCTCGTTGAAATAACCTTCGCTGAGCCACGGCGCACGCAGCACCAGCTCGCCCTGAGACTCGCCATCAGCGGGCAAGAAGTTGCCATCGCTGTCGATGATCGCCGCTTCCACCAATGGCCCGGGCACGCCAGCCTTGATGCGGTAAGTGGTGCGTTCATCTTCGCTGCCGGCCATCAACTCTTCGTTGAGGTGGGCACAGGACACCAGCGGCCCGGTCTCGGACATACCGTACGCAGCGGTCAGTTGAATGCCACGCGCCTTGGACGCTTCATACAGCGTGCGGTTGAGCGCGCTGCCGCCGATGACGATTTTCCAACCGCCAAAGTCCACGCCCTGGGCAGCCTTGGCGTTGAGCAGCATTTGCAGAATGGTCGGTACGCAGTGGGAGAAGGTGACCTTTTCCTTGCGCCACAACTCCACCAGGTATTCCGGGTCGTAACGGCCAGGGTAGACCTGCTTCAGGCCGAGCATGGTCGCCACATACGGCAGGCCCCAGGCATGCACGTGGAACATCGGCGTGATCGGCATGTACACGTCGTTGGTGCCCAACAGGCGCACGCTGTCGACACTGCCCATGATGGTTGCCACGCCGATGGTATGCAGCACCAGTTGGCGATGGGTGAAGTACACCCCTTTCGGGTTGCCGGTGGTGCCGGTGGTGTAGAAGGTGGTGGCGACGGAGTTTTCGTCGAAGTCCTGGAAGTCGTACTTGGGGCTGGCGGCCGCCAGCAGGGTTTCGTACTCGCCGACCAAGTGGGGCAACTCGGCGGTTTTGGAGTCGCCGTCGGTCAGCAGCAAGGTCTTGTCGACCGTGGTCAGGTGCCCGGCGATGGCCTGATAGAGGCCCACAAATTCGCTGTTGACCAGTACAAAGCGGTCTTCGGCATGGTTCATGGTGTAGAGGATCTGTTCCGGTGACAGGCGCACGTTGATGGTGTGAATCACCGCACCAATCATCGGAATGGCGAACATGCATTCCAGGTAACGATGGCTGTCCCAATCCATCACCGCGACGGTGTCACCAGCCTTGACCCCGGCTTCGGTCAGCACATTGGCCAGGCGAGCGACGCGCTCGATCAGGGTCGGGTAGGTGTAGCGCAGTTTGTCGCGGTAGATAATTTCCCGGGTCTTCTCGTAACGGGTCCCGGACATCAACAGGCGTTTGATCAAGAGCGGGTATTGGTAAGCGCCTTCGGCGGGCGGGATAACACGGGTCTGCAACATACGAATCCCTTATATGACTGCACGGTCTTGGCTTGAAGACCTGCACTGTAGAGACCTTATGTGTCAGCCAAATCAGCCAAAGGAATGATTTGCAGACCCCAGTGAATGCTAGCTTTGCGCCAGCATTCGACTTATTTGATACTGGTAAACGCCAACTTCACACCGATGGCAATCAGCACCGCGCCCATGGTCCGGTCGAACCAGTGGCCCATGCGCGCAAAACCGGCGCGAACACGCTGCTGGCTGAACAACATGGCCACCAGGCAGAACCACAACGCCGTCGCCACCGCCAGGTACACGCCGTAACCGGCCTGGATCGCCAGCGGTGTGTGGGGGTTGATCACCACAGTGAACAGCGACAAGAAGAACAGCGTGGCCTTGGGGTTCAAGCCATTGGTCACAAAGCCCGAGGTGAACGCGCCGCGAGCAGTGCGCTCACCCACTTCGCGATGCAGGTCATCTTCGCCGGCAGGCTTGGCCGGCTGCGCGCGCAGGGCCTTGAAGCCGATGTACAGCAGGTAAGCGGCTGCCGCCCATTTCAACGCGTTGAACAGCACGATGGACTGGGACACGATCAAACCAATGCCGAGCAACGAATAACCCACGTGCAGGAAAATCGCCGAACCGACACCCAAGGCAGTCCACGTACCGGCGCGACGGCCATGGGTAACACTCTCGCGCACCACCACGGCGAAATCCGGGCCGGGGCTGGCTACCGCCAACAAGTGAATCAAGGCTACGGTCAAAAACTCGGCGACGTACATGCTCACTCCATTAAGTAACTGATTATTTCATCTGATAGGCTCGGCAGATTACGCCTTCGAACCCAGTCGCAAAAGGTACAGTTGATGACGAACAATCGCCGCGCCGTCTTCCTTGATCATCCGTCCCTGGACCTGGGAGACCTCGACCTCAGCGAACTGCGAAACTGCTTCAGCGACTTGCAGTTGTTTGAGCAAACTACACCGCAGAATGTGGTCGAACGCCTGCAAGGCGCCCAAGTCGCCATCAGCAACAAGATCGCCCTTAACACCGAAACCCTGGCGGCCTGCCCTGAGCTCAAGTTGATCCTGGTGTCGGCCACCGGCACCAACAACGTCGACCTCGCCGCCGCCCGCGCCCACGGCATCACGGTGAGCAACTGCCAGGGCTACGGCACGCCGTCGGTGGCGCAACACACGATCATGCTGCTGCTCAACCTGGCGACGCGCTTGAACGACTATCAACGCGACGTCAGCGCCGGCAGGTGGCAAGAAGCCAAGCAATTCTGCCTGCTGGATTACCCGATTGTTGAGCTGGAGGGCAAAACCCTCGGCCTGCTCGGCCATGGTGAACTGGGTCGTGCCGTGGCACGCCTGGCCGAAGCCTTTGGCATGCGCGTAGTGCTCGGCGCGATTCCGGGCCGCCCTGCCCGTGCCGACCGCGTGCCGCTGGATGAACTGCTGGCGCAGGTCGATGCGTTGACCCTGCACTGCCCGCTCAACGATCACACCCGCAACTTTATCGGCGCCCGCGAGCTGGCGTTGCTCAAGCCTGGCGCGTTTATCGTCAACACGGCACGCGGCGGTTTGATCAACGAACAAGCGCTGGCGGACGCCTTGCGCAACGGCCACCTGGGCGGTGCGGCGACCGATGTACTGAGCGTGGAGCCACCGGTGAATGGCAACCCGCTGTTGGCCGGTGACATTCCTCGGTTGATCGTCACGCCCCACAACGCCTGGGGCAGCCGCGAAGCGCGACAGCGTATCGTCGGCCAATTGGCTGAAAACGCCCGGGGCTTTTTCAGCGGCGCCCCGCTGCGCGTCGTCAGTTGATAAACTGCGCCCCTTTTCAAGGAGCAGACCATGGATCCGCGCAGTGAAGTACTGCTTCGTCAGGCCGAACTTTTTCAAGGCAACTTGCTGCTGGTCGGCCTGCCCGCCGACGACCTGCTAGGTCGCCTGCCCAACGCCCACGGCTGGTGCTGGCACGCCGGTGACCAGGCGGCGCTGGATGCACGTTTCCCCGAGCGCAGCCAGTTCGGTGTGAACGTGCCCGAGCGTTCATTTGATGCAGCGGTGATTTTCCTGCCCAAATCCAAGGACCTCACCGACTACCTGCTCAACGCCGTGGCTGCGCGCCTGCCGGGCGCCGAGCTGTTTCTGGTGGGGGAGAAAAAAGGCGGTATCGAAAGCGCCGCCAAACAGATGCTTCCCTTCGGCAAACCGCGCAAGCTCGATAACGCGCGGCACTGCCAGCTGTGGCAAGTCACCGTGGCCAACGCGCCACAAGCGGTCGAATTGGAGAGCCTCGCCCAAGTTTTCGAAGTCCCGCTGGCCGAAGGGCCTCTCAAGGTGGTGAGCCTGCCGGGCGTATTCAGCCACGGTCGCCTGGATCGCGGCACCGAGTTGTTGCTGGAACATTTGGACAAGCTACCCAGCGGTCATCTGCTGGACTTCGGTTGTGGCGCGGGGGTGCTAGGCGCTGCGGTCAAACGTCGCTACCCGCATAACAGCGTAACCCTGCTGGATGTAGATGCGTTTGCCGCCGCCAGCAGTCGCCTGACATTGGCCGCCAACGGTCTGGAAGCCGAGGTGTTAACCGGTGACGGCATCGACGCAGCACCCATGGGTTTGAACGCGATTTTAAGCAACCCACCGTTCCACGTCGGGGTACACACCGATTATTTCGCCACTGAAAACCTGCTGCGAAAAGCAGCTAAACATCTGGCAAAAGGTGGCGAACTTCGCTTGGTTGCGAATAGTTTCCTCAAGTACCAGCCGCTGATCGAAGAGCACTTGGGCGTGTGTGCAATCAAGGCAGAAGGCAATGGTTTCCGCATTTACCGTGCCAAGCGCGGCTGACGAGCGTTTGAAAAAGAAGGCTTGCCGAATGGATTTTGCCTAGGCAGAATCCGCTCCGTCCTAGGGGAGTAGTCTCCCACGAGCGCCACGCTCGTCCGGCATACGTCAACATACTTGGTCAACAGACCATGGCGTATGCGACCCAGGAGTCCGCACAGACGGACCGGGGTTTGACAAGACCTATGACACGCACACCTTACCCGGGGCGGGAAGGCTGTACGTGTCATAGCCGTGTCGACCCGCCCCCGGAAACTTACCTGATGCTGGATTCATTACTCGTTCCTACCGCAATCGTTGCCTTGGCCGAAATTGGCGACAAGACGCAACTGCTCGCACTCATCCTTGCTGCACGCTTTCGCAAACCTTGGCCAATCATCGCCGGCATCGTCGCCGCGACCTTGGCCAACCATGCGGCGGCCGGTGCCGTGGGGGCCTGGTTCGGAAGCTTCTTCTCGGATGCGGTGTTGCATTGGATCCTCGCGGCGAGCTTCTGCGCCACGGCGTTGTGGACCCTGGTGCCGGACAAACTCGACGACGACGAAGCCAGTACCACGCGCAAATTCGGGCCATTCCTGACCACACTGATTGCATTCTTCCTCGCGGAAATCGGCGACAAGACGCAGATCGCCACGGTGATGCTGGCGGCACAGTACCCCGAATTGTGGCTGGTGATTATCGGCACCACCCTGGGCATGCTGATTGCCAACGTGCCGGTGGTATTGGCGGGGAGTTTTGCGGCTGAGAAACTGCCGCTGACCTTGATTCGTCGACTGGCGGCCACGGCGTTTTTCATCCTGGCGGTGGTGGCGGTTTACAAAGCCATGCAGAGCAGCGGCTGGATCTAAACCTCATGATCGTTCCCACGCTCCGCGTGGGAACGCCGCACCTGACGCTCTGCGTCGGCTCCTGGAGGCGTGACGCAGAGCGTCACAGGATGCATTCCCACGCGGAGCGTGGGAACGATCACAAGGCTTGGATTATCAGGACTTCTTGGCCTGCTGGTAGAGCGGCATCACTTTTGGAATCGCCGCTTGCAACGAGGCAATTCGGCTATCGGAAGCCGGGTGAGTACTCATGAACTCAGGTGGCGCGCCTTCCGAAGCCTTGGCCATCTTGTTCCACAACGTGATGGCTGCATTTGGGTTGTAGCCGGCGCGGGCCGACAGTTCCAAGCCGATCAGGTCCGCTTCGTTTTCGTTGGCGCGACTGTTGGGCAAGGTCATACCGTAGTTGGCCACGGTATCGGCCAATGCCATGCTGTCCTGACCCAGGCCGAACAAGGCACCGGCGCCCTGCTTGGCCATCTGAATGCCGTAAGCCTTGGACATGGCTTCACGGCCGTGTTCGCGCAAAGCGTGGGCAATTTCATGCCCCATTACCGCAGCCAGTTCGTCATCGGTGAGCTTGAGGTTGTCGATCAACGCGCTGTACACAAAGATCTTGCCGCCAGGCCCGCAGTTGGCGTTCATCTCATCGCTCTTGATCAGGTTCACTTCCCACTTCCATTGCGCCGCATCCGGACGGAAGGTAGGCGCCTGGGCGATCAAGCGATTGGCAATGGCCTGCACGCGCTTGGCGTTGGCACTGGTCTTGTCCACCAAGCCTTTACCACTGGCTTCACCCAACGTCTGCTGATAGGACTGGGCGTACATCTGGTCGACTTCCTGGCTCGACAGCATGCTGAACATGTACTGCTTGCGCTCTACCCCAACGGCACCGCCACTGGTGGTGTTAACCGACTGGCAACCGGCCAACAGCATCGCTACAACCAATCCACTTATCGCCAATGACTTCTTCATGAACACGCTCCCTGAAAACATGGCGCGTATCGTAGGCGGTCATTTGTATCGGCGCCAGATACAACAGACGTGTAACCGCTGAATTTCGGATACATCCTACACACCAGCAACGGCGGTTGATTAATCAGCTCAAGGTTTCAGATCAGCCCTCAACCCGGCGTCAAACACTCAGGCCCATTCAGCTTCGGATCATTCACCATATTGGCCAATACCCGCTCACGCAGAGCGGCAGGCTCACTGGCCAACAAGGCCTGAAGCACAGGCAACGGCGTCTCGGGATTCAACCAAGCCTCCTGCCCCGCCGCATCCAGAATCAGCGGCCGCCGCTGACTCTGCGCCGCCTGAGTCACCACCGCCGTGCTCAACCACACCTGTTCCTGCACCGGATAGGCTTCCCAGATCGCCGCAAAAAACAGGGTCGAGCCCTCCCCCGGCGTCAGCCAATAGGGGCGCTTGCGCTGAGTGCCACGCCACTCGTAAAAACCGTTGGCCGGCAGCAGGCAGCGGCGCTGGCGAAACGCCTCGCGAAACATCGGTTGCTCAGCCAGGGTTTCGGCGCGGGCATGGGCCGGGGTACGGGAAAGATCGGTCAGCCAGGGCGGCGTGAGCCCCCAGCGGGCGCGCGCCAGGGTGCACTGGCCGTCAGTGGCACGCTGGATCAGCACCGAATCATTGGGGGAGATGTTCCACTGGGCCTGCTGGTCGACCGGAAAGCCCGGCAAGGCAGCAAAGGCGGGGTTCCAGCGAAACAGGGCATAACGTCCACACATGGGGTAACACGACTCTTGGGGTAAACCGACCGACAGCCTAACAGACCAACACGTCGGGGAAGCTGTCGGGTTCATCACCGGGCAGGGGTTGCGCGCCGATGTAGCCGGTAATCAGCTCGCGGGCGTAGACGGCCTGATCGTTGTCCACTTCCAACCCCAGCAGCCCGAAAATCGGCAGCTCGCCGGTGCCACCGAGCAAATGGCGCCCCACCAAATGCGCCTCGATCCCCTCGCTGGCGAGCATCTGCTGCAGCAACTCGCCCTCCATCAGGTTTTCAGGTTCATAAATTCGCTGCATGGGCGTACCTGTTATTCGTTTTCGCTGCGCACGTTCAGCATCCATTCGTTTCCGTGCACCTGGAGTTCAAAAGTAATCGGCCGGCAGCACACCGGGCAATCTTCTATATATTCCTGATCGCCTGCGGACAGGTCCAGCAACGCCGTGACCACCTCTCCACAATAAGGACATTCGTACGACTCCTCTTCCATCGCGGTCTCCCAGGTGACTTGTGCGTATAATCGCCGGTCTATTTACAGGGCCATTCTCGGCAACGCCAATACTGCGGCCGCACCCTGATACTTCCTTTACTTACCCTAGCCGTTTCTAACAAGAGAGCATGATGGGCGAATTCGATACCATCCGACCTTACAACGACAGCGAAGTCCCGGCGGTGCTGGCACGTCTGTTCAGTGACAAGGCCTTTCTGGACATCCTGACCCACTTCCGCTTCCCGCGCTTTGCAGGCGCCCTGGGCTGGCTGCTCAAGCCGATGATCGCCCGCAAACTGCGCCGTGAGTTCGCCGGTGTCACCACCGTGGCAACGCTCCAGGACAAAGTCGAGTATTACGTCGATCACACCATTGATCGGGCGACCGACGGCGTGACCTACACCGGCGTCGAGCAGCTCAAGTCCGGCACCGCCTACCTGTTTTTGGCCAACCATCGCGACATCGTGATGGACCCGGCCTTCGTCAACTACGCCGTGTACCACGCCGGTTTGCCGACGCCACGCATCGCCATCGGCGACAACCTGCTGCAAAAGCCGTTTGTCAGCGACCTGATGCGCCTGAACAAGAGTTTTATCGTGCACCGCTCGATCACTGGCCGAAAGGAAAAGATGGCGGCGTACCAACTGCTGTCGGCCTACATCAACCATTCGATCCGCAACGATTGCCAGTCGATCTGGATCGCCCAAGCCGAAGGCCGTGCCAAGGATGGGGATGATCGCACCGAATCGGCGATCCTCAAGATGTTCCACGTCAGCCGCAAGGACGAGCCGTTTGCCGAGGTGATCCAGTCGTTGAACCTGACGCCGGTTTCCATCAGTTACGAATACGACCCGTGCGATGCAGCCAAGGCCCGCGAGTTGTACGTCCGCGCCACCACCGGCACCTACAGCAAGGCGCCGGGCGAAGACGATGTGAGCATTGCCTTGGGCATCACCGGCTACAAGGGCCGGGTGCACGTGAACTTTGCGCCGCCGATCACCGAGCGCTTTGAAGACACCAAGCTGCTGGCCGTGGAAATGGACCGACAGATTCTCGGTGGCTATCGGTTATTCCCGGTGCACTACCTGGCGTACGCGCAGTGGAACGACGCTGACCCACAATTGCAGGTGCCGACGGCAGCCGAGGTCTTCCCGGCCGATGAGTTGGCCAAGGCGAAAGCGGAGTGGGAACGGAGGCTGAACGAATGCCCGGCAGAGCACCGACCGTTTTTGGTGGTGCAATATGCAACGCCTGTGCGTAATCAGTATCGAGTTAAAGCCGGGATCCCTCTGTAAACACCGAAACAAAATGTGGGAGCTGGCTTGTCGGCGATAGCATCACTACGGTCTGACGGATAGACCGAGGTGTCTGTATCGCAGGCAAGCCAGCTCCCACATTTGCTTTGCGGTGTTCTTAAAGGTGGGTGCTGAGCCAAGACGTCGCCAGTGCCAGCCCAAGAAAGGCAAACCCGACGCGGTAAGCCAGGCGATGCGCCCGTTCGGTGCGCACATCCAGAAACAACATCGGTTGGTCGATCGCGCGATCTTCGCTTCGTGCGGCCAGCTCGGCCATCGCGCGCTGCGCTCGCAGGCGGGTAATGAACAGCAGCGCCGAACTCGGGCAGGCGACCAACAAAGCGGCAGCATTGATAAGCAGTGCGGGCGGTGCCATCGCAAACCTCGGAGAATCAGTGTCAGAGTATCAATTCAGATACAAACCTGAATGATATCCGCCTCCTGCGACTACCGGCTCCAATAACCGCCAATGTATCCAGTAATTTGCGGCGTCACCTGAACGTCACCTTAACAAGCCACTCTGTTGCCCTTCGACGCTTAGGAGCTTGTCATGTTGCACGCGCAAAACCAGGATCGGCTGTATCTGATTGCCCAAAGCGACGAGCAGGAGGCACTGGTCGGCGGTCTGGCATTCAACGTCCAGGACCGCCACTGGCTGGTGTATTGCGCCCTCGGAGGGCACCAGCATGCGGACTTGCCGGAGGCGGACTTGTTGACCGGGGTGAGCCTGCTGGACTTCTGTATCGACACCGCGGCGTGAAACTGCAGGTACAAAAAAACCGGACTCATCACTGAGCCCGGTTTTTTTGTGAACAGCTTGTCGGCAGTTACTGCGAGCTGAGCAGTTGGCCGATGCTTGGATCCTTAAACAGACGGGTCAGTGCATCGCTCAGCACATCGCTGACCAGCTTGGTATTGGTTTCCTCGTTCGGCGACATACCAAAGCGCTGGTTCAGGGAGGCACCGTAGCGGCCGCTGTAGCGACGCGTGCCAGCACTGACGTCGGACTTGAATGCCGCGCCGATGGTGGCTTCAGTCACATACAGGCCTTCCTTCGGCGACTGATATTTCAGTTCGGCCAAGGTGATGGTCAATTGAGGAGCGCCTGGCGAGTTGGCCGGGGTGAAACCCAGCAGGCGCACGGCAGCTTCAGCCTGGGCTTGCAGCTTGGGGAGCACGTCTTGGCCGGTCACTGAAATAAGGGCGGTCTCCGGGTAGAGACCACCACGGGAACCGAGGGTTGGCGATGGACGACCATCCACCACACGCACCGATACCGGCTGGCCGTGGCCGACCGGGGCCAGCTGCGTGGTGATTTTCGGTTGCGGGCTGAGTTGTTGCGGGCTGTTGGCGCAGCCAACCAGGGTCAAACTGGTCACAGTGATCAAACCGAACAACAGGCGTTGCAACATACTCATTTCTCCAGGACTAGGTGCAAACAGGCCGCCAGTATAACGGTGCACGTGCGCCACTCACCAGCAATCCTGAACGGCAGCTGAAGGCATGTTGAAATTACAATTTCGTATAAATCCGTCATTCCAATGTCATGGCACACTGGCATTCTTCGAGCATGTAACGTAACAGGTACAAAGCCATGCGCCTTCTCAAAACGCTGTTCATGCCACACGCCCGCCATCGCAACTATGCCCTGCTCGACGCACATGGTCATTGCCTGGCGTTTAAGCAGTGCAGCCTGCCGCCCGTCGGCGAGGGCTGGGTAGAAGTCGCAGAAACTCACCTGGGCTGGATGCACCGCCCGCTGCCGGCCAGTGCGCGGGTCTGCCCACAGGTCGTGCTTGCACAACCACAGCAAGCACTGGTCTCCTGACTGGAGCACTAATAAAAGTCATAAAACACACCCATTTCCTTGGCGTTCTTCGCTACAATCTCCCCCCGATTATAAGGACGTCTCCTGATCGGGCCTCGCAACATCGTTAATGCCTCGGTATTAACTCAAAAATCGCCCACAGAGAGCCGCCCACACAGATCGAGTGAAGCTGGCGCGCTTGCTGTTTTCGTTGCAAACCACCCGCCTTTACCGAATCTGCCAGAGCTGCCATTGCGCTCGGCCACTTGAGTTGTTTGCCCGTTTTGCCGCGTGTCGGCATGGATTTCGGGCCAGGTGCCAGGCTGGGGCAGCCCTTTTTTGAGGTTCACGTCTTCAAAAGAGCGTGAAAAAACGGGTTTTCACAACTTCACAAGAGTGTGGCGAGCAAATGAATAGTTTGGCGTTTGTACAAGCACCATCAGCGTCTGGAACAGCCCAACCACACAGGACCGAGTACTCCTCAAAAACCGGAGCTTGAGCCTGTCCGCTACGGATTGGTTGCACGAATCGCACGCTTTGACCATAAGTCGAATTGCCACAGGGGCCCATGAATGCGTTCATAGGCAGATTAGCCCGGCAGGAAGCGTGTGCTGAAGTTGCAAAGAATTGCGAAACGGACATGGCGATCCTGGCCATGGGTAACCTGGGGCAACACGTGAACCGCCCCGTCACTCCTGGCAGCCATGCCGTCAATTTGGTGCTGCAGATTTTGGAGACGCGTTAAATGGCGCATAACGAAGCAGTCGACGTAGTACTGGTAGGGGCCGGCATCATGAGTGCCACCCTGGCCGTACTGCTCAAAGAGCTCGACCCCGGCCTCAAGCTGGAAGTCGTTGAGCTGATGGATTCGGGTGCCGCGGAAAGTTCCAACCCGTGGAACAACGCCGGGACCGGCCACGCCGGGCTGTGTGAGCTGAACTACACACCGCAGGCAGGCGACGGCTCTATCGACATCAAAAAGGCCGTGCACATCAACACCCAGTTCGAGGTGTCGAAGCAGTTCTGGGCGTACCTGACTAAAAAGGGCACCTTTGGCTCGTCCAAATCCTTTATTAGCCCAGTGCCGCACCTGAGCTTCGTGCAGGGCGAAAACGGCGTGTCCTTCCTCAAGAAGCGCTTTGAAACCCTCAGCCAGCACCACGCGTTCTCGGACATGCACTACACCGAAGACCGTAGCGAGATGGCCGAGTGGATGCCGCTGATGATGCCGGGCCGCCCGCTCGACGAAAAAATCGCTGCCACCCGTGTAATGAATGGCACCGACGTCAACTTCGGCGCCCTGACCAACCAGTTGCTCAGCCACCTGACCAGCTCGGCCGATGCCCAGGTCAAGTACAGCAAGCGCGTCACCGGCCTCAAGCGCAACGGCGCGGGCTGGACCGTGAGCATCAAGGACGTCAACAGCGGCAACAGCCGTGAAGTGGACGCCAAGTTCGTCTTCCTCGGCGCCGGTGGCGCGGCCCTGCCGTTGCTGCAAGCTTCAGGCATCGAAGAAAGCAAAGGGTTTGGCGGCTTCCCGGTCAGCGGCCAGTGGCTGCGTTGCGACAACCCGGAAGTGGTCAAGCACCACCAGGCCAAGGTCTACAGCCAGGCTGCCGTGGGTTCGCCGCCGATGTCCGTGCCGCACCTGGACACTCGCGTGGTCGATGGCAAGAAGTCCCTGTTGTTCGGGCCTTACGCCGGTTTCACCACCAAGTTCCTCAAGCACGGCTCGTTCCTGGACCTGCCGATGTCGGTTCGCGCCGGCAACATCGGCCCGATGCTGGCCGTGGCCCGGGACAACATGGACCTGACCAAGTACCTGGTCAGCGAAGTCATGCAGTCCATGGAGCAACGCCTGGAATCCTTGCGCCGCTTCTACCCTGAGGCGAAAGCCGAAGACTGGCGCCTGGAAGTGGCCGGCCAACGGGTGCAGATCATCAAGAAAGACCCGAAAAAAGGCGGCGTGCTGCAATTCGGCACCGAGCTGGTCGCGGCTAAAGATGGTTCGCTGGCAGCCCTGCTGGGCGCGTCCCCAGGCGCTTCGGTGACTGTTTCGATCATGCTGGAACTGATCGAGCGCTGCTTCCCGGCCAAGGCTGCCGGCGAGTGGGCAGCCAAGCTGCACGAGATCTTCCCGGCGCGGGAAAAGGTCCTTGAGACCGATGCCGAGCTGTACCGCAAGATCAACACGCAGAACAACATCAGCCTAGAGCTGGTTGAACAAAGCAGCGAGGCCGAAAGCTACGCTTGAGGTCGTGACGCAGAGCGTCACAGGATGCATTCCCACGCAGAGCGTGGGAACGATCGCCCCGCTCTCCTCATGAGAACGGGGCGTTTTTTATGTCACGAATAATCAGCCGCGAGCGTTTTCGATCAACTCGATGTACTCGTCCGCGTTGCGCTGGTCTTTGATCAGGTCGACGAACGTCTGGCCATGCTCATCCTTGCCGTCGAGGTCCAGGCCAGCTTCCTTGAAAAAGCCCAGGAACCGCTCGAAGTCGTCGATACGCAGGCCACGGTAGGCCTTGATCAGTTTGTGCAGGGACGGTGAAGTCGCGTCAACCGGCTCGAAGTCCAGGAACAATTTGATCTGATCGTCGCCGATCTCATCACCAATCACCTGTTTCTTATCTTTACGCATTACCGACTCCAGCCTGCAGACATTTACACGGGGCTAGAAGTCTACCTGCGGGGCCTTTTCTTCGAAAGCACCCACACCATTTACGTCCGTAGCAGTGTGCTATTTAGAGCGAACGGCGCCAGTATGCAGATCCGCCCAAATATGGCCATTGGCGTAGCTCAGGAACTGCACATACAGGGTTTCATTGCGCAGCAGATCGACAATCACGCGGTACTGGGACATCGGATAGGACAAGGTCAGGGTTTTGCTGCTGTCATCGAAGGCCGGCTTTTTCAGGCTTTTGCTTTCGGCGTCAAAATTGAGCACCACCTGAGCAATGGTCGCGCCCTTGTTCAAGGATTTGCCCTTGAGGCGAATCATCAGCGGCGACGTTATCGGAATCGGCTGCTGGCTGGATTGGCGCTGGTTACCCACCACCACCGCATACTCGGTGACTTGCAGCAGTTGCTGCTGGTCCGGGGTCTCGGCGCGAAGGGTGAGCTCGTCCGGCGGCAGGAATTGGCTGTGCATCGGTGTCGGTGCGGCGGCGAGAGGCAGACTGAGGGTCAGCGCCAGGGCGGCGCAAGTGCGTATCAACAGGCTCATGGGCCGCTCCGTGGAAGATGGCCGAGCACTGTAGCTCAATCGAACTGGGCAAGCATCCAGCGTTGATACTCGGCCACGCCGGCATCACCTTCACGGGGAGCCCAATCAGCCGACTCACCCTCGCCCGCTGGCCGATAAGGTCCGGCCTTGCACTCGAACATTACCGTGTCAGGCTCCAGTACCACCAAACCATGGAACACCCCCGGCGGCAGATCGACGCCGGAGCACTCGCCACCGGCCTGCATCACACGTTTGGCGATGACTTCACCGGCCTCGCTGAAAACCAGCAAGCCCAGGCTGCCCTTGAGCACCAGCAGGGTTTCCGCTTTGTCGGCGCTCAGGTGCCGATGAGGGGGCACATAAGTGTTGGGTTGCAGGCCCACCGCCAGACGATGGCACGGCTCTTCCATCTGGTGAAAGTTGTTGTGGTGCCGGCCCCGAGGACTGGCGGCCGCTTTCTCGGCCAATTCGGCAAACAGCGTCTGATCAAGAAAGCGGGTCATGGCTTACATCCCCTTAACGGCGTAGATGCCGTTGGCGTTACGCCAGTAGCCTTTGTAGTCCATGCCGTAGCCGAAAATGTAGCGGTCGATGCACGGCAGGCCAACATAGTCGGCTTTCAGGTCCGGGCGAGCCTTGCGGTCGTGGTCTTTGTCGATCAGCACAGCGGTGTGCACTTTGCGCGCACCGGCGTGTTTGCAGAAGTCGATGATCGCGCCCAGGGTGTGACCTTCGTCGAGGATGTCGTCGATGATCAGCACGTCGCGGTCGATGAAAGAGACTTCCGGCTTGGCTTTCCAGAACAGGTCGCCGCCGCTGGTTTCGTTGCGATAGCGAGTAGCGTGCAGGTAGGACGCCTCCAACGGAAATTGCAGGTAGGTCAGCAATTTACCAGCGAAGATCAAGCCGCCGTTCATCACACAAAAGACCACCGGGTTGGTGTCAGCCATTTCGCGGGTGATGTGTGCGCCAACCTTGGCGATCGCTTCTTCGACTTGCGCTTCGGTGTACAGGCAGTCAGCCTCGCGCATGATTTGACGGATATGCTCGAGATCAGCGGACATGGCGCTCTCCAAGGGGGTGCTGTGGCAAGAAAAGCGGGCAAAGGTACGCATGTGAGGCGCAACGATCAAGCCTTAATGGACTAACGTACTAGATGTCTATAGGACAACACCCTCGGATAGATTAATCTAGGCCGGTTTTTTTGCCCGCCGCCGGAGCCTTTCCCATGCCCACTCGCGAGATCCGCCACCCGCTGATCCGACACAAACTCGGCCTTATGCGCCGTGCCGACATTAGCACGAAGAATTTCCGTGAGCTTGCTCAGGAAGTCGGAGCGCTGCTCACTTACGAAGCCACCAAAGACTTGCCCCTGGAAAGCTACGAGATCCAAGGTTGGGCTGGCGCTGTCCAGGTCGAGAAAATCGCCGGTAAGAAAATCACCGTAGTCCCGATCCTGCGCGCCGGTATCGGCATGCTCGAAGGCGTGCTCAGCCTGATCCCGGGCGCCAAAGTCAGCGCCGTGGGCGTGGCCCGCAACGAAGAAACCCTGCAGGCCCACACCTACCTGGAAAAACTCGTCCCGGAAATCAACGAGCGACTGGCGATGATCATCGACCCGATGCTCGCCACCGGCAGCTCCATGGTCGCTACCATCGACCTGCTGAAAAAGGCCGGTTGCAAGGATATCCGCGCGATGGTGCTGGTCGCTGCGCCAGAAGGTATCGCGGCCGTCGAAAAGGCTCACCCGGATGTACAGATCTACACCGCATCCATCGATGAGCGCCTGAACGAACACGGCTACATCATCCCGGGCCTGGGCGATGCCGGTGACAAGATCTTCGGCACCAAACAGAAGGACGCGTGAGCATGCAGGATGAATTCAACGACCCGCTTTGGCGCCAGATCCTGTCTGGCGCACAAATGCTCTTCGTGGCATTTGGCGCGCTGGTGTTGATGCCGCTGATCACAGGTCTTGATCCAAACGTCGCACTGTTTACCGCAGGCCTGGGCACGTTGCTGTTCCAGGTGGTGACAGGGCGGCAGGTGCCGGTATTCCTGGCATCGAGCTTTGCGTTTATCACCCCGATCATTCTCGCCAAGGGCCAGTTCGGCCTCGCAGCGACCATGGGCGGTGTGATGGCGGCCGGTTTCGTTTATACCTTCCTGGGCCTGGCGGTGAAGATCAAGGGCACCGGTTTTATCGACCGACTGCTGCCGCCAGTGGTGATCGGCCCGGTGATAATCTCCATCGGCCTGGCCATGGCGCCGATTGCCGCTAACATGGCGATGGGCAAAGCCGGTGATGGCAGCGAGCTGATCCACTACCAGACGGCCATGCTGATCTCGATGCCAGCGCTGCTGACCACACTGATCGTGGCGGTGTTCGGCAAAGGTATTTTCCGCTTGGTGCCAATCATTTCCGGCGTGTTGGTCGGTTTTGCCATGTCGTTCTACTTTGGCGTGGTCGACACCGCAAAAATCGCCGCTGCACCTTGGTTCGCCCTGCCCCACTTCACCGCACCGGAATTCAACTGGCAGGCGATTCTGTTCATCGTCCCAGTGGCCCTGGCGCCGGCGATCGAACATATCGGCGGAGTGATTGCGGTAGGCAGCGTGACCGGACGCGACTACCTGAAAAAGCCTGGCCTGCACCGCACCCTGCTGGGTGACGGCATTGCCACCACGGCCGCCGGACTGTTTGGCGGCCCGCCGAACACCACCTACGCCGAAGTGACTGGCGCGGTAATGCTGACCAAGAACTACAACCCGAAAATCATGACCTGGGCGGCAGTGTTTGCCATCAGCCTGGCGTTTATCGGGAAGTTTGGTGCCCTGCTGCAAAGCATCCCGGTACCGGTGATGGGCGGGATTCTGTGCCTGCTGTTCGGTTCGATTGCCGCGGTGGGCATGAACACGCTGATCCGTCACAAGATCGACCTTGGGGAGGCGCGCAATCTGGTAATTGTGTCGGTGACCCTGGTGTTCGGGATTGGTGGTGTGCTGGTCGGCACCGGCACTGGCCCGGACGATTTCGGCCTCAAGGGCATTGCCCTGTGCGCGGTGGTAGCGATTGGTTTGAACCTGCTGCTACCGGGCAATGATGGCTGGAAGAACAAGAAGCCGGATGAGCCGTTACTGTAACCAGATCGTTCCCACGCGGAGCGTGGGAACGATCATTTTCAGTGGTTGTTAAAGCTCACCCAGACCATCGATCAGCGCCTGGTTCTGCTCCGGCGTACCGATGCTGATCCGCAGGAACTGGGCAATCCGTTCCTGCTTGAAATGCCGCACGATCACGCCTTGCTCGCGCAACTTGGCCGCCAGGCCCGCTGCATCGTGTTTCGGGTGACGAGCAAAGATGAAGTTCGCAGCCGACGGCAATACTTCAAAACCTTTGCCCTCCAGTTGCGCGACCACCTTGTTGCGGCTGTCGATCACCCGTTGGCAAGTCTTCTCGAAGTACTCACGATCTTCAAACGCCGCCGCCGCACCGACAATCGCCAGGCGATCCAACGGGTAGGAGTTAAAGCTGTTCTTGACCCGCTCCAGCGCCTCGATCAGGTCCGGATGGCCCACCGCCAGCCCAACGCGCAAACCGGCCAGTGAACGCGATTTGGACAGGGTCTGGGTGACCAGCAGGTTCGGATAACGATCCACCAGGCTAATCGCCGTTTCGCCGCCAAAATCGACGTAGGCCTCATCAACCACCACCACCGAGTCCGGGCTGGCCTTGAGGATCTGCTCAACCGCGTCCAGTGCCAGCACACAGCCGGTCGGCGCGTTCGGGTTGGGGAAGATGATCCCGCCGTTGGGCTTGGCATAGTCCGCTACGCGAATCTGGAACTGCTCATCCAGCGGTACCGGGTCAGACTTGATGCCATAGAGGCCGCAGTAAACCGGATAGAAGCTGTAGCTGATATCCGGGAACAGCAGCGGCAGGTCGTGCTGGAACAAACCGTGGAAGATGTGCGCCAGGACTTCGTCGGAACCATTGCCGAGGAACACTTTGCCGGCGTCGACCCCGTAGTACTTGGCCACGGCCTGCTTGAGCAGGTCGCTGTTGGGGTCCGGGTACAGGCGCAAGTTGTCATTCAACTCGGCCTGCATCGCGGCCAGCGCCTTGGGCGACGGGCCGTAGGGGTTTTCATTGGTGTTGAGCTTGACCAGCTTGGTCAGCTTCGGTTGCTCGCCGGGCACGTAAGGCACGAGGTCCTTGACGAAAGGGCTCCAGAATTTGCTCATGTCTTACTCTCCCTTAACGATGCGATATTCAGCGCTGCGTGCGTGCGCGCTCAGCGATTCACCACGGGCCAGCACCGAGGCGGTCTTGCCCAGCTCGGAAGCGCCCTGCGGCGAGCAGAAGATAATCGACGAACGCTTCTGGAAGTCATACACCCCCAGCGGCGACGAGAAGCGCGCGGTGCCGGAAGTCGGCAGCACGTGGTTCGGGCCAGCACAGTAGTCGCCCAAGGCTTCGCTGGTATGGCGCCCCATGAAGATCGCTCCGGCGTGGCGAATCGACGGCAGCCAGGCCTGTGGATCGGCCACAGACAGCTCCAAGTGCTCCGGCGCAATACGGTTGGCCACTTCGATGGCCTGCTCCATGTCGCGCACCAGGATCAGCGCGCCACGGCCATTGATCGACTTCTCGATGATCTCGGCACGGTCCATGGTCGGCAGCAGCTTGTCGATGCTCGCGGCGACCTTGTCGAGAAACTCTGCGTCCGGGCTGACCAGGATCGCCTGGGCATCTTCGTCGTGCTCGGCCTGGGAGAACAAGTCCATGGCAATCCAGTCCGGATCGGTCTGGCCATCGCATACAACCAGGATTTCCGAGGGACCTGCGATCATGTCGATGCCGACCTGGCCAAACACATGACGCTTGGCGGTGGCGACATAAATGTTGCCTGGCCCAACCACCTTGTCGACCTTGGGTACGCTTTCAGTGCCGTAGGCCAGGGCTGCTACCGCTTGGGCGCCGCCAATGGTGAAGACGCGGTCGACACCGGCAATGCACGCCGCTGCCAGTACCAGCTCGTTGATTTCACCGCGCGGAGTCGGCACTACCATGACCACTTCGATCACGCCCGCCACTTTGGCCGGGATCGCGTTCATCAGCACCGACGACGGATAAGAGGCTTTACCGCCCGGCACGTACAGACCGGCACGATCCAGCGGCGTGACCTTCTGGCCCAGCACGGTGCCGTCGGCCTCGGTGTAGCTCCAGGAATCCTGTTTCTGCTTCTCGTGGTAGCTGCGCACCCGCGCCGCTGCGACTTCCAGGGCTTCGCGCTGGGGCGCAGTGATGCGCGTCAGGGCCAGTTCCAGGCGTTCGCGAGGCAGGATCAGGTCGGACATGGACTTTACGTCCAGGCCGTCAAACTGGCGAGTGAAGTCCACCAGCGCCGCATCACCGCGCTCACGCACAGCCTTGATGATGTCGAGCACTCGCCCGTTGACCGAGTCGTCAGACACGCTTTCCCAGCTCAACAGATGATCCAGATGATGGGCGAAATCCGGGTCGGCAGCGTTGAGTCGGGCAATTGCAGTGGACGTGGTCATAGCGAGGGCCTCATAGGATTGGCAAAAATGCTCAGGCGCCGAAAGTTAGCAGTCGATCCGCTTGGGCACCTGAGAATTCTGGCTATGAGGCGGATAGACGGGCGCGACCTAGGGCCGCGCAGGTAGGTCAACCGCGGTGTCGCGACTCCACTGCCTTGCGCAGGGTGTCGATCAACGCCTGGATACGGGCGTGCTGCATCTTCATCGAAGCTTTGTTGACGATCAGGCGGGAGCTGATGTCAGCAATGAAATCCTGAGGCTCGAGGCCATTGGCACGCAAGGTGTTGCCAGTGTCGACCACGTCGATGATCTTGTCGGCCAGGCCGATCAGCGGCGCCAACTCCATCGAGCCGTAGAGCTTGATGATGTCGACCTGACGGCCTTGTTCGGCGTAGTAGCGCTTGGCGACGTTGACGAACTTGGTGGCAACTCGCAGGCGGCCTTTGGGCTCGACATCACCCACACGGCCGGCAGTCATCAGCTTGCACAGGGCAATACGCAGGTCCAACGGTTCGTACAAACCCTGACCACCGTATTCCATCAGCACGTCTTTACCGGCGACACCGAGGTCTGCAGCGCCATGTTCAACGTAGGTCGGCACGTCGGTAGCCCGTACGATCAACAGGCGGACGTCGTCCTGGGTCGTGGGGATGATCAGCTTGCGGCTCTTGTCCGGATTCTCGGTCGGCACGATGCCCGCTTCAGCCAGAAGCGGCAAAGTGTCGTCAAGGATGCGGCCCTTGGACAGTGCGATGGTCAACATGGGAAACGTCAGTCCTTCATCAGGCTATTGCTGTCCGGTCGCAAACGGCGCCAGACACAGATCGAGGCCATTACAGCCTCGATTTGAAACAAATTCAGCCGGGGTGTGCAAGCACCAATGCACGTGCACACCCCGGGCGGGCGCTTCCCTGCGCCCATGCAGCGGGGACTAGCCCGGTACGCGGCGAATTTTCGCGCCAAGCATCTGCAGTTTTTCTTCGATGCACTCGTAACCACGGTCGATGTGGTAGATGCGATCGATCAAGGTGTCGCCTTCAGCGCACAGCGCCGAAATGACCAGGCTGGCCGAGGCACGCAGGTCGGTGGCCATCACTGGCGCGCCCTTGAGCTTGTCGATGCCGGTGACGATGGCAGTGTTGCCTTCGACCTGGATCTTGGCGCCCATGCGGTGCAGTTCATACACGTGCATGAAGCGGTTTTCGAAGATGGTCTCGATCACCGCACCGGTGCCTTCGGCAATTGCGTTCAGGGAGATGAACTGCGCTTGCATGTCGGTCGGGAACGCTGGGTACGGAGCCGTACGCAAGTTGACGGCTTTTGGCCGTTTACCGTGCATGTTCAGCTCGATCCAGTCGTCACCGGTGGTAATTTCAGCACCGGCTTCCTTGAGTTTTTCCAGAACGGCTTCAAGGATAGTCGGATCGGTATCCTTGACCTTGACGCGGCCACCGGTGACGGCAGCAGCAACCAGGTAGGTGCCGGTCTCGATACGGTCCGGCATCACTTTATAGGTGGCCGAATGCAGGCGCTTAACACCTTCAATGGTGATGGTGTCAGTACCGGCGCCGGTGATGTTGGCACCCATGGCGATCAGGAAGTTGGCCAGATCGACCACTTCTGGTTCGCGTGCCGCGTTTTGCAGGACACTGCGACCGTTGGCCAGTGCAGCCGCCATCATGATGTTCTCGGTACCGGTCACGCTTACGGTATCAAAGAAGAAGTGCGCACCACGCAAGCCGCCTTCCGGCGCCTTGGCCTTGATGTAACCACCTTCGACGTCGATGGTCGCGCCCATGGCTTCCAAGCCACGGATGTGCAAGTCGACCGGACGCGAACCAATGGCGCAACCGCCAGGCAGAGCCACTTCGGCTTCGCCGAAACGGGCAACCATCGGGCCCAGCACCAGGATCGACGCACGCATGGTTTTCACCAGTTCGTACGGAGCAATCAGGGTCTTGATGGTACGTGGGTCGATTTCAACCGACAGTTTCTCGTCGATCACCGGCTCAATACCCATGCGACCGAACAGCTCGATCATGGTAGTGATGTCGTGCAGGTGCGGCAGGTTGGCCACAGTCACCGGGCCATCGCACAGCAGGGTCGCTGCCAGGATCGGCAGGGCGGAGTTTTTCGCACCGGAAATACGAATCTCGCCATCTAGGCGGGCACCACCGGTAATAATCAATTTATCCATAAGAATCTCGACGCCTTGGGGGCTCAGGTGCGCTCGGCCCAGGCCGCGCGGCTGAAAAATTTCATAGTGACCGCGTGGATGCTGCCATCGGTGATCCACGGGTTCAAATGGGCATAGATCTGCTGTTGACGCTTGACCGGGCTCAATGCCGCCAGTTCATCGCTAATCACATTCAGCTGGAAGTTGCAGCCTTCGCCTTCAACTTCTACGTTCGTTTCCGGCAGCTTTCCTTCAAGGAAGCTTTTAACTTCTAGGGCCTGCATGCTCAACCTCTATCGGCGCCCAGTGCGCACGGGTCGCACATCATACAAAAAAGCCCCGCGCCTGCGAACCCCGCATAGCAGGACTCTGACGGGGGGCTTCCTTGAAAATGTGTATTAAGGATGCGCCAACAGCTCGGTCAGACCAGAAACCTCAGCAATTTCACGCATGTCTTCAGGCAATGCACGGATGCTGACCGGTTTCTTCGCCGCTTCGGCGTCACGGATGAAGCACAACAGCAACGACAGGCCGACACTGCTGGACTTGGTCACCGCCGAACAATCCAGCACCAGCGCAGGCGCAGTACTGGTCTTGATCAGCGCCTGGCCCTGCTTGCGCAGCTCAGGCCCCGAGCGATAATCCAGCACACCGCTGAGGAACAGCTCGCCGGCATTACCGAGACGAACAGCCGACTCGGTCATTGTGCGGGCTTCCCGGCAGCTTGTTTGTCGGTTTCTTCTTTGGCCTTGGCGACTTCACCGGCCCAACCATTGATGGTCTTGTCCAGGTCATTGCCATTGCGCTGCATGGCGTCGGCGAACTGATCACGGAACAGCTTGCCGATGTTAATGCCGTTGATGATTACGTTGCGCAGCTTCCACTCACCGTTGACCTTCTCCAGCGTGTACTGCACAGGATAGACGGCGCCGTTGTTGCCTTTGACGGTCATGCCAATGCTGGTGCGGTCGCCCGACTCATCCTTGGCAGGGTCGACGGTAATACCCTGGTTGTTGTACTCCAGCAGGGCGTTGCCGTAGAACTGGAACAGGCCCTTCTTGAAGTTTTCCTGGAATGTCTGCATCTGCGCAGGCGTAGCGTTGCGCGAATACTTGACCGTCATGATGCTGCGGGAAATGCCTTCAGCATCGACCACCGGACCAACAATTGTGTTCAGTGCATCGTAAAACTTGGTCGGGTCCTGCTTGTACTGTGCTTTGTTGGCAGTCAGGTCAGCCAACATCTTGGTAGTCGTGTCCTGCACCAGATCGTGCGCAGAACCTGCCGCGTTGGCCATCAGCGGCAGCGCTGCAAGCAGTACCAGCAGGCCACGTCGCAAGGTAGAGATCATGAACAGATTCCTCATTTAGCGTCTTTATTGACCGTGTTGAGCAGGAATTTACCGATCAGGTCTTCAAGCACCAGCGACGACTGTGTGTCGTGGATGGTCGAACCTTCCTTGAGCAGGGTTGTTTCCCCACCCACGCTGACACCGATGTACTTCTCGCCCAGCAGACCCGCAGTGAGGATAGATGCAGTGGAGTCAGTCGGCAGATTATCTACCTTCTTGTTCACCTGCATCGTCACTCGGCCCGTGAAGCTGTCGCGATCCAGATCGATTGCCGTGACCTTGCCGATGGTGACACCGGCCATGGTCACTTTAGCTCTGACAGTCAAACCGGCGATATTGTCGAAGTACGCGTAAAGTTTATAAGTATCGGCCGTAGGGCTGGCCGAAAGGCCACTGACTCGCAGGGCCAGCAACAGTAAAGCCAGGATGCCAGCCAGCAAGAAAAGGCCGACACCGATTTCCACAGTGCGGTTTTGCATCAGAAATCTCCAAACATCAAGGCGGTCAAAATGAAGTCAAGGCCCAGTACCGCCAGCGAGGCGTACACAACGGTCTTGGTGGTGGCGCGACTGATCCCTTCTGAGGTGGGCTCACAGTCGTAGCCTTGGAATACGGCAATCCAGGTCACTACAAACGCAAAGACAATGCTCTTTATGATGCCGTTGAGCACGTCACCGCTGAACGTCACGCTGTTTTGCATGTTGGCCCAGTAGGAGCCGTCATAGACGCCCAGCCAGTCAACCGCCACCCAAGAACCACCCCAGATGCCGACCACGCTGAAAATCATCGCCAGCAGCGGCAGGGAAATGAAGCCGGCCCACAGGCGCGGGGCAACAATGTACTTGAGCGGGTCCACGCCGATCATTTCCAGGCTGGACAGCTGTTCAGTAGACTTCATGTTGCCGATTTCGGCGGTCAGCGCAGAGCCGGCACGCCCGGCGAACAGCAACGCGGTCACCACCGGCCCCAGTTCACGCAACAGCGTCAGGGCGACCATCTGCCCCACTGCCTGCTCCGAACCGTAGCTGGAAAGGATATTGAAGCCTTGCAACGCCAGCACCATGCCGATGAACACGCCGGAGACGACGATAATCACCAGGGACATCACGCCCACCGAGTGCAACTGTTTTATCAACAGACCGAAACCGCCGCCAATGCCGCCGCGACCTAACAAGGCATGGAACAGGAAAATCGTCGAACGGCCCAGCACTTCGACAATGTCGATGCCCGAGCGGCCGAAAAGGCGAACCTTCTCGATGAGAGATGTCTTGCGCATCAGCGCTTCCCCAGAAGATCTGAGCGGTAGTCCGCTGCCGGAAAATGAAAAGGCACCGGGCCGTCGGGATCGCCGGTCATGAATTGACGAATACGCGGGTTGTCGGCGTTCATCAGTTCCTCAGGCGTGCCCTGACCCAAAACCTGACCATCGCCGACGACATAAAGGTAGTCGGCAATGCTCGCTGTTTCGGCCAGGTCGTGGGACACCACGATACTGGTGATCCCCAGCGCATCGTTGAGCAGACGGATCAGGCGCACCAGCACGCCCATGGCGATCGGGTCCTGGCCTACGAAGGGCTCGTCGTACATGAGGATCTGCGGGTCAAGAGCGATAGCTCGCGCCAAGGCAACACGGCGCTTCATGCCGCCGGACAACTCGTCGGGCATCAGGTCGATGGCACCACGAAGGCCCACGGCCTGCAGTTTCAGCAACACGATGTCACGAATCATTTCGTCGGACAGCTGGGTGTGCACCCGCAGCGGAAATGCCACGTTTTCGAAAACATCGAGGTCTGTGAACAGGGCGCCGCTCTGGAACAGCACACCCATATGCTTGCGCGCATCGAACAGATCGCTGCGCGACAACGTCGGCAGGTTCTGGCCGTTGACCCACACTTCGCCGGCGCTGGGGCGCAATTGCATGCCCATCAGGCGCAACAGGGTGGTCTTGCCACAACCGGAGGGCCCCATGATGCCCGTGACCTTGCCGCGGGGAATGCGAATATCGACGTTATTGAAGATGCTGCGCGTCCCGCGCTTGAAGGTAAGTCCCTTCAGCTCGACCGCGTAGGCGTTATCGGCACTCATCTAATCTCCTTGGGATGCAGCCTTTCACTCAGACACCATGCTTGCGGATTTCGTTTGCAACGGATGCGCAATAGTTAGCCACATGGGTTGGGCGGACCGAACTGGCGGCGAACTATATCACTGCTGGTACAGAGCCCCCAAGGCCGGAACTGAGCTCGTTCAGATTCAGGACAGGGAAAAAACGTTGCCGGCTATGTTACTGACTATGAATCTCAGGTAGCCACAGAATAAAGCCTGACGAACTTACGTGAGGGAATTGATCATTACCGCTATAATCGCCGACTTTTCGTCAGGCTATACGATTTCAGACATGAGCCAATCCAGCGACCTTATTCAATCCGCACAACGTACCATCCGACTCGAGCTTGAAGCCGTAGAAGGCTTACTGGCCCACATCGACGCGGATTTCGTACGCGCCTGCGAGATGATTCTGGCCAGCAAGGGCCGCGTTGTGGTGGTCGGCATGGGCAAATCAGGCCACGTCGGCAACAAAATCGCCGCCACCCTGGCAAGCACCGGAACCACTGCGTTTTTCGTGCATCCGGCCGAAGCCAGCCACGGCGACATGGGCATGATCACCAAGGATGACATCATCCTGGCGCTGTCCAACTCCGGCACCACCAACGAAATCGTGACCCTGTTGCCGCTGATCAAGCGCTTGGGCATCAAGATGATCAGTGTCACCGGCAACCCGGAATCAACGCTTGCCAAGGCCGCCGAAGTCAACCTGAATGTTCACGTGGATCACGAGGCCTGCCCGCTGAATCTTGCTCCAACGTCCTCCACTACCGCTGCACTGGTTATGGGCGATGCTCTGGCCGTGGCGCTGCTGGAAGCCCGTGGATTTACCGCTGAAGACTTCGCATTTTCCCACCCAGGTGGCGCCCTGGGCCGTCGCTTGTTGCTGAAAGTGGAAAACGTCATGCATGCCGGCGATGAACTACCCCACGTCCAACGCGGTACGCTGTTGAAGGACGCGTTGATGGAAATGACCCGCAAAGGGCTTGGCATGACGGTGATTCTGGAGGCCGACGGACGCCTGGCCGGAGTATTCACCGACGGTGACCTGCGCCGCACGCTGGACCGCACCATCGACATCCACACCGCAACCATTGATGCGGTGATGACGCCCCACGGCAAGACCGCCCGCCCTGAAATGCTGGCAGCCGAAGCACTGAAGATCATGGAAGACCACAAGATCGGCGCACTGGTGGTGGTCGATAATGACGACCGCCCGATCGGCGCCCTGAACATGCACGACTTGCTGCGTGCGGGAGTGATGTAAATGACCAGCGACCTGCTGAAACGCGGCAAAAACATCAAATTGGCAATCTTCGACGTGGATGGCGTGCTGACCGATGGCCGCCTCTACTTTCTCGAAGACGGCAGCGAATTCAAGACGTTCAACACCCTCGACGGCCAAGGCATCAAAATGTTGATGGCAGCGGGTGTGCAAACGGCGATTATCAGTGGTCGAAAAACACCGGTTGTGGAACGCCGCGCACAAAACCTGGGGATTCCTCACCTGTATCAGGGCCGCGAGGATAAACTGGTGGTCCTGGACGAGCTTCTTGGCCAACTCAACCTAAGCTATGAGCAGGTCGCCTACCTGGGCGACGATCTGCCTGACCTGCCGGTCATTCGCCGGGTGGGCTTGGGTATGGCCGTCGCGAATGCTGCGGCTTTTGTACGCGAACACGCACATGGCATCACCACCGCCCGCGGCGGTGAAGGTGCCGCCCGCGAATTCTGCGAGCTGATTCTGCGTGCCCAAGGCAGTCTTGAAGCGGCCCACGCCGCCTACCTATAGAGCGTTTTATGCTGAGCAAAAAGATTCGCAACTTCCTGTTATTCGGGGTCATCGCCGCGCTGTTCCTGGCGGTGGGCTACTGGAATATCAGCCCGGAGCGCTTCCTGGACAAGCCTGTCGCGCAGCTTGACGAAGGCGCTATCGACTATTACGCGACCAATGCCTACAGCGTGCAGTTCCTACCCGATGGCAAGGTGCAGTACGAGATGACCGCCGACAAGGTCGAGCATTTGAAGGCCTCAGAGGTCACCTTGCTGACGAACCCGGACATGAACCTGTACCGAGGCACCGAGTTTCCGTGGCACGTCACCAGCAAACGTGGCGAGGTCAACCCGGACGGCACCCAGGTAGAGCTGATCGACTCGGTACGTGTTGCACGCACTGACGACAAGAACCGTGACACCATTATTACCAGCAGTCGCATGACCGTATTCCCACAACAGCAATATGCGCAGACCGAGCAAGACGTTAGAATTGACGGCGCTGGCGGTGTATCGACTGGCAAGGGAATGAAAGCGTATTTGAAAGAAAGCAGGATACACCTGCTATCGAACGTAAGAGGACAGTATGAGGCTCGTTAAAACCCTCCCTATTTTGCTCGGTCTGGGCGCAGCACTGGGAAGCGTGAGCGCCTGGGCTCTGCCGAACGATAGCCAGCAACCGATCCACATTCAGGCTGACGATGCGCAACTGGATGATAAACAAGGCGTTGCGACCTACACAGGCGCAGTGATCATTACCCAGGGCTCGATGAAAATCACCGGCAATACGGTGACGCTCACGCGCACCCCAGCCGGCGACATTGATGTCGTGACATCGGTAGGCAATCTGGCGTATTTCGAGCAGAAGCAGGCGCCTGCCGATACCGCCCCGATGAAGGGCTATGGCAAGACCATCCAGTATCACGCCCAACAGAATCGCATCATCCTGATCGACCAGGCCAAGGTTATCAGCACCGACGGCAACACCACGGAAGGTGAAAAAATCACCTATGACACCGTGAAACAGATCGCTAACGCCGGTCGTGCCAATGGCAACAAGGTCACTGCACCTCGTCCGCGTATCGACATGGTTATCCAGCCGAAGAAGAAGGCCGAGTAATGGCAACCCTGAAAGCCCAGCATCTGGCCAAGGCCTATAAAAGCCGTCAGGTCGTGCGCGACGTCAGCCTGTCGATCGACAGCGGCCAGATCGTCGGCTTGCTCGGCCCCAATGGCGCCGGCAAAACCACTTGCTTCTACATGATCGTCGGATTGGTCCAGGCGGACCAAGGCCGTGTACTGATCGACGACCTGGACGTCAGCCACCAGCCGATGCACGGCCGTGCGCGCGCAGGTATCGGCTATCTTCCCCAGGAAGCGTCGATCTTCCGCAAATTGTCAGTCTCAGACAACATCATGGCGATCCTCGAAACCCGAAAGGAACTCGACCGTGACGGCCGCCGCAAGGAACTGGAAAGCCTGTTGCAGGAGTTCCACATCAACCACATTCGCGACAACCTCGGTATGAGCCTGTCCGGTGGTGAGCGTCGACGCGTGGAGATCGCCCGTGCCTTGGCCACCGCGCCGAAGTTCATCCTGCTGGACGAACCGTTTGCCGGCGTCGATCCGATCTCGGTCGGCGACATCAAGCAGATCATCCATCACCTCAAGGCCAAGGGCATCGGTGTACTGATCACCGACCACAACGTCCGTGAGACCCTCGATATCTGTGAAACAGCTTATATCGTCAATGACGGCCAACTGATCGCCGAAGGCGATTCCGCCACTATCCTGGCCAACGAACTGGTTAAGGAAGTGTATCTGGGCCACGAGTTCCGCCTGTAAGCAGAGCGGTGTCACGGCTGTTCGCCAAGGCGCGCGGGAGTCAATAAAAACCTCGTTTTTTTTATTGTTACCGCGCTCTAGGCAAAGCCCCCGACATCAGGCATATAATTTGCTTATGTTTGGCGCTCACGCGCCCTGTCGTGGATGGCGCATTGCGCCGGCGAATAAGGTGTTAAGCCCCTGCCATGAAACCATCGCTAGTCCTGAGAATGGGCCAGCAGCTGACGATGACACCGCAGCTGCAACAGGCCATCCGCCTGCTCCAATTGTCGACCCTGGACCTGCAACAGGAAATCCAGGAGGCCCTGGAGTCCAATCCGATGCTCGAACGCCAGGAAGAAGGCGACGACTTCGATAATGCAGACCCGCTGGCTGACAACATAGAGCAAAAACCCAACGCCGACGTTCAGGAACCCTCTTATCAGGAAACCGCCCCTACGGTGGATAACCTTGAGGAAGGCGAATGGAACGAGCGCATTCCCAACGAACTTCCCGTGGACACCGCCTGGGAAGACGTCTATCAGACCAGCGCCAGTAGCCTGCCCAGCAATGACGATGACGAGTGGGACTTCACCACCCGCACCTCCGCCGGCGAGAGCCTGCAGAGCCACTTGTTGTGGCAACTGAACCTGGCGCCGATGTCCGACACCGATCGCCTGATCGCCGTCACCTTGATCGACTGCATCAACAACCAGGGCTACCTGGACGAATCCCTTGAGGAAATCCTTGAGGCCTTCGACCCGGAACTGGACATTGAGCTGGACGAAATTGAAGCCGTACTGCACCGCATCCAGCAGTTTGAGCCCGCCGGCATCGGTGCGCGCACCCTGAGTGAATGCTTGCTACTGCAACTGCGCCAACTGCCCACCAAGACGCCGTGGCTCACCGAAGCGCAGCGCCTGGTCACCGACTACATCGACCTGCTGGGCAGCCGTGACTACAGCCAGTTGATGCGCCGCATGAAGCTTAAGGAAGATGACCTGCGACAGGTCATCGAGCTGGTACAGAGCCTGAACCCGCGTCCGGGTTCGCAGATCGAGTCCAGTGAAGCCGAATACGTCGTCCCTGATGTGATCGTGCGCAAGGACAACGAGCGCTGGCTGGTCGAGCTGAACCAAGAGTCGGTGCCGCGCCTGCGGGTCAATCCGCAATACGCAGGCTTTGTGCGCCGTGCCGACACCAGCGCCGACAATACCTTCATGCGCAACCAGTTGCAGGAAGCACGCTGGTTCATCAAGAGCCTGCAAAGCCGCAACGAAACATTGATGAAAGTGGCCACCCAGATCGTCGAGCACCAGCGCGGCTTCCTGGAGTATGGCGACGAAGCGATGAAACCGCTTGTGCTGCATGACATCGCCGAGGCGGTAGGCATGCACGAGTCGACGATTTCCCGGGTTACCACGCAAAAATTCATGCATACCCCGAGGGGTATTTATGAGTTGAAATACTTTTTCTCCAGCCATGTCAGCACTTCCGAAGGCGGCGAATGCTCGTCCACGGCGATCCGCGCGATCATCAAAAAACTGGTTGCCGCGGAAAATCAGAAAAAGCCATTGAGTGACAGTAAGATCGCTGGTTTACTGGAGGCACAAGGCATTCAGGTCGCCCGTCGAACGGTCGCAAAGTACCGCGAGTCCCTCGGGATCGCGCCTTCCAGCGAGCGTAAGCGTTTGATGTGACGGGCGGGCCATAGCGTTCCAGTGGTAGGCATTTCTGCCTGCCGCTTTATGCACTGGCAACGAAGGAGAAGCTGTATGCAAGTCAACATCAGTGGACACCAACTGGAAGTGACCAAGCCCCTGCGTGAGTACACCGAGAGTAAGCTGAACAAGCTTGCGGGGCATTTTGACAAGATAACCAACGTGCAGGTCATCATGGAGGTCGATAAGCTCAAGCAGAAAATCGAGGCCACCCTGCACGTACCGAATGCGAAGCTCGTCGCCAATGCGGAGCATGAAGATATGTACGCGGCGATTGACTCGCTCTACGACAAGCTGGACCGCCAACTCATAAAGCATAAGGAAAAGAATCTGCACCTGATGCAAGGTACAGGTCGCTAACTCTCCCCCCATGATCCGACTTGAAACCATCCTGACCCCCGGCCGTTCCCTTGTGAACGTGCCGGGCGGCAGTAAAAAGCGTGCCCTCGAACAAATTGCCAACCTGATCGGCCGCGAAGTGCCCGAACTGGACACGCAAGCTGTGTACGAAGCGCTTATCGCCCGTGAAAAACTTGGTTCGACCGGTTTTGGCAACGGCATCGCCATTCCTCACTGCCGCTTGCAAGGCTGTGAGTCTCCAGTGAGCGCCCTGCTCCACCTGGACGCCCCCATTGACTTCGACGCCATCGACGGTGCTCCGGTCGACCTGCTGTTCGTGCTGCTGGTCCCGCAAGCCGCCACCGATGCGCACCTGGAACTGCTTCGGCAGATCGCCAGCATGCTCGACCGCAAGGAAGTACGTGACAAACTGCGCAGCGCCAAAAGCAATGAAGCGCTCTATCAGGTTGTCCTGGATGAACAAAACGGGCAGTAATCATGCGCTTGATCATCGTCAGCGGCCGCTCCGGCTCGGGTAAAAGCACCGCCCTCAATGTTCTTGAGGACAGCGGGTTCTATTGCATCGACAATCTGCCCGCCGGCCTGCTACCAGAATTGGCAGAGCGTGCCCTGATCCATACCGAACTGGCGCAACCTCTGGTCGCCGTTTCGATTGACGCCCGCAACTTGCCCAGCCACCTTTCGCGGTTCCCTGAGCTGCTTGAGGAAGTACGGGCCAAGCACATTCATTGCGATGTGCTGTACCTGGATGCCGATGAAGAGACGCTGCTCAAACGCTTCTCTGAAACACGTCGACGCCACCCCCTCAGCAGTCCTCATCGATCCCTGGCCGAAGCCATCGAGGACGAGACCGCGCTGCTGGGGCCGATCATTGACCTCGCCGATCTCAAGATCAACACCACCGGCCTGAACCTGTATCAGTTGCGCGACGCCATCAAGTTGCGCCTGCTGAATCAGCCGGAGCCTGGCACGGCGTTTCTCGTGGAGTCGTTTGGTTTCAAGCGTGGAATGCCGGTGGATGCCGACTTGGTGTTCGATGTACGCTGCCTGCCTAATCCTTACTGGAAACCGGAGCTGCGTGACCAGTCCGGGCTGGACCAGCCTGTGGCCGAGTACCTGGCCGCACAACCGGATGTCGAGGAGATGTTCCAGGATATCTCCAGCTACCTGCTCAAATGGCTGCCGCGCTTCGCTGCGAGCAACCGGGCCTATGTCACGATTGCCATTGGCTGCACCGGCGGTCACCACCGCTCCGTCTATCTGACCGAACGCCTGGGCCAGGTGCTGCAACAAACCCTCAAGAACGTCCAGGTTCGCCACCGCGACCTTAGCTGAAAGGAACACCCCCGCGATGCCCGCTCTGGAAATTGAAATCATCAACAAGCTGGGTCTGCATGCCCGCGCCTCAGCAAAATTCGTCGGTGTTGCCGGGCAATTTCCCTGTCAGATACGCGCCGGGCGTACCCCGGAATCCATGGTGGATGGCAAAAGCATCATGGCCATGATGATGTTGGCCGCCGGTAAGGGCACCAAGATTCACTTGAAGACGGAAGGCGAGCAAGAACAGGAAGCCATGGACGCACTGGTGGCGCTGATCAATAACTTCTTTGATGAGGGTGAGTAAGCCCACCTTTTAATAAGACAGGTGAAGCCGCAACAGCTTCACCCCAACGCAGTATCCATCACCATCATCAAACAAAACCCAATGCACAGCCCCAGGCTGGCAAGCTTTTCATGACCATTGCGGCGTGATTCAGGAATCACTTCATGAGTCACCACCAACAGCATCGCACCCGCGGCAAGCGCCAACCCTAAGGGCAACAGTACTTCGGCCAGGCTAACCAGCCAGGCGCAGAGCACGGCGAACACCGGTTCGACCAGGCCTGATGCTGCGCCAATCAAGAACGCTTTGACCCGCGACATCCCCGCCCCAGCCAGAACCAGCGCAATTACCAGACCTTCCGGCACGTCCTGCAGGGCAATCCCCATGGCCAGGCTGTCAGCATCCGGCATACCACCACCCGCGGAGACTCCCACGGCCATACCTTCCGGAATGTTGTGGGCAATGATGGCAAATACGAACAACCAGATGCGCGGGGGGATCACCGGTTTATCCGGGGTGCCCACCAGCATTTCCGGGCTTGCGCCGGAGACCTTGCGGTCAACCAAGTACAGCCCAAACGCGCCCAGCATGATGCCAAAGCTGATCAAACCACTGGCGCCCCAAGGCGAGAGGCCCAGGCTTTGGGCCGCAGTGATGCCGGGAGCGATCAATGAAAACGCTGTCGCAGCCAACATCACCCCGGCACCAAACCCCAGCAAGGTATCGCTCAGCGCCACCGGCATCCGGCGAATCACCAACACCGGAACCGCCCCCAACGCCGTGCCGAGCGCGCAAATCGCCCCACCCTGCAAGGCGCGCAGGATGCGCGGTTCCAGGTCCAGCCAGGCCAGCCCTTGGGCCACCAACAACGCAGTACCTGCCAATAGCAGCAGCGAACCAAACGCATAACGAAACATTCGCACGCTGCTGATCGCCAGTGTTTCAGTGCCCATAGTCGGCCTTAGATCTTGTTATAGAGGAATATCAGGCCAAGGCGGCCTGGTAGCGCGCGGTAACTTCCGGCCAGTTGATGACGCTGTAGAAGGCGTTGATGTATTCCGGACGACGGTTCTGGTACAGCAAGTAGTAGGCGTGCTCCCAGACATCCAGGCCGAGGATCGGGGAGTTTCCGCTCATCAGCGGACTGTCCTGGTTACCGCTGCTTTCCACCACCAGGGTCTTTTGTGGGGTAACACTCAGCCAGGCCCAACCGCTGCCGAAACGAGTCAACGCCGCCTTGGTGAAGGCATCCTTGAAGCGGTCGAAACCACCCAGTTGCTCGTCGATGGCCTTGCCCAATGCGCCTTCGGGCTTACCACCACCATTGGGCGACATTACCGCCCAGAAGAGCGAGTGGTTGGCATGGCCACCACCTTGGTTGATCACCGCAGCACGCAGTTTTTCCGGCAATTGCTGGACGCTGGAAACCAACTTTTCTACCGGCCAGCCTGCGAATTCGGTGCCTTCGACGGCGGCATTGAGGTTGTTGATATAGGTCTGATGGTGCTTGGTGTAGTGAATCTCCATGGTTTGCGCATCAATATGCGGCTCCAGGGCATCGTATGCGTAAGGCAAGGCAGGCAAGGTGTAGGACATATCAATGTGCTCCGTAATAAGGACTGTTGCGGGTCGACGCATCCGGTTGCGTCGCAGTGCCGCCCAGCAAGCGATAAGTACGCGGGTACTCACCGTGGTCGCTGATGAAATTCAACAGTTCGACGTAGGTCTTGCTGCTCTGACGCAGCGCCGCCTCGCGCAATTGCTGGCTCAAACGCGGGTTCTGCATGGTCTGGAGCAGGCGCTGGTGAATGGCACAGAGGTACTCCGCGCTTTCTTCAGGCTGGTTAAGACGCAGGTGCAGGTCCGCCAGGTTGTGATGGGAAATGACGCAAGCCGCCACTGCTTCGTCGGCATCTGCCCAGCGCTCGAATAACACTTGAGCCAGGGCCAGGGCTTGCAAGTAGGCCTCACGAGCGTCGACCAGATCGCCTTGCATAAAGTAGCGATTGGCCCGCTCGATCGTACGTTTCCAATGCTCCATGGTGAGCCTCCAAAGCAGGTTTGGTGATTACACGCCGCCGGCCGTGAGTTTTTCAGGATCTAGCAGAGCTTCCAGCTGACTGCGCGGCAGGTCGGTGTGCTCAAGGGCGACATCAATCACCGGGCGGCCTTGCTGATAGGCCTTCTTGGCGATTTCAGCAGCCTTTTGGTAACCAATGATCGGGTTGAGAGCAGTGACCAAAATCGGGTTGCGCGACAGCGCTTCCTTGAGCTTGGCTTCATTGACCTTGAAGCTGGCGATGGCCTTGTCGGCCAGCAGGCGGCTGGAATTGGCCAGCAGCTCGAGGCTACTGAGCAGGTTCTGGGCGATGATCGGCAGCATCACATTCAGCTCAAAGTTTCCCGACTGACCGGCGACGGTAATCACTGTGTCATTGCCGATGACTTGCGCGGCAACCATGGCGGTCGCTTCCGGGATCACCGGGTTGACCTTACCTGGCATGATCGAGGAGCCAGGCTGCAAGCCTTCCAGTTCAATTTCCCCCAGGCCAGCCAACGGGCCGGAGTTCATCCAGCGCAGGTCGTTGGCGATTTTCATCAGCGAAACGGCGGTGGCCTTTAACTGCCCGGAGACTGCGACGGCGGTGTCCTGGGAGCCGATCAGCGCAAACAGGTTCTTGCCTGGCGTGAATTTTACGTCGGTCAGGCTGCTCAGTTGCTGGCTGAAACGTGCAGCAAATTCAGGGTGTGCGTTGATCCCGGTGCCGACCGCCGTGCCGCCCTGGGCCAGGGCCTGCAAACTCGGGAGCAGATCCTGCAGGTGGCCGATGTTAGCCTTGAGCTGTTGCGCCCAGCCATTGAGCACCTGGCTCATGCGTACCGGCATCGCGTCCATCAGGTGCGTGCGGCCGGTTTTGATAAACGGATGGACCTCCTCGGCCTTGCGTTCGATCACCTGCACCAGGTGCAGCAGGGCTGGCAGCGTTTGTTCATGTAGGACCAAGGCGGCGCTGACGTGGATGGTGGTCGGGATGATGTCGTTGCTGCTTTGTCCGCAGTTCACATGATCATTGGGGTTGACCGGCTCGCCCAGCAATCGGGTGGCCAACGTGGCAATCACTTCGTTGGCGTTCATGTTGGAGCTGGTGCCGGATCCGGTCTGGAAGATATCCACCGGGAAGTGCGGCATGAAATCGCCCTCCAGCAAGCCTTGGGCGGCGTCGACGATGGCTTTGCCCTGCCCTTCGCTGATCTGCTTGAGGTCGACGTTGACCTTCGCTGCTGCGGCTTTGGCTAGAATCAGGGCGCGAATGAATTGCGCCGGCATGCGTTGTTGGCTGATCGGGAAGTTGTTCACCGCGCGCTGGGTCTGGGCGCCATACAGGGCCTCGGCAGGCACTTGCAGTTCGCCCATGCTGTCGCGTTCGATACGGGTGTTACTCATCGGAAGATCCTTGCACCAAGTCGGAGTGAGAAATAGACGGCAGCAATTCGCAGGTCGCCAATTGCCAGGCAAAGGTCTGCCAGCGCTTGAGGCGGCAGGCACAGTGAGAGAGTTTTTCCAGGTCGCGCAACGGGCGCCAGGCCTGGTCCAGGCACATGGATCGCCAGTGCCAGGGTAAGGCGATATCGCTGGAGGTATCGATCAGCAGACGGAATGACGTTTCGGCGATCGTCCACGGATGGGTCGCGGTGCAGCACGCCAGGTATCGACCTTCATTGAGATAATGTTCGATCAGGCGAGGTTCATTCGGGTCGAGGGCGCAGCGAATCTGACGACTCATCCAACGCCAGCTTTCCAGGTAAGGATCCTCATGCAGGACAGGGCTCATGATCCGCACTCATTCGGTAATGATATTTATTATTAAATGATATTGAGAATCAAAACAAGCATGCCATATCAATCCGCCTGTGACACAGGCATAAAAAAGGCGCGCCATCTGTGAGATGGCGCGCCTTTTTTGAGCGTCGGTGGTATTAGCTGCCGGCGACAGTCATCCGCTCGATCAGCACAGAACCCGTGCGAATATTACTGCGCAGTTCCAAGTCGTTACCCACCGCAACGATTTGTTTGAACATGTCGCGCATGTTGCCGGCGATGGTCACTTCCTGGACGGCGAATTGAATTTCGCCGTTTTCTACCCAGAAACCCGCCGCGCCGCGGGAGTAATCACCCGTGACCATGTTCAAACCGCTGCCCATCAACTCGGTCACCAGCAGGCCACGGCCCATACGACGCAACAGCGCCGCCTGGTCCTCGTCGCCATGGGTCACGAACAAGTTATGTACGCCGCCTGAGTTGGCGGTGCTTGGCAGGCCGAGTTTACGACCGGCGTAGGTACCCAGCACGTATGAGACCAACTCACCCTTCTCGACAAACGGCTTGGCATAAGTTGCCAGACCATCACCGTCGAACGCCGAACTGCCCATGGCGCGCATCAAGTGCGGGCGCTCATCGATGGTCAACCACTCAGGAAACAGCTTCTGGCCGATCGTGCCCTCAAGGAATGAGGACTTGCGGTACAGGTTGCCGCCGGAAATCGCCCCCAGGAAACTGCCGAACAAACCACCGGCCAGTTCAGCCGAAAACAGCACCGGCACCTCACAGGTCGGTACCGGGCGCGCACCCAGGCGGCTCGCGGCACGCTGTGCAGCACGCTGGCCAATGCTGACGGGGTCAGCCAACAATTCGCCCTGACGGTTCACGTCATACCAATAATCACGCTGCATCTGGCCATTAGCTTCGGCGATCATCACACAGCTCAAGCTATGACGAGTGGAGGCGTAACCGCCGATAAACCCATGACTGTTGCCATATACACGGCAACCCTGATGGGTGCTCAACGTGGTCCCATCCGCGTTCTTGATCCGGGCATCGGCATCAAACGCCGCCGCTTCGCAGATCAACGCTTTTTCGATGGCCTGCTCGGGCGTGATGTCCCACGCGTGGAACAGATCGAAATCCTTCAAGTCCTTAGCCATCAGCGCCTTGTCGGCCAAGCCCGAGCTTTCATCTTCGGACGTATGCTTGGCGATCGCCAAAGCAGCAGCGACGGTCTCACGAATCGCTTCAGGGCCGCTGGCAGAGGTGCTGGCCGAGCCTTTGCGCTGCCCCACATACAAGGTGATGCCAAACCCCTGGTCGCGGTTGAATTCAACGGTTTCCACTTCCCGCTGGCGTACCGACGTCGACAGCCCCTGCTCAAGCGACACCGCCACTTCGCAGGCACTGGCCCCCTGGCGCTTGGCCTCGGCAATGATCTGCTCGACTTGTTCCTGCAGTGCCGGTAACGCTTGCGGACCGACGCTTTGGGCTGCACTCATGGTTTTCTCCACTCAAATTCTGCTTTCGGTTAAGGCCATCGAGCGACCGGGCCGGACAAGCGGCCCCCGACTGGTTATCATGGCGGCGTTTCTTTGCGGACTGCCACCATGGTTGATTCTTACGACGACTCCCTCGATGGGGAGAAAAGCAAAACCCAGGTCAAACGTGAGCTGCATGCTCTGGTTGACCTTGGCGAGCGCCTTACAACGCTCAAGAAAGACTTGATTGCAAAACTGCCACTGACCGACGAAATGCGCCGGGCTCTTGCGGACGCCCCCAAGCACACGGCGAATATTGCGCGTAAACGGCACATCATGTTTATCGGCAAGCTGATGCGCGATCAGGACACTGACGCGATTCTGGCGTTGCTTGATCAAACCGATGCCTCCACTCGCCAGTACAACGAACGCTTCCATAACCTGGAGCGTTGGCGTGACCGCCTGATCTCGGGCGATGACGCGGTGCTGGAGAAATTCGTACTGGACTACCCGGACGCGGACCGCCAGCAACTGCGCTCCCTGATCCGTCAGGCCCAGCACGAACAGGCGCATAACAAGGCGCCGGCCACCAGCCGTAAAATCTTCAAGTACATCCGAGAGCTGGACGAGACTCAACGCGGCCTGCGCTGATCCTCTTCCCCGGGTGGCGGTCTGCGCCACCCGAAGCTCCCCCTCTTACGACCCCGTGCCACCCACGGTGATCGCATCAATTTTCAGCGTTGGCTGGCCGACACCCACAGGCACCGACTGCCCATCCTTACCGCACGTACCCACGCCGCTGTCCAGCGACAGGTCGTTACCGACCATCGACACCTTACTCATGGCTTCCGGCCCGTTACCAATCAGCGTCGCCCCTTTGACCGGCGCGGTAATCTTGCCGTCTTCGATCAGGTACGCCTCGCTGGTGGAGAACACGAATTTGCCGCTGGTGATATCCACCTGGCCGCCACCGAGGTTGGCGCAGTAGATCCCGCGTTTTACCGAGGCGATGATTTCCGCCGGATCGCTTTCGCCACCGAGCATGTAGGTGTTGGTCATACGCGGCATCGGCAGGTGTGCATAGGACTCGCGACGGCCGTTACCAGTACGCGCCACACCCATCAGACGGGCGTTGAGCTTGTCTTGCATATACCCCTTGAGCACACCGTTCTCGATCAACGTGGTGCACTCGGTCGGAGTGCCTTCGTCATCGATGCTTAACGAGCCACGGCGCCCGGCCAGCGTGCCGTCATCGACAATGGTGCAAAGCTTGGATGCAACCATCTCGCCCATGCGCCCACTGTAGGCCGAACTGCCCTTACGGTTGAAATCGCCTTCCAGACCATGGCCAACCGCTTCGTGCAGCAGGACACCAGACCAACCCGAGCCCAACACCACCGGCAAGGTACCCGCCGGTGCAGGAATGGCTTGCAGGTTGACCAGTGCCTGGCGCAGCGCTTCACGGGCATAACCCATGGCGCGGTCATCCGCGAGGAAATAACGGTAGTCAGTACGCCCACCGCCGCCGTGGCCACCGCGCTCGCGGCGACCGTTCTGCTCGACGATCACGCTGACGTTAAAGCGCACCAACGGCCGTACATCCGCCGCCAGCCCGCCGTCGGTGGACGCCACCAGGATACGCTCCCACACACCGGCCATGCTCACGGTGACCTGTTGGATACGCGGGTCCAGGGCACGAGTGGCCGCGTCGACGCGCTTGAGCAGCTCGACCTTTTCCGCACGGCTGATCACTTCCAGGGGGTTATCCGGCGCGTACAACTGGGCCACGTCCTGGGTGCTGAACGCCTGCACCGTGCCATTTTGACCAGCGCGGGAAATTGAGCGTGCTGCACGGGCCGCCAGGCCCAAGGCTTCCAGGGTGATTGCGTTGCTGTAGGCAAAACCGGTCTTTTCACCGGACTGCGCACGCACACCCACACCCTGGTCAAGGTTGAAACTGCCTTCCTTGACGATGCCGTCTTCGAGGGCCCAGGACTCGGAAATCTGCCCCTGAAAATACAGGTCGGCCGCATCAATGCCTGGCCCGGCCAAATCGCCGAGTACGGTTTGCAAACTTTCGATGGTCACGCCACCGGGTGCCAGGAGGTGTTCACTGACTGAGGACAACAACTCGCTCATAGGTTTGGCCTTAAATTCATCGTTCCGAAGCAGGCCGCTGCGCGCCCTGCGAGAAAAAGCGCCGATGGTTGACCACCGGCATGCGCGCCCTTATCGACGCTTGTTCACTGCTGTCACGTTCGGCCAGCAGCACCGCTTCGCCTTGATCCTGTTGTGTCAGCACGCGCCCCCAAGGGTCGACAATTGCCGCGTGGCCATAGGTTTCCCGTGGCCCCGGATGCACACCGCCCTGGGCGGCCGCCAGCAAGTAGCACTGGGTCTCGATGGCCCGCGCGCGAATCAGCACATCCCAATGCGCAGCACCGGTCACCGCCGTAAAGGCCGAAGGCGCGGTAATCAATTCAGCCCCTGCAGCACGTAATTCGCTGTACAGCTCGGGGAAACGCAGGTCGTAACACACCGTCAGGCCTAACCGACCGACAGGCGTATCCGCCACCACCACATTGCTCCCGAAAGCATAGTCGTCGGATTCGCGATAACGACCTCGCGCATCGGCGACATCGACATCGAACAAGTGCAGCTTGTCGTAACGGGCAACGATTTCACCCTGATCATTGATCAGCAGCGAGCAGGCGTTGGACTTGGCGCTCGGTTGATCCTCTGGCGGCAACGGCAAGGTGCCGGCCACTATCCATAAGGTGAGGTCGCGGGCGGTCTGTTTCAACCACGGAAGAATCGGACCCTCACCCAACGCCTCGGCGCGGCCGATATCAGCCACGTCGCGGCGACCCATCGCAGCGAAGTTTTCCGGCAGCACCGCAAGCTTCGCACCGCCTGCCGCTGCTTGCTCCAGCAAGCGCCGAGCCTGGGCCAGATTAGCCAGCACATCACTCTGGCTGACCATTTGAATTACCGCAAAGGACATGGGCCGACACTCCGTAATGGGCATGCGGTCATGCTACTCCACAGGCTCTCAGTTTGGTTTTTCAAATGGTTTGTCGAAGGTGATTTTTGGGTCCTTCCATGGGCCTTCCACCTTGTATTGCACGCTGGCAAAGCGCGAAACACGGTCACCAATCAACTTGTCGATCAGGAACAACGCGCCGCCAATGGCGGGCGCACCAACAATCAGCGCGGCAATCGGCAGGTTATTGGTCACAGGCAGAGTGACCAGCAGCTTGGCGTCGACGCGATCAGCGACCAGGTCCAGGGTGCCATTGAGCTCCAGGTTGGTGGAGGGCCCGGTCATGGTGATGGGCTCACGGGTCACAAACACACCATTACTGGCCGCCAGCAAACCTTTGACCCGGTCATAGCTCAAGCCTTTGCCGAGCAAGTCCGAAAAGTCCAGGCGCAGACGGCGGCCGATGGAGTTGAAGTTGAGCAAACCAAACACCCGCAGGGCCTGGGCGCCGCCTTCCACTTCAACGAACTGACCTTTACGAAACGCCGCATCCAGGCTGCCAGAAAAACGCTTGGGCCCGACCCAGGCCGGTGAACCTGGCCAACGACCATCCACATCCAGATGGAAGTCCTCGCTGGTCACGGTCGGTGCAAAGCCCCAACCCTTGAGCACATCAGCGATGTTCTTGCCATCCAGGCGGCCCTTGTACCAACTGCTGCTGGCACCCGGCGCGCCCTCCCAGCCACCGGCGCCGTTGAGCTGCATGCCCTTGAGGCCCAAGTCCAGGTTGTTGAAGGCAAGGCCTTTGGCGGTTGGCCGGATCTTCAGCGACCAGGCACCCACCAGGTCCGCCCCCTGAAACAGTTGATTGATGGCGATATCCAGCGCTGGGATGTCCTTGGGATCGATATTTGCCAACGGGTCCGGCGAATTTTCATCCGCCTGCACCGTCGGGTCCGGCGCTGGTAACTTTACGTATTGCAGGTTAATCGCAATGGGCGCGCCCTTGGCATCCGGCAGGTTCACAGTACCTTTGGCCTGCTGGCTGTCGAGTTGCAAACCCCAAGCCGTCGGCTTGCGATCAAGCTGCAAGTTGACCTGATCAAACTGGGTACCCAAGCCGGTCAGCTTGCCCACCTTGAAGTCGGCGCCACTGAGCAGTTGCTTGGCACTGCCGCCCGGGTCATTGCCTGCGTACCGGTCTACCAGCTTTTTCCATGGGTCGACGTCCAGCTCTGACAGCACACCGCGAATGCGCAAGCCTTTGGTGACAGGCAGTACGGCGTCGCCATTACCCAGGAACAGCTCACCACGGCCATCGTTGAATTTGTCGGGAGGCGACGCAAAAGTAAAGTTCGCCAGCTCACCGTAATCGAACCAATAACGACGCTCGGCACCCTGCAGGGTCATGCGAAATACACTGTCGCGGCCTTGGCTGGCGGGCATGCCAAAAGGCGCCGGCAGGTCCACCACAACGCCCTTCATATTGGAACTGACCATCAATTGACTGTCAGCGCCGTCCAGGGTGAGCTGCAACTGGTAGGGAATATCGCCGGACACCGGTAGAGGCTGGCTGATTTTCAACCAATCCGTCAGCCGCTTGACCGTAACCTGGCCCTTGGCGGTAACGCGCGTGCTGATATTGCCAGGCTTGCCATCGGCAACAATCTGCGCCGTGATTGGTCGATCAAATGCCTGGGCCGAGATATTCTGGCCGCTCAAGCCTTTAGCGCTGTCAAAGCGGAAATCGCCCTTGAGCTGGGTCAGGTCCAGAGGCGGATCGGCCAATTGTAGACGGGCTTTATCAGTCTGGAAGTCCACCACGATCTTGGGCTCAGTGCCCTTGGCCAGAGGGATATCCAGGTCCAGCTTACCTTGCAGGTCACCCTCGCCTTTCCAGCCGGCGAAGGTCGAAGCCGTGCCGATCGGTGCTTCCTGGAGGATCTTCAGACCATCACCCAAGCCACCTGCAAACCCACCGGTGATCAGTAGATGGCTGTCCTTGCCGGCAGGCGCGTGGGGAATATTGACGTAGACATCCTTGACCTTGGTGTCGAGCAATTGGCCCTTGCTGGCCACGATGCGCACGCCGCTCTCCTCGACAAACACTTCGCCATTGACCTTGCCGACATGCGGCCAGCCCGGCTGGAACGCCAGCTCGGCGTCATGCACCTTGAAAAACAAGCTGATATTGCGTGCAGCCGCAAGCGCATCGTGATTCAGCGAGCCCTGGTACTGAAAGAAACCTTGATCTACAGCGCCCTTGAGAATCGCCGTGCGCAGCCATTCGTCCAAAGACGGGCTCAACACTGCGGGCAAATACTTAGGCGTGAAACGGCCATCACCGTCGACCATGCCGACCCGCAGGTCCATATAGTCTTCCTGGCTATGGTCGAAATGCAGGCGAATCAAAAAGTCGGCGGCGACCTTGCCTTCTTCGCCCAGCACCTTGATATAAGGGGCGATCAGCGTGAAGCCTTCCTTATCCAGCTTCCAGGTCAAACGCGCATTGGCCTGGATGTACTGCCAGGGTTTGGCGAAAATCGGAAACAGGTGCAGGGAAAAGTCCTTGCTGTCCATGCGCAACTCGCCATGGCCCAGGTCACCACTGATGCTGCCGGATACGTTACGCGCAGCCGGCGCGCCGAAATAGGCGTCAAAGCCAATGCGCTCAAGGTTAGCCGCAAAGCTGATTTTCTGGTCGGTGGTGTCCTGGGGCCGGAAATCTACCAACACGTTACGCAGCAGGCCCGTGGCCTTCAGGTGTTCGAGGGTCTTGGCAAAGCCTTCCGGTAGCGGCGCCAGGGCATTAAGCAACGGGGTAATTGGGGTCAGGTCCAGGCGATCGGCTTGCAGCTTCCAGACTTCCTGATCCTTGTCGGTGGCCAGGCTTTGCTGCAATTGGAGGCGCGACTCCCAACGGGTATCCCCCAGATTCATCGCCAGCGTGTCGAACAGCACGTTGAGGCCGCTGTCACTGCGCTGCAAATAGGCCGTCAGGGCAAGGTTTTCAATATTCACGGGGGGGCGGTCGGCGTAGCTGCCCTTCACTTGCGGCGAATTAAGGCGTACCGCAGCACTTTGGACGGTACCTTTGGCCCAGGTGAGCCAGAACTCACCCCCCGCCTTGAACTGCGTGAGCTTCCACTGTTGGGTTAGCTTCGCGGGAATCCATTTGGCCCAGTCGCTTTGGGGAAGGCTGAGGTAGGCCTGGACTTCACCGTCTTTCCATTGGCTCGCGCGAATGCGGCTACGCAGGCTCAAGGCCAGCGGCTGGCCATCGGGCAGCGTCAGGCGTGCATCCAAACGTTGCTGGGTCATCCCGGTATGCAAGCTCAGGCCCACATAAGTCAGGGTCAACGGCGCCTGGTCGAACGGCTGCAAGGTGACTTGGCTATCAAGCAACGACACGCGCTTGACCATCTGCATACGTGTTAGTAACTGCTCCGGGTCCAACGGCTGGTCGTCCTGCACCGGCAGACCTTGTAGCGCCCAGTGGCCGTCCTTGTCCTCCTTGACGCTCACTTGCAGGCCACTGACCTCCAGATGGGCGATACGTACATCACGCGCCATTAGGCTGGCCCAGATATCCGGCACCACCTCGACCTGATCCAGGCGCAAGGCACTGCTGCCCTCGCCAACCATCACGTCGTGGGCCAGTAATACCGGGGCAAAGCCGCTCCAGCGCCCTTCGAGGCGACCGATGTGCAAGGGTATATCCACCGCTGCCTGGGCCTTGGCTTCGATTTCGGCGCGGTACTCGGCCACCAGTGGGGTCAGTTCACGACCCAGGCTCACATACACCGCCGCCAACACCAGCAACAGCGCACAGAGGCCCAGGCCCCAACGGGTCAAAGCGGCAAAAAAGCGTTTCAGACGCTCCATGTCAGGCGACCCTCAAGGCAGTTAGCGGACGGCAGATCAAGGTCGGCCGGTCTCAAGAAAAGAAAGCGAATGGGGATCAGAGCAGCACCACGTCGTATTGTTCCTGGGAATACATGGTTTCAACCTGGAAGCGAATCGTACGCCCGATAAAAACCTCCAACTCCGCGACGTTGCCGGACTCCTCATCCAGCAATCGATCGACCACTTTCTGGTTGGCAAGCACTCTATAGCCTTCAGCCTGGTAGGCTCGCGCCTCCCGTAAGATTTCCCGGAAAATCTCATAGCAAACTGTTTCCGGGGTCTTCAACTTGCCGCGCCCCTGGCAACTGCTGCACGGCTCGCACAGCACTTGCTCAAGGCTTTCACGGGTGCGCTTGCGGGTCATCTGCACCAGGCCCAACTCGGTGATGCCGATAATGTTGGTCTTGGCATGATCGCGCTCCAACTGCTTCTCGAGAGTGCGCAGCACTTGACGCTGATGCTCTTCGTCCTCCATATCGATGAAGTCGATGATGATGATCCCGCCGAGGTTGCGCAGCCGCAGTTGGCGGGCAATCGCGGTGGCCGCTTCGAGGTTGGTCTTGAAGATGGTCTCTTCGAGGTTGCGATGACCAACGAACGCGCCTGTGTTGACGTCAATGGTGGTCATGGCTTCCGCCGGGTCCACCACAAGATAGCCGCCGGACTTGAGCGGGACCTTGCGTTCAAGGGCTTTCTGAATTTCGTCTTCGACGCCATACAGATCGAAGATCGGTCGTTCGCCAGGGTAGTGCTCCAGTCGGTCAGCAATTTCCGGCATCAGCTCGGCAACAAATTGCGTGGTGCGCTGGAAGGTTTCCCGCGAGTCGATGCGAATTTTCTCAATCTTCGGGCTGACCAAATCGCGCAACGTACGCAGTGCCAGGCCCAGGTCTTCATAGATGACGCTTGGGGCGCCAATAGTCTTGATCTGCGCGCCAATTTGGTCCCACAGGCGCCGCAGGTAACGGATGTCCATGAGGATTTCATCGGCACCTGCACCTTCTGCCGCAGTGCGCAGGATGAAGCCCCCCGCCTCCTTGATACCTTCGGCAGCCACGCAATCGCTGACCACCTTCTTCAGGCGCTCACGCTCGGCTTCGTCTTCAATCTTCAGAGAAATGCCGACATGGGCCGTGCGCGGCATGTACACCAGATAACGCGAAGGGATCGACAGCTGGGTGGTCAGTCGCGCGCCTTTGGAACCGATGGGGTCCTTGGTGACTTGTACCACCAGGCTCTGCCCTTCATGCACCAGGGCGCTGATGCTCTCCACCGCAGGGCCTTCGCGCAGGGAAATTTCCGAAGCGTGGATAAACGCGGCACGGTCCAACCCTATGTCGACAAATGCGGCCTGCATCCCCGGCAATACCCGCACCACCTTACCTTTATAAATGTTGCCCACAATCCCGCGTTTCTGAGTGCGCTCGACGTGCACTTCTTGCAGAACACCGTTCTCTACCACCGCCACGCGCGATTCCATCGGCGTGATATTGATCAGAATCTCTTCACTCATGGCTGGGTCTCGTTCAGGCGTTTTCACAATAGTGACCGATCGCTTAAGGCTTGGCGCGCAAGTAAGGCGCTCAGCGCGCGGTAAGGTTTTGCCAGCAGGGTATGCCGAATTGGTCGAGCAGTTGCGCGGTTTCACACACCGGCAGGCCTACCACGGCGGAATAGCTGCCATTGAGCCCGGCGACAAACACCGACCCCAGCCCCTGGATAGCATAGCCGCCCGCCTTGTCCTGAGGTTCGCCACTGTGCCAGTAGGTTGTAGCCTCCTCGACAGAAATACCGCGAAAACGTACACGGCTGCTTACACATCGAGTTTCGCAGCGCAGCCCATCTGTCACGGCAATGGCGGTGAGAACCTCATGCTCACGCCCCGCCAAGGCCCGCAACATCGCCAGGGCATCGGCTTGGTCCAGGGGCTTGCCGAGGATCTGTCCATCAACGATGACGGCAGTGTCAGCACCCAGCACACAGGCGCCCGAGACGTCTTCAAGCGTAGCGAAACCCGCCGCTGCCTTACTGCGAGCGAGACGCTCGACGTAGGCAACGGCAGATTCGTTTGTAAGAGGAGTTTCATCAATTGCGGCGCTGACCACGGTGAAGGGCACACCGATCTGGGTCAGCAGTTCACGCCGCCTTGGGGAGCCCGAGGCCAGATAAAGCGAATTCATTCCAGACTCTCCCTGTAGGGTTCGATAACCAGGCAGAGCCTCGCAATCCATTCAATTTATTTTATAGCGACGACGTAACCCACGCAGACCGAAACTGACCCATGGCCACAGCAACGCACTGACCAGGGCCGGCAACACCAACGCCAAGGTTGGTTGGCGATTACCCGTCAAGGCGCTGAGCCAGAGTTGCACCAACTGCGCCAGGCCGAAGATCACCAGGATAACCAGGCACTGCTGCCACATCGGGAACATGCGCAAACGCTGTTGCAACGACAGCACCAGGAACGTAATCAGGGTCAGGATCAACGCGTTCTGGCCCAGCAAGGTGCCATAGAGCACATCTTCCGCCAAGCCCAGAAACATCGCGGTAACCATGCCCACCTTATGTGGCAGGTTCAATGACCAGAACGCGAGCAGCAACGCCAGCCACAGCGGTCGCAGGATTTCCATGAATTGCGGCAATGGCGAAACGCTGAGCAGCAAGCCGATGGCGAAGGTCAGCCAGACGATCCAACCATTGCGCGAATGAGTACCGGCCATTATTCCTCCCTCTGCCGTGTAGTTGCAGGCGCGGCGGCCGCTGGCCGGGTTGCCGGAGTGACAGCCGCTGGCGGCTTAACCGCCGGAGTTGTGGCTGCGGGCGTCGACGCAGGTGGTTTGACGGCCGCCGGCTTAACCGGGTGCACGCTACGGGCAGCAGGCTTGACCGGCGTTGCCACCGGTGCTGCCGGCGCCGCAGCAGGTGCAGGTGGCCCAACGAATGCCGGCTTCGGCACTGTCGCAGGAACAATCGGCGCTGTGCCGTTCTTCTTGTCTTCCGCTTCCTGGGCTTGAGCGGCTTCGTTAGCGCGTTCTTCCGGCGTGCGGTTGTCACTGAACACCAGCAGCAGGTAACGACTACGGTTCAGGGCCGCGGTCGGCACGGCGCGAACGATGGCGAACGGCTGACCAGAGTCATGGATCACCTCTTTCACCGTCGCTACCGGGTAACCGGCTGGGAACCGCTGCCCCAGGCCGGAACTGACCAGCAGGTCGCCTTCCTTGATGTCGGCAGTGTCGGCCACATGACGCAGCTCCAGACGCTCCGGGTTGCCGGTGCCGCTGGCAATGGCGCGCAAGCCGTTGCGGTTGACCTGCACCGGAATGCTGTGAGTCGTGTCCGTCAGCAACAATACTCGCGAGGTGTAAGGCATTAGCTCGACCACCTGGCCCATCAGGCCACGGGCATCGAGTACCGGCTGGCCGAGGACCACACCGTCGCGCTCACCCTTGTTGATGATGATGCGATGGGTAAAGGGGTTGGGGTCCATGCCGATCAACTCGGCCACTTCGACCTTCTCGTTGACCAGTGCCGAAGAATTGAGCAACTCACGCAGCCGAACGTTCTGCTCGGTGAGGGCCGCGAGCTTTTGCATGCGCCCCTGCAACAGCAGGTTTTCAGTCTTGAGTTTTTCGTTCTCGGCGACCAGCTCAGTGCGGCTGCCGAATTGGCTGGCCACACCCTGATACAGACGTTGCGGCAGGTCGGTGATCCAGTAGGTCTGCATCAATACCAGCGACATCTGGCTGCGCACGGGCTTGAGCAGTGCAAAACGGGCATCGACCACCATCAGCGCGACCGATAGCACGACCAGCACCAATAAGCGCACGCCCAATGAGGGGCCTTTGGCGAAAAGCGGTTTAATAAGCCGCTCCTCCCGGGCAAATGTTCTCTTTATTCATACGGCATCTAACCGGCCTGGATGCAGATTGAAGAAGATAAACGCCAACAGGCAGCACTGCAAAGTGCTGCCTGCCGACGAAGCATGTACCGACCAAGCGATCTTATTCGCTGGAGAGCAGGTCCATGGTGTGTTTATCCATCATTTCCAGTGCACGACCACCGCCCCGGGCGACGCAAGTCAGCGGGTCTTCGGCAACGATCACCGGCAAGCCGGTTTCCTGGGCCAGCAACTTGTCGAGGTCACGCAGCAAGGCGCCACCACCGGTCAGTACCAGACCACGCTCGGCGATGTCGGAAGCCAGTTCCGGCGGCGATTGCTCCAGGGCGCTCTTCACCGCCTGAACGATGGTGGCCAGGGACTCTTGCAGAGCTTCCAGCACTTCGTTGGAGTTCAGGGTGAAGGCACGTGGAACGCCTTCGGCCAGGTTGCGGCCGCGAACATCAACTTCGCGAACTTCGCCGCCCGGATAGGCAGTGCCGATTTCCTGCTTGATGCGCTCGGCGGTGGATTCACCGATCAGGCTGCCGTAGTTACGACGCACATAGGTGATGATCGCTTCGTCGAAGCGGTCGCCGCCCACACGTACGGATTCGGCATACACCACACCATTCAGGGAGATCAGGGCGATTTCAGTGGTACCCCCACCGATATCCACCACCATCGAACCGCGCGCTTCTTCAACCGGCAGGCCGGCACCGATCGCAGCAGCCATTGGCTCTTCGATCAGGAACACTTCACGGGCACCGGCGCCAAGGGCCGATTCACGGATGGCACGACGCTCCACCTGGGTGGACTTGCATGGAACGCAGATCAGCACACGGGGGCTGGGCTGCAGGAAACTGTTTTCGTGAACCTTGTTGATGAAGTACTGCAGCATCTTCTCGCAGACACTGAAGTCGGCGATCACGCCGTCTTTCATCGGACGAATGGCAGCAATATTGCCTGGTGTACGGCCGAGCATGCGCTTGGCCTCGGTGCCGACGGCAACGACACTTTTCTGATTACCATGGGTCCGAATGGCCACAACCGATGGCTCATTCAGAACGATACCGCGCTCGCGCACGTAAATAAGGGTGTTGGCAGTGCCCAGGTCAATGGAAAGATCGCTGGAAAACATGCCACGCAGTTTCTTGAACATGGGGAAAGGACCCTAGGCAACGCGTGGGTAAAAAAGTGCGGCAAACTCTAACAACGACAGGGATTTTGGGCAAGGCGCCAATGTGCTAAATTGGCCGACTTTCTGTGCACCAACCCCCACAATCGCGGCCTTATGACCGTAGAAATGCGGTAGTGTTCCGACAATCTAACACACGGACGCCCTCCGTTCTGTTTTCCACTGGAGAATCCCATGGCGCTTGAACGCTCCGACGTGGAAAAAATCGCGCATCTGGCCTCGCTTGGCCTGAATGACGCCGATCTTCCACAGACCACCGCAGCCCTGAACAGCATTCTCGGGCTGGTTGACCAAATGCAGGCCGTGAATACCGACGGCATCGAGCCCTTGGCTCACCCGTTGGAAGCCAGCCAGCGCCTGCGCGCTGACGTCGTGACCGAGCGCGATAATCGCGAGGCCTACCAGTCCATCGCACCAGCGGTCGAAAACGGCCTGTACCTGGTTCCGAAAGTCATCGACTAAAGGGAAAGAGCCTTTCATGCATCACATGACTCTGGCCGAGATCGCCCGCGGTCTCGCCGACAAAAAGTTTTCCTCCGAAGAGCTGACCCAGACCCTGCTGGCGCGCATTGCCGCGCTGGACCCACAGGTCAACAGCTTCATCAGCCTCACCGAAGAGCTGGCCCTGAGCCAGGCCAAGGCCGCCGACGTACGTCGCGCCAACGGTGAGAATGGCGCACTGCTGGGCGCACCGATCGCCCACAAAGACCTGTTCTGCACCCAGGGCATTCGCACCAGTTGCGGCTCCAGGATGCTCGACAACTTCAAAGCACCCTACGACGCCACCGTGGTGTCCAAGCTGGCTGCCGCCGGGGCCGTGACCCTGGGCAAGACCAACATGGACGAATTCGCCATGGGTTCGGCCAACGAATCGAGCTACTACGGTGCGGTGAAAAACCCGTGGAACCTGGAGCACGTGCCCGGCGGCTCGTCCGGCGGTTCGGCTGCAGCCGTTGCCGCGCGTTTCCTGCCGGCGGCCACGGCCACTGACACCGGCGGCTCGATCCGCCAGCCTGCGGCCTTCACCAACCTCACCGGTTTGAAGCCGACCTACGGTCGAGTTTCCCGCTGGGGCATGATCGCCTATGCCTCCAGCCTTGATCAGGGCGGCCCTTTGGCGCGCACTGCTGAAGACTGCGCAATATTGTTACAAGGCATGGCAGGCTTCGATACTAAAGACTCCACCAGCATCGATGAGCCGGTTCCGGACTACAGCGCCAGCCTCAATACCTCGATCAAAGGCCTGCGCATCGGCGTGCCGAAAGAGTATTTCAGCGCCGGCCTCGACCCGCGTATCGCAGAATTGGTGCATAACAGCATCAAGGAGCTGGAAAAGCTCGGCGCGGTGATCAAGGAAATCAGCCTGCCGAACAACCAGCACGCGATTCCTGCCTATTACGTGATTGCACCGGCAGAGGCGTCCTCCAACCTGTCGCGTTTCGACGGCGTGCGTTTCGGCTATCGCTGCGAAAACCCGAAAGACCTGACCGACCTCTACAAACGCTCCCGTGGCGAAGGCTTCGGTGTGGAAGTACAGCGCCGAATCATGGTCGGAGCCTACGCCCTGTCGGCCGGTTACTACGATGCGTACTACCTCAAGGCGCAAAAGATCCGTCGCCTGATCAAGAACGACTTCATGGCTGCCTTTAATGAAGTCGACGTGATCCTTGGTCCAACCACGCCGAACCCGGCCTGGAAAATCGGCGCCAAGACCGGCGACCCAATCGCCGAGTATCTGGAAGACCTGTACACCATCACCGCCAACCTCGCGGGGCTGCCGGGCTTGTCCATGCCCGCAGGTTTCGTCGATGGCCTGCCGGTGGGCGTGCAATTGCTCGCTCCGTATTTCCAGGAAGGCCGCCTGCTCAATGTGGCGCACCAGTACCAGTTGAACACCGACTGGCACACTCGCACCCCTACCGGCTTCTGAGGAGAACACTATGCAATGGGAAGTTGTGATCGGGCTGGAGATTCATACCCAGCTCGCCACCCAATCGAAGATTTTCTCCGGTAGCGCCACCACGTTCGGTTCCGAGCCGAACACCCAGGCCAGCCTGGTAGACCTGGGCATGCCCGGCGTACTGCCGGTGCTGAACCAGGAAGCCGTGCGCATGGCGGTGATGTTCGGCTTGGCGATTGATGCCGAGATCGGCCAGCACAACGTGTTTGCGCGCAAAAACTACTTCTACCCGGACCTGCCCAAGGGCTACCAGATCAGCCAGATGGAGTTGCCGATCGTCGGCAAGGGCTACCTGGACATCCCGTTGGAAGACGGCACGATCAAGCGCGTCGGCGTGACCCGTGCGCACCTGGAAGAAGACGCCGGCAAAAGCCTGCACGAAGAATTCCCGGGCGCTACCGGTATCGACCTGAACCGTGCCGGCACACCGTTGCTGGAAATCGTTTCCGAACCGGATATGCGCAGCGCCAAGGAAGCCGTGGCTTACGTCAAGACGATCCACGCGCTGGTGCGCTACCTGGGTATCTGCGACGGCAACATGGCCGAAGGCTCGCTGCGTTGCGACTGCAACGTATCGATTCGTCCAAAAGGCCAGGTCGAATTCGGCACTCGCTGCGAGATCAAGAACGTCAACTCGTTCCGTTTCATCGAAAAAGCGATCAACAGCGAAGTGCGTCGCCAGATCGAACTGATCGAAGACGGCGGCAAGGTCATCCAGCAAACCCGCCTGTACGACCCGAACAAAGACGAAACCCGCGCCATGCGCAGCAAGGAGGAAGCCAACGACTACCGTTACTTCCCCGACCCGGACCTGTTGCCGGTGGTCATCGAGGATTCGTTCCTCAATGACGTGCGCGCCACATTGCCGGAATTGCCGCAGCAAAAGCGCGAGCGTTTCCAGGAAGAGTTCGGCCTGTCGGTCTACGATGCCAGCGTGTTGGCCTCCAGCCGTGAACAAGCTAACTACTTCGAAAAAGTGCTGAGCATCGCCGGCGACGCCAAACTGGCGGCCAACTGGGTGATGGTTGAACTGGGCAGCCTGTTGAATAAGCAGGGCCTGGAAATCGACGAGGCACCGGTGTCGGCCGAGCAATTGGGCGGCATGCTGCTGCGCATCAAGGACAACACCATCTCCGGCAAAATCGCCAAGACCGTGTTTGAAGCCATGGCCGGCGGTGAAGGCAGCGCAGACGAAATCATCGAAAAGCGCGGCCTCAAGCAAGTCACCGACAGCGGCGCGATTTCGGCCGTACTTGATGAGATGCTGGCGGCCAACGCTGAACAGGTCGAGCAATACCGCGCGGCAGACGAAGCCAAGCGCGGCAAGATGTTCGGCTTCTTTGTCGGCCAGGCGATGAAGGCCTCCAAAGGCAAAGCCAACCCGCAGCAAGTGAACGAACTGCTGAAAAGCAAGCTCGAAGGCTGACAAGCTGCACACATCCCTGTAGGAGCCAGCTTGCCGGCTCCTACAGGGACTTTTCGGGGACCATTGCATGAAGCGTCTACTCGGCCTCCTGGCCCTGTTCTCCCTGTTGGCCGGTTGCGCCAGCGGCCTCATCGACCCCAACGGCTATGACGAAACCGGCACCGCGTCCTATTACGGCGCCAAGCACCATGGCAAGAAAACCGCCAGTGGTGAACCCTTCAACCAGAACGCCCTGACCGCCGCCCATCGGCGTCTGCCCTTCGGCACCCAGGTCAAGGTCACCAATCTCGACAACAACAAATCCGTCGTGGTGCGCATCAATGATCGCGGCCCACATACCCGTGGGCGCCTGATCGACCTTTCACGCAAGGCCGCCGAGCAGCTGGGTATGCTGAGCAGCGGCACCGCGCGGGTTCGTGTGCAAGCCATGAGCAACTGACGAGGGAGCCTGACCATTTTCGGATTAACCGCCCTCTCGCCCTGGAGCCTGATCGAACTGATCGGCGGCCTGGCACTGCTGATCGTCGGCGCCGAAATCCTGGTGCGCGCCGCCGTGCGCCTGGCGGCCAGCCTCAAGGTACGGCCCTTGATCATCGGTTTGAGCATCGTTGCCTTCGGCAGCAGCGCTCCGCAGATGACTGTCAGCCTGCAAGCCACCCTCGCCGGCAATACTGATATCGCCGTGGGCAGCGTGATCGGCAGCAACATCTTCAACATCCTCGTCACCTTGGGCCTGTCCGCGCTGATCATTCCGTTGCGGGTGTCGCGACAACTGGTACGCCTGGACATCCCGGTGATGATCCTCGCCAGCCTCCTCTTGTTTACCTTAGCGGCCAATGAGGAGCTGACGCCGTTCGACGGGCTTGTGTTGCTCGCAGCGTTGTTGGCCTACCTCGCCCTGCTGCACTACCAGACCCGCCACTCCCGCCGCCCGCGAACGCTGGACACCGTGGCCAAGGCACCTTGGCTGAGCAGCGTACTGCTGATGCTCGGTGGGTTATTGGTGCTGGTGCTAGCCGGGCATTTGCTGCTGGGTGCGGCGGTGGATGTGGCGAGCGATTGGGGTCTGTCGGAGCGCATTATCGGCCTGACACTGATTGGTGTGGGCACCTCGCTGCCCTGTCTCGCCACCTCGCTGATTGCCGCCCTGCGCGGCGAGCGGGAAATTGCCGTGGGCAACGTAATCGGCAGCAACGTGTTCAACCTGCTGGGGGTGCTGGGGTTTACCGCTTTGGTAGCGCCCTCGCCACTGTCGGTGTCGCCCAACGCGCTGGTCTTCGACCTGCCGGTGATGCTCGGGGCGGTCGTGTTGTGCCTACCGGTGTTCTATACCGGCTACCGCATCACACGCGCCGAAGGCTTGGTCATGCTGGGGCTGTACCTGGCGTACGGCCTGCACGTGATGGCCTTCACCACCGGCATGCCCCTGGCCAACAAGCTCGAGCAATTGATGCTGTATTACGTCCTGCCAGCGCTAGTGGTTTTGCTGCTGTTCACGTCGCTACGAGCCTGGCGCCGCCAACACAAGAGGGAATCGCAATGACCGATCAGAAGAAAACCGGTGTTGAGATGCGTCGCCAGGTGATGGGCGATGTGTTCGTCGACCGCGCTCTGGGCAATGCCACCGAGTTCACCCAACCGTTGCAGGATTTCGTCAACGAACATGCCTGGGGCGGCGTGTGGAACCGCGAAGGCCTGCCGCTGAAGACGCGCAGCCTGATCACCCTCGCCGCGCTCACCGCCCTCAAATGCCCGCAGGAACTCAAGGGCCATGTGCGCGGCGCGTTGAACAATGGCTGCACCGTGGAGGAGATTCGCGAAGCACTGCTGCACTGCGCGGTGTACGCGGGCGTGCCGGCGGCGATTGATGCGTTCCGTGCGGCTCAGGAAGTGATTGATACCTATCAGAAAGAAGGCTAGATCCAGCCGCCTGCCTGCAGCACGAAGATTCCGACATTCGTGGTCACCGCCGCCATCAGGGTAGTGATCACGATAATCGCTGCCGCCAGTTCATGATTGCCTTCGGCCGCCCTGGCCATCACGAAACTCGCCGCAGCGGTCGGCGCGCCGAAATACAGAAACAAAATCCCCAGTTCCGGGCCCCGGAAACCCAGCAGCCAGGCGCCCAGCGTCGCCAGTACGGGCAAACCGATCATCTTCACCAGGCTGGCACTCAACGCCATGCTGCCACTTTTGCGCAACGCCGCCATCGACAAGGTGCCGCCAATGCAGATCAGCGCCAGCGGCAAGGTCATGTCCGCCAGATACTGGCCGGACGACTCCAGCCAACCCGGCAAGCCAATCTGGAAGACGGCGAAGGGCGTGGCCGCAATCACACTGATGATCAGCGGGTTGGCCACCACACTTTTGAAGATGCTCCACGGGTCGGACTTGATCACCGGGCTGTACACCGCCAGCACAATGGTCGACAGGGTGTTGTAGAACAGAATCACCAGCGCCGCGAGGATTGCGCCGAGGGAGATACCGTAGTCGCCGTACATGCTGGCGGCCAACGCCAGGCCAATCACTCCATTGTTGCCGCGAAATGAGCCTTGGGTGTAGATGCCTCGGTCTTCACGCGGGCAACGAAAAATCGCCCAGCCCCAGGCCAGGGCGAAGCTCAGCAACGTAGCGACGGCAAAATAGATCAGCAAACCCGGCTTGAGCGCCGAGTGCAGATCAGCATGCAGAATGCCCAGGAACAGCAACGCCGGCATGGTGACGTTGAACACCAGGGACGAAGCGGTGTGGATAAAGTTGTCGTTGATCCAGTTGATGCGCTTGAGCAGCACACCGAGGAACAGCATGGCAAACACCGGCGCGGTGATGGTGAGGGTGGTGAGGAAAATTGCCAGCATGCCGGGGAGAACCTTGGTGAGCGTCGTCAGGTGGCTAATGATAAGCCAGATTCACCACGATCGTTCCCACGCTCTGCGTGGGAATGCTTGTTTGGACGCTCCGCGTCTGCTGTAAGAGGGATGCGGAGCATTCCCACGCGGAGCGTGGGAACGATCACTCAGGTAATCGGTGCCGGGTTGAACAGCGTGATGTCGTTATGCAGCTTATGCCGCTCCGCCCAGGTCTGTTTCTTGCCGCTGGCCACATCCAGATAGAAGTGGAACAACTCCCAACCCAACGCCTCGATGGTCGCTCGCCCGGTGGCAATGCGCCCGGCATCGATATCGATCAGGTCCGGCCAACGTTGCGCCAACTCTGTACGTGTCGACACCTTCACCACCGGCGCCATCGCCAGCCCATAAGGCGTGCCACGCCCGGTAGTGAACACATGCAGGTTCATGCCCGCTGCCAGTTGCAACGTACCGCACACAAAATCGCTGGCCGGCGTGGCGCAAAAAATCAGGCCCTTGCGCTTGAAACGCTCGCCCGGACCCAGCACGCCGTTGATCGCGCTGCTGCCGGATTTGACGATAGAGCCCAAGGACTTCTCGACAATATTCGACAACCCGCCCTTCTTGTTGCCCGGCGTGGTATTGGCGCTACGATCAGCCTCGCCTTTGGCCAGGTAACGGTCGTACCAGTCCATTTCCCTGACAAGCTCCTGGGCAACTTCCTTGGTCTCGGCGCGAGACGTCAGCAGGTAAATCGCGTCACGGACTTCAGTGACCTCGGAAAACATCACGGTCGCCCCGGCCCGCAACAGCAAATCCGAGGCATACCCCAGCGCCGGGTTGGCGGTGATGCCGGAAAACGCGTCACTGCCGCCGCACTGCATACCCAGGATCAGCTCCGAGGCCGGCACGGTTTCCCGGCGACGCTGGTCGAGTTTCTTCAAGCGGGTTTCAGCCAGCCCCATGATCTGCTCGATCATCTCGGTAAAGCCGTGGCTGGAGTCCTGTAACCGATACAACCACGGCTCGCTCAGGTCGACGGAGCTGTCGTTGTCGTGCATCACCTGCCCGGCTTGCAACTTCTCGCAGCCCAGGCTAATCACCAAGGCTTCGCCACCCAGGTTTGGGTTGCGCGCCAGGTTGCGAACCGTACGGATCGGGATATACGCATCTGTTGCGGTGATCGCCACGCCGCAGCCGTAGCTGTGGGTCAGCGCCACCACGTCATCAACGTTCGGGTATTTGGGCAGCAACTCGTCCTTGATGCGCTTGACCGCGTGGTCCAGCACACCGGTGACGCATTGCACCGTGGTGGTGATGCCCAGGATATTGCGCGTGCCCACGGTACCGTCGGCGTTGCGATAGCCTTCGAACGTAAACCCTTCCAGCGGCGCCTGGGTTTCAGGTACCTCGGTGGACAGCGGCAAGCTGTCCAGCGGTGGCGCGGTGGGCATGCGCAGTTGATCTTCCTGCACCCAACTGCCGCGCGGGATCGGCGCCAGGGCGTAACCGATGGTTTGGCCGTAGCGAATAATCTGACCGCCTTCAGGGATATCTTCCAGGGTCACCTTGTGGCTCTGGGGGATGAAATCCACCGTCACCAGGCCGTCGGGGAACTCAGTCCCGGCCGGTACACCCTGGTCATTGACCACGATTACTACGTTGTCGCGCTCGTGCAAACGAATCGAGCGCGGCGAATCGGCATGTTCAATCAACTGCATTACATCGCCCCTCAGGAATGCGCTTGGGTCAGTTTGGTCAGTTCGGACCCTTTGCTTGGCGGCTCTTTGAGCACCACGCGTTTGATCGGGCCGACGATCACCAGGTAGCTGAACACCGCCACCAGTGCGTTCGCACCGACGAACACCAAGGCCCATTTGAACGAGCCGGTGGTGCTGATGATGTAGCCGATGACGATTGGCGTACTGATCGAGGCCAGGTTGCCAAACATGTTGAACAACCCGCCACTGAGCCCGGCGATTTGTTTCGGCGAGGTGTCGGACACCACCGCCCAACCGAGTGCGCCAACGCCTTTACCGAAGAAGGCCAGGGCCATGAAGCCCACCACCATCCACTCAATGTCCACGTAGTTGCACGCGACGATGCTGCTGGAAATCAGCAAACCACCAATAATCGGCGCCTTACGAGCGAAGGTCAGCGAGTGCCCCCTGCGCAACAGGTAGTCGGAAATGATCCCGCCCAATACCCCCCCAATAAAGCCGCAAATAGCCGGCAGCGAAGCGATGAAACCCGCCTTGAGAATGGTCATGCCGCGCTCTTGCACCAGGTACACCGGGAACCAGGTCAGGAAGAAATAAGTGATGCCATTGATGCAGTACTGGCCCAGATACACGCCGAGCATCATGCGGTTGGTCAGCAGTTGGCGAATGTAATCCCACTTCGGACCGTCGGTTTTCTGCCCCTTGGCCTTGTCCTGATCCATGTCGACCATCGCACCGTTCTCAGCGATGTGCTTGAGTTCGGCTTCGTTGATCATCGGATGCTGGCGTGGGCTGTGGATAACTTTCAGCCAGATCAATGAGAACACAACGCCGATGCCGCCCATCACGATAAACACGTGTTGCCAGCCGAAGGTGTAGACGATCCAACCCATCAACGGTGCGAACAACACGGTGGCGAAATACTGCGCCGAGTTAAAGATCGCCGACGCAGTGCCGCGTTCAGCTGTAGGAAACCACGCCGCAACAATACGGGCATTTCCGGGAAAGGAGGGTGCTTCGGCCAGCCCCACCAGGAAGCGCAGCATGAACAGCGCAACGATAGCGGTGGAGACACCAAACTCGCCGACATAGCCTTGCAGCACGGTGAACAGCGACCAAGTGAAGATACTCAGGGCATAGACTTTTTTCGAGCCGAACCGGTCCAGCAGCCAGCCACCGGGAATTTGCCCGGCCACGTAAGCCCAACCGAATGCGGAAAAGATATAACCGAGGGTAACCGCGTCGATGCCGAGGTCTTTTTGCAGGCTGGAGCCCGCGATGGCGATAGTGGCCCGGTCGGCGTAGTTGATCGTGGTCACCAGGAACAGCATGAGCAGGATCAAATAGCGGACATGGGTCGGCTTGGTCGCTTGCATGAAAAAGTACTCCCACTAATTATTTTTTTTGCGGGTAATCATTTCTGTTTTGGGTGTGGGAACCGACAGGCAACCGGTTCCCACTGGTTACGCGTCCTACGAACCGATGTAGCTGGTTTTCACCACGGTGTAGAACTCTTGCGCATAGCGACCTTGCTCACGCGAACCATAGGATGAGCCCTTACGGCCACCGAATGGAACGTGATAGTCCACACCGGCAGTCGGCAGGTTGACCATCACCATCCCGGCCTGGGAGTGGCGCTTGAAGTGGTTGGCATACTTCAGCGACGTGGTAGCGATACCCGCCGACAGGCCGAATTCGGTGTCATTGGCCATGGCCAGCGCTGCCTCGTAATCCGCTACGCGCACCACGTTGGCCACCGGGCCGAAGATCTCTTCACGGCTAATGCGCATGGCGGCTTCGCTGTCGGCAAACAGGGTTGGCGCCAAGTAGTAGCCTTCGGTATCGCAGGTCACCAGGCCGCCACCGCTTACCAGGCGCGCGCCTTCGCTTTGGCCGATGTCGATGTATTTCAGGTCCTGATCCAATTGGGCCTGGGAAACCACCGGGCCAATATCGGTACCGCTTTTCAAGGCGTGGCCGACTCTGATCGACTTCATACGCTCAGCCATGGCCGCAACGAACTGGTCGTGGATACCGGCGGTAACGATCAAGCGGCTGGAGGCGGTGCAACGCTGGCCGGTGGAGTAGAACGCGCTCTGCACCGACAGCTCGACAGCCTGTTTGAGATCGGCGTCGTCGAGGATGATCTGCGGGTTCTTACCGCCCATTTCCAACTGCACTTTGGCCTGACGCGACACACAGCTGACGGCGATCTGGCGCCCCACACCCACGGAACCTGTGAAGCTGATGCCGTCGACTTTCGGGCTGTTGACCAACACGTCGCCAACCACACGGCCGCTGCCCATCACCAGGTTGAACACACCGGCGGGGAAACCTGCTCGGGAGATGATTTCGGCCAGGGCCCAGGCGCAGCCCGGCACCAATTCAGCCGGTTTGATCACCACGCAGTTGCCATAGGCCAGGGCCGGAGCGATTTTCCAGGCGGGGATGGCAATCGGGAAATTCCACGGGGTGATCAGGCCGACCACACCCAAGGCTTCGCGGGTGACTTCAACGTTGACGCCCGGGCGCACCGACGGCACGTAGTCACCAGACAAACGCAGGCATTCACCGGCAAAGAACTTGAAGATATTGCCGGCGCGGGTCACTTCGCCAATGGCTTCGGGCAGGGTCTTGCCCTCTTCCCGAGCCAGCAAAGTGCCGAGTTCTTCGCGACGGGCGAGGATTTCGCTGCCGACTTTATCCAGGGCATCGTGGCGAGCCTGAATGCCGGACGTCGACCAGGCCGGGAACGCCGCGCGGGCCGCATCGATGGCAGCGTTGACCTGAGCTACGTCAGCCTTGGCGTATTCGCCGATGACATCGGACAACTCCGACGGGTTGATGTTGACGCAATAGTCCGCGCCGCCCACCCATTGGCCGTTGATGTAGTTTTCAAAACGCTTGGCTTGGGACACAAATCTTCTCCTGACGCAAAAGGCCGCTGATTTCTCAGCGGCCTTGTAGATGGGTTACTGCGGACCTTGCTTGTCGATCAGCGCGGCCAGAGCTTCGTATTCTTCCGGCAGCAGATCGGTCAGCGGCGTGCGTACTGGGCCTGCGTCATAGCCGGCGATTTTTGCACCTGCCTTGACGATGCTCACGGCATAACCCGCTTTGCGGTTACGGATGTCGAGGTAAGGCAGGAAGAAGTTGTCGATGATCTTGCCGACGGTGGCGTGATCGTCCTTGGCAATCGCGTGGTAGAAGTCCATCGCGGTTTTCGGGATGAAATTGAACACCGCCGAGGAGTACACCGGCACGCCCAGGGCCTTGTAGGCAGCGGCGTAAACCTCTGCAGTCGGCAGGCCACCGAGGTAGCTGAAACGGTCGCCAAGGCGACGGCGGATCGACACCATCAACTCGATATCACCCAGGCCATCTTTATAGCCAATCAGGTTCGGGCAGCGCTCAGCCAGGCGTTCCAGCAGTGGCGCGGTCAGGCGGCAGACGTTGCGGTTGTAGACCACCACGCCAATCTTGACCGACTTGCACACCGCTTCAACGTGGGCGGCAACCCCGTCCTGGCTGGCTTCAGTCAGGTAGTGCGGCAGCAGCAGCAAGCCTTTGGCGCCGAGACGTTCGGCTTCCTGGGCGTACTCGATGGCTTGGCGGGTCGAACCACCGACACCGGCCAGAATCGGCACGCTGGTGGCACAGGTATCAACTGCAGTCTTCACCACCTGGGAGTATTCACTGGCGGCCAGGGAGAAAAACTCACCGGTGCCGCCCGCTGCGAACAATGCGGTGGCGCCGTAAGGGGCCAGCCATTCCAGACGCTTGATGTAGCCCGCCTGGTGGAAGTCACCCTGGGCGTTGAAATCGGTCACGGGGAAAGACAGCAGACCGTGGGAGAGGATGGACTTCAGTTCTTGTGGATTCATTATTCGAACACCCTGGGCGAAGACTTTCTGTCGAAAGGTTGTTGGTTGTGATGATGTCGTACGTCATCGTACAACTATAAATAAATTCGTCAACTGCAATTCATCGGGCCTCATCTCAGATCGGGTGTTTAAACACGCCCTCTTGACGTAGGAAATTATTCATATATGCTCCGAATAGCTGTATGTATATACAGTTATTAAGGAAGATTCCTACGACATAGCAAGGAGCTAACATGTCAGGTCTAGAACTCGCAGCACCCGAAAAAAACCCACCTACCCTGCGTTTCGAAGGGGGTGAACACACCGCCATCGGCGATGACACCCTATTGCGTTTCGTCAAGGACGCACCGGCAATTCCTGCACGACAAGTCGAGTTGCACCTGCCCAACGGGCTGGCGCTGACCTATGGACAAGTGATCGCTCTGGGTGGCGATTTTTATGGCATTCCCGGCCAGCCCATCAGCGATGGCGCCTCCCCGGCCGATCGCGTGCAACGCTTTACGGCGGCCTTCAACACGCTGGCAGTGCTACCCGCCTCGCGGGAAGAGGCTCAAAAAATCCTCGCGGTGATGCAAAAGGAGATCAACGCAGTCAACCAGGCAATCAAGGATGGCAAACAAGCCCATGAAGCCTATGACGCCCTGGGCGATACGTTGTCCGAGGAATGGAACCGCATCACCGGCGGTGGCAGTGCTGTTTCAGCTCTGATTCCGCTGGGGCGCTACTTGAAACTGGCGGCGGACAACGCCGACCACTTCGGTGAGTGGGCGCTGTCGGCGTACTTGGCTGGCCATACGGCGGCACTGCAACAGGCAGTCGTGGCTCATCAAACCGGTACCGACCAGGCACTGGAATTGGCTTACGCCATGAACAGTTTCGCTGATCACTTTTTGACCGACTTGTTTTCAGCGGGCCACCTGCGAGTGCCACGCAAACAATTGGCAGCCGTGGTGACACCGGGAGAACTAGGCTCGCTGATCAGCCGCTTCATGCACGACGAAGACAGCAAGTTCGGGCTCAAGGTGCGCAATGCCATGGGTGATCAATGGCACGCCTACGGGGATAAACGCTACTTCGACACTATCGACGCAGCCAATCGGGTGCAGGTCAAACGCGCAGTACAAGCGTCGGCCGATGAGATCTTCGAGACCTTTATCAGCGGTGTAGCGCCCTCCCCGGCCAACTTCAAGGCCCCGCTGTATGTGCCGGACTTGAACGCTGCGCAGAACCCGGCGAACAATTTCTCGCCGCTGTTCAAGATGGAAGGAGACAAGGTGCTGCGCCGCAAGGACGTAAATGACTTGAACGACAAGCACTGGACCAATGATTGGTGGGGCTGGAGCACTTATCTGTTGCTCAAGGACTACAAGCCCAACCAACCTGTCTGACTGATCGTTCCCACGCTCAGCGTGGGAATGCATCCCGTGACGCTCCGCGTCACCTTGCGCAGGGCTTGAGCCATGCGCCGGCATCGGGACGCGGAGCGTCCAGGGTGGCGTTCCCACGCGGAGCGTGGGAAGGATCGCTCAGTCTAATTACGCTGCGCTTCTGCTTCTTCATGGGCATGGCGCAGCCGCTCACGGCTATTGGTCAAATGCAGCCGCATGGCCGCTCGCGCCGCGTCCGAATCCTGGCGGGCAATCGCCTCGTAAATCTCTTCGTGTTCGCGGCTCAGGCGACCCATGTAGTGTTGCTGGTCATCATGAGCCAGGCGGGCCGAATTCAGACGGGTACGCGGAATGATGCTGGTGCCCAGGTGGGTCATGATGTCAGTGAAGTAACGGTTGCCGGTGGACAACGCAATTTCCAAGTGGAAGGCAAAGTCTGACGCTACCGCATCACCGGCGTGCGCCGCGCTTTCATTCAAGGCATCAAGGGCTGCACGCATGGCTGCCAGTTGTTCGTCGCTACGGCGTAAAGCTGCCAGGCCGGCAGACTCCACTTCCAGGCTGATACGCAACTCCAGAATCGCCAACACATCACGCAGCGTCACGACCGTGGCCGGGTCAATCCGGAAGCCGCTCGGGCTTGGCGTGTCCAACACAAAGGTGCCGATACCATGACGGGTTTCCACCTGCCCTGCCGCCTGCAAACGCGAGATGGCTTCACGCACAACGGTGCGGCTGACCCCATGGGCGTCCATGATTGCCGACTCGGTGGGCAATTTATCACCACGTTTGAGTTGGCCGTCGCGGATCTGCTCGGACAACACCGTGACCAATTCCTGGGCAAGGCTGCGGCGCTTGCGGGGAAGACGAGGGGCGGTGTTGGCGTTTTCCATGATGAATCATCTTTCTCGGCGAACTTGAGGGGGCATCATAGCCCATGGCGGTTGTACGATCACCGTCCTGTCACGACTTTCATCCATATCCTTCGCGCAAAAAAATGCCCCGACACAGGTCGAGGCATCCTTCAGGCTCACCCGAGGGTGGAAACCGCTTACTTCACCACTTTCAGGCTCGGGCGCCCGCTTGGACGAGGTGGCTCGGCATCCGGCGGCGGCACATCATCACCGTCTTCGCCTTCGATCGATTCGTCGTCCTCGAAAGGCGACTCCAGATCGAACACCATGCCTTGGCCATTCTCACGGGCATAGATCCCGAGAATCGCGCCAATCGGCACGAACAGCGTATGCGGCACGCCACCAAAACGCCCTTCGAAGCTCACCGCCTCGTTGTCCATGTGCAGGTGGCGCACGGCACTCGGCGATACGTTCAGCACAATTTGCCCATCACTGGCAAAGCCCTGCGGTACGTCAACCTTCGGAAATTCGGAGTTGACCAGCATGTGCGGGGTGCAATCGTTGTCCACAATCCACTCATAGAGCGCGCGGACCAAATAGGGTCGACTGGAGTTCATCAGCGGCTCCTTAAGCCTTAGCGCATATCGCGTTCGACACCAGACAGACTTGCCTGGAAAGCCTCACGCGCAAACTGGCGCTCCATGTAATCAAGCAACGGCTTGGCCGGCCGCGGCAGTTCAATACCGAGAATCGGCAAACGCCAGAGTATCGGTAATAGGCAGCAATCCACCAAGCTTTGTTCCTCGCTGAGGAAAAAAGGCTTGTCGGCGAACAGCGGCGAAACACCGGTCAGGCTCTCGCGCAATTCCTTACGCGCCTGCACACGTGCCGCTTCTTTACTTCGTGTATCTAAAATCACATCCACCAACCCACACCAGTCACGCTGGATCCGATGGATCAGCAGGCGGCTGTTGGCACGCGCCACCGGGTACACCGGCAGCAAAGGCGGATGCGGATAACGCTCATCCAGGTATTCCATCACCACGGTCGACTCCCACAACGCCAGGTCACGATCGACCAGGGTGGGCAAGCTGCCGTAAGGGTTCACTTCGATCAGTTTCGGCGGATGACGACCCGCTTCCACACTAATGATCTCGGCGCTGACACCCTTCTCTGCGAGCACGATACGTACTCGGTGGGAATAGTGGTCGGCGGGGTCGGAGTAACAGGCCAACCGGTTGGTCACGCCCATGGCGGTCCTCCTCGCTTGTTGAAATTATCGAAAGCTCAAAAACGAGCGCGCCCAGAGAGCATCTCTGTAGCATCAGGTTCAACCCGACCACTACATATTCAGAGATGCCGCTGGGCGCGCAAGATTAACAGCAATTGCTTACGGTTGGATCAATGCACATCTTTCCAGTATTCGCGTTTGAGCAGATAGGCGAATACAAAGAAGAACGCCAGGTACAGCAACACGTAGGTACCAATGCGCTGGTGTTGCAGTTTGACCGGGTTGGCCGAGTAGGCCAGGAAGGTCACGAGATTCTTGACCTTCTCGTCAAACTGCTCGTCAGTCAACGAACCTGGGGTTTCTATCTTCAGTTGATCGCACGCTTCATGGGTCAAAGGCGTACCGGTCAACGGGTCGTATTGCTTCTTGCCGTCTTCAACGAGCTGAATCTGCTTACATCCTATCACTTGCTTGCCTTGCAGGCCGACCAGAACGTTAGGCATACCGACATTCGGGAAGACTTTGTTGTTCACGCCGTAAGGACGCGCAGGGTCTTCGTAGAAGGATTTCAAGTAGCCATACAGCCAGTCAGTGCCGCGAACGCGAGCCACCAGGGTCAGGTCAGGCGGCGCAGCGCCAAACCAGGTCTTGGCGTCGGCGGGTTGCATGCCGATGGTCATGTGGTCGCCAATTTTGGCACCGGTGAACACCAGGTTACTGAGCATCACGTCATGCGGGATGCCCAGGTCATCGGCAACTCGCTCATAACGCTGGAACTTGGCGCTGTGGCAGCCCATGCAGTAGTTGGCGAACGTACGGGCGCCGTCTTGCATGGCGGCCTTGTCAGATACGTCGATATCGACTTTTTCCAGATCCGGGCCGTGCTCGGCCGCGAAGGACAGTAGCGGCAGGGCCGCAAGCATCAATGCAACGAATAATTTTTTCATCAGCCAGTCACCCTTTCCGGAACCGGTTTGGTCTTCTCGAGCCGGGTGTAGAACGGCATCAGAATGAAGTAGGCGAAATACAGGAAGGTGCAGACCTGCGACAGCAACGTACGCTCAGGGGTTGGCGCCAATACGCCCAGTACACCCAAGATCACGAACGCGATGCAGAATACCCACAGCCAGATCTTGCTCAGCCAGCCTTTGTAGCGCATGGACTTGACCGGGCTGCGGTCGAGCCACGGCAAGACGAATAGCAGTGCGATCGAAGCGCCCATCGCCATCACGCCCATAAGCTTGTCGGGGATGGCCCGCAAGATGGCGTAGAACGGCGTGAAGTACCAGACCGGGGCAATATGCTCAGGTGTCTTGAAGGCATTGGCCTGTTCGAAGTTAGGCTTCTCCAGGAAATAACCGCCCATCTCCGGGAAAAAGAACACGATCGAGCAGAAGATAAACAGGAACACCACCACGCCGACAATGTCTTTCACGGTGTAGTACGGGTGGAACGGAATGCCGTCCAACGGTACGCCGTTTGCGTCTTTGTGCTTCTTGATGTCCACGCCATCCGGGTTGTTGGAACCCACTTCGTGCAGCGCCAGAATGTGCAGCACCACCAAGCCCAGAATCACGATCGGCAGGGCCACCACGTGCAAGGCGAAGAAGCGGTTCAGGGTGATGCCGGAGATCAGGTAGTCACCACGGATCCACTGGGTCAGGTCGTTGCCGATGACCGGGATCGCACCAAACAGCGAGATGATCACCTGGGCACCCCAGTACGACATCTGGCCCCACGGCAGCAGGTAACCCATGAAGGCTTCGGCCATCAGCGCCAGGTAGATCAACATGCCGAAGACCCACACCAGCTCGCGGGGCTTCTGGTACGAACCGTAGAGCAAGCCACGGAACATGTGCATGTAGACGACGATGAAGAATGCCGAGGCGCCAGTGGAGTGCAGCAGGCGCAGGATCGAGCCGTACTCGACGTCACGCATGATGTATTCGACGGACGCAAACGCCTCTTCTGCCGATGGCGTGTAGCTCATGGTCAGCCAGACGCCGGTGACGATCTGGTTGACCAACACCAACAGTGCCAGGGAGCCGAAGAAGTAGAAGAAGTTGAAGTTTTTTGGAGCGTAATATTTGCTGAGATGGTCTTCCCACATTTTGGTGGCGGGGAAGCGCGCATCGACCCAATCCATGAACTTGCTCATCAGGCTTTCTCCCCCTCGTCGACGCCAATGACAATGACACTGTCAGTCTCGTAGTGATGTGGTGGAACCGGCAGGTTCAAGGGTGCGGGTTGTGACTTGTAGACGCGGCCGGCCAGGTCGTAGTGAGAACCGTGGCAAGGGCAGAAGTAGCCACCGACCCAGTCCTTGCCCAGGTCAGCAGGAGCGACTTCGGGGCGGAAGGTAGGCGAGCAACCCAGATGGGTGCAAATACCGATCAGCAGCAGAATCTCTGGCTTGATCGAACGGATTTCCTTATCGACGTAGGCGGGTTGGTCGGAATTCTTCGAGTCGGGGTCAGACAGCTGACCTTCGATTTTCTTCAGATTCCCCAGGATTTCCTCGGTACGACGAACAATGAACACTGGCTGACCGCGCCACTCAGCAATCATTTGCTGGCCTGGGTCGATCTTGCTGATATTCACCTTCACCGGTGCACCTGCGGCTTTCGCCTTGGCACTGGGAAACCATGACCCCACGAACGGGACCGCAGCCCCCACCGCTCCTGCAGCACCCACCACGGATGTGGCTGCTACCAAGAAGCGACGCCGGCCTGCATTCACGCCGTCATTGCTCATTCAGTCCTCTCCCATCAGCTTTTTGGCCTGTTAAATCAGGCGTCTACTAAGTATTAAATCTGAACTTATAAAAATTTTGCCGAATGGTAATGAAAAGCCCCACGTCTGACAAGGGAATTGCCCGGGCCTCCGCCTCCAGGCCTTGTAGTATAGGGGGTCTACGGATGTGGCAAGTTGTCACGGAGAAATTTGTGCATAAATCGCAGGCAATAAAAAACGCCCAGCTCCGTGAGGAGGCTGGGCGTTTTTGTGGAACGTAAAGCGAATTAACGCTTCGAGTACTGCGGACGCTTACGCGCTTTACGCAGACCGACTTTCTTACGTTCAACTTCACGGGCATCGCGAGTTACGAAGCCAGCTTTGCGCAGAGCGCCACGCAGGGTTTCGTCGTACTGCATCAGAGCGCGAGTGATACCGTGGCGGATTGCGCCAGCTTGACCACTTACACCGCCACCGATAACGGTGACGTAGATGTCGAACTTTTCAACGGTCTCGGTCAGTTCCAGCGGCTGACGAACTACCATGCGGGCAGTTTCGCGACCGAAGAAATTTTCCAGAGTGCGGTTGTTGATCGAGATGTTACCAGTGCCCGGACGCAGGAAAACGCGTGCGGTTGCGGTTTTGCGACGGCCAGTGCCGTAATTTTGAGTCGCCGACATAATGAACTATTCCGTTAAAACTTCAGTTCTTGGGGCTGCTGAGCAGCATGAGGGTGTACAGCGCCCGCATAGACTTTCAGCTTGCGAAACATATCGCGACCCAGTGGGCCCTTCGGCAGCATGCCTTTGACCGCGATTTCGATCGGGGCTTCAGGCTTCTTGGAAATCAGGCCTTCAAAGTTGGAAGACTTGATACCGCCTGGGAAACCGGAGTGACGGTAGTACATTTTGTCTTGCGCTTTGTTGCCGGTAACACGTACCTGCTCAGCGTTGATGATCACGATGTAGTCACCGGTGTCAACGTGAGGGGTGTACTCAGGCTTGTGCTTGCCACGCAGACGGCTGGCGACTTCAGTGGCCAGACGACCCAGGGTCTGACCAGCGGCGTCGACGACAAACCAGTCGCGCTGAACTGTTTCCGGTTTTGCAGTAAAAGTTGTCATTCTTTAATAGCCTCAGGGGCCGCCCTGTAAATTAGACGGCGGATCTTACTGAATAGTGCGTACTTTGACAAGTCAAAGGCAGCCGGATACAGACGCTATCGGGGGCTCGGGTCGGCGCGTCCGTTCAACGGCAAGATTCTTCGGCAGGCGGCGCATCACTTCCACTGCAGAAAGAGGTGGGCAATTATGCAGATTGCGAAAAAAAATTCAACCTGCTTTTATGATTGTTTTCCCCGAAGGAGTACCCGATGGATTATCGACAGCTGGGCCGTACGGATCTGAACGTGAGCGCGATAGCCTTGGGCACCATGACCTGGGGCGAGCAAAACAGCGAGACAGAGGCCTTCGCGCAGATCGAACGGGCCAAGGCCGCAGGGATCAACTTCCTCGATACAGCGGAAATGTACCCGGTACCGCCCAAGGCCGACACCTATGCCACCACCGAGCGCTACATCGGTAATTACTTCAAAAGCCGCGGCGACCGTGCCGACTGGATTCTCGCCAGCAAGATCGCCGGCCCCGGCAACACTATCGACTACATCCGCGACGGTCACTTGCGCCACAACCGCAAGCACATCGTCGAAGCCCTGGACGCCAGCCTCAAACGCCTGCAAACCGACTGGATCGACCTCTACCAACTGCACTGGCCGGAGCGCAGCACCAACTTCTTCGGCCAACTGAGCTACAAGCACAAGGACGAAGACAACCTCACACCACTGGAAGAAACCCTCGAAGTGCTGGATGAGCAGGTCAAGGCCGGCAAGATCCGCCACATCGGCCTGTCCAACGAAACGCCGTGGGGCACCATGAAATTCCTGGCCCTGGCCGAAGCCCGTGGCTGGACCCGTGCCGTATCAATCCAGAACCCCTACAACCTGCTCAACCGCAGCTTTGAAGTGGGCCTGGCGGAAATCGCAATTCGTGAACAATGCGGCCTGCTAGCCTACTCGCCCCTGGCGTTCGGCATGCTCAGCGGCAAGTACGAAGGCGGTGCACGCCCGGCAAAAGCCCGCCTGACGGAATACAGCCGCTTCAGCCGCTACTTCAACCCGCAGTCGGAGGCGGCGTGCAGCCGTTACGTGGCACTGGCTCGGGAACACGGCCTGGACCCGGCACAGATGGCGTTGGCGTTTGTGACGCAGCAACCGTTTGTGACCAGCAACATCATCGGCGCCACGAGCCTGGAGCAGCTGGATAGCAACATCGCCAGTGCTGATTTGAAGTTGTCAGCTGAAGTGTTGGCGGGGATTGAGGCGATTCAAAAGGATCACCCGAATCCAGCACCTTGATTAGCCCGCAATGATCGTTCCCACGCTCCGCGTGGGAATGCATCCTGTGACGCTCTGCGTCACGACCTTAAAGCGGACGCGGAGCGTCCAGTGCGGCATTCCCACGCGGAGCGTGGGAACGATCGGCACACCACAAAACCTTCAAAGCGCCCGCGCAATAATCTCCTTCATGATCTCGTTAGTCCCCGCATAAATCCGCTGCACCCGCGCATCCGCCCAGGCCCGCGCGATCGGGTATTCCCACATGAAGCCGTAGCCGCCGTGCAGTTGCACGCACTCGTCGAGCACTTTGCATTGCAGGTCCGTCGCCCAGTACTTGGCCATCGCAGCCGTGGGCACGTCGAGCTTGCCCTCCAAATGCAGCGCCATGCATTTGTCCACAAATACGCGACCAATCTGAATCTCGGTGGCCATCTCCGCCAGCTTGAACCGGGTGTTCTGGAAATCGGCAATCGCCTTGCCGAACGCCTTGCGCTCGCGGGTGTAGTCCAGCGTCCACTGCAGCCCAGCCTCAGCGGACGACAACGCACCAATCGCCACAGTCAAACGCTCCTGCGGCAACTCCTGCATCAAATACGCGAAGCCTGCGCCCGCCTGCCCCAGCAGGTTCTCCTTGGGCACCCGCACGTCCTGGAAGAACAGCTCCGAAGTGTCCTGAGCCTTCATGCCGACCTTTTCCAGGCGCTTGCCCTTGTCGAATCCCGGCGTGTCGGCTTCCACCAGAAACAGGCTGGTACCCTTGGCACCGGCCTTGGGATCGGTCTTGGCCACGACAATCACCAGGTCAGCAAGATAGCCGTTGGTAATAAAAGTCTTCGAACCATTGATCACATACTCATCACCGTCCAGAACCGCAGTGGTCTTGACCCCTTGCAGGTCGGAACCGGCACCCGGCTCGGTCATTGCGATGGCCGTAACCTTCTCGCCGGAGATCAATTTGGGCAGGTATTTGTGCTTCAGCGCTTCGCTGCCGTAATGCAGGATGTACGGCGCAACAATGTCCGAATGCAGGGAAAAACCAATGCCGGTCAAACCCAATCGGCTGATCTCTTCGATCACCACCGCACTGTACAAAAAGTCCGCGCCCAGGCCGCCGTATTCCTCCGGCAGATGGGAACACAACATGCCCGCCTCCCCCGCCTTGTTCCATAGATCACGGTCGATATAACCCTGTTTTTCCCACTGCCCATGGAACGGTGCAGCGTGCTTTTCGAGGAAGGTTCGCACGCTCTCGCGGAAGAGTTCGTGCTCCGAGCTGAACAAGGTTCTGGGGATCATGGGTCACCTGCGTGGATTGTCGGACAAGGACGAGTCCACAGAGACTATGCCGCGAAGGCGTCACGGGACACTGGACACATGCGACAAAAAATAAGACGATCCAGCCGTCTGGTGACCACTTTCCCCTATAAGAATAAATGAAATTATGTCTAACCAAATCTCCACGCCCTTGCGGCGCGTCAGCATTTTGGCCATTGATCGGGTATTCGCTTCCACCCTCATGCAAGCCAAGGATTTCTTCCATCTCGCCAGCCTGCGGTATGGCAAGCAACAAGGCCTGGGCCTGACCCCGGCGTTTGAAACGCGCCTGGTCAGCCCGGACGGGCAATCGGTGCGCAGCTTCAGTGATGTGATCATGCCGGTGGACGGCGGCCTGGAAAACGCCGACATCATTGTGTTGCCGGCCTTCTGGGATGATTTCGACGCCCTGTGCACCCGATATCCGCAAGTGCTGCCGTGGCTGCGCGAACAACACGCACGCGGCGCGGTACTGTGCGGTGAGGCCACCGGGGTGTTCTGGCTCGCCGAAGCAGGGTTACTCGATGGCAAGGAAGCGACCACCTACTGGCGTTTTTTCAACGCCTTCAGCGAACGCTTCCCCAAGGTGCAGCTCAACCAGGACAAGCACCTTACCGACGCCGACAACCTGTATTGCGCTGGCGGCACCACCTCCGCCTGCGACCTCTATATTTATCTGATCGAACGCTTCTGCGGCGCCAACATCGCCCAGGCCGTGGCCCGCGACATTCTCTATGAAGTGCAACGCAGCTACTCGCCGGGACGCATTGGTTTTGGTGGCCAGAAGCTGCATCAGGACGTGATTATCCTGCAGATCCAGCATTGGCTCGAAGAGCATTTCGCCGACAAGTTCCGCTTCGAAGACGTCGCCCGGGAACACGGCATGAGCATTCGCAACTTCATGCGCCGCTTCCAGACAGCCACCGGTGACAAGCCCCTGCACTACTTGCAGCGCTTACGTATAGAGACCGCCAAGGGCTTGCTCTCGGCCAGCCGCAAAAGCATCAAGACCATCAGTTACGAGGTGGGTTACGACGATGCGAGCTTCTTTGCGCGGTTGTTCAGGCAGCACACCGAGCTGTCGCCTAACCAGTACCGCCAGCAGTTCCAACAGGCCGCGTAAGCACATGATCGTTCCCACGCTCCGCGTGGGAACGCCCGTGCATGTGCTTAAGGCTTGTGCCCGCGCGACAGGAACTCGTGGGATTGCATTTCCAGCAGGCGGCTCAGCGTGCGTTGGAATTCGAAGTTCAAGCGACCGCCGGTGTAGAGGTCCTTGAGCTCGACTTCCGCCGAGATGATCAACTTGACGTTACGGTCGTAGAACTCGTCGACCATGTTGATAAAACGGCGCGCAATGTCATCAGTGGTAACGCTCATCTGTTCAACGCCGCTCAAGATCACCGCGTGGAAGATCTTGCCCAGTTCGATGTAGTCGTTCTGGCTGCGCGGGCCGTCGCACAATGCACGGAAGTCGAACCAGGCCACGTCATCGCAAGTGCGCAATGCGATGATTTCGCGGTTCTCGATCATCAACTTGTCGTTTTCCACCGCCTGAGTGCATTCCGGCGTCAGGGCGCGGAAGCTTTTGCGCAGGCTCTCGTGCGCCGCTTCGTTCAGCGGAAAGTGGAACAGCTCCGCCTGCTCAAGGTGACGCAAGCGGTAGTCGACACCGCTGTCGACGTTGACGATCTCGGTGTTCTGCTTGATCAGCGCGATGGCCGGCAGGAAGCGTGCACGTTGCAGGCCATCCTTGTACAAGCCGTCAGGCACGATGTTCGAGGTGGCGACCAGGGTCACACCGTTTTTGAACAGCTCTTCCATCAGCGTGCCGAGGATCATGGCGTCGGTGATGTCGGAGACAAAGAATTCATCGAAGCAAATCACCCGTGCTTCGTCGGAGAAGCGCTTGGCGATGATGGTCAGCGGGTTTTTCTCTCCCGGCAGGGTCTTCATCTCTTCGTGCACACGCTTCATGAAGCGGTGGAAGTGCGTGCGGACCTTTTCCCTGAACGGCAGCGCTTCGAAGAAAGTGTCTACCAGGTAGGTCTTGCCCCGGCCAACGCCACCCCAGAAATACAGGCCTTTAACCGGCGTGTGGTCTTTCTTGCCAAACAGCTTGCTGAACATCCCTGGTTTGCTTTGCGAGGCCGCGACCAGGTCGTCGTACAGGCGCTGTAAATGACGCACCGCATTTTCCTGGGCTGCGTCATGGAAGAATTCAGGGCGTTTCAGATCAGCTTGATATCGTTCTAGGGGCGTCATAATTCGTTAGCAAGGCAACAAAAACGGGCCGCCACTGTAACGACGGCCCTGGATAATGGCAATCAACCCTTGGTCGGGTTAATCCTCGATTGGGGTCAACGCAACGCGCAAGGCAGCGATGGCGGCATCGCGCGATGCACCGTCGGCGAACTCGGCACTGTCGGCCACGACATCACCGTCCAGCCATACGCTGAAGCTCAGGGCTTCAGTGCGCACGTCCAACGCGTCGCCGCTTTGCAACTGCTTGGTCACCGCGCCAGCCGCTTTGCCGTCGGCAAAATTGCGCGACAACAGCAGTTGTTCTCCATCGGCCGCCAACAGGCGGAAGCGGAAGCTGCCGTCGTCTTCGCGGAAGCTCACAAAACGCGCAGCTTTAGCGGCTTTCTTCTTGGTCGCGACCGGCGCCGCAGCCTGCTCGACGAACGAACGCAGGCCCACCGCTTCACGCAGCTCGGCCAGGAACGGTGCCGCCACGGCACGGGCTTTCTTGGCACCGATCAGCAACAGGTCTTCCATGTCCGAAGGGCGCGACATCAGTTGGTGGTAGCGCTCACGGGCCTCGCCCAGTTGCTCGTCCAGCAGTTGGAACAGACGGTTCTTCGCCTCACCCCAACCCAGGCCCTGCAACAGCTCAGCGCGGAACTCTGCTTCCTGTGCCTTGCTGGCAAATGCCTGGAACAAGGTGAACAGGTGCGAGTTGTCCGGGTCCTTGGCCTCGCCGGGCGCGCGGGAGTCGGTGACGATCCGCGAGATGGCGTCTTTCATGTCCTTGGCGCTGGTGAACAACGGGATGGTGTTGTCATAGCTCTTCGACATCTTGCGACCATCCAAGCCCGGCAAGGTGGCGACGCTTTCTTCGATCAACGCCTCAGGCATGGTGAAGAATTCTTTACCGTTGCCGAACAGGTGGTTGAAGCGCTGGCCGATATCGCGGGCCATTTCCACGTGTTGGATCTGGTCGCGGCCAACCGGCACCTTGTGCGCGTTGAACATCAGGATGTCCGCCGCCATCAGCACCGGGTAGCTGTACAAACCCATGCTGATGCCCGCATCCGGGTCTTCGCCGTTTTCCACGTTCTTGTCCACCGACGCCTTATAAGCGTGGGCGCGGTTGAGCAGGCCTTTGGCGGCGACGCAGGTCAGCAGCCAGGTCAGCTCGGGGATTTCCGGGATGTCGGACTGTCGATAGAAGGTCACCCGGTTCACATCCAGGCCACCGGCCAGCCAGGTCGCGGCGATTTCCATACGCGAGCGCTGGATGCGCTGCGGGTCATCGCATTTGATCAGGGCGTGGTAGTCGGCCAGGAAGTAGAAGGAATCGGCATTGGCGTCCTGGCTGGCGAGGATCGCCGGGCGGATCGCACCGGCGTAGTTGCCCAGGTGCGGCGTGCCGGTGGTGGTGATGCCGGTGAGGATACGGGTACGAGTCGTCATGGGTAATCGCTTATCAGACTGCTATCAATTCGAGAGGCGCGGCAGCACCAGATCCTTGAGATCGGTGAGCTTGCCATGAAAAAAGTGTCCGCATTCTGCCACTTTCAGAAGCGTATGGGGGCGTTTCAGGGCGGCGGACCAGTCGTAGACGGTCTGCGGATCAACCACTTCGTCGGTTTCCGGCTGGATCAAGGTCAATGGGCAGCCTTGAGGCAACACGTCGGTGTCGCGCAGGCGCATCACTGCGGCGGCGACCATGAACAGGTGCGCGAGCTTTTCGCCCTTGGCTTCAAGACGCCCGCCGAGGCTGGCAGCCACATAGCCGCCGAATGAAAAACCGAGCAAGGTGATCGGCAGGTCGGGGTGCTTTTCCCGCAGCCAGGTGGCAGCCGCTTCGGCATCGTCCACTTCACCGGTGCTCATATCGTGGGTGCCGGCACTCGCGCCAACGCCACGGTAGTTGAAACGTAACGTAATCAAACCCGCATCACGAGCAGTGCGCTGCAGGGTCGATACGACTTTATTGAGCATGGTCCCACCCTGCACCGGGTTAGGGTGGCAAATCAGCGCCAGGCCACGTGGTTCGGGGTGATCCAGGTACAGGGCTTCCAATTGGCCTACCGGGCCATCGATCAAAACGGGGGTTTCACGCATGAGCAAGGAATGAACTCCGTGACCTCTCAAAGGGTCGACTCGTCTAGCTAAAAGTCTGTGCATGGCATCATTGCGAGCTTAATCGCGGTATACAGCGCAGGTCCGAGCCGTTAACGTAAAGCAAAGCCGTTTATAGAGGAAGGACTCGTGGAACACTCGCTCTTAGTTTGGTTGTTGCCGACTCTCGCCCTGGTTGCCGGTGTCGCCATTGGATTCCTGGTTGCTCGCCTGCTGCCGAATGCCGCGCCTAACCGCACGCAGCGTCAGCTGGATGACATTCAGGAACGTTTTGACAGTTATCAGAACGAGGTTGTTACCCACTTCAACAGCACCGCGACCCTGGTCAAGAAACTCACCCAGAGCTACCAGGAAGTACAGGACCACCTCGCCGATGGCGCCAACCGCCTGGCCCTCGACGACATCACGCGTCAGCGCCTGCTGGCCGCGCTGCATTCCGATACACCGCAAGCGCCACGGGAACGCCTGACCCCACCCCGGGAAAATCAGGAGCCACCACGGGACTACGCGCCAAAAACGCCGAACGCCCCAGGCATGCTGGATGAGCATTACGGCTTGAAGAAGTAAGTCATTTTCAAGCACTAAAAAAGCCCGACTGATCGATGATCAGCCGGGCTTTTTTGTGGGTGTTCACTCCATCAGACCGGCTGCTCCTGCAACAACCCACTCTCAATCCGAACATGCCGCCCATGGAAGCGTTTGAGGCTGCTGCGATGGCCGACACTGACGATGCTCAGCCCCGGCAACTCATCGATCAACGCTTGATACAGCGTCGCCTCATCCTCTTCATCCATCGCCGAAGTCGCCTCGTCCATGTACAGCCACTGCGGTGCAAACAACAACGCTCGTGCAAAAGCCAAACGCTGCTGCTCGCCCGGCGAGAGCATGCGCTGCCAATGGTTAGCTTCATCCAAACGCGCGACCAGATGCGGCAAACGGCAAGTCTCCAGGACCTGTGCATAACGTTCTGTCGGGTAGATGCTGTCGTCCTGTGGATAACTCAAGGCAGCCTTCAAGGTGCCAATCGGCAAGTAAGGCTTCTGCGGCAGGAACAAATAACGCGCAGCCGGCAGGCGAATGCTGCCGTGACCTGCCGGCCAAAGGTGACCCATCGCCCGCAGCAAGGTACTTTTACCGCTGCCGGAACGGCCGCTGAGCATGACTCGCTGACCCGGTTCCACGGTCATGTCGGCATCGGTGAGCAAGTGGCGGCCGTCGGCCAGATCCATGCCCAGATCCTGCACCACCAGCCGCTCGCCCTCGGGGCGTACATCGATTGCCGGGGCACGTTGCTCGTTGTCACTCATGGCCTGATGGAAGCTCAATAGACGATCGCTGGTAGCGCGCCACGAAGCCAATTCCGAATACGCGCTGATAAACCAGCTGAAGTTTTCCTGCACGTTGCCGAACGCCGAGTTGATTTGCATCAGCTCGCCCAGCTCGATCTTGCCGGTAAAGTAGCGCGGCGCGGCGACGATAAACGGGAAGATGATTGCGATCTGGCTGTAGCCGGCGGTGAAGAAAGTCAGGCGTTTGGACACTTTCATGATGTCCCAGAAGTTGTGCCACACCTGACCGAAGCGCGTGCTCAAGCGCTGCTTTTCATTCGGCTCGCCATTGTACAGAGCGATGCTTTCGGCGTTCTCACGCACCCGAACCATGGAAAAACGCAGGTCCGCCTCGAAACGTTGTTGTTGGTTGCTCAAGCCGATCAAGCGACGACCTATCAGGTGCGTCAGCCAACTGCCTACGGCGGCGTACAGCAGCGCACACCAGAACATATAACCGGGGATGGTGATGCCAAAAACTTCGATACTGCCCGACACGCCCCACAGGATGATCGAGAACGACACCAAGCTGACCACGTTGCGCAGCAACCCTAGCCCAAGGCTCAAAGTGCTGGAAGTGAAGTTGTTAAGGTCTTCGGAAATCCGCTGGTCCGGGTTATCGGTATAGCCGCCCTGCTCCAGCTGGTAGTAGTTTTTGTCCGCTAGCCAGCGCGCGAAGTGTTTTTCGGTGAGCCAGGCACGCCAGCGGATGGTCAGCATCTGGGTCAGGTAGAGGCGGTACACCGCGCCGAGAATGGCCACGGCAGCGATCCCGCCGAAATAGCCAATCAGTTGCCAGAAGGCAGCCGTGTCCTTTTTCTCCAGAGCGTTGTAGAAATCCTTGTACCAGTGGTTGATCCACACGGAGATCGCCACACTGAACAGCGACAGGCCGATCACTGCGGCCAGCAACAACCAGGCCTTGCCCTTCTCTTCACTGCGCCAATAGGGCGTGATCATCGCCCAGGTTCGGCGGAAAAATTGCCCACGCACCGCGTCGTTGACCGCGCAATACTCAGCGTTCTGATTCATCGTTCAGGCTCGGTAGGGAAAAAATGACAGGCGTTTGAACCGATCATAGACGATCGGTTCAGGGCTCCGTGCAGCCTGAAGCAGATTGTTCAGACTTCGTTCAGCGCCGTACCGGACGCTTCTGCAGCTTGCGTTGCAGGGTGCGGCGGTGCATGCCCAGGGCGCGGGCAGTGGCGGATATATTGCCTTCGTGTTCGGTCAGCACGCGCTGAATATGCTCCCACTGCAGACGGTCCACCGACATCGGATTTTCCGGCACCAGGGTGTCGAGGTCAGCGTGCTCGGACAGCAAGGCGGCCAGCACGTCGTCGGCATCGGCCGGTTTGCACAGGTAGTTGCAGGCGCCACGCTTGATGGCCTCGACGGCGGTGGCAATGCTGGAATAACCGGTGAGGATCACCACGCGCATTTCCGGGTCGAGTTCCAGCAGTTTGGGCAGCAGCACCAGGCCGGAGTCGCCGTCCATTTTCAGGTCAAGCGCGGCGTAGTCCGGTAAGTCGGCCTGTGCAATGGTCAGGCCCTCTTCGGCCGAGCCTGCGGTGCTCACGCGAAAACCACGACGGCTCATGGCACGCGCCATGACGCGGGTAAAGGTGGCGTCGTCATCTACCAGCAACAGGTGCGGCAGTTCTTCGCCTTCGACTTGGATCTCGTCACTCATCGATATCTCCTCGTGCGACACGGGGCAGGCGCAGCTCGGTGAGCGTGCCACCTTCCTCATGACTATAGAGCTTCACTGAGCCGCCCGCGCGAGTCACGCTGGCCTTGCTCAAAAACAGGCCCAGGCCGAAGCCTTTGCCCTTGGTGGTAAAGAAGGGTTTGCCGATCTGCTCGGCAATCGCCAGCGGCACGCCTGCACCGTGGTCACGAATACTGATGGTCACGTTTTCCGCGTCCCAGTCCAGTTGCACGCCCAAACCCTCGGGGCAAGCGTCGGCGGCGTTGTTCAGCAGGTTGAGCAAGGCTTGGGTCAAGTCCGGCGGCGGCGCCATGCGCGGCACACTGCCCTGACCCAGCAAATGGAAGCGGTAGCTGGCTTCAGGGCGCATCAAATGCCAGCGGTTCAGGGCCTCGTCGAGCCACTGGGTAACGTCCTGCATCTCCACCGCCAGGCGGCGATTGGCTTCAGCGGCGCGCACCAGTTGCTGCAAGGTGTGCTTGCACTGCTTGACCTGCTCGCGCAGCACGCCGAGATCCTCTTGCAACGCCGGGTCATGGTGATCCTGAGCCATTTCGTTGAGCAGCACGCTCATGGTGGCCAGCGGCGTGCCCAGTTCATGGGCGGCGCCGGCGGCCTGGGTGGCGACGGCCAGCAGTTGCTGGTCACGCAGGCCCTCTTCGCGGCGAATGGCGCGCAACTCCTCTTGGCGGCGCAGCTCTTCGGCCATGCGTGCAGCGAAGAAAGTAATGACTGCGGCGGACAGCGCAAAACTCAGCCACATCCCGTAGATCTGCAGGTTTTCCCGGGCGATGGGGAAGGTTTGCAAGGGATAGAACCGCGCCAGCAGCAAGGTGTACAGAGTCAGCGCTATACCTGACAACACCACCGAGTAGCGCCATGGCAAAGTCACGGCAGCGATGGTCAGTGGCACCAGGTAATAAGAAACAAACGGGTTGGTGGAACCGCCGGAGAAATAAAGCAACACACTGTGGATAAACAAGTCGCAGGCCAGTTGCAGGGCATACTCCAACTCGGTCACCGGCCACGTGGTGCGCAGCCGAATGGCGGTGAACACACACAGCACGATGGAGAAACCGAGGGTCACGCCCAGTTGCAGCCAGGGCAACGGCAACAGGTCGAACCAATACGCGAGCCCGACGGAGCCGGCCTGTGCGGCCAGTACCAAGGTGCGAATGAACGTCAGGCGCCAAAGGTTCTGGCGTGTGGCGGAAGTCAGTTTTACGGCGGCGAGCATGAGCTCTCCCGATGAGCGCTGCAGGCGGATCGGCAGGAGTATAAACGAAGCAGACCTGCTGGCACGGCATGTGTGGCTCTTTGACGCAGGCTTGGCAAATGACCGTTCGTCGGCACCCCGACAACTTGTAGGTAATGTGTAAACCCGAAGAACCCGATGCCACCGTCTACAGTCATACCGAACACGAACACCCTTAAGGAGCTTCCATGTCTCGTTTCACTCGCAGTGCAGCTGTTATCACCCTCAGCGTTGGCGCCCTTGCCAGCCTCCCGGCAATCGCCGCCGATGCGCTGAATTACAACCAGATTTCCCTGCGCGCCGAGGTCAGCCAGGAGGTTGCCCGCGACAAGATGATCGTCACCCTTTACACCGAGTCCCAGAACAGCGACCCGGCCAAGCTCGCCGCCGAAATCACCACCACCATGAACAAGGCGTTGGGCGAGGCACGCGAAGTCAAAGGCGTGACCCTGCGCCAGGGCAGCCGTAACAGCTACCCGATCTACGACAACAAGAACCAGAAGATCACCGGCTGGCGTGAGCGCGCTGAACTGCGCCTGGAAAGCGCGGACTTCCCGGCACTGTCCAAGCTCACCGGTGACCTGCTGAACACCCTGAAAATGGAAAACATGGACTTCGCCATCGCCGACAGCACGCGTAAGTCCAGCGAAGATGCGCTGCTCAAAGACGCCGTTGCCGCGTTCAAGGCTCGTGCGCAACTGGCCACCGACGCGCTGGGCGGCAAGGGTTACAAGATCGTCAACCTGAACTTCAACACCAATGGTTACCCACAACCGTACGCCCGAAATGGCGGGATGATGATGAAAGCGGCTATGGCGGATTCAGCGCCGACGCCTGAAGTGGAAGCCGGCACCAGCCAAGTCAATATGAGCGCCGACGGCGTGATTGAAGTGCAGATGCAGTGACCTCTACCTGACAAACCTGAACGGCGGTAACCTCGGTGACCGCCGTTTTCGTTTGGGCGGCTTATATGCCTGCCACTTCAGGGGTCTCCATGGAAAGAATCGCCATCAAACCGCTCCTCCTCGCCGCAGGCCTCCTGGCCTTTATGCCAATGGCCCACGCGGCCAGCACCTTGGTCTACTGCTCCGAAGCCAGCCCTGCCGGTTTCGACCCCAGCCAGTACACCAGCGGCACCGATTTTGATGCCTCCGCCGAAACCGTGTTCAACCGCCTGACCCAGTTCAAGCGTGGCGGCACCGAAATCGAACCCGGCCTGGCGACGAGCTGGGATGTATCCAAAGACGGCCTGACCTACACCTTCCACCTGCGTGATGGCGTCAAGTTCCACACCACGGATTTCTTCACCCCTACCCGCGATTTCAACGCGGATGATGTGTTGTTCACCTTCAATCGCCTGCTGGATGCCGACAGTCCATTCCGTAAGGCCTACCCATCCGAGTCGCCGTATTTCACCGACATGGGCTTGAACACAACGATCAAAAGCGTCGACAAACTCGACGACCACACCGTGCGTTTCAACCTGAACAATGTCGATGCTTCGTTCGTGCAGAACCTGGCCATGAGTTTTGCCTCGGTGCAATCCGCCGAATACGCCGCCCAGCTATTGAAGGAAGGCAAAGCCGAGGAGATCAATCAGAAACCGGTCGGCACCGGGCCGTTCGTGTTCAAGCGTTACCAGAAAGACTCGCAGATTCGCTACGTCGCCAATAAACAGTATTGGAAGCCTGAGGATGTGAAGCTGGATAACTTGGTGTTCGCGATCACCCCGGACGCCGCCGCACGCTTGCAGAAACTCAAGGCCGGCGAATGCCAGGTCAGCGGCTACCCACGCCCCTCCGACATTGAAGTGATGAAACAGGATCCGAACCTGCGCGTGCTGCAACAAGCCGGTTTCAACCTGGGCTTTCTGGCCTACAACGTGACCCACCCACCGCTGGACCAGCTCAAGGTGCGTCAGGCCCTGGACATGGCCATCGACAAACCGGCAATCATCAAGGCTGTGTACCAGAGCGCCGGGCAATTGGCGCAGAACGCACTGCCACCAGCGCAGTGGTCTTATGACCCGAATATCAAGGACGCGCCTTACGACCCGACCAAGGCGCGGGCGCTACTAAAAGAAGCAGGGGTTGCACCAGGTACCACCATCAATCTCTGGGCGATGACCGTTCAGCGCGCCTCAAATCCCAATGCGCGAATGTCCGCACAAATGATCCAGCAGGATTGGGATAAAGTCGGTATCAAAGCCAACATAATCAGCTATGAGTGGGGCGAATACATCAAGCGCGCCAAAAATGGCGAGCACGACGCGATGATTTATGGCTGGACCGGAGACAATGGCGACCCGGATAACTGGCTCGGCGTGCTCTACAGTTGTGCTGCGGTCAAGGGCAGCAACTACGCTAAATGGTGTAACCCCGCCTACGACAAACTCGTGCAGCAGGCCAAGGTCAGCAACGACCGCGAGCAGCGCATCAAGTGGTATCAACAGGCACAAAAAATCCTTAAGGAACAAGTACCTATAACGCCTATTGCGAACTCGACGGTTTTCCAGCCACTTCGCAAGGAAGTGCATGACTTCAAGATCAGCCCTTTTGGGCTCACGCCGTTCTACGGTGTCAGTCTAGATAAGTAACAGAGTCGCCCCAACCGAGTGCGCAAAACGCCTCGGTTGAGCCCTTTTGGTGCACCTCGCGCACCGAAAAAAACGCCCATATATACGCATTTGTGTAGGAACTTTCATAAATGCGACATTCCTGTACGTTCGTACCACAGTTTCACTCTTGCAACGGTTCAGCATCTTGCAATGGGTATGGCCCCTGCATAAGTATCCGCAGGCCGACTCACGAGGTCGCCCTCACCACCAAAAATGACAACAAATCATGAGGCCAACATGCTTAAACACGCAGTCCTTCCGCTTTTAGTGAGTGCTGGCCTTATGGCCGCAGCTCCTTTCGCCCACGCGGCGACTAACCTGGTGTTCTGCTCCGAAGGGAGCCCGGCCGGTTTTGATCCAGGCCAGTACACCACCGGAACAGACTTCGATGCTTCGGCCGAAACCATGTTCAACCGTCTTAGCCAGTTCGAACGTGGCGGCACCGCCGTTGTTCCTGGCCTGGCCACCAGCTGGGACGTTTCCCCGGATGGCCTGACGTACACCTTCCACCTGCGCGACGGCGTGAAGTTCCACACCACCTCGTACTTCAAACCGACTCGTACCTTCAATGCCGATGACGTGCTGTTCACGTTCAACCGCATGATCAACAAGGACGACCCGTTCCGCAAAGCCTACCCCACCGAGTTCCCGTACTTCACGGACATGGGGATGGACACCAACATCAAGAACATCGAGAAAGTCGATGACCACACCGTCAAGTTCACCCTTGGCACCGTGGACGCCGCTTTCATCCAGAACCTGGCAATGAGCTTCGCTTCGATCCAGTCCGCTGAATACGCAGCCCAGCTGTTGAAAAACGGTACGCCACAGGACATCAACCAGAAGCCGATCGGCACTGGCCCGTTCGTGTTCAAGAGCTACCAGAAAGACTCGAACATTCGTTACACCGGCAACAAGGACTACTGGAAACCGGATGACGTGAAGATCGACAACCTGATCTTCGCCATCACCACCGACCCGTCGGTACGTATCCAGAAACTCAAGAAAAACGAATGCCAGATCACCCTGTTCCCACGTCCGGCCGACCTTAAGGCGCTGGGCGACGACAAGGACCTGAAACTGCCGCACCAGGCCGGTTTCAACCTGGGTTATATCGCTTACAACGTCATGCCTGTTTTGAAAGGCCAGACCGCGCCTAACCCACTGTCCGACCTGCGCGTACGTGAAGCTCTGGACATGTCGGTGAACAAGCAGCAGATCATCGATTCCGTGTACCAGGGCGCCGGTCAGTTGGCCGTCAACGCCATGCCGCCGACCCAATGGTCCTACGACACCACCATCAAAGATGCGCCGTACGACGTGGCCAAGGCCAAGGACCTGCTCAAGCAGGCCGGCGTTAAAGAGGGTACCGAAATCACCCTGTGGGCCATGCCGGTTCAACGTCCGTACAACCCGAACGCCAAGCTGATGGCTGAGATGCTGCAGAACGACTGGAAACAGATCGGCCTGAAGGTCAACATCGTCAGCTACGAATGGGGCGAGTACATCAAGCGTTCCAAAGGCGGCGAGAACCAGGCCATGATCATTGGCTGGAGCGGCGACAATGGTGACCCGGACAACTGGCTGAACGTGCTGTTCGGCTGCGACTCGCTGGCCGGTAACAACTTCTCCAAATGGTGTGACAAGAAATTCGACGGCGTCGTAAAAGAAGCCAAGGCAACGTCGGATGTCGCCAAACGCACCGAGCTGTACAAGCAGGCGCAACATATCCTCAAAGACGCAGTCCCGATGACACCTATCGCGCACTCGACGGTGTATCAACCCATGCGCAACAACGTACAGGACTTCAAGATCAGCCCGTTTGGCTTGAACTCCTTCTACGGCGTGAGCGTAAGCGGCAAGTAAGGATCAATAACGGCGACGTTTCATAACGTCGCCGTTATTGCATCCGCCTGGACCATAGGAAACAGACCACACCCGCAACCGTTGCCGTCCTACGGCAACGAGCTGCGATTCGTGCCTCCGTTACCTACAAGGTCAGTCAGATTCGGCGCATTTACTGCGAGGTCTACGACCCATAACGTCGTAGGACAGCAGCAGCATCAATCTGATGGGCACTTGCTGTATGTGGGATCAGTGATGTCTCCCGGGCTCCATGCCTGGGTGATTGCTCGCTGATGACAACTACAAACAAGGATCGGGATCGTCATGCGCCATACCACCGTTCTATCCGCAATGTTTGCCACCAGCCTGCTGGCTGTGGCCACGATGGGCCAAGCCGCCGAGAAAAAGAGCCTGGTGTTCTGCTCTGAGGGCAGCCCGGCAGGTTTTGACACTGCGCAGTACACCACCGCCACCGACAACGATGCGGCCGAGCCGCTGTACAACCGCCTGGTTGAGTTTGAAAAGGGGGCGACTAACGTGGTGCCTGGGCTGGCAACCAAGTGGGATATTTCGCCAGATGGCCTGACCTATACCTTCCACCTGCGTGAAGGGGTGAAATTCCACAGCAATAAGGAGTTCAAGCCGACCCGCGACTTCAACGCCGACGACGTGCTGTTCACCTTCAACCGCATGCTTGACCCCGACCACCCGTTTCGCAAGGCCTACCCCACTGAGTTTCCGTACTTCAACGGGATGAGCCTGAACAAGAACATTGCCAAGGTCGAGAAAACCGACCCGCACACCGTGGTGATGACCCTGAACACGGTCGACGCCGCGTTTGTACAGAACATCGCCATGAGCTTTGCCTCGATCCTGTCGGCCGAGTACGCCGAGCAGTTGCTCAAAGAAGGCAAGCCCAGCGATATCAACCAGAAGCCGATCGGCACTGGCCCATTTGTGTTCCAGCGCTACCAGAAAGACTCGCAGATTCGTTATGTGGGCAACAAACAGTACTGGGACCCGAGCCGGGTCAAGCTGGATCAACTGATCTTCGCCATCAACACCGACGCCTCGGTGCGGGTGCAGAAACTCAAGGCCGGCGAGTGCCAGATCACTCTGCATCCTCGCCCAGCCGACGTCGACGCCCTCAAGGCCGACCCGAAACTGCAACTGCTGACCAAACCCGGTTTCAACCTGGGCTATATCGCCTACAACGTGCGCCACAAGCCCTTCGACCAGCTCGAAGTGCGCCAGGCGCTGGACATGGCGGTGAACAAACAGAGCATCCTGAATGCCGTGTACCAGGGCGCCGGGCAGTTGGCGGTCAACGCCATGCCGCCGACCCAATGGTCCTACGACGACACCATCAAGGATGCCGCCTACAACCCGGAAAAAGCCAAGGAACTGCTCAAGGCCGCCGGCGTGAAGGAAGGCACCGAGATCACCCTCTGGGCGATGCCGGTGCAACGACCGTACAACCCCAACGCCAAGCTGATGGCTGAAATGCTGCAAAGCGACTGGGCCAAGATCGGCCTCAAGGTCAAGATCGTCAGCTACGAGTGGGGCGAATACATCAAGCGCACCAAGAACGGTGAGCACGACATCAGCCTGATCGGCTGGACCGGCGACAACGGTGACCCGGACAACTGGCTAGGCACCCTCTACAGCTGCGACGCCATCGGCGGAAACAACTACTCCATGTGGTGTGACACGGCGTACGACAAGCTGGTCAAGCAAGCCAAGGTCGTCACCGACCGCGAACAAAGGACTGTTCTGTACAAACAGGCGCAGCAACTGCTCAAGCAGCAGGTGCCGATCACGCCAGTCGCCCACTCGACGGTCAACCAGCCGTTAAGCGCCAAAGTCGAAGGATTCAAAGTGAGCCCCTTCGGCCGCAACGTGTTCTCGGGCGTCAGTATAAACCCATAAGAAAATAACCGGATTGCGGAGAGCGAAGTTGGCTCTCCGGCAAACGTGCAGCCTTTTGTTGGGAATTTTCCTACGGCAAACGTTTGCAAAGGCTTGAACGAGTTACACACCCAATAGCCGGTTCACCTAAAAAGACCGGCATTAAAAAGAGAACCAAAGGAGCTTCATCCATGAAACTGAGTAGCAAAGCGCTTCTGGCCCTGGCCATCAGCAGCATCACGGCGACCGCCTACGCTGACACCCAAAGCCAGGACTTCGTCCCCACCACATTGGCCGGCACCAGTGCCCAAAGCGAGGCCAAGGGCTTTATCGATGGAGCAAGCCTGGGCGGTACCACCCGTAACTGGTTCTCCAACGAACAAAAATTCCGCGGTGGCAAATTCACCTACCAAAAGCACGGTGAAGCCCGTACCGACGCCTATCGTACCAACTGGGTACAAGGCACCATCCTCAACGGCACTTCGGGCTTTACCCAAGGCACCGTTGGCGTGAGTACCGAATTGGCGGTCTACAACGCCCTGGTTCTGGACCGTAGCGCGCGCGACATCAAGGGCGGCTCCAACCGGACCCTGGCTGATCACAATGGTGATGCTGTCGACCAGTGGAGCAAACTGGGCCTGGCCAACGTGAAGTTCCGTGTTTCGAACACCACCTTGACCGCCGGTCGCCAGAACTTCAGCAGCGGTATCGTCGACACCATCGGTAACCGTGCCCTGCCTTCGAGCTTTGAAGGTGTGAGCTTCAACAGCGAAGAATTCAGCAACCTGTCGTTCCAGGGCGGTATCTTCGATCGCGTTTCGCCACGTACCGAGCAAAGCCTGTCGAAGTTCCGTTCCGAGTACGGTAATGGCCAGACCACCGACAAAGTCAAAACCCTGGGCTTCAACTACCAGCCGTTCAAAAGCCTGAAAACCAGCGTCTTCGCCGCCAATGTTGAAGACTTCTGGAACCAGTACTACGTCGGCGCTACCCATGAACTGGGTGACAGCAACGTCCTGGGCCTGACCACCGGCCTGAACTACTACAAAACGACCGATACCGGCAGCAAGAAGATGGGCAAGATCGACAACGACACGTACTCGTTGTCGCTGGGCCTGACTCACCAAGCCCACAGCCTGACCTTCTCCTACCAGGCCATCAACGGTGACGAGTACTTCGACTACCTGCACGAAACCAACGGCATCTACCTGGCCAACTCCCTGACGTCCGACTTTAACGGACCGAACGAGAAGTCCTTCCAAATTGCCTACGGCCTCAACATGGCTGAATACGGCGTGCCAGGCCTGAAGTTCAACGTCTACTCGGCACGCGGCTGGGGCATCGACGGCACTCACTACACCGGCACCGCCTACGGCACAGCCGGTGAAGCACGTAGCGACCTGCGTCTGATGAACGGCGAAACCCACCAGGAATACGGCATCGGCACCTCTTACGCGATCCAGAGCGGCGCACTCAAGGCCACCACTATTCGTGGTACCTATGTGACCCACCGCGCCAGTGCTAACCAGGCTGACGGCAACATCCGTGAGTTCCGTCTGGTAACCACCATCCCGTTCAACATTCTTTAATTAGCGCCAGGTAGACGGCGGGCTCAGGACGAGCCCGCCGTCTACGCTTGTCTGGTTCAATCGATTGCAGAGGGCTCTTAATGAAAATGCTCCCGCTACAAGCTGCCATTGCTGCTGCGCTGTTGAGCGTTGCGATCGGCATTTCGGCCAAACCGCTGGTGGTCTGCACCGAAGCCAGCCCGGAAGGTTTCGACCCGGTCCTGTACACCACGGCCGTCACCGCTGACGCCGCCGCGGAAACCATGTTCAACCGCCTGGTGGACTTCAAGCCCGGTACCACCGAAGTGATTCCTGCACTGGCCAAAGCCCTGCCGGACATCAGCGCCGATGGCCTGACCTACACCTTTCACCTGCGTGACGACATCAAGTTCCACACCACCGACTACTTCAAACCCACGCGCAACATGAACGCCGACGACGTGCTTTGGAGCTTCCAGCGCCAGCTGGACCCGAATCACCCGTGGCATAACAAGTCCAACGTGGGCTACCCGTACTTTGAGAGCATGGGCTTCAAGGAACTGCTCAAGAGCGTAACGAAGACCGACGATCACACCGTTGTCTTCACCCTGACCCGTCCTGAAGCACCCTTCCTGGCCGACCTGGCCATGGCGTTCTCCTCGATTCACTCCGCCGAATACGCCGACCAGTTGCTCAAGTCCGGCAAGACCGATGACCTGAACGCCAAGCCGATCGGCACCGGACCGTTCATCTTCACCCGCTACGCCAAAGACGCCCAAGTGCGTTTCAAGGCCAACCCGGAGTACTTCCGTGGCAAGCCGCCGGCTGACCCGCTGATCCTGGCGATCACCACCGACAACAACGTGCGCTTGCAGAAGCTCAAGGCCAACGAGTGCCAGATCGCGCTGTACCCCAAGCCGGATGACGTGCCGAGCGTCAAGGCTGACCCGAACCTGAAGGTCGATGAACTGGCGGCAATGACCACCAGCTACACCGCCCTGAACACCACCCACAAATACATGAGCGACGCGCGGGTACGTCACGCGATCAACATCGCGTTCGACAAGGCCGGTTACACCGACGCCTTGTACGGCAAAGGCAACGCGGTGGTGGGCACCGGCCCGTATCCGCCGACCCTGCTGGGCTTCAACGACAAGCTGAAGAACCCACCGCGTGACCTGGACAAGGCTCGCGCCCTGCTCAAGGAAGCCGGCGTACCGGAAGGTACCGAATTCACCCTGTTCACCCGTAACGGCGGTGGCCCGACCAACCCTAACCCGATGCTCGGCGCCCAGCGTATGCAGGCGGATTTGGCCCAGATTGGCTTGAAGGTCAATATCAAGGTCATGGAATGGGGCGAAATGCTCAAACGTGCCAAAGCAGGCGAGCACGACATGGTTTCTGCCGGCTGGGCGGGGGATAACGGGGACCCGGACAACTTCCTCACCCCTAACCTGAGTTGCGATGCAGCGAAAAACGGCGAAAACTACGCCCGCTGGTGTAACAAAGAGTTTCAAGACTTGATCGACAAGGCACGCGCAATCGCTGAACCCACCCAACGCGCTGCACTCTATGAACAAGCACTCGACGTTTTCGGCAAGGACCAACCATGGATTCCCATGGCTTACCCGAAAATGTTCACCGCCATGCGCAAAAACGTCGAGGGTTATACCCAAAGTCCTCTGACGACAAATAACTTCGCCACCACCCAGGTGAAGTAATAAGAGACGCTCGGCACCGTCGACACTGACGGTGCCGAACCTGCCTAACCGGCTGATTGAGGTACACAACAAGATGTTTAGTTTTATTGCCCGCCGATTGGGATTATTGATCCCCACGTTTTTCGGCATCACGTTGCTGACGTTTGCGTTGATTCGCATGATCCCCGGCGACCCCGTCGAAGTCATGATGGGCGAACGACGAGTCGACCCCGAGATGCACGCACAGGCAATGGAACGCCTTGGCCTTAACAAGCCGCTGTATGCGCAATACTTTGATTACGTAGGCAAACTCGCCCACGGCGACCTGGGTGAATCCCTGCGTACCCGCACCAGCGTGTGGACCGAATTCACCGCCCTCTTCCCCGCGACCCTGGAACTGTCCATGGCCGCCCTGCTGTTCGCCGGTGTCCTGGGCCTGTTGGCCGGGGTGATCGCGGCCTTGAAACGAGGATCCCTGTTCGACCATGGGGTGATGGGCATCTCCCTCGCGGGATATTCGATGCCGATCTTCTGGTGGGGCCTGATTCTGATCATGTTCTTCTCGGTAAGCCTGGGTTGGACCCCGGTTTCCGGGCGTATCGACCTGCTCTATGACATCGAGCCGCGCACCGGCTTCATGTTGATCGACACCCTGCTGGCTGACGAGCCGGACGCGTTCTTCGACGCCCTGCACCACCTGATCCTGCCGGCCATCGTGCTTGGCACTATCCCTTTGGCGGTGATCGCGCGGATGACCCGTTCGTCGATGCTCGAAGTACTGCGCGAAGACTACATACGCACCGCCAAGGCCAAAGGCCTGTCGCCGGCGCGCGTGGTATTCGTGCACGGCCTGCGTAACGCGCTGATCCCGGTACTCACCGTGGTCGGCCTGCAAGTCGGCACCCTACTGGCCGGTGCGGTCCTGACCGAAACCATCTTCTCGTGGCCCGGCATCGGCAAATGGCTGATCGAAGCCATTGGCGCGCGGGACTACCCGGTGGTGCAAAACGGCATCCTGCTGATCGCCTGCTTGGTGATCCTGGTGAACTTCGTGGTGGATATCCTCTACGGCTTCGCCAACCCACGCATCCGTCACCAGCGCTGAGATCATGACCATGACCACACCTACTCAAGCGGTAGCAGTCGATCAAAGCCTGCTGTACCCGTCCCCGTACAAAGAATTCTGGCAAGCCTTTTCCAAGAACAAAGGCGCGGTTGCCGGCCTGTTGTTCATGCTGCTAGTGGTGTTTTGCGCGCTGTTCGCCCCCTGGGTGGCACCGCATAACCCGAGCGAGCAATACCGCGACTTCCTGCTGACCCCGCCAGCCTGGCTGGAAGGTGGGCAGATGCAGTTCCTGCTCGGCACCGACGAACTGGGCCGTGACTTGCTGTCGCGCCTGATCCAGGGCTCACGCCTGTCCTTGCTGATCGGCTTGTCGTCGGTGGTGATGTCGCTGATCCCGGGCATCCTGCTGGGTCTGTTCGCCGGGTTCTTCCCGCGCCTGCTTGGCCCAACCATCATGCGTTTGATGGACATCATGCTGGCCCTGCCGTCGCTGCTGCTGGCCGTTGCCATTGTCGCAATCCTCGGCCCTGGCCTGATCAACACCGTGATCGCCATCGCCATCGTGTCCCTGCCGTCCTATGTCCGCTTGACCCGTGCTGCGGTGATGGGCGAACTGAACCGCGACTACGTGACTGCCGCCCGCCTCGCGGGTGCCGGCCTGCCACGCCTGATGTTCATCACCGTGCTGCCTAACTGCATGGCGCCGCTGATCGTACAGGCCACCTTGAGTTTCTCTTCGGCGATTCTCGATGCCGCAGCCCTGGGCTTCCTTGGCCTTGGCGTACAACCGCCAACCCCTGAGTGGGGCACCATGCTGGCTTCGGCCCGTGACTACATCGAACGCGCCTGGTGGGTGGTAAGTCTGCCTGGTTTGACCATTTTGCTCAGCGTGCTGGCAATCAACTTGATGGGCGACGGCCTGCGCGATGCGCTGGACCCGAAACTCAAGAACGCCGCCTGAGGAGATTCCCATGTCACTGTTAGAAATCAAGAATCTCAATGTGCGCTTCGGCGACAAGACCGCCGTACCGGTGGTCGATGGCCTAGACATCTCCGTCGATAAGGGCGAAGTACTGGCAATCGTTGGCGAGTCGGGCTCGGGTAAATCCGTGACCATGATGGCGCTGATGGGCCTGATCGAGCATCCCGGCATCGTCACCGCCGACGCCCTGAACTTCGATGGCAAGGACATGCTCAAGCTGAGCAACCGCCAGCGTCGGCAGATCGTCGGTAAAGACCTGGCGATGGTGTTCCAGGACCCGATGACCGCGCTGAACCCCAGCTACACCGTGGGTTTCCAGATTGAAGAAGTGCTGCGCCTGCACCTGAAAATGTCCGGCAAGCAAGCGCGCAAGCGTGCTATCGAGCTGTTGGAAAAAGTAGAAATCCCGGGCGCTGCCAGCCGTATGGATGCCTACCCGCACCAACTGTCCGGCGGTATGAGCCAGCGTGTGGCCATCGCCATGGCGATTGCCGGCGAGCCGAAGCTGCTAATCGCCGACGAACCGACCACTGCGTTGGACGTGACCATCCAGGCACAGATCATGGAACTGCTGCTGGCCCTGCAGAAAGAGCAGAACATGGGCCTGGTGCTGATCACCCACGACCTCGCCGTCGTGGCCGAAACTGCCCAGCGCGTGTGTGTGATGTACGCCGGCCAAGCCGTGGAAGTCGGCCAAGTGCCGCAGTTGTTCGACATTCCGGCACACCCGTACAGCGAAGCGTTGCTCAAGGCGATCCCCGAGCACAGCCTCGGCGCCTCGCGCCTGGCCACGCTGCCGGGTATCGTTCCCGGTCGCTACGACCGCCCGCAGGGTTGCCTGCTGTCGCCGCGTTGCCCGTATGTGCAGGAATCCTGCCGTGCCCAGCGCCCCGGCCTTGATCCGAAAAGCAACAGCCTTGCGCGCTGCTTCTACCCCTTGAACCAGGAGGTGGCGTAATGGCCGTCGTTCTTACCGCCCGCGACCTCACCCGTCACTACGAAGTGTCCCGTGGCCTGTTCAAGGGTCACGCCCTGGTACGCGCACTGAATGGCGTGTCCTTCGAGCTGGAAGCCGGCAAAACCCTCGCCGTGGTAGGCGAGTCGGGCTGCGGCAAATCCACCCTGGCCCGCGCGCTGACGTTGATTGAAGAGCCGTCTTCGGGCTCGCTGAAAATCGCCGGTCAGGAAGTAACCGGTGCCGACAAAGCCCAGCGCAAGCAACTGCGAAAAGACGTGCAGATGGTGTTCCAGAGCCCGTATGCCTCGTTGAACCCACGCCAGAAAGTCGGAGATCAACTCGGCGAGCCGCTGCTGATCAACACCAACCTGTCCGCTGCTGAGCGCCGCGAGAAAGTGCAGGCGATGATGAAGCAAGTGGGCCTGCGCCCTGAGCATTATCAGCGCTACCCACACATGTTCTCCGGTGGTCAGCGCCAACGGATCGCCTTGGCCCGCGCGATGATGCTGCAACCTAAAGTGTTGGTGGCGGATGAACCGACCTCGGCGTTGGACGTATCGATCCAGGCCCAGGTACTGAACCTGTTCATGGATTTGCAGCAGGAATTCAACACCGCCTACGTGTTCATCTCCCACAACCTGGCGGTGGTACAACACGTCGCCGATGACGTGATGGTGATGTACCTCGGCCGCCCGGTGGAAGTGGGCCCCAAGGACGACATCTACGCCCGCCCGCTGCACCCGTACACGCAGGCGTTGCTGTCGGCCACCCCGACCATCCACCCGGACCCGAACAAGCCGAAAATCAAGATCGTCGGCGAACTGCCCAACCCGCTGAACCCGCCACCAGGCTGCGCCTTCCACAAGCGCTGCCCGTACGCGACCGCGCGGTGCAGCAGCGAGGAGCCGCAATTGCGCGCCCTGGATAACCGCCAAGTGGCTTGCCACTACGCGGAGCAGTTCGTGGCCTGACCCGCAAAGAAATGCCCTGAGTGATTAGTCCCAGGGCATCGCTTGAGTTCTACCGCCCCACCCGTCGGATTGCGCATCAATCCGGCAGGCGGGGCTTTTTTATGGCGACTTACGTATCGCTGTCACTGTCGCTGTCATCATCAGGTGGAGCTTGCTGGTCGTCGTCATCCTTGGAACCGCCCTGGTCCTCATCACCGGCTTCGGATTCCGACTTGGCCAGTTGCAGGCCCTTGCCTTGTGTCGTCTGCACCGTCGAAAAGCCCGCCTGGCTGCCCTGCGCCGGGTTATGTGCCCAGGCTGTCGACATCCCCAACGACAACAGCACCAGCACCTTTAACAGCAGCACTACTCGTTGAAAAATACTCATGGTCGATTTCCGTCCAGTCAGTAGGTGAAACCGCACGACAGTCTTTTACCGTCGCCAGGGTAGAAGCTAGTCCCAATGCCGGGATTGCGCCAGGCTTCGCCCTGGGCGAGATCAAAATGTGAGAGCCGCCTTGCCTGAGATGGCAGTCTGCCAGCCAACCTGTTGGCGGCTGATCCACCGCTATCGCAGCATAGGTATCTACACATCTTTTTGTGGCTGGACTCTGTGGTTGTCGCGGGGGCGCTGAGTACATATCCGTTGTTTGGGTACCCAAACAACGGATATGTACTCAAAAACCCACCAAAAGAAAACGCCCAACCCGAGGCCCCCCCACGCGAGCAAGCTTCCTCGCCACAGGCCTGGCGCAGGACTAAAAGTTGTGTAGATACCTATGGCTATCGCAGGCAAACCAGCTCCCACAGTTGATCATCGCTGCACCCACAAAAAAGGGCGAAGCCATGACAGCTTCGCCCTTTCATCTACCGCTCAGACCTTAATGGTGCTCGCGGGTCGCGCGGAATTTCACGTCCGGCCAGCGCTCTTCCATCAGCGCCAGGTTGACCCGGGTCGGGGCCAGGTAGGTCAGGTGACCGCCGCCGTCGATGGCGAGGTTTTCCACAGCCTTGATCTTGAACTCTTCCAACTTCTTCTTATCGCTGCAATCAATCCAGCGCGCGGAGTACACGGTGATTGGCTCGTAGGAGCATTCGACCTTGTATTCCTCTTTCAAGCGGCTGGCGACCACATCGAACTGCAGCACACCGACGGCGCCGAGAATGATGTCGTTGCTGCGCTCGGGGAAGAACACCTGGGTGGCGCCTTCTTCCGCCAATTGCTGCAAGCCTTGGCGCAGTTGCTTGGATTTCAGCGGATCGCGCAGGCGTACGCGGCGGAACAGTTCCGGGGCGAAGTGCGGAATGCCGGTGAAGCCCAGCGCTTCGCCTTCGGTGAAGGTGTCGCCGATCTGGATGGTGCCGTGGTTGTGCAAACCAATGATGTCGCCGGCAAAGGCTTCTTCGAGCTGTTCACGCTCGGAGGAGAAGAACGTCAGGGCGTCGCCGATGCGCACGTCCTTGCCGGTGCGCACATGACGCATCTTCATGCCTTTTTCGTATTTGCCGGAGCAGATACGCATAAAGGCGATACGGTCGCGGTGTTTCGGGTCCATGTTCGCCTGGATCTTGAACACGAAGCCGGTGAATTTCTCTTCCACCGGTTCAACGGTGCGCTCGTTGGCAACACGAGCCAGGGGTTTCGGTGCCCAATCCACCACGGCGTCGAGCACGTGGTCGACACCGAAGTTACCCAGGGCGGTACCGAAGAACACCGGGGTCAGTTGGCCGTCGAGGAATTCCTGCTGGTTGAACTCGTGGCAGGCGCCCTGCACCAGTTCCAGTTGATCAACGAAACGGTCGTACTCATCACCCAGGTGGGCGCGGGCTTCGTCCGAATCGAGTTTCTCGATGATTTTGACGTCGGTGCGCTCGTGACCGTGGCCGGCGGTGTAGACAATGATGTAGTCCTCGGCCAGGTGGTACACGCCCTTGAAGTCACGGTAGCAACCAATCGGCCAAGTAATCGGCGCGGCCTTGATCTTCAGGACCGCTTCGATTTCATCCAGCAACTCGATCGGGTCGCGAATGTCGCGGTCGAGTTTGTTGATGAAGCTGACGATCGGCGTATCACGCAGACGGCACACGTCCATCAGCGCGATGGTACGTGGCTCAACGCCTTTACCGCCGTCGAGCACCATCAGTGCCGAGTCAACTGCCGTCAGGGTGCGGTAGGTGTCTTCGGAGAAGTCTTCGTGGCCCGGAGTGTCGAGCAGGTTGACCATGTGGTCGCGATACGGGAACTGCATGACCGACGTGGTAATGGAAATACCCCGTTGTTTTTCCATTTCCATCCAGTCGGAGGTGGCATGGCGGTCGGATTTTCGGGATTTCACCGTGCCGGCCACTGCGATTGCCTTGCCCATCAGCAGGAGCTTCTCGGTGATGGTGGTTTTACCGGCATCGGGGTGGGAAATAATGGCGAAAGTGCGGCGTTTCGCGACTTCGGCGGCCTGGTGGGTCATGGGAAATCGCCTGGCAGGTGAGTCAAAAAAGGGCGGCGAGTATAGCGTAAACCCGGGGCACCGGACCACCGTTCACCCGGTTAGGGGTGGCTAAATGCTCCCAAGTGTGGAACCTTTTAAAAGGTCGAGACGTCCACTCCCCTGCTACCGCACTCGGAACAGGGGCTGAAAAATCAGCAAGTTAGCCTGACGAGGCTGCGCTCATGGCTTGACCTCATGCCGTCTTACCGGCATTGGCAAGCTGCTTTTCGCGACCGCATTCACCGGCAGCCAGGAATGGCTTTGCCACACGGGAATGTGCTCGCCGACTGAAATAAAGGAGTCCGCCTGTGGCTATTCGCTATGGCAAAGGGCTGATAGGAGGAGCGGTTGTCGTCGCTCTCCTGGCCCTGCTGGTCCACTGGATTGGCATCAACACGATCGAACTGTACCGCGACGATTTGTTGTTTTACCTGCAAGCTCACCTGATCCTCGTTCTTGTCTCCATGCTGGCCGCCCTGATTGTGGGCATCCCCGCCGGTATCCTGCTTAGCCGACCGAACATGGTTGGGCGCGCAGAACGCTTCATGCAGATCTTCAACATCGGCAACACCGTCCCTCCCCTGGCCGTACTGGCCATCGCCCTCGGCGTCCTCGGCATCGGCAGCGGCCCGGCCATCTTCGCGCTGTTCTTAGCCTCCCTCCTGCCCATCGTGCGCAACACCTACGAAGGCCTGAAAAACGTTCAAGGTTCCCTGAAAGAAGCCGCCACCGGCATCGGCATGACCCCGCGCCAGGTACTGTTTCGCGTGGAGTTGCCCAACGCCGTGCCGATCATCATCGGTGGTGTGCGCGTCGCGCTGGCGATCAACGTCGGTACCGCGCCGCTGGCGTTCCTGATTGGCGCCAACAGCCTGGGCAGCCTGATCTTCCCCGGCATCGCCCTGAACAATCAGCCGCAACTGCTGCTCGGCGCCGCGTGCACCGCGCTGCTGGCCTTGCTGCTCGACGGCCTGGTGACCATGGCCAGCCGCCTCTGGCTGGAACGCGGGTTGCGTCCGTCTTAAGGCTTGGCAAAGGAACTCACATGAAAAAGCTGACATTGATATTGAGCTGCGTCCTGCTGCTTGCAGGTTTTGCGCAAGCCGCTGAAAAGCCCGTGATTCGCATCGGCGCCCGGGTGTTCACCGAACAGACCTTGCTGGCTGAAATCACGTCCCAGTACCTGCGCACCAAGGGCTATGACGCTCGTGTGACCGGTGGCCTGGGCAGCAACCTGGCGCGCAGTGCCCAGGAAAGCGGACAACTGGACTTGATCTGGGAGTACACCGGCGTGTCGCTGGTGGCCTACAACCATGTCGACGAGAAGCTCGACAGCGAACAGTCCTACGTTCGGGTCAAAGAACTCGATGCGAAAAAAGGCCTGGTCTGGCTGTCGCCGTCGAAGTTCAGCAACACCTATGCCTTGGCCTTACCCGAAAACGTGGCCCAGGAATTCCCACAGATCAACAGCATCAGCGACCTGACCCAAGCCTTGGCCGATAACACCAAAAGCATGCGTTTGGTGGCCCTGGACACCGAGTTCGCCAACCGTTCCGACGGCATGGGCGGCATGGTCAAGCTGTATGACATGAACCTGACCCGCAAAAACACCCGGCAGATGGACGCAGGCCTGGTCTACACCGCGCTACGTAATGGCCAGGTGTTCGCCGGGTTGGTCTACACCACCGACGGTCGCCTGAATGCCTTCAAATTGAAGCTGCTGGAAGACGACAAGCATTACTTCCCGGACTACACCGCCGCGCCCGTGGTGCGCCAGGTTTACCTGGACGCCCATCCGCAGCTGGCCGCCGACCTCAAGCCGCTGGCGGCGCTGTTCGACGACGCAACCATGCGCCAACTGAATGCTCGGGTCGACGTCGACCATGAAAGCCCGTCCGCCGTCGCCGCAGATTTCCTGCGCCAACACCCACTCAACTAAGAGGAGAAGACATGGAATTTCTGAACGCCTTTTCCCATCTTGATTGGGCACAGGTTCTCCATCTGACCTGGCAGCACATCACCTTGGTGGGCATCGCCGTCATCCTGGCGATTGTCGTCGGCGTGCCTCTGGGCGTGCTGATGACCCGCTTCCCGACGCTCGCCGGCCCGCTGCAAGCCAGCGCCACGGTGCTACTGACCGTGCCGTCCATCGCCCTGTTCGGCCTGCTGCTGCCGTTCTACTCCAAGTTTGGCCAGGGTCTGGGGCCCATGCCGGCGATTACCGCCGTGTTCCTCTACTCCCTGCTGCCGATCATGCGTAACACCTACCTGGCCCTCACGGGCGTTGAACCAGGTATTCGCGAAGCCGCCAAAGGCATCGGCATGACCTTCGGCCAGCGCCTGCGCATGGTCGAGCTACCCATCGCCGTGCCGGTAATCCTCGCCGGTGTACGCACCGCCGTAGTGATGAACATCGGTGTGATGACCATCGCCGCCACCATCGGCGCCGGTGGTTTGGGTGTACTTATTCTGGCTGCCATCAGCCGCAGCGACATGTCGATGCTGATCGTTGGCGCCGTGCTGGTCAGTCTCCTGGCCATCTTCGCCGACCTGCTTCTGCAATGGCTGCAACGCTCGCTGACTCCAAAAGGACTGCTCAAATGATCGAACTTCAAAACCTGACCAAGACTTTTCAAAGCAACGGCAAAACAGTGTCCGCCGTGAACGACGTAAGCCTGACCGTCAACGAAGGCGAGATTTGCGTATTCCTCGGCCCCTCGGGCTGCGGCAAGAGCACCACGCTGAAAATGATCAACCGCCTGATCAAGCCCACCTCAGGCAAGATTTTGATCAACGGCGAAGACACCACCGATCTCGACGAAGTGACCCTGCGCCGCAACATCGGCTACGTGATCCAGCAAATCGGCCTGTTCCCCAACATGACCATTGAAGAAAACATCGTGGTCGTGCCCAAGCTACTCGGCTGGGACAAACAGAAATGCCACGACCGCGCCCGCGAGTTGATGAGCATGATCAAGCTGGAACCCAAGCAGTATTTGCACCGCTACCCGCGTGAATTGTCGGGCGGCCAGCAACAGCGTATCGGCGTGATTCGTGCGCTGGCGGCTGATGCGCCGTTGCTGCTGATGGATGAGCCATTCGGCGCGGTCGACCCGATCAACCGCGAGATGATCCAGAACGAGTTCTTCGAGATGCAGCGCGCGCTGAACAAGACCGTGATTATGGTCAGCCACGACATTGACGAGGCCATCAAGCTCGGCGACAAAATCGCGATCTTCCGCGCCGGCAAGCTGCTGCAGATCGACCACCCGGACACTCTTCTGGCCCACCCGGCCGACGATTTTGTCAGCAACTTTGTGGGCCAGGACAGCACCCTCAAGCGCCTGCTGCTGGTGAAGGCTGAAGACGCGGCGGACAACGCGCCGTCGGTCAGCCCGGAAACTCCGGTGGCCGATGCCCTGGAGTTGATGGACGAGCATGACCGTCGCTATGTGGTGGTCACCTGTGCTGAGAACAAGGCGCTGGGCTATGTACGACGTCGTGACCTGCACCGTCAGACCGGTACTTGCGGGCAATACCTGCGGGAATTCAACGCCACGGCGGCGTATGACGAGCATTTGCGCATCCTGCTGTCACGTATGTACGAGTTCAACCGCTCTTGGTTGCCGGTGATGGATGCGGAGCGGGTGTTCCTGGGGGAAGTGACCCAGGAGTCGATTGCCGAGTACCTGAGTTCCGGTAAGTCGCGTGGGGGTAAGACCAGCATTGTGTCGCCTGCTGAGACTGCCTTGGCCTGACCACTGAGCGTTCCTACGCTCCGCGTGGGAATGCCACCTGGGACGCTCTGCGTCCTGCCTTTCGTGACGCAGAGCGTCATCGGATGCATTCCCACGCAGAGCGTGGGAACGATCCTTCTTGCCCCATTCGGGGAACATCAATCCGTCACACAGGTCGGTTACATAAGTAGCTGCACCAGGTCCCGCGACGAACGCGTGCAAAAACGCGACATTTTTAGTTGATCTCAAGCCCCTCACGCCCTAAAGTTCGCGCCGAACGTCCATGCTGGAAACGATCCATCCGGCTCAAGTACTGACGACGAGACAGCAAGGCCAAGGGAAGCGGTTATTCCCATGGCCTTTTTGCTTTCGGCGACATGCCTTGGGAAGTAGGCGAACCAAAGTGGGGATACGGAGGACGTTCATTTGCACCCATTGATTATTACAGTTTGCCCTTAGGAGTCCCCAGCATGTCGATCAACGTCGAAGATTATTTCGCGCGCGCCACTTTTGACAAAATGAAGGCGTTCGCCGACAAGCAAGAAACCCCGTTCGTGGTGATCGACACCGCGATGATCAGCCAGGCCTACGATGACCTGCGCGCCGGTTTCGAATTCGCCAAAGTCTATTACGCGGTCAAGGCCAACCCGGCCGTCGAGATCATCGACCTGTTGAAAGACAAGGGCTCGAGCTTCGACATCGCCTCGATCTACGAGCTGGATAAAGTGATGGACCGCGGCGTCAGCGCCGACCGTATCAGCTACGGCAACACCATCAAGAAATCCAAGGACATCCGCTACTTCTACGAGAAAGGCGTGCGCCTGTTCTCCACCGACTCCGAAGCCGACCTGCGCAACATCGCCAAGGCCGCACCGGGTTCGAAAGTCTATGTGCGCATCCTCACCGAAGGCTCGACCACGGCTGACTGGCCTTTGTCGCGCAAATTCGGCTGCCAGACCGACATGGCCATGGACCTGCTGATCCTCGCCCGTGACCTGGGCCTGGTGCCTTATGGCATCTCGTTCCACGTCGGCTCCCAGCAGCGCGACATCAGCGTGTGGGACGCGGCAATCGCCAAGGTCAAAGTGATCTTCGAGCGCCTCAAAGAAGAAGACGGTATCCACCTCAAGCTGATCAACATGGGCGGCGGCTTCCCGGCCAACTACATCACCCGTACCAACAGCCTGGAAACCTACGCCGAAGAAATCATCCGCTTCCTCAAGGAAGATTTCGGCGACGACCTGCCGGAAATCATCCTGGAACCGGGCCGTTCGTTGATCGCCAACGCCGGTATCCTGGTCAGCGAAGTCGTACTGGTGGCGCGTAAGTCGCGTACCGCCGTCGAGCGCTGGGTGTACACGGATGTGGGCAAGTTCTCCGGCCTGATCGAAACCATGGACGAAGCCATCAAGTTCCCGATCTGGACCGAGAAAAAAGGCGAGATGGAAGAAGTGGTTATCGCCGGTCCGACCTGCGACAGCGCCGATATCATGTACGAAAACTACAAGTACGGCCTGCCACTGAACCTGGCGATCGGTGATCGTTTGTACTGGTTGTCGACCGGTGCCTACACCACCAGCTACAGCGCGGTTGAGTTCAATGGCTTTCCGCCACTGAAGTCTTACTACGTGTAAGATCGCCGCACACAAAAAACCCATGACGCGTCATGGGTTTTTTTATGGGTCAGGAAAGGCTCGCGGCGCGCTGTTGGTAAGCGTCGGCCATTGCCCGGATCTGCGGGTCATTGGCCGCTGTCAGCGCCTTGTGGGCCGTTCGCAAAAATTTCAGATTCCCGCCGGCCAACGCCTTGCGCAACCATTCCAGCGCCGTCTCGATCTGGCCGCTGTCCGCCAGTACCGCCGCATAACTGAACTGCCCACGAAAATCCCCGCCTTCGGCCGAGCGGCGATACCACGCCACGGCGGCGTCCAAGTCCCTTGGGCAGAACCGGCCGTCCTCCAGATAACGTCCCAGCAGGTTCATTGACTTGGCGTGCCCCTGCTCTGCCGCTTGGCGGTAGCAGGCCAGCGCTTGTTGCTGATCTTCAGCGACGCCTCGGCCCGTAGCCAACAAGTTGGCGTAGTTGTACTGCCCCCAATCCAACCCGGCCTCTGCCGCCAAGCGATATTCCCGTGCAGCCGCTACCTCGTCGACGGCACAACCCCAACCCTGTTCCAGGCAACGACCAGCCATATTGCGCGCCATCAAATGACCACCCTGGGCCGCGATCCGGAACCAGCGCAGTGCCAGTGCTTCATCGCGCGCAATGCCGCGCCCTTCCAGCAGGATTTGCCCGAGCAGGGCCTGGGCGTCGACCACTCCCTCCTTCGCGGCCATCAAAATCGCCTGGGCCGCGCGGACGGGCGAGTCGTCGAGCATGGATTGCAATTGCTCAACGTTGAGCACTTCTTCACGGCGCAGTAAAAAGCCCATGCTCAGACCTCGACCCAGCGGCGCAGCAGGTTGTGGTAAGTGCCGGTGAGCTGGATCAGCGCTGGGTGGTCCGGTACGTCCGTGGTCAGTTGCTGGATGGCGCCGTCCATCTCAAACAGCAAGGTACGCTGGCTGTCTTCGCGCACCAGGCTTTGGGTCCAAAAGAACGAGGCATAGCGCGCGCCACGGGTCACAGCGTTGACTTTGTGCAGGCTGGAGCCGGGGTACAGCACCATATCGCCAGCCGGCAGTTTTACCCGCTGCAGGCCAAAGGTGTCCTGGATCTCCAGTTCGCCGCCGTCGTATTCATCCGGGTCGCTGAAAAACAGCGTGGACGACAGATCGGTGCGCACCCGCTCGTGACTGCCACGGGCCTGGCGCACAGCGTTATCGATATGGAAGTCAAAACTGCCACCGGCGGTGTAGCAGTTGAGCAATGGTGGGAAGACTTTGTGAGGTAACGCCGCTGACATAAACAGCGGATTTTTCCACAAACGCTCCAGCATCGCCGCGCCGATTTCTTTGGCCAGCGGGTGGCCTTCGGGCAATTGCAGGTTGTGTTTGGCTTTGGCGGATTGATGCCCAGCGGTGATTTTTCCGTCGGCCCACTCCGTATTTTCCAGGGCTTGGCGAATGCGCAGCACCTCCTCACGAGAGAACAGGCCGGGAATGTGCAGCAACATGGGGGCAATACCTGAAATCAGAGAGATGCCAATGGTATTGATTCTTATCCTCCCTGTAAAACGCAAGGGACGAACGAGATCGTAAAAACCGTAAGCCGAAAGTGTAAAGAATGTAAATTCCTCACAAATAGCAATGTATCGCAATTGATAGAAATACCTGTTCACCCTATATTCCGCGGCTTCACATCCTTGGGGAAAGGACACGTCATGTCGCGCACTACTCTAAAAATACCTGCCAGTTCACCACGCATGCTGGCCTCCGCCATCGGCGTTGCCCTCAGTGCCAGCTCTGCCGCCCAACTGGCGCAAGCGGCCGAAGACACTGAACAAAAAGGCGAGCGCAACAGCATCTCCCTCGGCGCCACCAGCATTACCGGCCAGGAACAGGACACAACGTCCTACCAGGTCGAAAAAGCCTCTTCGCAGAAGTACACCGCGCCGCTGGTCGACACTCCGCGCTCGGTGACCGTGGTGCCGCAGCAAGTCCTCAAGGACACCGCCGCCACCTCGTTGCAGGATGCCTTGCGCACCGTACCGGGCATTACCTTTGGCGCCGGTGAAGGCGGCAACCCCCAGGGCGACCGCCCGTTCATCCGTGGTTTTGACGCCCAGGGCGACACTTACCTGGACGGCGTACGTGACACCGGCGGCCAGAGCCGCGAGATCTTCGACATCGAATCGATCGAAGTCAGCAAAGGCCCCAACTCCTCCTTCGGCGGTCGCGGTTCGGCCGGCGGCAGCATCAACCTGGTGAGCAAGACGCCACAAGCGCGCGACTTCACCAACGGTGGTTTCACTTACGGCTCCGACCAGACTCGCCGCTACGTCATCGACGTGAACCGCCAGTTCCTCGACGACAGTGCCGCGTTCCGCCTGAACCTGATGAGCCACGAACAGAACGTGGCCGGTCGCGATGTCATCAACTACGACCGTTGGGGTGTAGCGCCGTCGCTGACCTTCGGCCTGGGCACACCGACCCGCGTCAACTTCAGCTACTACCACATGGAAAGCAATGACCTGCCGGACTCCGGCATTCCATATGGCTATAGCAACAACAGCGCAACCGCCGTACACGTCCATGACAAACCCACCGACGGCGGCGACAGCAGCAACTTCTATGGCCTGAAAGATCGCGACTTCCGCAAGACCCGCGCCGACATCAGCACGGTTTCGATCGAGCACGACCTGAACGACAACATGACGCTGAAAAACACCCTGCGCCATGGCAGCACCGGCCAGGACTACGTCTTGACCCAGCCTGACGACAGCCAGCACAACGTCAACCGTTTCGGCACCGTGTGGCGCCGCGCGAACACCCGTGTGTCCACCACCGACACCACCACCAACCAGACCGACCTGTTTGGCAACTTCCAACTGGCGGGCATGAAGCACTCTTACTCCACCGGCCTGGAATTCACCGGTGAAGAAACCCGCGTCAGCGGCTACACCGTCAGCCCGAACGCCAACCCGACCTGCACCGTGGCCAAAGGCAGCCTGGGCGGCCAGTGCACCTCGCTGAGCAACCCAACCCCGGACGACGCCTGGACCGGCAGCGTCGCGCGTAACTATTTAGGCACCAACACCAAGGCCACCAGCCGCGCCGCCTACATGTTCGACACCATTGAACTCGACCCGAAATGGCTGCTGAACGTCGGCCTGCGCTACGACACCTTCGACACCCAAGCCAACACCAACGCCGCGACCGGCCGCACTAAACTCAAGGACGACAGCCAGTTCTTCAACTGGCAGGCGGGCCTGGTCTGGAAGCCGCTGGAAAACGGCAGCATCTATACCTCCTACGCCACCTCGGCCTCGCCGGTCGGCGGCTTGGTGGGTGAAGGTCAAGAAACCAACAGCTTCGTCACCGGTGTCAACACCAGCGACCTGAAACCCGAAGAGACCGTCAACTACGAGCTGGGCACCAAGTGGGACCTGTTCCACAACCGCCTGTCCCTGACCGCTGCGGTGTTCCGCACCGAGAAGAAAAACACTCGTATCCTGGTGGACTCCAACACCTTCCAAAACGCGGGCGAATCCCGGGTCGACGGCCTGGAACTGTCGGCCAGCGGTAAGCTCACCGATCAATGGCAAGTGTTCGCCGGCTACAGCTACCTGAAAAGCGAGCTGGTTGACCCGGGCAAAATCGGTAACCGTCAAAACGTAGTGGCGACCGGTTCCAACAAAGGCAACCAAATGCCCAACACACCGGAAAACACCTTCAGCCTGTGGACGACGTATGACATCACGCCAAAGCTGACCATCGGCGGCGGTGCGTTCTACGTCGATCAGGTTTACGGCGACCCGGCCAACACCGTGTACGTACCGTCCTACACCCGCTACGACGCCATGGCCAGCTACAAGCTGACCAAGAACATCGACCTGCAACTGAACGTGCAGAACCTGACCGACAAAACCTACTACGACAAAGCCTACGCGGCGCACTTCGCTAACCAGGCGGCCGGTCGTACGGCGCTGTTGACCACCAGCTTCCACTTCTAAACGCGGTCAACGCACAGCCAAAAGCCCCACGTATCGGATGCGTGGGGCTTTTGCGTGCAAAACAGAATATTTCTCGATAACCCACGGCATAATGCGCGCCGTGACAAATACATCCAGATGAGCGAGGCGGTCCGACGTGTTGAAGAAAACCCTATTCCAGTTGCACTGGTTTTTCGGCATTACTGCCGGTCTGGTGTTGGCGTTGATGGGGATTACCGGGGCCGCGGTCTCGTTTCAGGATGAAATCCTGCGCGCACTCAACCCCACGGTATTGAGCGTCGAAAAACGCGAAGCCGGTGTGCTGCCGCCCGCCGAACTGGTGCGCAAACTGGAGGCCACCGAAGGCAAGACCGTGTCGATGCTGTGGGTGGAAAGCGACAGCGGCAACGCCGCGCGCGTGTTCTTCACCGCGCCACCGGGCGAGCGGCGTGGCCAGATGCGCTACTTCGACCCCTATACCGGTGACTACATGGGCGACGCCGTCGGCCAGGATGTGCTCAGCTTTGTATTGCAGTTGCACCGCTTCCTCGCCATCGGCGAAACCGGGCGCAACATCACCGGTGCCTGCACGCTGATGCTGGTGTTTTTCTGCCTTTCCGGCCTGTACCTGCGCTGGCCGCGCCAAGTCGCAAGCTGGCGCGCCTGGTTGACGCTGGACTGGCGCAAAAAGGGCCGCAGTTTCAACTGGGACCTGCACTCGGTGTTCGGCACCTGGTGCCTGTTGTTTTATCTATTCTCGGCGCTGACCGGCCTGTATTGGTCCTACGACTGGTACAACCAAGGCCTGACCAAACTGCTGTCCGACGCCCCGCAAAATGAGCGGATGCGCAAGCGCGGCCCGCCGCCCAGTGGCCCCGCACCCGTGGCCAACTACGACGCCATCTGGAGCAGCATCTACAGCAACGCCGGTCCCGGCTTGATTGCTTACAACATCCGCATGCCAGCGGTCGCCGGGCAGCCGGCCACCGTGTACTACCTGCTCAAATCATCGCCCCATGACCGGGCAACCAACCAGATCAACCTGGACCCGGCCACCGGCGAGGTCAAATTTCATGACCGGTACGCCAGCAAGACGCTCAAGTCCCAGTTGCTCACCAGCATCTATGCGCTGCACACCGGCAGCTACTTTGGCCTGACCGGGCGGATCATCCTCACCGTCAGCTCGCTGTTAATGCCGCTGTTCTTTATTACCGGCTGGCTGCTGTACCTCGACCGTCGCCGCAAGAAACGCCAAGTGCGCGATGCCCGCAAGGGGCTCGGCGCCAACCACGGCGACGCCCCCGCCTGGCTGATCGGTTTTGCCAGCCAAAGCGGTTTTGCCGAGCAGCTTGCGTGGCAGACGGCTGGGCAATTGCAGGCCGCCGGATTGCCGGTGAAGGTGCAGCCCCTGGGCAGCGTCAGCCAGGACGACCTGCGCCAGTCGGAAAATGCGCTGTTCGTAGTCAGCACCTTCGGCGACGGCGAAGCCCCCGACAGTGCCCGTGGTTTTGAGCGCAGCGTGCTCGGCCAGGACCTGCCCCTCAAGGGCCTGAACTACTCGGTATTGGCCTTGGGTGATCGTCAATATGAACACTTCTGCGGCTTTGCCCGACGCCTGCACTTCTGGCTGACCCACCAAGGCGGTAACCCGTTGTTTGCCCCGGTGGAAGTCGACAGCGGCGACGCCGAGGCCTTGCAGACCTGGCAGCAGCAACTGGGCCAAATCACCGGCCACGCGCCCGCAACATGGCAGGCTGCCCAGTTCGATAACTGGACCCTGAGCCGGCGCACCCTGCTCAACCCTGGCAGCGTCGGCGCGGACGTCTACCTGCTGGGCCTCACACCGCCCTCGCCGCAAAGCTGGTTGGCGGGTGACCTGGTGGAAGTACTGCCGCGCAATTGCCCATGGGCCATCGAGCACTTCCTCGCGGGCATGGGCCTGGCCGGTAGCGATGGCGTGCTGATCGATAGCCTTGCGCAAACCCTCAACCAGGCCCTGGCCACTCGCCAACTGCCGGACAACCGTGCGCATCTGGTCGGCCTGCATGCCCAGGCACTGGTGAGCGCACTGGTGCCGCTGGGCATGCGCGAATATTCCATCGCCTCGATTGCCAGCGACGGTGTGCTGGAATTGATCGTGCGCCAGGAACGCCACCCCGACGGCAGCCTGGGCCTGGGCTCCGGCTGGCTGACTGAACACGCAGCCATGGGTTCGAGCATCAGCCTGCGCCTGCGCCGCAACAGTGGCTTCCACCTGCCGCAGGAGCCGGTGCCGCTGATTCTACTGGGCAATGGCACCGGTCTGGCTGGCCTGCGCAGCTTGCTCAAGGCCCGCATTGCCGACGGCCAGCAACGTAACTGGCTGCTGTTCGGCGAACGCAATATTGCCCATGACTTCCTGTGCCGGGACGAACTGCAAGGCTGGCTGGCCAGTGGTGATCTGGCCCTGCTGGACCTGGCATTTTCCCGGGACCAGGAGGAGAAGATCTACGTGCAGGACCGCCTGCGCGAATCGGCCGATGTGCTGCGTAAATGGCTGGCGGAGGGCGCCGCGATTTATGTGTGCGGCAGTTTGCAGGGCATGGCGGCGGGTGTGGATCAGGTGCTGCACGATGTGCTGGGTAGAGAAGCGGTCGAGCGCTTGATCGAACAAGGTCGCTATCGCCGGGACGTCTACTGATAGCAGCCCTCGTGCTGAGGGAGCATGCTCCCTCAGCACAAAAGCCTACTCGTCCTACCAGCGATAGGTAGCAGAGGCCACCGCGGTACGCGGGTTACCGAACAGGCAACGGGTGGCGTCATAGCAGCCGGAGATGTATTGGTCGTTGGTCAGGTTGGTGACGTTCAGCGCCAACTTCCAAGGCCCGGTCTGGTAGTGGGCCGATGCATCGAACACGGTGTACGACGGTACTTCCAACGAATTATCTGCCCCACCGGGGTTAGCCCCGACATAGCGCACACCCGCTCCCACACCAAAGTTCTTCAACACGCCATCACGCAAGGTGTAGTCCGCCCACAACGACGCCATGTTGCGCGGAATCGGAATGAAGGTCGGCGTCTTGCCTTCGCTGACGTCATTGGCCTTGGTGATTTTCACATCCTGATAGGTGTAACTGGCGATCAGGTCCAGCTCACGGCTCAGGCTTGCGGTGCCTTCCAGTTCGAAACCACGGGAACGGATCTCGCCAGTCTGCACATTGAAGTTGGGGTTCAACAGGCTGGGCGTGGTCACGTTGCTTTGGGTGATCTGGAACACCGCGGCGGTGACCGAAGCATTGCTGCCCTTGGGGCTGAACTTGATCCCGGCTTCGTACTGCTCGGCTTCGGTGGCGTCGAAAGGCTTGCCATTGGCATCGATCCCCGAGTTCGGCGTGAAGCCCGTGGAGTAGCTGGCGTAAGGTGCCAGGCCGTTATCCGCCAGGTACACCACGCCAACCCGACCGCTGAGGGCCTCGTCCTTTTGCTCAACGTGAGTGCCGGACACATGCTCGTTGGTTTCTGAACTGGCCCAGTCGTAGCGACCACTCAGGGTCAGCCGCCAGTGATCATCCAATTTGAGTTGGTCCTGCAGGTACAGGCCAGTCTGGTTCAGTGTCGAATTCGGCCGGTAGCGCGAGCTTTTTTGCGGGTCGTTGAACACGGAAGGGTCGAATGCCACAAACACCGGGTTGTAGAGATTTAATGACGAAGCCGCGGCGGACACGTCGCGCTCACTGCTGTTCTGGTGCTGATAATCCAGGCCGATCAACAGCGTCTGGTCGATACCGGCAACGGTGAAATCAGCCTGGGCCTGGTTGTCGACGGTCCAGCGTTTGTAGGTGAAATCGTCGATCTCTGCCGCGCGAGAAATGGTCGTCAGCGAGCCCGGCTCAAAACCGGTGCCGTAGATCATGTTGTCGTCCAGATCCAGCCGCGAGTAGCGCAGGTTCTGCCGCACTTGCCAGGTATCGTTCAGCCGCTTGGAGAACTCATAGCCCAGGGAAAACTGTTTCTTCTCGTACTTCTGGAACGCCTTGTCGGCGGGGAACACATCGCGGCGGATATGGCCGTTGGGGTTGAAATTGATGGTGCCGGCGGCCGGGTAAAAACCGTCGCCGGCGTTGCTGTCGTCATACAGCCACGACGCCAGCAGAGTGAGGCGCGTGTCGTCGTCCGGCTGGAACGTCAGCGACGGCGCCAGGGACTGGCGCTTGTCCTGCCACGGCGTGTCCTTGATGTTCTGGTCGCGCAGCACGCCCACCATGCGGTACGACCACACACCCTGTTCGTCCAACGGACCGGTGCTGTCAAAGCTGATTTGCTTGCGCGCATCGGTGCCGTATTGCACCTGCACTTCATTGGTGGCAATCGTGCTAGGGCGCTTGGAAACCTGGTTGACCACACCACCGGGGTCGCCCTGGCCGTACAGCACACCGGCCGGCCCGCGCAGCACTTCGACGCGCTCGAGCATGTAGGGGTCGACCATCCAGCTGGCGAGGTTGGTGGTGGTCGGCAGTTGCAGGCTGTCCAGGTAAGTGGTCGGCGTGAACCCGCGAATCACGGTGTACCAATCAGAACGGTTGTTGGCACCGTAGCTGGACACCCCCGGCGTGTAGCGCAACGCTTCGTTCACCGACTGCACACCCTGGGCTTCCATGCGTTCGCGGGTAATCACCGAAATCGACTGCGGGGTTTCGTGGATCGGCGTGCCAGTCTTGGTGGCACTGATACTGCGCTGGGCGACGTAACCGTCCACTTCACCAAAAGGCGTTTGATCGGCTTCGGGCGCGGTGATCGACAGGCTATCGAGTTGCAGTTTGCCGTCGCCCTGCGGGATCACCTGCAAGCGATACGTCGCACCGACCTGCACAGCTTCCAGCCCGCTGCCGGCCAATAGGCGCACCAGCGCGATGTCCAGGCTGTAACTGCCGTTGAGGCCCTGGGTTTGCTTGCCAACGGTCAGCGCCGGGTCGAATGCCTGGGCCACACCGGCTTGCTCAGCCAGAGTACTGAGGGCCACACCCAGCTCACCGGCCGGAATGCGGAAGGCTTGCACGCGGCTCTGCGCGGCCGACGATTGATCGGCTGCGGCCGGCAACACGCTACCGGCGAGGAAGATCGGAAACAGTGCGGCCGCAAGCGGATGCAGCCGGACAACAGGGCGGGTCATGGAGATGATTCCTGGAAGTTGTTTGGTTTTCCCAGGCCATGACGGGTGAGAACGCAGAAGGGACAGTGACCGCCGAATTTATTTTTCCGCCTTGACCAGCACCAGCCAGCCGGTAAAGCGTTGCACGCGGATCGGCAGGTTGGTCTGCAACGCGGCAAGGGCGGCGTCGCTGTTGCCCAGCGGGAACGAACCCGACACCCGCAGCCCCGCCAGCGCCTGGCGATCGTAATGCAGGACACCACGGCGATAGCGGGCTAACTCATCAAGCACTTCCAGCAGCGGCCGGTCATCGACCTTCAGCACGCCGCGCGTCCAGCTCGCCGGGTCGGCGTTGCCGATGGTTTGCGGGCCGTCGACATGGTCGCCGTACAGCGTCGCCTGTTGCCCGGCCGCCACCCGTGCCGGGGTGCTTGATGACTTCGCTGGTTGCGCAGCGATGGCGGATTCGAGCACGGTGACACGGGTCTGGCCGTCTTCACGGCGAACCAGGAAACGCGTACCCAAGGCGGTGACCGTGCCCTGCTCGGTGCGAACCACAAACGGCCGCTGCGGGTCCTTGGCCACTTCCACCCACAGCTCGCCGCGTCGCAGGTCGATCAGGCGGCGTTGGCCGTCAAACTCGATGTCGACGGCTGAGTCACTGTTGAGCTGCAACCGGCTGCGGTCTTCCAAAATCAATGTACGCCGCTCGCCCACGTCAGTGCGCTGGTCGGCCAGCCAAACCGGCGCCTGACGCATGCCCTGCCAGGCCACGGTCGCCGCGATCAAGACCACCAGCGCCGCGCCCAATCGAGCAGAACGCTTCGGCGCCAACACCCGCTCCAGCGTCTTGCGCGAACGGGAAGCCGGCAAGCCGTCAAACCGCCCCCAGAGAATTTCCAGCCGCGACATCGCCAGCGCGTGCCCCGGGTCAGCCCCGCGCCAGGCCTCGCACGCTTGGCGCTGACTCTCGTTGGCCTCACCGGAATGCAGCAGTGACAGCCACTGTGCGGCGGCGGCAACGTTTTCGGGGGTGGGTTCGCTGGGGTTCATGGGTTCACATACAACAAGGTGTAGCAATGCACCATGACCTGGGCGATGTACTGCTTGATCATGCTTTTCGAGACGCCCAAATGCTCGGCGATTTCGTCGTGGGTCCAGCCGTCCAGGCGATTGAGCAGAAAGGCGCGCCGAGGCTTTTCCGCCAGCCCTTCCAGCAGGCGAGCGACCGACTCCAACAGTTCAAGGATCTGGTGCAGTGCCTCAGGGCTGATAGCGGCTGCATCGGCACTTTCGTGGGCCAGCACTGCGAGGTAAGCGCGCTCCAACTTGCGTCGACGTTCGCCATCGATCAGCAGGCGGATCGCCGTGGTGGTGAGAAACGCACGGGGTTCTTGCAGGCGCTCGGGCTCGGCCAGGGTCAGTAGACGGATGAACGTGTCTTGGGCCAAATCCGCCGCGCGCTGGGAACAACCGAGTTTTTTACGCAGCCAATTGTGCAGCCAGCCATGGTGGTCGCTGTAGAGCAAACCGAGCAGGCGGTTGCGCGGGGATTCGAGCAACGGCATCTCAGGGATGGGACCGCAGAAGGTGGGCTGGCATGGGGGCATCCTGAAGGGGGTGAACCTACATGAATGCGAATATATTTCATTTGGTAACAAGTGTCACTAAGCCGTACTGACTTGCGATGTACGGCTTTAGATCTGCTTCCCCCACCCCTTTTCAGACTGGTTGCAGCTTCTGCTCAAACACCGACACGCCGTCGAGATCGCGCAGGACCACCGTCAACTCCGTCGTCTGCCCGTCAATCTGCACCTCGCCGAAAAACTGAAACCCGGCAAACGGCGAGCTGTTCTGCACCGCGGGCGCCTTCTGGAAAACCACCTCGGGGCCGAACGTCTTATCCAATTGATTAGGCCCGAAACTCCCCGCATTCAGGGGACCGGCGACAAACTCCCAGAACGGTTCGAAATCCTGGAACGCCGCACGATCCGGGTGGTAGTGATGCGCCGCGCAGTAGTGCACATCTGCCGTCAACCACACGTGATTACGTACCTTCTGAGCCCGCAGAAACCCCAGCAACTCGGCGATCTCCAACTCGCGGCCTTGCGCCGGGCCAGGGTCGCCGTTGGCGATGGCCTCCCAACGCGGCACGCCGGGGCTGACCTCACCGTCGGGCACGCCGAGGCCGATGGGCATGTCGGCGGCGATCACTTTCCATTGAGCCTGAGAGGCCTTGAGTTCGCGCTTGAGCCAGTCCAGTTGCTCACGACCCATAAAGGCTTTTTCGCCACCCAGATTGTCATCGTTGGCGCCGCGATAGCTGCGCATATCCAACACGAATACATCCAGCAATGGGCCGTAACTGAGCTTGCGATAAATCCGCCCGCCGCCGTCGGCGCTTTGCCTGCGCATCGGTGAATATTCCAGCCAGGCCTGGCGTGCGCGGCCGACCAGCGTGTTGATGTCCTTAGTCTGGTAACGCTCATCCAATTGCTTGCTCGGGGACCAGTTGTTGACCACCTCGTGATCGTCCCACTGCCAGATCTGCGGTACTTCGGCATTGAAGCGGCGCACATTTTCGTCGAGCAGGTTGTAGCGGTAATTGCCGCGATACTCATCAAGGGTTTCGGCGACTTTGCTCTTGGCTTCGGTGGTGATATTGCGCCAGATGCGCCCACCTTCAGTCGCAAGCTGCGCGGGCACCGGGCCGTCGGCGTAGATGGTGTCGCCGCTGTGGATAAAGAAGTCCGGCAGGCGCAGACGCATGGCTTCGTAGATGCGCATACCGCCGATGTCGGGGTTGATGCCAAAACCTTGGCCGACGGTGTCGCCACTCCACACAAAACGAATATCACGCCGCTGCTGCGGCACGCTGCGCAGGTGGCCGAACCACGGCTCGCTGGCGACACCGGTCTGGGCATCTTCAAAATGCACGCGGTAGAAAATCGCCTGGTCGGCGGGCAACCCGGTGAGTTCGACACGGGCAGTAAAGTCGCTGCGGTTGTCGGCCAGGGGCGAGATGAATTTGCGCGGGTTGCTGAACACGCTGCGGGTGTCCCATTCCACCACCATCCGCGCCGCGCGGTCGCTGCGGCTCCAGATCATCGCACGGTCGCCAAGCAAGTCGCCGGACTGCACGCCATCGGTGAGTTGCGGTCGGTCTTTCACCGAAGCGATCACCGCCGGGGCCAGGCCCGGCAGCAACAGGCCGGCGCCGACGACTTGCATCACGCGGCGACGGCCGAGATCGAAGTGGCTCATGCAGGTTCCCTCTTGAGCATCAAAAGGGAAACTTAAACACGGACGGATGAAGCCCATGTGACACCGATCTACAACCCAATGGAGATCAAATGTGGGAGCTCATCAGGCTTTGGCAGAGGTGACCGCCAGCTCAACCGCGTCCGGGCGCTTGATCAGCGCATACACCACACCGGTCAGCAGGCTACCGGCGGCGATCGCCAGCAAGTACAGCAGCGCATGGTTCATTGCATTCGGGATCACCAACACAAACAAGCCACCGTGGGGCGCCGCCAGTTTGCAACCGAAGTACATCGACAGCGCACCCGCCAGCGCACCGCCGGCGATGCTGGCCGGGATCACTCGCAGCGGGTCCTTGGCGGCAAACGGAATCGCGCCTTCGGAGATAAAGCACATGCCGAGAATCATCGCGGCCTTGCCCGCCTCGCGCTCAGTCTGGGCGAACTTGCGTCGCGCCAGGAAGGTGGCGATGCCCATGCCAATCGGCGGCACCATACCGGCGGCCATTGTCGCGGCCATCGGCGCACCGCTGGACGCCGCCAGCAAGCCGACCGAAAACGCATACGCCGCCTTATTGATCGGCCCGCCCAAATCAACGCACATCATGCCGCCCAGCAAGATACCCAGCAGCACCGCGTTGGTGGTGCCCATGGTGCTGAGGAAGTCAGTCAGGCCGGTGAGCAGCCGCGCGACCGGTGGGCCCACCAGGTAGATCATCACCAGCCCCGTGATCAGGCTCGCCAGCAACGGGATGATCAGAATGGGCTTAAGCGCCTCCAGGCTTTGCGGCAACTGCACCGCGCGGGTGATCAGTTTGACGCAGTAACCCGCGAGAAAACCGGCGAGGATGCCGCCGATAAACCCCGCCCCCAAGGTACCCGCCAACAACCCGCCGATCATGCCGGGAGCAATACCGGGACGGTCGGCAATCGAGTACGCGATGTAGCCCGCCAGCAGCGGCACCATCAGCATAAAGGCCTGGTCGCCGACGGTTTTGAGTGCCGCCGCCAATGTGCCTTTTTCTTCAAAGGCATGAATACCGAACACGAATGACAAGGCGATCAGCAACCCGCCCGCCACCACCATCGGCAGCATGAACGACACACCGGTGAGCAAGTGTTTGTAGACGCCGGTTTTTTCCTTCTTGGCCACCGCACCGCTGGCGGCGCTTTCCACCGCGCCCTCAGCCAGAGCCTTGTTGAGGGTCGCCTCGGATTGCTTGAGGGCGATACCGGTGCCGCAACGGTAAATCTTCTTGCCGGCGAAGCGCTCGGTGGCGACTTCGATATCGGCCGCCAGCAAGACCACGTCGGCATTCGCGATGGCTTGCGGGCTTAGCGGCGTGCGTGCGCCCACCGAGCCTTGGGTCTCGACCTGCAAGTCATAGCCCAGGCGCTTGGCGGTCTGCTGCAAGGCTTCAGCGGCCATAAAGGTGTGCGCAACCCCGGTTGGGCACGCGGTAATCGCGACAATACGCGGCGCATTTTTTGGCGTTTCAACCGCTGCGCCGGCGACGTGTACCTGAGCTTCTTCGACACCCCGACGCAAGACGGCTTCGACATCCGCCAGCGCCTGGGCAGGCGTACTCTGGAATACGCGCTTGCCGACAAACCGCTGCATATCCACCGGCGTGCTGCTGACCAGCAACACCCATTCGGCATCATCGAGTGTGGCCTGGGACAACTGGCGTTCCGGGTGTTGCACATCCACCACTTCAACACTGGTGCTCCAGCCTTGGCGTTGCGCGGCAGCGTCCAGCAAGCGGGCGCACAGCACACTGGTGACCATGCCGTTCGGGCAGGCGGTAACAATGGCTAACTTCATCACAAACCCTCTTATTATTCTGTCAGCGCGCGCACATGAACGCCGCTTTCGAGACGCGCCAACTGCGCGTCATCGCTGATGCCGAAACCGATTTGCGTCACCGCCATGGCGGCAATGGCCGTGGCGCGGCGCAGGGTGGTGTCCGGCACATCGAAACTGAGCAAACCGTGGAGCATCCCGGCCAGCAGCGAGTCACCCGCGCCCACCGTGCTGGCGACGCTGACCTTGGGCGGCGTGGCATGCAGCGCCGTGCCTGGGCTGAACCAGTTCACGCCGTCAGCACCGTGTGAGACCACCACATGCTCGACGCCTTGAGCGTGCAAACGCTCTGCGGCCTGGACCTGTTGCGCGATGGAATCGGTTGGGCAATCGAGGGCTTCAGCGAGTTCTTCGGTGTTGGGTTTGACCAGCCACGGACCGGCCTTCAAGCCTGCGCGCAATGCTTCGCCGCTGGTGTCCAGGGCGACTTTCAAACCGAGGCTCTTGAGCAGCGCCAACACCCCCTGGAACCACTGCGCGCTGACGCCACGCGGCAAGCTGCCGGCGACCACGACAGCATCATGACCAGGAGCAATCCGGGTCAGTTGATCGAGCAACGCCTGCTGCGCGTGCTCACTGACCAACGGCCCTGGTGCATTGACGTCGGTGACCCGGCCGTCCTGCTCGGCGATCTTGATATTGCTGCGGGTTTCGCCGGGCACGCGAATGAACGCATCGACAAACCCACGCCGCGCAATCAGCGCCTCAAACGCTTGCGGGTTGTCCTCACCGAGAAAGCCCCCCACGGTCACGTGATGGCCGAGATCCGCCAACACCTGGGCAACGTTCACGCCCTTGCCGGCGGCATGGGTGAGCATCGCTTCGCTGCGGTTGACTTCACCCGGTTCCAGGCGCACCAGGCGTACCGTAAGGTCCAACGCCGGGTTCAGCGTCAGGGTCAAAATCCTTGCCATTTACACGGTCTCCACAAGGGCACGCACTTCGGCGGGCGAACCCACCGCCAGTGCTTTTTGCGCCAGGCCCTGGGCCTCGCTCAGACTGAATTCACGTACCCGCGCCTTCACTTCAGGAATGCTGCGGGCCGACACGCTCAACTCATCCACACCCAGGCCGATCAACACCGGCACCGCCAGCGGGTCCGCCGCCAATTCGCCGCACACCCCGACCCATTTGCCATGGGCATGGGCGGCGCGCACGGTGATGTCGATCAGTTGCAACACCGCTGGGTGCAGCCCATCGGCCTGGGCCGACAGCGTCGGGTGGCCACGGTCGATGGCCAGGGTGTACTGGGTCAGGTCGTTGGTGCCGACGCTGAAAAAGTCGACTTCCTTGGCAAGTACCGGCGCGAGCAATGCAGCGGAAGGCACTTCGATCATGATCCCCAGTTGCAAGTCCGCCACCGGGATTTCCAGGCGCAGGCGCTCGGTCATATCGCGGGCCGCGCGCCATTCATCAACGCTGCCGACCATAGGAAACATGATGCGCAGCGGCCGGTTATCCGCCGAGCGCAACAGTGCGCGTAATTGCGCCTCCATGATCTGCGGACGTTGCAACGTGAGGCGAATACCGCGCACGCCGAGGAAGGGGTTTTCTTCCTGGGCAATCGGCCAATACGGCAGCGGTTTGTCGCCGCCCACATCGAGGGTGCGCACCACCAGCGGGCGACCGCCGAGACCATCGAGTACACGGCGATATTCGGCTTCCTGGGTGGCTTCATCCGGCGCTTGCGGGTGGGCCATGAAAATCAGTTCGGTGCGCAACAGGCCGATACCTTCGGCGCCCTGCTCTACCGCACTGGCAACGCCGGCGCTTTCGCCGATATTGGCGAACACTTCCACCGCATGGCCGTCGCGGGTCAGTGCCGGCTGGTGACGCTGGGCCGAGGCGGCTTGCAGACGTTGCTCGCGCGTGTCGCGTTCGACGGTGGCGCGTTGCAGGGTGGCGGCGTCGGGAGCGACATGCAGGCGACCGCGCTGGCCGTCGAGCAACAGCGGCGTGCCGGAGGCCAGCAGCAGTACCGCAGGACCTGCGCCCACCAGCGCCGGAATGCCGAGGGCTCGGGCGACGATGGCGCTGTGGGCTGTGGCACCGCCACGGGCGGTGAGGATGCCGGCGACACGAGTCGGGTCGAGGCGCGCAACATCGGATGGGCCCACTTCATCCATCACCAGAATGTAGGGTTCGCTCGGCTCCTGGGCGGTTTCGATGCCACACAGTTGCGCCAGCACACGGCGACCGATATCCCGCAGGTCGGCGGCGCGCTCGGCGAGCAAGGCATCCTGCAACGACTCCTGCTGCTTGGCGGCGGCTTCGATCACGCTCATCCACGCGGCTTCGGCGCTCTCGCCTTGCTTGAGGCGCGTGTCGACTTCATCGGTCAGTTCCGGGTCGTCGAGCATTTCCTGGTGAGTGATAAAAATCTCGCGGATGGCTTTGGACTGGCTGCGTTCGATCAGCCCCTGAATATCACGACGCACGTCGGCCAGGGCGTCCTGCAGGCGCTGGCGCTCAATGGCCGAGGACTCGCCGCGCAGTGGGTAATCGAACACTTGCTGAATCTGGATATGCGCAGGGCCGACCGCGATACCCGGCGCGGCAGCGATGGCCTGGATCTGGCTGCCTGTTGGGGGCGCGCTGAGCACCGGCTCGAGTTCGAGGGCAACGGGTTGAGCGCTTATGGTCGGCAGCGGCTCGACCTCTTCACCGAGACCGTCTTCTACGGCCGCGAGCAATGCGGGCAATGCATCGCCGGCAATCGTCGGCTCAGCGACAAACTCCAACACCTGGCCGCGCCGGGCGCCGAGGCTCAGCAACTTGCTCAGGCTTTTTACCGACACGGCGCCCACCGGGCCATCGACGATACGTACGCGGATGTCGCCTTCAAAGCTTTTCGCCAATTGCGCGAGGATCTTCGCCGGGCGCGCATGCAGACCGTGGGCGTTCGCCAGGGCAATGCGTGCGCTCGGCCAGTCCGGGGGCAGTTCGCCGCCGAGGACTTCCAGCACGGCACGACTGCTGGTAGCGCGGCCCAATTCCTGGCCGCGACCTTCAATCAGCAAAGCACACAGGCGTTCGAGCAAGCTTTGGTGAGCTTCACCAAGGCTGGCCAGGCAGAACAGACCGTTAAGGGGTTGGCCGAGGTAGCGCATGGGCTTGTCCGGGGTCACGAACGCCAGGCCCGGACGTTTTACGGTCTGCTCGCTGTGCAACCACCACAGGCCATCGCCCAGGGGCAACGCGTCAACTTGCTGCAGCACGGCGGCGAAACCATTGCTCACGCAGTCAGCCTGACGCAACAGGCGTGCACCTCGCCAGACCAGCTCTTCAAAATCATCAGCAGACACACCCAGGCTGATCATCTGGGCATCCAGCGCCAGTTCCTGCGGCGCGCCTTGCAACAGCTTCAGCAAAGCTTCGGCGGAACCGGCACGGCGCAGCGCCTGGCCCAGATCGGTTTCACCGAGGGCACGGGTCAGCAGTTGCAACAAACGCAGGTGTTCATCAGATTTGGCGGCAATGCCGATGGCCAGGTAGACGATCTGGCCGTCGCCCCAATCCACCCCTTCGGGGAACTGCAGCAGGCGCACGCCGGTGGAAAATACCTGATCGCGGGTTTCGGGAGTGCCGTGGGGTATCGCGATGCCTTGGCCGAGAAAGGTCGAGCCTTGGGCTTCACGGGCCTGCAAGCCACTGAGGTAGCCCTCGGCGACCAGGCCATCGGCCACCAGTTTGTCAGCGAGCACGTGCAAGGCAGCAGATTTATCCACAGCCACCTGGCCCATGGAAATCTGCTCTACAGTGAGCTCAAGCATGCCGTTCTCCTAGTTAGTGCGATGGGCGCACTAGGTATTGTTTTGAATAAATCAGCGTAGCGGTGTTCAAAAATAACTGACTGAGTGGTCAATTGGCAGTAGCCACTACGTCGCTAACTTCGTAAAAATACGCTGGCTGAAACGTTTAATCTAGAATTTATGGCAGATTACGCGTTAATTTTGCAAGCTTGAAGGACCACTCGGCACTCGAGCTTGGCCATTAGTCGTGTGCTGGAATCGGTTACGATTGGACAAAGTGTCGGGGCAAGCTCTAAAAAACAAGGAAATCCCGGTTTGAAACTCAGTGATATCGCACGTCTGGCCGGTGTGTCCGTGACCACCGCCAGCTATGTCATCAATGGCAAGGCCGAACAGCAACGCATCAGCAACGCAACCGTCGAGCGGGTGCGTGCAGTGGTCGAGGCCCATGGCTTTACCCCCAACCCCCAGGCGGCCGGGCTGCGCAGTCGGCATACGCGCACCTTGGGTTTCATCCTGCCGGACCTGGAAAACCCCAGTTACGCACGTATCGCCAAGCTGTTGGAGCAAGGCGCACGGGCACGCGGCTATCAGTTGCTGATCGCGAGTTCCGACGATGAGGCAGGCAGCGAACGCCAACTGCTGCAATTGTTTCGCGCCCGGCGCTGCGACGCGTTGTTCGTCGCCAGTTGCCTGCCGGCCAGCGATGACAGCTACCGCGAGCTGCAAGCCAAGGGCCTGCCGGTGATTGCCATCGACAGGGTGATGGAGCCGGGGCAGTTCTGCTCGGTGGTCAGCGACGACCGTCAAGCCTGCCAGCAACTGACCAGCAGCCTGCTGCAACCGTTGCCCAAGCAAATCGTATTGATCGGTGCGCGGCCCGAACTGAGCATCAGCCAGGAACGCACCGCCGGTTTTCGTGAAGCGTTGCGGGACTTCAAGGGCGAAGTGCTGATCGAACAAGGCGAGGCCTTCAGCCGTGACTGTGGCCGCCAGTTGATGGAACAGCTCCTGCACCGCCTGGGGCATTTGCCTGACGCGTTGGTGACCACTTCCTACGTGCTGCTGCAAGGCGTGTTTGACGCGCTGCACGACTTCCCGCTCAAGTCACGGCCGCTGCGCCTGGGCACCTTCGGTGACACCCAGTTGCTGGATTTCCTGCCGCTGCCGGTCAACGCCATGGCCCAACAACATCAACTGATCGCCGACACCGCCCTGCGCCTGGCCCTTGCCGCAATTGAAGAAGAGCAGTATCAGCCCGGCGTGCACGCCATCGGCCGCACGTTCAAGCAGCGCATTCACGAGGCCTGAGCGTGGAGCTGATCGACACCCATACGCACCTGGACTTCCCGGATTTCGATACTGATCGCCGGGAAGTCCTCGCGCACAGCCGCCAACTCGGGGTGCAGCGCATGGTGGTGTTGGGGGTGTATCAGCAAAATTGGCAACGGCTGTGGGATCTGGTGCAGGAGGATGAAGGCTTGTTCGCCGCCTTCGGTCTGCATCCGGTGTATCTCGATGAGCATCGCCCCGCCGACCTGACAGAGCTCGGCGATTGGTTGGCCCGCCTGAACGGTCACCGGCAGCTGTGCGCAGTCGGCGAGATCGGCCTGGACTACTTCCTCGAACACCTGGATCGCGAACGTCAGCAAAGCCTGTTTGAAGCCCAACTGAAACTCGCTGTGGACTTCCAGCTGCCGGCCCTGCTGCACGTGCGCCGCAGCCACGCGGCGGTGATCGCCACCCTCAAGCGCATTCGCTTGCCACGGGGCGGCATCATCCATGCGTTCGCCGGCAGCTCAGAGGAGGCCCGCGAGTACATCAAGCTCGGTTTCAAACTGGGCCTGGGTGGTGCAGCCACCTGGCCCCAGGCGCTGCGCATGCACAAGGTGCTCGCTCAACTGCCGCTTGAGGCCGTGGTGCTGGAAACCGATTCGCCGGATATGGCACCCGCCATGTACCCCGGCCAGCGCAACAGCCCGCAACACCTGCCGGACATCTGCACCGCGTTGGCCGAACACATGGGCATCAGCCCCTCATTGCTGGCCGAGACGAGCACACGCAATGCGTGCGAGTTGTTCAAGTGGTAGACGCGCCCGCCCTACACCCGAAACGCCCCGATCAGTTGCTTCAACTCAATGACCTGTATCGATAGTTGCCGGCTGGCAGCCTCGGTCTGATAAGCCCCCTGAGCCGCATGCTCACCCGCACGGTTGATTTCGACGATATTCTGGTCGATATCGTGGGCGACTGCGGTTTGCTGCTCCACGGCAGCGGCAATCTGCTGGTTCTGATCGACGATCATACCGACGGCACCGAGGATGTTTTCCAGGGCCTGCTGGACTTTTTCCGACTGCCCCACGGTGCCACTGGCCATTGCATGGCTGGTGCCCATGGCCTTCACCGCCGCGCCAACACCACTGTGCAATCGGCTGATCATCTGTTCGATTTCTTCGGTGGAGCGCTGGGTACGCCGGGCCAGGGTGCGCACCTCATCCGCCACCACCGCGAACCCACGCCCCTGCTCACCGGCACGCGCGGCCTCAATGGCGGCGTTGAGCGCCAGCAGGTTGGTTTGCTCGGCGATGCTCTTGATGACCTCCAATACGCTGCTGATGGACTGGCTGTCGGTAGCCAATTGGTTGATGACCCGCACCGACTCATCAATCTCCGACGCCAGGCGCGCGATGCTGCCTTGCTGGGATTGCACCAGGCCGCGACCGCTGACGGTTTCATCGTTGACGCTATGGGCGCTGCTGACCGCCGCCGCTGCACTGCGCGCCACTTCCAGGGCCGTGGAAGACATCTGGTTCATGGCCGTCGCTACCTGTTCAATCTGGCTGCGCTGACCGGAAACCGCCTGATTGCTTTGAGCCGAGACAGCTTCCACCTGGCCGGCTTGCAGCTCGACCTGGCTGACGGTGTGCCCGACACGTTCGATCAGGTCGTGGATTTTCGCCACGGTGCCATTGAACACCTGACCCAAATCCCCCAGCTCATCGCGGCTGTGAGCAACAAAGGTGACCGTCATGTCGCCGGCCGCCACTTTGTCCATCATCGCCCCCAGACGTCGCAAGGTGGTGCGGGTCGAGGCGTAGAAACCGGCGTACAAATAGAAGATCAGCAAAAACACCGCTGTCAGGGCAAAGACCAGCACCAGCATGTGCGTGCGGTTTTGTGTCAGACGTTGTTCCAACTGCTGCCCGAGAAATGTCAGGGTGGCTTCATCGAGTTGGTACGTCTGGGCCATTAACTGGCTGACGTCGTCGTAGAAAGCCTGCCACGGCGCGTCGAGGGTTTCTGCCATAACCACCCGTTCTTCAAACAACTCACTGCTTTGCTTGAGGCTGGCACCGCTGGCCTTTGCCAGGCCATCGAGCGCGGCGTGCGCGGCTTTGCTGGCGCCTAGCGCATCCTGCAACTTCAAGCCGTATTCAGCCTGGAGTTTCTCCAACTGCTGCTGCAGCTCTTCAAAGCGCGTACTGGAGGACGAATTGAGAAAGCCTTGACCCAGGGAGTACGCGCCCATTGCCCGCCCCTCCCCCAGGGTTTGGGTCACTTGTGGCGTAACGCTGGTGACCAGCTCGCTGAGTTGGCGTAAATCGCTTTGGGAGTCACGGCTCAAGCCGGATTGGCTGGCGATGATCTGACTGAGCATCTGGGCCTTGTTGAGCAATTTGCCGATCAGCGCACTTTTGCTCAGCAGCGAGGTTTCCTGTTGCTGGGCCTTGAACGCGGTAATCAACTCGTCGCGCTTGCTGTCAAAGGCGGTGATTTGCTCAGGATCGGTGGCCATGGCGTTGAGGCCTTGCAGGCGGCTCAGCACGCTCTGCTCCAAGGCACTGATTTTGCCTTCGAGGTCACCGGCCTTGCCGGATTGGCCGAGGGTCGCGTTAATCTGTACCTGGTTGTTGAGGGTTTCCAGATCGCGGCGCAGGGCCAGGCTGCTGCCGAGCAGGTCGAGGCTTTGCAGCTCAATGCGAGTGCCCTGGAATTCACGCCAGGAATCGCGCACCAGGAAATAGTTGGTCACCAACATCGGCAGTAGGAACAGCACGCTGATCAGGCTGAATTTCATGCCGAAACTCAGGCGATTCATCAGCGCGACGGCGGGATAGAGCAAGCTCTTCACAGACGAACTCCCTTTCTATTATTTTTATTGAGGCGCAGGGCGACGGCAGATAGCCACTATTTTGTGCTCTGCCTGTATAGCTCAATTCGAAAGGGAGTTTTGTAACGTAAGGTTAACGGCAGAGGCGACTGATGCACCCCTGCCGAAATGTTTCAGGGCAGCACGGTCCAGATAGCAAACCCGGCATACCACAGCACTGCTGCGCGCAGCAGCAGTTCCCACAGACGATCCAGGCTGTTGATACCGTCGACACCCACCACCGGCGGTGGAATTTCAGCAGCCACCAAGCCGACTTTTTCCACCAGTTGTGCCGCACTGATGTCCCAACTCAACAGTTCATGGAGCATCACACGGCTGACCGCGACAAAGTTACCCACCAGGGCAAAACTCGCCGCCAGCAGACGCACCGGCAGCCAGTCAAACGCGTGGCGCAATTGCCCGGCGCGCTCGGCCACCAGGGGATTCTGGCTGTGCTCGCTGGCCAACGCCAACAGGCGATAGGCCAGGGCCGCCACAGGCCCCAACAGGAAGTACCAGAAAATCACGGCGAAAAAGCTTTGGTAGGCCTGCCACAGGAGATGGCCTTGGACGCGCTCCAGCAATTGCTCGCCACTGTCGGCCGCAATCTTCAGGTCGCGTTCGGCCACATGTTCGGCAGCCTGCAGGTCACCGCGCCGCCACGCATCGCGAAACGGCCCAAGTCCCGCTAACAAATCGCCACGGCCCAGGCTGTAAATTACCACCAGCAAGTGCACCGGCAGCGCCAAGAGACCATAAGCCACGGGCTCCAGCACCAGAAGCAACAGCGCCAGCAAGGCCACCGGCAACAGCACCAGCAGCACAAGAATCAGCCAGGGCTGCTTGCCCATCCGCGGGCTCGATTCCAACTTGGCCAGCTCACGCAACCATCCTCCGTCGCGCTGCAACCGCAGGCGCAGGGCCGAGAATTTCTCGATCCAGACCGCCAACACCAACACCAGAAAACTCATCGTGCGTGTCCTCCATCCTGCAGGGCGCTGCGAAAGCGCGTCCAATCAAAAGCCGGGCCCGGGTCAGTCTTGCGCCCCGGAGCGATATCACTGTGACCACAAATACGCTGACGGGTAATGCCCGGGTAGGCCGCCAGCAATTGGCGTGTCAGCTCGATCAGCGACGTATATTGAGCATCGGTAAACGGTAGCTCATCCGTCCCTTCCAACTCGATCCCCAGGGAAAAGTCATTGCAGACTTCTCGCCCCTCGAAGCTGGAAACCCCGGCATGCCAAGCGCGATCCAGGCACGACACAAATTGCGTCACTGTGCCGTCGCGCTCAATCAGAAAATGCGCAGACACCCGTAGGTCGGCAATGCCTTCAAAGTAGGGGTGTTCCGTGACATCCAGGCGATTCTGGAAAAACTCCTGCACCTTACCCGTGGCGAACTGCGCCGGTGGCAAGCTGATGTTATGCACCACCAACAGTGAGATTTCGCCTGTGGGGCGCTCGTTGAAGTTGGGTGAAGGGCAATGACGGATGCCCCTGCACCAACCGCTGGTGGGGTCCAACTGCATACAGGTTCCTTGAATGAAACGAGGTGTGACCAGTATGCCGTGTTCAGCCCTGCGGTTGCGATCACTTGCCGCGATTGAGTTGACGCAAGTTGCCAATCACGCACGCCAGCGCGCGGTCGAACAGCAACCCGTCGTCCAAGGTCCGCAGCGCACCACGCCTGAATGCCACGGCCAATTGGCCAGCACTTCTTTCCAACACCTTGAGCCCTGTGCGGCCGACAAAAATATAGGTATTGGCTGGCGCCATGACCGCCGCCAGCTTGCATCGCAGGGTAGTGGCTTCGTCGTGCTGGAACTCAAACCAGCTGCCAATCCGCATCTGGTAGGCCTTGAGCAGGTCAGGGTCATCGCTTGGCAGGCTTTCAGTTGAATCAGGCAGTCCGGAACTGAGAACAAAGGGCTCACGCACCTCGATCAATGCATCGATACCCTCGCCTTCAAATGATTGAACATGCATGGCCTGCAACCGGACGAAAAACTCACGGGTGCTGGAAGGATCAAATGCTGCGTTGGTCAGGCCGTCTCGCAACGTTTTGAGCAGTCCGGGCAGTTGCTCCAACAGATGCCGGCCTGCCTCGGTATCTTTCTGCAGGCCTACGCTCCAGATCAACTCGTCCATGGCGCGCAACCCCGCCTGCCACTGCACCGACTGTTCGCCGTGCTTGAGGCTGGCCAACAAGAGCACCTGGCTCCAGGCCTGCTGGAGAAATTGCACCACGGCCTGCGGCAATACCTTGCCCAGCAGCCGTCGATTGAGTACATCAGCCACGCGCTGACGAGCGGCTTCAGTGCGCACGCGCCCTACTTCGGCATCATAGGTGTGCTGCTCCAGCAGTTCGCTGCGGCGCCGTTCATCCGAGGTAAACGCCGTGAACTCCACCAAAAGCCGGGAAAAAATCGTCTGATCCTCAACGAAATCGTTGAGCAAACGCTGTACCACCTGCTCGATTCGCAAGTACAGGCTATCGATCTGGTAGTCATCGTGCGGGTTCCAGCCGATGGTGGCGGCCGCGATTTCATTGAGCAATCGCCGCGCAGGATGGCCGGTGCGACTAAAAAAACTCTTGTCCAGCACCGCGACTTTCAACAGCGGGATCTGCAAACGACCGATCAAGGCCTTGAAGGCGTCAGGCACGCTATGGTCATTGAGGATGAACTCGAACAACAGGGCAACCAGGTTGATCACATCTTCGTCGGCGTCTTCTACTACTCGGGATTTGCCACTCTTGACGCTGACCCGGGTCAACAGCTGTTCAAGCTGGTTACATAGGTCAAAATCATCTTCGGCCTCAGGCTCCGGCACGTATTGCTGCAGATGGGAGAGCAGACGCAGCAGGTCGCGGGCGGCAATGGGTTGCGGCTCGGCGCTGGCCTCCAGGGTAGGCGCCACGCTACCACGAACAACCGTCAGCAGTTCCTGCAGGGAGGCGAAGGCTTCCTGCCCATTCTCATCAAGCGGCTGATCGACGCTTGGCAGGCTGTCCTCACGCTGCTGCTCACGGGTCGCACGCCCGCCTGGGCGACGCGAAGGCACCGCTTTGAGCCCAGGCAAGACCCCAGTGGCAATCAGCAACTGGTTGGCTTCGCCGCACAGTTGGTCAGCGTCACTGAGTACGTATTTTTCAAAGAGCTTGAGCATGATCAGCTTGACGCGAATCTCCACCCCGAGACTGCGCCCCGCCCGCAGAAAAAACTCACAAAGCAATGCAGGCCCCAAGGGGTTATCGAGATCATCCAAGTGTTCACCCAGCAACGCACTCAAGCGTGCGGTCAACTGCCCCAGCACCAGGCCATCGCGATGTCGCACCCGCCCCAGCATTGCCTCCAGCGCTACCGCTTTTTCCAGATCATCACTGGACGTGCCGGACGCCGCCTCGTAGGACACCACCGGCACTAAATGCAGCTCACTACGCCGAGCCTGACCCAGGTTGGCGAAAGCGGCGAACAGTTGCTCCATGAACACGCGCTCGAAATTCTTGCGCTTGAGGCGCAAGTCGCGCATGGCCTCGAAAAAAATATGGTGATCGACGTTGCTGCGAGCCTTGTCGGCCATCTCGAACAGGGTGTCGTCGGCGTTATCGAACAACTCCTGCAAGCCTTGCTGCAACTGTTGTGCGGCCTTGTCGCGAACCTGCAGCAACACCACCGGCAAGCGCGCAAGCGGCGATGGCGTGGTCTGTGCCTTATTGATTGGCACCACCTTTCCGTCAATGTGCATCCTGGCCTCCTGAAACGGCGGTGTTGGGTTGGGGAAAGATCGGTTACAGGCCCAACTGGGCGCTGCAAGTATCCGGTCACCACCAGTACGTCAAAGCTATGACGCCAATTGCAAGGCGCAAGATTATCTTGCAAGTGAGTGCAGTTGCGCCAGCAAACTCTGCCATTGCGCGGTAAATGAGTAGGGAGTCTGGGTTCAGAGGCGCACTGCCCCTATAATCGAGGCACTTTGTTTGTGGAGCCTGTTATGCCGAATCTCCGTCTTGCCGACCTCACTGCCGAAATCGAAGCCAACGTGCGCCGCGCACTGCTGGAAGACATCGGCAGCGGCGACATCACTGCGCAGTTGATCCCGGCCGAACGGCTGGCCAAGGCCACGATCATCACCCGCGATGCAGCCGTTATCGCCGGTACAGCCTGGGTGGACGCGGTGTTCCGCCAACTCGATCCTCGGGTCGCGGTGCATTGGCAGGTGTCTGATGGTGAGCGCGTCAGCCCCAACCAGGTGCTGTTTCACCTCGAAGGTCCGGCACGTTCACTGCTTAGCGGTGAACGTTGCGCGCTGAACTTTCTGCAAATGCTGTCAGGCGTAGCAACCCGCGCCCAGTCCCTGGCGGACTTTGTCGCCAGTACTCAGGTCAAGCTGCTGGACACCCGAAAAACCCTGCCGGGCCTGCGTCTGGCACAGAAGTACGCGGTGACCTGCGGCGGTTGCCACAACCATCGCATCGGGTTGTACGACGCGTTCCTGATCAAGGAAAACCATATCGCTGCGTGTGGCGGTATTGCCCAGGCGATTACAGCCGCCCACAAGATCGCCCCGGGCAAGCCGGTGGAAATCGAAGTGGAAAGTTTGGCGGAACTACGCGAAGCACTGGCGGCGGGCGCCGATATCATCATGCTCGACGAGTTGAGCCTGGATGACATGCGTGAAGCCGTACGCCTGAACGACGGCAAGGCCAAGCTGGAAGCCAGCGGCGGGATCAACGAAAGCACCCTGCTGCCCATCGCGCAAACCGGCGTGGACTACATCTCCATCGGCGCAATGACCAAGGATGTGAAGGCGGTGGATTTGTCGATGCGGCTTAGTATCTGAGAAAGCTGAAGGAGCGAGCGTACTCGCTCCTTCCGTTGTGCCTCAGATCGCGAGATTGTTCATCCCGCAATACTCGTTCCAATCGACGCCCAGCACCTCGGCGGCCTCCTTGTGCAAAGCCAGGCGCGCCGCCTCGAACTCTTCGGGGCTGGAGGTGTACTTGAGGGTCAGCTCCCATGGCTGCAGGCCCTGGGCCTCGGCCTCATCCTCAAATGACCATTGGATCTGGTCCTTTTGATCATCGGCACTCAGGTCCTTGATCTCATCCAGCAGTTCCGGTGACTCCGCGACATACTTTTTGAGGGCTGCTTCGTGCCGCGCTTCCTGGGTCATTTCTTGTGTGGTCATGTTGTTCTCTTAGATCGAGGAATGGGGATGCATCTGGGTCATCAAGGTTGCGCAGATACAAAAGAGTGGGCACGGAATGCCGACTCATCTGGCCTTCAGAACCATTCTGGGATCATCTGAAAACGTTGCCTTTGAAACAGTGCTGCCTTTGTGCCCGAGACAGGAATCGAACCTGCGACCTTCGCGTTACGAGTGCGCTGCTCTACCGGCTGAGCTACACGGGCGGTGGGCTAAAGCTAGCACCGCATTGGGCATGCGGCAACTAACTCGCCTACCGCCCAGTTGCCGTTATGCGCCGTCGGCGCCGCAACCCTTGGCGACGTATTGCGCGTCAGCCGTGGTAGCACACTTCCAGCCCGTGGTGGCACTGCGCGTCAACGTGATGGTCTTGCCCAGCACAGGTGCCGGCGCATCGAGTATTTCACAACTGATAGAGCCCGCACCGGTGGCGATATCTCCTGCCACGTCGATCTTGCAGTTGGCGGTGGGACTGGTGCCGCCGATCAAGGCCAGGGTTGGTACGGTGCCCTGGTTGATGGTGTCTTCATAGCCGGCCTTCAACGCGGAGATTTCAGCTAACCCCGCCGTGAACTTGGCCTTGGCCTGGTGCTTGGTGTACATGGGCAAACCGATAGTGGCCAAAATGCCGATGATTGCCACGACGATCAATAACTCGATCAAGGTAAAGCCTTTCTGACGCATCACATTCACTCTCCAGAAATAGAACCCATAACAAGGCGCGTCCTGCGCCCTGCATTTTGCAGCGGCGCCAGTGTACTCATCCGCGAGCGGCCAAATGCGCACAAGACGCACAATCTGACATTTTATCGTTCACCACCCGCCTGTCCAAATCCGTCACCTGACTAAGCTATAAATCTTCCACTACCTGTGTGCGGAAACGTGACATGAATGACGCCTCAACGATCTACGCTTGGGAAGGCACCAACCGCAAAGGACGCAGGGTATCCGGGCAGACCGCCGGCAATAACCTTGCGTTGATCAAGGCGCAACTGCGCCAGCAAGGAATCTGCCCCAGCCGGGTACGCAAAAAGTCCTCACGCCTGCCAAGTTTCGCGCCGCCGATAAAGCCCGCCGATATTGCCCTGTTCACCCGCCAGTTGGCGACATTGCTCAGGGCTGGCATACCACTGTTGCAAGCCTTCGACATTATCCGTGAAGGCTTCGACAACCACCTGATGCGCGAACTGGTGAAGGGATTGAAACAGGAGATCGCCGCCGGCAATAACCTGACAACAGCGTTGCGCAAACAGCCGCGCTACTTCGATGACCTGTATTGCAACCTGATTGCCGCTGGCGAACAGGCCGGCGCCCTGGAAACCCTGTTGGAGCGAGTGGCGATTCATCTGGAAAAGAGCCAGCAGCTCAAGGCACGAATCAAGAAGGCCATGACCTACCCCATCGCAGTCATCGTGGTTGCGGGCCTGGTCAGTACGGTCCTGCTGATTTACGTGGTGCCGCAATTCCAGACCCTGTTTGCCGGGGTCGACGGCAAGTTGCCAAGCTTCACCTTGATTGTCATTGCCCTGTCCGAATTCCTGCAGCGCGCCTGGTGGATGGTCGCGCTAGGCGTGGGCGCGGCAATTGTCGGGCTGCGCCAGGCCTATCGACTGTCTCCTGGTTTTCGCCACTGGCTGGATGCAGGTTTGTTGAACGTCCCCCTGGCAGGCACACTGCTGAAAAAATCAGCCGTCGCCCGCTACGCCCGCACACTCTCGACGACCTTTGCAGCGGGCGTTCCGCTGGTGCAGGCTCTGGACTCCGTGGCGGGTGCGGCCGGCAATGGACTGTTCAAACAGGCGATCGAACATATGCGTCACGATGTATCAACAGGCATGCAGTTGAATCAATCCATGGCCAGCAGCGGTCTGTTTCCCGGCATGGCGATCCAGATGACGGCGATTGGGGAAGAGTCCGGCACCCTGGACCGCATGTTGGAGAAGGTCGCCAATCACTATGAGGCCGACGTGGAGAATCTGGTCGATAACCTCACCAGCCTGATGGAGCCACTGATCATGGTGATACTGGGAGGCATTGTCGGTGCCTTGGTCATCGCCATGTACCTGCCGGTCTTCCAACTGGGTACTGCATTTTGAGCCTGCTGCTGGGTGAACACCCCTGGCTCTTTGTCGGGATGGCACTGGTGTTGGGCCTGATCATCGGTAGCTTCCTCAATGTACTGGTGTGGCGCCTGCCGAAAATGCTCGAGCGGGAGTGGCGCGCCCAAGCCCAGGAAGTCCTCGGCCTACCGGCAGATCCCGCAGGCCCCACTTACAACCTTGCCCACCCCAACTCCTGCTGCCCGCATTGCAACCAGCCGATTCGCCCCTGGGAAAATATCCCCCTGCTCAGCTACGTCATGCTCAGGGGGCGCTGCGCACGCTGCCATGAGCGTATCAGCACCCGCTACCCGCTCACAGAACTGGCATGCGCGCTGACCTCAGCCCTGGTTGCCTGGCGCTTCGGCTTTGGCTGGGAAGCAGGTGCGGTGATGCTATTGAGCTGGGGCTTGCTGGCGATGAGCCTGATCGATGTGGATCACCAACTGTTGCCGGACGTATTGGTACTGCCACTGTTGTGGCTGGGGCTGATCGTTAACGGCTTTGATTTACTGGTGACCCTGCACGACGGCCTGTGGGGCGCGGTGATTGGGTATATGAGCCTGTGGACAGTGTTTTGGCTGTTCAAACTGGTCACCGGCAAGGACGGCATGGGCCATGGCGACTTCAAGCTTCTGGCACTGCTCGGCGCTTGGGGAGGCTGGCAGATTCTGCCGATGACGCTGCTGATGTCGTCGCTGCTCGGGGTACTGGCCGGCCTGATCCTGATGCGCTTGCGCGGGTCCCAGGCATCGACACCGATGCCATTTGGTCCATGTCTGGCGATTGCCGGCTGGATTGCATTGCTCTGGGGTGGTCAAATAAGCGACTTCTATTTGCAGTCTGTCGGTTTCAGATGACCACCTCTGTCGCAACACCCTGGATTCTTGGCCTCACCGGTGGCATCGGCAGCGGCAAAAGCGCTGCTGCCCAGCACTTTATTGACTTGGGCATTGACCTGGTCGATGCCGACCATGCCGCCCGCTGGGTGGTCGAGCCCGGCCGACCGGCACTGGCGCGCATCGCCGAACATTTCGGTGCCGGCGTGCTGCAGCCCGACGGCCAACTGGACCGCGCCGCGCTGCGCAAGCTGATCTTTGAAGTACCTGAAGAGCGCCGTTGGCTGGAAGCCTTGCTGCACCCATTGATTGGCGATGAGATTCGCAGCCACCTGGCCCGCGCCCGGTCGCCTTACGCGATCCTTGTGTCGCCGCTGCTGATCGAATCCGGCCAACACAGCATGACCCAGCGCGTCCTGGTGATCGACGTGCCGCAATCGCTACAGATTCAGCGTACCCTGCAGCGCGATGGCATCAGCGAACAACAGGTGCAGGCGATTCTGAAGGCCCAGTCCAGCCGCGAAGACCGCCTGAACCATGCCGATGACGTGCTGGTCAATGACAAGGACCTCGCCTGGCTGCACAGCGAGGTCGAGCGACTGCACCACTTTTACCTTACTTTGCGTGGAGGCCGATCATGAGCCAACCCTTGACCGTCGACTGCCCAACCTGCGGCGCACCCGTGGAATGGAAAGCGACCAACCTCAACCGACCGTTCTGCTCGGACCGTTGCAAACTCATCGACCTGGGCGCCTGGGCCGCTGAAGAACACAAGATCCCGGTGGCCCCGGATGCCGAAGACGAGCTGTTTTCCGAAGACCTGCCGCCGCGCCACTAAGGGCGCATAAAAGCGTATTCCTGCTGGTCGTCGAGGTTCTCTGCAAGGTATTGCAGTTCGTCGGCCAAGTCTTCAAAACTGCGCACGCCCTTGCTCTGCTGCACCACCGCACTGAGCATGGCACGCAGGGTCAAGCCGGGGTCAAAACCGATTTCCTGTGCTGCGTCCTGGCTTCTGCGCAACTCCTGCCGTGCCCACTCATACACACTCATGATCCAAGCTCCTGGAAGAATTTCGCAGAGCATGGGCCTGCGCGGCTGCCCAGTATTTGATCTGGGTCAACGCCGCGAATCGTCATCCTTCCATGGCGCTGATAGGTAACGGGTGCGGTTGAAGGTCTCCAGCCATTCAGGGCAAAACACCACCAGGGCACTAATGACCATGCCGTTGATAAAAGCCTCAGGGAAGATGATCAGCCACAGGTAACCGACGAAATCCTCCAACCATTCGGGCATTGCGAAACGGCCGTCGAACCACAACAGCCCCAACCCCACCAGCAGGCAGAGCAGCGCCGACAGCGCGGCGGCAAAAAAACCGGAACAGAAGATATACACAAACGGGTTTCGCGGCTGCGCCCGCTCGACCAGCGACGCACAGGCCTCGGTGACCAGCACCGGCAGTACGATCAGTAGCAAACCATTGACGCCAACGGCGGCTAGATCCTGGCGCCCCAGCAATACCAGCCCCAACTGTGCGGCTAGCCCTCCGACAATTGCCAAGGGCCAGTCGAGCAACAGGGTGACGGCGGTCATGCCGATAAAGTGGTAGGAAACGCCTGTATCGAAATCCCGCCGTACCAGCCACAACATGAACAACGCGAACACCGTACCGAACAGCAAATGCTGGCGCCGTCGATCGGCAAACAACTCAACCCATGGCGAACGCAGGATCGCCCACATCACCACCGGCGCATATAGCAGCCAGCCGATACTGAGCGTCTCCGGCGCCAGCACGGCAGCGCTGATCACAGGTGCACCACCACTGCAAAACACCTCATTACGCACCTCATCCCTGGGACTACTGTCGAGTAGCCAGTCTACACCGACGTTTTGAAGCAAGACTTCCTGTGGTCATCATTTGAACGCTAAGCTGCCAATATGGATGACTCAGATTATTTGCGCCTGCTCACCGTAGCGGCCGAACAAGCCAACGCGTTCCTGTCCAATGCCCGCAAATGGGAGCGTGAGCGTTGGGTCTGCCAGCGCCTGCTGCAAGGCTTGAATGTGCCCTACCGTGCCGAGGAGTTTCACGCCGCCGGCCAAGAGCCTCCGGACGTGCTGTTTCGCGACGCCAGTTTCGAGGTATTTTTCGTGCTGGATGAAGGTCGGCGCCTGAATGACGAATGGCGCGATGAGTTACTGCGTCGACGTAGCGCGTTTTCCCTGAGCCAACTGGTGCGACGCGAAGCCAAGCCTCGACGCATTCCGGCCCATGAGTTTCTGCAACGCCTGGCACCGACCTTGCGTAAGAAGGCCCATAACTACAAAGAGCGCGGGATGGACCTGGGGGAGCTGGATCTCATCGCCTTTACCAGCCTCAAACGTGAAGTACTGGACCTCAACAGCCACTTTCCACCACCGACCGAATACCTGCGCCAGGGCTGGCGCTCGTTATCACTGGTAGGGCCGACCTTTGCACGCGTGCTGTTTGCCCACCCGGATGCGCCGGACTTCTTGCGCAACAACTTGGGGCGCAGCATAGTATTCGACGTGGGCATCAGCCTGTGACCGGGGCACAGGCTACGCTTGTGGCGATACCGCCGATTCCCTGACTGTAACGTGGCGCCCTTTTGCAACGTCTACCCGACGAGGCCTTTATGACCAGCCGCCTGAACCCTGATGACCAACAGCATGTCGAAGAGTACTTGCAACTCTCCCAGAACCGAGTCGAGCGCAAGCCTTTCAGGCCATGGCTGCTCCTGGTTGTGGTGCTGGTAGCAGTGATCGGGCTCGGTCTGCTGAGCCGCCTTTTGAGTTACCTGACGCTATGAGCTGCCTGGCGCTCGCGGGGGTAACTGCTCCGATTTCTTTTAGCCTTGCGAGATATCCCCATGACCCATCGTATTATTATCGTCGGCGGCGGCGCCGGCGGCCTGGAGTTGGCTACCCGCCTCGGTAAGACTCTGGGCAAGCGCGGCACCGCCAGCATCACGCTGGTGGACACCAACCTGACCCATATCTGGAAGCCCCTGTTGCACGAAGTGGCCGCCGGCTCACTGAACTCTTCGGAAGACGAACTCAATTATGTCGCCCAGGCCAAATGGAACCACTTCGAGTTCCAGCTGGGGCGCATGAGCGGGCTTGACCGTGAACAGAAGAAAATTCAGTTGGCCGCCACCCTCGACGAAGAAGGCCGGGAACTGGTGCCTGCACGAGTGCTGGGCTATGACAGCCTGGTGATTGCAGTCGGCAGCACCACCAACGACTTCGGCACCGAGGGCGCGGCGCAGCACTGCCTGTTCCTCGACACCCGCAAACAGGCCGAACGCTTCCATCAGCAGTTGCTTAACCACTACCTGCGCGCCCATGCGGGCCAGACCGACACGGAAGAAAACATCAGCGTTGCCATCGTCGGTGCCGGTGCTACCGGGGTTGAGCTGGCCGCCGAGCTGCACAACGCCGCCCATGAGTTGGCGGCGTATGGCTTGGACCGGATCAAGCCGGAAAACATGCACATCACCCTGATCGAAGCCGGCCCACGTGTATTACCTGCACTGCCGGAGCGGATTGGCGGGCCTGTGCATAAAACCCTGGAGAAACTCGGGGTGACCGTGCTGACTAACTCGGCCGTCAGCGAAGTGACTGCCGACGCCCTGATCACCAGCAGCGGCCAGGTCATCCCAGCCAGTCTCAAGGTATGGGCAGCCGGTATTCGCGCACCTGGCTTCCTCAAGGACATTGATGGCCTGGAAACCAACCGGATCAATCAACTGCAAGTGCTGCCGACGCTGCAAACCACCCGCGACGAAAACATCTTCGCCTTCGGTGACTGCGCCGCCTGCCCGCAACCGGGCACCGACCGCAATGTACCGCCACGGGCCCAGGCAGCTCACCAGCAGGCTTCGCTGCTGGCCAAATCGCTGAAGCTGCGGATCGAGGGCAAGGACCTGCCCTCCTACAAGTACACCGATTATGGCTCGCTGATCTCGCTGTCACGGTTCTCGGCTGTGGGTAACTTGATGGGCAACCTGACCGGCAGCGTGATGCTGGAAGGCTGGTTGGCGCGGATGTTCTACGTATCGCTGTACCGCATGCACCAGATGGCGCTGTACGGTTTTTTCCGCACCGCGATGCTGATGTTGGGCAGCAAGATCGGGCGTGGGACTGAGCCGAGGCTCAAGCTGCATTGATCGACTGCGCTATTGCAAAAATCCCCCTATCGAAAAATAGGGGGATTTTTTATTGGGATGAGTAAAACTCAGCTATATGGTCGACAAACGCCCGCACCTTCGGCGCCAGATGCCGAGACTGCGGATAGAGGGCGTAGTAGTGCCGTTCGCCTAACGAATAATTGGGCAGAATGCGGACAAGCTGCCCCTGCGCAAGCTCATTGCGCACCGTGGCCTGGGTGAAACATGAAATGCCCGCACCTGCCAACGTGGCCGCGTGCAACGCACTGATCGTATTGGTTCTGAAGCGTCCAGATGGCGTGACCTTGACCGCCCCACCACGCGCTGCGCTCAGCTCCCAATCCGAAGAAGCACCAATGAAGGTCAGCAAGCGATGCTGGTCGAGCTCCTGGGCCGAACGGGGCAAGCCATGGCGACCGATATAACCCGGCGAAGCCACCAATACCTGCTTGGAAACCGTCAACGTGCGTGCAACTAGCGAGGTATCCGCCAGGACACTGGCGATACGCACCGCGACATCAAATCCGTTGGCGACCAGGTCGACGAACTGATCATCACAACACAACTCAAGCTCAATATCGGGATAGCACCGCTGAAAACCCGGCAGCCAATGCGGCAGATCCAAGGTCCCCACCACCAGTGGCACACTGACTCTCAGCAAACCCTCAGGACGTTGGTGCCCTTGGGCAATAACCTGGGATGCTGCGTCGACACGGTCAAGGATGTCGACGCATGCCGCGTAGTACTGCTCCCCAGCAGCGGTCAGACTGAAACGCCGCGTATTGCGATTGATCAGTTGGGCGCCCAGTTCAATCTCCAGTTGTTGCAACTGCCGGGAAATCGTCGAATGGGTGGTATCCAAACGCTCTGCCGCTGCAGAAAAGCCCTTGGCTTCAACGATGCACCGAAAGGCGCGCATGGCAGATAACTGGTTCATGAAACAGGCGATCCCAAGCTGGTCAGGGGAGTCAGTTAACCGGCAAAGCGATAATTTGCGAGGCGGTCAACACCGAGCCGAAGGTGTCTTCGATTTCAGCCAGTGCCGAGTTATGCAACTCATCCTTGGTCACCGAGCGGCCATCGGCACGGGTAATCGCTCGAGTGGCGCTGGCATCGGATGCTACCACAACGTCATAACCCATCGGCGCGGCGTCCCGGGCAGCGCCCGCGACACAGGCGTGGGTCATCAGGCCCGAGATAATCAGGGTCTTGACCCCAGCTTTCTTCAATTGGGCATCCAGGTCAGTGCTGGCAAATACGCTGACCGTAGTCTTCTGTACGAGCTTGTCCTGCGGCCGTGGCTTCATCAGCGGGTGAAAATCCACCGTCTTACCGTTCTTCGCGAATACAGCCGCGCCGTCCGGAGCGATGTGCTGCACATGAATGACTTGAATATGTTCCTTGTCCGCAAACTTGATCAAACGCTGGGTATTTTCCAGGGCTTTCATACCATCCGGGATCGGCATGCGGCCGGTGAAATATTCATTCTGGAAGTCGATCACCAATAAAGCGGTGGTTTTCGGGTCCAGTCGGTCGATCGGCTTGGCGCCCAACATGGCGCGAATGGTCGGCTGCTGATTCGCGGCAGTTTCGGCAGCGACAGCACATTGACCGAGCCCCATCATCATGCCCAGGCCAACGAGGGTGGACTTGAGCAGCGCAGGCAACGAGCGAACGGGTTGAGCAGCAAGGAAAGAAGCGGTCTGAGTCATGATGCGAATTCCTGTTGGAGTGATTAGCCGGAGAGCCCAGTCTAGGAGGCCGTTACCGCAGCACCAACGCACCAATCAGCACAATATCTGTTTGGAATTTGCACAAGCCAGACTAAAAAACAGGCAAAAAAAATCCCCGTATCTTTCGATACGAGGATTTTTAATATGGTCGGGGTAAGGGGATTCGAACTCCTGACATCCTGCTCCCAAAGCAGGCGCGCTACCGGACTGCGCTATACCCCGGTAATAAAAAGGCGACCTTTCAGTCGCCTTCTTCGATCAGCGCTTTTGGCCTCTGATCTTAAGATTCGATTCCAGCGTTAACTGGTCTCAAAAATGGTGGGTCGTGTGGGATTCGAACCTACGACCAATTGGTTAAAAGCCAACTGCTCTACCAACTGAGCTAACGACCCAAATATGGTCGGGGTAAGGGGATTCGAACTCCTGACATCCTGCTCCCAAAGCAGGCGCGCTACCGGACTGCGCTATACCCCGGCTTGAAATTGGCTCCGTGACCAGGACTCGAACCTGGGACCCAATGATTAACAGTCATTTGCTCTACCGACTGAGCTATCACGGAACTACATATTTCAAAGTACAACTTTTACTGCTATGTAACCTTCTCTTCGACTTGTCCGTATCGCTACGTTCATGTGTCTGAGGCGCGCTATTCTACAATCTTAAAAACCCCTGTCAACCCTTTAAATTGCTTTTAAGACAATGATTTGCGCTTGTTTCTGATTTCTTCTTGGGGAGAAGAAACCCGTGGGCTGACGTTGCTGCGGGGCGCACTTTACAAGCCTTTGCCTTACAGTTCAACGCCCTATCGAAAAAAAAGGCCCCGCAATGCGGGGCCTCCTCTTATAGCCATACAGACTGCGCTTAGTGGAAGACGATTTCGTCGTTCTCCACAGTCGCCTCGACGCTGGTGCCCGGCATAAAGCTGCCCGACAGAATCAGCTGCGCCAGCGGGTTCTCGATCCAGCGCTGGATTGCACGCTTCAACGGCCGTGCGCCATACACCGGGTCATAACCGACCGCGATCAGCTTGTCCAATGCCTCGCTGCTCAGCTCCAAGGCTAGCTCGCGCTCGGCCAGGCGACTGCGCAGACGACCCAGCTGAATCTCGGTAATACCCGCAATCTGATCCCGCGCCAACGGCTCGAAGATCACTACTTCGTCGACCCGGTTGATAAATTCCGGACGGAAGTGGGTGGTCAGCGCATCCATCACAGCAGCGCGCTGGGCTTCACGATCGCCTACCAGTTCCTGGATCTGCGCCGACCCCAGGTTGGACGTCATCACGATCACCGTATTACGGAAGTCCACGGTACGCCCATGACTGTCCGTCAGACGGCCATCTTCCAGCACTTGCAGCAAGATGTTGAACACATCCGGGTGCGCCTTCTCGACCTCATCCAGCAGGATCACCGAGTAAGGCTTACGCCGCACAGCTTCGGTCAGGTAACCGCCCTCTTCGTAGCCCACATAACCTGGTGGTGCGCCGATCAAGCGAGCCACCGAGTGTTTCTCCATGAACTCGGACATATCGATCCGCACCATGGCCTCTTCCGTATCAAAGAGGAATTCGGCCAAGGCTTTGCACAGCTCGGTCTTACCCACGCCGGTTGGGCCGAGGAACATGAACGAGCCGCTCGGACGGTTCGGGTCGGACAAGCCAGCCCGCGAACGCCGCACCGCATTGGACACCGCCACCACCGCCTCTTCCTGGCCGATAACGCGCTGGTGCAACAGGTGCTCCATCTTCAGCAGCTTGTCACGCTCACCTTCGAGCATTTTCGACACCGGAATGCCGGTCCACTTCGAGACGACTTCTGCAATTTCCTCCTCGGTCACCTTGCTGCGCAGCAACTGGTTCTCGGGCTTTCCGTGCTGGTCGACCATCTGCAGGCTGCGTTCCAGGTCCGGGATCACCCCGTACTGCAACTCGGCCATGCGATTCAGGTCGCCTTTACGGCGCGCCGCTTCCAGTTCCTGACGGGACTGCTCGATCTTTTGCTGAATCTGCGCAGACCCCTGCACTTCGGCTTTTTCCGAGGTCCAGATTTCTTCGAGGTCCGAATACTCACGTTCCAGGCGGACAATTTCTTCCTGGAGTTTTTCCAGGCGTTTCTTCGCCGCCTCGTCCTCTTCTTTCTTCAGGGCCTGGGATTCGACTTTCAGTTGAATCAGGCGCCGATCCAGACGGTCGAGTACTTCCGGCTTGGAGTCGATCTCCATGCGAATACGACTGGCCGCTTCGTCGATCAGGTCGATGGCCTTGTCCGGCAACTGGCGGTCGGTGATATAGCGATGGCTCAACTTGGCCGCCGCAATAATCGCCCCGTCAGTGATTGCCACCTTATGGTGGACCTCATAGCGCTCTTTCAAACCACGCAGGATCGCGATGGTGTCTTCTTCACTCGGTTCTTCCACCAGCACTTTCTGGAAACGACGCTCAAGGGCCGCGTCCTTTTCAATGTACTGGCGGTATTCGTTCAGCGTGGTAGCACCGACGCAATGCAACTCACCACGCGCCAGTGCTGGCTTGAGCATGTTACCGGCGTCCATGGAGCCTTCGCCTTTACCAGCGCCGACCATGGTGTGCAGTTCGTCGATAAACAGAATGATCTGCCCTTCCTGCTTGGACAGTTCATTCAGCAGGGATTTCAGGCGCTCTTCGAATTCACCACGGAACTTGGCACCGGCGATCAGCGACCCCATGTCCAGGGACAACAGGCGCTTACCTTTAAGGCCGTCTGGCACTTCACCATTAATGATGCGCTGGGCAAGGCCTTCGGCAATCGCGGTTTTACCCACACCAGGCTCGCCGATCAGTACCGGGTTGTTCTTGGTACGACGTTGCAGCACCTGGATGGTGCGACGAATTTCATCGTCACGGCCGATCACCGGATCAAGCTTGCCTTCTTCGGCGCGCTTGGTCAGGTCGACGGTGTATTTGTCCAGGGCCTGGCGCGACTCCTCATGGTTGGGGTCATTCACCGCCTCGCCGCCACGCAGGTTGTTGATGGCGTTTTCCAGGGCTTTTTTGCTCACGCCCTGACCCAACAACAATTTGCCGAGCTTGCTGTTCTCGTCCATGGCGGCGAGTAGCACCAGCTCGCTGGAGATGAACTGGTCGCCCTTCTGCTGGGCCAGGCGATCTGCCTGATTCAGCAGACGCGCCAGGTCCTGGGACATGTTCACGTCACCAGTAGGATTTTGGATTTTCGGCAGTTGATCGAGCTCTTTGCTCAACTCCTTGCGCAGGCTGTTGACGTCAAAGCCCACCTGCATCAACAAGGGTTTGATGGAACCGCCTTGCTGTTCCAGGAGCGCTTGCATCAAGTGCGCAGGCTCAATGGCCGGATGGTCCAGGCCAACAGCCAGAGATTGGGCGTCAGATAAAGCCAACTGCAATTTGCTGGTTAAACGATCAATACGCATTAGTCACCTTCCTTTTGAGCAGGCCGGAGCTATGTAGAGAAACACATCCTGAATGAAGAAGCCTGCCAGATACCCCTATAGATGTGGTCGATTCTGGGAGATTCAAGCTTTGGACAGTTGACGCAGATCAGAAGAGTCTAGCGCTCAAGCCAGATAAGAGAGGCAAACCGACCCGTGCGAGGACTGCGGCGGTAAGAAAAGAAGCGCGGGTCGGTCACGGTGCAAAAACCGCCACCGTACACAGCGGTGACACCCCGCGCAGCCAGGCGCAGGCGTGCCAGTTGGTAGATGTCGGCCATGTACTTGTCGGGGTTGCGGCTGGGCGTAAAGGCTTCGACGGTGATCGGCAGTTGCTGCATGAAAGCTTCACGCACTTCTGGGCCGACTTCGAAGGTTTGTGGGCCAATAGCAGGCCCCAGCCATACCAGGACGTCAGCAGGCTCGGCATCCAGGCTTTCGAAGGCTGCTTCCAGCACGCCCGCCGCCAGGCCACGCCAACCGGCATGAGCCGCTGCGACGCGGGTACCGGCGCGATTGCAGAACAGCGCAGGCAAGCAATCTGCGGTCATTGAGGTGCAGGCGATCCCAGGGGTGCTGGTCCAACTGCCGTCGGCCTCGGCAATGCTGCCGGGATCCGCCTCGACCACGGTCACCCCGTGGACTTGCCGCAGCCATGCCGGTTGAATATCAAAAGCATCGGTGAGACGACGGCGATTTTCGAGAACGGCCTCAAGGTCATCCTCGACATGATCGCCCAGATTGAGGCTGTCGAACGGCGCCAGACTGACGCCGCCCGCACGGGTGGTGACACAGGCTTTCACCCCGGCCGGCGCGGGCCAGTCAGGAATCAGCCAGTCAGTCATCCGATAAACGCCTCGCGATCCTGCTTGAGCAGCGACAACAACCAGACCAGATCGTCCGGAAGAGGCGATTCCCAGCTCATCCGCTTACCGCTCGTCGGATGATCCAGTTCCAGGAAACGTGCATGCAGCGCCTGGCGTGGGAAGTTTTTCAGCGAGTCGACCATGGTTGCACTGGCCGCCGGCGGAATACGGAAACGGCCGCCGTAGGCCGGATCTCCGACCAACGGGAAGTTAATGTGCGCCATATGCACGCGAATCTGGTGGGTACGGCCGGTTTCAAGCTTGACACGCACGTGCGTGTGGGACCGGAAACGCTCCAGCACACGGTAGTGGCTGACGGCCTGCTTACCGCCTTCCATCACCGCCATACGCTGGCGCTGCTGGCCGTGTCGACCGATAGGCGCGTTGATCTTGCCACCCGCGACCACGACACCGATTACGATGCACTCGTAGATCCGGCTGACGCTGCGGCTCTGCAATTGCGTGACCAGTTGCGTCTGGGCCTGGATGGTCTTGGCCACCACCATCAGACCAGTGGTGTCCTTGTCCAAACGGTGCACGATGCCGCAGCGCGGGACATTGATGATGTCCGGCACGTGGTGCAACAAGGCATTGAGCAAAGTGCCATCAGCATGCCCAGCCGCCGGGTGAACCACCAGGCCTGCGGGTTTGTTGATGACCAGGATGTCGTCGTCTTCATAGACGATGTCCAGCTCGATGTCCTGGGCGATCCATTCTCCCTGGGCTTCCTGCTCGGCAGTCAGCTCAAGAATCGCACCGCCATGGACTATGTCTCGCGGGCGGATAACCGCTCCATCCACAGTCAGGCGGCCGTCTTTAATCCAGGCGGAAAGGCGCGAGCGCGAGTGCTCAGCGAATAATTGTGCGGCGACTTGATCGAGGCGTTGGCCGCCCAATTCGGACGGCACCTCTGCGCGAAGTTCAATTTTATCGGACATGCTCAGACTAGGCGTGGCACAGCCTTTGGTTTCGGCTGCGCGCTTGTGGTTAAATACGGCGTCTTTTGCCCCGAGGCTTTCAACGGGGCGCTCATCATAACAGGACGGCCCCGCCCAAGACAGCGGCCGTCATAGGGACGCAAGCCGCCATGCAAGTGAAACACCTGCTGCTGATCGCCATCCTCGCCATGACTGCTGCTTGCTCGTCAACAAAGGAAGTCGTCGACGAAAACCTGAGCGAGGTCGAGCTGTACCAATTAGCTCAAAAAGACTTGGACAATAATAGCTACACCAGCGCCACAGCCAAGCTGAAGGCCCTGGAGTCACGCTATCCGTTCGGACGCTACGCCGACCAGGCCCAGCTCGAGCTGATCTACGCCAACTACAAGAACGCCGAGCCGGAAGCTGCCAAGTCTGCCGCCGAGCGTTTTATCCGCCTGCATCCACAGCACCCGAACGTGGACTACGCCTACTATATGAAGGGCCTGACCTCGTTCGACCAGGACGTTGGCCTGCTGGCGCGCTTCCTGCCGCTGGACATGACCAAGCGTGACCCAGGCGCTGCCCGCGACTCCTACAACGAGTTCGCCCAGCTGACCAGCCGCTACCCCAACAGCCGCTACGCGCCGGACGCCAAGCAGCGCATGATCTACCTGCGCAACCTGTTGGCCGCCTACGAAATTCACGTTGCCCACTACTACCTGACCCGTCAGGCGTACGTCGCTGCTGCCAACCGTGGTCGTTACGTAGTGGAAAACTTCCAGGAAACCCCATCGGTAGGTGACGGCCTGGCGGTGATGACCGAGGCTTACCAGCGCCTGCACCTGGACGCCCTGGCGACCACCAGCCTGGAAACCCTGAAGCTCAACTACCCGGACCATCCAAGCCTGAAAGACGGCCAGTTCGTGCCTCAGGTTGCCGAAGCGGACAACCGTTCGTGGCTGAGCAAATACACCCTGGGCCTGATCGAGTCCCGTCCACCGCTGCCGCCGGGCGAAACCCGCGCCAACCAGGACGTGATGAAGCAGTTCCAGGACGCCAAGGAAGCCATTCCTTCGGAGCTCAAGCCGCGTGACGCAAACGGCGACGTGATCCAGGAAGAAGCACCACAGGCCCTTGGCAACAATCAGGACCGCTCGTGGTTCAGCTACATGACGTTCGGCGTCTTCGACTGATCTGTCGACGCAATACAGAAAGGGAGCCCTCAAGGCTCCCTTTTTTATGCGGCTCATTATTACGCTGTGCGCTTTCGACGTCCTTGGCTAAACTGGCCCATTCCTTATCGAGAAACTGCCCATCATGCTTCGTCTACTGTTCTGGATTGCCGTCATTGCTGCCGCAGTATGGTTCTGGCGCAAATTCAAAAGCCCGGCCGCTAAACAGCAGCGATCCGGCGAGCCCGATGCAGCCTTGATGGTGCGCTGTGCACACTGCGGCGTCCACTTGCCACAGGACCGGGCACTGAGTTCACGCCAAGAGTGGTACTGCACCCAAGCGCATTTGGAACAAGGGCCAAAATCTATCCAGCGTTGACACGACCTCCGGGCGCATAGGGCGCCGGGTCGATAATCGGTGAGCGCCCCAGTAACAAGTCGGCGAACAACTGGCAGGATGCAGGCGCGAGTACCAGGCCATTGCGGTAATGCCCGCAATTGAGCCACAACCCTTTGAAGCCAGGAACCTCGCCGATATAAGGGATACCCTCCGGTGAGCCGGGCCGCAAACCGGCCCAGTGACCTACTACCTCGGCGTCCGCCAATGCGGGAATCAACTCCACAGCTGAAGCTTTGAGGCTTTCCAATGCCGATTCGGTTGGCGTCTTGTCGAACCCCTCATGCTCCAACGTGCTGCCAATCAGAATATGCCCGTCACGCCGTGGAATCGCATAGCGCCCTTTAGCCAAGACCATACTCGACAAGAAATCCGGCGCGCATTTGTACAAAATCATTTGGCCTTTAACCGGCTCTACAGGTAGCGACAAGCCCAGTTTGCCCAGCAACTCACCACTCCAGGCACCTGCTGCCAGCACGACCTGATCGCCAAGGATCGGGCCCGTGGCCGTATTCACGCCCACTACATTGTCGCCGTCGAGAACAAAACCGCCCACTTCACACTGCTCATGAATGGTCACGCCAGGAAGCGCCAACAGCGCTGCCTTGAGGGACTTGACCAGACGCGGGTTGCGAACATTGGCCACATTTGCCATGTAGATCGCTTGGGAATACCCGCCCCCCAGCACCGGAACTGCATCATGGGCGGCCGATACATCCACTTTGCTCAATGGCCGACCTTCACGGGCTGCCCAGGCAAGTGCTTCGGCCTCGTCATCCAGGTCGAGCCAGTACAAACCTGTGGTATGAACCTCGGGGTCAACACCCGTGGCGGCGAACAACCGCTCAGCCAGTTGCGGATAAAAATCCTGGGACCAATGGGCCAGCGCAGTGACCGCCGGGCTGTAGCGCCACGGATACAGTGGCGAGACAATTCCACCACCGGCCCAGGAAGATTCCTGCCCGAGCCCCGAACGCTCCAGCAGCACGACTGCCTTCCCTTGAGTGGCCAGGTTGAACGCCGTCAACAACCCGATTACTCCGCCACCGACAATCACCACTTGCTGTTGCTTAGCCATCATTCGATCCAGCCGATAAAAAGGGAAAAGCGCACCCGGCGCCCAATCATCCAGCACTCTCATCATTGCCCCCAGCACATCTTGCGCGATGTTTCAGGGGCCGCCCCCGGATTGCTTCGCACACCGACGCTGGTCAGGCTGAACTCACCGCAAGGGTCACCCTCCATGACTGAACCGACGATTGGCGTCGCAGCCAGACTAAATCCCTGCGGGTTCAATGCAGCGCTGATTCTATAGCGATCATTACCCTCGCTGACGCCGCTTGCATCAATAAAAGTGCCGTTGCGCGTATAAAAGCGCTCCAGGTAGTGAGCCTGCTCAGTCAATAACGCAACGATTTCTGCGCGGTAAGCCTTTTTCACGTGTCGGGTGTAGCCGGGGTAAGCGATCCCGGCCAGGAACGCGATGATCGCTACAGCGATCAGTAACTCGATCAGGGTAAAACCTTGGCAATCCTTGCCCATGCATACGTTCCTTATTGAAGTTGCCGCCATAGAACCCGTCGAAATCTCAGGCTTCCCCCCGCGCCCACCCGTGCATATACCGTCTCCAGGACCGTACGCGATTGGCCACTAATCCCGACCGCCGTCACTCGATACAATGCAGCGGGCGTCCCAGGTTGCAAATCAACCAGCCCCACACCCAGTCCCAGTGACTGGATGCCATACAGACCACCTTTCATTGCAACCCAGGTGACTGCTGAAACAGGATTTTTCCCGGCGCCAACCACCAAAGACGACTCCCCCGGCGGTGCGCAAGCGCTGACCGACTGGCATAACGGCAGGACGCCCTCCGATCTCTGGACAGTCGACTCCCCCAGCCTCAGGCCGCTTTCCGCGCTTTGAAATGATTGATTACGATGCCAGACGCTACCAGCGATCTTTTGCTGGGATACCGCCCCTTGCATCGATGCCAAGCCGATCAGTGATAACAGCAACAGAAACACCAGGCTGATCAGCAACACCATGCCCGCCTGCCGCAGATAAATACCGTCATAACCCACCATGATCACCCCACCCCAACCGATTACGCAGCGCCGCCACAACGTTGTAAGCCTGATCCTTCACTTGCCCTGTCGGGTCTCTCAGCGTCATTTGGATACGTACGCTGCGTATCAGCGATTCATCAGCGGGGCTGTCGTCATACCGCACCACATGAGTCGACTCAGGCTTGGCCGCCATACCAAAACTGACGTGAAATGCCTGCAGGTTATCCACCAGCACCGCCTTGGCCGGTGCTGTGGGAGTGCTGACTTTCAACTGCCCTGCTTCAAAGGTGTAGGTGAGTTGGCGTATCGCAAATCGAACTTGGCCAGGCGCCGGCGGCGGTGAGCTACCGGCGTAGGCGTAAGCGGTGCCACGGCAGTCGGAGAGTACCGTCCAGTCAGGCTTGCCACCCTCGCCGCCCACATCAGCGGTGACCAGCGTCAGTGACCTGGAACTTCCCGCAACACTCCAGCCGACGGGTCGATAAAAGGCCGCCGGAGCGTTTTCGATGTAGGCCGTCGCCTGGCAACCAAACATTCCCGCCAAGCGAATATCCTGAATCATCTTGCTCAGGACAAACCGTGCATCATCCTGCAGCAACATGGCAGCCTGCTGGCTGGCGAAGGTGGCTCGAGCGCTGATTGCTATCTGGCTTACCCCGAGCACCAGTACCAACCCTACTGCCAGCGCGAGCAGCAACTCCACCAGACTGAAACCCCGAGCAAAGCGCTTCATTGCACCATCCCCGGATCGCTTGAAATACGACTGGTGAGGGTGAAGGTTTCCCTTGCCTCGCCAGCTTTCGCCCCCCTGACATCCTCCCAACTGATACTGACAGTTACCTCACTGCCGCTGACCACCACGGAACCTTTGGCGCCCTCCCCGGCGAACCCGATGATATTGGCCTCGAAATCATGCAGGTCCAGGTCTCTCACACTCGCGTCAGGGGTACTGGGTGGCGCGCGCTCGGTTTGGCCCCATGAGTAATCGACACCTGAGTTTGCGCGAACTCGGTCCAGCATGTCGTAGGCAATAAAGCTGGCCTGGCTGATCATTCTCGAGCTGTCGGTGTACTTGAGTGCATTGAGCTGGATCACTGCAGCGCCCAGCAGGCCAACCATGAGAATCAGCGCGGCCACAAGTACCTCAATCAGCGTCATGCCGGATTGGCACCGATTCGAAGCGTGGGAAAAATGTACGTTCAGACGAACAAGCATTACCGTCGTCATCCATGTCGAAGGCCGAAGAAAGCAGGAGAAATCTGCTGTGCGGCCCAAGACTAGCGCCTGTTTTTGGCGGACGCTGCTCCCGGAATAAAGGGAAATACTTTGGGCATAAAGGCCACCACTCAAAGCCAGGAAGCGAGGGCTATACCTATGTCTGCCAGGTAAAACATCTGGCCACGTCCACGGAGGGACGGCACATGCCACAACGAGGCTTCACCCTGATCGAGTTGCTGTTTGGTCTGATGCTGAGCGGCATCCTGGCTCACCTTGCGGTGCCCAGCTTCAACGGACTACTTGAGTCACAGCAGCAAAACAGTGCGGCACACTCGCTGGCGGAGAGCCTACGCTTCGCGCGAACCGAAGCCATCACACGCAATCACGCAGTGATTATTCATGCCTTGGAGGACGACTGGAGCCGCGGCTGGCGAGTCATAGTGGACGTCAGTGGGCGCGGCAATCTGGACGACGACAATCCGGTGCTGCTTGAACGACAGGGCAACCAGCGCGCAACAATTGTAGGCAATGGGCCAGTTAAGACCCAAGTGCGCTTCAGCGGGTTGGGTGAGCCGGTTTTTGCGGGAGGGGGGTTCCGTGCAGGAACCCTGCATGTGTGTGCCACGGACGTGGCACACAGCCTCTATCAAGTGGTGTTGGCCCCCAGCGGGCGCATCAGCCTGCGCAGCGATAAAACCGAACAGGCTTTATGCCGAGGCTATACAGCCACGCAGGAGCTCAGAGCAGCGAACGAACCCGCAGCTCCTTAGGCATGGAGAACGTGATGTTTTCTTCACGACCGGCCAATTCATCAGCACCGGTGGCACCCCAGGCCTGCAATTGTTGGATCACACCACGCACAAGGACCTCGGGGGCAGAAGCGCCCGCCGTAATGCCGATACGCTCGACGCCGTCGAACCAGTTTCGCTGCAGGTCTTCAGCACCATCAATCAGGTAAGCCGGCGTAGCCATGCGCTCAGCCAGCTCACGCAGGCGGTTGGAGTTGGAGCTGTTTGGGCTGCCGACCACCAAGACCACATCGCACTCGTTGGCCAGTTGCTTGACTGCGTCCTGACGATTTTGCGTGGCGTAACAGATGTCGTCCTTGCGCGGGCCGCCAATGGCCGGGAATCGCGTGCGCAGGGCATCGATAACACGGCTGGTGTCGTCCATGGACAAGGTGGTCTGCGTCACAAAGGCCAGCTTTTCAGGGTTGTGGACCTGCAAGCTGGCGACGTCTTTCTCGTCTTCCACCAGGTATATCGCGCCGCCATTGCTGGCGTCGTACTGGCCCATAGTGCCTTCGACTTCCGGGTGGCCAGCATGGCCGATCAGGATGCATTCACGACCGTCGCGGCTGTAACGCGCGACTTCGATGTGTACTTTGGTCACCAGCGGACAAGTGGCGTCGAACACTTTCAGGCCGCGGCCAGCAGCTTCGGTACGCACCGCCTGGGAAACACCGTGGGCGCTGAAGATGACGATAACGTCGTCCGGCACCTGGTCGAGCTCTTCGACAAAAATGGCGCCGCGCGCGCGCAGGTCTTCGACCACGAATTTGTTGTGGACGACTTCATGGCGCACATAAATCGGCGGCCCGAAAACTTCCAGAGCGCGGTTGACGATTTCGATCGCCCGGTCCACGCCAGCACAGAAGCCACGGGGGTTGGCGAGTTTGATTTGCATGCTGTGCCTCGTGTCTTTGTAGGAGCTGGCTTGCCTGCGATACAGTCGACTCGGTACATCAGGTATACCGAGGTGATGCCATCGCAGGCAAGCCAGCTCCCACACAAGCCGGTTTAGTCAGTTAGATCGCTTTAACGTCGAAGATTTCAACATCAAAGGTCAAGGTTTTACCGGCCAACGGGTGGTTGAAGTCGATGGTCACTTGCGCGTCATCGAAGGTTTTGACCACGCCGGGCAGCTCAGTATTCGCCGCATCGTTGAAGATCACCAGCAGGCCTTCCGACAGGTCCATGTCCTGGAACTGCGAACGCGGGATGATCTGTACGTTTTGCGGGTTGGGCTGACCAAAGGCGTTTTCCGGCAGGATCTGCAGGGTGCGCTTGTCGCCAGCCTTGAAACCGAACAGGGCCGCTTCAAAACCCGGCAGCAGGTTGCCGTCGCCGACTTTAAAGGTCGCCGGGGCTTTGTCGAACGTGCTGTCAACCGTGTCGCCATTCTCCAGGCGCAGTGCAAAATGCAAAGTGACTTCCGTGTTCTGGCCAATGCGTTGCTCAGCCAATACCTGATCAGTCATTGACGGTCTCTCCGGTTTTCTTACTTTTGAACATGTCCAACGCCAGCATGATTGCACCGACGGTGATGGCGCTGTCGGCAAAGTTGAACGCCGGGAAATACCAGCGGTTCTGCCAATGCACCAGAATGAAGTCGATCACATGACCCAGGGCAATGCGGTCGTACAAGTTGCCCAGCGCGCCGCCCAGCACCAAGGCCAAGGCGATGGCGAGCCAAGTGTCATCGCGGCCCAGGCGCTTGAGCCAGACCACCAGCACCGCGCTGACCACCACGGCGATCAGGGCGAACAGCCAGCGCTGCCAGCCGGAGCTGTCGGCAAGGAAACTGAACGCGGCGCCGGTGTTGTAGGCCAGGGTCCAGCTGAAGTAATCAGGGATGATTACGATCTGCTGATACATCTGCAAGGCACCTTCGAAGTGAGCCTTGCTGAGCTGGTCAATGACCAGCACCAGCACGCTCAATACGAGCCAGCCCAGACGTCCAAAACGGCTGGTTTTAGGCATAGTGGCGAACCTCGCCTGCACCGCTGATATTGTCGACGCAACGACCGCAGATTTCCGGGTGCTCAGGGTTCACGCCGACATCTTCACGGCAGTGCCAGCAACGGGCGCACTTAGGGAAAACCGACTTGACTACTTTGAGCTTGAGGCCCGGCACTTCGGTGGCCACAGCATCTGCCGGAGCCTGGGCAAACGGTGCCAGGCTCGCGGTGGAGGTGATCAGCACGAAGCGCAGTTCGTTGCTCAGCTTGGCCAGGTCGGCGGTCAGGCCGTCCTCGGCAAACAGGGTGACTTCGGCTTGCAGGTTGCCACCGACGGCCTTGGCCGCGCGCTGAACTTCCAGCTCCTTGTTCACCGCGACTTTGACGGCCATCACGCCTTCCCAGTACTCACGGCCCAGCTCGAAGTCGGCCGGCAGTTCGGTCAGGCCTTCGTACCAAGTGTTGAGCATCACGGATTCGTTACGCTCGCCCGGCAGGTACTCCCACAGCTCGTCGGCGGTGAAGGCCAGGATCGGAGCGATCCAGCGCACCAGCGCTTCAGAGATGTGGTACAGCGCGGTTTGCGCCGAGCGGCGGGCCTTGCTGTTGGCACCGGTGGTGTACTGGCGGTCCTTGATGATGTCGAGGTAAAAACCACCCAGCTCCTGCACGCAGAAGTTGTGGATCTTCGAATACACGTTCCAGAAACGGTACTCGCCGTAGCTCTCCTGCAACTCACGTTGCAGCAACAGGGTACGGTCCACGGCCCAACGGTCCAGGGCGAGCATCTCCTCGGCCGGCAGGATGTCGGTGGCCGGGTTGAAACCGGTCAGGTTCGACAGCAGGAAGCGTGCGGTATTTCGGATACGACGGTAAGCGTCGGCGCTACGAGCCAGAATCTGGTCCGATACGGCGATTTCGCCCGAGTAATCGGTCGAGGCGACCCACAGACGCATGATGTCGGCGCCCAAGGTGTCGTTGATCTTTTTCGGCTCGATCACGTTCTTCAGCGACTTGGACATCTTGCGACCCGTCTCGTCGACGGTGAAGCCGTGGGTCAGCAATTCGCGATACGGCGCGTGGTTGTCGATGGCGCAACCGGTCAGCAGCGACGAGTGGAACCAGCCACGGTGTTGGTCGGAACCTTCCAGGTACAGGTCGGCACGCGGGCCGGACTCGTGGCCCATCGGGTGCGAACCGCGCAGGACGTGCCAGTGAGTGGTGCCCGAGTCAAACCACACGTCGAGGGTGTCGCTGATCTTGTCGTACTGCGGCGCTTCGTCGCCCAGCAGTTCAGCGGCATCCATCTTGAACCAGGCTTCAATGCCTTCCTGTTCAACGCGCTGAGCAACGACTTCCATCAGTTCGACGGTGCGTGGGTGCAGCTCGCCGCTTTCCTTGTTCAGGAAGAACGGGATTGGCACGCCCCAGTTACGCTGACGGGAGATGCACCAGTCCGGACGGTTGGCGATCATCGAGTGCAGGCGCGCCTGGCCCCAGGCCGGAACGAACTTGGTCTCTTCGATGGCCTTGATTGCACGGTTACGCAGGGTCTCGCCGCTGGTCGGCTCTTTGTCCATGCCGATAAACCACTGCGCGGTGGCGCGGTAGATCAACGGGGTCTTGTGGCGCCAGCAGTGCATGTAGCTGTGCTGGATGGTGGCGGTTTGCATCAGCGCACCGACTTCACGCAGCTTTTCGATGATCGGCTGGTCGGCCTTGAAGATGAACTGGCCGCCGAAGAATTCCAGCGACGGCACGTATACGCCGTTGCTTTGCACCGGGTTGATGATGTCGTCGTTGACCAGACCGTACTTCTTGCAGATCACGAAGTCGTCCACGCCGTAGGCAGGCGAGCAGTGAACCACGCCGGTGCCCGAACCCAGCTCGACGTAGTCAGCCAGGTACACCGGCGACAGGCGGTCGTAGAACGGGTGGCGGAAGTTGATCAGTTCCAGCGCGGAGCCGGTCGTGGTCGCAATCACCGAGCCTTGCAGCTCGTAACGCGCCAGGCAGGCCTCAACCATTTCTTCAGCCAGCACCAGCAGGCGGTCACCGACGTCCACCAGGGCGTAGGTGAATTCCGGGTGCACGTTCAGCGCCTGGTTGGCGGGGATGGTCCACGGGGTGGTGGTCCAGATCACGATGGCAGCCGGCTTGCTCAGGCTAGCCAGGCCGAAAGCCTGGGCCAGCTTGGCCTCGTCGGCGATCGGGAAGGCCACGTCGATAGTCGAGGACTTCTTGTCTTCGTACTCGACTTCCGCTTCGGCCAGGGCCGAACCGCAGTCGAAGCACCAGTTCACGGGCTTGAGGCCCTTGAACACGAAACCGCCCTTGACGATTTCGGCCAAGGCACGGATTTCCCCGGCCTCGTTCTTGAAGTTCATGGTCTTGTACGGGTTGTCCCACTCACCCAACACACCCAGGCGGATGAATTCGGACTTCTGCCCTTCGATCTGCTCGGTGGCGTAGGCACGGCACAGTTCGCGGGTTTTATCCGCGCCCAGGTTCTTGCCGTAGGTCACTTCGACTTTGTGCTCGATCGGCAGGCCGTGGCAGTCCCAGCCCGGGACATAAGGCGCGTCAAAACCCGAAAGGGTTTTCGAGCGCAGGATCATGTCCTTGAGAATTTTGTTCAGCGCATGACCGATATGAATCGTGCCGTTGGCATAAGGAGGGCCGTCGTGCAGAACGAACTTCGGACGATCCTTGCCAATCTCGCGCAACTTTCCGTACAGGCCAATACTGTCCCAGCGCTGCAGGATCTGCGGTTCGCGCTGTGGCAGGCCGGCCTTCATTGGGAAGGCGGTGTCCGGAAGGTTTAGCGTGGCTTTATAGTCGGTCATTTAAGGCTCTTCGGTTAGCGATGGGCGCTAGGTGCGGCTAGTGCACGGGCGGCGGCGACATCCGCATTGATCGCCGTTTTCAACGCCTCAAGGGAGGCGAAACGCTGCTCTTCACGCAGCTTCTGGTGGAAAACCACCGTCAAACGCCGGTCATACAAATCACCGGCAAAATCCAAAAGATGAACTTCCAGGTGGGCCTTGCCATCACCTGCAACCGTAGGCCTGACGCCTATATTGGCGACTCCCGGCCACGGCTGGCCGTCGATGTCGACGCTGACCAGGTAAACCCCGGTCAGCGGCACACGACGGCGCTTGAGTTGCACGTTGGCGGTTGGCGTGCCCAGTTGGCGCGCCAGCTTCTGGCCGTGCAAGACCCGTCCGGCAATGCGGAACGGGCGACCGAGCAAGCGCTCGGCCAAGGCGAAGTCAGCGGCGGCCAGGGCGTTACGCACCTGGGTACTGCTCACGCGCAGGCCGTCCAATTCGACGGTTTGCGCGGCTTCGACGGTAAAACCCTGATTGACGCCAGCCTGTTGCAGGAAATCGAAATCCCCTACGCGGTCGCAACCAAAACGGAAATCGTCACCAACCTCCAAGTGCTGCACGCCGAGACCATCCACAAGGATGCGGTCGACAAACTCGGCGGCGCTGAGGCTTTGCAGGCGCTGGTTAAAAGCCAGGCAGAGGACACGGTCTACGCCTTCTTCGGCCAGTAATTGCAACTTGTCCCGCAGGCGAGCCAAACGAGCCGGCGCCGTTTCCGGGGTGAAAAACTCCCGCGGCTGCGGCTCAAAAATCACCACGCAGCTGGGCACGCCCAACTCGACCGCACGCTCACGTAGCCGGGCCAGGATAGCCTGGTGGCCACGGTGAACACCGTCAAAGTTGCCAATAGTGGCGACGCAGCCCCGATGCTCGGGGCGCAGGTTGTGGAGACCTCGAACCAGCTGCATAACGCGCTTCTTGCTCATAAAGTGGTCGATTATAACCACACCCGGCCCCGGACGACAGGCAGCAGCGCAGGCCAAATGGATCGAATCGATAAAACAACCGTTTTATCGCGGCAAATTCTCTAACTCAGCGACTTGCGATTGAAATCCCGCAGGCGGAAGCCTTGCAACAGCAACATCCCGAAGTACACCACCACACCGGCAACCACCAAAATGCCAAGACGCATGAAGCGCTCCAGCATGTGGCCCTCGTCCCAGGCAGGCATAAAGTGCATCAGGCCCAGCAACACGGCCGACATGGTCGCTACCGCCACCAACAACTTAAGCGCAAACATGCCCCAGCCTGGCTGCGGCTGGAACATCTGCTGCTTTCGCAGTTGATAAAACAACAGGCCGGCATTGATGCATGCCCCGACACTGATGGCCAGGGCCAGCCCGGCATGGGCTAATGGGCCAATAAACACCAGGTTGAGCAGTTGCGTAACGATCAAGGTAAAGATCGCGATCTTGACCGGCGTACGGATGTTTTGCTGGGCGTAGAAGCCTGGCGCCAACACTTTGATCACGATGATGCCGAGCAGGCCGACGGAGTAGGCAATCAGCGCGCGCTGGGTCATCGATGCGTCAAACGCACTGAATTGACCGTACTGGAACAACGACACGGTCAGCGGCTCGGCCAGGATACCCAAGGCCAGGGAACACGGCAGCACCAACACAAAACACAGGCGCAGGCCCCAGTCGAGGATCCGCGAATACTCCTGACGATCCTTGCTGGCGTAGGTGCGCGACAGGGTTGGCAGCAAAATCGTGCCCAGGGCCACGCCGAGCACGCCGGACGGCAACTCCATCAGACGATCGGCGTAGTACATCCACGACACCGAGCCCGACACCAGCAGCGAGGCGAAGGCGGTGTTGATGATCAGGGAAATCTGGCTGACCGACACGCCAAGGATCGCCGGCAACATGTTGCGCATCACACGCCAAACGCCGGTGTCTTTGAGGTTCAGACGAGGCAATACGAGCATGCCGATCTTTTTCAGGTGCGGCAGCTGGTAGAGCAACTGCGCCAAACCACCGGCCAGCACAGCCCATCCCAGGGCCATTACCGGCGGATCGAAGTACGGTGTCAGGAACAGCGCAAAGATAATCATGCTGACGTTAAGCAGGGTCGGCACGAACGCCGGTACCGAAAAGCGGTTCCACGTATTGAGGATCGCCCCAGCCAGGGACGACAGGGAAATCAGCAATATATAAGGGAAGGTCACCCGCAGCAGATCAGTGGTCAGCGCGAATTTTTCCGGGGTGTTGGCAAAACCAGGGGCCGTGGCCCAGATCACCCAAGGCGCGGCGAGCATGCCGACGATGGTTACCAGCATCAGCACCAGAGTCAGCAGGCCCGATACGTAGGCAATAAAAGTGCGGGTTGCCTCCTCGCCCTGCTGGCTCTTGTATTCCGCCAGAATCGGCACGAAAGCCTGGGAAAATGCCCCTTCAGCGAAGATCCGCCGCAGCAGGTTGGGCAACTTAAAGGCAATAAAAAAAGCATCCGTGGCCATGCTGGCGCCAAAAATACGCGCCAGCAGGGTGTCACGCACGAACCCCAAAACCCGGGAGATCATCGTGATAGAGCTGACGGCAGCCAACGATTTGAGCAGATTCATTGAAAGAGTTTGCGCCTTTAGGTAAAGAGCAGGCGAACAAAGCGCCCACTTATGCGATACTGCGCGCCTGCAACAGCACAGAGCCAAAGCTCGCGAGTTTACAGGTCAAGCGCCGGAAATAAATCACCCGCCTCTTCAGATCGACCACTCAGCAGTTCGCATCAGCCGGCCTTGACAACCCATCAAGTCATCGGCATGATTCGCGGCCTATTTTGTTTGCTATTTCCTAAAAAGTCTTTCGAGGAGCTCGACGGTGGCCAACACACCTTCCGCCAAAAAACGTGCAAAACAGGCTGAGAAGCGTCGCAGCCACAACGCCAGCCTGCGTTCCATGGTTCGTACCTACATCAAGAATGTAGTTAAAGCCATCGACACCAAAGACGCTGCTAAAGCTCAAGCTGCTTACGTTCTGGCTGTGCCTGTTATCGACCGTATGGCCGATAAAGGCATCATCCACAAGAACAAGGCCGCTCGTCATAAGAGCCGCCTGAATGGCCACATCAAGGCTCTGAGCCTTGCTGTTGCAGCCTAAGCAGTAAACTGCCACGCAGGTTTACCTGCGTAACAGTTAAAAAATGCCCCGTACCGAAAGGTCCGGGGCATTTTTGTTTGTGCCTCATATCCGGAGCACGCAGATCAAAATGTGGGCAGGCTTGCGGACAAAAAAACGCCCCGAACAGGTCGAGGCGTTTTTGCTACCTATTGATCAAACCACAATCAATGGTGATGACCGCCTTCACCGTGGACGTGGCCGTGAGCCACTTCTTCTTGGGAAGCGTCGCGGATGGCAACGATCTTCACTTGGAAGTTCAGGCGCTGGCCAGCCAGAGGGTGGTTACCGTCGACAGTCACGTCGTCGCCGTCCAGGTCACGGATGGTGACGATCTGCATTTGGCCGTCCGGCGCGGAAGCGTGGAACTGCATGCCCACTTCCAGCTCATCGACGCCTTCGAACATGCTGCGGCTCAACGTGCTGACCAGCTCGGCGGAGTATTCGCCGTAAGCATCTTCAGGCTCTACGGCAACGGTCAGTTCATCACCAACGCTCTTGCCTTCCAGAGCCTTCTCCAGGCCTGGGATGATATTACCTGCGCCTTGCAGGTAGACCAGCGGCGCGCCGCCGGCGGAACTGTCGATGACCTCACCAGCGTCGTTGGTCAGGGTATAGTCGATGGAGACAGCCTTGTTAGCGGCGATCGTCATGGGGCGAGACCTTTTGCATAAGAATGAAGAACGGACAAGTCTAAACAAGGATTTGCCCGAAAGCGAACAGAACCCGGACAGACGGGGCCGATCAGCGGCATCCTTCATCATTGGATTCCATCAAGACGAAGACCAGCACTGGGTTGTCGAGCTGTCCTGCGGCCACACCCAGCACCTGCGCCACCAGCCGCCATGGCAGTCCCGCGCCTGGGTGCTCGACGCCGCACAACGTCTTGAAAAAATAGGCCAACCCTTTGCTTGCGGCTGGTGTGCGCGCGAGCGCGAATAACGATAACCTTGGGGCCTGATTCCCGGTAGGCGCTCAACCATAGAGCGCCACCGAAGCCATGCACCTCCAGAGAATTCGCATGCAGACTTTTTTTATCGCGCCCACCGATTTTGGTGTGGGTCTGACCTCCATCAGCCTCGGGCTGGTGCGTACGCTTGAGCGGGCCGGACTGAAAGTCGGCTTCTTCAAACCGATTGCCCAACCACACCCTGGCGATACCGGCCCAGAGCGCTCCACCGAACTGGTCGCTCGCACCCATGGCCTGAAACCACCACAACCCCTGGGCCTGGCCCATGTGGAACGGATGCTCGGCGACGGCCTGCTCGACGAACTGCTCGAAGAAATCATCACTCTTTATCAGCAGGCCTCCGTGGGCAAAGACGTGTTAATCGTCGAAGGCATGGTGCCGACTCGCAGCGCCAGCTATGCGGCCCGGGTCAACCTGCACTTGGCCAAGAGCCTCGACGCGGAAGTCATTCTGGTCTCCGCCCCGGAAAACGAAGTGCTCACGGAGCTCTCCGGCCGCGTGGAATTGCAGGCCCAACTGTTCGGCGGCCCAAAAGATCCAAAAGTGCTGGGTGTAATCCTCAACAAAGTACGCACCGACGAAAGCATGGAAGCCTTCTCGGCACGCCTCAAAGAACATTCGCCGTTGTTGCGCAGTGGCGATTTCCGTCTGCTTGGCTGCATTCCCTACCAGCCCGAACTCAACGCCCCACGCACCCGCGACGTGGCCGACCTGATGGGCGCGCAGATCCTCAATGCCGGCGACTACGAAAGCCGGCGCATGACCAAAATCATCATCTGCGCCCGCACCATGCGTAACACCGTAGAGCTGCTCAAGCCCGGCGTGCTGGTGGTGACTCCCGGCGACCGCGACGATATTATCCTCGCCGTCAGCCTGGCGGCGATCAATGGCGTGCCCCTGGCCGGCTTGCTGCTGACCAGCGATACCCTGCCCGACCCGCGCATCATGGATTTATGCCGCGGCGCTTTCCAAGCCGGGCTGCCGGTGCTGTCGGTGAGCACTGGCTCCTATGACACGGCCAACCTGCTCAACAGCCTCAACAAGGAAATCCCCATCGATGACCGCGAGCGCGCGGAGATCATCACCGACTTCGTCGCCAGCCACCTCGACGCACGCTGGCTGCACCAACGCTGCGGCACACCACGGGAGATGCGCCTGTCACCGGCGGTGTTCCGCTACCAGTTGATCCAACGCGCCCAGGCCGCCAACAAACGAATCGTGTTGCCGGAAGGCAGCGAGCCGCTGACCGTCCAAGCGGCGGCTATCTGCCAGGCACGGGGCATTGCTCGCTGTGTATTGCTGGCCAAGCCTGCGGATGTAGAAGCAGTCGCCCGCGCCCAGGGTATTGAATTGCCCGAAGGCCTGGAGATTCTCGACCCGGACCTGATTCGTCAACGCTACGTTGAACCGATGGTTGCGCTGCGCAAGAGCAAAAGCCTCAACGCACCGATGGCCGAGCAGCAACTGGAAGACACCGTGGTGATCGCCACCATGATGCTCGCACTGGATGAAGTCGATGGCCTGGTTTCCGGCGTTATCCACTCCACCGCCAATACCATCCGCCCTGCCCTGCAGTTGATTAAAACGGCGCCGGGTTGCACGTTGGTGTCGTCGGTGTTTTTCATGCTGTTCCCCGAGCAGGTGCTGGTGTACGGAGACTGCGTGATGAACCCGCACCCAAGCGCTGCGGAATTGGCGGAAATCGCCCTGCAAAGCGCCGACTCGGCGGCAGCATTCGGCATTACCCCGCGCGTGGCGATGATCAGCTACTCCAGTGGTGATTCGGCCAGCGGCGAGGAAGTGGAAAAAGTTCGCGAAGCCACCCTGCTCGCCCACGAACAGCAAAGCTCGCTGCTGATCGACGGCCCGCTGCAATACGACGCTGCCGCCAACGAGACCGTTGCCCGACAATTGGCCCCCAATAGCCAAGTCGCCGGCAAGGCCACGGTGTTTGTGTTCCCGGACCTCAATACCGGCAACACCACCCACAAGGCCGTGCAGCGTAGCGCCGATTGCGTGAGCCTGGGGCCGATGCTCCAAGGTCTGCGCAAACCGGTGAACGACCTGCCACGCGGCGCCCAAGTCGACGACATCGTTTACACCATCGCGCTGACTGCGATCCAAGCCGCCAACCGACCTATGGATATCTAAATGCTGGATTTTCTACCTGCCGCCATACGCGGGGTGATCGCGTCCTTGCTGCTGGCGCTGAACACGATCCTGCTGTGTTCGTTTCTGTTTATCGTCGCGCTGTTCAAGGCGCTGCCGTTTGCCAAGCGCTTCAGCGAATGGCTGATGAACCACACCCATGAAGCCTGGGTGACCAACAACAAGGGCTGGATGAACCTGGTGCGGCGCACGCGTTGGCACCTGACGGGCCTTGAGGGGCTGGATTATCAACACTCCTATCTGGTGACCAGTAACCACCAGAGCTGGGTCGACATCATGGTACTGCAATACGTTCTCAATCGACGGATTCGCCCGCTGAAGTTCTTTCTCAAGCAGGAGCTGATCTGGGTGCCGGTAATTGGCCTCGCTTGGTGGGCATTGGGCTTTCCGTTCATGAAGCGCTACACCAAGGCTTACCTGGAGAAGCACCCGGAGAAGAAAGGTAAAGACCTGGAAACCACCCGCAAGACCTGTGCGAAGTTTCGCGACAACCCGGTGGGCATTTTCAACTTTGCCGAAGGCACGCGGTTTACTGCCGGCAAGCATGCGCAGCAGAAGTCGCCGTTCCGTTACCTGCTCAAGCCCAAGGCTGGCGGTATCGCGTTTGTACTGGATGCCATGGGCGAGCAACTGAAGTCGCTGGTCAACGTGACCATCCACTACCCTGCCGGGCGTCCGGGTTACTGGGACCTGCTGTGCGGGAATGTGAAGGACGTTGTTGTGCAGTTTGAAGAGGTGCAGATTCCGACCGAGTTCATTGGCAAGAATTATGAGCAGGATGGGGAGTACCGGGTGGTGTTCCAGGGTTGGATCAACCGGCTGTGGGAAGAGAAGGATGTGTTGCTAGACAAGCTGCACACCCAATTCCCCAAATGATCGTTCCCACGCTCTGCGTGGGAATGCATCCTGTGACGCTCCGCGTCACGATTTAAAGAGCGGACGCAGAGCGTCCAAAGCGGCATTCCCACGCAGAGCGTGGGAACGATCAGCCCGCTATCGATCACTCGATAGCGGGCTTTTTTGTGGCGGCGAGGTTTAGATCGCGCCGCGCTGACGCAACAGCTCCAGCACTTGCTTGACGCTTTCTTCCAGCGACAGGGCCTGAGTGTCGATCACCAGATCGGCATTCAACGGCACGTCGTACGGGAAGGACTCGCCAGGGATGTTATCCCCACCAGCGGCGTACAGGCCTTGCGGATCACGCTCGGCGCACACCAGCGGCGATGCTTGCACATACACGGTCAGCAGACGGTCGCCGCCGATCAATGCCTTAGCCTGTTCACGGCCTTCGGCATCTGGGGCAACGAACGCAGCCAGGGTCAACAAGCCCGCTTCGTTGAACTGACGCGCCACGTGGGCGGCACGACGCCAATTCTCGGTACGCCCGGCACGATCCTGCGGCAGCCCTTTGTTCAGGTCGTGACGCAGGTTCTGGCCATCCAGTACGAACACCGCACGCCCCATGTCGAACAGCTTGCGCTCAACGGCATAGGCCAAGGTGCTTTTACCGGCGCCCGACAGACCGCTGAACAATACGGTGGCCGGTTGCTGGCCGAAACGCTGGGCACGCTCTTCGGTGGCCACATGAGCCAACTTGCCGTGCTGCGCCGAGCTGCCGTGAGTCACTGGCGGTGCGATGATCATGCCTGCCGCCACTGTGCCGTTGGTCAAACGGTCGATGACGATAAACGCACCGGTGGTGCGGTTGCTGTCGTAACCGTCCAGGGCGATGGCAGCGTCGAGGCTGACCTTGACCCGGCCGATCTCGTTCAGTTGCAGCGAACTCGCCGGGCCTTCAGCCAAGGTGTTCACATCCACGCGGTGCACGATGCTGGTGATGGAGCCCGGCACGTAGCTGGTGGCACGCTTAATGTCGTACTTCTTGCCCGGCAGCATCGGTTCTTCGGCCATCCACACCAGCATGGCGTCGAAAGCGTCGGTCACTTGCGGCACGTTGTCGGCATGCACCAGCAGGTCGCCACGGGAGATATCGATCTCGTCTTCCATGGTCAGGGTCACGGCCTGGCCTGGGCCTGCGTGCTCCAACTCACCTTCGAAGGTGACGATGGATTTGACGCGGCTGCTCTTGCCCGACGGCAGTACCACGACTTCGTCGCCCTTGTGCACAATGCCGCTGGCCAGGGTGCCGGCGAAACCACGGAAGTTCAGGTTCGGACGGTTGACGTACTGCACCGGGAAACGCAGGTCGGTGTAGTTGCGGTCGTTGGCGATCTCGACGGTTTCGAGAATCTCCATCAGCGACTGGCCGGTGTACCAAGGCGAACGCTCGCTCTTGTTCACCACGTTGTCGCCCTTGAGCGCCGACATCGGCACGAATGCCATGGTGCTCGGTTTGAACGCGATGCCTTCGGCGAATTTCAGGTAATCAGCCTTGATCGACTCGAATACGCTTTGGTCAAAGCCATTGATGTCCATCTTGTTGACGGCCACCACGATGTGCTTGATGCCCAGCAACGATGCAATAAAGCTGTGGCGACGGGTCTGGGTCTGCACGCCGTAGCGGGCGTCGATCAGGATGATCGCCAGTTCACAGGTGGATGCACCGGTGGCCATGTTGCGGGTGTACTGCTCATGGCCGGGGGTGTCGGCGATGATGAATTTACGCTTGGCGGTAGAGAAGTAGCGGTAGGCGACATCGATGGTGATGCCCTGCTCACGCTCGGCTTGCAGACCGTCGACCAGCAATGCCAGGTCGATGTCGTCACCGGTGGTGCCGACTTTCTTCGAATCGCGGGTGATGGCTTCCAGGTGATCTTCGTAGATCATCTTGGAGTCGTGCAGCAGGCGCCCGATCAGGGTGCTCTTGCCGTCGTCGACGTTACCGCAGGTCAGGAAGCGCAACATTTCCTTGCGCTCGTGCTGGCCCAGGTAGGCGAGGATGTCCTCGCTGATCAAATCAGATTGATGCGACATTGGTGACAACCCCTTAGAAATAACCCTGACGTTTCTTGTCTTCCATCGAGCCTGCGCCATCGTGGTCGATGACCCGGCCCTGGCGCTCGGAAGTTCGCGTCAGGAGCATTTCCTGAATGATGTCCGTCAGCGTCTCGGCGTCGGACTCCACCGCGCCCGTCAACGGGTAGCAGCCAAGGGTACGGAAACGTACTTTCTTTTTGACGATTCGGGCTTTGTCTTCGTCGGACAGGTGCTCGAGGATGCGGTCGTCGTCGATCATGATCAACGTGCCGTTCTTCTCGATCACGTCACGCTCGGCGGCGAAGTACAGCGGCACAATTGGAATGCCTTCAAGGTAGATGTACTGCCAGATGTCCAGCTCGGTCCAGTTGGACAGCGGGAACACGCGGATAGACTCGCCCTTGTTGACGTTGCCGTTGTAGACGTTCCACAGCTCCGGGCGCTGGTTCTTCGGGTCCCAGCGGTGCTTGCTGTCGCGGAACGAGTACACGCGCTCTTTGGCACGGGATTTCTCTTCATCACGACGGGCACCGCCGAATGCTGCGTCGAAACCATGTTTGTCCAAGGCTTGCTTGAGGCCTTCGGTCTTCATGATGTCGGTGTGCTTGGCGCTGCCGTGGGTGAACGGGTTGATGCCCTGCGCCACGCCATCCGGGTTGACGTGGGTGATCAGGTCCAGGCCCAGCTCTTCAACCATACGGTCGCGGAACTTGTACATCTCCTGGAATTTCCACTGGGTGTCGACGTGCATCACCGGGAACGGCAGTTTGCCCGGGAAGAAGGCCTTGCGCGCCAGGTGCAGCATCACGGCGGAGTCTTTACCGATCGAGTAGAGCATCACCGGGTTGTCGAACTCGGCGGCGACCTCGCGGATGATGTGGATGCTTTCCGCCTCCAGCTGTTTCAGATGCGTCAGTTTGTCGACCATGGCTACTCACGGAAAAAACGATCTTATGGACGGCCAGCGGGCCGTGTTCGAGCGGGGCATGCTAGCACAGCACCTTCTTCTATTCAGGGAGCCGGCTAGATCGAAACGATATATGAATATGCCTCTTGGTTTGACCGATCCGGCCTGTGAACACTGGCCAGCTCCCACATTTGATCCAGGGTGTTCGTTAGATCGGGTTGGGGCAGTCGATGAACAAATGCTCCAGAGCGAAACGACGTGCCAGGTAATCACCCAGCGCCTGCACGCCGTAGCGCTCGGTGGCGTGATGGCCGGCGGCAATAAAGCTGATGTCGTTTTCGCGGGCACTGTGGAAGGTCTGCTCGGAGGCTTCGCCGCTCAAGTACAGATCGACACCCGCCGCGATCGCCTGGTCGATGTAGCCCTGGCCACCGCCGGTGCACCAACCGACGCGGCGAATCATCTCGCTGCCTTCGATCAGCAGCGGCTCGCGGCCCATCACGTCCTGCACGCGGCGGGCAAAGTCACGGGGCGACAACGGCTCGGCCAGAGAGCCGACCAGGCCGACGATCTTGAGGTTGTCCGGGTCCAGCGGGCCTTCGACAGTGATGTCCAGTTGGCGAGCCAGTTGCACGTTATTACCAACCTCCGCGTGCAGATCCAGCGGCAGGTGGTAGGCCAGCAAGCTGATGTCATGCTTGAGCAGGGTTTTCAGGCGGCGCTGCTTCATGCCGGTGATGCAGGGGTTTTCACCCTTCCAGAAATAACCGTGGTGCACCAGTATCAGGTCGGCCTGGGCTTCGACCGCGGCGTCCAGCAGCGCCTGGCTGGCAGTGACGCCGCTGACGATGCGCATCACTTGCGGGCGCCCCTCCACCTGCAGGCCGTTGGGGCAATAATCGGCAATTTTTGCGCTGCCAAGGTAGCGGTCCGCTTCCTCGACTAAGGTGCTCAGGGCAACGGCCATAAAAGACTCCTAAATATCCCGTTCCGAGGCGCTCGCAGCCTCGTATAATGCGCGACATTATGGGCGCTCTCCCGCCCCCTGCAACCTGTCAGGACTTACTTGATGCTCAAGGCACTGCGTTTTTTTGGATGGCCATTGTTGGCTGGCGTGCTGATCGCGATTCTGATTATTCAGCGATATCCCCAGTGGGTGGGCTTACCCAGCCTTGATGTGAACCTGCAACAGGCCCCGCAAACCAGTTCGGTGGTGCAAGGCCCAGTGACCTATGCGGACGCTGTCGTCATCGCCGCGCCCGCCGTGGTCAATCTGTACACCACCAAGGTCATCAACAAACCGGCTCATCCGCTGTTTGAAGACCCGCAGTTCCGACGCTTTTTCGGCGACAACTCGCCCAAGCAACAGCGTATGGAGTCGAGCCTCGGCTCCGGGGTGATCATGAGCCCGGAGGGCTACATCCTCACCAACAACCACGTGACCACAGGCGCCGACCAAATTGTCGTCGCCTTGCGTGACGGCCGGGAAACCCTGGCACGGGTGGTGGGCAGCGACCCGGAAACCGACCTCGCGGTGCTGAAAATCGATTTGAAAAGCCTGCCGTCCATCACCATCGGCCGCTCCGAGAGCCTGCGGGTGGGTGATGTAGCGCTGGCCATCGGCAACCCGTTCGGCGTCGGCCAGACGGTGACCATGGGCATCATCAGCGCCACCGGACGCAACCAGTTGGGCCTCAACAGCTACGAAGACTTCATCCAGACCGATGCGGCGATCAACCCCGGCAACTCCGGCGGCGCGCTGGTGGATGCCAACGGCAACCTGACCGGGATCAACACCGCGATCTTCTCCAAGACCGGCGGCTCCCAAGGCATCGGTTTCGCCATTCCGGTGAAGCTGGCGACGGAAGTGATGAAGTCGATCATCGAACACGGCCAGGTGATTCGCGGCTGGCTGGGGATTGAAGTACAGCCATTGACCAAGGAACTGGCCGAGTCGTTTGGCCTGACCGGGCGCCCAGGCATCGTGGTCGCCGGTATTTTCCGTGACGGTCCGGCGCAAAAAGCCGGCCTGCAATTAGGCGATGTGATCCTCAGCATCGACGGCGAACCGGCCGGCGACGGCCGCAAGTCGATGAACCAAGTGGCGCGAATCAAACCGACCGACAAAGTAGCGATCCAAGTGATGCGCAACGGTAAAGAGATCAAGCTGATGGCGGAAATCGGCCTGCGTCCACCGCCTGCACCGGTAAAAGAAGAGGAATAACCGCCACCTTACAGGTACCCGTTCGTGGGCACCTGTAAGGCCATGTTTCAAAGCGATCAATTCTCATCTGGCATGTTATATTGTTTCAATATCGCTATTGGAACGCTCTAACATGCCGTCTCGAAAGTTTGCCCCCTTGGCCGGCCTGGCCTTGGGTTTACTGCTCGACCCCGCCTACGCCGAAGAAAACACCGTCGAACTGGACACCATCAGCGTCACCACCGACGCTTACGAGTCCGCCACCGGCCCAGTCAAAGGCTACCGCGCCACCCGCTCCGCCAGCGCGACCAAGACGGACACCGCCCTGCGTGACATCCCACAATCCATCAGCGTAATTCCCGCCACGGTGCTCAAGGACCTGGGCAGCACCAGCGTGGAACGCGCCCTTGAATTTGCCGGCGGTGTGTCCAAGCAAAACAATTTCGGTGGCCTGACCCTCTACGAATACAGCGTGCGCGGCTTCACCACGTTGGAGTTCTACCAGGACGGTTTCAGCGCCAATCGCGGCTACCCGAGTACACCGGACGCGGCCAATATCGAACGCATTGAAGTCCTCAAGGGCCCCGCTGCCAGCCTATACGGGCGTGGCGATCCCGGTGGCACCGTGAATATCGTCACCAAGAAGCCCCAGCCTGAAGCCTTCACCACTGTGCAAACCAGTGCTGGCAGTTGGGACCGCTATCGCACTGCGCTGGATGTGAATACGCCGCTGGACAGCGAAGGCCGCGTGCTGTCGCGAGTGAATCTGGCGGTGGAAGACAACCACAGCTTCCGCGATCACGTAGACGCCAAGCGGGTGTTCGTCGCGCCGTCTTTCAGTTGGCAGTTGGACCCGGACACCCGCCTTCTCGTAGAAAGCGAGTTCGTACGCCACAGCTCCACGTTCGACCGTGGCATCGTCGCGCCTCATGGCATGTCCCGCTCCACCTTCCTCGGCGAACCCAACGACGGCGATATCCGTAACCACAACAACCGCATTCAGGCCGCTTTGGAACACCACCTCAACGACGCCTGGAAACTGCGCCTGGCCAGCCACTACAAACAAGGCAGCCTGTGGGGGGACGCGTCGGAAAGCCGCGCGTTGAATGCCAACGGGCACACCGTCAACCGCCGCTACCGCGAACGCTCCACCGGCTGGCACGACAGCATTACGCAGTTGGAACTGCGCGGTCTGTTCGATATAGGCAGTTGGCAGCACGAACTGCTGATCGGGACTGAATACGAGGACTACCGCAAGAAGGAACGCGTGACCGCCATCGGCGGCAGCACTTATGCAATCGATATCTACAACCCGATCTACGGCAAGCCCAAACCCAACGGCGAGCGCTCCGGAACTGACGTCTTTGAGCACGTGAAAAGCCAGGCACTGAACCTGCAAGACCAAATCATCCTCACCGATCGCCTGCGCGGTATGGTCGGCGCGCGCTTCGAGCACTTCGAACAAAGCACCGATGACTTCACCCGCAATCACGCCAAGAGCCGACAAACCCACGACGCCCTGACCCAGCGCGCCGGTTTGCTCTACCAACTGACGCCGCAAGTCGGCGTGTTTGCCAACGCCTCAACGTCGTTCAAGCCGAACAACGGCCTGGACGCCGGCGGTAAATCCTTCAAGCCGGAAGAAGGCGTCGGCTATGAAGTGGGGATCAAGAGCGAACTGTTTGACGAACGCCTCAGCGCCACCCTCGCCGCGTTCCATATCGAAAAGGAAAACGTCCTTGCCCTGGACCCGGCCACCGACACCAATCGCGCGATGGGCAAGGCCCGCAGCCAGGGATTTGATCTGCAATTGACTGGGCAAGTCAGCGATGCCGTGCGGGTGATTGGCGCCTTCGCCTACATCGACGCCGAAGTCACCAAGGGCGACAAGGCCATCCCGGCCGGTAGCCGGATTCTCGGCGTGGCCAAGCACAGCGCCAGCCTGTTGGGCGTGTATGAGTTCCAGGACGGTGTATTGCGCGGCTCAGACCTGGGGGCGGCATTCACCTACGTTGGCGATCGCTCCGGCGAAGCCGGCGGCAGTTTTGAACTGCCCGCCTACCACACCGTCGATTTGCTGGCCCATTACAAGGCCACGAAGAATGTCACCGTGGGCCTGAACCTCAATAACCTATTCGATGAAAAGTACTACGAGCGTTCCTACAGCAATTACTGGGTCGCCCCCGGTGAACCGCGCAACTTCACCGTCAGCCTGACCCTCAGCCTATAAGGACAATGGCGCTCTTTCACACAAGGTATTGAGCGCCGCCGCCCACTGCGGGTCATCATTCAGGCACGGCACCAACACCAGTTCCTCGCCCCCTGCCTCACGGAACTGCTCCAGCCCACGGTCACCGATCTCTTCCAGCGTCTCGATGCAATCGGCGACAAACGCCGGGCACATGACCAGCAGCTTTTTCACACCTTGCTGGGCCAAAGCCTCAAGACGGGCTTCGGTGTAGGGTTCGATCCACTTGGCCCGGCCCAGGCGCGATTGGAACGCCACCGACCATTTACCGTCCGGCAAGCCCATGCGCGCGGCAAAATCCCGCGCCACGCTGAAGCACTGGCCGCGATAGCAGGTGGCGCGCACTTCAGGGGAGGCATGGGTACAGCAATCGGTGGCCCCATCGAAGGTATGCCCCGGGTTGAGTTTTTGCAGGTGCCGCTCCGGCAAACCGTGGAAGCTGAACAGCAGGTGATCGTAGTCCTGCTGCAAGTGCGGCTTGGCACTGGCGACCAAGGCGTCGAGGTATTCGGGCTCATCGTAGAAGGGTTGCAAGATCGAAAACTGCAGGTCGAGTTTTTTGTCGCGTACAACACGGCGAGCCTCTTCCACCACCGTGGTCACGGTGCTGTCGGCGAACTGCGGATACAACGGCGCCAGGGTGACTTTACGGATGCCTTGGGCAGCCAAACGGGTCAACACGCTCTCAATGGACGGTTCACCGTAACGCATCGCCAACTCAACCGGCCCCTGGGTCCACTGCGCGGTCATCTGCTGCTGCAAGCGACGGCTGAGCACCACCAGCGGAGAACCCTCATCCCACCAGATAGAAGCATAGGCATGCGCCGACTGCTCGGGCCGCTTGATCAAGATCAGCGATACCAGCAAACGACGCACCGGCCACGGCAGGTCGATCACATAAGGGTCCATCAGGAACTGATTGAGGTAGCTGCGCACATCGGCCACCGAAGTGGACGCCGGTGAACCCAGGTTGACCAGTAACAACGCGTGATCCGTCATGCAACATCCTATCTCTAGAGGCGGTTGGACAAGTCGTCCAGGGCCGCACGCAACTCAGTGAACTGGAAAGTAAAACCCGCGGCCAGCAACCGCTCCGGCAACGCCTTCTGCCCACCCAGCAACAGGCCGGACAATTCACCCAGCCCAACCTTCAACGCAAAGGCCGGCATCGGCATGAACGCGGGGCGGTGCAACACCTGGCCCAAGGTCTTGGCAAACTCACGGTTACGCACCGGGTGTGGCGCGCAGGCATTATAAGGACCGCTGGCATCACTCTTGTGCAGAAGAAAATCAATCAGGGCGATTTGATCTTTGATATGTACCCACGGCATCCACTGCCGACCATCACCGATCGGCCCACCCAGCGCCAGTTTGAACGGCAACAACAGCCGCGACAAAAAGCCGCCCTGCGCCGCCAACACTAAGCCAGTACGCACCAGCACCACGCGCATGCCCAAGGACTCGGCGCGCAGAGCAGTTTCTTCCCAGGCGATACACAACTGGCTGGGGAAATCTTCCTGCACCGGGCCGCTGGCCTCAGTCAATTCGCGCTCGCCACCATCGCCGTACCATCCCACGGCGGAACCGGAAATCAGCACCGCCGGTTTTTGCGCCAAGCCCTCCATCCACGCCAACAGGGTTTCGGTAAGACTGATGCGGCTACTCCACAACAACGCCTTGCGCTTTTTGGTCCAAGGACGATCGGCGATCGGCGCGCCAGCCAGGTTGACCACCGCATCCACGGGGCCGATCACGTCTTGCAGACGGCCGACACCCGACACCTCGGCACCGCACAATTTGGCGACAGCGTTCGGCTCACGGCTCCATACGGTCAGTCGATACCCTTGCGCAAGCCAGTGCAGGCAGAGCTGGCGACCGATCAAGCCAGTACCGCCGGTCAGCAAAATATGCATGGGACCCTCCTCATGTAACGTTTACCGCCCATCACTGGTCTATTTTATAAGCAGGGATCATTTGTAATCGGGCGTGGCGTTGGTTAGCGCAGCAGGTTTAAGCCTCAGCTTTAACCATAGGTCACGCCGTAAGAACAGGTACGCCAAAACTTATACCAAAAAACAATATTGTACAGCTATTGGTGTCGGCGTAGTCTGTACCCAACGGTAAAACGAGGCCTCCCATGACTGTTCCCATCGCGATCATCGGCACCGGCATCGCCGGTCTCTCCGCCGCCCGAGCGTTACGAGACGCGGGGCACGTTGTACAACTCTTCGACAAAAGCCGCGGCAGCGGTGGCCGCATGTGCAGCAAGCGCAGCGACGCCGGTGCACTGGACATGGGCGCACAGTACTTCACAGCCCGCGACCGGCGCTTCGTCAACGAGGTGCAACGCTGGCAAAGCAACGGCTGGGCCGAGCAGTGGAAGCCCCAGCTGTACAACTTCAAGTCCGGCCAACTCACTCCCTCACCCGATGAACAGATCCGCTGGGTCGGCACGCCGCGCATGAGCGCGATCACCCGCGCACTGCTCGACGACTTACCGGTGGAATTCGGTTGCCGCATCACCGAAGTGTTCCAAGGCAAACAGCACTGGAACCTGCTGGATGCCGACGGCGGCAATCACGGCCCGTTCAGCCACGTCGTCATCGCCACGCCAGCCCCCCAAGCCACTGCCCTGCTGGCCGCCGCGCCCAAATTGGCGAGTGCCGCCGCCGGGGTAAAAATGGACCCGACCTGGGCCATCGCACTGGCCTTCGACAAACCTCTGGATACGCCGATGGAGGGCTGCTTTGTGCAAGACAGCCCCCTCGACTGGCTGGCACGCAACCGTAGCAAACCCGGGCGCGATACCACCCTCGACACCTGGGTGCTGCACGCCACCAGCGCCTGGAGCAAGGCCCACTTGGACCTGCCCAAGGAAGCGGTGATCGAACACCTGCACGGCGCCTTCGCAGAACTGCTGCACTGCGCCATGCCTGCACCGTCCTTCAGCCTGGCGCATCGCTGGTTGTATGCGCGCCCGTCCAGCAGCCATGAATTTGGTGTACTGGCCGACGCAGACCTGGGCTTGTATGTGTGTGGTGACTGGTGCCTATCTGGTCGGGTCGAAGGCGCATGGCTCAGTGGCCAGGAAGTCGCACGACGCTTGATCGAACACCTGCAATGAACCGCATCAACCCTGCCAAATTGCTGCTGTCAAAGTGGACAGCAGCGCGTCCTCAAAACAAGGAAAAACACTTTCTGGTCACCGAACTGTTTCGTGACGAAGAAGGCACCGTACTGGAAATCGAACTGCAAGCCGTCATGACCCGGCACGCTGAACGCCTGGCCTGGCAAACCCTGCAAAACGCCGAAGACTGGAAAATCGGCTGGAAATAGCCTCGCCCAAAATACTTATACAAAATATTTGACTTGTACAGTATCGAACCTATGATGAGATTTAGTTGTACAAGACTTATATCTTGTACAGGAATTTCGCAGAGGTTTGCCCATGTCCAGCACCGGAAAACCGAAGATTGCCATCAGCGCCTGTCTGCTGGGCGAGAACGTGCGCTTCAACGGCGGACACAAGCAATCCCTGCTGTGCAGCCAAACCCTCACCGACTATTTCGACTTCGTACCGCTGTGCCCCGAAGTTGCCATCGGCCTGGGCATTCCCCGCGAGCCGATTCGTCTGGTCGGCGACCCTGCCCATCCGCAAGCCGTGGGCACCGTGCGCCGCGAACTCAATGTGACGCAGCCGCTGGACGACTATGGCCAGCAGATGGCCCAAGAGCACACTGACCTGTGCGGTTACATATTCATGCAGAAATCGCCGTCGTGCGGCCTGGAACGGGTCAAGGTCTACCGCGAGAACGGCACGCCCGTTGACGGCGGAGGGCGCGGTATCTACGCCCAGGCCTTTTGCGCGCGCCATCCCAACCTGCCGGTGGAAGAAGACGGCCGGCTGAATGACCCGGTGTTGCGGGAGAACTTCCTGAGCCGCGTTTTCGTCTACGCCAGTTGGCAACAACTGCTGGCTGACGGCCTCACTCGTCACCGCCTGCTAGCCTTCCACGCCCGCTACAAATACCTGCTGATGGCCCACAGCCCGGTGCATTACAAAAGCCTCGGTCACCTGCTGGGAGGCATGGGCAAGCGCGACAACCTCGACGAGTTGGCAGCCTGCTATTTCAGTGACCTGATGACCGGCCTGACAAAGTGCGCCACCCGTGGCACCCACACGAACGTACTGCAACACATCAGCGGCTACCTCAAACAAGCAATCGGCGCCGACGACAAACAGGAAATACAAACCGTCATCGGCCAGTACCGCCACGGCATCGTGCCGCTGGTAGTGCCACTCACTCTGCTCAAGCACCACTTTCGCCAACACCCGCACGGCTACATCGCACAGCAGGTCTACTTGCAGCCGCATCCGGAAAATCTCAGCCTGCGTAACGCGATCTAACCCATGAAAATCACATCATGAAAGCTGCCCTGCAAGACGAACCCGGCGAAGATATCGCCCAAGCGCTGGAAGACGGCTGGCTACCGATTCGCGAGGTGGCACGCCAGACCGGCGTCAACGCCGTGACCCTGCGCGCTTGGGAACGCCGCTACGGTTTAATCGTGCCCCAGCGCACGCCCAAAGGGCATCGGCTGTTCAGCGGCGAGCATGTACAACGTATCCACACCATCCTCACCTGGCTCAATCGCGGCGTGCCGGTCAGCCAAGTGAAAGGCTTGATCGACTCCGCTCAAACCAACCCTGATACCGTCGAAAATGAGTGGCATGCCCTGCGCCAAAATCTGGTGAACGCCATCAGCGAATTGGCCGAACGCCGGGTCGACGACGCCTTCAACCAGGCCATGGCGCTGTACCCGCCGCGCACCCTGTGCGAGCAACTGATGCTGCCGCTACTCGATGAGCTTGAACAAAAATGGCAGGGCCAGTTCGGCGCACAGATGGAGCGGGTGTTCTTCCTGTCGTGGCTGCGCAGCAAGTTCGGCGCGCGCATCTACCACAATAATCGCCAACTCCAAGGCCCCCCGCTACTGCTGGTCAACCACTCCGATTTGCCTCTGGAACCGCACCTGTGGCTCAGCGCCTGGCTGGCCAGCAGCGCCGACTGCCCGGTGGAGGTCTTCGATTGGCCGCTGCCGGTTGGCGAACTGGCCCTGGCGGTGGAACACCTGCAACCGCGCGCCGTGCTGCTGTATTCGAGCAAAGCCCTGCACCTGGCGGCCCTGCCAAAACTTCTGAACGGCGTCAGTTGCCCAACGTTGATTGCCGGACCAACGGTATGCATCCACCAGGCCGAGTTAAACGTATTAACCCGTGACATCCCTGAATTGTTCGTGGCCGAAGACCCGTTGTCGGCTCACCTGATACTGATCCAGCGTGGACTTCTTTAAATGCATTTGATCTGGCTGCGCACCGACCTGCGCCTACATGACAACACCGCCCTGGCCGCCGCAAGCCAGCGAGGCCCGGTCGCGGCCATTTACCTCATTACCCCTGAGCAATGGCTGGCCCACGATGATGCGCCCTGCAAAGTCGACTTTTGGCTACGCAACCTGCAACACCTGAGCAAAGCATTGGCTGAACTGAACATTCCCTTGTTGATTCGCACGGCCTCGACCTGGGACCAGGCACCTGCCGTACTCAGTGAGATGTGCCGTGAGCTGTCGGTGGCGTCGGTGCACGTCAACGAGGAATACGGTATCCACGAGAGCCGTCGCGATGCCGCCGTGGCCCAGGCGTTGGAAACCGACGGCGTGACGTTCCACAGCTACCTGGACCAATTGTTTTTCCAACCCGGCAGCGTGTTGACCAAAACCGGCACCTACTTCCAGGTGTTCAGCCAGTTTCGCAAGGTCTGCTATACCCGCCTGCACAGCGCCCTGCCGCGCCTGGTGGCCACGCCAAAAGCCCAGGCAATGCTGGACCTCAAAGGCGATCCTATCCCCGAACAAGTTGATGGTTTCGAGCCGCCCAACGAAACCTTGCGCGCCCTCTGGCCAGCCGGTGAAGACGAAGCCCGGCGCCGCCTCGACACCTTCGCCGACCAACAGATCAGCTACTACAAAGACGAGCGCGACTTCCCGGCCAAACCCGGTACCAGCCAGCTTTCCGCCTACCTCGCCGCCGGTGTGGTTTCGCCGCGCCAATGCCTGCACGCCGCGCTGCAAATCAACAGAGGTGAGTTCGAAAGTGGCGACATCGGCGCCATCACCTGGATCAACGAGCTGCTGTGGCGCGAGTTCTACAAACACATTCTGGTCGGCTACCCACGGGTATCCCGCCACCGTGCGTTCCGTCCCGAGACGGAAGCCGTAGCCTGGCGTCATGCCCCCAAGGACCTCGCCGCCTGGCAGCAAGCGCGTACTGGCCTGCCGATCATCGACGCGGCTATGCGCCAACTGCTGGAAACCGGCTGGATGCACAACCGCCTGCGCATGGTGGTGGCGATGTTCCTGACCAAGAACCTGCTGATCGACTGGCGCGAAGGCGAGCGCTTCTTTATGCGCCACTTGATCGACGGCGACTTGGCCGCCAACAACGGCGGCTGGCAGTGGAGTTCGTCCACCGGCACCGACTCGGCGCCGTACTTCAGGATTTTCAGCCCGCTGAGCCAGTCGGAAAAATTCGACAGCGAAGGCGTGTTTATCAAGCACTGGCTGCCGGAGCTTGCCGCGCTGAGTAAAAAGGAAGTGCATAACCCCGAAGCGGTCGGCGGCCTGTTTGGCGTGGCGGATTACCCACGCTCGATTGTCGACCTGAAAAAATCCCGCGAGCGCGCGCTAGCCGCTTTTCGCAGCCTGCCATCACGAGAAGCCATCGGAGGCCTGCATGAGTGATTTCCTGCCCCGTCGTTATTGGCTGACGGGTGCCAGCAGTGGCATCGGCGCCTCATTGGCCGTGGAGTTGCTTAACAGCGGTGCGCATGTGGCGCTCAGTTCGCGCACAAAAGGCCCGCTGGAGGCACTCGCCCAACGTTATCCGGGGCAAGTGCTGGTGGTGGCCGGCGACCTGACAGACAGCCAGACCGTGCGCGAGATCGGCGAGCATATCGGCAAGGTCTGGGGCTCGGTCGACACAGTGATCCTCAACGCCGGCACCTGTGAATATGTCGACGCAAGGCAATTTGATTCCTCGATCATCGAACATGTCGTGCGCACCAACCTGCTGGCCAGCAGTTACTGCATCGAGGCCGCACTGCCACTGTTGCGCGCCGGGCTTACCCCTCATCTGGTCGGTGTCGCCAGCGCCGTAACCTACCTGCCGATGCCGCGCGCCGAAGCCTATGGCGCCTCCAAGGCCGGGCTGCGCTACCTGTTCGAATCCCTGCGCATTAGCCTGTCGCCCGAGAACATCGACGTCACGGTGATCAGCCCGGGCTTTGTCGATACACCGCTGACCGAGCGCAATGATTTTCCGATGCCCCTGAGCTGGTCCGCCGACAAGGCAGCGCGACATATCTTCGCCAAGCTGCAAAAGCGCCCATTGGAAATTGCCTTCCCCGCACTGTTTATTGCCACCCTGTGGCCACTGTCGAAGTTGCCCAACCGTGCGCAATTGATCATCGGCAAACGCATGCTGCGCAGCCCGCCGCCGCAGAAGGACGACCTGTGAAGATCGCCATTATCGGCAGCGGCATCGCCGGGCTGACCAGCGCCTACCTGCTCAGCCGTCGCCACGACATCACCCTGTTCGAAGCGGGTGACCGCATCGGCGGGCATACCCACACGGTCAACGTGACGGTCGATGGCAAACGCTATGCGGTGGACACCGGCTTTATCGTATTCAACGACTGGACCTACCCCAACTTCATTCGCTTGCTGGGGCAGATTGGCGTGACGTTCAAACCCACCGAGATGAGTTTTTCGGTGTGCGACCAAAACGAAGGCTTCGAGTACAACGGCAACAACCTCAACAGCCTGTTTGCCCAGCGCCGCAATATTCTTTCTCCAGGGTTCTGGGGCATGTTGCGCGACATTCTGCGCTTCAATCGCCAGGCGCCCCAGGACCTGCAAGAGCAACGCATCAGCGCCGAGATGACCCTCGGTGACTACCTAGAAGCAGGGAGTTATGGCCCGCGGTTTATCCGGCATTACATCGTGCCGATGGGCGCGGCGATCTGGTCGATGTCCCTGGCGGACATGCTCGGTTTCCCGCTGCAGTTCTTTGTGCGCTTCTTCAAGAACCACGGTTTGCTGTCAGTGAATAACCGGCCGCAATGGTGCGTGATCGAAGGCGGCTCCAGCAGTTATATCGAGCCGCTGACCCGTAGCTTTCACGAACAGGTCCGCCTCAATTGCCCTGTGCATAAAGTCGAGCGCACAGGCGAAAAAGTGGTTATCCACAGCCCTGCCGGCAGCGAGACATTTGATCGCGTGGTGTTCGCCTGCCATAGCGACCAGGCCCTGGCGTTGCTGGTCGACCCGAGCCAAACCGAGCAGGAGATTCTCGGCGCCCTGCCCTACGCCGACAACGATGTGGTGCTGCACACCGACACCCGCCTGCTGCCGGACCGCAAACTGGCCTGGGCCAGCTGGAATTATCGACTGACCGGCAACGCGCAGACCCAGGCCGCTGTCACCTACGACATGAACATCCTGCAAGGCATCGACAGCGCCACCACCTTTTGCGTCAGCCTTAACCAGGCGCCAATGATCAACCCGCTGAAGATCCTCGCACGCTACACCTACGCCCACCCGCAATACAGCCTCGCAGCGGTAGCCGCCCAAGCGCGCTGGGAAGAATTGTTCGGCGCGCGCAATACCTATTATTGCGGCGCCTACTGGGCCAATGGTTTTCACGAAGACGGCGTGGTCAGCGCACTGCGCGTGGCCGAAGCCTTTGGGGAAACCCTGTGAACAGCGCCCTGTACAGCGGCTGGATTGCCCACCGCCGGTTTACGCCCAAGGCCCATGCCTTTCGCTACCGCATCGGCTTGCTGTACCTGGACTTGAGCGAACAAGACGAAGTGCTCGGGCTGTCGCCTCTGGCCGGCACAGGTCGCTTGGCGCCCTTCGGCTTTCGCCAGCAGGATTACCTGCGTGAATTTACGCGCCACGGCATGAGTTTGAGCGATGCCGTGCGCCAGGAAGTCGGCAAGGCACTGGGACATACACCCCAGGGCGTTATCTGCCTACTAACCCAGGCCCGCAGTTGGGGCCTGGCTTTTAATCCGGTGAGTTTCTTCTACTGCTTCGAGGCCGACGGACAACTGGCCGCGATCCTGTGTGAAGTGACTAATACCCCGTGGCGCGAGCGCTATCACTACGTGCTGCCGGCCCAGGCCCTTGGCGCGGGTGAGCACCAGCACTTCGCCGTGGCCAAGGCCTTTCATGTGTCGCCATTTTTGCCGCGCGACCTGGAATACCTCATGAGTTTCAGCACGCCCGCCGCCAAGCTCGGCGTGCACATGGCCGATTGGCAAGGCTCGCAAAAAGTCTTCGACGCCACCTTGAACCTGCAGAGGGAAGCGCTGAACCGTGCCAGCTTGCACCGCTACCTGTGGCGTTTTCCCTGGATGACCGCCAAGACCTGCCTCGCGATTTACTGGCAGGCCGTGCGCCTGTTGCTCAAACGCACACCGATTTTTTCCCATCAGGCCGCCGATGGCGCCTCTCGCACCGCAGTCGGGTATACCAAGGATCGCCGCCATGAAATCCCCTAGCTTATCGGTCAAGACCAACCGCCTGAATGTCAACGGCATGACCAGCGCTCTACTGCGCAAGGCCGTGTTGCGCCAACTCAGCCAACTGCGCCATGGCCAATTGGTGGTGATCGAGGACGGCGAACGCCAGGTGTTTGGTGCACGCGAAGCGCACTTGCTGGGAGAAATTCAGATACTCGACTCAGCGGTATGGGGCCTCGTGGCCGCCAACGGCTCCATTGGCGCGGGCGAGGCGTTTATCCACGGCTACTGGAGCAGCCCGGACCTGACCGCGGTGGTGCGGGTGATGGTCAGTAACCTGGATGTGCTCGACGCGATGGAAGGTGGTCTGGCCCGCCTGGCGCGACCGTTCACCCAAGGCCTGCACTGGCTCAACCGCAATACGCGCAAGGGCTCGCAGAAAAACATCGCAGCCCATTACGACTTGGGTAACGACCTGTTCGAAGAATTTCTCGACCCGACCATGATGTATTCGGCGGCGCAGTTCCTCACCACCGATGACACCCTTGAACAGGCGCAACTGAACAAACTGGAACGCATCTGCCAGAAACTGGCGCTCAAGCCCACTGACCACTTGCTGGAAATCGGTACCGGTTGGGGCAGCATGGCGCTGTATGCGGCGCAGCATTATGGCTGCAAGGTCACCACTACAACCCTCTCCAAAGAGCAGTTTGCCTACACCGAAAAACGCATTGAGGCCTTGGGTCTGAAGGACCAAGTAACCCTGTTGCTGCAGGATTACCGCGACCTCACCGGCCAGTACGACAAGCTGGTGTCCATAGAGATGATCGAAGCCGTGGGCCATCGCTTCCTGCCGACCTACTTCAAGCAGTGCGCGCACTTGCTCAAGAGCGACGGCCTGATGTTGCTGCAAGCCATCACTATTCGTGAACAACGCTTCGAACAGGCCAAGCACAGCGTCGACTTCATCCAGCGCTACATCTTCCCCGGCGGCGCCCTGCCTTGTGTGCAGAACATGCTGCAAATTGTCAGCCGCGACACCGACATGAACCTGCTGCACATGGAGGATTTCGGCCTGCACTACGCGCGCACCCTGCGTCTGTGGCACGAGAACTTCCGCCGCGCCCATGGCCGCCTCGCAGAGTTGGGCTACGATGAGTACTTCCTGCGTTTATGGGAGTTCTACTTGTGCTACTGCGAAGGTGGGTTTATGGAGCGAACGATTGGTACCGCGCAGTTACTGTTGGCTAAACCGTCAGCGATCAACCCGCCATTGCTCGGGCGCTTCAGTGCTTAAACCGTTGGTGAATGGCGCGCTGTTCCAGTGTGGCTGGTTTGCCTGTGTGCTGGGCGGTGACAGCCGTTGGTTGCTCCTGGGCTTCGCGGTGCTGGCCATCCATTTGCTGTGGACCAGTTCATGGTCCGAGGAAGGCCAAGTAATCCTCGCCGTGACGCTGCTGGGCACCGTCATTGATACGTCGTTGCGCACTTTTGGCGTGTTTCACTTCAGCCAGCCTGGGCCGCTGATTCCTTTTTGGCTGGTGCTGCTATGGGCATTGTTGGCGACCACGTTGCGCCATTGCCTGGCCTGGAGCGCGCACCCCTGGTGGCGCTCCAGTTTGATCGGCGCGGTAGCCGGGCCTTTGTCTTATTACGCAGGCAGCCAATTAGCCGGCGTCAGTTTCGGGTACAGCACGGTGTCGACGGTGATCGGCCTGGCGCTGCTCTGGGCGATGCTATTTCCCGTGCTGCACTGGGTCGCCCGACAACTGGGGCACTGACGCCCGTCAGAGCGTTCACACGTACTTCACGTGCTGCCTTACACTGCGCGCCTATGACAAGCATCCCTCTGACTCAAATCCCCGAACCCGCCGTCACCTGCTCGACGTGCGCGGCCTGTTGTTGTCAGCTGGAAGTCATGCTGATTACCGACACCGGCGTGCCGGAGCGTTACATCGATACTGACGATTGGGGCGGCGAGGTGATGTTGCGCCTGGATGACGGTTGGTGCGCGGCGCTGGATCGGGACACGATGATGTGCACGATTTATGAGCGACGGCCGCTGATTTGTCGGGAGTTTGAGATGGGGGCGCCGGAGTGCATTGAAGAGCGCCAGGGAATTGCGACGGCGTATCGCTGATAGCGAATACAGCGATAGTCATCTGTGGGAGCCGGGCAAGCCCGGCTCCCACATTTGCTCTACATTATTCTGAAGATTTACAGCGCCAGGGTGTAGTGCAACGAGTAGCTCTCTACCCCGTCGTTATTGCTGCTGATACCTGCGTTGGAATAGTGGGTAGCGCGAATGCCCACTTCATGCCCACCGGCAAAGCGCAAACCAAAGCCCAGGCGGTCCTCGAACTGGAAGGCCTGTCCAATATTGTTGTCCTCGACCCGCGTTCGCGAAAACACCGCCACGCCAACCCCGGCTTCGATGTAAGGTTTGACCGACTCCCCGGCAAACTCATACACAAACACCGGCGAGAACGACAGGCTGCTGACGCTGGCGCGCTTGTCCCCGTCCCAGTAGGTGTAAGCACCGCTCCAATAGCCAGTCAGTCGGCCAACATCGCTCTGCCACCAACTCTTATCCCAATCCGACGTCAGCCCCAGCCGATAGGTCATGGTTGAATCGCGGGTGCTCCCCACCCCAAATTCCAGGCCGGCGGCCTGGGCCGAAACAGAGTGTCCTACCACGACGGCCGCAATCGCAGCCAAACAGAACAAGCGCTTCATAAGAAACAATCCTTTGAGAACGAAGTTATATGGTTTTTGTGTAGGCTAACTCGCTATAGAAGCTGGCATGTAGACAGAAGTTCAGCTTCTAACCCCGGTGTTTCACGACTTTTTACTCGTCGAAGCTTCGCACAACGCCGGGGTGTTTCCATAGTGTCGGTAGGATATTTCTTAGGTGATCGGCATCGCCGCTGGTCCAGAACTGCGCAGGGTCAGGGTTGCCGGTGGCCAACAGTTCACGCTCGCCCAACAAGCGCTTGAGCTGACGCGCCACTGCGGCGCCGGTGTCGATCAGGATGATGCTCGGGGGAAGCATCTGCGCCAGGAGCGGCTTGAGAAAGGGGTAATGGGTGCAGCCAAGAATAATGGTGTCACAACCGGCGCTGAGCAACGGCTCGATATAGCCTTGCAACATCTGGCGCAGCGTAGAGCTGCCGAGGTCGCCGGTTTCAATCAACTCCACCAGGCCAGGGCATGGCTGGGTAACGACACGAACGTCGGTGGCGAAGCGGTCGAGCAAGGCAGCAAATTTGGCACTTTGCAGGGTGCCGGTGGTGGCGAGTACGCCGACCACACCACTGCGGGTAGCGGCGGCGGCCGGTTTGACCGCAGGCTCCATGCCTACCAGCGGCCAGTCGGGGTAGTCCTGGCGCAAATCCGCTACGGCTGCGACGGTCGCGGTGTTACAGGCAATCACAAACGCCTTGGCGCCCCGCTCACGGAAAAACGCGGCCACCAATCGGGAGCGTTCAAGAATAAATGCCGGGGTTTTCTCACCGTAGGGAATATGCCCGCAGTCGGCCACGTACAGCAGCGACTCATCTGGTAGCAACTGCTGGATTTCATCCAGCACCGACAGGCCGCCGACGCCGGAATCGAACACACCGATTGGCGCGTCCTTAACCATGCGCAGCCCCACACACGCTGCAACCCGGGTCGCGCTTGACGCGTAACTCGCGAAAACGCGTGGTCAACGCATCGATCAGCAACAGGCGGCCCACCAACGGCTCGCCGAAACCGGCCAGCAGCTTCAAGGCCTCCAGGGCTTGCAGGCTGCCGACCAGCCCCACCAGCGGACCGACCACGCCGGCTTCGCTACAGGTCAATTCGGTGTCGCTGCCATGCCCATATAAACAGTGGTAGCACGGGCTGTCGGCGCGACGCGGGTCAAACACCGACAATTGCCCTTCAAGGCGAATCGCCGCACCGCTGATCAAGGGTTTACCAGCGACGACGCAAGCGGCATTGACCGCCTCACGGGTAGAGAAGTTATCGCTGCAATCAAGCACCACATCCACCGCAGCCACTGCCGCGGCCAAGGAGTCGGCATCCAGCGCGGTGCGATGGGCGACCAACTTGACCTCAGGGTTGATGGCGGTCAGGCGACGCATGGCCGAGTCGACCTTGGTCTGCCCAACGCTGTCGGTGTCATGGATGATCTGGCGTTGCAGGTTGGTCAGGTCGACGGTATCGAAGTCGGCCAAATGCAGCTCACCCACACCAGCGGCGGCCAGGTAGAGCGCCACGGGCGCGCCCAGGCCACCGAGGCCGATGATCAATGCGCGGCCGTTTTTCAGGCGCAGCTGGCCCTCGATATCGACATGCTGCAACAGAATCTGTCGGCTATAGCGCAACAGCTCCTGATCGGTCAGCACGGGCGGTGTCCCAGGGTAATGCGTTCGTGGCCGCCGAGGTCGATGCGGCTGTGGACTTCTTCAAAGCCCTCACCCAACAACAAATCACGAACGGCCGCAGCCTGGTCGTAACCGTGCTCCAGCAACAGCCAACCACCGGGATTCAGGTGGGCCGGAGCCTGGGCAATGATCAGGCGCAGATCGTCCAGGCCATCATGGCCCGCCACCAACGCACTGGCCGGTTCAAAGCGCACATCACCCGCCACCAAGTGCGGATCGTTGTCGGCAATATACGGCGGATTGCTGATGATCAGGTCGAAGGCGTGTTCTTGCAGGGCGCTGAACCAATGGCTGTTCAACACCGTGGCGTTCTTCAAGTGCAAGCGTTGGCGATTGCGCTCGGCCAGGGCCACCGCTTCCAGTACACGGTCGACAGCCGTGACGTGCCAGGCCGGACGCTCGCTGGCCAGGGCCAAAGCAATGGCGCCGCTGCCGGTGCCCAAATCGAGGACCTTCGCCGCAGTAGCAGGCAGCAACTCGAGGGCGGCTTCCACCAGCAACTCGGTTTCCGGACGCGGGATCAGCGTGTGAGGCGCGACCTCCAGGTCCAGTTTCCAAAAGCCTTGCTGGCCGAGGATATACGCCACCGGCTCACCGGCACGGCGGCGTTGCAGGTAACCGGCAAAGGTCAGCGCATCTTCGCTGCTGACAATTTTTTCCGGCCAGGTGTGCAGGTAGCTGCGCGACTTGCCCAGGGCCGCGGCCAGTAACAACTCCACATCCAGGCGCGCGGTGGGCGAGTCAGGCAGGTCGGCGGCGCGCAGCAGGCTGGCGATAATGGTCATTTATTCACCTATCGCCGCTAATTGGTCGGCCTGGTATTCGGCGAGCAACGGCTCGATCACCGCATCCACACCCCCGGCGAGAATCTCGTCGAGGGAATAAAGGGTGAGGTTGACCCGGTGGTCGGTGACCCGGCCTTGGGCAAAGTTGTAAGTACGAATGCGCTCGGAGCGGTCGCCCGAACCCACCAGCAACTTACGCTCGCTGGCAATCGCGTTGGCAGCGGCGCTGGTCTGCTGGTCATTGAGCTTGGCCGACAGCCAGGACATGGCCCGCGCACGGTTCTTGTGCTGCGAACGCTCTTCCTGGCATTCCACCACGATGCCCGACGGCAAGTGTGTGATACGGATCGCGGAGTCAGTCTTGTTGACGTGTTGACCACCGGCGCCCGACGAGCGGTAGGTGTCGACACGCAAATCCGCCGGGTTGATCTCGATGGCTTCCTGCTCGTCCGGCTCAGGCAACACAGCCACGGTACACGCAGAGGTGTGAATACGGCCTTGGGATTCCGTCGCTGGGACCCGCTGCACGCGGTGCGCACCGGATTCGAATTTCAGCTTGCCGTAGACATTGTCGCCTTCAACCCGAGCGATGACTTCTTTATAGCCACCGTGTTCGCCTTCGTTCTCGGACAGGATCTCGACCCGCCAGCCACGCCGTTCGGCATAGCGCGAATACATGCGGAACAGGTCGCCGGAGAAAATCGCAGCCTCGTCGCCACCGGTGCCGGCGCGGATTTCGAGGAACACGTTGCGCCCGTCATTAGGATCTTTGGGCAACAGCATGCGTTGCAGGTCGCCTTCCAGCTCAACCAGTTTTTCCTTGGCTTCGCGGACTTCTTCCACGGCCATTTCACGCATGTCCGGGTCGCTGTCCTTGAGCAGCGCCTGGGCGCCTTCGAGGTCGGCCTGGGTTTTCAGCCAATGGGTGTAGGTGGCCACAATCGGCTCAACTTCCGCGTACTCCTTGGAGTAAGTGCGGAACTTGGTCTGATCGGAGATGACTTCGCCATCGCCGAGCAAGGCGGTCAGTTCTTCGAAACGGTCCTGGAGCACGTCCAGTTTATTGAGCAGTGACGCTTTCATTGCGGTTTTTTATCCGAAGAGCTATCTGACGCGCCCTCACCGAGGGCAAAGAGTTCCTGGGCCATGGCCAGCGCATCGAGGCGGCCTTCGGCAGTCAATTTTTTAAGCTGCACGCTGGGTGCATGAAGCAATTTGTTAGTCAGGCCACGCGCCAATTGCATCAGCACCTCTTCGGCGCTGCTGCCATTGGCCAGCAAACGCTGGGCCTTGGTCAATTCCTCGTCACGCAGACGTTCGCCTTGCTGACGATACGCCTTGAGCACGTCCACCGCCGCCAGTTCACGCAGGCGCACCATGAAGTCTTCGGCGCCGGTGCTGACCATTTCCTCAGCGGCCTGGGCCGCGCCCTGACGGCTCTTGAGGTTTTCGGCGACCACTTCGTGCAGATCGTCGACGCTATAGAGGTAAACGTCGTCCAACTCGCCGACTTCGGGCTCAATATCCCGGGGAACGGCGATGTCCACCATGAAGATCGGTTTGTGCTTGCGCAGCTTCAAAGCGCTTTCCACCGCGCCCTTACCGAGAATCGGCAACTGGCTGGCGGTTGAGCTGATCACGATATCGCTGCGCACCAGTTCCGCCGGAATGTCCGACAGCAGCACGGCGTGAGCACCGAACTGCTCGGCGAGGATGCTGGCACGCTCAAGCGTACGGTTGGCGACCACAATACGCTTCACACCCAGGTCGTGCAGGTGACGGGCCACCAGGGTGATGGTTTCACCCGCGCCAATCAGCAACGCCTGGCTGCGCTGTAAATCGCTGAAAATCTGTTTGGCCAGGCTCACGGCAGCAAACGCCACGGACACCGGGTTTTCACCAATGGCAGTGTCGGTGCGCACCTGCTTGGCGGAATTGAACGTGGCCTGGAACAGGCGGCCCAGCAGCGGCCCCACGGTTCCGGCCTCACGCGCCACGGCGTAGGCGGATTTCATCTGGCCGAGGATCTGCGGTTCGCCCAACACCAGCGAATCAAGCCCTGCGGCGACGCGCATCATGTGACGAACTGCCGCATCCTCTTCATGCACATACGCGCAGGCGCGCAGGTCATCGAGGCCCAAATGGTGGTAATCGGCCAGCCAGCGCAGCACCACATCCGCTGAAAGATGTTCCTGCTCTATATAAAGCTCGCTGCGATTGCAGGTCGAAAGGATCGCAGCTTCGCGGCTGTCGGTGATCCGGCAGAGCTGCTGCAAGGCCTCAACCAACTGCTCTGGCGTAAACGCCACGCGCTCGCGCACGTCTACGGAAGCAGTCTTGTGGTTAATACCGAGTGCGAGGAAGGCCATTCAATATCGCTGATGATGTCGGGAAGCCGACAATTGTCCTACTTCGAAAGATCCAGAACAACCACCGTCGTCTATTGTCCTAATGCCTTGTGTCTATTAAAGGCATCCGCTGAGTCTCGGTTATGTTTGGCCGAAGGCTTGTGTCATGATGATCCGACCGCAGGTTAGTCGTCCTCTTCCTATATGAATAGATCTTCCGCGTTGCTCCTTGCTTTTGTCTTCCTCAGCGGCTGCCAGGCCTTGGCCCCCGTGTCGCCGGACGGTACGCCGCCGGTTGAAGACAGCACTCCCGCCCCTGAAAAGCCCAAGGTTTATTCCTCGTTCAGTGAAGAAACGATCTACAGCCTGCTGACGGCGGAACTGGCCGGCCAGCGCAATCGTTTCGATATTGCCCTGGATAACTATGTGACCCAGGCTATCAACACCCAGGACCCTGGCATCTCCGAGCGCGCGTTTCGCATCGCCGAGTACCTGGGAGCCGATCAGGCCGCGCTGGACACCTCGTTGATTTGGGCGAAAAACGCGCCGAGCGATCTCGAAGCTCAACGCGCGGCAGCCGTTCAATTGGCACGCGCCGGGCGCTATGACGACTCCATGATCTATATGGAGAAAGTCCTGCAGGGCAAAGGCGACACGCATTTCGACTTCCTCGCGCTGTCGGCTGCCGACACCGACCAGGACACGCGCAATGGCCTGATGAAGAGCTTCGACCGTCTGCTGCAAAAGCACCCGAAGAATAGCCAGCTTATTTTCGGCAAGGCGCTGCTGCTGCAACAGGATGATGAAGCGGATGCCGCACTGAAACTGCTGGAGCAGAACCCGCCGGAAGACGGCGAAATCGCCCCGATTTTGCTGCGCGCACGCCTGCTGCAGAACCTCAACCGCGGCAAGGAAGCCATTCCGCTGCTGGAAAAAAACATCAAGAAGTACCCGGACGACAAGCGCCTGCGCCTGACTTATGCACGGACGCTGGTTGAGCAGGACCGCATGGAGGACGCCAAAGTGCAGTTCGCCAACCTGGTCCAGCAATACCCGGACGACGACGAATTGCGCTACTCCCTGGCACTGGTGTGCCTGGAAGCCAAGGCCTGGGACGAGGCCAAGGGCTATCTTGAAGAACTCATCCAACGCGAAAGCCATGTGGATTCGGCGCACCTGAACCTTGGGCGTATTGCCGAAGAACGCAACGACCCACAAGCCGCCCTGCTCGAGTACGCCCAGGTTGGCCCCGGCAACGACTACCTGCCGGCCCAACTGCGCCAGGCCGATATCCTGATGAGCAATGGCCGCACCGACGAAGCGGAAAAGCGTCTCGCTGCTGCGCGAGATGCCGAACCGGACTACGCCATCCAGCTCTACCTGATCCAGGCCGAGACGTTGTCGGCCAACAAACAAGGCGAGCGTGCCTGGAAGTTGCTGCAACAAGCCTTGCTGCAATACCCCGACGATTTGAACCTGCTGTACACCCGCGCCATGCTGGCGGAAAAACGCAATGACTTGGCACAGATGGAAAAAGACCTGCGCCTGATCATCAAGCGCGACCCGGACAACGCCATGGCACTTAATGCCCTGGGTTACACCTTGTCCGACCGCACCACGCGTTACGCAGAAGCCAAAGTGCTGATCGAGCAAGCGCACAAGCTCAATCCCGAAGACCCTGCCGTTCTCGACAGCCTGGGTTGGGTGAATTACCGCTTGGGCAACCTGGACGAAGCTGAACGCTTGCTGCGCCAGGCACTGGAGCGCTTCCCAGACCAGGAAGTCGCCGCACACCTGGGCGAAGTGCTCTGGGCCAATGGCAAACAACGCGAAGCACGACAAATCTGGGAAAAATTCCTCAAGGAACAACCCGAAAGCCCCATCCTGCGCGGCACCATCAAGCGCCTGACCGGATCCGAGACCCTTTAAGCTTATGTTCTTGCGCCACGTTGTAGTGTTCAGTTTCATCGCCCTGCTCGCCGGTTGCGCGGGCGTAGGCAGCCGCGAATCCGTTGAAGGCCAGGGCAACCCGGCGCAATGGAAACAGCATAAGGACCAGCTCAGCAGCATTGATGGCTGGCAGATTGAAGGCAAGGTCGGGGTTCGCGCGCCAAAAGATTCCGGCAGCGGCACGCTGTTCTGGCTGCAACGCCAGGACTATTACGACATTCGTCTCTCGGGCCCGTTGGGCCGAGGCGCTGCACGCCTGACGGGCCGACCAGGGCAAGTTAGCCTGGAAGTGGCCAACCAAGGTCGCTATGAAGCGGCAACGCCGGAAGCCTTGCTGGAAGAACAAATCGGCTGGAAGCTGCCCGTGTCGCACTTGGTTTGGTGGGTGCGCGGTTTGCCTGCACCTGACAGCAAGAGCCGCCTGAGCCTCAACGGCGACAGCCGCCTGGCCAGCCTGGAGCAGGATGGTTGGCAGGTCGAGTATTTGAGCTACGTGCAACAAAGCGGTTATTGGCTGCCCGAGCGCATCAAGCTGCACGGCACCGACCTTGATGTCACGCTGGTGATCAAGGACTGGCAACCGCGCAAGCTGGGGCAATAACGTGACCGTACAAAAGCTGACCCTACCCTCCCCCGCCAAACTCAATTTGATGCTGCACATTCTGGGTCGCCGTGAAGACGGCTACCACGAGCTGCAGACGCTGTTTCAATTTCTCGACTACGGCGATGAGTTGACCTTCGCCGTGCGCGACGATGGCGTGATCCACCTGCATACCGAATTCGAAGGCGTGCCCCACGACAGCAATTTGATCGTGAAGGCAGCAAAAAAACTTCAAGAGCAGTCCGGCTGCCCACTCGGCATCGACATCTGGATCGATAAAATCTTGCCCATGGGCGGGGGTATCGGTGGCGGAAGCTCAAATGCGGCGACAACACTGTTGGGGCTCAATCATTTGTGGCAACTGGGCTGGGACCACGATCGCCTGGCCGCGCTGGGGCTTACGCTAGGCGCCGACGTCCCGGTTTTCGTGCGTGGCCAGGCGGCTTTTGCCGAAGGCGTTGGGGAGAAACTCACCCCCGAATACCCCGAAGAGCCGTGGTATGTCGTGCTTGTTCCGCAAGTATCTGTAAGTACAGCAGAAATTTTTTCAGATCCACTGTTGACACGTAACTCTCCTCCCATTAAAGTGCGCCCCGTTCCCAAGGGAAACAGTCGAAATGACTGCTTACCGGTTGTAGCAAGGCGTTATCCAGAGGTACGTAACGCTTTGAATTTGTTAGGTAAATTTACCGAAGCAAAATTAACCGGAACTGGAAGTTGTGTGTTTGGGGGCTTCCCAAGCAAAGCTGAAGCTGATAAAGTCTCGGCCCTTCTTACAGAGACCCTTACAGGGTTTGTAGCAAAGGGAAGCAACGTTTCGATGTTGCATCGCAAGCTGCAAAGTCTGCTCTAAAGGAACCGAGTACTGGGTACTCGTTGCAACAGATACAGGGGCGTCGCCAAGCGGTAAGGCAGCAGGTTTTGATCCTGCCATGCGTTGGTTCGAATCCAGCCGCCCCTGCCATTTTCTATACTCATCCAGGTTACCCTCAGCCTCTAGGTACTGCGCGTGTCCAAGATGATGGTCTTTACGGGGAATGCTAACCCCGATCTGGCTCGACGTGTCGTACGTCAGCTGCATATCCCTCTCGGTGACATCTCTGTCGGTAAATTCTCCGACGGCGAAATTACAGCCGAGATCAATGAAAACGTTCGCGGTAAAGACGTCTTCATTATTCAGCCGACTTGCGCTCCGACCAACGATAACCTGATGGAACTCGTCGTGATGGCTGATGCCTTCCGCCGCTCCTCAGCGACTCGAATCACAGCTGTAATCCCTTACTTTGGTTATGCCCGTCAGGATCGCCGTCCGCGTTCCGCACGTGTAGCTATCAGCGCGAAAGTCGTTGCTGACATGCTGACCGTGGTAGGCATCGACCGTGTTCTCACGGTTGACCTGCACGCTGACCAAATCCAGGGATTCTTCGATATTCCGGTAGATAACATCTACGGCTCCCCCGTTCTGGTGGATGACATCGAAGACCAGCGCTTTGAAAACCTGATGATCGTGTCCCCGGACATTGGTGGCGTCGTGCGTGCACGGGCTGTTGCCAAATCCTTGGGCGTGGACCTCGGGATTATCGACAAACGCCGTGAAAAAGCTAATCACTCTGAAGTGATGCATATCATCGGTGATGTCGAAGGGCGTACCTGTATTCTGGTTGATGACATGGTCGACACCGCCGGCACCCTGTGCCACGCGGCGAAAGCCTTGAAAGAGCACGGTGCGGCAAAAGTCTTCGCCTACTGCACACACCCTGTGCTGTCGGGCCGAGCGATCGAGAACATCGAGAACTCCATGCTGGACGAACTGGTGGTGACTAACACCATCCCGTTGTCCGCAGCAGCTCAAGCCTGTTCGCGTATCCGTCAACTGGATATCGCACCGGTAGTTGCCGAGGCGGTTCGCCGCATCAGCAATGAAGAATCGATCAGCGCGATGTTCCGTTAAGGGTCAAACCTTACGAAACACCTCACTGACGAAAAGCGCCCCGCCCCAACATTCTGTTGGGGCGGGGCTTTTTTGCCCATATCGCCTTTAGCGCTGGTCGCAAACGCTAGGGCGAATGTGGTTATTTTGGAGATACAACATGAACGATTTTACCCTGAATGCTGAAGCGCGTTCCGACCTGGGGAAAGGTGCGAGCCGCCGCCTGCGTCGTCTCGCAAGCCTGGTTCCAGCTGTAGTTTACGGTGGCGAAAAAGCCCCTGAATCCATCAGCATGCTGGCCAAAGAAATCGCCAAACTGCTCGAAAACGAAGCTGCTTACAGCCACGTTATCGAACTGAATGTTGGCGGCACCAAGCAAAACGTAATCATCAAAGCTCTGCAACGTCACCCGGCCAAAGGCCACGTGCTGCACGCTGACTTTGTACGCGTTGTTGCTGGTCAGAAACTGACCGCGATCGTTCCAGTGCACTTCGTTGGTGAAGCTGCTCCGATCAAGAAAGGCGGCGAAATCTCGCACGTTGTTGCTGAGATCGAAGTTTCCTGCCTGCCAAAAGACCTGCCTGAGTTCATCGAAGTCGATCTGGCTAACGCTGAAATCGGCGACATCATCCACCTGTCCGACCTCAAAGCCCCTAAAGGCGTTGAGTTTGTCGCACTGGCTCACGGTGATGACAAAGCTGTTGCCAACGTTCACGCTCCACGCGTTGCTCCAGAAGCTGAAGGCGCTGCAGAGTAATTCACTCTGTAATGCCGGAGCTTGAGGAAACATCGCGGACCGAAACGTAGCGAGAAAGCGGGCGAGAATGCGGCGTTTACCTTTGAGTAAATGAGTTCTATCGTCCACTTTCGCCGCACGCTGGTTTGGCGATGTTATCCACAACTCCAAAGGAAGGGCCCCTGTCGTGACTGCCATTAAACTGATCGTTGGCCTGGGAAATCCAGGCGCCGAATACGAACAGACCCGGCATAACGCGGGGGCCCTTTTTGTTGAGCGTATCGCCCACGCCCAAGGTGTAAACCTTGTGGCCGATCGCAAATATTTTGGACTGACCGGGCGCTTCTCGCACCAGGGTCAGGATGTTCGTCTGCTGATTCCCACCACCTACATGAACCGCAGCGGCCAGGCTGTCGCGGCGCTTGCAGGATTCTTCCGGATCAAACCCGAGGAAATCCTGGTGGCCCATGACGAGCTGGACCTGCCACCCGGTGTTGCCAAGCTCAAGCTCGGCGGCGGGCATGGTGGGCACAACGGCCTGCGCGACATCATTGCGCAGTTGGGCAATCAGAATAATTTCTACCGTCTGCGGCTCGGCATTGGCCACCCAGGCGTTGCCAGTATGGTTTCAAATTTCGTCCTGGGTCGTGCGCCACGCGCCGAACAGGAAAAACTCGATGCCAGCATCGACTTTGCCCTCGGCGTGCTGCCGGATATCTTCGCCGGTGAATGGAACCGCGCGATGAAAAACCTGCACAGCCAGAAGGCCTGACTCTTACCGAGGGGAAACACCATGGGATTCAATTGCGGCATCGTCGGCCTGCCCAACGTCGGCAAATCCACCCTGTTCAACGCCCTGACCAAGTCCGGTATTGCGGCGGAGAACTTCCCCTTCTGCACCATCGAACCCAACAGCGGTATCGTGGCCATGCCGGACCCACGACTGGCTGCACTGGCGGCCATCGTCAATCCAAAGCGCATCCTGCCGACCACTATGGAATTCGTCGACATCGCAGGCCTGGTGGCCGGTGCGTCGAAAGGCGAAGGCCTGGGCAACAAGTTCCTGGCCAACATCCGCGAAACCGATGCCATCGCCCACGTGGTCCGCTGCTTTGAAGACGAAAATGTGATTCACGTCTCCAACAGCGTCGACCCGAAACGCGACATCGAAATCATCGACCTGGAACTGATCTTCGCCGACCTCGACAGCTGCGAAAAACAACTGCAGAAAGTTGCACGTAACGCCAAAGGCGGTGACAAGGACGCCGTAGTCCAGAAAGGTCTGCTGGAGCAATTGATCGCTCACTTCACCGAAGGCAAGCCAGCGCGCAGCCTGATGAAGAACATGAGCACCGATGAAAAGGCGGTGATCAAAGGCTTCCATCTGCTGACTACAAAGCCCGTGATGTACATCGCCAACGTCGCTGAAGACGGCTTTGAGAACAACCCACTGCTCGACGTGGTTAAGGCCATCGCCGAGGAAGAAGGCGCAATCGTTGTACCGGTGTGCAACAAGATCGAAGCGGAAATCGCCGAACTGGATGACGGCGAAGAGAAAGACATGTTCCTCGAGGCCCTGGGCCTGGAAGAGCCTGGCTTGAACCGTGTGATCCGCGCTGGCTACGAAATGCTGCACCTGCAGACTTACTTCACCGCCGGTGTCGAAGAAGTCCGCGCCTGGACCGTAAAGGTCGGCGCCACCGCGCCACAGGCCGCTGGTGTGATCCACACTGACTTCGAAAAAGGCTTCATCCGCGCCGAAGTGATCGCCTACAACGACTTCATCCAGTACAAGGGCGAAGCCGGTACCAAGGAAGCGGGTAAATGGCGCCTGGAAGGCAAGGAATACATCGTCAAAGATGGCGATGTAATGCACTTCCGTTTCAACGTGTAAACGTTACCTGCGGTTTACGCCGACAATAAAAAGCCGATGCAGTGCATCGGCTTTTTTGTGGGCAACGATTAAGCGTGTCGTCAACACACGTCTATCTGTACCTAGATTTTTTCAATGACTCACTCTACTCACTGCCTGTCGAAATAAATAAACCTGCGCCTGTCTAACTTATCCTACATTGCCCGCGCAAGTTCCTACTTTAATGCAGCCAGAAAAAACTTATGCTTTCCATTCTACTGAACCGCGCTGGCCAGTTTTATCACTGACGCAAAGCGATAATGGAGCACCCATCCGATGTCGGCCGCCCCTCTCAGGGAAAATGAAACAGATATTTCATTGATCGAAAGCCCGGATATCGAAAATACGCTCCTGAGCACCGCACCTCTCAATATCGACATCCTGTTATTGGGAGAAACCGGTACCGGCAAGGATACCCTGGCCCAACGAATACATAGCCTCTCGGGGCGACGAGGTAACTTCGTTGCCTTGAACTGCGCAGCCATCCCGGAGAGTCTCGCAGAAAGCCAGTTGTTCGGTGTCAACAGCGGCGCCTACACAGGTGCACTGCAATCACGGGCCGGCGTTGTCGAAGCGGCTCACTTGGGCACGCTTTATCTGGATGAGATCGACAGCATGCCATTGAGCCTGCAAGCCAAGCTATTGCGCGTACTGGAGACACGTGGAGTGGAGCGTCTGGGCTCAACCCGCTTCATTCCTGTGGACATGCGCGTCATCGCATCGGCCCAGCAGTCGCTGCTTGCAATGGTCGATCAAGGCAGCTTTCGACGTGACCTGTACTTTCGACTGAATGTCGTGAGCTTCCAGCTCCCGGCCCTGCGAGACCAGCGAGAACGGATCATTCCATTATTCCTGGGAATGATCCAGCAAGAAGCCGAGCGCTTCAAATACCCTGCCCCGACGCCACCCGGCGAGTTGCTGCAACAATTGCTGTGTCATACCTGGCAAGGCAATGTCCGCGAACTGCGCTCTGCAGCCAAGCGGTTCGTTCTGGGCCTGCCACCGCTTTACGCCGCAATGATCAATTCGCAGGCCGATGAAATGAGCCTGAAGGCACGCATGCAACAAATTGAAAAAGCACTGATTGAAGAGTCGTTGCGGCGTAACGGCCACTGTGTAGACAGCGTGTCAATTGAGCTGAAAGTCGCCAAGCGCACGCTTTATTACCGGATGAAACAGCTCGAAGTACAGCTGGCATAAACGCTTTGGCGTAATACCAGAAACATCCTATTTATATTTTAGTTGACTTCCCGCAGACAAAAAAAACAGAACGAAACAATTACACACAAAGGACCTCTGTGGCGTTGGAACGTTTCGTTTCTTGAAAACCACCTATTCAATGAGCAATTTCAACATCGCTCAAAACCGACCGATAGCGATTAACCGCTATCGAATCTCATATAAAGTTGCAGAGGTGGATCATGGCACTAGGCGGCGTGGGCTCTAGCCCACAAGAAATGGCAGTTCAACAAACCAACGAAGGTAAGAAGTGGGATGGTGTAGAGAACGCCTGGAAGGACCGCGAAGTTACTAAGTTTAACGCCGAGGCCCAACTCGCTAAAAAAATATCGTACTAAGTAGGCCAAGCCTCCTCAACCATAAGTTGGGGAGGTTTTCACTTAATATGGATGCCACACCCGGCACCTTCAATAGGGGGGCATATGATCATCACCCACGAAAAATTCACAACAAATGGAATAACCTCCTCGGCAGCGGAAAAACCTGTCGAGAGTAATCAGTCTTCTGACATGAATTTTTTTCACGCTGAAATGAGCAGAGCAAGCCCGCTCGATAGAGGCTCTATGAGCGCGGTAGCCTCCCCCGGTGATTTCCAGTTCGCTAGGGAGTCGGCGAAAATAGCGGGACGCCTGTCCAAAGGTTTTCGGGACGCAAGCCAGATGAAAGGGGCGTGGGAGTCGGGCAAGTTTCCCCAATTACTCGCTGAAGCGCATGTGGACGCGATCGCAAATGTGAAGGTCATTGGCGCAATCGCAAAAGCCTGCGACAAAATTTCGAGCATGGGGTAGATGCATGTACCGCCGCCTAAGCATCCTCTTATTTATTTCATTGGCGCTGTTGCTGAGCGGCTGCGGTGAAAGTGTAGAACTCCATCGTAATATTTCCGAACAGGAAGCTAATGAAGTCATTGCGGAGCTGGCCGACAAACAGATCCGGGCTCAAAAGATTCCAGGAAAAGACGGCGTCGCTGTCCGCGTCAAAGCCAGTGACATCAATCGAGCCGTTCGTACCCTGGACGCTGCAGGACTGCCCAAGGTGGCGCGCTCGACATTAGGCGATATCTTTCGCAAAGAAGGGGTCATCTCTACGCCACTGGAAGAGCGTGCGCGCTACATCTACGCGCTGTCACAAGAACTGGAAGCGACCTTGTCGAATATAGACGGTGTGCTCGTCGCACGTGTACATGTGGTGTTGCCTGAGCGGGTAGCCCCTGGCGAACCCGTACAACCAGCATCCGCCTCCGTATTCATCAAGCATGACCCGCGCCTGGACCCTGACAATATTAATGCACGAGTACGCAGGATGGTGGCCAGCAGCATCCCCGGCATGGCTACAGCGATAGACAACACAACAAAGTTGACGGTGGTTTTCGTACCAGCAGCGGGCTACAAGGAAAAGCAACAACTCACCTATTTCGGCCCTTTCCTGGTGCCAGAACAAGATCTCGGATTCTGGCGCAGCATCGCCTTCGCACCGTTGATCGCCCTCATACTGGGTGGTATAGCCTGGCTGCTTTGGCGTCGCAAGACTATGCGCATCCCCTCGCTAGAACCTGCCATTGCACACCGTCATGAGTGACGAGCTACGCTGGGCACGCTGGTGGGCTTTCCCATGGGAAAATGCACATATCGACTGGTTCACGCGAAAAGGCTTTATAGAAACAGCGACACTTTCACGGGCCCACCATGCCCGAGCAAGCCACCTGTTCGAGATCGAACCCGAACTGCCCCCACCTGCTTCCTCGGTCTTGCTGCAACTGGTACTGACCAGTGCGCAACAACGAGACCTCATCCTCACACTCGTCAATGAGGTGTACAACGCGCCTCAAGACAGCCGGTTAAATCAGGAACAGCTTCTTTGGTGCCAGCGCCTGGCCAAGGCACTGCCTCCCTCCCCGGAACCGGTGAGCGTCGGTGATCCATTGCAGTTTCTGCGCGCGTGGGTTGCCCCTGTTATCTGGCAGCGGCTGCGCTTGAACTTTGCCCGTCCAAGGGTGCTGGAATTGGAGCTACGGCCTAAGCCTGCGGACACTCATGGCCGGCTGGATACCCTGTGGCAGGCTGCTATCTGGCGCGCAACCTCGCCTAATGTCGATGATGCCGCACGTGCCCCTCGTGAGAATTCCAAACATGTTTTGCACCCATAAAATTGAGCTGAACGCCCTCCCCCACGATCTGCCGACTCCCCTGATTCCCAGGGAAATACTGACTGAGTATGCCCAGAGCCGCCAACTGCTTGAACACGCCCAAGCGCAGGCGCAGGAACTCATGCGCCAAGCCGAGACCCAGTGCGAAACGGTATTGAAAAACGCCAGCGATCAGTTCTGGGGGCGTGCCAATGCTCAACTTCAGCGATGGGAATCCGAGCGCCAAGCGATGTTCGATCATTTGGAAGAGGCTGCCACCTTAGTCATTAATAAGGCGGTTCGGGGCTTGCTGGAGGAGACTCTGCCAGCTCAACGCGTCACTGCGCTGCTCAAAAAACTGTTGGTTACCCAATTGCCGGCAGTCGAGGCGAGTTTACTGTGCAACCCGCAAGACCGTGAGCTTGTCGAGCACTGGCTTCTTGCCAACTGTGATGCGCTATGGACGTTGCGCGTTGAGAGCAGGCTCACCGCTGGGTCGCTGATTCTTGAAACCGAAGATGGCGACTTTCACATCAACTGGGATGATGCCGTCAACAATTTGGTAGCGATGCCCCCCAAGGCGAGTTCAAGCAATAACGCTTTTCTTTAATTTTTTAACAAAAGGGATCCAGCGAAGGAACCGGTCATCCATCAAGTGCCACAGAGAGGTAGAACCTCTGTGGAGTTAATGCAATGAATAATGACGCCCGCGTACTTGATGGCCTTTACAGGGAGCAAGTTCGGAATAATAACGCTTTCAAAAAAATCGAAGAGGATATTTCTTTAGGAGGAGGAGACGAAGACCTCTCAAGGCTCTTCGACGAGCTTTTGCAAAACAAGATATCCCATGGCAAGACCTCTACGGTGACCTCGGCCTATGTCAACTACAGGCATGCGTTGATGAAAAGTGCCATTAATGTCGTCTAGTGGCTGGCAGCAAAATATGACCGGCAGTTTGAGTGATTGCAGACAGCGTATTCAGATGTTCGAGCCGGATAGTGAGATTCACGTCCAGCACCATGAACAACACGTAATGCCAAGTGTCCGGTTGGCTGCCCCACGCATCAACATTACGCTTGCATGTTGGCGTCACCTCGGCCTGCCCGGCCTCGTGTATTTCCAAGGCACACTTGCCTTGCTTACAGACCCTGACTCCCTCTGGCTGGTGCAATGCCTGCCACGATGTCGCAAACGGGGTATCTATTGAATATCCCTGAAACGCTTATCCACCAACGCGACACCAGGCGCAGCATCATTGCGCGCCTGACGACGGCTGGGCGCAATTTGCGACCCTCTTCATTACGCAAGCTATCGCACTGAAACAGAGAACCTGTCATGTCCAGCAAACCCCACAAGCACACCCGCTTGCGTCCAAACTCGCCCGCCATTGCCGACACTCGCGGGAATTGGCGCTGCCTGCTCGCCTCGCTCTTATTGCTGGCGCCGATGCACAGCACCTTTGCAGCCATTCCATCCGAATGGAAAAACACCGCCTACGCCTATGAAGCCGACTACAAGCCAGTGCGGGAAGTGCTCGAAGACTTCGCCCGGACCTTTGGCACGCAACTGCAAGTCGAGGGCCTGCTCGAAGGTGTCGTCAATGGCAAGATACGCGCCAACACCCCCCAATCCCTCCTCGACCGTTTAGGCGTTGAGCATCGCTTCCAGTGGTACTTGTACAACAACACTCTTTTCATCAGCACCCTGGACCAACAAGAGTCCGCGCGCCTGGAAGTGTCTTCCGAGACCGTTGCCGACCTCAAGCAGGCGTTGACTGATATTGGCCTGCTCGACACCCGTTTCGGTTGGGGCGAGTTGCCGGAGGACGGCGTCGTGCTCGTCTCCGGCCCCAAGCGCTATATCGAACAGATCAAGCAGTTCAGCAGCCAGCGCCGCTCCCCCGATGAAAAGCAGAATGTGCTCAGCTACCCGCTGAAGTTCGCCAATGCGGCGGACCGCGTTGTGGATTATCGCGGTGAAAAGCTGACCATCCCGGGTATTGCCAGCGTGTTGCGCGGGTTGTTGGAACCCCGTTCGCCCTCGACGCTTTCAACCATGAGCCAGCGCCCCGGCGCCCCGCCACAACCCGCCATGGTGACACCGAACTTTCCCCGGTTGAGTAACCCGCTTCTGGAACAGATGATGGGCAGTGCCACCACGAATTCCGGGCAGTTATCAACGGGGGCGACGCTCACCCCACGCGCTCCGACGGGGAACAGTCGAATCCGCGTCGAGGCCGATGTGCGTAACAACGCGATTCTGATTTATGACTTGCCGGAGCGCCAGGCCATGTACCGAGAGTTGATCAGTCAGCTCGACGTCGCGCGCAAGCTGGTGGAAATTGACGCGATCATCCTCGATATCGAACGCGAGCAATTACGCGAATTCGGCGTGACCTGGGGCTTTCAAAACAGTCGTTTCTACGGCGGCGCCAGCACCCTGGCTCGAGGCACAACCTCACAGTTGGCCATCGGTGACCGCGATCACTTTTTCGCCGCAGTACGCGCCCTGGAAAGCAAAGGCTTGGCAACCATGGTCTCCAACCCTTCGGTGCTCACGCTGGAAAACCAGCCGGCGGTCATCGACTTCAACCGCACCCGATATCTGAAGGCCGGAATCGAAAACGCCACCATTTTGCCCGTCACCGTCGGTACTAGCGTTCAGGTCGTGCCTCGGGTCATCACCAGCCGCGGAAGCCAGCAGATCCACCTGGAACTGGATATAGAAGATGGCAATTTCGACGAATCCAACCCGACGCCCGACAACCTTGATGTACGCCGGGGCAAGGTCAGCACCCAGGCCGTGATGGCGGAAAAACGCTCGCTGGTAGTCGGCGGGTTCCATGTGACCAACAACAAAGACGCGCAAAACAAGGTGCCCCTGCTGGGGGATATCCCGTTGCTCGGCAAGGCCCTGTTTACCTCGACCGAGCGAAGGAACAATCGACGCGAGCGTTTGTTCATCCTCACGCCACGCGTCATCGGCGATCAGGACGATCCTTCACGCTATTTGCCCCAGGACGACCAGGCAGAACTGCAGGCAGCCCTCAAACCACTGGCGCGTCGCCTTGCGCCCCACCAACCGGAAATCAAGCGCAGCGATATCACCAGCACCCTGGCTCGCCTCGTCAGCGGGCAAGTGCCCAACGGTTTCAAAGCCGGGCCAATGCCTTTGGCGCTGGAAACCTTGTGCAGCACCCGTGACCTGCTGGTACTCAACACCGAGCGCAGCCAGTGGTATGCCGGTTCGCAGTTCAACGTGGCGGTTGTCGTACTGCGCAACCAGTTCAAACGCAACGTACGCATCGATGAAAAGGAATGCAGCAATTCGCAGACCCTGGCCGTCACTGTCTGGCCCCGCGCCTGGCTCAAACCCGGTGAAGAAACCGAGGTTTTCATCGCGATGCGCCCCGTGGTGAAGGATGAACACATCGGCGTACCACGCCCCTCCCTGATCACTCCAACCCAGAAGACCAAGCCATGAATCATCGTTTGCTGTCTGCCACCCTGATCGGCATTACATTGCTCGTCGCTGGCTGCGCCCCCACTTGCCGGGGCGACTCCTGTTCACGCCCGCAATCGACCAAAGACAAGATGGTGGTCTGGTGGACGCCCCAGATGCGGGCAGAGCCGGGCCCCTCCGGTGAGCGGTCCGACTACCAGACCATCTCACTGGAACGTTAAGCCCTTCGGGGTACTTGAGCACCTGGCGGTGCAGGCGAGTGAGCGGCGGGGCCGCTCACTTGCGGCTCGGCCCTCTTGAATCAAACGAGCCGTCGGTCAGCGCAACTCAAGCTCGGGCAGCTCCAGAGTTTCACGCTTGGCTTCATCATCGAGCTCACGCAACGTGCGGTAAATAATCGCGACAGCCTGCAAGGTTTCGCGGGGAATACTGGCGCCCAGTTTCTTCGTATAAAGCGTACGGGCCAACCAGATACACTGGATGACCGGTACGTCGGCCGCCTTCGCCCGATCGATCAGTTTGCGGGCCTCGGCGTCCGTGCCCTTATCGACCAACAAGGGCAGCGGTGTTTTACCGGGGCGATAAAACAACGCGACAGCAAAGTGGGTGGGGTTGACCACCAACATGTCGGCCTCTTCCAGCTTCGGCAGTTTGACTTTGGGCTCTTCCTGGGCCAATTGATACGCCAGCGATCGCCGTTGCCCCTTCACATGGGGGTCGCCCTCCATGTCCTTGTACTCCTTGACCACTTCGACCTGCGTCATGCGCATACGCTTGGCAAAGAAATGTTTCTGCAACGTCAAATCGATCAGCGCCAGTACCAGCAACAGCCCCAGGCAGGCATGCAACAGGTGACGGAATACTGCAATTAGCGCCAGGATGTAAGTTTGCAAATCCGTGGTGGCCAGGTTGATCAGCGTATTCAACGATGGCCTGACCACCACGTACACAATCATGCCCAGGAGTGTTGCCTTGACGACGCTCATCAACAAGTTCATGACCGATTGCGCAGAGAACATCTGCTTGATCTGGCTCATGGGGTTGAGCCGCTTGAAATCCAGCTTCAAGACTTCCGGGGCAAACAACATCCCGATCTGCATCCAGGTACTGATCAACTTAGCGAGAATCGCCACGCCCGCCATCAACAAGGCGAACGAGAAAAACACCAGCAGCCCGTCAAACAGGACTTCCTCAAGTGCTCGCGCGAAGGGCTGGGTGATGCGTGATATCGGCAACATCATCAACTGCTGAAACCGCTGCAGGCTGCTCTCGGCCGTGAACAACGCAATTTCGCTGATCGCCGTGAGCGCGACCAGCTTGGCCACATCCTGGCTCTGGGAGACCTGGCCTTTCTTGCGTTGATCACGCAGTTTCTTGGCTGATGCCGGGTGCTTTTTTTCCCCGGAGTCACTCATGGCGAGGACACCTTGAACAACAATGCCAGTGAATGTTTGAGGTCACCCAAAAGGCTCATGCGCCCGACGATCAGGTCCTGCAATAAAGCAAAGTACAGCAGCAGAATGCCGATGCCCGCCAGGCACTTGACCGGAGGCGCTATCGTACTCACCTGCAATTGCTGGCTGTATACCCCCAGCAATGCGATGCCGAACTCCAGTAGCAGCAGCACGGCTATAAAGGGCGCGGCATAGAGCATCATGTGCGTGAAAGTGTTGCCGAGCAGCTCCAGAAATACACTGAACCCATTAGCCGCCGGCAATGGAAACCACACCGTCGGCGGCCAGATCAAATAGCTGTCCCAAATCACCTGGGTCAAGGCCCCCAAACCGAGGATGGCCATCAGCAAAAAAATCGCCAACTCTTTAAACATATGCCCAATCGGCGTCGCGTCCGGCCCAAGGGAAGGGTTGAGCTGGCCACCGGCCAAAGCACCGCGCTGGTTATCCAGCAACGCCCCCACAGCCTCGAACATCCAGAACGGCATCGATAGCAATAGACCCAGCAGAATGCCCAGGACCGCTTCCTTGACGGCCAGGCCAGCGAGCAAGTACACAGACATATCCAGGTCTATCAATTGCGCATGAATACCCGGCGCCGGTAGCAAGGCCATGACCATCACAATGGTATACCTGGGCATGCCGCGCAGATGTTGAAAACAGAAGGCCGCCACAAAAAACGCGCAGGGGTAGATCCGCGCGATCGCAAGGACGAGGCTGGGCAGATACTCTAGATAAACAAACACGGGCCAGACCTCAATTCAGGGCCGAACGGCCAATCATGTCAAAGGTCACGTTGATCAACTGGATCAACTCGACACCGATCCAGCGGCCCGTCAGGATCAACGTGATCCCCACCGCCACCAGCTTGATACCAAAGGGCAGCGTCTGGTCCTGAACCTGCATCAACGCCTGCACCAGCGAAGTCATGACCCCCACCACCACCGCCACAATCAATGGCGGTGCAGACAGCACCACCACCAGCAACATGCCTTGCTTGAAGAGCACAATCGGTTCCATAAGCCACTCATAGATACGAAAGGAACAGGCTGTCGAGCAACCGTGACCAACCGGAAACCATCACAAACAACAGCAATTTGAGCGGCAGGGAAATGGTCATGGGCGAGACCATTTGCATGCCCAACGCCAGCAACAGGTTAGAGACGATCAGGTCGATCACGATAAAGGGGATGTAGATCAGAAAGCCGATTTCAAAGCCCGCCTGCAACTGCGACAGAACAAACGCCGGGATCAGCAGGATCAGGTCTTCGCGCTGAACCTCCTGCGCCATTTTCGCCGGCCACAGACGCGCGGTGTTTTCCAGCAGGTGCGTGAGCACATCCGGGTCGACATTACGCAGCATGAACGCACGCAGAGGTTTGATTGCCTCACTCCCCGTCTGCATCATCATCTGAACATTGCTCAGGTCCAGGGGCGAGGTTTTGACAGACTCAGAGATCTCATAACCCACCGGCGCCATGATGAACAGCGTTGCCGCCAGCGCGATGCCGTTGATGGCCATGTTCGGTGGCACTTGCTGCACCCCGATGGCATTTCGGGTGATCATCAGCACAATGACGATCTTCAAGAATGCCGTGCACACGATCAACAGCATGGGCAGCAACGATAACGTCGCTAAAAAAACCGCGAGTACAATGGGATCTATGCCCTGGAAATTCATCGGGGGAAAACCACGCGAGCGATCTGAAGGCCCAAGCGCCCATCCACTTCCACCAGTTGCCCCAGGCCGATGGGCCGCTCGCCGTAATACAGGCCGGCCATGCCCGGCGCGTAACCGGCAATCCCCAGAACAGTACCGGGCGATAGATTGCGCAGTTCGCCAAGGGTCAGGTTCAGCGTTCCACAACGCACATTCAACACCATACTCAACTCATCGAACGGCTCATGGCCGAAAGCATCCATTACAGGTTCGTCCCCCTCATATTCCGAGTAGTCGGGTGCTGAAAAATCCTCGTCCACAGACGCGTCCTCAATAGAAGTTAGTGTCAGGCACAACGGCCCGGTGTCATCATCAATACGGCCGTGCAGCCGCTGCCTGCCAACCTGCAGATGACCGACGCCCTGGGCCTGAAAGAAAGCCTGTTCGAGCACCAACACATCACCGGCCCGCAGGCTGCGCACTTGCGCTACCGAGAGCTGCAGATGCCCAAGGAGCACCGCAATCGTCAGTTGAAACTGTGCTGCCATCGACGCTGCGACAGAACGCCAAGGCCCGGCCTCACACAGCGTCAGAAAACTTCCGGGCGTCAGCCACACGAACCCTACGACCCGCGACGCACCGAGGGTTACACTGACTTGGCAACCAAACCCCAAGGGGCGAGCAACCTCCACCAATCGCACATACCCCAGCAGCGCGCTGACCTGAGGGCTCAAGTGGTGCTGGAACAACGCCCAGAACCAGGACTGCGGATCGTTGCCGGACGGCGCCAATGTCACCGGGCACTCGCCCAGCAAGCTAAGCACTGGCCCTGCCTCAGCCAGTGCCAACACCCCGCACGCCGTTTCGAAGCACAAGGGTTTGGCACCTGCGGGCGAACGCCCGGGCTCGAGCAACAGCTCACCGTTTTGCCCTGCGACCTGAAACGGCAGGCGCAAGCCACGTCCCAATTTGCGGCGCGCAGCAACCACTTCATTCTTGATCAGGGGCAACGTCAGGGGAGTCAATTTCATAGTGGCCTGCCATCGGGCAGATGCAGATTGACCGGTTGCCCCAACGTCTCCATGAATCGCTCCTGGCACTGTTGCCGTACGCCACTGAGCCAACGCGCCGTAGCGTCCTCTTCTGCGTCCAGCTCGATATTCCAGGCACCTTGCTCGCGCCGCACACTGGCGCTGATCCGCCCCAGACGCGGCACGTACAGCACGGCCTGGAGAGGCCACTGTGAAGCCCCTTGAATACGGGGCGCCAATTGCTCGGCCAACGCATCGATCATGGCAACATTGGCCAGCGCCTTATTGCCCAACGAGGAGGCGCCATACCCGCTCTCCTCCCCCTCATCAGCAAACAAAGAAGCAAACAGTCGCCCTTGCTCCCACAGCACCACCCCTCCCGTCATAGGCTCACGCTCCTCTTTTGGCTCGCGTGGGCGTGAACGCTCAGGAGAGCTATTTGAAACCTGGTTCATATCTGTTCCTGAATCAGCAAATTGGACAACTCCTGAAGTTTTTCTACCTGTCGCAAACACTGGGTGGCGTGTTTCTGGGCGCGACCAACGTGAATGTCTTTCTCTTCTCGTTGCCCTTGTAGTTTCTGCAACTGGCCTTCGTCGTGCCGGGTGCTTTCAGACAAGGAGAGCTCTTGCTTGCCCCAGGACTTGAGCGCCTGCAGGCTCAGCACCTGGCCTTGGTGCTGGCTGAGTAAGTCCGCACTTTTGCGAGCCTCGTCCAGGCGAGTTTGCTCAAGCGTTTCCTGGGCCTGTTGAATATGCGTAAGCAGGGCTTGTCGAGCGCGCATTGCTTCACGCAACGCACGCTCGGCCCGGTCGGCTCGATGCCGTCGCAGACGTCGCAAGATCTCGATTTCACCGAGTGAAACATCAGAATGGGACATGGGCCGTGAGCTCCTTGAGGTGCTCCAGAGTGGCTGTCATCGATGTAGGTTCACGCAAGTCCTGACGCAGGAACGTGTCGACCGCCTGGCGGCTGTCCACCGCCAGATCGGTCAGCGCATCGCTGCCGGGCTGGTATTCCCCCAGCTTGAGCATCAGCTCAATCTGTTGATACGCCGATAACAGACGCCTTAACGCTGTGCCGGCCTGGATATCGTCTGGCGCGGCGACGTTGCTTAGAATTCGCGAAAGGCTGGCCAAAACATCCACCGCGGGATAATGACCACGTTCGGCGAGCTTGCGAGAAAGCACGATGTGACCATCGAGCAGCGAGCGAACCTCATCGGCAACCGGGTCGCTCATGGAGTCCTGCTCAATCAGTACCGTGTAGATCGCCGTAATCACGCCCTCACGGGTCAGCCCGGCGCGCTCCACCAGTCGCGGCAACAAGCTGTACACCGAAGGCGGCAGGCCTCCTCGGCCCAGAGGCTCGCCGGCGGCCAGGCCGATTTCACGCTGGGCCCTGGCAAAACGTGTCAGCGAATCGATCAGCAGCAGCACCCGCTTACCCTTGCGCCGGAAGCTTTCGGCCAAGGCCGTCGCCGTAAAAGCCGCGCGAGCACGCTCCATGCTTGAGCGGTCGGACGTGGCACATACCAGCACGGCCTTGGCTCGCAGTTGATCATCCAGCTCATGGTCAAGAAATTCGCGTAGCTCCCGACCTCGCTCGCCGATCAAACCGAACACAATCACGTCGCACTCGACGTTACGGGCGATCTCGGCCAGCAAGGTGGTCTTACCACAACCGGCCCCTGCAAACAGGCCCACGCGCTGGCCTTCGCCCAACGTCAGCAAGCCATCGATCGAACGCACACCGGTCGCCAACGCGCGGTTGATCCTCGGTCGATCGGTAGGCAAAGGCGCTTCACACAACACAGCGCTCGCGTCCGGAGAGTCAACCTCGGCAAAAGCGCTTGGACCTTCGCCGGTGATCGGCCGTCCAAAACCATCCAACACCTGCCCCAGGAGTGCGTCGCTGACGCGCACCCGATGCGATATCCCCAAGCGCTCCACACTTGCGCCCACACGCACGCCTTCCAGGTTGCCCAAGGCACTGAGCACTGCATCCTGCTGATCAAAACCAATGATCTCGGCCAGCATGTAATCGCCGGGGTTTTTCTCCACTTGGCACAAATCGCCGATCCGCGCCTGGGGCAGCCGGCATTGCAGCAACATGCCATTGACGCGCTGGATTCGCCCCCGCATCGTCACCGGCGTAAAATTCGCCAGTGCCAGGGTTTGACGTTGTTGCCAAGCCTCCAGGCGCGCTTGAGTGTCCTCGTTCACCAACGCACCTCAAAACGCTGCGCGCCATCGAAGACCACCTTGCTGTTATCGATCAGCACCAGGCGCAGGCCTGCGACTTCATCTCCCACAAACAGCCGATTGCCGTCTTCCAGGACCACGTGACCATTGGGCCCCCCAACGATTTGCACAATCTTGAACGGCAATGCTCCGTCATGTGCGCGCACACGGCTGATCACCGGCACTGCACTGTCGAACTGCTCGCCAAAACGACTGAGCATTCGCGTTACCAGTTCAACATCCTCCTGGGAGACGTCACCGTTGAGCGCGACCTGACCATTAATCACCTGCAAACTGACTCGCTGACCCAACTCACGCTCGTTGAGCATCTTCATCAACTGTTGGCGAACTTCGAAGGGCGAGGCCAGATCGCTTTTCCGGACCTCAATCGGCATCAAAGAAGCCTGGGCCTCACGCTCACCTGTCGAGGCTATGCTCGCCACCATGATGATGACCGCAACCACCAGTACCAGGCTGATCAAGCGCTTTTGCTGTGAATGTGGAATGGACGACAACTTCAGCGTCTGCGGCGATTCATAAGCGGGGGCAACGGCGGGGGTCGGTGCTTGAGGCCAGGGCTGACTCGCTAAAGAAACACACAGCCCGATGGCGCCCACCGAAAACGATTCGTCGAGTGCCAGGCTCGCGATCTGCGCCAGCACCTGACCCTGGGCGCCGTGTAGCAATCCTGCTTCGGCCTGTACCGACCAATTTGAACCGGACAGCCGCAACCGCGCATGGTGTTCGGCGATGCCTGGATCGTTCAGTACCAAGTCGGCATCGCGGTGGGCACCGATACTCCACTCGTCACCAAACAGCGGCAAGGCGGCCCCTTGGTGAAAACCGTCGAGCACTCGTAGTTCAAACATCACCGAACTCCCCGGTGCGCGCTCAAGGGACGACTGATCATGCCGCCGCTCCACGCATCAGTTCGTCCTGGCCCAGATCAAAGCGCCCCAGTACTTTCACCTTGGCGGTACTGCTCAGTTCGGCAAAGGACATCACCGGTATATGGTTGAACTCTTCGAGCAATAGCGTGCGCAAAGGACTGCGCAAATCCTGCGCAACCAACATCACGCTTTTGCTTTTAGGCCGTACGGAAAAAGCTTGGTTAAGCAAGCTGACCAGCGCTGCACTGCTATCGTTGTCGAGAGCAAAGAACACCCCGGTCTGGGTCTGGCGCAATGCCTCACGCAGCGTGTTTTCAGTCTGTGGCGACAATAGCCAGGCATGCAGGCCATCACTCTCACTGTACTGGTGGAAAATCTGCGATTTAAGGGCAATACGCGCATAATCTGCCAGGGCATCCGGCTCACGCTCATGCTGCCCGTATTCGATCAACGATTCGACTATCAGCCGCACGGCACGCAACGGCACACCTTCGCTGGCCAAACGCTGTAGCACTGCCGAAAAGCGAGACAACGGCATGATCCGCTGTAACTCCTGCACCAATTCCGACTGGTTGTGCTCAAGCCAACTGAGGATCGCTTTGCTCTCCTGGACACCGAGGAACTGCGGCCCACTCAGCATCATCGCCTGCTTCATGCGATCGACAATCAGGCTTGCCGCGCTGAAGCGCTCCACCTGCGGGTCATCCAGCAGGGGATCGTCTGGCGGCAGCCAGATCCAATCCTGTTCGTCGCGCTCAGCCAAGCCAGGAACGGCATGCGCTGGCACGTCTTCCAGTGCTGCCCGGCCTACAGCCATGTAAGGTACGACAGAGGCCCTGACCATCGGCACTTCGTGAACGCAGAAGCGCATTTCATCGTCTGCCATCGAGGCATCAACTTCGACTTCGAATGGCGGTAGTGTCAGCCCGATGTTGGCGACCAGCGCATTGCGAGCCTGACGGATGCTATGAACAAGCTCAATCATCTCTGCAGTGCCGTGCAACACCGGGGAAAACTGCAACAGATAGGGTCGTGACGGGTCGAACCCGCGCAAATCTTCCTCACCGTTGTCTTCCGGGCGGACCGCCTCGGCCATTAAAGTTCCCGGATTTTCTTCCCGTTTACGTTGACGTGCGAGGTAATACCCCAGGGCCCCCGTCATCAACGAGATGATGATAAACACAACCGTTGGCATGCCTGGCAGCGCTGCAAAAGCAAGCATACCCACCGAAGCAATCATCCAACTCCTGGGTTCACTGGTCATCTGCCGAGCAATTTCGATGCCCACGCTGGTAGCGCCTTTACGAGCATCCGGTGCCGACCGAGTGATGATCATGCCGGCGGTCAGCGAGATTAGCAGTGCGGGTATCTGCGCGATCAAACCGTCACCGATGGTCAGCACCGAATACAGCGCAATGGACTCGGCGGCGCTCATATCGTGCTGGAACATGCCGGTGGCAAAACCGCCCAGCAGGTTGATCACCACGATAATCAAACCGGCAATGGCATCGCCTTTGACGAACTTCATTGCGCCGTCCATGGCGCCGAACAATTGGCTCTCGCGGGATAACTGATCACGCTTGTCCCGCGCCTGCCCACCATCGATCAGACCTGCACGCAAGTCACTGTCGATAGACATTTGTTTGCCAGGCATGGCATCCAGGCTAAAGCGCGCCGCCACTTCGGCAACTCGCTCCGAACCTTTGGTAATCACCAGAAAATTGACCAGTGTCAAGATCATGAAGATCACCAACCCCACCGCCAGGTTGCCACCGACGACGAAATTGCCGAAAGCCTCGACGATGTCACCGGCGTCCTGCTCCAGAAGGATCAAACGTGTGGTTGCAATCGATAACGCCAGGCGAAACATGGTAGTCAACAGCAAAATTGACGGAAAAGACGAGAACGCCAGGGGCCCGGGAAGATACAGCGCCAACACGATCAACAGGCACGCAATACAAATGTTGAATGCAATGAGGATATCCACCAGCCAAGTAGGCAGCGGTACGATGAAGATGAACACGATGGCCAGGACCACCACCGCCCCCAGCACCTCAGCACGCTGTGCGACCTTAAGCAAAAGGCCGTTGATAGCCTTCAGTGCAGTCACGCTTGGGCTCCCCACTTACTGTCGAGTTGCTGCTGGCCGCGCTCAAGACGAGCAAGTTCGTCCATCACCAGTAAACAGTTGTGCAGGGCCTGTTGGCGCTCCTGTGTATCGCGCCACAGGGCCATAGGCAAATCCTTGATCACGGGGTAAAGAGCATTCAGGGAGATCAAGGATTCGGATGAGGGGCCACCACTCATTTCGTTGGCCAGACGCTGGACCTCTCTGGAGGCAATGCCGGTGCTGGTGTACCCCAACAAACGCTGCAGCAAGTCCACAGCCTCCAGGCCTGCATTCAGACGCTGGATCAACGCCTGGCAATTGGACAGAACACCGCCCAAATGACCACAACTTTGCAGGCCTAATAGCAGCGTACGCAACTTGGAGGTCGCCACCGACGACACCAGGGAGGCAATATCATCAGCAAGGGCTCGACGCATGACCTTCAGTCCGATCGCAAAACGCTCGCCACCGTAGACGCCAAGCAATGCTTGCATCATTTTGCTCAAAGACTGCTGCGTCACCACGCTGGCGTAGTACAGCGTCCGTAATGCCTGGCGCTCCTGCGGGTCATCAGCGGCCGCTTGCAACGCCATTGCCGTGTTCAGTGCAGCCTGAATTTGCCCCTCGAAACGTAGCTCTAACTTGGTCAGGGCATCACGTGCCAGGCCTGCCTCGATCTTGCGCGCTTCAGACTGCGCCTGGGCCGAAAGAAACTGAAGCACTACGTAAGTGCGCGCCGGATCGCTCCCCGTAATGTCGAGCATTTTTTCGATACTCGCCCCCTGCAGCAGTTGCGTCCGCACCCGACGGGCGGTTGACTCCACAGTCGCTTGCGCGGGATGCCCCAGCTGGCTCCAGAGGTGCGCACATTGTTCGGTAGGCATTAGGCCGATGCTCGTCGAGCGCTGAGCAAGGGTTTTATTGTTGGCCTCCATTTCCTGAATAAAAATGTCAGCAAGACCACCAACAGCCGCCGCTGTTTCCGGCGCAGGGGCACGACTGGGCTTGGACGGCACAAGACTCTGGGGCACTTGCACATCTTGATAGAGTTCAACTTTCATGGGCATGCCGAGACAAGGAGAGTATTTCTCTCTGTGGCAAACCGCGCCTGAACGGTTCCATTGAAATCTTTACCACATGCTCTTTGAAAGAAACGGCACAAGATCTCGGGCCTTTCTGCCGAAAATTGCGCAAAACCGCATCAATTACAAAATATTCTCTTTAAAAATCAGTTTGTTATGTGATTTTTTCAGTTGGCACAAGCGGTGCTAACAGGGTTTTCGTCGAAACAATTTCGATCGCGTCTACCCTGAGGAAAAAATCATGGATATCCCTATTGGTGCTCTATCTCACCTCGTTGGCAGCTCGCCTCAATTCATGCTCCAACTGACGGACGAGCAGCAGAAAAAACTCCGGCGTTTTATTCATAAACGCGTACTCAATCCCGAAGATGCAGACGACATCCTGCAACTGACCTACTTGGAAGCCTGGCGCAACCGGGAGAGATTCAGCGGCCAGGCCACGCTCAGCACGTGGATGTGCGGCATTGCGCAGAACCTGATCCGCAACCATTTCCGACGCCTGTACGCCAAACCGGTGCATTGCGAATTCGACGAATCGCTGTGGCACGGCCAGGAAGACAACAAAAATCTGGATTGGGAATTCGAGATCAACCGCCGCCTGGAGAAAACCCTGAGCGCCATCGACCACCTGCCGGCGGAGATGCGCAAGACGTTGTACGCCTCACTGGAAACCGACGGCAGCTACCAGGACACTGCCAACGTTTTGGACATCCCTATCGGCACCGTTCGCTCGCGCCTGTCGCGCGCGCGCGAACAACTCAAACGCGTTACGCATAACCCGTCACAACCGTAAGGCCGCCGAAAGGCAATTGTTGGGCGGCAGGGATATCTGCCCAACCGAATTTCTCAGTTTCAAAGACGCTCGACACGACGCCCCCGCATTAGATCCCCTCCGCTGGACACCACGCCCGCCTTACCACTCGTCACTGTTTAACCTGATTTTGGTTAAACAGTTGAAAGCGTAGAAAAAAATTCAATAAAAGTGCTTGACGCATTCCCGTTCTGCGCGAATAATGCGCGCCACTTGGCTACATAGCTCAGTTGGTTAGAGCATAGCATTCATAATGCTGGGGTCCGGGGTTCAAGTCCCTGTGTAGCCACCAAGTACTAAAAACGGCTTACCGAAAGGTAGGCCGTTTTTTTATGTCTTCAAAAAAGTACTGGAGCATACTCGCAGCGCCCTCCCCCCCTGCGCGGGTTTGAGCCTGATAGGAGCATCGTTCATGAGCTTCGACGTCTTCGCCATTATCCTGCTCGGCGCATTGCTGCATGCCACCTGGAACGCCGTGATCAAAGGTGGCGGCGACAAGCTGCTGACCACCTGCATGATCACCTCTGTCGCGTCGCTGATTGCGTTGGTCGTTATTCCGTTTATTGAACTCCCGGCAAAAGAAAGCTGGCCGTTCATCGGCGCATCGGTCGTGTTCCAAGTGCTGTATTTCGTGTTGGTGTCCTCAACCTACCGCATTGCCGACATGAGCCAGACCTACCCGATCATGCGCGGCACCGCGCCGCTGCTGGTGGCGGCGGTGAGTGTGTTCCTGCTATCCGAAAGTTTGTCGACGTTCGCATGGTTGGGAATTGCGGTGATCTCCCTCGGCATCCTGAGCATGGCCGCGGCCCCTTCTGCCGGGCAGAAAAAAGGACTGATGCTGGCGCTGATCAATGCCGGTGTAATCGCAAGCTACACCTTGATCGATGGCTTGGGTGTGCGCAAATCCGGCGCGCCGGTGGCCTATACGCTGTGGATTTTCCTGCTGACCGGCATCCCGCTTGCCGCCTGGGCGCTGGCCACCCGACGCCACGCATTCTGCCGTTACCTGGGGCGCCACTGGCGGCCCGGGATCATCGGAGGATTTGGCACGATAGCGTCCTACTGCCTGGCGCTGTGGGCAATGACGTCAGCGCCCATCGCCACGGTTTCTGCACTCCGGGAAACATCAATCCTGTTCGGCATGTTGATCTCGGCGCTTGTACTCAAAGAACATCTGCCCCGTATACGCGTCGCCGCCGCCTGCACCATTGCCGCCGGGGCGATGTTGCTGCGCCTGGGCTGAACCGGCCATCACTCATGCGCTCAAAAAAAGCCGCCATCTGTACTTTGACGCTCAACAGAACCCACTGTTAGTGTCCAGCCTCCCCCACACGGAGTACCTCACGGTGAAACTGGATATCTACCAAGTCGACGCCTTCAGCAAACACGCCTTCGGCGGCAACCCCGCTGCGGTGTGCCCGCTCAGCGAATGGCTGACCGATGAGCAACTGCAAAACATCGCCGCAGAAAACAACCTCTCGGAAACCGCTTACTTCGTGCCCCGTGGCGACCTCTATGAGTTGCGCTGGTTTACCCCCGAAGTCGAAGTTGACCTCTGCGGCCACGCCACGCTTGCGGCAGCGTGGGTGTTGATTCACAAACTGCCGGGCACGCCTCAAGTGTTGCGCTTTGCCACCCGCAGCGGCGAGCTTCGAGTGACGCGCAACGGCGACGAACTGGCGATGGATTTCCCGGCCAAGCAGCCCGAACGTTGCGAACCGCCAACCGGAATGCTGAGCGCATTGGGTATCGAACAGGCCGAGGTGTATGCCACCGACGACTACATCGTGCTGGTCGACGACGAAGCCCAGGTCGCTGCCCTGACGCCGGACTTCGCTCGCCTCAAGGGCCTGCCCAAACGCGGAATTGCAGTGACGGCCAAAAGCACGCGGTTTGACTTTGTAACTCGTTGGTTCGGGCCAAATGTCGGCATCAACGAAGACCCGGTCACGGGTTCCGCCCACACATCGCTGGCGCCCTTCTGGGCCGAGCGTTTGGGTAAGTCGCTGCTCACTGCCGAACAGGGCGGCAAACGCCGTGGGCAGTTGCGCTGTGAGCTCAAGGGCGACCGCGTGATCATCTCGGGGGCTGCTGTGCTCTATCTGCAAGGCACGATTTACCTGTAAAAAGTACTGCCCCAAGGACAACAGATCATTCTCACAATGAACGGAGTTCAGCGCGTGCTTTCGATTTCCCGCCGTCAACTGTCGATGATTGTCGCAGCCCTCGCCCTGGCTGGCTGTCACCCCCCCATCAACGAACAGCCGCCGGCGCCGGAACTGGGTTCGGGTTTTCGCACCGACCTCACCACCCAGCACGCCGAGCGCCACATGGCCGCAGCAGCCAACCCGCTGGCAGCCGAGGCCGGGCGCGAGATGCTGCGTCAGGGCGGCTCGGCAATTGATGCAGCCATTGCGATGCAGGCCGTACTGACACTGGTGGAACCGCAATCTTCCGGCATCGGCGGCGGCGCGTTCATCATGCTGTGGGACGGGAAAAACGTGCACGCCTATGACGGCCGCGAAACCGCGCCGGCAGGAGCAACCGAGCGGTTATTCCTGAAGGCGGACGGCACGCCGATGGCATTTTCGGAAGCGCAGATTGGCGGACGCTCAGTCGGAACGCCGGGAGTTTTGCGGGCGCTGGAAATGGCGCACCAAAAAACCGGGCACTTGCAATGGTCCAAGCTATTCGACCCGGCAATTCGTCTGGCGGAACAAGGTTTCGCCATTTCCCCGCGTCTGCACGCATTGATCGCCGCTGATCGCTACATTCCCCAGTCGCCCGACATGGCCGCCTATTTCCTGAATGCCGACAGCACGCCAAAAGCCACTGGCACATTGCTGAAAAACCCGGCGCTGGCCAATGTGTTCAAACGCATTGCCAAGGAAGGCCCGGACGCGTTGTACCACGGGCCGATTGCTGATGAGATCGCGCGCAAGATCCAGGGCAATCGCAACGCAGGCAGCCTTTCTCAGGCGGACCTCAAAGGCTACACCGCCAAGGAGCGCTCGCCGCTGTGCACTGACTACAAGCAATGGAAGGTGTGTGGCATGCCGCCACCGTCATCGGGTGGGATTGCTGTCGCGCAGATCCTCGGCACGTTGCAGGCCCTGGAAACCCGCGAACCGAGACTGGCCATTGCGCCAATGACACCGGTCAAGAGCTCGTCACCTGCCGGCCTCGAACCCACGCCCGAAGCCGTACACCTGCTCGCTGAAGCCGGCCGCCTGGCCTTTGCCGACCGCGGCCTGTACGTGGCTGACGCCGACTTCGTGCCGGTACCGGTCACCGGCCTCGTCGCTGCGGACTACCTGGCCAAACGTGCCACGCTGATCGGCGAACGCAGCATGGGCATCGCCAAACCGGGCCAACCGGCAGGCATCCAGGTCGCCTACGCGCCGGATCGTTCTCCGTTGCGCATCTCCACCTCACAAGTGGTGGCAGTGGATGATCTGGGCGGCGCCGTATCGATGACCACCACGGTCGAGGCCGCGTTCGGTTCTCACCTGATGGTTCAAGGCTTTTTGCTGAACAACCAGATGACCGATTTTTCGTTCATCCCCGAAGAAAACGGCCGGCCGGTGGCAAACCGCGTAGAGCCCGGAAAACGCCCGCGCTCAGCCATGGCGCCGACCTTGGTGTTCGACCGTAAAAGCGGCGAGCTGCTGGCCACGGTGGGTTCGCCAGGCGGCTCACAGATCATCGAATATGTGAGCAAATCCCTGGTGGCGATGCTCGACTGGAAACTCGACCCGCAGACCGCCATCAGCCTGCCCAATTTTGGCAGCCGCAATGGCGCCACTGAATTGGAAGCGGGTTTGTTCAGCCCAAAGCTGAAGCAGGCACTCAGGGATAAAGGCCACGCGTTGAGTGAAATCGACATGACCAGCGGCGTCCAGGCCATCGTGCGTATGCGTGACACCCAGGGCAAAGTGTCGCTCAGTGGCGGCGCCGACCCTCGGCGTGAAGGCGCGGCGGTTGGCGACTGAGTCTTTAATCAACGGAGAGAGCACCTTGCAACAGGCAGATAACCTCGGCGCCATCCCTGGCGTCGACCACGGCTTTTGTACGATCAACGACCCGTTGCGTCCGGATGACGTATTTTTCTGCAAACAGGTGCACAGCGCATCGGTGATTGGATGGCAAGCGGGCCTGGCGGCCAATACCCTCGAGGCCGACGGCGTATTCACCCATGAGGATCAGCCGATTGCGGTGATTACCGCCGATTGCCTGCCGATTCTGATCGCTGCAAAAAACGGTGAAACGGTGGCTGCCGTGCATGGCGGCTGGAAGGGCCTGCAAGGCGGGATTGTCGCCAACGCCATCCAGCGGTTCGCCGACGAAGGGATTGCCGTGGACCAGCTGCAGGTTGCCATCGGGCCGTCGATCAAACCGTGCTGTTATGAGGTGAGTGAGGAGTTTGTTGCGCAGTTTGACGCGCGTCAAAAGCACTTATGGCACCACACTCAAGCGGCGCCGTTGCTGATGCCGGAAATCGCACCGCCCCATGCCAGGCAAACCAGCAGCGTGTGGTTTGATTTGAGTGGGTACGGGGTGATGCTGTTGCGCGCGGCCGGGGTCAAGCGGGAGCAGATTGAGGTGAGTCAGGTGTGCACTTATTGCACGTCGCCGAGCTTTGCCAGCTACCGCAGAAGGACGCATACCCCTGAGGAGTCGAAGACGTTGATTTATTCGTGGATTGCTCGCAAAGGCTGAAGCACTTAATCACGGGTTTCAGGGCTGCTGCGCAGCCCGACGGGAGCAAGCTCCCTCGCCACAGGGTTCCGTGATTTTAGCGGCTGATCTTCAACCCCCTGCGCCCCGCATGCCGCTCCAGCGCCAGCTCGATCAACCGGCTCACCAGTTTGCTGTAGCTCATCCCTGCCGCCTGCCACAGTTTGGGGTACATGCTGATGCGGGTGAAGCCGGGCAGTGAGTTGATTTCGTTGATCAGCACTTCACCGTCGTCGGTCAGGAACACATCCACCCGTGCCAGCCCGGCGCAGCCCAGCACTTCAAACGCCTCGACCGCCAGACGGCGAATGCGCTCGCTTGCCTCTTCACTGATATCCGCCGGCACCACGACCTGGGCAGCCTGGTCGTCGATGTATTTGCTGTCGTAGGAATAGAAGCCGCTGCTCACCACAATCTCGCCGCAACCGCTGGCAACGGGGTTCTCGTTGCCCAGTACGGCGCATTCGATTTCACGGCCTTTAACGGCGGACTCCACCAGCACTTTCTCGTCAAAACCCAGAGCCAGTTCAACGGCCGCGTGATACCCGGTTTCGTCGGCGACTTTGCTCACACCCACCGAGGAACCCTGGTTAGCGGGTTTGACGAACATCGGCAGGCCAAGCTTGCTCACCGCTGTTTCGAAGGATGTGCGCGACGCATTGCCGCGAGTCAGGGTGATGAAGGGTGTGACAGCAATACCGGCATCGCGCAGCAGGCGCTTGCTGATGTCCTTGTCCATGCACACTGCCGAGCCCAGTACATCGGAGCCGACAAACGGCAGGTCAGCCATACGCAGCAAGCCTTGCAGGCAGCCGTCTTCACCGAGGGTGCCGTGCACGATAGGAAAGATCACATCGATATGTTGCAACAGGCCCTGCCCGGTGGTTTCAACCACTTGCTGGCTGCCCTTGCCGGGCACCACCGCCAGCTCGCGGTGGGATTGGTTGAGGGCGATGAGGGCCGGGTTTTCCTGGTTGATCAGAAAGTTCGACGTATCGTTGAGGTGCCAGTGACCGTCCTTGTCGATGCCGATCAACACAGGCTCAAAGCACGAACGGTCCAGCGCATCGACAATATTGCGCGCCGATTGCAGCGAGACTTCGTGCTCGGCCGAACGTCCACCAAAAATAATACCTACCCGCACCTTGCTCATGACCCGGCCTCACTGTTGAAAGTAAGGCTTCTTACCACGGGCAGTCAGCGATTCGCCACCAGATGTGCGCCGAACAGCACGTAACAGCCGCCGGCAAAGCGGTCGAGCCACTTGCGCGAACGGCTGTAGACGTTGGCCATGCGCTCGCTGGAAAACACCAGGGCCACGGCGCTATACCAACTGAACGACAAGGTGGACATCACGATCACCGCCAGAGTTAGCAACATCGGTGATGGCGACGGCGGCATGGTGGACGCGAAAATGGTCGCCACAAACAGGGCCGACTTGGGGTTGGACAAGTTGCCGAGCAACCCCAGGCGCCAGGCCGAAAACAGGGAACGCCGAGGCTCATCCGGCAACAGGTTTTGCCCGGCGGCGGGCGCCGAACGCTTGAACAGTTTGAGCCCCAGGTAAATCAGGTAGCAGCCGCCAATGATCTTGAACGCCAGGTAGAGCATAGGCGCAGCCGTGAACAATGACTTGATGCCCAAGCCACCCGCCAGCCCCCACAGAATCGTACCCGACGCCACGCCAGCCGAAGCCGCCACGCCATGACGGCGCGAGCCGTTCGCGGCCAATTGGGCGATATTGAAAAAGTTGGGGCCGGGCGTTACCACGGCAACGATCCAGAGTAACCCCAAGGACACCAGTGGCGCCGCGTATGCCCAGTTAGGGAGTGACATGCAGGGTTTCTCCTCTCACAAAACTGATAAGTCGTTATTGCTCGGTGCTCGACTCCGGCGTGTGCACCAGCAAGTCACCGGGTTGGCACTCCAGGTACGCGCAGATGGCATCCAGCGTCCCGAGCCGTATCCCCTTGACCTTGCCTTGCTTGAGCAAAGACAGGTTTTGTTCGGTAATCCCGATAGCTGCGGCCAGGTCCTTGGATTTGACCTTGCGTCGGGCAAGCATAACGTCCAACTCAATCACAATGGGCATTTCAGTCTCAAACAAAGGTGCGGTTTTCAGAATCCACTTCACTGGCCTGCCACAGGATACGCGCGATCACCGCGATACAGGCCGCCAGAAACAACGCCACGAAGCTGGGTGTGGTCACACTCAGCGTGATCAGTCGGTGGCCGACCGGTTCATTCATTGTCACCCAGACACTTAGCAATGGCTCACATAAAAAATCCAGTAAGACCCAAATTGCCACCGCTTTGCCCACCTTGCCCAGGTGCGAGGCAGCCTTGCTGGAGAAGTATTCGCCCCGCGCATAGTTCTGGAACAGCTTGCGCAGATGATTCAAACCGAACGCCAGCGCCAGCAAAGGCACGCTCGAAAGTACGATGGCACCCAGGATCTGCCACAGAGGAAACAACGCTACCTGCTCGGCGCGGCCCTGGATCAGACGATCACTCAACGCGAAGTTGAACCCAAGCCCATCGGGCGAAGAACCGAAAACCGGAAACAGCCACCCTGCAGCGTTAAGGGCCAGCATGCTGATGATCAGCAACAAAGTGACCACCGACATGCGTTGGCTGAGCAGGGCAAGACGTTGTGTATTCATGGACGGCCTCACTGATTGAATGTGGAAGCAAAATAGCGAACTAATTATCGTAAAACAATAATTTTTTATCGATAAATAATGTTTCCATATGACCAACAGATTTCTACCACACAGAGAACGCTGCACAATCGTACAAGACCCCACCAGACAACCCGCGCAGACTGGGTTAACGTGTTTCCATCTCTACATGTGACAAGCCACCATGGGCAATCCGACCTCCTCCCTCGACTGGATGCACCGCGCCCCGCACGCCAGTGGCCTGGACCGCATCGAGGCGTACTTTGCCGGCTTCGCGTTCGACCCGCATCGCCACGACACCTACGCCATCGGACGCACGTTGTTCGGTGTGCAGAGTTTTCATTACCGAGGCGGCATGACCCACAGCCTGCCCGGTACGACCATGGTGATTCATCCCGATGAAACCCATGATGGCCGCGCCAGCAGCGTGGAGGGCTTCAAGTACCGGATGATTTACGTGGAGCCGGCGCTGATCCAGCAGATTCTCGGCGGCAAGCCGTTGCCGTTTATCCCCAATGGTTTGTCCACCGACCCACGGCTGTTCCGCGCCAGCGAAGTGCTGCTGCAAAGCCTGGATTGCCCGATCGATCCCCTGCTGGAGCAGGACGCCATGTTCGACCTGGCTCAGGCACTGAGCACCACGTCAGGAGAGATCATCAGCCGCAAATCCTTCGATTATGTGGCCGCCGAACGCGCACGGGAGTTTATCCACAGCGCCTTGGGCCGCAGCATTACCCTGGATGAAATCGCCGATCACTGCGGCCGTGATCGCTGGGCGTTGTCGCGGGATTTTCGTTTGTTATTCGGCACCAGTCCTTACCGCTACCTGACCATGCGGCGCCTGGACCTGGTGCGTAGCCTGCTGGCCGCCAATCACTGGTGGACGCAGCAATGACTGCAGGCTTCACCGACCAGAGCCATATGACCCGACAATTTCGCAGTACCTACGGTATGCCGCCGTCGCGCTGGGTGAAGATGTCAGGTCGCTTCCAGCACGGGTAAGGCTTACAGCTGACGCCCGACGACCGGCTCGCCGATGGTCAGGAAATTCCCGCCCGCGATATGGTGCAAGGTGCGCAGTTCATCATGGCCGTCGAAGTGCCAGTGCCCTTCGCTGAACACGCGCTCGTCGGCATAGGCCGCAACCACTTCACCGAGGAATAAATCATAGGTCTGCTGATTGTGAGGCTCGGGCAGCAGGCGGCATTCAAGCCACGCCACACAACCTTCCAACAATGGGGCTTCGGTGTGGTCACCGTTGAACGTGTGCAGGCCGTAGGTGGCAAATTTGTCGATTTCGGAGCCGGTGCTGTTGCCAACCGTTTGCACCAGATCGGCCTGTGCCACGCACGGCACCTGGAGCACAAAGGTGCCGGCGCCTTCCAGCAGTTGGCGGGTCCAGGTGGCCTTGTCCAGCACCACCGCGACTTTTGGCGGCTCGAAATCCAGCGGCATGGCCCAGGCGGCAGCCATGATATTGCGCTGGCCATTGTGCGCCGCGCTCACTAATACGGTCGGCCCGTGATTGAGCAAGCGGTAGGCCTTGGGCAACGGAACAGCGCGACGGTGGTTAGGGCTCATGGAGGATCGGCTCTTCAAGCAATAAAGCGCCTACGATACCTGAGCCCTGCAATCAGCTCGACAGCTGATTGGCGAATTGGCCGACTGCGCTGACCACTTTTTGCGCACCGTCCTGGATCTCCACGATCACCGTGCCCGCCTCGGCCGCCAGCGCCAGACCTTGCTCGGCTTGCAGGCGGCCATCGGTCATCAGTGTCACCGCATCGCGGGCCATGTCCTGGTTCTGGCGTACCACACCAACGATTTCCTCGGTGGCCTTGCTGGTGCGCGAGGCCAATTGGCGAACCTCATCGGCCACCACCGCAAAGCCACGCCCTTGCTCACCGGCACGAGCCGCTTCGATGGCCGCGTTGAGCGCCAGCAGGTTGGTCTGCTCGGCGATGCCGCTGATGGTCTTGACGATGGTGCCGATCACTTGGGACTGTTCGTTCAACGCCTCGATGCCTTCGCCGGCCTGCTGCATGTGCTTGGCCAGATCACGCATCACGTCCACCGCTTGGGTGACCACCGTGGTACCGCGCTGGGCGCTGCTGTCGGTGAGCAGCGAAGTGCTGTAGGCAATGTTGGCGGCCTCGGCCACGGCCTGCTCCCGGTTGACCTGATCGGTGATTACCGTGGCGAACTTGACCACTTTGTACAACCGATCCGTCGCATCCAGCACCGGGTTGTAGGTCGCCTCCAGCCACACCACACGGCCGTGACTGTCGACACGCTTGAAGCGCGCCGCAACAAACTCGCCGGAGTTCAAACGCTTCCAGAAGTTCTGGTACTCGGCGCTGTTGTACTCCTCCGGCTCACAGAACATACGGTGATGTTTACCCTGAATTTGCGCCAGGCTGTAACCCATGCCGCCGAGGAACCGGTCATTCGCGGTCAGCACATGACCGCTGAGGTCAAACTCGATGACCGCTGTGGAACGTACCAACGCGGTGATCAGGTTTTCATGCTCGCGCGAAGCCTCGATGGTGCGGGTGAGGTCGCTGGAGTAAATCGAAAAATGTTGGATACGCCCATCCGAACTGCGCACCGGCTGCACGATCGAGCGCAACCATGCTTCCTTGCCGTTACCACGCAACAGGCGCACGGTGCCGGCGAAATGTTCTCCGCGAAGCAGGGCATTTTTGAAACGCTTATGAAATTCGTCCTGACGCACGTGTGGCGGCACCAGGTCATCAATGTGGCGTCCCAAAACGTTAGTGGACTGGTAAGCCAGTTCCTGCAGGAAGTTGGCATTCGCCCACTCCACCCGGCCTTCGGCATCCAGCGTCAGGCACAGCATTTCGCTTTCCAAGCTCTCCTTGACCTGTTGCAAGCTGGACAACTCTTCACGGAGAGCCGACAGCTCCTGCTTTAAACGGGTGTTGAACATGGGGCACCGATGGTCATAAAGGAAGAGGGATCTGACCTGCATCGGCGCTGCCGGCATTTTCTGAAGAGCACTTTAACGCTGTACCTGACTCTTTTTTTGGATCCATTAACCGCCATTGTTTCGGCATACGCCCATTACCTGATATTCAAGGGTATTGAGCTTGCCGCTGGAGTCTTCGTAGGTCATGCGCGAGGGCACTGGATTGCACGAGCGGATCGGCGGCGTGACGTTGACCACCTTGGCAATGTCCAGCTTCATTCCATAGCGATACGCCTGCACCTCGGGTGCCGGCTTGCCGGTCTTGATGGCGTAATCGGCCATGGCCTTTTCATTTCGCTCCATCATCAGGGCAAAAGTGCGATCGCCCCCACCTTCGGCCAACGCACCGAACGACAAGACTGCAGTTAATACACCCAGACCCATTTTATAAAAGTTCATTACTAGTTCCTCGACTGAAAAGTTCAGTGACAAGACTAATAAATCAACCCTGACGGAATGTTCACCAGAACATTACTTATTTGTTAGGTGGTCGTGAGCTTCCAGAATTGTAATGTTCTCGCAACGAAGCCGTTATCCGCCGTTTGCAACTATCAGCCCGGGCCAAATCAATAAGAACGCCCACCTCTATAAGAAGCTGAAAACTGCCAAGACCAAGGAGCGAAACATGAGTATTCGTAACTACACCCTTCCCTTTTCACTGATCGCCGCGTTGCCCCTGGCAGCCGTAGCCGTGGAAGACAAACCCGAAGGTTTTATCGAAGGCAGCAGCGTGAACGTGCTGGCACGCAATTTTTACTTCAATCGCGATGATCGCAAGGGCCAGTCAAGCCCCACCGGCAACGGCTATTCCGAAGCCTGGGCACAGGGATTGATCGGCAAGTTCGAATCCGGTTTTACCCAGGGCACCGTAGGGTTTGGCCTCGATGCGTTTGCCATGTACGGCCTGAAACTCGACTCTGGCACCGGCCGCAGCGGCGGCAAAGGCTCGTTCGGCGTGCTGCCGGTGGACAGCGACAATCACCCTGAAAGCGGCTACAGCAAAATCGGTGGTGCGGCGAAACTGCGTGTGCTGGACACGGTGATCAAGGCCGGCGATGTGTTCCCGGCCACTCCGGTAGTCGCCGCCGGCGACTCGCGTTTGCTGCCGGAAAGCTTTCGCGGTGTCACCGCGCAGAACACCAGCCTTGAGGGCCTGAGCCTGCAAGGCGGGCGCCTGAGCGGCATGAGCCAACCGAATGAGAGCGGCATGAACAAAGGCTTTTCGACCTTCTATGCGGGCAGGGTCGACTCGCCCTGGATCGGCTATTTCGGCGGCGACTACACCGTCAATAAACACCTCAGTGTCAGCCTGTACAGCAGCCGCTTGAAGGATGCCTGGGATCAGTACTACTTCGGCAGCGCCGCCAGCTACCCACTGAACGATGACGTCTCATTGTTCGGCGACATCAACTATTACAAGGCAGTGGACGAAGGCAAAAAGCTGCTGGGCAAATTCGATAACAACATCTGGAGCGCCAGGATTGGGGTAAAGGCCGGCGCCCACAGCGTGGCCGTGTCGCACCAGCGCAACAACGGCGACGATGACTTTGATTACCTGCGCCAGTCGGACTCGATCTTCCTCAACAACTCGATCCAGTACAGCGACTTCAACTCACCCAAGGAGCGCTCGTGGATGGTGCGTTACGACCTGGACATGCAGCCGTTCGGCATTCCCGGTCTGTCGTTCATGACCCGCTACGGCAAAGGTACCGGTGCCGACTACAGCAATGCCAACTCGGTGTATATGCGCCGCGATGCAGCGGGTAATCCGCTGACTGATCAACGCCGCTGGGAGCGGGACTTCGAAGCCAAGTATGTGGTGCAGAGTGGCAACCTGAAGGATTTGTCGTTGCGTTTGCGCCAGGCCACTGTGCGTTCCAGTGCTTTTGAGTCGGACTTGGAAGAAGTTCGCGTGATCGTCGAATACCCGCTGGCAGCACTCTGAACAACAGTCAGCATGGCGAGCACTTACATTCGTTCGCGATTAACTAACATCTGCTCACAAACTGCTAACTATCAAAACTGTAACATTAGGCTCAGCTTCCCGTTAAGTTGAACTTCCTATACTCGCTTCAACTTATTCACACCGAGCAACATTCGTCTCTGAAGCTTTTTGTAGCTCCTTTGGAAAGAGATGAATTTTTAACGCCCCTATGGGGCGTTTTTTTTGCGCGAAGGCTTAATCGCGACCAATGGTCGCAGTTGACCCTGAAGCTACTTCACGGTTCAGAATTTTCCTACTCCCAAAACACCTAATTCCATAAGGAAATGGACCCCTTCTCTCATTCAGTAAAAGGTAAACCCCCATGCGTATCCTTGTGGTTGAGGACGAGCAAAAAACCGCCGACTACCTGCAGCAAGGCCTGAGTGAAAGTGGCTATGTGGTCGACTGTGCTTCCAATGGCATCGACGGCCTGCACTTGGCCGGGCAGCACGCCTACGAGTTGGTGATTCTCGACGTTAACCTGCCAGGCAAGGACGGCTGGGAAGTGCTGGAGCAATTGCGCCGCAATGGCACCCAGCGCGTGATGATGCTGACCGCCCGTGGTCGGCTGGCCGACAAAATCAAGGGCCTGGACATGGGCGCCGATGATTACCTGGTCAAGCCCTTCGAATTTCCTGAATTGCTGGCGCGAGTACGCACGCTGTTGCGGCGCAGCGAGCATATCCCGCAGCCGGATGTATTCCGCGTATCGGACCTGGAACTGGACCCGCGTCGCCACCGCGCCTATCGCGGCACTCGGCGTATCGACCTGACCACCAAGGAGTTCGCCCTGCTGCAGGTGCTGATGCGTCAGTCCGGTGAAGTGCTGACGCGCACGCAGATCATTTCCCTGGTGTGGGACATGAATTTCGACTGTGACACCAACGTGGTGGAAGTCTCCATCAGCCGTCTGCGCGCCAAAGTGGATGACCAAAGCGACGTCAAGCTGATCCACACCATTCGCGGTGTGGGTTATGTGCTGGAGGCGCGACCATGAAAACCGGCAGTCTGTCGATGCGCCTGGGATTGACGGTCAGCCTGATGGGCGCTGGCCTAGTGCTGCTGCTCGCGACCCTGGCCTACCTGGCGCTCACCCATGAGTTAGAAAAGCTGGCGCGCAAGGGCCTGGAAAGCAAGATGGAACAGATCCAGCACAGCCTGGCCCAAGGCCTGGACACCAGCGCAATCCGCGCACGCCCACACTCGCTGATGGACCTGGTGATCGGCCATGACAACTTCTACCTCACCATCGTCGGCACCGCGCCCGATGAAAACGTGTTGCTAAGCATCGGCGCCAAGCCTCAAGACCCGTTACTGACCGACTTTACACCCCGGGAATCCCTGGGTTACCTCAATTGGACCGACAGCTATGGCAACCAAGTGCTCAGCGCCTCCAGCCTGATGCGCCTGGCGAGTGGCGAACGCGTACGCGTGCTGCTGTCCCTGGACCGCATGGACGACCAGGCACTGCTCAGTGCCTACCTGCGTGCCACGGTGATCGCCTTGCCCATGCTGCTGATCCTGATCGGCATGGGTGCCTGGTGGCTGGTGCAGCGAGGGCTCGCGCCGTTGAAGCAGTTCAGCCATGTGGCTGCCAAAGTCACCACCCAGGACCTGACCCATCGTTTGTCCCTCGACAACCTGCCCCAGGAGCTTGGCGAGTTGGCGCAAGGCTTCAACGTGATGCTCAACCGCCTGGACGCTGGGGTACAGCAGTTGTCGCAATTCTCCGATGACCTCGCCCACGAATTGCGCGCCCCCCTGACCAACCTGATGGGCAAGGCTCAGGTGACGCTCTCGCGCCAACGGCCTGGGGAGGAATACAAAGCGGTGCTGGAGTCCAACACCGAAGAGCTGGAACGCCTGGCGCGCATCGTCTCCGACATGCTGTTTCTGGCCCAAGTCAGCCACCCGGCAGCGCGGGCTTCGTTTACAGCGGTGTCCCTGGCGGATGAAGCCCATCGAGTGATGGAACTGTTTGCCTTGAGTGCCGAAGACAAACAGCTGACCCTGACATTGAGCGGCGATGCCCACGTGCAGGGTGACCGTCTGATGATTCAACGTGCCCTCTCCAACCTGCTGTCCAATGCCATCCGCCATAGCCCACGGGGCTCGCACATTTCGCTGCTGGTGGAGGCGTATGGGAAGAATGTGTCGGTGTCGGTGAGCAACCCTGGCCCGGGAATCGAGGCACAACACCTGCCTCACCTGTTCGAACGCTTCTACCGTGTCGACAGCAGTCGCGCACGTACCGAGGGTGGCACCGGCCTGGGCCTGGCCATCGTGCGCTCGATCATGACCCTACACCTGGGGCAGGCTGACGTACGCAGCCTGCCCGGTGGTTTCACGCTGTTTCGGTTGGTGTTTCCTCTTCCTTGCGGTGCGCCCACTGATACAACGCAGGCAACACCAGCAACGTCAGCAACGTAGAAGAAATAATCCCGCCGATCACCACCGTCGCCAACGGGCGCTGCACCTCAGCGCCGGTGCCGGTGGCCAGGGCCATGGGGATAAACCCGAGTGACGCCACCAGTGCGGTCATCAACACCGGGCGTAAGCGGGTCAGTGCTCCTTCGTTGATCGCTACCGATAACGATCGCCCTTCCTCGCGCAGGTTGCGGATAAAGGCGATCATCACCAGCCCGTTAAGTACCGCCACCCCCGACAGCGCGATGAAGCCCACCCCCGCCGAGATCGACAACGGAATATCCCGCAGCCACAGCGCCATGATCCCACCGGTCAACGCGAATGGAATCCCGGTAAACACCAGCAGGCCGTCCTTGAGGTTGTTGAACATCATGAACAACAGCCCGAACACCAGCAGCAATGCCACCGGCACCACGATGCGCAAACGCTCGGACGCTTCCTTCAACTGCTCGAACTGGCCGCCCCAGGTGGTCCAGTAACCCGCAGGCACCTTCACCTGAGTGTTGATGGCTGTCTCGGCTTCTTCGACGAACGAACCGATATCCCGTCCACGCACGTTGGCGCTGACGATCACCAGCCGTTTGCCATTCTCGCGACTGATCTGGTTCGGACCGAGTACCAGGTCCAGGCTGGCGACCTGGGACAAGGCGATAAAGCCCAACTGTCCCGATACGTTGCTCGCCAGCGCCGGCACTGGAATCAACAACCGCGACAGCCCGTCGATATCGGTACGCAGCGCATCGGACAAACGCACGACCATGTCAAAGCGACGGTCACCTTCGTACAACGTGCCGGCCTGACGCCCACCGACGGCGACGGCAATGGTGTCCTGCACATCGCCCACATTCAGGCCAAAACGCGCGGCCTTGTCGCGGTCGATATTGATGGTCAGCACCGGCAGACCAGAGGTCTGCTCCACCTTCACTTCCGAGGCGCCGTTTAGTTTTTTCAAGGTCTCGGCAATTTCCCCGGCGGTCTTGTTGAGCACCGTCATGTCATCACCAAACACCTTAACCGCCACATCGCTACGCACCCCGGAAATCAGCTCGTTGAAACGCAGTTGGATCGGTTGCGACAGTTCATACGCACTGCCCGGCACAATCGCACTGGCGCGTTGGATATCGGCGATCAGCACCTCGCGGGACTTCTTCGGGTCCGGCCATTGGTCCTTGGGCTTAAGCATGACGTAACTGTCGGAAATGTTCGGCGGCATCGGGTCGGAGGCGATTTCCGCAGTGCCGGTACGTGCGAATACCCGCTCGATTTCCGGCACCTGGGCCATCAAGGTTTTTTCCAGCTGCTGCTGCATCTGCACCGATTGCGTCAGGCTGGTACCCGGCACACGCAGTGCCTGCTGGGCGAAGTCGCCTTCGCTGAGGCTGGGGATAAATTCGCTGCCCATACGGCTGGCTACCAAACCCGAGGCGACGATGGTCAGCACCGCCAAGCCAAACACCAATGGACGGCGCGCCATCACCCAATCCAGCACCGGCGCATAGGCTCGACGCGCGGTGCGCATCACCAGGTTTTCTTCTTCCTTGACCTTGCCGGTGACGAACAGCGCAATCGCGGCCGGTACAAAGGTCACCGACAGAATCATCGCGCCCAACAAGGCAATCACCACGGTGAAGGCCATGGGGTGGAACATCTTCCCGGCCACGCCGGTGAGGGCGAAGATCGGCAGGTACACCACCATGATGATCAGTTGCCCAAAGATCAGCGCCCGCCTTGCTTCCTTGGCAGCGGCGAACACTTCATGCAATCGCTCGCTGCGGGTCAACAGTCGCCCGTGGCGCTGCTGCGCATGGGCCAGGCGGCGGATGGCGTTCTCGACGATCACCACCGCGCCGTCGACGATAATGCCGAAATCCAACGCCCCTAGGCTCATCAGGTTGGCGCTGACTTTGTTGGTGAACATGCCGGTAAAGGTGAACAACATCGCCAGGGGAATCACCATCGCGGTGATCAGCGCCGCGCGGATATTGCCCAGGAACAGGAACAGCACCGCGACAACCAGCAACGCACCTTCGAAAAGGTTTTTCTTCACGGTGGCGATGGCTTTTTCCACCAGGTTGGTGCGGTCGTAGACGGTGACGGCCACCACGCCCTCAGGCAGCGAACGGTTGATCTCTTCGAGTTTTTTCGCCACGGCCTGGGACACGGTGCGGCTGTTTTCGCCGATTAACATAAACACCGTGCCCAGCACCACTTCACGGCCGTTTTCCGTAGCTGCACCGGTACGTAGTTCGCGGCCAATTTCGACCTGAGCCACATTGCGCACACGAATCGGCGTGCCATCCGAAGTCGTGATAACGATGTTGGCGATGTCATCGATGGACGCCACTTGCCCTGGTGCGCGGATCAGCAACTGTTCGCCACTGCGCTCGATGTAGCCGGCGCCGACGTTGGCGTTGTTACGTTCAAGCGCTGTGACCAAATCGCCCAGGGTCAGGTTGTAGGCCGCCAAGCGCTTGGGGTCCGGTGCGATCTGGTATTCCTTGGCGAAACCACCGATGGTGTTGATCTCGGCCACGCCCGGCACGTTGCGCAGTTGCGGCTTGATGATCCAGTCCTGGATCACGCGCAGGTCTGTCGGCGTGTAAGGCGTGCCGTCTTCCTTGCGCGCGCTGTCCTCGGCCTCCACGGTCCACAGGAAAATTTCTCCGAGGCCAGTGGAAATCGGCCCCATCGCCGTTTCGATGCCCGCGGGCAATTGCTCACGCGCCACTTGCAGCCGCTCGTTGACCAATTGGCGTGCGAAGAACAGGTCGGTGCCGTCCTTGAAAATCACCGTCACCTGGGACAATCCGGAGCGCGACAACGAACGCGTCTGCTGCAAACCCGGCAACCCAGCCATGGCGGTTTCGATGGGAAAGGTGATGCGCTGTTCAGTTTCCAGCGGCGAAAACCCGGCCGCCGCCGAGTTGATTTGCACCTGCACATTGGTGATGTCAGGCACCGCGTCGATGGGCAACTTTTGATAGCTGGCGATGCCGACACCGGCCATCAACAGCACCGCCAGCAGCACAATAATGCGCTGCTCGATGGCGAATTGGATAAGGCGCTCAAACATGGGGAATCACTCGCAGCAGACAAAATACATATCAAGGTGAGACGGGCATCGCGTAGCAGCTGTCGAGCCTCGGCGAGGCTGCGTTCGCGGTATGCCTGATGCACCGCGAATTCAGGTTTTACGACTGCTTCGCAGCCGGGCGCGGCCTCGTTCGACTCGACCGCTGCTACGCAACACCCACCTCAGGCGTTTGTGTACCCAATGATCATCAATGGGCGTGCTCAGCCGAGCCTTTGCCCAGTTCTGACTTGAGGATGAAACTGCCGACGGTAGCCACTTGCGCTCCGGCGTCGAGGCCCTTGCGCACTTCGACGTAGCCGTTTTCGCTCACGCCCAGCTCGAGGTGGCGGGTAATGAAACCGTCCGGGGTACGCACGAATACCGAGGGTTTTTCCTCGACGGTCTGGATCGCGGTTTGCGGCACGGTGACCTTGGCCTGGGAGGTATCGGTGGCCACTTGCACCGTCACAAACAGGCCTGGGCGCCAGGCATCATCGGGGTTGGGCACGCTTACGCGGACGGTGGCGGTACGCGTCTGCTCGCCGAGCAAATTGCCAACATAAGCCACCGTGCCGAGCACTTCGGTACTCATTTCCGTAGAGCTGACCTTTACCGGTTTTCCAACACGGACCTTGTTCAAGTCCTTTGGAAATACGCCAAAGGTCACCCATACCTGGGACAGGTCCGAGAGGGTGAAGGCGTTGCTGGTCTCACTCACCACTTCGCCGACACCCAGGTGTTTTTCCACCACCACGCCAGCAAATGGCGCACGCAGCTCGTAGCGATTACCACCGACCAATACGGCGCTGCCGCTGAGGGCGGTCATCTTTTGGCGAGCGTTGTTCAGGGCGATTTCAGCTTCCTGCAAGGTCTGGCGCGCCAGCAGGTAATCCTGCTCAGCGGAGATCTGGTCCTGCCACAGTTGGCGCTCGCGTTGGAACGTGGTGCGCGCCAGTTCAACCCGGCGCACGCTGGCCGCCAGTTCGCTGCGCTGGTCGGAAATCTGCTGGCTGGCGATCACGGCCAACAGCTCGCCTTTCTTGACCGACTGCCCGAGGTTGACCTTTACCGATTCCACCACGCCTGCCGCGCGCGGAACGATGTGCGAGGTACGGTCTTCGTCGAAACGGACTTCACCCGGCAGCGTCAGCATCGTGCTGACTGAGCGAGATTGGGCCTGGGCGAGTTCAATACCGGCGGCTTGGATCTGCTGTTCAGTGAGTTCGATTTTGCCTTCTTCTTCGTCCTCATCTGCAAAACTGGCAACTGGCCAAGACAGCATCAGACCCAAAGCTACGGCAAGGGCCACGCCGTATTTGTTGTTCCTAGGTTGTTTGTTCATCGGGCATTCCAGAAAAAATCAAAACCGGGCGAGATCGCCGTAAATCCGTTCGATACGCACCCAGGCATCGGTGGCCTGGGCAGTCGCCGTGAGGTATTGGGTGCGGGCGGCGATCAAGGTGCGCTGGGCGTCGAGCACGTCGAGGAAGTTGAACTTGCCCATCTCGAAACCACGGGTGGCGCTGTCCACCGCGCTTTGGGCAGCGGGCAGAATTTGCTGGTTGAACGCGCGCACCTCGGTATTCGCGGTCTGCCACAGGTCCAGGGCTTGGCGGGTCTCGGTGCGCAGGCGCAGTTCGGCGGCGTTGCGCAGGTCGCGGGCCTGGTCGGCGCGGCGGCTGGCAGCGAGCACATTGCCCTGGTTGCGGTTGAACAACGGAATCGGCATCGACACGCCCACCAGGTTCACCCGCTCGCGCACGCTGGCGTCGTATTGACTGCCGATGGACACATCGAGATCGGGAATGCGCTGGGCTTTTTCCAGGCCTACGCTGGCTTCACTCTGCAGGATTTGCAGTTCGGCCAGACGCAGTTCGGCGGTTTGCTCCAGACGCGCCAGCAACTGCGTGGCCGCAGGTAAGGGCGGCGTGGATTGGCTTTGCTTGGCGACAGCCTGGAAATCAGGCGTTGCACTGCCCGTGCTGGCAGCCAGACGGCGATAGGCATCAGTCAGGCCGATCTGCGCACGGTTGAATTCCAGGCGAATCTCCGACAATTGCACCTGGGCGCGAGTGGCTTCCACCGGCGATGATTTGCCGGCGGTGACGCGACCATTGGCGACCACCAGGCCACGCTCGGCCAAGGCCATCGAGCGTTGCGCCAGGTCGAGGCGTTCCTGGGCGCGAAGGGCGCCGTAGTAGCCGTCGATGACTTCGGCGCGCAGGCCATTGCGACGCTGTTCCAAGGTCAGCGCGGCAGCATCCTGGCCACGCTCGGCCACTTCAATCCGAGCACTGCGTTTACCACCCAGCTCCAGGGTCTGGCTGAGTTTTACGGTAGTGGTGCGAGAGTTGCGGCGAGTGTCTTCGGCATCCCAGGAGGCCACCGGGTTAGGGATCAACCCGGCCTGCTGGCGGCCACCTTGTGCAATGTCGATTTCCCATTGCGCAGCGGCCAGGTCCGGGTTGTTGGCGAAGGCGGTTTGCAGCGCTGAATCGAGGGTGAGGGTTTGCGCCTGGGCAACGCTTGCGGCCGCCCACAACGCCGTCGCCCCCAATAGTGTTCTAACGGAAATTGCCATAACGAGAGTTCCACGCCCATGAAGTCGCTGAGGTTTCCCAGCGGGGGCAATGTAGCTTTCGGTACTTATCAGGGCGGTGGGCAGAACATTACAAATCCGTTAGCCCGGATCAGGCATGCACCTCGTCGTGGTCGTCGTGCTGAAAACCCTCACCCTCGACCTGAAGGGTGACGTGGGAAATATCGAATTGTTCGTGCAGCAATTCCGTCACCCGCGTGAGGATCTGTTGCTCAGTACCCTGGGACGAATCTGCAACTAGATGCGCACTCAGCACATTCTTACCGCTGGTCAGGGCCCAAATGTGCAGGTCGTGGATGTCCTTAACCCCAGGCACACCGCGAATGGCCTGTTCCACCTGATCGATATCAATCCCATCAGGCACGCCTTGCAGCAGCACGTTCATGCTTTCCTTGAGCAGCGTCCAGGTACGTGGCAATACCCAGAACCCGATGGCCGCCGCCACCACGGAGTCGACCCAGCCCCAGCCGGTCAACATGATCACCACCGCCGCAATGATCACGCCAATGGAGCCGAGCATGTCGCTCCAGACTTCCAGGTAGGCGCCCTTGACGTTGAGGCTCTCGCCGCTGGCCGCGCTGAGCAGGCGCATGGAGATCAGGTTGACGATCAGCCCCAGCAGCGCAATCACCAGCATGCCGGTGGACTGGATTTCGGCCGGCGCCTGCAATCGTTGATAGGCCTCATACAGGATGTAGAACGCCACGGCGAACAGCAGCAACGCATTGAAAGCCGCCGCCAGTATCTCGAAGCGCGCATACCCAAAAGTACGCTTGCGGTCGGCCGCGCGCTTGGCTACCTGGATGGCCACCAAGGAAATCGCCAGGGCCAGGGCGTCGGTCATCATGTGGGCCGCGTCAGACAGCAACGCCAGGCTACCGGTGACAAAAGCACCAATGACTTCGGCAATCATGAAGCTGCCGGTCAGCCCCAGGGCGATCCATAACTTGCGTTCGTGGCCGGCGCGTACTTGGGCGTGGCTGTGTCCTGCGCTCATGAAATGTCCTCGTGGTGTGTGGTCCGTTAATCATAGAGCTATAGGCCAAATCCCCGGGCATGGCTTGCAGATTTGTCATCCGGGCGCCAGCACGCCGTTACATTAGGCGCACCAAAATCGCACACGAGCGCTCTGGAACAGTTCTATCAGGTATGCTTTTCGAGCAGGACACAAAAAGAAACAAATTAGCCAACCTGTTCGATAAGGAGTCCCGTTTTGGAGTTATCGACTGCCGCGTGGATGGTTCACGACACCCGCCTCATGTTTTGCATATTGCTGGCCATCGCCAGCATCATCGTGCTGATCAGCGCGACCAAACTGCCGCCATTTCTGTCGATTTTGATCGGCACGTTCATCGCCGGTGTCGGTGCAGGATTGCCTCCTGAAGAAGTCGCGAAGGCGTTCAGCAAAGGCGCCGGGGCGATCCTCGGTGAAGCCGGGATCATCATTGCCTTGGGTTCGATGCTCGGCGCGTTGATGGCGGAATCCGGTGCGGCCGACCGCATTGCCACCACCCTGCTCGGGTTGGGCAAAGGCAAGTCGCTGCCGTGGGTAATGGCGCTGGTGGCCATGGTGATCGGGCTGCCACTGTTCTTCGAAGTGGGCCTGGTGATGATGGTCCCGATCATCTTCGTGATGGCCAAACGTTCGAACCAGCCGCTGTTGAAAATCGCGATCCCGGCACTCGCCGGTATGACCACCCTGCACGCCCTGATGCCACCGCACCCTGGGCCACTGATTGCTGTGGGCGCGCTGCACGCCGACCTCGGCCTGACGATGTTGCTGGGTTTCTGCCTGGCGGTACCGGCGGTGATTCTGGCCGGGCCGATCTACGGCAACTGGCTGTCCAAGCGCCTGCACGTGGATGAACCGGCCGACATCGGCGCGCTGTTCAGCGCGCCGCCCAAAGCGCCGCGCCAGCCGAGTTTCGGCGTGTCGTTGCTGATCATTTTATTGCCGGTGATTTTGATGCTCGGCAGCACGTTGGCCAAGGTCGCCATGTCGCCGGAAAGCCCAGTGGCACTGACCTTGAAGTTCCTCGGTGAACCGCTGATCGCTCTCGGCCTGGCCGTGATTGCCGCCGTGATCTGCCTGGGCTGGGCCGCCGGCATGCCGCGCGCCGACGTCGGCAACACTCTGCGCAAAGCCCTCGCACCGATCGCCGTGCTGTTGCTGACCATCGGCGCCGGCGGCGGTCTCAAGCAAACGCTATTGGACGCCGGCGTCAGCCAGACCATCAGCAAGGTCGCCGAAGGCGCCCACATGCCGTATCTGTTGCTGGCTTGGTTGATTGCCGTGGCCCTGCGCCAGGCGACCGGCTCGGCGACGGTCGCTACCACCACAACCGCAGGCATCCTCGCGCCGATGATGGCGGGGTTGGCCGCTACGCAAAGCTCATTGGTGGCGTTGGCGATTGGCGCCGGCTCGGTGTTCTTCTGCCACGTCAACGACGCTGGATTCTGGATGGTGCGTGAGTATTTTGGCTTGCAGTTGAAGCAGACAATCTGGGTATGGTCGGTGTTGCAGACCATTGTTTCCGTCGTCGGCCTGATCGGTACGCTGCTGCTCTGGCACTTCCTGACCTGAGTTTCAGGCCGCCAAGGTGTGGCGCTTACTGAACAGCGCCACACTCACCACGCCCACCGCGCCCATCACCACGCTATAGCCCACGCAAATCCACGGGCTGGTTGGCATCAGCGCAATCAACAGCAGCGGTGTGGTGCTCGCCCACAGCGCGTAGGCGATGTTGTAGGTGAAGGAAATCCCGGACACCCGCACCTGCGCCGGAAACAGGCCGACCATCACCGACGGCACCGCGCCCACCACCCCGCAACTCAAGCCCGCCACGGCATACGCCGCGCCCAGCCAGGTGCCGCCACTGATCAAGCTGGCGTACAACACTGCAATTCCCACCGGCAGCAGCAAGCTGTAGACCAGCACCGCGCGCCAGGCACCGATGCGGTCCACCAGCAAACCGGCGAGTACGCAGCCGATATTCAGGAAGACGATGCCCAGCGCGCTCAACGCAAAGGTGTGGCTGGGGCTCATGCCGAAGGTTTTCTGCATCATGGTCGGGGTGATGACCACCAGTACCACCACGGCGGAGGTGAGCACGCAGGTGAGGATCATCGCCGGCAGCAACACGGCGCGATGCTCGCGCAGCACGGTACGCAGCGGCATTTCGGCGGCGGCTTGGCGGCGAGCCTGCATTTCGAGGAACACCGGGGTTTCGCTGAGCCAACGGCGCAGCCATACGCCAATCACACCGAAGACACCGCCGAGCAGGAAAGGAAAGCGCCAGGCGTAATCGAGGATTTCGGCGGGGGTGAAGACTTGCGCCAGCAATGTCGCGGTCAGTGCGCCGAGCAAATAGCCGAACGTCAGGCCAGCTTGCAGGAAGCCCAGAGCGTAACCGCGATGATTCCTCGGCGCGTGTTCGGCGACGAAGGTCCAGGCGCTGGGCACTTCACCGCCCACGGCGGCGCCTTGCAACACGCGCAGCGCCAGCAGTATCAGCGGTGCGAAATAACCGATTTGCGCGTAGGTTGGCATGATCCCGATCAGCAGGCAGGGCAAGGCCATCATCAGGATGCTCAGGCTGAACACACGCTTGCGCCCCAGGTGGTCGGCGAAGTGCGCCATCAGGATGCCGCCCAACGGGCGCGCCAGGTAGCCGGTGACGAAGATGCCGAAGCTTTGCAGCAGGCGCAGCCACTCGGGCATTTCCGGGGGGAAGAACAGTTGGCTGAGGGTCAGCGCGAAGAACACGAAAATAATGAAGTCGTAGATTTCCAGGGCACCGCCCAAGGCGGCCAAACCCAGGGTTTTGTAATCGGAGCGGGAAAAACGCTGCGCCTGTGGAGAAAAGGTGGCAGTCATGTGGAGGCTCGGCAGACAAACAAAATGGCGTGCAGGTTATGAGTTGAGCCGGATGATGGCAATCGCGACAGATATATTTGTTTTCCTCATGGATCGATGAAGATAACTGCATTCCCATATCAATGGCCGTAGCGGAACATGCCGGAAAACTGCCTGAACCCTAATAAATATAAGAGGAATGACTCGTGGCCGATGCTATCGAAGAAAGCCGCTATGCCCGATTTGCCCTGCGTTGTTCCAACTTCGCCGAACGCTGGTTTCCTGACTCCTGGGTGTTTGCCGCCCTCGCCGTGATCATCGTCGCCGTAGCGACCCTCGGCATGGGCGCCGCGCCGACCGAAGCCGCCAAAGCCTTTGGTGACGGGTTCTGGAGCCTGATCCCGTTCACCATGCAGATGGCCTTTGTGGTGATCGGCGGTTATGTGGTCGCCAGCTCGCCGCCCGCCGTAAAACTGATCGACCGACTGGCGCGTATCCCGAAAAACGGTCGCTCGGCGGTGGCTTGGGTGGCGTTGATTTCCATGGTGGCGTCCCTGCTCAACTGGGGCTTGTCCCTGGTGTTCGGCGGTTTGCTGGTGCGTGCTCTGGCCCGTCGTACGGATTTGCGTATGGATTACCGCGCTGCCGGTGCCGCTGCTTATTTGGGCCTTGGCGCGGTGTGGGCATTGGGGCTGTCGTCGTCGGCCGCGCAGTTGCAGGCCAACCCGGCCAGCCTGCCGCCGTCGATCCTGTCGATCACCGGGATGATCCCGTTCACCGAAACTATCTTCCTGTGGCAGTCCGGCGTGCTGTTGCTGGCGCTGATCGTGGTCTCGCTGATCATCGCCTACGCTACCGCGCCCGGCCCGAACAGCGCGCGCGATGCCAAGGCCTGCGGCGTCGATCCGGCGTTCAATCTGCCCAAGCCTCAAGCGCCAACCCGCCCAGGTGAATGGCTGGAGCACAGTCCATTGCTGACCATTCTGCTGGCCTTGCTGGCAGCCGGTTGGTTGTTCCATGAGTTCTCAACCAAGCCGGCGATCAGCGCGATCTCGGGGCTCAACACCTATAACTTCCTGTTCCTCATGGTTGGCGCGCTGCTGCACTGGCGCCCGCGCAGCTTCCTGGATGCAGTGGCCCGCGCGGTGCCCACCACCACCGGCGTGCTGATCCAATTCCCGTTGTACGGTTCGATCGCCGCGCTGATGACTGTGGTCAAGGGCGGTGACGGCCAGACCCTGGCACACCATATCTCGTTGTTCTTCACGTCCATCGCCTCCCACGACACCTATGCGCTGTTGATGGGCGTGTACTCGGCGGTGTTGGGCTTCTTTATTCCGTCGGGCGGCGGTAAGTGGATCATCGAAGCGCCTTACGTGATGCAAGTGGCCAATGACCTGCAATATCACCTGGGCTGGGCAGTGCAGATCTACAACGCCGCCGAGGCGCTGCCGAACCTGATCAACCCGTTCTATATGCTGCCGCTGCTGGGCGTGTTGGGGTTGAAGGCACGGGATTTGATTGGCTTCTCGTTTGTGCAATTGCTGGTCCATACGCCGTTAGTGTTGTTCCTGCTGTGGGCGTTGGGAACGACGCTCAAATACCTGCCGCCTGTGATGCCGTAAACGCTTCTGTCACATTGCCTGCTTAAGCTTCCCCCCAGGCCCGGCACGCCTCTTTCACCTTGATCGGCATCCCACCGATCAAGGTGCACAGGATTGCGTTGCAACGCGGCCACATTACGAAACCCATTGGTCATCACCAAAACTCTTATGCCCTAAGGCCTCGCCTTATAGACTCAAGCGTTTAAGCTTTGCCATATTTGATGCCATTTCACCGAAACATCCAGCAATAAATAAACCAAAAACAGCAGTGAGAAGCCTCGGATGACCGACGAAACAGAAGACCGGAACGCCCCAAAAAACACTTCCGACACCCTCCCCGACTCTAGCCGTCGGCGCTTTCTAGGAGGGGTTGCCGTACTAGGCGTCGGGGCGACCCTGAGCGCCTGCGGTGGCCCGGCTGATCAGCCAGGCCCGGTAACCAAACGCGAACTGTCTCCTGCCGAGTTGGACAAAGCCCTGCACGACAACGTGAAGAATGTGGTGGTGATCTACGGCGAGAACCGCAGCTTCAACAACCTGTTTGCCGACTTCCCCGGCGTGGAAAGCCCACTGTCCGCACTCAAACCCGCCGATTACCAGCAACGCGACCGCGACGGCAGCTTGCTGGATACGCTGCCGGAGGTATGGGGCGGCGTGACTCAACTTGGGCCGCAGACGATTGACGGGGTGGTTTACCCCGTCGCCACCCAATATCAAGAACACTTGCCCAACGCACCTTACGCATTGAAGGGCCCGGACGGCGAAGACCTGCCGCTGGGCCTGATCACCCGCGATCTGTGGCACGTGTTTTATCAGAATCAGATGCAGATCAATGGTGGCAAGAACGACCAGTTTGTCGCCTGGGCCGACTCGGGCGCCCTGACCTTTGGCCATTACCCGCAAACACGCTACTCACTGCGCCTGTGGGACGTCGCCAAGGAGTTCGTGCTCTGCGACAACTTCTTCCAGGGCGCCTTTGGCGGTTCGTACCTCAACCACCAATACTTGATCAGTGCACAAGTGCCGTTTTACCCGGACGCTGCCAACTCAGTAGCCAAATCGCAAATCGCCACGCTGCAGAGTGACGACCCGACCGGCACGCGCCTCAAGCCACTGGACAAGTCCCCGGCGAGTGCCATGACCGGCCCGCCGCAATTTGGCCCCAGCGCACTGACGCCGGACGGCTATGCGGTGAACACCATGGCGCCGCCGTATTGGCCTACCTGGATCCGCGATCCGGAGCGCCCGGACTACGCCAAACCCGACCTGCCCAGCGTGTTGGTGCCGCAGTCTCACGAACACATCGGCGACAAGCTATCGAAGAAGAACGTCGATTGGGCCTGGTACGGCGGTGCCTGGCAGGCAACGATCGACGAGCACAAGGATTCGCTGGCAATTCCGAAGATTCCGAGCTTTCAGTATCACCATCAGCCGTTCAACTACTTCAAGCAGCAAGGTCCGGAAAACCCGGCGGAGCGCAAAAAACGCCTGCGCGATGGCGGCCTGGGCGATGAGCCGAGCACCAATCACTTCCTGGCTGATGCCCAAGCGGGAACACTGCCGGCGGTGACCTTCTACAAACCTCAAGGCAACCTCAATATGCACGCCGGTTATGCCGACGTAGCCTCGGGCGATCGCCATATCACCCGCGCACTGAAGGTACTGCAGGAAAGCCCGCAGTGGAAAAACATGGTGGTGATTATCACGGTTGACGAAAACGGCGGCTGGTGGGACCACGTCGCACCGCCAAAGGGTGACCGTTGGGGCCCCGGCACGCGGATTCCGGCGGTGGTGGTCTCGCCGTTTGCCCGCAAAGGCACGGTAGACCATACGATTTACGACACCGCGTCGATCCTGCGCTTGATCACTCGGGTGTTCCAGCTTGAGACCTTGGACGGCCTCAAGCAACGCGATGACGCGATGACCGCCCGCGGCCAGAAACCCATGGGCGACTTAAGCAACGCCTTGCAGTTCAACGTGTAGGTTTTCTTATCCATTAGCGACACGTTTGCTGATTTAACACGCGGTTTTCCTGGTCAACCGCTACTGTGTGCAGGTGGGCTTTCGCTGACAAGGAACCAACTATGTTTAAACCGACCAGGCTGTCCTTCACCCTGGCCGCACTGCTCGTCAGTGCGGTCGTACAAGCCGACATCGAAGTACCACTGGGCAGCACGCAACGTGTCACCCAGTTGTTCGCTTTCCCCAATAATTGCAACGTGATCTGCTTTCGGCCATGGACGCTGGAGCAGACCGCCGAGCATTATCTGAACCAAAGCCTGCAGCGTGACGGTTACAGCCGGGCCAAGGTCAGCGTGAAGAGCCACGACGGCCAGGTGTCGGCAACCTTCAGCGGCGTGCCTGAGCACTACGGCCAGCCCTTGACCACATTGCTCAATACCGCCGACCTGGCGTACCAAGGCGCCAGCAAGCTCAACAGCGACGGCAAATGGGCGTACAACTGGTACCTGTTCCTGCCGCTGGGCATGGCACTGGAAAACCGCAAAAGCATCGAGTTGCTGCACTTCCCGCCGGATTATTCGCTGACGCAGGCCCAGGACTATCTTGAATCGGCCACCACCGACCGCTGGGCAACCTTGCTCAGCGACAATGGCATTCCCGCCACCGAGACACCGGCCTACCAGACCATTATCGATATCGCGCCTATCGCCGCGCCCTCAAACGCGGGCAAGGATCTGGAAAACGTCTACAGCTACTTCACCGATTACCAGACACGCATGGTCAAGGAGCTAAGCCAGCACGCCAGCGGCTCATTGCCGATGGTGGCGTTCGGCGCCCCCGTGCGCAGTTGGATCAAGCAACAATACGGCCAGACCGTGGGCGTGCTGGGCCTGGCGCAGATCAGTCCGGAAGCGGGTAAAACCGTGTCGGTCTTGGGTGCCAACCACCCGAGTTACATCTGGTATGCGGCTGATCCGGCGACCTATGACGGCAATGAACAGAAAGCCGACGAAGCCGGTTTGAAGGTGATGGGCCAGGATTTGAGCGCCGCCTGTTGGCAGGCCGGGATGGGCCAGAAACCCGCGAGCGATCCGAATGTATTGCTCAAGGCCTGCATGAACACCTGGCAGGTCACGCGCAAGGAGCAAACCTGTGAATTGTTCTACACCTCGGTGCGCAACCTGCCCCCGGAGCAAGCCAATGCAAAATGTGCCACGCCCACTGTAAAGGCCCAGTTGAAACAGCTGAAAAATGCCGCCCCAGCACCTGCCATCGCAGCGCCAGCGCTGTGATTTGCACAAAAAACCGCTGATTTCTACTGTCAACGTTGACAGTAGAAATCAGCGACATGTTCAGCGAGTCTTGAGCGGCGCCCATTCGCTGCAAGACTGGCAGTCAGACCCCGTTCGCAAGTCCATGCAGCCCAGCCAGGGAGAGTGATGAAAATTCAAGCCATGGATAAGGCTAATCATGCTGGCGCTGCCTGCATCTACCCGTTTGCGACAACATCACCCGAGCGCTACCCCTCAACGCTTCATTTTCAAGTGGTGCACGATCAAAACGGTCAAGCAACAGGCATTCAGTCCCGCGTGCCCTTCGACAGCAGAACACGCATCACCAACGTGTCTGGATATGCAACCCGAGAGCGCCGCCCGAACACGTTTCAAATTTCTTCGCACATTTATCTGTTCGACTGCTGGTTTTGCGGACTGATAGCCCACTCGTGCGACCCCAACGCACTATTGGACGCCGACTTTCTGGAGCTATGGTCGCTGTGCCACATCCAGGCCGGGGCGTTACTGACAATTGATCACTCCGTCACGGCGGACATACTGCCCCGGCAATTTGCGTGTCAATGCCGCGCGCACAATTGCCGAGGATGGATCAAAGGCCACCAGGAGCAAATTAACGCAGAAGGTCTAAAATTCCTGGAACAGTGGCACACCCGTGACGGCAGTTAAGCCTCACCCAACGGACGCAAGCGATATTGCGGCGGCAACTGCTCGAAACCACTGATGGTGGTATTTAAGCTCTTCCAGCGGCCATCCTTGATGCCGTAGATGCAACCATGGATCGACAGGCTCTGCCCACGGTGCCAGGCGTTTTGCACAATGCTGGTGTGGCCGACGTTGGCCACTTGCTGAATCACGTTCAATTCGCACAGGCGATCGACGCGCTCTTCTTCAGTCGGCAACTGAGCCAGCACGTCGCGGTTTTCGTAGTAAAGGTCACGAATAGTGCGCAACCAGCCGTCGATCAGGCCGAACTGGCGGTCCTGCATCGAGGCACGCACACCGCCACAGCCATAGTGGCCAGTAACGAGGATGTGTTTGACCTTGAGCACGTCAACTGCGTACTGGATCACCGACAAGCAATTGAGGTCGGTGTGCAGCACCACGTTGGCCACGTTGCGGTGTACAAACAGATCACCCGGCAACATGCCGACGATCTCGTTGGCCGGTACGCGGGCATCGGAACAGCCGATCCACAGGTATTCCGGGGTTTGCTGGCGGGCGAGCTTGGCGAAGAATTCGGGATCTTCCTGTTTGATCGCGTCCGCCCAGCGTTCGTTGTTATCAAGCAGGTCTTGTAGTTCGTTCATCAGGGAAAGCCTCAGGAATGATGCGCAGCTGTGTGACAGACAACCGCTCGTCCGGGTCACGCCCTGTTTGAGAATAGCTGGGCGGTTTAGCTTGAATCTTTGGGGCGCCGTGCCTGTCCACACACTATAAGCCCCACAGTATGAGGATTGGCCATGACTGAATCACGACGCCCTTTCGGTGCCACGCAACCGGAGCCGATTGATGACAACGAAGACCGCATGGGGTCGATGCGCGAGTTGGATTTTGATGAGGAAGAGCCGTCGACGGAAATCGGCGATGAAATTCCGCGTCGAACGCGTGAGCGCCTGATACCCGACGAACGGCTACGCGAGGCTGGCCTTGCAGGGGATTCGGCGGATGATCAGGAGCCGAACGAGGATGATATGAGCCCGCAAACCCTGATCCGTGAGGATGGCGCCCGGGATGCCTGGGAGGAAGGTGAAGACAGCCCGGCGGATTACGACTTGAGCATCGTGGACGAAGATGAGATTGGCGGCGGGAATGGGTTGGATGAGGCGGAGCTGGCGGATATCGATCCGGTGGATGGCAATCGCTGACACACCGTCGTTCCCAATGTGGGAGGGGCTTGCACCCTCCCACATTGGGTGTTGTGTTTAGTCGACGAGCGTGCAGGCCATCACGACTGCGTCTTCTCGACCACCCACCGCGGGGTAGTAATCGCGCCGACGCCCGATTTCGTTGAAGCCATATCGCTCGTACAGGCGGAATGCGCCCGTATTGCTATCGCGCACTTCCAGGAAGCATTCCCGCGCGCTGGCGGCATACGCCCGGGACATCAGGTGTTCGAGCAGCGCCAGGCCCAGGCCACGGCCCTGGTTTTCCGGTTTTACGGTGATGTTCAGCAAGTGCGCTTCATCAAGGATGATCTGCACCACGCCGTGGCCTACTTGCTGCTCGCCGTCGAACATCAGCCAGATCTGGTACTTGCCCAGCCCATCAAGGAAGATCCCGCGGGTCCAGGGGTGGCTAAACGCCGCGTATTCGATTTTCAGCACGGCGTCGAGGTCGGCCTCGGTCATCGGGCGAAAGGATAAAGCCTCACTCATCGGTTGTTTTCCAGCGCGCCATCAGCCGGCGCATGGCTTGCCAGACATCAGCCTTACGCTGTGGCTCTTCCATTAATAATTCCAGGCCCGGCAGGGCCCACACCGAGCCCAGGCCTTCGACCTGCAGTTCGCGGTACCAGGCTTCGGCATTCGCTTCACCGGCAAAACGCACGGCGGGCAGGCCGATCAGCCACAAGCACACACAGGGCTCGTCTTCGAGACGTGCCGACACAAAACCTTGCACAAAATCTCGAGCGGCTTCGGGGCCCTGGTCCATGGTGCCGCGCACCAGCAGTGGCCAGCGCACCGGGTCGCCGACGATTTGCGGGCTGTCGGGCAGGCCGGCAGCGCGCAGCATGTCTTTAAGCAGCATGTAAGCGGGGTCGCGGGTCTGGAAGCGCTCGCCGGTGGGCAGTTCCACCAGCAGCAGGCAACGCCCGGCTCGCAGCAATTGCAGGGCAAAGCGCGGCGGCGGTACTACCGGGGCTTTAACCACCGGTGCAGCCTCTTCGGCCACCACTGCCTTGGCCACCGGCGACGGGCGCGGCACCTCGATCTTCGCTCGCTCGACCGCAGGGCGAGCCTCGGGCGTGGGTTTGACCACCACCACCGGCGCAGCCGCCTCCTCGCCCGACGACTCGAACGCCTCATAGGGCTCAAGCGCCTGCAACAGCTCGGGCCGCGACGGGGCGGCAAACGGCAGTTCGGTGCGGGGCAGCCAGTTGACCACCTGCATGGCAGTCAAGTAAGCGCGACGTCGGGACTCGATAAGCACAGCTCGGCCACTTGTGGATAAGTAAAGAGCGGGGATTCTACCGCTGTTCGGTAACAATCGCCCACTGCGCACTGACCGGCTGTGGATAAATCCCGCGTCCGATGCAGTACAATCGCGACTTTTAATCGCCAACCAGCCGGCCATTCCCATGATCGAACCCAAGCGCGTCCTGCGCGCCCTCGCCGAACACTGGGCCTTACTTGAGCCACTGTGCGAACACTTCGACCAAGGCACCTTGAGCCTGGGAGAACTGCGCGCACAACTGGCCGCCCAACAACTGGACAGCACGCCTCAGGACATTACCAGCCTGCTGGACGTGTGGATTCGCCTGGATATCCTGGTACCTGTCGCCAAGAGCCCGAACCGTTTCGAGCTCAACGCGCAGATCCACGACTTCCTGGCTTATCTTCGCAAGGAGCACCGGCTTGGCCTGTGCCTGGAAATCGAAGCCTACCTGCGCCACCTTGAGCGCCTGGCAGGCTATATCCAGGACGCCTTCGACATCCGTGATGGCCACGACCTGGCCCGTCAACTGCGCCTGCTGGATATGCGCGTACGGGATGTGCTGAAAAAACTCGCCAACGACGAACAAGCCCTCGCGGCCGTGGCCGACCGCGCCAAGACCAGCGACCGGCAAATCCCGTTGCGCCAGCGTTATGCCGAAGTACTGGCAACTTGGGACGAATACGTCGAACCAATGATCCAATTGGTAAACGCCGACGGCGCCTTCGAGCAAGGCGTGCGCAAGGTGGAAAACGTGCTGCTGCGCATGCTCACCGAACAGCAGCGTCTCGGCCACTTGGTGGACGACGACATGTTGCTGCGCACCCATGCGCGCATCCTCGAAATGCAGACCAGCGCCCAGTTGACCTTGCGTCACGCGCGGGAGCTGCTGCTGCCACTGCGTGAAGAAGCCCGTCGGCACAACGCCGTGACCCGTGGTGCGGCGCTGGCATTGTCCGCAATCCGCCGTAAAGGTTTGGATGCGGTGCCACAAGCGGCGATGCCGATGTTTACCCGTCCGCAAAGCACCTTCCTCGGCAGCGCAAGCCAGGTGGAAGCGTATGTGTATGCCTTGGCGAATTTCGAGCCGAAACCGGCGCGTTTCCCCAAGGCGCACAAGTCCCACAAAGGCGAAGCCCAGCGCGCACCGCGCACGGTCAAGGAAATGCTCGAACGCTGCGAAGATGCGCTGCCGATGCCGGACCTGATGACCTGGCTACTGGAGCAGGAACCCGACGGCGCTACCGACGAGTTGCTGTACTGGTTCTCGCGCCTGTCGCGCGAAAAACGCTTCAAGCGTGAACGCCTGGAACGCCGCGACTACCACACACATGAGCACCAGGTCAGCCTGCGCTCATTCGCCCTGCTCCCGGCCAGCAGCGATATAGCCGAGAATTCTGCGAGTACCCCTCATGCATCTTGATCTATCCGAACTGTCCCATCTGGCGCCGATCTTTCGCGAGCTGTTCAAGGGTTACCACGTCAGCCGCCGCGACCCGGAGCTGTACGCACAACTGTCGAACTTCCAGGACCAGTACCGCACGCTGTTCAAGGCGCTGGGCTTTGAGTTGGTCTGCGATACGCGTGGTTTTTACTACTTCGTGCCGGACTCCGCTGTGGCCGCTGCGCAGGTGAACAAAACCGCGCAGCGCCTGGCGTTGTTCACCTTCATCATCGTTGAGCATTTGGCTGACCAGGGCCGCGACCCGATTGCCGTGCTCGACGGTGGCAGCCTGGGCCGCGATGAGTTGCCTTCGCTGCTGGAGAAGTACCGCGATCTGTTTATCCAGGCCGAAGTGCAGACCCAGGAAGAACTCGAAGAAAAGATCATGCGCCGCATGACCCAACTGGGTTTTGCCAGCGAAGACAACGGCGTGTACCGCTTCCTTCCGCCGATGCACCGTTTCCTCGACGTGTGCCTGTCGGTGCAGCAGGACCGCGACCTCGCGGCCAGCATCCACAGCGTGTTGCCATTGCCGGCGCCGGTGATCATCGACGAAGACAGCGATGAAAAACTGCTGAAGACCGACGACCCGCTGGACCTTAGCGACTTCGAAGAAGAAAGCGAAGAAGACGCCATGGCCCGCGCCATTGCCGAAGAACAGGAGACCGACGCATGAGTAAGGAACGCTACGGCATCCGCCGCTTCGCCCTATTGAACACCGCCGGTTACAGCCTGGGCTTGTTCCCGCTGGAAGAGCCGCTGTCGGTGTATGGCGCGAACAACCTGGGTAAATCCGCGTCGATCAACGCCTTGCAGTTCCCGATTTTGGCGCGCATGTCGGACATGAGTTTCGGCAAGTACACCCTGGAGCAATCCCGGCGTTTCTACTTCGCCACCGACACCAGCTATATCTTGGTGGAAGTTTCCCTGCCCCACGGCCCGCACGTGATCGGCGTGGTCGGGCGCGGCCCAGGGGGTGGTTTCGGTCACCAGTTCTTTGCCTATGCGGGCAAGCTGGACTTGGCCCATTACCAGAAAAACGACACGTGCCTGCGCCAGAAAGAGCTGTTCACCAACCTTGAGCGTGAAGGCCTGAAAGCCTACGAACTCAAGCCGGATGAACTGCGGCGTTTATTGGTAGGCGGTCATACGTCGATCCCGCTGGACCTGACCTTGATTCCGCTGCGCTCCACCAGCGAGCAGAGCCTGAAGACGTTCCGCGCGCTGTTTATCAACCTGCTGCACATGCGCGAAATCACCGCGGCCAAACTTAAACAACTGTTCCTGGACGCCTTCGAACACAGCCTGCGTTCCGGCAGTGTCGATTACATCGCGGCGTGCGAAGAAGCCTTCCGTGATGTGCGACGCATGGAACAGGATTACAACTCGCTGGTGGCCGCAGGTCCGTTGGTTGAAGCCCTGGCCAACGGTGTTCGGCAGCGTGACAGCTTGCGCGGCAAGCTGCATCGCCTGTCGCCGCTGCTGGATTCACTGCTGGGCACTTGGTCGGATTACGCCGGTGCGCGCAAGGAAGAACTGACCATCCAGGCCGAGCACTACCGCAATGAGCAAGACGCGCTGCAGAACGACCAGCGTGGCGGCACCCAGGAACTGATGCGCCTGGAGCGTGAAATCAGCGGTATCCAGCGTTGGCTCGGCGAGTTGTCGGTGCTCAAGCATCGCTTTGCCTTGGTCGATGACGTCAAGGTGCTGGAACAGCAGCTGCTGGCGGCCAAGGATGCTCACGATGAATTGGCGGGCGCCCTCGCGCAGTCGCGGCAGTTCAGCGCCGAGGACTTGGACGAGCGTCTGCGTGATCTGGAAAAACGTCTGAAGTCGGTCAAGCAGCAGCTCGACCATGCGGACAACAACAGCTACGCCAAACTGCGCGAAGAATTCTCACAGCCGGATGTCGAGCGTCTGATGCGCCTGTTCAACAGTTCGTTGTTCAGCCTGCCGTTGGGCGCACATGGCATCACGCTGGACGAGGAAGGCCAGTGGGTTAAATCCCTTGAGCAAATCCTCGATGGTTTCAAAGGTGAGCGCTTTGAAGTACCGGGGCTGTCCATCGACATCTCCCACATCGAACCACCGGCGTTGCAGGCCCTGGCTGACCGTGCGGCATTGCGCGATCAGAAAGAGCGCCTGGAAAAAGAACTCAAGCAACTGAAAACCCAGCAAGCCGTGGCCTCCGACCGTGCGGCGAGCAAGACCCAGACCGAAGCGCTGTACCAACAGGTACTGGATGCGCAAAAGGCGCTGGAAGATTTCCGTCGCGCGCAAACCTTGAGCGCCGAAGAAGGCGAGAAGCTGGAACACCTGGCGCAGATGGAAGCGGCGCAGGATGAGTTGAAACGTTCCAGCGATGCGTTCACCGAACGCGTCCAGCAACTGTCGGCCAAGCTGCAACTGGTCGGCCGTCAGATCGGCGATATGGAAGCCAAGCAGCGCACGCTGGATGACGCACTGCGTCGTCGTCAGCTGTTGCCGGCAGACTTGCCGTTCGGCACGCCGTTCATGGACCCGGTCGACGACTCCATGGACAACTTGCTGCCGTTGCTCAATGACTATCAGGACAGTTGGCAAGGTTTGCTGCGCACCGATGGCCAGATCGAAGCGCTATATGCCCAGATACGCCTCAAGGGCGTGGCCAAGTTCGACAGCGAAGATGATGTTGAGCGTCGCCTGCAACTGTTGATCAATGCCTATGCACACCGCACCGATGAAGCACTGACACTTGGTAAGGCACGCCGTGCGGCGGTCACTGATATCGCGCGGACCTTGCGCAATATCCGCAGCGACTATGACAGCCTTGAGCACCAGTTGGCCTTGTTCAACCGCGAGATCAACAAGCGTCAGGTGTCCAACCTGGAAAGCTTCCGTATCGTGCTCGCGCCGAACAAGGAAGCCCTCAAGCATATCGACCAGATTATCCACAGCGCCGGTCAATATGAAGAAGGCGAAACCCTGTCGGTGTTCGACCTCAGCCAAAGTGCCGAGCAAGACAACAAGAACGAAGAGGCCAAGGAGTACCTGGCGCGCCTGGTGGCTGCGAACCATAACCAGTTGGGTCTCAAGGACCTGTTCGAGCTGGCGTTCGAGATTACCAAGGTGCATGGCCAGCCGGTGATTCACACCGACATCGATGGTGCGGCGTCCAACGGCACTACCATGACCATCAAGGCGCTGACCAACATGTACTTGTTGCTGCACTTGATGGACCGCGATCAGGCCGGGCGTGTGCGCTTGCCGTACTACCTTGATGAGGCGGCGGATATCGACGAAAAGAACCAGGCGGCGTTGTTGGAAACCAGCTTGCAGTTGGGCTTCGTGCCGATTCTGGCCAGTGTGAAGCCGCAGGTGTCCGCCCAAGTGGCGATCGACCTGGAAGGCGGCAGCGGACCGAATGGTATCTACATTGATGAGGCGGACTGGAAGTACATTCGTCGTCACGACGTAGTGAAGGCTACGGTGAATGTGCAGGCGGATGAGCCGGAGTTGGATGAGGTTTAATCCACTGCGCTGAAATGCAAAAAGGCCGCGATCTTTTGGATCGCGGCCTTTTTTATGGGCTTGGGATTTGCAGTGTTTTTTAGGGCCTCGGTCTATTTACCTAGCGGGATTTTAGGTGCCCACGTCAGCCATTCGTCTTCGAACTTGTCGAACAGCGGGAAGGTTTGCTGTGGGCGTGCCGCGTTGCCCATGCGCTCGCCATCCGGTGTGGCGAAGGCGATACCACCGGCGACCAAGGTTTCCAGGGACTCGGTACGCACCGTCGCGCCTTTGAACAGCCCGAAGTCGAGACCGAAACCACTGGTATTCCAGAAGCGGCTACCACCACGCACCAGCGGCGCATACTTGGGCTCGATCAGGATGTGAATCAGCACGCGGTCGGCGGTCTGGCCCAGCTCGTAACCGGTGACTTTGCCGACGGTGACCTCACGGTAAGTGACCGGTACACCTTCCTTCAGCGAACCACGGCGTGCAGCGCTAAGTACCAGGCTCAGACCTTCTTCTTGCTGAACAGCCTCCGGCGGCTGGCTCAAGGCAACGAAGCTTTTTTGAGGGCCAGTGTTTTTCACTGCTGGCTGTACCTCGATGTATTGGCCGGTCACCAGCGTTTCCAGGTTCGAGGTTTTCATCAAGCCCAGCTCCGGCTTGACCACCCAGAACTGGCTACCCGTACGGGCGATCCGATCAGCTACTTGGGTGATGCGGGCGCTGAGTAACACCGACTGCATGTCGGCGCTGAGGTCGACGTTCTCGATCTTGCCAACGTCCAGACCTTTGAAACGTATCGGCGTACCTGGGCGCAAACCGTCGGCACGATCGACTTTGATGGTCACCAAGGTGCCATGTTGATTCGCAGCTTCACGATCGGCAAAGAGGCGAAAGCGCGGGATGCGTTTTTTCAGCGGCACATTGGGTTCAGGGGTTTCAAAGGCGATACCACCGGCCATCAGACTGGCCAGGGATTCGCTTTTCACCTGGATGCCGCTGGTGAGGCCGCCGGTCAGCGTAACGCCGCTGGCATTCCAGAAACGCGTCGAACCGTTGACCAGGTTTTCGTATTCCTTCTCGATATGAACGCCGATCACCAATTGCTTATTCTTGCGCGAGAACTGGTAGCTCTGTACGGAACCGACTTTGACCTGCTTGTAGAGAATCGGACTGCCGACATCCAGGGAGCCGAGATTGTCGGTGAACAGCACCATGTGCAGGCCTGGCGAGCGCAGGTCCAGAGGTGGCGCCTTGGCTCTAGCAACGAACTCACGCTGTGGGGCGCTGCCTTTGTCGCCGGGACGAATGGCGATGTAGTTACCTTTGACCAAGGCTTCCAGACCGGTGATACCGGCCAGGGAAATAGAAGGTTTGACCACCCAAAATTGAGTGTCCTGTACCAGGTAGTCTTCGGCGAGCGGGTCAAGGGTCAACTCGGCGTTGGCGCTGGACAGGTCCGGGTCGATTTTCAGGGTTTTCAAGCTACCAACCTGGATGCCTTTGTACATGACAGGGGTACGCCCCGCCTGCAGGCCTTCGAAGTCGGTGAGTTTGACCTTCACCTTGATGCCAGCAGCAGCGGCGTCGAAATCTTCGTACAGGCGGAAGGGCAGGCTCGGGTCAGTCGGCGGGCTGTCCTTGCGATTCTCAGGTGTGGCAAACGCGATACCGCCGGCGACGATGCTGGAAAGGGACTCGCTACGCACCTTCACGCCGGAGAGGTTGGCGTCGATGCTGATGCCGCTGGCGTTCCAGAAGCGCGTATGTTTGCGCACCAGGTTGGCATAGGTTGGTTCGATATAGACCTTGATCTCAACAGTGCTCTGGTCTTCGGAGAGCAAGTAGCTTTTGACCTGGCCGACCTGGATCTGCTTGTAGAACACCGGACTGCCACGGTTCAGGGAGCCGAGGCGATCAGCTTTAATCGTCAGGTGCAGACCGGGTTTGGCATCGGATAAGGGTGGCTCTTCGGAGAGCGCCTTGAATTTACGTGTCGGCTCGCCGTCGCCAGGGCTGGCAGCGATGTAGTTACCCGAGACCAAGGTTTCCAAACCGGTGATGCCGGCCAGGCTGACACTCGGTTTGACCAGCCAGAAGCGGGTGTTGGTCTTGAGGTATTGCTCAACATCCTTGTTCATCTCGATGGTGGCGATCACCCCACGATTGCTGCCCTCGTCATCCAGGGCCAAGGCTTTGACCTTACCCACGGTCATGCCTTTGTAAACCACTTCGGTCTTGTTGACCTGGATACCTTCGCCACTTTCAAAGCGGACCTGAATCTCAATGCCCTGCTGGGTATAGGCACGCCATCCCAGCCAGCCGCCAATGATCAGGGCAATCAGGGGCAACACCCAAATGGCCGACCAGTTGGAGGCTGGGCGCGTTTTAGCTTTTGGCAAATCACTCATGGTCGTCGTCCGACTCCGTGTTATCCCAAATCAGTCGGGGATCAAAAGTTACTGCGGCAAGCATCGTCAAGATCACCACACTGGCGAACGCAGCGGCGCCGAGATTAGCCTCGACACTGGCAAGCCGCCCAAAGTTTACAACCGCCACCAGGATGGCGATCACGAAGATATCCAGCATGGACCAGCGGCCAATGAATTCGATAAAGCGGTACATGATAATGCGTTGTTGCGCAGACAGCGGCTGATGACGCTGCACCGAAAACAGTAGCAGGCCAATGCCCACCAGTTTGAACGTCGGCACCAGGATACTCGCGATAAACACCACCGCCGCAATGGGGAACATCCCGTGCTGCACCAACTGTATGACACCCGACATGATCGTGCTGGGGTCCCCCTGACCAAGAGAGTTAATGGTCATGATCGGCAGCAGATTGGCGGGAATGTACAAGATCGCTGCTGTGATCAGCAGCGCCCAGGTACGCGCAAGACTGTTGGGGCGACGGGCATGAATCAGCGCACCGCAACGGGTGCAGGTTTGCTCGTCAGTGTCTGGTTCTTGTTTGTTCAACTCGTGGCATTCGGTACAAATCAGAATGCCTGCATCAATCGCCCGCATGATCATCCTCTCCTGACAGCGCCTGCCAGATTTGGTGGGGCGACATCACCACCTCAAGCAGTACCTGAACCACTAATAGACTGACGAAGCAGACAAGCCCCAAGCCGATTGTGATGGCGGCCATGTCAGCGAGTTTAACGATCGCGACGAGCACCCCCATCAAATAGACCTCCAGCATCCCCCAATCCTTCAGGTGGTGGTAAATGCGGTAGAGCAACAGCCCGTAACTGCGGCCAATCTTCCAGCGAATGCTGAGTAGCACTGCCAATTGGCAAAGTAACTTCAACAGGGGAATGCCCATGCTGCACAAGAACACTACGGCGGCAACGCCTTGCATACCGGTATCGAACAAGCCAACAACACCGCTCCATACAGTGTCCTCAGAGGACTGCCCGAGTAGATTGAGCTGCATGATGGGTAAAAAGTTCGCGGGGATGTACAGCAATAGTGCTGCCAGCACCAAGGCGAGGCTTCGCTCAACGACGTTGTGGCGCTGAGCGTAAAGCTCGTAACCGCAGCGTGGGCATTGGGCTTTTTCACCGAGGGCGAGCGCAGGTTTACGCATCAGTAAGTCGCACTCATGGCATGCCACCAGGTCGTCCAGTGGTAAATCCGACACCTCAAGGGCATCAACCGGATCGGGCATAGATAGGGCTCATACTCTAAAAAGGTTAGGTGCCTATTCTAGTGGTCTGGTTCAGAAATAACTGTGCAAATTTGTCGGGGGCTGGAAGGCGATACTGGAGGTTCAGGATACCGGGAGTAAGAGCGGGGGACGGTGTGTCGGTTAGTTCGCGTTATCGTTGAGTTTTTTGCAGGCCAGCTTGCCTTTTCACACTTTTCGACCGCCCAAAACAAAACCCCTGTCTGCGTTAGCAAACAGGGGTTTCGGAATTTAATCTTGACGATGACCTACTCTCACATGGGGAAACCCCACACTACCATCGGCGATGCATCGTTTCACTACTGAGTTCGGGATGGGATCAGGTGGTTCCAATGCTCTATGGTCGTCAAGAAATTCGGGTACTGAGTCGTGACAAGAATGCCTCGCTTCAGCAAATTGGGTATGTGACAGCTTTCGGTGTTTTGTGAGATTCGAACTTTCGGTTCTATCGTCTTCACACACCGCAATCTGCTGCTCTGTATTAAAGAGCCGACGCAAATTGCTTGGGTGTTATATGGTCAAGCCTCACGGGCAATTAGTATTGGTTAGCTCAACGCCTCACAGCGCTTACACACCCAACCTATCAACGTCGTAGTCTTCGACGGCCCTTCAGGGAACTCAAGGTTCCAGTGAGATCTCATCTTGAGGCTAGTTTCCCGCTTAGATGCTTTCAGCGGTTATCTATTCCGAACATAGCTACCCGGCAATGCCACTGGCGTGACAACCGGAACACCAGAGGTTCGTCCACTCCGGTCCTCTCGTACTAGGAGCAGCCCCTCTCAAATCTCAAACGTCCACGGCAGATAGGGACCGAACTGTCTCACGACGTTCTAAACCCAGCTCGCGTACCACTTTAAATGGCGAACAGCCATACCCTTGGGACCGGCTTCAGCCCCAGGATGTGATGAGCCGACATCGAGGTGCCAAACACCGCCGTCGATATGAACTCTTGGGCGGTATCAGCCTGTTATCCCCGGAGTACCTTTTATCCGTTGAGCGATGGCCCTTCCATACAGAACCACCGGATCACTAAGACCTACTTTCGTACCTGCTCGACGTGTCTGTCTCGCAGTCAAGCGCGCTTTTGCCTTTATACTCTACGACCGATTTCCGACCGGTCTGAGCGCACCTTCGTACTCCTCCGTTACTCTTTAGGAGGAGACCGCCCCAGTCAAACTACCCACCATACACTGTCCTCGATCCGGATAACGGACCTGAGTTAGAACCTCAAAGTTGCCAGGGTGGTATTTCAAGGTTGGCTCCACGCAGACTGGCGTCCACGCTTCAAAGCCTCCCACCTATCCTACACAAGCAAATTCAAAGTCCAGTGCAAAGCTATAGTAAAGGTTCACGGGGTCTTTCCGTCTAGCCGCGGATACACTGCATCTTCACAGCGATTTCAATTTCACTGAGTCTCGGGTGGAGACAGCGCCGCCATCGTTACGCCATTCGTGCAGGTCGGAACTTACCCGACAAGGAATTTCGCTACCTTAGGACCGTTATAGTTACGGCCGCCGTTTACCGGGGCTTCGATCAAGAGCTTCGCGTTAGCTAACCCCATCAATTAACCTTCCGGCACCGGGCAGGCGTCACACCCTATACGTCCACTTTCGTGTTTGCAGAGTGCTGTGTTTTTAATAAACAGTCGCAGCGGCCTGGTATCTTCGACCGGCATGAGCTTACGGAGCAAGTCCTTCACCCTCACCGGCGCACCTTCTCCCGAAGTTACGGTGCCATTTTGCCTAGTTCCTTCACCCGAGTTCTCTCAAGCGCCTTGGTATTCTCTACCCAACCACCTGTGTCGGTTTGGGGTACGGTTCCTGGTTACCTGAAGCTTAGAAGCTTTTCTTGGAAGCATGGCATCAACCACTTCGCTAACTAAAAGTTAGCTCGTCATCAGCTCTCGGCCTTAGAATCCCGGATTTACCTAAGATTCCAGCCTACCACCTTAAACTTGGACAACCAACGCCAAGCTGGCCTAGCCTTCTCCGTCCCTCCATCGCAATAACCAGAAGTACAGGAATATTAACCTGTTTTCCATCGACTACGCTTTTCAGCCTCGCCTTAGGGACCGACTAACCCTGCGTCGATTAACGTTGCGCAGGAAACCTTGGTCTTTCGGCGTGGGTGTTTTTCACACCCATTGTCGTTACTCATGTCAGCATTCGCACTTCTGATACCTCCAGCAAGCTTCTCAACTCACCTTCACAGGCTTACAGAACGCTCCTCTACCGCATCACTTACGTGATACCCGTAGCTTCGGTGTATGGTTTGAGCCCCGTTACATCTTCCGCGCAGGCCGACTCGACTAGTGAGCTATTACGCTTTCTTTAAAGGGTGGCTGCTTCTAAGCCAACCTCCTAGCTGTCTAAGCCTTCCCACATCGTTTCCCACTTAACCATAACTTTGGGACCTTAGCTGACGGTCTGGGTTGTTTCCCTTTTCACGACGGACGTTAGCACCCGCCGTGTGTCTCCCATGCTCGGCACTTGTAGGTATTCGGAGTTTGCATCGGTTTGGTAAGTCGGGATGACCCCCTAGCCGAAACAGTGCTCTACCCCCTACAGTGATACATGAGGCGCTACCTAAATAGCTTTCGAGGAGAACCAGCTATCTCCGAGCTTGATTAGCCTTTCACTCCGATCCACAGGTCATCCGCTAACTTTTCAACGGTAGTCGGTTCGGTCCTCCAGTTAGTGTTACCCAACCTTCAACCTGCCCATGGATAGATCGCCCGGTTTCGGGTCTATTCCCAGCGACTAGACGCCCTATTAAGACTCGCTTTCGCTACGCCTCCCCTATTCGGTTAAGCTCGCCACTGAAAATAAGTCGCTGACCCATTATACAAAAGGTACGCAGTCACCCAACAAAGTGGGCTCCCACTGCTTGTACGCATACGGTTTCAGGATCTATTTCACTCCCCTCTCCGGGGTTCTTTTCGCCTTTCCCTCACGGTACTAGTTCACTATCGGTCAGTCAGTAGTATTTAGCCTTGGAGGATGGTCCCCCCATATTCAGACAAAGTTTCTCGTGCTCCGTCCTACTCGATTTCATGACTAAGAGATTTTCGCGTACAGGGCTATCACCCACTATGGCCGCACTTTCCAGAGCGTTCCGCTAATCTCAAAGCCACTTAAGGGCTAGTCCCCGTTCGCTCGCCACTACTAAGGGAATCTCGGTTGATTTCTTTTCCTCAGGGTACTTAGATGTTTCAGTTCCCCTGGTTCGCCTCTTACGCCTATGTATTCAGCGTAAGATAACCATCTTATGATGGCTGGGTTCCCCCATTCAGACATCTCCGGATCAAAGTCTGTTTGCCGACTCCCCGAAGCTTTTCGCAGGCTACCACGTCTTTCATCGCCTCTGACTGCCAAGGCATCCACCGTATGCGCTTCTTCACTTGACCATATAACCCCAAGCAATCTGGTTATACTGTGAAGACAACATTCGCCGAAAATTCGATAATACTCAAAACTGAGTAACTCACAAATTTTACCTTAGCCTGATCCGTTACCAGTGAAAGTAACGTTCAGTCTATCTTTCTATCACATACCCAAATTTTTAAAGAACGATCTAATCAAAGACTAGAAATCAACATTCACCATCAACCTGATGGAATGCTCATTTCTAAGCTTTCATAACGTAGAAGCAGTAGTGGTGGAGCCAAACGGGATCGAACCGTTGACCTCCTGCGTGCAAGGCAGGCGCTCTCCCAGCTGAGCTATGGCCCCGTATTTCTACAGGCGTTTCCCACACAAAATTGGTGGGTCTGGGCAGATTCGAACTGCCGACCTCACCCTTATCAGGGGTGCGCTCTAACCAACTGAGCTACAGACCCAATTTCGGGCTGCTTCTTATCGTCTTCTTCAATGAATCAAGCAATTCGTGTGGGAACTTATGGAGCAGCTGATGTCGTCGATTAAGGAGGTGATCCAGCCGCAGGTTCCCCTACGGCTACCTTGTTACGACTTCACCCCAGTCATGAATCACACCGTGGTAACCGTCCTCCCGAAGGTTAGACTAGCTACTTCTGGTGCAACCCACTCCCATGGTGTGACGGGCGGTGTGTACAAGGCCCGGGAACGTATTCACCGCGACATTCTGATTCGCGATTACTAGCGATTCCGACTTCACGCAGTCGAGTTGCAGACTGCGATCCGGACTACGATCGGTTTTATGGGATTAGCTCCACCTCGCGGTTTGGCAACCCTCTGTACCGACCATTGTAGCACGTGTGTAGCCCAGGCCGTAAGGGCCATGATGACTTGACGTCATCCCCACCTTCCTCCGGTTTGTCACCGGCAGTCTCCTTAGAGTGCCCACCATTACGTGCTGGTAACTAAGGACAAGGGTTGCGCTCGTTACGGGACTTAACCCAACATCTCACGACACGAGCTGACGACAGCCATGCAGCACCTGTCTCAATGTTCCCGAAGGCACCAATCTATCTCTAGAAAGTTCATTGGATGTCAAGGCCTGGTAAGGTTCTTCGCGTTGCTTCGAATTAAACCACATGCTCCACCGCTTGTGCGGGCCCCCGTCAATTCATTTGAGTTTTAACCTTGCGGCCGTACTCCCCAGGCGGTCAACTTAATGCGTTAGCTGCGCCACTAAAAGCTCAAGGCTTCCAACGGCTAGTTGACATCGTTTACGGCGTGGACTACCAGGGTATCTAATCCTGTTTGCTCCCCACGCTTTCGCACCTCAGTGTCAGTATTAGTCCAGGTGGTCGCCTTCGCCACTGGTGTTCCTTCCTATATCTACGCATTTCACCGCTACACAGGAAATTCCACCACCCTCTACCATACTCTAGTCAGTCAGTTTTGAATGCAGTTCCCAGGTTGAGCCCGGGGATTTCACATCCAACTTAACAAACCACCTACGCGCGCTTTACGCCCAGTAATTCCGATTAACGCTTGCACCCTCTGTATTACCGCGGCTGCTGGCACAGAGTTAGCCGGTGCTTATTCTGTCGGTAACGTCAAAACAGTTACGTATTAGGCAACTGCCCTTCCTCCCAACTTAAAGTGCTTTACAATCCGAAGACCTTCTTCACACACGCGGCATGGCTGGATCAGGCTTTCGCCCATTGTCCAATATTCCCCACTGCTGCCTCCCGTAGGAGTCTGGACCGTGTCTCAGTTCCAGTGTGACTGATCATCCTCTCAGACCAGTTACGGATCGTCGCCTTGGTGAGCCATTACCTCACCAACTAGCTAATCCGACCTAGGCTCATCTGATAGCGCAAGGCCCGAAGGTCCCCTGCTTTCTCCCGTAGGACGTATGCGGTATTAGCGTCCGTTTCCGAACGTTATCCCCCACTACCAGGCAGATTCCTAGGCATTACTCACCCGTCCGCCGCTCTCAAGAGAAGCAAGCTTCTCTCTACCGCTCGACTTGCATGTGTTAGGCCTGCCGCCAGCGTTCAATCTGAGCCATGATCAAACTCTTCAGTTCAAACATCTTTGGGTTTTTAAGAAACCCTAAACTTGGCTCAGCAATCGTTGGTTACATCTTTGATTTCTCGCGGAGTAACTTGTGATGCTGATAATCTTGTTGACTATCAGTCTGACTCCACAAGCACCCACACGAATTGCTTGATTCAGTTGTTAAAGAGCGGTTGGTTAAGATCTTTCGTCTCAACCGAGGCGCGCATTCTACAGCAGCCTCATTTGCTGTCAAGTGATTATTTTCAGAAGCTTTCGAAGATTTCTTCAACAACTTCAACCACTTGCGC